>NZ_VZOV01000021.1 GCF_008801915.1 Cupriavidus gilardii
GGCCGCAACGCGCAGTAAAATGCGCGTTTGCGTGCGACGCCCACGGCCTCGCGCACGCTCCGAACCCGGCCGCTGCCCGTCTGCAGCGGCCCGCCGAGAGGATTGCATGTCCGAAGACCTGCCAACTACCGCGGTCGCCAGCGCATCGGCTGGTGCCACGGAAAAACACACGCCAATGATGCAGCAGTACCTGGCCATTGATTTGTAGCGCTAGACGTTTGGCAGCTACGCCAATACCCACGCCAAAGCCCGTCTCCACGGGCTTTTCTTTTGACCGCAATCGGAGGGTGGGTGTCGGCGGCACGGAACAGGGTTTAGGTTTTTCACCGATTCGGTTGAATTTTGTTGCGCATGCGGTTTCGGCAGTGTAAAGTCCACATCACAAGAAAAAAATTACATGCAGCAATCACGCAGCGGGGCACAGATGGCACTTACCGAATTCGGCAAGGTAGTAAGGAAGGCTCGAATCGACACGGGCCAAACGTTAATGTCGATGGCTGAAGAACTTGGCGTCACCGCTTCGTTCCTTAGCGCGATGGAGACCGGCCGGAAGAAGATCAGTGAGCAATGGGTAGTGAAGATTGGCGAGTTCTTCGCAGCAAAGGGAGCGAAGCTCGAGGAGTTGGACACCTTGGCAGCAGCCTCCAACGAGGTGGTCCCGGTTGACGGACTTCCGTTGCAGCAGCAGCTATTAGTGGCTGGCTTTGCGAAGTCGCCCTTCACTGCGGCCGAACTGAAGGAAATCGCAGAGTTCCTTCACCACATCACTGCCCGGAAAAACAAAAAGGGGAAACATGGGGCACATGTTGAAGGGGAATAGGGTTCAGTTCATGAGCGGAGCTGACATCAAGGAGGTCGCGCGGAATTTCTGCCGGCTGCTTAAAGTTGACCGGTCGACGGTTGGCAATTTTGCGGCCTTCCTGGAGCGTCTTAGCGTCTTCAACATCTGCCTTGACCCGGTTGATGATGAAGAGTGGCTGTGCTTCACCGAGGCTGCATGCGACCCTACGACGTTCAGGATCATGCTGCCCAATAGCACGTACGAGAAAGCATGCAAAGGCGATCACGCGGCCATCTCCACGATTTTTCATGAGATCGGCCACTTGGTCTTGGGACATCGTCCCGTGCTTCACAAGAGCAGCGGAAATCCGGTGAGGGAGGAGGACGCGGAGTGGCAAGCAGACGAATTCGCAACCTACGTCTGCAACCATATGGGACTTGTCCCATGGCAGCTGTGCTTCGATTTCAGCGCCACGCGTAAAAGGAAAAGGTCACGAACGTTGGCGCGTTCGTGACCTCTCGGGAAAATGCTCGGCTCAAGGGACCTCATGAGCCTCGCATCTTGGCAATACATTGGTGTAAGCAACCGAATGTTAGTTGACACCGTAGAACGGTGTCAACGAGAAATGTCAAGTTTCATGTTGAGGTCGCCTTTTGGAGACTTTCATGGAGAAAGGCCAAGGCGAACGCGTCATCTATCGGATGACCATCACCGTCAAGGGGCGTGTTATTCGCCGCCCTGACGGTCGGCCTTTCCGCATCGTCCTGCGAGACAAGCAGCCGAAGTGATGTGGAAAGAAACCGCCCCGGTCTCCGGGGCGGTTCTGAATGAATGCTGATCCCTATAAGGGAAAGGACCTCAACATGTTGATCGCGAGAATCGAACTCCGGGATGCGACCCGGGAGCAATACGAAGCGCTTCATGATGCAATGGCAGCATATGGATATGAGCGCACAGTTAAGGCAGACAACGGCCTTCGTTACGACCTGCCGGATGCGACCTATGTGCACCATACCTCAAATGATGCCGAAGCCGGCCACGCCGCTGCGGTGAACGCCGCATTCGGCGTCGTCGGTCCGAATCGGTACGGCGTCTTCGTCGGGCAGTACGTGCGTTCGGTCTTTACTCTTCCACCTTGGCAACCTTGGGCGGAGTGGCCCAGAACCGATGTTGCCGGCCTCGCCGGGCTTCTTGGTCTAGGCGCCCGACCGTAATCGTGCAGAGATGCCGCGCCTCAGAGCGCGGCATTTCACATGAGCGCACATGTAGTGTATATCCATACAGTATCCACCGAGTGCATCATAGGCAACAGCAAACTAGCCAACGACTGGTCACTCCCGTCCGCCGGCCCTCCCCGCGCGTCTCGCCGGGGGCCGGCATCCTCGCTTACGTCGGTGGCCGCAAGGTGGTCGAGGCAATGCGGACTCTCCCCGAGCCGACGCGCACGGGGCCAGAACATACCGAAGCCGAGGTCAACCCTAATACCACGGCCGGGCCCGGATCTTCTTCGAGCGCAGGACGGCGCCCCACCCCAAGCCTTACCACGTGTTATGGGCAGCCTACCGAGCCGAGCCTGTGCACAGCGCCTGGGCTTCCGATGATTGATGGCACGCAATGCCGCCGCCATTCGAGGGGGGGTGTGTTGCACCTGAAAGCTGCCATGATTAAGCGCTCTAGATCAGATTCCTTCAGCTAATCAATGAGGCCCTAATGCACTACCTATTGGAGCAGCTCAAGCGCGGCGATTCGACGGTAATTCAACAGTTTGCGCGAGCACATGATGAGTGGAACGAGATCCTTCGTGATGTCGACGCGATTTCGGTCGAAGAGCTGGCCAGTCGGCTAACGAGCGCTCAGTACACGTTTGAGGAAATTTTCGGGGACCGAGCCCCCGGGAAGGACAACATGCCTTGGAGCGGCTTTTCGCACCTATACTCCACCGCCCATGGCTTCGACGCCAATTTGGAGGCTGCCAAGAAGTTGGCCGCTGCCTTCAATGCCAGCATGTGCTCAGGCGAAGTCAAGGCCGCGGCTCTTCGTGCAGCGGCGGCATATTGGCTAGACGATGAGTAACATCCAACGCGGGGATAGCATCGTCTCTTTCACCATGCTGACCTCCACGCAGCGCAGCACGCCAAACCCGCTGCTGCGGCTCGTCAATAAGCGATCACAAGGACATGAGGAAGGAATGGGTATTCTGGCAGACGCAAAGGATGCGTTGAATTCTTTTGCGACCCTAGCGGCAAAGCCAATCTTTGCCATAGCGGTTGGGACAGGGCTCGCAGTCTTCCTGCCAAGCGGCGTGGTGACCCAACTCGGCATTGACAGCTTTATGGCGCAATACCGCCACTGGGTGGGCGCAGTATTCCTCATTTCTATGGCATATCTGGCAGCACACTTCCTCTGGTGGCTGGCAGGACGCGTGTCGAAATGGTGGGAGATTGCCGAGTACGTGCGGAAGCGCAATGGATACCTCGCAACTCTGACATCTGAGGAAAAGGGGTACCTTGCTCTGTTTATCAAGGATGGCAAGACCGCGGTGAATTTCCACTACGAAGACGGCATCGCCGGTGGACTTCGTCAAAAGAAGATGCTGTACGTGCCAACCAGGATAGGCAATGTCCTGGACGGGCACGCACACAGCCTTCGTGACTGGGTCAGAAAGGCTGTGGCGAAGGACCCGTCAATCCTTGATGGGGCGACCCCCTATCGTCTTAAGCGCCGCTGGTAGGTACTTGGGTCAATCATGGAATCGTACGCCCGCTCGCACGCTCGCCCAGCGAAGCGGGATCGGGCGGCATATTCAGCAAGTTCTCCCGCTCGCTGATCAAGCCGCTGAACATGACGGTAAGCACATCGAGGGGATAGCCGGCTGCTTGGCCTCCGCTGGTAGGGGAGAGATCGCCGCCGGCTCGAGTGGCGGCGACCAGGTCGGCAACTCGCTGGCGCAGCTGGCCAGCAACAGAATCAGCGGCGCGAGCATCAGCGCGCGCCTGGTCGGCTTCCTGTTTCCAGTATTGGCTAACTCCGCTTGTTCGAATAGGCGGCGCTGTTCCTCTCGACGGGCATCACCCAGCGCGCCCACCTTGGCCGCCTTTTGGAAGAGCCGTTCCTCTGCGTAGCCGCGGCGCAGTCGGTCTAGCTCCCGTCCTTGCGCCAGCCGTTCACCGTCCAGCCGGCACCGAATGCCGCGACGTGCAGCGCCACTACAGCGACCTCGCGCCCCGGCACAGTGGCCGCGGCTCGAATGGCAGTGGCCTGGATCATCGTTCCCTCGTCGCGCAATCGGCGTACATCGTTGCAGTCTTGTCGATGTGAGCCGGTAGCGCGTCCCGGCCGGCGCCGCGCTTGAGTTCAGCGCATCGTCAATCTCGATCACACGACCAAGATCGACACGATCGAGGCTGACTTTCGGGCGCTCCGCAGGCGGATGGAACTGCGAATTACCTGAAGAGCCGAACACCGTCGGTCGCATCCCGTCGCAGCCACCATCTCGCCGAGTCACAGTTTTTCACCGAACTCCTCTCCGTACCGGGCCGCAACGCGCAGTAAAATGCGCGTTTGCGTGCGACGCCCACGGCCTCGCGCACGCTCCGAACCCGGCCGCTGCCCGTCTGCAGCGGCCCGCCGAGAGGATTGCATGTCCGAAGACCTGCCAACTACCGCGGCCGCCAGCGCATCGGCTGGCACCGCGGAAAAACACACGCCAATGATGCAGCAGTATTTACGCATCAAGGCCGACCATCCGGACACCCTGCTCTTCTACCGGATGGGCGATTTCTACGAGCTGTTCCACGACGACGCCGAGAAGGCCGCGCGGCTGCTCGACATCACGCTGACCGCGCGCGGCAGCTCCAACGGCGTGCCGATCCGCATGGCCGGCATCCCCTTCCATTCGGTCGACCAATATCTGGCCAAGCTCGTCAAGCTGGGCGAGTCGGTGGCGATCTGCGAGCAGATCGGCGATCCGGCCACCAGCAAGGGACCGGTCGAGCGCAAGGTGGTCCGGATCGTCACGCCCGGCACGCTGACCGATGCGGCGCTGCTGCCGGACAAGGCCGATACCTTCCTGATGGCGGTGCACCAGCAGACCCTGCGGCGCGGCGTCAGCAAGACCGGGCTGGCCTGGCTCAATCTGGCCAGCGGCGAGCTGCGGCTGATGGAATGCGAGGCGGCACAACTGGCGCGCGAACTGGAACGGATCCGCCCCGCCGAGCTGCTGCACACCGATGGCATCGAGCTGCCGGCGCATCCGTGCGCGCGCACGCGCTTGCCCGAATGGCATTTCGACCAGGATGCCGGCGCGCGCCGGCTGCGCGAGCAGCTGGGCGTCGCCAGCCTGGATCCGTTCGGCTGCCGTCCGCTGGGCGCGGCGCTGGGCGCGGCCGGCGCGCTGCTGAACTATGCGGCGAGCACGCAGGGCCAGTCGCTGCGTCATGTGCAGGGCGTCACGGTCGAACACGAAACCGAATTCGTCGGCCTTGACACCGCCACGCGCCGCAATCTCGAGCTGACCGAGACGCTGCGCGGCGGCGAATCGCCGACGCTGTTCTCGCTGCTCGATACCTGCGCCACCGCGATGGGAAGCCGGCTGCTGCGCCATTGGCTGCACCATCCGTTGCGCGAGCGCGCGATTCCGCAGGCAAGGCAGCAGGCCATCGGCGCGCTGCTGGCGCAGGACCTCGACACGCTGCGCGCGCGGCTGCGCCGGCTCGCCGACGTCGAGCGCATCACCGCCCGGCTGGCGCTGCTGAGCGCGCGTCCGCGCGACCTGTCGTCGCTGCGCGATACGCTGGCGGCGCTGCCCGACGTGCAGGCCTGCGTGACCCCGGACGACACCGCCCCGCTGCTGGCGCAGACACTGACCGAACTGGCGGTGCCGCGGGACTGCCTGGACCTGCTGTCGCGCGCGATCGCACCGGAGCCGTCGACGGCCGTGCGCGATGGCGGCGTGATCGCCCGCGGCTACGACGCCGAGCTCGACGAGCTGCGCGATATCTCCGAGAACTGCGGGCAGTTCCTGATCGATCTGGAAGCGCGCGAGCGCACGCGCACCGGCATCGCCAATCTGCGCGTCGAATACAACCGCGTGCACGGCTTCTATATCGAGGTCACCAACGGCCAGGCCGACAAGGTGCCCGACGACTATCGCCGGCGCCAGACACTGAAGAACGCCGAGCGCTATATCACGCCGGAACTGAAGGCCTTCGAGGACAAGGCGCTGTCGGCGCAGGACCGTGCGCTGGCGCGCGAGAAGCAGCTGTACGAAGCGCTGCTGCAACTGCTGCTGCCGCATATCGGCGAGCTGCGCCGGGTCGCGGCGGCGCTGTCGCGGCTGGACGTTCTGGCCGCGCTGGGCGAACGGGCGCGCACGCTCGACTGGTCGTGCCCGGAGCGTGTCGACGAGAATGTGATCGACATCGTGCAGGGCCGGCATCCGGTGGTAGAGGGCCAGCTGGCCGCGGAGTCGACGCCGTTCATCGCCAACGATTGCCAGCTGACCGAGGCGCGCAAGCTGCTGCTGATCACCGGCCCGAACATGGGCGGTAAATCGACCTTCATGCGGCAGACCGCGCTGATCGTGCTGCTGGCCTGTGTCGGTGCCTACGTGCCGGCCCGGCGCGCGACGGTCGGGCCGATCGACCGGATCTTCACGCGCATCGGCGCCGCCGACGACCTGGCCGGCGGCCGCTCGACCTTCATGGTCGAGATGACCGAAGCGGCCGCGATCCTGCACAACGCGACGCCGCACAGCCTGGTGCTGATGGACGAGATCGGCCGCGGCACGTCGACCTTCGATGGACTTGCGCTGGCCTGGGCGATCGCCCGCCATCTGCTGGCGCACAACCGCAGCCACACGCTGTTCGCCACGCACTATTTCGAGCTGACGCAACTGCCGCAGGAGTTTCCGCAGGCGGCCAACGTGCATCTGTCCGCGGTCGAGCATGGCGACGGCATCGTCTTCCTGCACGCGGTGCAGGACGGCCCCGCCAGCCAGAGCTACGGCCTGCAGGTCGCGCAGCTCGCGGGCGTGCCGCAGCCGGTCATCCGCGCGGCGCGCAAGCATCTGGCCTGGCTCGAGCAGCAATCGACCGACGCCACGCCGACACCGCAGCTGGATCTGTTCGCGGCGCCGGCGGTGCCCGCGGCGGACGATGACGGCGACGATGGCTTCGCCGTTGCGCCCGCCAACGATGCGCTGAACGAGGCGATGCGCGACATCGATCCCGACAGCATGACGCCGCGGCAGGCGCTCGACGCCTTGTACCGACTGAAGGCGCTGGCCGAGGAATCCGGTCAGCCGGCATGACGATGGCAAGCGCGCGCCGCCGGGCCCTGTCGTGCCGACCGCTGCCGGCCTTCGCGATGGCGGCGGCGCTGCTGGGCGCGTGGTGCGCGCACAGTGCCGCCGCCGTGCAGCCGGTCGCCGCCAAGTCGCAGGCAGCCGGCGGCAAGGCCGCCGACTCGCGCCCGGTCCGCATCGCGCTGATCGCCGACCTGCCCCAATGGCCGGATGCCGAGGCGCCGACGCAGCAGTTGCTGGACAACCTCGCGCAACGCAAGCTCGCCTTCGTGATCCATGCCGGCGGCATCAAGGGCGATACCGAGTCGTGCGCCGATGCGATGCTGGCTGGCCGGCTGGCATTGCTCGATCAGTCGCCGCTGCCGCTGGTCTACATTCCCGGCGAGACCGACTGGGCCGAATGCGAGCAGGCGGTCAATGGCAGCTTCGATCCCGACGAGCGGCTGGCGCGGCTGCGCGAGCTGGCCTTCCCGGACGACGATTCGCTGGGCCACCGCAAGCTTCGGTTGATCCGGCAATCGGATCAGGCCAAGTTCCGCAGCTATCGCGAGAACGTTCGGTGGAACGCGGGCAAGGTACTGCTGGTCGGCATGAACGTGCCCGACGACAACAACCACTATCGCACCGAGGCCGGCCGCAACGGCGAATTCGAGGATCGCCGCGAAGCCAACCGGCAATGGCTGGCGCGCGCGTTCTCGGTGGCCGAGCAGGAGTCGCTCGACGGCATCGTGCTGGTGATCCACGGCGACCCGCTGTTCGGCAACGGCTGGGAGAAGCGCGGCAAGCCGACGCTGCTCGACGGATTCCTGCGCCATCGCCAGCGCGACGGCTATCTCGAGTTCAAACGGCAGCTGCGCGAGCTGGTCAGCGACTATCGTGGGCAGGTGCTGCTGATCCACAGCAGCATCGGCGGCTTCGGCATCGATACGCCGCTGCGCGATGCCAAGGGCAGGACGATCCGCAGCTTCACGCGCGTCGCGTTGCCGGTGGGCTCGCCGAAGCAATGGACCGAACTGACGATCTCGCCCGATTCGCGTTCGCTGTTCTCGGTCGCGCTGCAGGACGGCGCGGGCAAGAACTGACGCGCCCGGCCCCAGAAAGCGAAAAAGCCGGCAATGCCGGCTTTTCCGTTCGATGGATCCATGCGTCGATCAGTGCAGCGTGCGCGGGCTGTCGTCGTCCTCGTCCTCGTCGACCACTTCGATGCCCGACGCGCCATGCGCGTGACCATGCTCGACTTCCTCGGCGGTCGCCTCGCGGACCTCGGAGACCTTCAGCCAGAAACGCAGCGCCATGCCGGCCAGCGGATGATTGCCGTCGAGCACCACCTTGTCCTCGGCGACATCGGTGACGGTATAGATCACCGAATCCTCTTCATCGCCGTCTTCGGGCACGCCTTCGAACTGCATGCCGACTTCGAGGGGCTCGGGAAAACGATCGCGCGGCTCGACCTTGACCAGTTCGGCGTCGTAGTCGCCGAAGGCATCCTCGGGCTCGAGCTGCAACTGCGTCTCGAAGCCTGCGGCATGACCGTCGAGTGCTTCCTCGATCTTGGGGAACGTGCCATCATAGCCGCCGTGCAAGTAGACCATCGGCTCATCCGATTCTTCGATCAGATTGCCCTGCGCATCCGACAGCTTGTACACCACGGACACAACCGTGTTCTTCGCGATTTTCAATTCTTCACTCCATGAACGATTCCGCATTATACGCGCAGGCCCTGCCCCGCGGCCCGGTGGATCCGGATGCGCCACTTCAGCTGCTCGGGGGCATGACGCCCGCCGCATTCATGCGTGATATCTGGCACCGCAAACCCCTGCTGGTTCGACAAGCCATCCCTGATATCGTGCCCCCAGTCTCGCGGGAAGCGCTTTTCGAGCTGGCCGACCGCGACGACGTCGAGTCGCGGCTGGTCACCCACTTCCGCAACCGCTGGAAACTGGCGCACGGCCCCTTTGCCGCCGACAATCTGCCATCGACCAAGGCGCGCCAATGGACGCTGCTGGTCCAGGGCGTGAACCTCCACAATAGCGCGGCGGCCGCGCTGATGGGGCAATTCCGCTTCATTCCCGATGCGCGCCTGGACGACGTGATGGTCAGCTATGCGACCGACGGCGGCGGTGTCGGCCCGCACTTCGACTCCTATGATGTGTTCCTGCTGCAAGTTTCGGGCCGGCGCCGCTGGCGGATCTCGTCGCAGGACCGGCTCGACCTGGTGCCGGACCTTCCTTTAAAGATACTGGCCGAATTCGAAGCGGAACAGGAGTTCGTGCTCGAGCCCGGCGACATGCTGTACCTGCCGCCGCAATACGCCCACGACGGCATCGCCGAGGGCGAGTGCATGACCTGCTCGATCGGTTTCCGCGCGCCGGCCTATCGCGAGCTGGCCGGGCATTTTCTGGCGTGGCTGTCGGAAACCGTGGAGGACAACGAGGCGTTGTCCGGGCGTTATGCCGATCCCGGTCAGGCAGCCACGTCGCGCCCCGCTCAACTGCCGGCGGATCTCGCGCGCGCCGTCGCGCAACGGCTGCAGGCGTTGCGCTGGTCCAATGACATGGTGTCCGAGTTTATCGGCACCCATCTGTCGGAACCGAAGCCCGGCGTGGAGTTCGCCGAGGTTCCGCAAATCGCCGCGGGAAAATACGCGAAACTGGCCAGAACGCACGGCATTGTGTTGGCGCCGGCTTCGATCGCGCTATACGACCGCAGCCATTTCTTCCTCAATGGCGAGGCATACGAGGTGCCGGGCGAGCTGGCCGGCTGGCTGCGCCGGCTGGCCGATCGGCGCCATTTGACCGCGGCCGAGGTCAACCAATGCGCCGACCTGCCGGAGCTGATGGAGACCTTTCACCATTGGACGCTGGAGGGCTGGCTGCAGCTGGCGCCGGCTGCAATGTAATAATGCGTAACAGTGTGGTCAGCAAATGACGCCGCTACACAAGCCGGGAAAACGTGGATATAATCGCCAGCTGGCTCGTACTGTGGACCAATGCAATTACGGCACCGGGGAGAGCCATTAAATTGAAGTTCACGAGCGATAATTACCGGTAATTATTCATCGCCTGTTTTTCTTTCTATTACAAGTTAAAGGACGAACAATGAAGAAGTCTCTCCTGATCGCTTCCCTGCTGGCTGCTGTTGCCGTGGCCGCTTGCGGCAAGAAGGAAGAAGCCGCTCCCGCAGCTGACACCGCTGCTCCGGCTGCTACCGCTCCGGCTACCGAAGCTTCGGCTCCGGCTGCTGACACCGCTGCTGCTCCGGCTGCCGACGCTTCGGCCCCGGCTGCTGACGCTTCGGCTCCGGCCGCTGACGCTTCGGCTGCAGAAGCCAAGTAAGCGTTCGCCCGAACGAAAAAACCGGCCTTCGGGCCGGTTTTTTTATGGGCGCTCGCCACGCCGGGATTCCACATCCAGCGCCTTGCGCTTTATCGCTTCCGATTCATCCCTTCACCGTCTGCCAGCCCAGCCCTTCGTACTGATCCGCAACCAGGATATCGTCGGCCACCGTGCCGAGCGCCGCGGCAAGCGCGCCAGTCGCCAGGGCCGGCGTATTGTTCTGCTGGCTCAGATGGGCCGCAACCACGCGGCCGAGGCCGCTGTGCGCGACGCGCGCGAGGATCGCCGCGGCCACCTCGTTGGCCAGATGGCCGAAGTCGCCACCAATGCGCCGTTTCAGCGAAGGCGGATACACCGAGTTGCGCAGCATCTCGCGGTCGTGATTGCACTCGAGCACCAGCGCATCGACGCCGGCCAGACGGGCCACCAGGTAAGGGGTCTCCACGCCCGCGTCGGTCAGCACGCCAAGCCGTGCATCGCCATCGGACAGCACGAACTGCACCGGCTCGCGCGCATCGTGGGGCACTGTGTAGGGCAATACCTGCAGATTGCCGATCTCGAACGCGTAGTCGGCGCCGATCACGCGCACATCGGCCTTGTCGGCGCCGCGCAGATGCGAGGTCGCCAGCCAGGTGCCGTGCGTGGTGAAGACCGGCAGCCGATGCCGCGCGGCGAAGGCGTAGGCCGAGCCGATATGGTCGCCGTGCTCGTGCGTGACCAGCACCGCATCGAGCCCGTCCGGGGTGACGCCAAGCCGCTCGAGCCGCCGCGCGGTCTCGCGCAGGCCGAAGCCGCAGTCGAGCAGCACGCGGGTCACGCTGGCGCCATCGCGGGATTCGATCAGCAGCGAATTGCCTTCGCTGCCGCTGCCGAGAAAGCCGAACCGCATCATCGCCGCGCCCGCCCCATGCCGGGGCGGACCGCGGCGGCGCGACGATCCGGCATCGCAGGTCCGCTCAACGCAGCGCTCAATGCAGCTGCTCGTCGAGCAGCGTCAGGATGCGCTTGGCGATCTCGGTCGACTCCGGCTGCCCGGCGTCGTTCAGCACGGTGACGGTGGTGCCCGAACCGCTGCCCTTCAGTGCCACGCGATACTTCTTGGCCTGGCGCGCGGCATCACCGCCGCTGCGCGTGAACAGCTTGGAGAAGAAGCCGCGGTTGTCGTTGACCGTGTCGCGGGTATCGACATAGCGGACGTAGTACAGGCCCTGGCCGCGGTCGCGGTCTTCGACCGTGAAGTTGACGCGGTCCAGCGCGAGGCCGACCGAGCGCCAGGCGCGGTCGAACGGCTCGGGCAGCTGCAGCGCCTGGGCGCCGTTGATCTGCGTCAGATAGGTTGCGGAAGCGGCGGCCGCCGCGGTCTTGCCGGCGCCGGCATCGGCCGGTGCGGCCGGCCTGGCGGCGCCCGCCGGCGCGGGCAGCGTGCCGTTCTTGGCCATGCGGTCGGCCTGTTCCTTCTGCACGCCCAGGCGCTGCGCCAGGCGCGACAGGAATTCGGCTTCCAGTTCCGGATCGGCGGCGCGCGGGGTCCACACCGTCTGCGACTTGTCCAGGCCGGTCAGCTCTTCCTTGGCGCCGCGATGGCTGATGAAGACTTCCAGGTTGCCGTTCTGGCCCTTCTCGAGGCGGGTGCGGAACTTGTCGCGCTCCGACGTCGAATACAGGCTGTCGAAGACCTTGCCGATGGTGTTGCGGATGAAGTCCTGCGGAATCTTGGCGCGGTTCTCGGCCCAGTCGGTCTCCATGATGCCGGTCTCGGGCGAGTCCTGCACCAGCAGGAAGCCGTTCTCCTGCCAGAACTCGCGCATGGTCTGCCACAGCTGGTCCGGCGCCATGCCGTTGCTGATGACGAGCCAGCGCTGGTTGCCGTCGCGTTCGACGCGGATGCCTTCCGCCGACGGCAGCACGTTGGTGCCGGCGACCTTGGGCTGGGCGCTGGTGGCCTGCTGGTAGCCGGACAACGTCGCACCGGCCTGCTCGGGGACCGAATAGCGGCGATCGCCGTCGAGCTTGGTCAGGTCCGGCGGCACCTCGAGCGTCGAGGTCCGCTTGGCCGCGGCGGCCGATTTGTAGTCGATCTTGTCGGCCTGCATCATGTCGTTGACGGTGCTGCAGCCAGCGATCATGCCGGCGGCGAGCAGCGGCAAGACCAGGGCGGCACGGCGGCCTTGCGGCACGCCCTGGCGGTTAAGCTTGAGTTTCATTGACACGCAATCCTAGTGAAGGGAATGACCGCTTGGCGCGAAAGAAAAATCGGATCGATCAGGCGAGCAGCCCGGCGCCGGCCAGCGCGCGGCGCACGGTCTCGTGGTGTTCGGGCGACAGCGGCGTCAGCGGCAGGCGGATGCCGCCGGCCATCTTGCCCATCTGCTGCAGCGCCCACTTGACGGGGATCGGGTTGGCCTCGATGAACAGCGCCTTGTTCAGGGCGATCAATTCCATATGGAGGCGGCGCGCGGTGATCGCATCGCCCTGGAGCGCGGCGACGCACAGCTCGTGCATCTTGCGCGGCGCCACGTTGGCGGTCACCGAGATATTGCCGTGGCCGCCCAGCAGCATCAGCGCCACCGCGGTGGGATCGTCGCCGCTGTAGATCGCGAAGCCTTCCGGCGCGTCCTTGATCAGCTGGGCCGCGCGGTCGATATTGCCGGTGGCCTCCTTGACGCCGACGATGCCGGGCACCTGGGCCAGGCGCAGGATGGTGTCGTTGCTCATGTCCGCGACGGTACGTCCCGGCACGTTGTACAGCAGCACCGGCAGGTCGACTGCTTCCGCGATCGTGCGGAAATGCCGGACCATCCCTTCTTGCGTCGGCTTGTTGTAGTACGGCACGACCTGCAGCGACGCATCGGCGCCCACCCGCTTGGCGAAGGCGGTCAGTTCGATCGCCTCGCGCGTCGAGTTGCCGCCGGTCCCGGCGATGATGGGGATGCGCCTGGCGGCCTGCTCGACCGCGACCCGGATCAGCTCGCAATGCTCCTCGACCGACACGGTGGGCGATTCCCCCGTGGTACCGACGATCACGATGCCGTCGGTGCCTTCGGCGACGTGCCAGTCGATCAGGCTGCGCAGCGCGGCGTAATCCAGGCTGCCATCCTCCTGCATCGGCGTCACGATGGCGACGATGCTGCCGGTAATCTGTGTCATAGCTCGTATGGTTTTCGAGATTTCGAATAGCGGGATTGTACCGGATACGAATTGGCCGCCGAAGCACACCGGCAAGCCCGGCCTACCCGGGCCAACACCAAGTGGATCAACGCATCGTCCCGCTGTTGCGCCGACATCGCGCCGCGCGGTCAGCCGTCCAGGCGATAGCGTGGCGGGGCCGCCGCTTCGGCGCCGTCCAGTGCCTCGCGCACGGCGCACATCCGCTGTACGAACGCCGTCCGGGGCACTTCGATCACGCCGTCTTCGTAGGCGATCACCCGCAGGCGGCCGCGCACTGCATCGAGCAGCTCGCCGGGCCGCAACAGGAAATCGGGGTTGGACGGCTTGCCGACCGTCTCGTTCCCCGCTGCGAACGTCTCGTAGACCAGCACGCCGCCGGGCGCCAGCGCATCGAGCAGATGCGGCCACAGCGGGCGATGCAGATAGTTGGTGACGATCACCGCGTCGAACGGGGCCTCGTCGCCGAGCGGCCAGGCGCCCTGCTCCAGGTCGGCCTGGCGGGTGCGGACGGCCGGCGGCAGGCCGGCCAGCGCGGCGCCATCGCGATCGACGCCGAGCACCGCGAAGCCGCGCTCGGCCAGCCAGCGCGCATGGCGCCCGCTGCCGCAGGCCAGATCCAGCACGCGGCCGCCGGCACGCAGCAACGGCGTCCAGCGCACCACCCACGGCGACGGCTCGCCGATCGCGGCATGCGGCGCACCGGCAGCGGGGGACGGCGGCAACGAGCCCATCAGCGGTATCCCAGCCCCATGGCCTCGCGCACCTCGCGCATGGTTTCCTGCGCGACCTCGCTGGCCCTGGCGCAGCCATGGTCGACGATGTCACGCAGCAGGGCCGGATTGTCCATGTACGGCTGCGCGCGCTCGAGCATCGGCTGCTGCTCGCGCAGGATGCCCTCGATCACCGGCTGCTTGCATTCGATGCAGCCGATGCCGGCGCTGCGGCAGCCCTTGAGCACCCACTCCTTGGTCGGTTCGTCGGAATACACCTGGTGCAGCTGCCATACCGGGCAGCGCGCCGGCTCGCCCGGATCGGTGCGGCGCACGCGCGCCGGGTCGGTCGGCATCGTGCGGACCTTCTTCTCGACCGAGTCCTTGTCCTCGCGCATGCGGATCGTGTTGCCGTAGGACTTCGACATCTTCTGGCCGTCGAGCCCGGGCATCCGCGAGGCCGCCGTCAGCAGCGCCTGCGGCTCGACCAGGATGGTCTTGCGCGATCCGGCCAGATAGCCCAGCAGCAGTTCGCGATCGTCATTGGACAGGCTCTGCGATTGCGCGACCAGCGCGCGGCCCTCTTCCAGCGCGCTGTCGGTGCCCTGCTCCTGGAAGGTCTTGCGCAGGTCGAGGAACACGCGGGTACGCTTGCCGCCGAGCTTCTTCGCGGCCTCCTGCGCCTTCTCCTCGAAGCCCGGCTGGCGGCCATACAGGAAGTTGAAGCGGCGCGCGATCTCGCGCGTGATCTCGACGTGCGGCACCTGGTCCTCGCCCACCGGCACCTTGTCGGCGCGATAGATCAGGATGTCGGCCGCCTGCAGCAGCGGATAGCCGAGGAAGCCGTAGGTCGCCAGGTCCTTGTCCTTGAGCTTCTCGATCTGGTCCTTGTAGGTCGGCACGCGTTCGAGCCAGCCCAGCGGCGTGCCCATCGACAGCAGCGTGAACAGCTCGGCGTGCTCGGGCACGCGGCTCTGGATGAACAGCGTCGCCTGCTCCGGATCGACGCCGGCGGCCAGCCAGTCGGTCAGCATCTCCCAGACCGATTGGCCGATCACCTCGGGCGACTCGTAGTGCGTCGTCAGCGCGTGCCAGTCGGCCACGAAGAAGAAGCACGGGTGCTCCGACTGCAGCTTGACCCAGTTTTTCAGCACGCCATGGTAGTGGCCAAGATGCAGCGCGCCGGTAGGCCGCATGCCGGAGAGAACGCGATCGGGGAACATGTCGTTGTAATCAGTCTTTCAGGAAATCATTGCACCAGTGCCAGGATCGGCGCGAGCAGCAGCTGAACCAGCGAGCCGAGCAGGCTCATCACCGGCTGCATCCAGACCCGCGTGATCACGCCGGCGGCGACCAGCGCCAGCACGACGAAGATGCCGTACGGCTCGATCTTCGACAGCGCGTACGCCATCCGTTGCGGCAGCAAGGCGCTGAGCACGCGCCCGCCATCGAGCGGGGGTATCGGAAACAGGTTGAACGCCGCCACCACCAGGTTGACCAGCACGCCGGCGCGCGCCATCTGCGCGAAGAACGGCTCGTCGACCTGCGCCAGCACCAGGCCCAGCGCGATCAGCGCCCAGGCGAAGGCCTGCACCAGGTTCGCGCCCGGGCCGGCCAGCGCCACCCACATGCTGTGCCAGCGCGGATTGCGCAGCCGGCCGAAGGCGACCGGCACCGGCTTGGCGTAGCCGAACACGAACTGGCCGCTGGTGACCAGATACAGCAGCAGCGGCACGGCGATCGTGCCGATCGGATCGATATGGCGGACCGGGTTCAGGCTGACCCGGCCGAGGATATAGGCGGTGTTGTCGCCGAAATGCTTGGCCACATAGCCATGCGCGGCCTCGTGCAGCGTGATGGCAAACAGCACGGGCAGCGCGTAGACCGCGAAGGTCTGAATCAGAGAGGCGTCCATGGGGCGCTATTGTAACGGCGGGCACCGGATGCCACGCCGTTTCGTGAGACGCGCGAGACGCGTGGGGCGCGTGGGGTGGCTCGGGCCGGCCAGCGGCAGGACGCCGCGCTCACAGACCGAAGCGCGCGACATCGCCGCGCCCGGCGCGCACCAGCACCGGTTCGCCGCTGGTCAGGTCGATCACCGTACAGGCATGCGCGGGCGCGGTGCCGCCGCAGATCACCAGGTCCAGCTGCTTCTGCAGGCGCTCGCGGATCTCCAGCGGTTCGTCCAGCGGCGCGGCATCGCCGGGCAGCTGCAAGGTCGAGCTGATCATCGGCTGGCCCAGTTCGTTGAGCAGCGCCTGCGGAATGGCATGGTCGGGCACGCGCACGCCGATGGTCTTGCGGGCCGGATGCGAAAGCCGCCGCGGCACCTCCTTGGTGGCCTCGAGGATGAACACATAGGGCCCCGGCGTGGCGCCCTTGATCCAGCGGTACTGGCGATTGTCGACCCGGGCAAAGTTGCCGAGCTCGGACAGGTCGCGGCACATCAGCGTCAGATGGTGCTTGTCGTCGATGCCGCGCAGCCGGCGCAGGCGCTCGACCGCCGCCTTGTCGTCGAGCCGGCAGGCCAGCGCATAGCTCGAATCGGTCGGCAGCGCGATCAGCCCGCCCTTGCCGACGATCTGCGCGGCCTGCTTGATCAGCCGCGATTGCGGATCGAGCGGATGGATATCGAAGTACTGCGACATGGCGCGCTCCGGCGGCTTACCAGTCGTGCCAGACCGGCGTCAGCGACGACGGCAGCGGCGGCAGCGTGCCGATCTCGACGCGTCCCTCGCCCGGCCCGTGGAAGTCGGAGCCGCGCGAGGCGAGCAGCCCGTAGTGCCGCGCGACGTCGGCATAGCGGCGGTACTGGTCCGGCGTGTGGCTGCCGGTCACGACCTCGACGGCCCCGCCGCCAAGCGCGGTGAACTCGTCGAACAGCGCGTCGTGCTGCGTATCGGTGTAGTCGTAGCGGCCGGGATGCGCCATCACGGCAATGCCGCCGGCGGCGCGGATCCATTTGACCGCCTCGCCGAGCGTGGCCCAGCGATGGCCGACATAGCCGGGCCGCCCTTCGGTCAGATAGCGGTCGAACACCTCGGAGATACTGCCGCAGATGCCCTCGTCGACCATCCAGCGGGCAAAGTGCGTGCGCGAGATCAGGTCCGGGTTGCCGACATAGCGCAGCGCCCCTTCGTAGGCGCCCTCGATGCCGACCGCGCGCAGTGCCTCGCCGATGTCCTGCGCGCGGCGGGCCCGGCCCGAGCGCGTCGCGGTCAGGCCGTCGATCAGTTCGGGGCACAGCGGATCGATCTGCAGGCCGACGATGTGCACCGTCTGGCCGGCCCAGGTCACCGAGATCTCGACGCCGGGCACATAGCGCATGCCCAGCGCCTCGGCGGTCTCGCGCGCGATCAGCTGGCCGCCCAGTTCGTCATGGTCGGTCAACGACCAGATTTCGACGCCGTTGGCATGCGCCCGCTCGGCGACGACCGCGGGCGGCAGCGTGCCGTCCGAGATGGTCGAGTGGCAATGCAGGTCGGCGTTGATGGCGTGGGAGGCGGCGTGGGAAGCGTGCATTCCGTCATTCTACTCCCGCGCCTTCGCGGTCAGCAGGGCCGGGGCGCGGTGGCCCGCGCAGGGCGGTGCCGCGCCGCGCAAAGCCATGCCGGCAACGCTGGCGTAGCCGGAAGCGCGGCGGGGCCGGGGTATAGTGGACGCCTCCCCAGTCTCTTCGCGGGCGTGCCGCCCTGGCGCACGCCGACCGCAACGATCCGATCATGCAGAACTCCCATCCGGCCTCCCCCGCCCACGACGCTTCCTCCCTCGCTGCAACGAACGCCGAGCCGGTCCGCACCGACGTGCTGATCGTCGGCGCCGGCCCGGTCGGCCTGTTCGCCGCCTTCCAGGCCAGGGTGCTGGGCCTGCAATGCGAGATCGTCGATGTGCTGGACCGCGCCGGCGGCCAGTGCACCGAGCTCTATCCCGAGAAGCCGATCTACGACATCCCGGCCGTGCCGGGCTGCCTGGCCCAGGAACTGGTCGACCGGCTGCTGGAACAGTGCGCGCCGTTCGCCGTGCCGATGCACTTCGGCCAGCGTGCCGAGAGCGTGCAGGAGCTGCCGGGCGAGCCGCAGCGGCTGCGGGTCGCGACCGATGCCGGCAAGCGTTTCGACGTGGCCGCGGTGCTGATCTGCGCCGGCGCCGGCGCCTTCGCCCCGCAGCGGGTGTCGCTGCCCGAAGCCGCGGCGCTGGAAGGCCGCCACCTGCACTATGCGGTGCGCGACGTGTCGCGCTTTGCCGGCAAGCGCGTGATTGTCGCCGGCGGCGGCGATTCGGCGCTGGACTGGGCGCTGGCGCTGCGCAAGGTCGCCGCGCGGGTCACGCTGCTGCATCGGCGCGAAGGCTTCCGCGCGGCCGACCATACCGTGGCCGAGATGCGCGCCGCGGTGGCGGCCGGCGAGATGGAGTTCGTTGTCGGCATGCTGGGCGCGCTGCAGACCGAGGGCGACACGCTGGTCGCGGCGCAGGTACGCACGCGCGAGGACACGCTGACGCTGCCGGCCGACGAACTGGTCGCGCTGTACGGCCTGGTGTCCGAACCGGGTCCGATCGCGCATTGGGACCTCGACATGCGCGCCGGCCGCATCCTGGTCGATACGACCACCTACGAAAGCTCGCGCCGCGGCATCTTCGCCGCCGGCGACATCGCGTTCTATCCGAACAAGCAGAAGCTGATCCTGTCGGGCTTCCACGAGGCCGCGCTGGCGTTGCGCCGCGCCTATCACTATGCCTTCCCCGACAAGGCACTGGTCCACGTGCACACCAGCAACAACGCCGCGCTGAAGGAGGCGCTGACGCACGGCACCGATTGAGGCAAGCAGGCCCCGGGACCCTCGGACCCTGGGGCCTGGCGCGCAGGTCAGCCGCAGAACGACTCGATCAGCGCCGCGACCGCCTCGGGCTGGTCGTGGTGCAGCATGTGGCCGGCGTCGTCGACGATCACCTCGCGGAAATCGCGGAACGCGGCGAAGCGCTGCTTGAATTCCGCGATGCTCTGCTTGTGGGCGATATGGCGCAGCGTCTCCGAGTCGCGCGCCTCGACGTGCAGCACCGGCGCCGTCGCGGCTGCCCAGATCGCCATCGCCTCGTCCACGCGATACAGCACCGGGTTGATCATCTTGTGCGCGGGGTCGCCGAGGATTTCCCAGCGGCCCGCTTCGTTGCGACGCGACCAGTGTTCGGCCAGAAACGCCGCGCGATCGTCGCGCAGCCGCGGATTGGTCTTCTTCAGCCGCGCCGCGACCGCCTCGACGCTGTCGTAGGTCTTCAGCGTCGGCGGATCGCGCAATTCGTCGAGCCAGCGGGCATACCGCCGCGGCGCCTGCTCCGGCCGCGTGGCGGTCATGCCGAAACCTTCCAGGTCCACCACGCGGCGCACCCGCTCCGGACGCACGCCGGCGTAGAAGCACGCGATATTCGCGCCCATGCTGTGGCCGACCAGGTCGACCGCGCCGTCGGGCTGATAGTGGTCGAGCAGGACTTCCAGATCGGCCAGATAGTCGGGAAACCAGTACGAGTCCGTGCCCGGATGGCCGGTCGGCCAGCCGCTGCGGCCGAAGCCGCGCCAGTCCGGCGCGATCGCATGCCAGCGGCCGCGCAGCGCGTCGACCAGGAACTGGAACGAGGCGGCCACGTCCATCCAGCCATGCAGCAGGAACAGCTTCGGCGCGCCCGGTTCGCCCCAGTGGCGCACGTGGTAATCGAGGCCACGCACCGTGATACATTCGGAGCGCGATGTGTCGCGGATCGTCATGGTCTGCCCTGTCTGCCTGTCGGCTGTGTGGTTGCGGCGATGGCTCGGTCTGTCGCGATGGTTGTCGCGATCGCCGATGCCATCGTCGATGGCGATGGTTGCCATTCCGGAAGTCGAGAAAATCGAACGCTCGTTCGATTTATCGCGATTGTAGCCACAAGCGTGTCCGCGACGCCAGCCAGCATGCCAACCGGATCCGTGGCGCACGACGCCACGGGCACAAAGAAAAGAACGGAGACCACCATGGCCGCATCCTCGCTGCCGGACAGCCGGCGCGACGACTATCCCGCGCTCTACCGCGACTTCCGCTGGCACGTTCCCGAGTACTTCAATCTGGCCGAAGCCTGCTGCGGCCGCTGGGCGCGCGACCCCGCCACGCGCGACCGCATCGCCGTCCATACCGAGCACGAGGACGGGCGGCGCGCCGCGCATCGCTACGGCGAGATCCAGCGCGATGCCAACCGGCTGTCGCACGCGCTGCGCCAGCTCGGGGTCCGGCGCGGCGACCGCGTCGCGATCGTGATGCCGCAGCGGATCGAGACCGTGGTCGCCCACATGGCGGTCTACCAGCTCGGCGCGATCGCGATGCCGCTGTCGATGCTGTTCGGCCCCGAGGCGCTGGGCTATCGGCTGCAGCACAGCGAGGCCTGCGTGGCGATCGCCGACGAGACCTCGATCGACAACCTGCTGGCCGCGCGCGGCGACTGCCCGGCGCTGCAGGCCGTGATCGCCGTCGGCGACGCGGCGGGCCGGGGCGACCGCGATTGGGATGCGGCGCTGGCGGACCAGGCCGACGAATTCTCCGCCGAGCGCACCAAGGCCGACGAGGCGGCGGTGCTGATCTACACCAGCGGCACCACCGGCCCGCCCAAGGGCGCGCTGCTGCCCCACCGCGCGCTGATCGGCAACCTGACCGGCTTCGTCTGCTCGCAGAACTGGTACCCGCGCGAGGACGATGTGTTCTGGAGCCCCGCCGACTGGGCCTGGACCGGCGGGCTGTGGGACGCGCTGATGCCGGCGCTGTATTTCGGCAAGCCGATCGTCGGCTACCAGGGCCGCTTCTCGCCCGAGGTCGCCTTCGGCCTGATGGAGCGCTACCGCGTCACCAACACCTTCCTGTTCCCGACCGCGCTCAAGCAGATGATGAAGGCCTGCCCGGCCCCGCGCGAGCGCTACGACCTGCGGCTGCGCGCGCTGATGAGCGCCGGCGAGGCGGTCGGCCAGACGGTGTTCGACTGGTGCCGCGAAGCCTTCGGCGTGATCGTCAACGAGATGTTCGGCCAGACCGAGATCAACTACATCGTCGGCAACTGCACCGCGCAATACGACGACGACCAGCTCGGCTGGCCGGCGCGGCCGGGGTCGATGGGCCGGCCCTATCCGGGCCACCGTGTCGCCGTGGTCGACGACGAAGGCCGCCCCTGCCGGCCCGGCGAGGACGGCGAGGTGGCGGTCTGCACCACCGATCTCCACGGCCATCCCGATCCGGTGTTCTTCCTTGGCTACTGGAAGAACGAGACGGCCACCGAGGGCAAGTTCCTCGAGCACGATGGCCTGCGCTGGTGCCGCACCGGCGACCTCGCGCGCGTCGATGAGGACGGCTATCTGTGGTACCAGGGGCGTGCCGACGACGTCTTCAAGTCCTCGGGCTACCGGATCGGACCCAGCGAGATCGAGAACTGCCTGCTCAAGCATCCGGCGGTGTCGAACTGCGCCGTGGTGCCGTCGCCGGACCCCGAGCGCGGCGCCATCGTCAAGGCCTTCATCGTGCTGACCCCGGGCATGCCGCGCTCGGCCGAGGCCGAGGCCGCGCTGGTCGCCGAATTGCAGCAGCATGTGCGCGGGCAGCTGGCGCCGTACGAGTACCCGAAGGCGATCGCCTTCATCGATCAATTGCCGATGACCACCACCGGCAAGATCCAGCGCCGCGTGCTGCGGCTGCAGGAGGAAGAGGCGGCGCGGCAGCGTGCGAACGGCGGCCAACGCGCCGAGACCGCTGCCGTCGGCAACGGCTAGCCGGCGCTGCCGGTCAGCCAGGCCAGCTCGTCCTCGTCGAAGCCGGCCGCGCGGCGCGCCGGCAGATTGAACGGCGGCCGCAGCCGCGGCGCCTGGTGGCGCTCGGCCAGCTCGGCGTAGGTCGCCACCGGGTCCAGGCCCCGCTCGGCGCACAGCCAGCGATACCACCGGTTGCCGATCGCGACGTGGCCGACCTCGTCGCGCAGGATGATGTCGATGATGGCCGCCGCCTCGGCATCGCCGGCGTCGGCCAGCCGGGTGCGGACCACCGGAGAGGCATCGAGCCCGCGCGCCTCCAGCGTGCGCGGCACCAGCGCCATGCGCGCCAGCACGTCGCCGGCGGTGCGGTCCGCCATTTCCCACAGGCTGTTGTGCGCCGGGAAATCGCCGTAGGCGAAGCCCAGCTGGCGCAGGTGCGCGGCCAGCAGCGTGAAATGCAGCGCCTCCTCGTCGGCGACCTGCAGCCAGTCCCGGTAATACGCCGCCGGCATGCCGGCGAAGCGCCAGACCGCATCGAGCGCCAGATTGATCGCGTTGAATTCGATATGCGCGAGCGCGTGGATCAGCACCGCGCGTCCCGCCGGGCTCTGCAGCGAGCCGCGCCGCTCGACCTTCTGCGGCGGCACCAGCTCCGGGCGCGCCGGGCGCCCGGGCACCGGGACAGCGGCTTCGAGCATCAGGCCGGCCCCGATGGCGTCATCGCCCGCCTCCAGTGCGGCCGCGCGCAACGCGCGGGCCGCGGCCGCCTTGGCGGCGGGATCCGGCTCGGCCAGCACGGCGAGCGCGCGCTGGCGCAGAGAAAGCGGTGAAGAGGTCGCACCTGGGTCGTTCGGCGCCGCGATATCGCGGTTCGGGGCGGGTTCGGCAGCGTAGGCGGGCATGGGCGTAAAATCCGGTCTGCCGCCATTGTAGAGCCCCGCCGGCAGCGGCCGGCCGCACGGCCCACGGCCGTCCACGGGCACCGCCGCGGCGCCTGCGCCCTGCCTTGCCGGTCGTGCGGCCCGGCAAGCGCTGCAACGGCACGCTGTCACGCCCTTTAAGGCACGGCCGCCATCCCCATCTAGAAACGAACCCCGTACAGGAGACCTCATGTCGCTTTACCAGCTCGGCGATACCGCCCCTTCCATCGATGCCGACGCCTACGTGGCCGCCGAAGCCACCGTGATCGGCAACGTGACGCTCAAGGCGCGAGCCAGCGTCTGGCCGGGCGCGGTGATCCGGGGCGACAACGAACCGATCGTCGTCGGCGAAGCGACCAACGTCCAGGAAGGCGCCGTGCTGCATACCGACCGGGGCTGCCCGCTGACGATCGGCGACCGCGTCACCATCGGCCACCAGGCCATGCTGCACGGCTGCACGATCGGCGAAGGCGCGCTGATCGGCATTCAGGCGGTGGTGCTGAACCGCGCGGTGATCGGCAAGGAATGCCTGGTCGGCGCCGGCGCCATCGTCACCGAAGGCAAGGTGTTCCCCGATCGCACGCTGATCCTGGGCGCCCCGGCCAAGGCGGTACGCGAACTGAGCGACGAGGAAGTGGCGGGCCTGTACCGCAACACCGACACGTATGCGGCACGCCAGGCCGTCTACAGGAAGGAATTGAAACGCATCGGCTGAGCCCAAGCGCCAGCCGATCCCACCGATGGATGATCGTGACTGAAACCCAAACCCCGGACACCCTGCAGAAATTCCTGTTCGACGCCGCCCCGGTGCGCGGCGAGCTGGTGCGGCTGCAATCGACCTGGCAGGAAGCGCTGGAGCGCCATCACTATCCGGCGCCGGTGCGCCGCCTGCTCGGCGAGATGATGGCCGCCGCGGCGCTGCTGTCGGCCAACCTGAAGTTCAACGGCGCGCTGGTGATGCAGCTGCATGGCGACGGACCGGTGCGGATGCTGGTGGTCGAATGCCTGTCCGACCTGTCGCTGCGCGGTACCGCCAAGCTGGCCGAAGGCGTCGAGATCGCCGACGATGCCACGCTGGCCGAGCTGGTCAACGTGCATGGCCAGGGACGCTTTGCCATCACGCTGGACCCGCACGACAAGCTGCCTGGCCAGCAACCCTACCAGGGCATCGTGCCGCTGGCCGACGCCCATGGACCGCTGGGCTCGATCAGCGCCGTGCTCGAGCACTATATGCAGGCTTCGGAGCAGCTCGACACGCGGCTGTGGCTGGCCGCCGACGACCGCGTCGCGGCCGGCATGCTGCTGCAGAAGCTGCCGTCCTACGGCGGCACGATGGAAGGCAGGCCCGGCCGCCCGCCCGCCCAGGTCGGCGAAACCGGCGCGCCGCTGTCGGCTCACGGCCGCGCCCAGGATCTCGATACCTGGGACCGGGCCTGCCAGCTCGGCGCCACGCTGAAGACCGAGGAACTGCTGGCCGAGCAGCCCGATACGCTGCTGCGGCGGCTGTTCTGGGAGGATCTGCAGGACGCCGGGCTGCGCGTGTTCGAACCCGGTACGCCGCATTTCCGCTGCTCGTGCTCGCGCACCAAGGTCGCCAACATGCTGCAGTCGCTGGGCCAGGCCGAGGTCGACGACATCATCGCCGAGCGCGGCTCGGTCGAGATCCATTGCGACTTCTGCGGCCAGCAGTACCGCTTCGACCCGGTCGACTGCGCGCAGCTGTTCAGCGGCGCCGCGATGCCGGCGGGTGTCGGCGAGGGCGCGGGGCATCGGCACTGAGTGCGAGGACGGTGTTCTCCCTCTCCCCTCAGGGAGAGGGGGCCGTTTCAGGCCCCGGTGCCATATTGACCGCCGTTGCCCTCCCCCCGACCCTCTCCCGCAAGCGGACAGGGGAAAACCCCCGCCAGCGCGCTGCCATCGCAAACTTTGCGCGCTCACTAAAATCAAAGTCAACAAAGTCTTACCCGCTCTCCCCGCACCGCCTGGAGGTCATCATGCCGGCCATCCCTTCGTCGATCCGTGTTGCATTGCTGGCCGCGCCGCTGATGCTGGCCGCGGGGTGCGCCGCCAATCTGCCGCGCGACGTCAACGGTTCGCCGCCGACCGCCCGGCTGGCGCCCGATAGCGGCTCGCGCGCACCGGCCGCACCGCTGAGCCCGGAGGAACGCAAGCGGCTGGACGCGCTGAACAAGCAGGTGCTGCGCGAGCAGGAAGCCGCGATCGCGCGCGACCAGCAGGCGCAGGCATGGGCGCGCGCGTCGACCTACGCCTATCCGGCGTATCCACTGTCGAGCTGGAGCCTGTACTACGGAGGATGGGGCCGCGGCCGCTGGGGCGGCGGCGTCAGCATCGGGGCGCCCGGCTATTGGGGCTGGGGCGGCTATCCGTACTGGTGGTGGTGAAGCGCTGGTCGGGAATCGGGCCGTGGTGAAGCGGCCCTGGTGACGCGGGCGCCGGTGAAACGGCTGGATGCGAAGGCCGAGCCCGCGAGAGCCTGCTGCTCGGTGGCCCGCTCCGGGGCCGCTCGATGGCCGCTCTGGGGCCGCTCAGTGCCCGCCGGAACCCGGCTTGGTCGCCGGAGGCGGCGGCAGCGGCGGCGTGGCGCTGACCTTGGGGGCCGGCGCGACGAACTGGATGAACACTTCGCCGTCCTTGACCATGCCGAGCTCGTAGCGCGCCCGTTCCTCGACCGCGCCGGTGCCGTCCTGCAGGTCCAGCACCTCGCCCTCGAGCTTGGCGTTGCGGCGCTTGAGCTGTTCGTTGCGGGCGGTCTGTTCGCCGACCTGCTTGTTCAATTCCCACACGCGCAACCAGCCGCCCTTGCCCAGCCACAGGGGATACTGGATCGCGAGCAGCACCACGAACAACAGCAGCGTAATCAGGCGCATGGGCAATTAGAAATCGGACGACTTGGCGGTGGCGGCGGGGGCGCAAGAGGCGCGGCGGCCGGGGCCGCCGCACACCCGCCGACTCCCGGGCTTAGCGCAGATTGTAGAACGCGCTCTTGCCGGGGTAGCTGGCGATATCGCCCAGGTCTTCCTCGATGCGCAGCAGCTGGTTGTACTTGGCGATACGGTCCGAACGCGACAGCGAGCCGGTCTTGATCTGGCCGGCGTTGGTGCCCACCGCGATATCGGCGATGGTGCTGTCCTCGGTCTCGCCCGAACGGTGCGAGATCACGGCGGTGTAGCCGGCGCGCTTGGCCATCTCGATCGCGGCGAAGGTCTCGGTCAGCGTGCCGATCTGGTTGATCTTGATCAGGATCGAGTTGCCGATGCCCTTCTCGATGCCTTCCTTCAGGATCTTGGTGTTGGTGACGAACAGGTCATCGCCGACCAGCTGCACGCGCTTGCCGAGCTTGTCGGTCAGCACCTTCCAGCCGTCCCAGTCGCCTTCGGCCATGCCGTCCTCGATCGACACGATCGGGAACTTGTCGCACAGATTGGCCAGGTAGTCGGCCCACTGGGTCGAATTGAGCGTCAGGCCTTCGCCTTCGAGGTGATACAGGTCCTCGCCTTCGCGGAAGAACTCGCTCGAAGCGCAGTCCAGAGCCAGCAGCACGTCCTCGCCGGCGCGGTAGCCGGCCTTCTCGATCGCCTGCAGGATCGTGTTCAGGCATTCCTCGTTCGAGGCGAAGTTCGGCGCGAAGCCGCCTTCGTCGCCGACCGCGGTCGACATGCCCTTGTCGGCCAGGATCTTCTTCAGCGCGTGGAACACCTCGGCACCGCAGCGCAGCGCTTCACGGAAGCTCTTCTGCGACACCGGCATGATCATGAATTCCTGGATGTCCAGGCTGTTGTTGGCGTGTGCGCCGCCGTTGACGATGTTCATCATCGGCACCGGCATCTGCATCGCGCCCGAACCGCCGAAGTAGCGGTACAGCGGCAGGCCGGCCTCCTCGGCGGCGGCCTTGGCGACCGCCATCGACACGGCCAGCATCGCGTTGGCGCCCAGGCGGCTCTTGTTCTCGGTGCCGTCCAGATCGATCAGCGTGCGGTCCAGGAAGGCCTGCTCGGAGGCGTCCAGGCCCATGATCGCTTCGGAGATCTCGGTGTTGATGTGCTCGACGGCCTTCAGCACGCCCTTGCCCAGGTAACGCGACTTGTCGCCATCGCGCAGTTCGATCGCCTCGCGCGAGCCGGTCGACGCGCCCGACGGCACCGCGGCGCGGCCCATCACGCCCGATTCGAGCAGAACGTCGCATTCGACGGTCGGGTTGCCGCGCGAGTCGAGAACCTCGCGACCGATGATATCTACGATTGCACTCATGGATTCCTCTTGATCTAGATCTGATGAAGCTTGGGTCCGTGCACTGCGACTGTGCACCGCGTCTGGTATCGCGCTGCCCTGCCGCGTGCTCCGGATGGAAACCCGCGTCCGGCAACGCGCCGGTCGAAGCTCAAACGCCCTCGACCACGATCATGTTCATCCGGGCCGCATGCTCGCGCGCCTTGCGGGCCGCGCGGTAGGTCTCGCCGTCGTGGAAGGCCTGGGCCGCCTCGACGCTGGGGAATTTCAGCAGCACCACGCGCGTCGGCGCCCAATCGCCTTCGAGCGGGACCGTGCGGCCGCCGCGCACCAGCACCTCGGCGCCGTGCTCCTGCATGGCCTTGCTGGACAGGACCTTGTACTGCTCGTACTGCTGCGGATCGGTGACGTCGACGTAGGCGATGATGTAGCCGGCGGCCATGCGTATCTCCAGGATGAATCTTATGGTTGTCAACGTTGCCGCCGGATGACGGCGGCAACGTGCGGAATCGGTGATCGGCGAGAAAGCCGTTGCAGCTGACGATGGGCGGCTGGCGGTTGCGCAGGCGCTCAGGCGCAGGCCGGCCAGCCGAAATTGTCTTCGAGGAAGCCGGCGCGCTTGGTCAGCGCGTCCAGATCCTTCAGCACCGCCAGCAGTTCGCGCATGCGCGACAGCGGCACGGCATTGGGGCCGTCGGACATCGCCTTGCTCGGATCCGGGTGGGTCTCCATGAACAGGCCTGCGATGCCGACCGCCACCGCGGCGCGCGCCAGCACGGGCACGAACTCGCGCTGGCCGCCCGAGCTGGTGCCCTGCCCGCCCGGCAGTTGCACCGAGTGGGTCGCGTCGAACACCACCGGCGCGCCGGTCTCGCGCATGATCGCCAGCGAACGCATGTCGGACACCAGGTTGTTATAGCCGAACGACACGCCGCGCTCGCAGGCCATGAAGCTGTCCTCGGGCAGGCCGGCTTCGCGCGCGGCGTCGCGGGCCTTGTCGATGACGTTCTTCATGTCGCCCGGGGCCAGGAACTGCCCCTTCTTGATATTGACCGGCTTGCCGCTCTGCGCGCAGGCGCGGATAAAATCGGTCTGCCGGCACAGGAAGGCCGGCGTCTGCAGCACGTCGACCACCGCCGCCACCGGCGCGATCTCGTCGATCTCGTGGATGTCGGTCAGCACCGGCACGCCGATCTCGCGCTTGACGGTGGCCAGGATCTCCAGCCCCTTCTCCATGCCCAGTCCGCGGAAGGACTTGCCCGACGAGCGGTTTGCCTTGTCGAACGAGGACTTGTAGATGAAGGGAATGCCGAGCTCGCCGGTGATCGCCTTCAGCTGCCCCGCCGTATCGAGGGCCATCTGCTCCGACTCGATCACGCAGGGACCGGCGATCAGAAAGAACGGCCGGTCCAGGCCGACGTCGAATCCACACAATTTCATCTTGCTCTCCTGCTATGCGGCCGCTTCAGGCGCCCTTGCGCCGCTGCTGGCCAGCCAGCGCGGCTTCGACGTAGGCCTTGAACAGCGGATGGCCCGCGCGCGGCGTCGAAGTGAATTCCGGGTGGAACTGCACGCCGACGAACCACGGGTGCATCTGCGCCGGCAGCTCCATCATCTCGGGCAGGTTCTCGGTCGGTGTGCGGGCCGAGATCACCATGCCGGCCTGCTCCAGCTGCGGCACATAGTGATTGTTGACCTCGTAGCGATGGCGATGTCGCTCGTTGACCTCGGCGCCGTAGATCTGCGCGGCCTTGGTGTCCGGCTTGACGGGCACGCGTTGCGCGCCCAGGCGCATCGTGCCGCCCAGGTCGGAATCGGCCGAGCGCTGCTCGACCTTGCCGTCGCGGTCGACCCATTCGGTGATCAGCGCCACCACCGGGTGTTCGGTTTCCAGGCTGAATTCGGTCGAATTGGCGTCGCGCATGCCGGCCACATGGCGGGCGAACTCGATCACCGCCAGCTGCATGCCCAGGCAGATGCCCAGGTATGGCACCTTGTTCTCGCGGGCGTACTGGATCGCGCGGATCTTGCCCTCGGTGCCGCGCTTGCCGAAGCCGCCGGGCACCAGGATCGCGTCCAGGGGCTTGAGCACTTCCAGGTGGCCCGATTCCAGTTCTTCGGAATCGATGTATTCGATATTGACGCGCGTCGCGGTATGCATGCCCGCGTGGCGCAGCGCCTCGATCAGCGACTTGTACGACTCGGTCAGGTCGACATACTTGCCGACCATGCCGATCGTCACTTCGTGCTCGGGGTTTTCCTGCGCGTTGACCAGCTTCTGCCACATCGACAGGTCGGCCGGCTTCGGATCGAGGCGCAGTTCCTCGCAGATCAGGCGGTCCAGGCCCTGCTCGTTGAGCATCTGCGGAATCTTGTAGATGCTGTCGACATCCCACACCGAGATCACCGCTTCCTGCGGGATATTGGCGAACAGCGAGATCTTGGCGCGTTCGTCGTCCGGGATCGGCCGGTCGGCACGGCACAGCAGCGCGGTCGGCGAGATGCCGATTTCGCGCAACTTCTGCACCGAGTGCTGGGTGGGCTTGGTCTTGAGCTCGCCGGCGCTGGCGATGAACGGCACCAGCGTCAGATGGACGAAGGCCGCGTGGTTGCGCCCCATGCGCAGGCTCATCTGGCGGGCGGCCTCGAGGAACGGCAGCGATTCGATGTCACCGACGGTACCGCCGATCTCGACCAGCGCCACGTCGGCCTTGCCTTCGTGCGACGCGGCCGCGCCCTTCTCGATGAAGGCCTGGATCTCGTTGGTGATATGCGGAATCACCTGCACGGTCTTGCCCAGGTATTCGCCGCGCCGCTCCTTGCGGATCACCGATTCGTAGATCTGCCCCGTGGTGAAGTTGTTCGACTTGCGCATCTTGGCCGAGACGAAGCGCTCGTAGTGGCCAAGATCGAGGTCGGTCTCCGCGCCGTCTTCCGTGACGAATACTTCGCCATGCTGGAAGGGGCTCATCGTGCCGGGGTCGACGTTGATGTAGGGATCGAGCTTGAGGAGGGTGACTTTGAGGCCGCGCGACTCGAGAATAGCCGCGAGCGAGGCGGCAGCGATGCCCTTGCCGAGGGAAGAGACGACGCCACCGGTGACGAAGACGAATTTGGTCATAAACCGAGCTTGCCGGGGAAATCGGGATTATACATGAGCGGGGCCGGATGGACCGGCGGAATCGGCGTGCCGGACTGTGCGCTCGCGTGTCGTTTCGGCGGCGGACCGGGCCTTGCACGAGGCGCCGCCATCCCGTTCACTGCGGTTCGCGCGGACGATCGCGCCGGGCCCGCACCGGCTGTCCCCAGCGGTCGCCCTCGCCCTGCCGCGTCAGCGGATGTTCGGCCGGGGCCGCGGCGTCCCACTCCGGATTGTCGATCTCTCCGAACACCTGACGCAGGCGCTGGCCCCAGGTCTCGCGGATCATGCAGAAATAGGGATTGCGCTCGTCGATGGTGGCAAAGCGCGTGACGTGCAGCGAATCGGCCTCGTAGACCAGCAGGTCCAGCGGCAGCCCCACCGAGATATTGGACTTGAGCGTCGAGTCCATCGAGATCAGCGCGCACTTGGCCCCTTCGGCCAGCGGCAGCGACGGATGCACCACGCGGTCGATGATCGGCTTGCCGTACTTGGCCTCGCCGATCTGGAAGTAGCAGTTCTCCGGCGTCGCCTCGACGAAATTGCCGGCCGCATAGATATTGAACAGCCGCACCCGCTCGCGGCCGATCTGGCCGCCGAAGATCAGGCTGACGTTGAACTCGATGCCGGCATCGCGCAGCGCGTCGGCGTCGCGGCGATGCACCTGCCGGACCGCGTCGCCGACGATCGAGGCGGCCTCGAACATATCGCGCGCGGTCCACAGCGAGCGCTTGCCATCGCGGCTCTCCATCAGGATCTGGCGGATCGACTGGCTGATGGCCAGGTTGCCGGCGGTCATCAGCACCATGACGCGGTCGCCGGCCTCCTCGAACACCGTCATCTTGCGGGCGGTCGAGATCGCGTCGACACCCGCATTGGTGCGCGAATCGGACAGGAATACCAGGCCGGCATCGAGCCGCATGGCTACACAGTACGTCATGGCTTTGTCTTATTGTGGTGACATGGCGCGCGGCGGAACGCGCGGGAGCATCCCGGCATTCTAGCGCCCTCCTCGCGCGCGCCCTGCACCGCGGCCAGACTAGACCGGCTCGATCAGGATCTGCACCGACAGCGATTCGGTGCCGCCGCCTTCGCGCACGCCGCGGATCGGCGCCGCCGAGCGGTAGTCGCGCCCCACCGCCAGGCGGATATGGCGGGTATCGGTGAAGCAGCCGTGCGTCACGTCGATGCTGCACCAGCGCTCGCGCTCGGTGTCGACGCACAGGTCGGCCCACGCGTGGCTGGCCAGCTCGGTCGCGGCCGGGTCGTGGAAATAGCCGCTGACGTAGCGCGCCGGCACGCCGAAGGCGCGGCAGGCGGCCACCATCACCTGCGCCTGGTCCTGGCAGACGCCGGCGCCGAGCGCGAAGGCCTCGGCGGCGCTGGTGCCGACATCGGTGGCATTGGGCTGGTAGCGCACGCGTTCGCCGATGGCCTGGGCCAGCGCCAGCAGCGCGGCCGGCTCATGGCCGGCAGCCAGATACGGCGCGGCGAATGCGCTGAGCTCGGCCGGCGCGCTGGTCAGCGGCGTGCCGCTGCGAAAGTACAGCGGCGACACGCGCGCCTCGCCCGGCGGCGGCGCGTCGCTGAAGCAGCCGTCGGCATCGGCCGCGGGCGTGATCTCGACCTCGCCGCTGGCGGCGATCGTGATGGTGTCGGCCGGCCGCGCCAGCGTGAACTGATGGACGATATTGCCGAAGCCGTCGAGCGCCTCGGACAGATTGCCCGGCACCGACAGCTGCCATTGGTGCACCTGCTGCAGCGGGCCGGAGCGCGGCGCCAGCCGCAGCTCGTGAACGCTGCGGATCACCGGCTCGGTATAGCGATAAACGGTGCGATGGTGGATCTGGTATTTCACGGTCCTGTCGCGCGACGCCGGGTTCAGGCTTTCAGGCTGCCAGCGGCGGCACCAGGAAGTCCCGGCTGATGCCGCTGCCCAGATCGCCGATGCGTTCGAGGAAGCTGGTCAGGAACGCGTGCAGCCCGACCGCGAAGATGTCGTCGATGCGCGCGTATTTGAGGTCGGCATGCAGTTTACCAGCCTGCCGCTCGGTCTCGGCCGACTGCTGGTTGCGCACCAGCGCCAGGATCGCCACCACCTCGTCCATGCTCGACACCAGCGAGCGCGGCATGTCGGGCCGCAGGATCAGCAGTTCGGCGACGCGCACCGGCGTGATCACGGTGCGGTAGATCTTGCGGTAGACCTCGAAGCCCGACACCGAACGCAGCACCGCGGCCCAGTGGTAGAAGTCCTGCTCGGTCCGCTCGCCGCCGCCGTTCTCGCTGCCGGTCGCCTGGAACTTGACGTCGAGGATCCGCGCGGTGTTGTCGGCGCGCTCCAGGAAGGTGCCCAGCCGCATGAAGTGGAAGGCATCGTCCTTCAGCATGGTGCCGAACTGCACGCCGCGCGCCAGGTGCGAGCGGAACTTGACCCACTCGAAGAACTGCGACGGATCGTCGCGCAGCACGCCGTCCGAGATCATCCGCTGCACGTCCAGCCACGTGGTGTTCAGCGTCTCCCACACCTCGGTGGTCAGCGAGCCGCGCACCGCGCGTGCGTTCTCGCGCGCCGCGCGCAGGCAGCTCATGATCGACGAGGGGTTGGTCATGTCGCGCACCATGAAGTCGATCACGTCCTCGCGCGACAGCAGCCCGTACTTGTGGTCGAACGCGTGCGTCAGCTCCGAGATATCGAGCATCGCCCACCAGCCCTGCTCGGCCACCTCGATCGATTGCGGCAGCAGCGAGGTCTGGTAATTGACGTCGAGCATGCGCGCGGTATTCTCGGCGCGCTCGGTGTAGCGCGCCATCCAGAACAGGTGGTCGGCGGTGCGGCTCAGCATGATGGCTCTCCGTGGTCCGGTCGAAGATCGCGGGGTCGGCAGGGCTGCCGTCGTTGTCGAAGGCTCGGCGGCTCAGCGCTCCAGCACCCAGGTGTCCTTGGTGCCGCCGCCCTGCGAGGAATTGACCACCAGCGATCCCTCGCGCAGCGCCACGCGCGTCAAGCCGCCCGGCACCATGCGCACCTCCTTGCCCGACAGCACGAACGGCCGCAGATCGATATGCCGCGGCGCGATGCCGGCCTCGACATAGGTCGGACAGGTCGACAGCGCCAGCGTCGGCTGCGCGATGTACTGATGCGGCCGCGCCTTGACCACCTCGCGGAACGCGTCGATCTCCGCGCGCGTCGCCGCCGGCCCGACCAGCATGCCGTAGCCGCCGGCGCCATGCGTTTCCTTGACCACCAGTTCGTCCATATGGTCGAGCACGTACTGCAGATCGTCCGGGCGCCGGCACATATAGGTCGGCACGTTGGCCAGCAGCGGTTCCTCGCCCAGATAGAAGCGGATCATCTCGGGGACATAGGGATAGATCGACTTGTCGTCGGCGACGCCGGTGCCGATCGCATTGCAGACCGTGACATTGCCGGCGCGATAGACCGCCAGCATGCCGGCCGCGCCCAGCGTCGAGTCGGGCCGGAACACCAGCGGATCGAGGAAGTCGTCGTCGACGCGGCGGTAGATCACGTCGACGCGCTGCGGCCCCTGCGTGGTGCGCATGTACAGATAGTCGTCCTGCACGAACAGGTCGCTGCCCTCGACCAGTTCGATGCCCATCTGCTGCGCGAGGAACGCGTGTTCGAAGTACGCGGAGTTGTACATGCCCGGCGTCAGCACCACCACGGTGGGATCGGCCATGCCCTGCGGCGACACGCTGCGCAGCATGTCGAGCAGCAGATCCGGATAGTGGGCCACCGGCGCGACGCGATTGCGGGCGAACAGCTCGGGGAACAGGCGCATCATCATCTTGCGGTTCTCGAGCATGTACGAGACGCCGGACGGCACGCGCAGATTGTCCTCGAGCACATAGAACTCGCCCTCGCCGGCGCGCACCACATCGATGCCGGCGACATGCGCGTAGATGTCGCGCGGCACGTCGATGCCCAGCATCTCGGGCCGGTACTGCGCGTTGTCGTAGACCTGCTCGGGCGGAATCACGCCAGCACGGATGATGTCCTGCCCGTGATAGATATCGTGGATGAAGCGGTTCAGCGCGGCGACGCGCTGGCGCAGCCCCCGTTCCAGCAGCGCCCATTCGCCGGCGGGAAAGATGCGCGGAATCACGTCGAACGGAATGGTGCGCTCGGTGCCGCTGTTGTCCTCGTCCTTGTCGCCATAGACGGCGAAGGTGATGCCCACGCGCCGGAACACCAGATCGGCCTCCGCGCGCTTGTTGGCCATCGTCGCGTCCGACTGGCGCGCCAGCCAGTCGGCGAAATGGCGGTAGTGCGGCCGGATCGCGTCGGACGGCAAGGCCTGCCCGGCGGCGATGTTCGGCGGCGCGTCGCCGCGCCAGTCCAGCATTTCATCGAAAAACCGCGCCGCCATGATGCTCTCCCCTGTACCGGGCGCCCGACCGGCCGCCGCGCATCGTTGACTCCTACAGCATACGTCCGGCCGCCGCCCCCGAGAAGGAAGCCAGGTGCCTTGGCAGACATTCAAGCAAGATGTCTGCCAGTGGCACCGTTGCACAAAACGGGGCGGAAAGCCGCGCCGGGACAGGAAACGGCATGGAATGGCCGGGAGCGGCGCGGGAACACGCCGCTCCGCGACACCAATTCAGTGCACGGGCTGGCTGCCGCGGACGGGCGGACGCTCCTGCAGGATCTGGCGCACCAGTTCCTCGGGCGGCTTGCGAATATCGAGCACCAGCGCGTCGCGCGGCTCCTCCAGCGTATCGAGCTGGCTCTGCAGCAGCTTGGGATCGAAGAAGTGTCCGCTGCGGCCGGCCAGGCGGGTACGCAGCACGTCGATGTCGCCCTTCAGGTAGATGAAGCTGACCCCGCCGTCGGGCGGCGTCAGCCGGTCGCGATAGATCTGGCGCAGCGCGGAGCAGGTAAACACGTGCGGGCGGCCCTCCGCGCGGGCCTGATCGATGGCCGCGCGCATCGCGTCCAGCCACGGCCAGCGGTCTTCGTCGGTCAGCGGAATGCCCGCGGCCATCTTCGCCTTGTTGGCGGCGCTGTGGAATTCGTCGGCATCATGGAAGCCGCAATGCAGCGCCTGCGCCAGCAGCGAGCCGACCGTGGTCTTGCCGCTGCCGGAGACGCCCATCAGGATATAGATCATGTCTGCTCCATCGATCAGGATCGGACGGTCGGTGCCGTCCTTGTTGGTCTGACCGCGCGCCGGCGAGTTCGCGTGCGGGCGGTCGAGGCCGGACGCCAGGTCCGGCCAACTTCGGGATTGATTCGGTATCGGAAATCGCCCAGCGGGTAGCGGATAGCGCGTTCCGGATAGCGGCTGCCGCAAGTACGCCCGACAGCACGACTACAGCACGACTATAGTGCGCGCGGCGCCGCCATCGCATCGGCCTCGCTGAGGTCCAGCGCGCTGCCGCCCAGCTCGGCGCCGCGCGCGTGGCGACGGAACAGCCCGAACAGGCCGCGGCCAAGGCTGTAGTCGGCGAACCGGTCCTGCGGCGGTGCAGCGGGCACGCGCGCCGCGAACTCTGCCGGATCGCCGAGCCAGGCCAGCGTGCCGGCGACCGCATCGACCCGCAGCAGGTCGCCGTCGCGCACACGCGCCAGCGGCCCCCCTGCACTCGCTTCCGGTCCGACGTGGATCACCGCCGGCACCTTGCCGGAAGCGCCCGACATACGGCCGTCGGTGACCAGCGCGACGCGGTGGCCGGCGTCCTGCAGCGCGCCCAGCGGCGGCGTCAGCCGATGCAGCTCGGGCATGCCATTGGCGTTCGGCCCCTGGAAGCGCACCACGACGATGACGTCGCGGTCGAGCTCGCCGCGCGCGAACGCGTCCTGCAGCGCCTGCTGGGAATCGAACACGCGCGCCGGCGCCTCGACAATCCGGTGCTCGGGCGCCACCGCCGACACCTTGATCACGCCCCGCCCCAGATTGCCGGACATCAGCCGCAGCCCGCCCTCGGGATCGAAGGGCCGCGCGATCGGCGCGAGCACCTGCGGGTCCCCGCTTTGCGCCGGGGCATCGCGCCACTGCAGCGCACCGTCGTGCAGCACCGGCTCCCGCGCATAGCGCGATAGTCCCGGGCCGGCCACGGTATCGACGTCCTCGTGCAGCAGCCCGGCATCGAGCAGCTGCCGAATCACGAAGCCAACGCCGCCGGCCGCATGGAAATGGTTGACGTCGGCGGCGCCGTTCGGATAAACGCGAGCAAGCAGCGGCGTCACGCGCGACAGCCGGTCGAAGTCGTCCCAGTCGATCACGATGCCGGCCGCGCGCGCCATCGCCACCAGGTGGATCGTGTGGTTGGTCGAGCCGCCGGTGGCCAGCAGCCCGACGATGCCGTTGACGACCGCGCGTTCGTCGACGACGCGGCAGATCGGCAGATAGCCATCGCCGCGCGCCGACAGCGCCAGCGCGCGCTGCGCCGCGGCCGCCGTCAGCGCATCGCGCAGGCCGCCCTCCGGCGGCACGAAGGCCGCGCCCGGCAGATGCAGACCCATGATTTCCATCAGCAGCTGGTTGCTGTTGGCGGTGCCGTAGAAGGTGCAGGTGCCCGCGCCGTGATAGGCTTGGCACTCGGCCTCGAGCAGCGCATCGCGGCCGACCTGGCCGGTCGCGTACAGCTGGCGCACGCGCGCCTTCTCCTTGTTGGGCAGGCCGCTGGCCATCGGGCCGGCCGGCACCATCACCACCGGCAGATGGCCGAACTGCAACGCGCCCATCACCAGCCCCGGCACGATCTTGTCGCAGACGCCGAGCATCACCACCGCATCGAAGGTGTTGTGCGACAGCGCGATCGCGGTGCCCATCGCGATCGCATCGCGCGAGAACAGCGACAGCTCCATGCCAGGATTGCCCTGCGTGATGCCGTCGCACATCGCCGGCACGCCGCCGGCCACCTGTGCCACCGCCCCCGCCTCGCGCGCGGCCGCGCGAATCAGCGCGGGATAGCGCTCGTAGGGCTGGTGCGCCGACAGCATGTCGTTGTACGCGGTGACGATGCCCAGGTTCAGCGCGTGTTCGACGCGCAGCTTCAACTTGTCGGCGGCCGGCAGCGCGGCATAGCCATGGGCCAGGTTGGCGCAGGACAGCCCCTGCGCCGGCCCCTGTTCGCGTTGCGCGCGGGCGCAGCGCTCCAGATAGGCGGCGCGGCTGGCACGGCTGCGTTCGACGATGCGCTCGGTGACGTCGCGCACGGCGGGATCGAGAGTCTGTGGCATTCGGTATCGGGAGGCGAACAGGGAATCGGGCGGTTCGTTGAGCGGGATATCGGCGGATCCCGGCGAGGCAATTTGTGTAGAATTTCTACATTCTACCGGATGACAGCACCATTCCAGAAGCCCCCTTTCCGCACCGGCTCATCGATACCGACGAAAAACCCCGGCGAAAATGGCCCTCTCCTCTTCTTTCATCAGGGTTATTCCCGACTGCGGCGCACCGCGTTCGGCCCGATCATTCGGCCGGCAAAGTAGAATCTCTACATACTTCGATCCAATCCCACTCTTGCCGCCCTCATGCGCGACCGCATCCTCGCCGTCTACGACTCCCTTCGTCCCTCCGAACGCCGCCTCGCCGACTATGTCGCGCGCCACGGCGCCAGCGTGATCCGGCTGTCGATGCCGGAGCTCGCTCGCCTTGCCGGCGTGTCGCAGCCGACCATCGCACGCTTTTGCGCGGCGCTGGGCTACGACGGCTTTCGCGAGTTCAAGCTGCAGTTCGCGCAGACCGTCGGCGCCGGCACGCCGTTCGTGCACCAGGACGTCAACCCGCAGGACCGGCCGGCCGATATTGCCGGCAAGGTCTTCGACCGCACCATCGCGACATTGATGTCGGTGCGCAATGCGCTGTCGGCCGATCAGATCGAGCACGGCATCGCGCTGCTGGCCGGCGCGCGCCGCATCGAGTTCTACGGCTGCGGCAACTCCGGCATCGTCGCCCTCGACATCCAGCACAAGTTCTTCCGTCTCGGCATGCCCACCGTCGCGTACTCCGACCCGCATGTGTTCAGCATGTCGGCCGCGCTGCTGGCGCCGGGCGATGTCGCGGTGCTGGTATCGAACAGCGGCCGCACCTGGGACATGCTGACCGCCGCCACGCTGGCGCGCGGCGCGGGCGCGAGCGTGCTGGCGCTGACGCACAGCGGCTCGCCGCTGGCCGCGCTCGCCGACGTCTGCGTGTTCTCCGATGTCGAGGAGGACAGCGAGGTCTATACGCCGATGACCTCGCGCATCAGCCATCTGGTGCTTGGCGATGTGCTGGCCGCGGGCGTCGCGCTGGCACGGGCCGACACGATGGCGGGCCGCCTGCAACGCGCGAAGGCGCATCTGCGCGAACGCCGCATCGCCAGCGCCGAGCCGAGCCACGCGATCGAGCCGCTGCCGCGCGCCAGGGCGCGCCGCGACGCCGGTCCGGCGGCAAAGCGCGCGGCAAAGCCGGCGGCTCGCCGCGCCGCCAAGCGCTAAGGGCACGCAGCGTTCATTCCGGCGCATCCGGCGCCGGCCGCCAGTAGCGCCGCGCCTGCTGCCGGAACGACGCGATCGCGATGCCGTCCCGATCCGCGACGACTTCGACCGCGCCGGTGCGATCGCTGCGATAGCGCGCGATCCCGCGGCGGCCATAGCGCGCCCATACCTGCGCATGCGGATGCCGGTAGCGGTTGCGATAGCCGAGCTGGAACACCGCCGCGGCGGGCCTTACCGCGTCGAGCCATTCGTCGCTGGACGAGGTGCGGCTGCCATGGTGCGGCACCAGCAGCAGGTCGGCGCGCAGCGCATCGGGCGGCAGGCGCGCCACCATCGCCAGTTCGGCGGCGCGGTCGATATCGCCGGTCAGCAGCATCGCGGCGTAAGGACTCGAGACCCGCAGCACGCAGCTGCGCGCATTGCTGCCGATCGCCGCGTCGTCGCCCTGCCCCGGCAACGGATGCAGCAGTTCGAAACGCACGCCGTCCCATTGCCACGCGATACCGGCCGCGCACACCTGACCGACATCGGGTCCGCCCCCGGGCGGCAACCGCCATAGCGGATGGCCACGCGGCAGCGAGCCCCACAGGCGCCGGACCGGCAGCGCGGCCATCACGTCGCGCGCACCGCCGGCATGATCGGCATCCTCGTGGCTGATCACCAGCGCATCGAGCGAATGGATGCCGACCGCGCGCAGGAACGGCACCACCACGCGTTCGCCGGCGCTGGGCCGTGGCGCGTCGGCCGGGCCATAGGCTGGCCCGGCGTCGTACAGCAGCCGATGGCCGCGGGTCTCGATCAGCACCGCCGCGCCCTGTCCGACATCGAGCGCCGTCGCGCGGAAGGCCGCGGCCGGCAGCGGCGCGCGGCCGCTCGACAGCATCGGGATCAGCAGCACCAGGCCGTGCACGCGCCAGCCCCAGCCGAAGGCGCGCGGGGCCAGCAGCACCGCCGTGCCGAGCAGCGCGAAGGCGAGCTCGACCGTGTCCGGCCGCGCCGCCTGCCAGACGGCCCAGTCCGGCGCCGCCAGCCGCACCAGCGCCGCCGCCAGCCATGCCATCGCCTGGTGCGCCAGCGCCAGCAGCGATGCGGCGGCCATCGCGATGGCGCCGCCTGCCGGCCAGTCCACGGGCCAGGCGGCCAGCAGCGCCGCGCACAACGCCAGCGGCGTCACCAGCAGGCTGACGAGCGGAATCGCCAGCGCATTGGCCAGCGGCGACACCACCGACACCTGCTGGAACAACAGCAGCGTCGGCGGCAGCAGTCCGATCGTGACGGCCCATTGCGTGCGCACCGACTCGGCCAGGTGCCGCCGCACGCCCTGCCAGCGCGCCTGCCAGACCGAACGCTGCGACGGCTCGCCGCCGGTCACGGCCACGGTTCGCTGCGACGCCGCCACGAAGATCGCGGCGACCGCGCCGAACGACAGCCAGAAGCCCGCCGCCCGCACCGCCCACGGGTCGAGCGCCAGCGCGACCGCGGCGGCCCAGGCCAGCACCAGCGAGGCCGGCGGCCGGCGCTGCCACCACAGCGCCAGCGCGGCCACGGACACCATCGCCACCGTGCGTTGCGCCGGCACCTCCATACCCGACAGCAGCCCATAGCCGAGCGCCATCGCCACGGCGACCAGCGCCGCCGCCCGCTGCGCCGGACAGCGCAACGGCAGCGGCCGCCGCAGCCATCTGCCCACGCCAAACGAGCGCCGCCACAGGGCCCGTGCCAGCGCGCCCGCCAGCCCCGAGATCATCGTGATATGCAGGCCCGAGATGCTGACCAGATGGCCGATGCCGGTGCGCGTGAACCAGCGCCACTGCTCGGCGGCGATGCCGCTCTGGTCGCCGATCGCCAGCGCCACCAGCACGCCCGCCAACGGCGCCTCGGCCGGCATCGCCGCCAGCATGCGCGACCGGATCTGCGCACGCCAGCGGGCAATGCGCCAGGCCGGCCGCAGGGCCACCGGCGCCGCGGCGCGGGCCGCCAGCACGTAGCCGGTTGCGCCAATGCCCCGCTGCAGCAGCCAGTATTCGTAGTCGAAGCCATGCGGATTGGCGAGACCATGGGGGCGCTTCAGCCGTGCGGTCACCGCCAGCCGCGTGCCGGGCAGCAGATCGGGCGGCGCCTGCTGCCAGCCGAGCGACAGCAGCGGCGGCAAGCCGGCCGGCCTGTCGCCGTCGACCGTGAACGCGAAACGCAGGCCCTCGCCGTTGCCGGTCGGCAGTCCCGACACCACGCCCGTCAGCGACAGCGTGACGCCTTCGAACTGCGCCGCAAGCCGCTCGGCCAGGCGACGCTCGGCACGCCAGACGGACCATGCCGCGCCGACGATCAGCGCGGCCAGCACGGTGGCCAGCAAGCGCACATGGAAGCCGATCGAGGAGGGCCCCGGACGCCCGGCAAGCGGCGGCAGCGCGAGCACCACGACCAATGCGGCCAGACCGGCGGTCACGGCGATCGACGCGGGCGGCAATGCCGGCAATTGCTGCACCAGCCAGCAGCCCGCGACGAAGGCGCACAGCGTCAGGCGCATCGCGGCCCGGCAATAGCGGCGGCGGCAATAGCGGCCGCAGCAATGGCAGGAACAGCAGGCGCCGCAGAGAACGAAACGACGATAGCGGCCGCAACGACCGCACGCACCGCAGACATGCACGCCCCCGCTCAAGGGATCACGATGCCGCGTTTATACCGCCGGGCGGCGGAACGAACCTTGTCAGTCCGTCACGGCGAAGGACGGTGCCATCGTCGCGGCAAAGGCGGCCAGCCGGGGCAGCGCCTCGGCCGCATTGCGCCAGGTCGCCCGGGCCAACGCGTCGGCATCGATGCCGCGCAGTTCGGCCAGCACGCGCGCGACGCCCGCCACCTCGGCCGGCGTGTTGCGCACCTTGCGCTGTTCGCCGAACTGGTCGTCGGTCAGCCAGGCCGGCGCGATATCCGGGGCATCGGTCTCCAGCACCAGCGCGTCCAGCGGCAACTCCACCGCCAGCCGCCGGATCTGCCGCGCGCGGCTGAACGTCACGTTGCCGCCGAAGCCGAGCTTGAAGCCCTGCTCGACGAAGCGCTGCGCCTGCTGCGCGCTGCCGTTGAAGGCATGGGCGATGCCGCGCCGCACGCCGACGCGCCGCAGTTGCGCGGCAACCTGATCCTGCGACTTGCGCACATGCAGCAGCACCGGCAGATCGAACTCGCGCGCGATCTTCAGCTGCTCGACGTAGAGCCAGCTCTGATGCTGCGCGTCGAGGCCCGGCACGAAGAAGTCCAGGCCGATCTCGCCGATGCCGACGAAGCGGGGGTCGGACAAGGCGACCTCGACCTCGCTGCGCAGCGCGTCCAGATCGGACTGCCCTGCCCCGGGCGTGCACAGCGGATGGATGCCGAGCGCGTAGACGCAGGCCGGATGGCGATGCGCCAGCGCGCGCACCGCGGCGAAGTTCGACACCGCCACCGCGGGCAGCACGATGCCGCCGACGCCGGCCGCGGCCGCGGCGGCCACCACCGCGTCGCGGTCGTCATCGAACTCGGCCGCGTCCAGGTGGCAATGGGTGTCGATCCACATCGGGGACAGGCTCCGGCGTGCCGCGGGTCAGCGTTCGCGATGCAGATGGCCGTCGCGCAGCCGCAGCACACGGTCGCAGCGATTGGCCAGATCGAGATCGTGGGTGACGATCACGAAGCTGGTGCCCAGCGTGCGCGACAGCTCCAGCATCAGGTCGTAGACGCCGCCGGCCGTATGGTCGTCGAGGTTGCCGGTCGGCTCGTCGGCCAGCACGCAGGCGGGCTGCCCCACCAGCGCGCGCGCGATCGCCACGCGCTGCCGCTCGCCGCCCGACAGCTCGCCCGGACGGTGCTTCGCGCGCTCGCCCAGGCCGACGCGCGCCAGCATCGCCTGCGCCGCCTCGCGCGCCTCGCCCTGGCGCAGGCCGCGGATGCGCATCGGCATCGCGACGTTGTCCAGTGCGGTGAACTCCGGCAGCAGATGGTGGAACTGGTAGACGAAGCCGAGCGAGCGGTTGCGCACGAGGTTGCGCTCGGTCTCGCGCAGATCGGTGAAGGGCTTGCCGAGCAGCGCGACGCTGCCCGAATCGGGATTGTCGAGCCCGCCCAGCACATGCAGCAGCGTGCTTTTGCCCGAGCCGGAGGCGCCGACGATGGCGACCTTCTCGCCGGCGTCGATGCGCAGGTCGACGCCGCGCAGCACCTCGACGTCGAGTCCGCCCTGGCGGAAACGCTTGCACAGCCCCTGCGCGGTCAGGATCGGCCTTGCCGCGGCGGTGGCGCCCGCCGGCACGGCCGCGGGGCAGGCGTCGGGGGAAGCGGCGCGGTTCAGCATGGTCTCACTCATAGCGCAGCGCCTCCGCGGGGTTCACGCGCGCGGCGCGCCAGCTGGGATAGAGCGTGGCCAGGATGGCCAGCACGAAGGAAATGGTGCCGATGGTGGCGATGTCGTTCACGCGCGGGTCCGAGGGCAATTCGCTGATGAAATAGATGTCGCGGGGCAGGAACTGGACCTGCAGGATCCGCTCGATGAAGGGCACGATCACGTCGATATTGGTCGCGATCAGCGTGCCGCCGAGCACGCCCAGCACGGTGCCGATGAAGCCGATCGCCACCCCCTGCACGATGAAGATGCGCATGATCGAGCCGGGCTGCGCGCCCATCGTGCGCAGGATCGCGATATCGGCCTGCTTGTCGGTGACGGTCATCACCAGCGTCGATACCAGGTTGAAGGCCGCCACCGCGATGATCAGCGTCAGGATGATGAACATCATCCGTTTCTCGGTCTGCACCGCCGCGAACCAGTTGCGGTTCTGCTTGGACCAGTCGCGCAGATAGAGCTCGCCGGACAGCGTGCCGGCCAGCGCATCGGCGACCTGCGGCGCGCGCTGCATGTCGGACAGCTTCAGCCGCAGGCCGTTGGGGCCATCGAGCCGGAACAGCGTCTGCGCGTCCTGGATGTCGATCAGCGCCAGCGCGCTGTCGAACTCGTAATGGCCCGACGAGAACAAGCCGACCACGGTGAACTGCTTGAGCCGCGGCAGCACGCCGGCCGGCGTGATGGTGCCCTGCGGCGCCACCAGCGTGACCTTGTCGCCGACGCGCACGCCCATCGCCGCGGCCAGCTCGCCGCCAAGCACGATGCCGAAGCCGCCCGGCTGCAGCTCGTTCAGGCTGCCGGCCTTGAACTGCTTGCCGATGTCCGAGACCTTGGGCTCCTCGGCCGGGTCGACGCCGCGCAGCAGCACGCCGCGCACCGTGTCGTCGCGCGTCAGCATCGCCTGCGCGGCGACATAGGGCGCCGCGCCGACGACCTCCTTGTTGCGCATCGCCTCGGCGGCGGTGCGGCGCCAGTCCGGCAGCGTGGAAGGGCCGATCACCTCGATATGCGCGAGCACCGACAGCATGCGGTCCCGCACCTCCTTCTGGAAGCCGTTCATCACCGACAGCACGACGATCAGCGCGGCCACGCCGAGCGCGATGCCGAGCATCGAGATCATCGAGATGAACGAGATGAAGGTATTGCGGCTGGCGCGTTTGCTGGCGCGGGTATAGCGCCAGCCGATCTGCCACTCGTAGGGAAAGTTCAAGACGGTTCCTGTGTTCGTTGCCAATGCGCGATGGGCGCAATTGCCCGCGCAACTGCCCGCGCAAATCCGGCGCCAATTCGGTGAATCGGGACGCGCCGGCCAGCCGCGAGTTTACAATCTCGCCAACCATGACGACGCACCTGACCCTGATTGTGCCCTTTTCGGTCCCGCCCGGCGCGGATACCGAGGGCCTGGACGAACCGAACGGCACCGGTGGCGGCATTGCCGGCGCGCTGCTGCGCCAGTTGGAGTTGCCGGCGCTGGGAAAGTTGCTGACCCGCGCTGGCGCCACTGCGCGCGAGCGCCACGGCCAGGGCTACGACCCGACCGCGCTGCGCTCGCTGCCGCATGAACGCTGGCTGGCGGCGCGCGCGGGCCTGGACACGGCGCGCGTGCCCACCGCCCCCTACATGCGGCTGGCCGACCATGGCGGCGCCGCGGCGGGCCGCGACGAGCGGTCGTGGGTCTGCCTGCAGCCGGTCCATATCCATGCCGCGCGCGATCATCTGGTGCTGATGGACCCGGCGCTGCTGACGCTGGACGCCGCCGAATCGGCCGCGCTGCGCGAGGCCATCGGGCCGCTGCTGGACGATTCCGGCATTGCGCTGGACGCTCCCCATCCCGGCCGCTGGTATCTGCCCGAGGCCGTGTTCGGCCCGCTGGACGCGACGCCGCCGCTGCGCGCGGCCGGCCGCAATATCGATGTGTGGATGCAGTCCGGCCCGCGCGAGCGTGACTGGCGTCGGCTGCAGAACGAGATCCAGATGACCTGGTTCGACCATCCGGTCAACCAGGCGCGCGAGGCCAGCGGCGCGCTGCCCGTCAACTCGGTCTGGCTGCATGGCGGCGGCGCGCTGCGGCCGGTGCCACGGCTGGCCGATACGGTGCTGGCCGACGATCCGCTGCTGCGCGGGCTGGCGCTGGCCGGCGGCGCCGCATGCCGGCCCTTGCCGTCCTCGCTGGCGGCGCTGGCCTCGGAGACGTCGCAGCACGCCGACGGCAGTGCCATGGCACTGCTCGATGCCTGCGCCTCGGCCTATATCGCCGAGGACTGGGGCAGCTGGATCGAGCGGCTGCATGCGCTCGAGGCCGACTGGTTCGCGCCGGCGCTGGCCGCGCTCGAGGCGGGCCGGCTGCAGGCGCTGACGCTGGTGCTCGGCGGCGACGACCATCACGCCGAATTCACCGTGCGCCGGGGCGACCTGCGCAAGTTCTGGCGCGGCCTGGGCATGCGCGGCGACTGGCGCGCGCTGCTGTCCGATCTGGCGCTGGCCGCATGAGCGCGACCATGCCGATGCCACTTCTCCCGTCTTACCCGCTCAGTATGCGTTGCCGCCGCGCCGGCCCCTGCTCCGCTATCGTTCCGACTCCATGACCCGCATCGCGATCCGCCCCCACCAGCCCGACCACGCCAGCGCCCTCGCCGCGCTGGGCCTGCATCCGACGCTGGCGCGCATCCTGTCGGCGCGCGGCGTCACCCATGCGCGCGAGCTGGCCACCGACCTGCCCGAGCTGATGGCGCCGCAGGCGATGAAGGGCATCGACCGCGCCGCAGTCTATCTGGCCGACGCGATCGCGGCCCGCCGCCGGCTGCTGATCGTCGCCGATTACGACTGCGACGGCGCCACCGCCTGCGCGGTCGGCGTGCGCGGTTTGCGGATGCTCGGCGCGCAGGTCGACTACATCGTGCCGAACCGCTTCGAATACGGCTACGGCCTGACGCCGGAGATCGTCGCGCTGGCGGCGCAGCGCAATCCCGACGTGATCGTCACCGTCGACAACGGCATCGCGAGCGTCGATGGCGTGGCCGCGGCCAATGCGCGCGGCATCGACGTGGTCGTCACCGACCACCATCTGCCGGGCGACCGGCTGCCCGACGCCGCGGTGATCGTCAATCCGAACCAGCCGGGCTGCGGCTTCCCCAGCAAGAACCTGGCAGGCGTCGGCGTGATGTTCTACGTGCTGCTGGCGCTGCGCGCCGAACTGCGCCAGCGCGGCGTGTTCACGCCGGCCAGCCAGCCGCGGCTGGACACGCTGCTCGATCTGGTCGCGCTCGGTACCGTGGCCGACGTGGTCAAGCTCGACACCAACAACCGCATCCTGGTCGCGCAGGGCCTGAAGCGCATGCGCGCGGGCCGCATGCATGCGGGCGTGGCCGCGCTGTTCCGCGCGGCCGGACGCGAGGCCAGCCGCGCCACCACCTTCGATCTCGGCTTCGGCCTGGGGCCGCGGCTGAACGCCGCGGGACGGCTGGCGGACATGTCGCTCGGCATCGAATGCCTGCTCAGCGACGATGCGGAGCGCGCCTGGGAGATCGCCCAGCAGCTCGATGCGATGAACCGGGAGCGGCGCGACATCGAGGCGGGCATGCAGCAGGAAGCGCTGCAGATCCTCGAACGTCCGCTGGACGGGCTCGATCCGTCGTCGCGCTTTACCGTCAGCGTGTTCAACGACACCTGGCACCAGGGCGTGATCGGCATCGTCGCGTCGCGCCTGAAGGAGAAATTCCATCGGCCGACGATCACCTTCGCGCCGGGCGACGAGGCCACGATCAAGGGCTCGGGCCGCTCGATCCCGGGCTTTCATCTGCGCGATGCGCTCGATCTGGTCTCCAAGCGTCATCCCGGTCTGCTGGTCAAGTTCGGCGGCCATGCGATGGCGGCCGGCCTGACGCTGCGGGCCGGCGACTTCGAACGCTTCATGGACGCGTTCGAGGGCATCGGCCGCGAATGGCTGACCGACGATCACCTGGCCCGCGTGATCGAGACCGACGGCGAGATCGAGGACCACTGCTTCGATCCGGCCTTCGTGTCGCTGCTGGAGCAGCAGGTATGGGGCCAGGGCTTCCCGCCGCCGACCTTCTGCGGGGAGTTCGACGTGCTGCGCCAGACCGTGCTCAAGGGCAAGCATCTGAAGCTGCAGCTCGGACGCGGCAAGCGCCAGTTCGACGCGATCTGGTTCAACCACGCCGACACGCTGGGCGCCAGCGCGATGGTCGCCTACCGGCTCGACAACAACACCTTCAACGGCGTCACGCGCGTGCAGATGGTGATCGAGCACGCGCAATAGCAAGCCGGCGCCTCACGCTGTCGCCCCCGCGCAGGCGGGGCGGCAGCGGCTTGTCCGGCCAGTTTGCAGTCACTGGGTCGCCGCCTGCGTGGGGACGACGAAACGGATCGCCTATCCCCGTGCGGGCAGCATGCTGGCCGGATCGACCGGCTTGCCGTTGCCGCGCACCTCGAAATGCAGCTCGCTGGCGGCGGCGCCCATGCGGCCCACCACCTGGCCCGCATCGACGTGGGCGCCTTCCTTGACCATCGGCTGATCCAGATTGCCGTAGACGGTCAGCCAGTCGTCGTTGTGCTTGACGATCACCAGCGTGCCATAGCCGCGCAGCGCGCCGACATGGATGGCCCAGCCGGCCGCGGCCGCGCGCACGGTGCCGTTGGCCGGCACCGCGATGCGAAGGCCCTTGCTCGACGGCGGCGAATAGCCGTGCGTGACCGTGCCGTCCGCCGGCCATTGCAGCGCGATGCGGCTGGACGGCGGCCGGCTCGACGGCGCCGCGGCGCGCGGCGTGTCCTCGACCGTGGTCGGGCCGCTGGCGTTGCTCGCCGCCGCCGCCGTGGCGCCGGCGGCAGGCCGGACGCGGATCAGCTGGCCCACTTCGATGCGGTCGGCGCTTGGCAACGCGTTCCAGCGCACCAGATCGCGCACCGAGCGGCGATGGCGGCGCGCGATCGAATACAACGTGTCACCGGAGCGGACACGGTAGAAGCCATCCGGCGCGGGGCCGCCCTCGCCCACCGTGCCGCAGCCGGCCAGCGTGGCCAGCATCGTGGCGGCCAGCGCGGCGATGGCGCGACGCCGGCCGATGGCGGGGGCGTCGGTGGCGGTCGCGGTCGGGAAGGTCGTGGTGGCTGGCATCGTCATGGCGGCATCGGAAATCTGGCGCCCGCCGCAATATCGATGGCCCGGATCTACGGGCCCGGCTGTCGCGGCGGCGGACTGGAACGGCGGATAAAAACGGAAGCGGCGCCACCGATGTAACGGTTGACGCACCCGCAACTGTAGACCATCGGTCACGGCCACAGTTCGGCGCGGCGTCCGGAATCGCCCAGCGGTGACCCGGGCAGGACCCGAGCCGCCGCGGCCCCGGCATCGCCAAAGCGTGGCCGTCCGCGCGGCGCATTATCCGTCATTGCCCGGGGAATGCCTCCCCGTTCCGCTATAATTCACGGTTTTCAAAGCGCAAGAACACCATGGAAGCAGAACGCCTCAACGCCATCTCCGGCGCCATCTCCGATCTCCGTTCCCGGACGGAAGATCTACGGGGGTATCTTTGACTACGACGTCAAGGTAGGACGTCTGGCCGAAGTCAACGGCGAACTGGAGGACCCCGAGGTCTGGAACAACCCGAAGCGGGCCCAGGATCTCGGCAAGGAAAAGAAGATGCTCGAAGGCGTGGTCCAGGTCCTGGGCAAGCTGACCGAGGATCTGGAAAGCGCGCAGGAGCTGTTCGAGCTCGCGCGTGAAGAGGGCGATGACGACACGCTGGTGTCGATCGAAGAGGACGTCAAGGGCTTCGAGGCGACCGTCGCCGACATGGAGTTCCGCCGCATGTTCTCCGGCGAACTCGATCAGGCCAATGCCTTCATCGACATCCAGGCCGGCGCCGGCGGTACCGAGGCGTGCGACTGGGCCTCGATGCTGCTGCGCCAGTACCTGAAGTACTGCGAGCGCAAGGGCTTCAAGGCCGAGGTGCTGGAAGAATCCGAGGGCGACGTCGCCGGCATCAAGAGCGCCACGATCAAGGTCGAGGGCGAATACGCGTTCGGCTATCTGCGTACCGAGACCGGCGTGCACCGGCTGGTGCGCAAGTCGCCGTTCGATTCCTCGGGCGGCCGGCACACCTCGTTCTCGTCGGTGTTCGTCTATCCGGAGGTCGACGACTCGTTCGAGGTCGAGATCAATCCGGCGGACCTGCGCGTCGATACCTATCGCGCCTCCGGCGCGGGCGGCCAGCACATCAACAAGACCGATTCGGCGGTGCGGATCACGCATATTCCGACCGGCATCGTGGTGCAGTGCCAGAACGACCGCTCGCAGCACCGCAACCGCGCCGAGGCGATGTCGATGCTGAAGTCGCGCCTGTACGAGCACGAGATGCGCAAGCGCCAGGCCGAGGCCGACAAGCTCGAATCGACCAAGACCGATGTGGGCTGGGGCCACCAGATCCGCTCGTACGTGCTGGACCAGAGCCGCATCAAGGACCTGCGCACCAACGTCGAAATGTCCAACACGCAGAAGGTGCTGGACGGCGACCTGGACAACTTCATCGAAGCGAGCCTGAAACAGGGCCTGTAAGCGCAGCACCGGCGCCGGCCGCGCCACCCATCCCGCGGCGCGGCCGTGCCGCGGGGTCCGACCTCTCTCTCCGCCAGGGCGACATCCATGACCACAGCCGCATCGACCGACGCTACGACCGACGCATCGCATCTGATCATCGTCACCGGCGCCTCGCGCGGGCTGGGCGCCGCGCTGGTGCGCGCGCTGATGGTGCCGGGCAACCGGCTGGTATGCGTGGCGCGCAGCCGCAATGCCGAACTGGAGCAGGCCGCGCAGGCCAGCGGCGTGCCGATCGCCTGGCATCTGCAGGACCTGTCGAAGCCCGCGCAGGCGGCAAGCTGGCTGGCGAGCGTGCTCGACAGCATCGACGCCCCCGCCAGCGCGACGCTGGTGCTGAACGCCGGCGTGATCGAGCCGATCGCGCCGATCGCCGAGCTGCAGGAGGCCACGCTGGTGCCGCACCTGATGACCAACCTGGTGTCGCCGATGACGATGACCGCGGCCTTTCTGGCGCGCAGCGAGCGCTTTGGCTGCCCGCGCAAGGTGCTGGCGATCTCGTCGGGCGCCGCGCGCCGGCCGGTCGAGGGCTGGAGTGCCTACTGCGCCGGCAAGGCGGCGCTCGACATGTTCGTGCGCTCGGTCAATGCCGAATACGCGTCGCTGCCGGCCGAGCGCCGCGTGCGCGCGGTGGCGCTGGCCCCGGGCGTGGTCGATACCGGCATGCAGGCCGCGATCCGCGAGGCCGACTTCGCCCAGGTCGAACGCTTCCGCTCGCTGAAGGCCAACGCGCAGCTGACCAGCCCCGACGAGGCCGCGGCCCGCATCGCCGCCTATCTGCAGCGCGCCGACTTCGGCAGCACCGAACTGGACGATATCCGCAATACCTGACTTTCCCGCGCGGCCCTCGTGCCCCGCCCTTTGACGACATCATGACCGAACCCACCCGCGCGCCTGCCGAGCAGGCCCCCGCCGTCGACGAAAACAAGATCATTGCCGAACGGCGCGAGAAGCTGCAAGCGCTGCGTCAGCAAGGCGTCGCCTTTCCCAACGACTTCCGCCCGACCCACCAGGCCGCCAGCCTGCACGCGCAGTACGGCGAGGCCGACCAGGCCGCGCTCGAGGCCAGTCCGGTCGAGGTCGCGGTGGCCGGCCGCATGATGCTCAAGCGCGTGATGGGCAAGGCCAGCTTCGCCACGGTGCAGGACGGCAGCGGCCAGATCCAGTTCTACATCACGCGCGACAAGGTCGGCGAAGAGGTCTACGCGCAGTTCAAGCACTGGGACCTGGGCGACATCGTCAGCGCGCGCGGGCTGCTGTTCCGCACCAACAAGGGCGAACTGTCGGTGCAGGTGCAGGAGCTGCGCCTGCTGTCGAAGTCGCTGCGGCCGCTGCCGGACAAGTTCCACGGCCTGGCCGACCAGGAAATGAAGTACCGCCAGCGCTATGTCGACCTGATCGTTTCGCCGGAGACGCGCGCGACCTTCCGCGCCCGGACCGAGGCGATCTCGTCGCTGCGCCGCCATATGGCCGAGGCCGGCTTCATGGAAGTCGAAACGCCGATGCTGCATCCGATTCCCGGCGGCGCCGCGGCCAAGCCCTTCATCACGCACCACAATGCGCTGGACATGCAGATGTTCCTGCGCATCGCGCCCGAGCTCTATCTGAAGCGCCTGATCGTCGGCGGCTTCGAGCGCGTGTTCGAGATCAACCGCAATTTCCGCAACGAGGGGGTCAGCCCGCGCCACAACCCCGAGTTCACGATGATGGAGTTCTACGCGGCCTATACCGACTACCGGTGGCTGATGGACTTCACCGAGGACCTGATCCGCAAGGCGGCGATCGACGCGCGCGGCAGTGCGACGCTGACCTACCAGGGACGCGAGCTGGACCTGGGCAAGCCCTTCCATCGTCTGACGATCACGCAGGCGATCCAGAAGTACGCGCCGCAATACACCGATGCGCAGCTGGCCGATGCCGAATTCCTGCGTGCCGAGCTGAAGAAGTTCGGCGTCAACACCAGCGCGCCGCAATTCCTGAACGCCGGACTGGGCACGCTGCAACTGGTGCTGTTCGAGGAGACCGCCGAGAGCCAGCTGTGGGAGCCGACCTTCATCGTCGACTATCCGGTCGAGGTGTCGCCGCTGGCGCGCGCCTCCGATACGGTGCCCGGCATCACCGAGCGCTTCGAGCTGTTCATCACCGGCCGCGAGATCGCCAACGGCTTCTCGGAGCTCAACGATGCCGAGGACCAGGCCGAGCGCTTCCGCAAGCAGGTCGAGCAGAAGGACGCCGGCGACGAGGAGGCGATGTATTTCGACGCCGACTACATCCGCGCACTGGAATACGGCATGCCCCCGACGGGCGGCTGCGGCATCGGCATCGACCGCCTGGTGATGCTGCTGACCGACAGCCCGAACATCCGCGACGTGATCCTGTTCCCGCATCTGCGGCGGGAAGACTGAGGTCGCCGCGGCGGCCCAACAAAAAAGCGCGCTTCATGGAAGCGCGCTTTTTTTTTTGCGTCCGCAGCCTACTCGGCTTCCGCGATCCACGCGGCCTGGATGGCCTCGAGGATCTTCTCGCCCGAACGCTCGGGCAGGTCGTCGAAGCCGTCCAGCTCCAGCACCCAGCGGCGCAGGTCGGTGAAGCGCACGGTCAGCGGATCGACGTCGGGGTACTTGTCGTACAGCGCCGCCGCGATGTCATAGGTGTCGGTCCATTTCATCAGGGGTTCTCCAAGGTCTTCGTTCGCCGTCGGGGTTGCCATGCCGCCCGGGCAGGCACTGCAAGGCTCAGTGGCCTTCCTTGGCGTGGTTGATCGTGTATTTGGGAATCTCGATGGTCAGGTCTTCGTCGGCGACGATCGCCTGGCAGGACAGCCGGGAATTCGGCTCGAGGCCCCAGGCCTTGTCGAGCAGGTCTTCCTCTTTCTCTTCGGCTTCGTTCAGCGAATCGAAGCCCTCGCGCACCACCACGTGGCAAGTGGTGCAGGCACACGACTTCTCGCAGGCATGCTCGATCTCGATGTCATGCTCGAGCAGCACATCGCAGATGCTGGTGCCCTTCCTGGCTTCGATGACGGCGCCCTCGGGGCAGTATTCGGCGTGGGGCAGTACGACAATCTGTGGCATATCGGGTCCTGATTTGGGGATGGCGGGCGGTCGCGGCGAGCGCGCTCAGCCGAGCTCCTGCACCTTGCGGCCGGCCAGCGCCTGCTTGATCGAGCGGTCCATGCGGCGGGCCGCGAACTCGTCGGTGCCGCGCGACAGCGTTTCGATGGCGGCCTTGATCGCCAGATGGTCGTCGCCGGCGGCGGTCTCGCGTACGCGCGCCATCAGCGCTTCGACCTCGGCGCGCTCGTCGTCCGACAGCAGATCGCCGTCGGCCTGCAGCGCGCTGCGCGTGGCCTCCAGCAGGCGCTCGGCCTCGACGCGCTCCTCGGCCAGCGCACGGGTCTTCATGTCGTGCTCGGCCTCGCGGAAGCTGTCCTGCAGCATCCGCGCGATATCGTCGTCGCCGAGCCCGTACGAGGGCTTGACGGCGATCGAGGCCTCGACGCCCGACTGCGTCTCGCGCGCCGACACCGACAGCAGGCCATCGGCATCGACCTGGTAGGTCACGCGGATACGCGCGGCGCCGGCCACCATCGGCGGAATCCCGCGCAGCTCGAAACGCGCCAGCGAACGGCAGTCGCTGGCCAGCTCGCGCTCGCCCTGCAGCACGTGGATCGCCATCGCGGTCTGGCCATCCTTGAAGGTGGTGAATTCCTGCGCGCGCGCCACCGGGATCGTGCTGTTGCGCGGAATGATCTTCTCGACCAGGCCGCCCATCGTCTCGACGCCCAGCGACAGCGGGATCACGTCGAGCAGCAGCCAGTCGTCGCCCGGCGCGTTGTTGCCGGCCAGCAGATTGGCCTGCATCGCCGCGCCCAGCGCGACCACCTTGTCCGGATCGAGGTTGGTCAGCGGCGGCTGGCCGAAGAAATCGGCAACCGCCTTGCGGATCGACGGCATGCGCGTGGCGCCGCCGACCAGCACCACGCCCTTGACCTCGTCGGGCGCCACGCCGGCATCGCGCAGCGCCTTGCGCACCGGCGCCAGTGTCTTCTGCACCAGATGCGCGGTCATCTCGCGGAACTGCTCGGCGGTCAAGGGCAGGTGGACGATCTCGCCGGTGCCCAGCACCGCGTCGATGACCGTGCTGTCGGCTTCCGACAGCGCTTCCTTGGCGGCGCGCGCACGCACCATCAGCAGGCGCGTGTCCTCGGCCGACAGCGGTTGCAGGCCGGCCTGCTCGACGATCCAGCAGACCAGCCGCTGGTCGAAGTCGTCGCCGCCCAGTGCGGAATCGCCGCCGGTCGCCATCACCTCGAAGACGCCCTTGGTCAGCTTCAGCACCGAGATATCGAAAGTGCCGCCGCCCAGGTCGTAGACCGCGTAGATCCCTTCCGAGGCGTTGTCGAGTCCGTAGGCGATCGCCGCCGCGGTCGGCTCGTTCAGCAGGCGCAGCACCTCGAGGCCGGCCAGACGCGCCGCGTCCTTGGTCGCCTGGCGCTGCGCATCGTCGAAATAGGCGGGCACGGTGATCACCGCGCCGACCAGGTCGTCGCCCAGCGCATCCTCGGCGCGCTGGCGCAGCGTGGCCAGGATCTCGGCCGACACCTCGACCGGGCTCTTGATGCCGGCGACGGTCTTGATCTGCAGCATGCCCGGCGCGTCGACGAAGTCGTACGGGGTGTGCTCGATATGCGCGACGTCGTGCAGGCCACGGCCCATGAAGCGCTTGACCGAGACGATCGTGTTCTTGGGGTCGCGCACCGCCTCTTCCTGCGCGCGGAAGCCGATCTGCGCGCTCTGGTTCGGCAGATAGCGCACCACCGACGGCAGCAGCGTGCGGCCGCTCTCGTCGGCCAGCACCTCGGGAATGCTGTTGCGGACGGCCGCTACCAGCGAATTGGTGGTGCCAAGGTCGATACCGACCGCGAGCCGTCGCTGGTGGGGCGCCGGCGACATGCCGGGTTCGGAAATCTGAAGCAGTGCCATGTCAATCTTCTGTTGTCGGGGCGGGCGGCGCGATGGCCGGGCGAAGGCCCGGCGCGCTGCCGCATTACCCGCTTTTGCCGGGGCGCCATTGTGTCATGGCCCCCGCGATGGTGCCTGCCGCGCTAGCCTTCGAGGCGGTCGATCGCCTCGCTCGCGTCGTGCTCGATCTTCTCGACGAACATCAGCTGGCGCGCCGCGGCGGCCGCGGCCTCGTTGTCGCCGGCATCGAGCAGTCCGCCCAGTGCGCTCTGGCGTTCGCGCTTCTGCTGGCGCAGCGAACGCAGCAGCGCGTCCAGCGCCGCGGCGTCGCGCTGCTGTACCGCGTCCTGCAGCGCCTCGCGCCATTCCATCTGCTGCATCAGGAAGTCGGGCGCCATGGCCGTATTGTTCTCGGCCTGGATATCGATGCCGCGCAGCGACAGCAGATAGATCGCGCGCTTGAGCGGCTGGCGCAGGGTCCGGTAGGCCTCGTTCGCATGCGCGGCCCATTGCATCGCGACGCGCCGTTCGGCGTCGCCCGCGTGGGCAAAGCGGTCCGGGTGGGCCTGCGATTGCACCGTGCGGTAGGCGGCGTCGAGCGCGGCCTCGTCGACGGTGAAGCGGGCCGGCAGCCCGAACAAGGCAAAGTAATCGTCTTTCAAGGTAGTCCTGCTGGAAGGCTGTGGCGGGGGCGGCGGCGCGCGCCGAGGCGCGAGGCGCCGCCACCGTGCCCGGCCCTCTCCCGCCAGCGGGAGAGGAACACGCTCAGGCCGCCGGCCTTACACGCGGAACGATTCCCCGCACCCGCACTCGTCCTTGACGTTCGGGTTGTTGAAGCGGAAGCCCTCGTTCAACCCTTCGCGGGCGAAGTCGAGCTCGGTGCCGTCGATATAGGGCAGGCTCTTGGGATCGACCACCACCTTGACGCCGTGCGACTCGAACACCTGGTCCTCCGGCTGCAGCTCGTCGACATACTCGAGCTTGTACGCCAGGCCGGAACAGCCGGTCGTCTTGACGCCGAGCCGCAGGCCGATGCCCTTGCCCCGGCGGTCCAGATAGCGCGAAACGTGCTTCGCGGCTTTTTCGGTCAATGTGATCATCGCTACCACTTCCCTTCGATCGCTCAGGCGGCCTGTTGCGTCGGGGCGCCCGCGTGCTTCTTCTTGTAGTCTTCGACCGCGGCCTTGATCGCGTCCTCGGCCAGGATCGAGCAGTGGATCTTGACCGGCGGCAGCGCCAGTTCCTCGGCGATCTGGGTGTTCTTGATCTCCAGCGCCTGGTCCACGGTCTTGCCCTTGACCCACTCGGTCACCAGCGACGACGAGGCGATCGCCGAGCCGCAACCGTAGGTCTTGAACTTCGCGTCCTCGATCACGCCCTGCTCGTTGACCTTGATCTGCAGCTTCATCACGTCGCCGCAGGCCGGCGCGCCGACCATGCCGGTGCCGACGGCGTCGTCGTTCTTGTCGAACGAGCCGACGTTACGGGGGTTTTCGTAGTGGTCGAGTACCTTGTTGGAGTAAGACATTTGGCTACCTCTGTGACGTATCTTTTATGGGGTCGGATGGACAGCGTTCAATGCGCCGCCCATTGAATCGAATTCAGGTCCACGCCGTCCTTGTACATCTCCCACAGCGGGGACAGGTCGCGCAGCTTGCCGATCTTGCTCTTCAACAGTTCGACCGTGTAATCGATCTCCTGTTCGGTGGTGAAGCGGCCGACGGTGAAGCGGATCGAGCTGTGCGCCAGTTCGTCGTTGCGGCCCAGCGCGCGCAGCACATAGGACGGCTCCAGCGAGGCCGAGGTGCAGGCCGAGCCCGACGACACGGCGACGTCCTTGATCGCCATGATCAGCGACTCGCCTTCGACGAAGTTGAAGCTGACGTTCAGGTTGTGCGGCACGCGGCGCTCGAAATCGCCGTTCAGATAAACCTCTTCCATGCCGGACAGGCCGTTCCACAGGCGGTCGCGCAGCATGCGGATGCGCTCGTTCTCGGTCGCCATTTCCTCGCGGGCGATGCGGAAGGCCTCACCCATGCCGACGATCTGGTGCGTCGCCAGCGTGCCCGAGCGCATGCCGCGCTCGTGGCCGCCGCCGTGCATCTGCGCCTCGATGCGCACGCGCGGCTTGCGGCGGACGTACAGCGCGCCGATGCCCTTCGGGCCATAGGTCTTGTGCGCCGAGAACGACATCAGGTCGACCTTCAGCTTCGACAGGTCGATCTCGACCTTGCCGGTGGCCTGCGCGGCGTCGCAATGGAAGATGATGCCCTTCTCGCGGCAGATCTCGCCGATCTGCTCGATGTCCTGGATCACGCCGATCTCGTTGTTGACCAGCATCACCGACACCAGGATGGTGTCCGGGCGCAGCGCCTGCTTGAACACCTCGATGTCGATCAGACCGTTTTCCTGCACGTCCAGGTAGGTCACCTCGAAACCCTGGCGCTCCAGTTCGCGCGTGGTGTCGAGCACGGCCTTGTGTTCGGTCTTGACCGTGATGATGTGCTTGCCCTTGCCCGAGTAGAAATTGGCCGCGCCCTTGATCGCCAGGTTGTCGGACTCGGTCGCGCCGGAAGTCCAGACGATCTCGCGCGGATCGGCGCCGACCAGCGCGGCGACCTGCTCGCGCGCTTCCTCGACGGCCTTCTCGGCTTCCCAGCCGTAGGCGTGGCTGCGCGACGCGGGATTGCCGAACTGCTCGCGCAGATACGGAATCATCTTGTCCGCCACGCGCGGGTCCACCGGCGTGGTGGCCGAATAATCCATGTAGATCGGGAAATGTGGGGTGCTCATCGTTGTCACTGCCTTGTTTTGACTGCCGGGTGGGACACTGTGCGTCGCCTGGCCGCGGTCCGCTCAGGACTGCGCCAGGCTGAAAACCGAATTCACCATCTTGGGCCGGGCGGGCTTGTCCGCCTTTTCCGCCGCGCTCGGTTGCGTGCGCGCCGCCGGTGCCGGCTGGCGGGCGCCGCCGTCCTCGCGCATGTCGCGCAGCACGCCGGGCTGGCGGGCGCGCTGCTGCTCGACCAGATCCTTCAGCGAGACCGAATCCAGATACTCGACCATCTTCTGATTCAGCGTCGCCCACAGCTCGTGGGTCATGCAGCGGCCGGTATTCTCGTCGCCATTGCAGTTGCCCTTGCCGCCGCACTGGGTGGCGTCGAGCGGCTCGTCCACCGCGATGATGATGTCGGCCACCGTCACGTCCTCGGACTTGCGCGCCAGGCTGTATCCGCCGCCCGGGCCACGCACGCTCTCGACGATCTGGTGCCGGCGCAGCTTGGCGAACAGCTGTTCCAGATAGGACAGCGAGATCTTCTGGCGTTGGCTGATGCCGGCCAGCGTCACCGGCCCCTGGTCCTGGCGCATGGCCAGGTCGATCATGGCGGTCACCGCGAAGCGGCCTTTGGTCGTCAATCTCATGATTGCGGGGGTAATACCTGATGAATTTCGTCAAGTATAAATTTCCCGACTAAATCGGTCAACTACCCATGTCACTTGTCCGGCAGATACCGCGGTGAAGGTGGGGTCTTCCCGGCATCTGCAGAACCGGTTCGGCTAGGCCTCGCGGGTTCCGGCCCCTGCCGGCGCCTGGCGCGGCGGCACGATCAGCGACAGCGGATGGCGCAGGATGCGCGCCCGTACCGCGGCGCTCAACGCCCGCCGGTCGACCCTGCGCAGATTGCGCGAGCGCAGGGCCATGTGGAAGGCCAGCGCGAAGCTGACCGCGACATTCAGCAGCCCCATCAGCGCGATGCCGGCCACCGCCAGCCACAGCGACGGCAGCCGCAGCGCCTCGACCCCGAGCACGCCGAGCGCGGTGCCGACCGACCCGGTCGACAGCGTCACGTGCCGGACCTCGATATGCGGCCCGAAGAAGCTCAGGATTTCCGGCCCCAGGCCGAGCAGGAAGCCGAGCGAGACATTGGCCGCGATACCGGACACGTTCCGCTTCCAGAAGTCGGCCACCCGTACCGCGCCCCGCTCGCCGAGCACATAGCGCAAGCGGCGGTGGTAAGCCAGCACGTCGTGCATCCGGTGCAGCGCGAACCAGTTGTCGGCCCAGCCGGCGATCAGGCTCGATACCCATAGCAGCACGCCGGTGAAGACCGCATACAGCGGCGTGGGCCCGAGGATCGAGAACGACTCGATGGTGGCGATCGCCTTGTCCGGCGTGATCAGATTGACCGACAGCAGCTTGCCGGCCAGCCACTGGATCGCCAGCGCCACCGGAAACACCACCGCCAGGTTGCCGACGATCGCCGCCGCATTCGAGCGGATCATCGCGATGGTGTCGTCGACGAAGGCCTCCCTGCCCTCCGGCCGCCCGACCGCATCGAGCCGGTGCGCCAGCGCCGGGCCCGTCATCGCCGGCTGCTTGGTCGCCAGCGTGAAATGGGCGAAGTGGATCGCCAGGAAGCTGCCGGCATAGTTCAGCGAGGCCAGCAGTCCTTCGATGAACTTGTCCAGGTGCAGGCCATAGATCAGGAATTTCAGATAGACCGTGGCCACGGTAATCAGGCCGCCGCCGGCCGCCGCGCGCACCAGTTCGCCGTACTCCTTGCGATCGCGCGTGATGTAGTGCTCGCCGGTCTCGGCGGAACGTTCGACCACCTTGCGGGCCAGCTGCAAGAAGGACTCCGCGGCCAGATGCTTGACGCTGCGGCGCGCCTGCGTCGTGCGGATCAGCTCGCCCGCCAGTTGCGCCACCTTGCCGCGGCGCGCGGGATCGACCCAGGCGGCCAGCAACATGTCGATGCGCGCCAGCCGCACCTTCATCCGCTCGATCTGGAACACGACCTCGACCGAGACGCCGTTCTCTTCCAGGTCCGCGTAGACATGGCGGGCGGCGTCGTGGCAACCGTCGAGCAGGGCGCGGCAGTAGTTCAAGCGGTGCCGGAAGGCATCGCTGTCGCGCGGCAGCCCCTCCTCGCACAGCGCGGCGACGGCAGGGCCGAGGCGGAAGAACGGCGTGTCCTCGACCCGTCCCTGCAGACGCGCGCGGATCGCCTGGCTCAGGCCGGTCGCGCGCACCTGGCTGGCCAGCACCTGGATGCTGCTGGCCAGGGTGCGGGCGAAATCGTCGCGGTAGCGTGCGTGCATCGCCTGGCCGGCAGCCGAGGCGGCATGGGTGGCAAGCTCGTTGTCGGCGGAGGCGCCGCCCACGTCGCCGTCCGCTGGTTCGTCGACGTCGTGCCCGGCTTCGCCTTCCAGCCCGCCGCCCTGCTCCGGCGCGAACATCAGCAGCGCGCCGAGGCGATCGAGCAGCTCGGCGTCGAGCGCCGCCACCCAGTCGGCGTCGCGCTCGCCGACGAACAGCAGCGCGAACAGGTCGGCCATGTCGCCGCGATTGGGCGGCGGCGACAGGAAGCGCGCCTGCAGGCGGTCCATCATTTCGCCCCAGAAGCCGGGGTGCGAGGCGACGCCGGTGTCGCAGAACAGGCCCGTCGGATCGTTGTCGCGCACGATCGATCGGACGGTCCGCGCAAAGCGCGCCGCGAGCTCCGGATTGCGTTCCAGCACCTGCAGCAGATAGCGCAACCGGACATGCTCGCGCCAGGTGGTGTCATGCCGGCCGGCTCCCCCCGCCTCGTCGGCCGGCAGACCGTCGCGCCGCAGCCAGTAGCCCAGCTCGATCAGCCAGCCGTTGCGCTCGGCCAGCGTGCCGTCGGGATTGGCGGCGGACAGGATGGCGTCCAGTTGCAGGCTGGCATTGCGCGACTCGCGCCATTTGCGAAGCAGGGATCGAAACATCGGAAAGGGAGGGAGAGACTGGCGCGATTCACGCGGATCAGGGCGGACGCACGCCGGTGGGAGGCAGACGGGCCGCGGCGCGGCCCCTGGGTCATTGCCGTTGGCGCAACATCGCGACGATACCGTCGCAGGCGTCCTCGACGTAATCGAGCACGCGCTCGAAGCCGTCGCCTTCGCCGTAGTAGGGATCGGGCACTTCGTCGGCGTCGTGCCGGGTCGCGAAGTGCATCAGCAGCTTGACCTTGTGGCGATGCTCGGGCGGGCACAGCGCCTGCAGCCGCGCCAGGTTGTCGCGGTCCATCGCCAGCACCAGATCGAAGCGGCCGAAATCTTCGACCGCCGCCAGCCGCGCCCGCTGCCCGGCAAGGTCATAACCGCGCGCCAGCGCATGCTGCTGCGCGCGCCGGTCCGGCGCGTGACCCAGGTGATAGCTGTGGGTGCCGGCCGAATCGACGTCGACGGCGTCGGCAAGGCCCGCCTGCGCGAGCTTGGCGCGCAACACGCCCTCCGCGGTCGGCGAGCGGCATATGTTACCCATGCAGCACATCAAGATGGCGAAGCGTTTCATCGTTAGGATCGTCTGGCTCGTGCGAGTCTTGCGAGTCTTGCGAGTCTTGCGGGTCGTGCGGGTCGTGCGGGCCTTTGACGGCATTCGCGACCGCCGTGCCGGGCCGCCACGGAAAGGGAGCCGATTTTAACCCCGGGACGCCAGCCAGCGCCCCGGTTTTTGGTCTCAGGCCGGCAGCGCCCCGCCCTCGCCCGCGGCGCCAAATACCTGCTGCTTGAGCTTGCTCAACTGATCGCGGACCTGTGCGGCCTGCTCGAATTCCAGGTTCTTGGCATGGTCGAGCATCTTTTTCTCCAGCCGCTTGATTTCCTTGGCGACCTGCTTCTCGCTCATGTCCTCGTAGCGCGCGCGCTCCTCGGCGGCCATCAGCTCGGCCTTGACCTCGTTCGGATCGTAGACGCCGTCGATGATGTCCTTGATCCGCTTGACCACGCCGCGCGGCGTGATGCCGTTGGCCGTATTGAATGCGATCTGCTTGGCGCGGCGGCGCTCGGTCTCGTCGATGGCCTTGCGCATCGAATCGGTGATGCGGTCGGCGTACAGGATGGCCGTGCCGTTGACGTTGCGCGCGGCGCGGCCGATCGTCTGGATCAGCGAGCGCTCGGCGCGCAGGAAGCCTTCCTTGTCCGCGTCGAGGATCGCCACCAGCGACACCTCGGGAATATCGAGCCCTTCGCGCAGCAGGTTGATGCCGACCAGCACGTCGAAGGCGCCCAGGCGCAGGTCGCGGATGATCTCGACCCGTTCGACGGTGTCGATGTCCGAATGCAGATAGCGGACCTTGATGCCGTTCTCGGACAGGAACTCGGTCAGCTGCTCGGCCATCCGCTTGGTCAGCGTGGTCACCAGCACGCGCTCGCCGGCCTGGATCCGCAGATGGATCTCGGACAGCAGATCGTCGACCTGGGTCGCCGCCGGGCGCACGGTAATGATCGGATCGACCAGGCCGGTGGGCCGCACCACCTGCTCGACCACCTGGCCGGCATGGGCCCGTTCGTAATCGGCGGGCGTCGCGGTGACGAACACCGCCTGCCGCATCTTGCGCTCGAACTCCTCGAACTTCAGCGGCCGGTTGTCCATCGCCGACGGCAGCCGGAAGCCGTATTCGACCAGCGTGGTCTTGCGCGAGCGGTCGCCGTTGTACATCGCGTTGAGCTGGCCGATCAGCACGTGCGATTCGTCCAGGAACATCAGCGCGTCGGGCGGCAGGTAGTCGACCAGCGTCGGCGGCGGATCGCCGGGGCGCGCGCCGGACAGATGGCGCGAATAGTTTTCGATGCCCTTGCAGAAGCCGAGCTCGGCCAGCATTTCCAGGTCGAAGCGCGTGCGCTGCTCCAGCCGCTGCGCCTCGACCAGCTTGTTTTCCTTGTAGAAGAAATCGAGCCGCTCGCGCAGCTCGGCCTTGATCGCCTCGATGGCGCGCAGCACGGTCTCGCGCGGCGTCACGTAGTGGCTGGACGGATAGACGGTGAAGCGCGGAATCTTCTGTCGCACCTTGCCGGTCAGCGGATCGAAATACTGCAGCGACTCGATCTCGTCGTCGAACAGTTCGACGCGCACCGCCACTTCGGCGTGTTCGGCCGGGAAGATGTCGACGGTGTCGCCGCGCACGCGGAAGGTGCCGCGCTGAAAATCGGTGTCGTTGCGGGTGTACTGCATCGCGATCAGCCGCGCGATCACGTCGCGCTGGCTGATGCGGTCGCCGGCCCGCAAAGTCAGAATCATCTGATGGTATTCGTTCGGGTTGCCGATACCATAGATTGCGGACACCGTCGCCACGATAATCGTGTCGCGCCGCTCCAGCAGGCTCTTGGTCGCCGACAGCCGCATCTGCTCGATATGCTCGTTGATCGACGAGTCCTTCTCGATGAACAGATCGCGCTGCGGAACGTAGGCTTCCGGCTGGTAATAGTCGTAATAGCTGACGAAATACTCGACCGCATTGCGCGGAAAGAATTCGCGGAACTCCGAGTAAAGCTGGGCGGCCAGCGTCTTGTTCGGGGCAAAGACGATAGCCGGCCGGCCCATCCGGGCAATCACGTTGGCCATCGTGAAGGTCTTGCCCGAGCCGGTGACGCCGAGCAGCGTCTGGTAGGACAGGCCGTCCTCGATGCCCTCGACCAGTTGGCGGATGGCCTCGGGCTGATCGCCGGCCGGCGGATAGGGCTGATACAGCTGAAATGGCGAGCCGGGGAAGCTGACGAATTTGTCCTCATCCAGGGCGGGAGCGGCATCCGCGACAGGCACGGCGAGATTCGACATAGACGGGGAGAAAACCTTTGGAATACGGGCGGATACGCTAGAATCTCGGGGTTGCGCGGTCCGTTTCAAGGCGGACCCACCGCACGCCCGCAGCGCAATCCGAGCATTCTACGCCTTCCCGTTTTGTTACATAGCTGACCACGAGAATCCCAAATGAGTTTGTTTTCTGCCGTCGAGATGGCCCCGCGCGATCCCATCCTGGGCCTGAATGAAGCGTTCAACGCCGACACCCGTGCCAACAAGGTCAATCTGGGCGTGGGCGTGTACTTCACCGACGAAGGGAAGATTCCGCTGCTGCGCGCGGTGCAGGAAGCCGAGAAGGCGCGCCTGACGACCGCCACGCCGCGCGGCTACCTGCCGATCGAAGGCATCGCGGCCTACGACCAGGCGGTGCAGACGCTGCTGTTCGGCAAGAACTCGCCGCTGATCACCGAAGGCCGTGTGGTGACGGCTCAGGCACTCGGCGGCACCGGCGCGCTGAAGATCGGCGCCGACTTCCTGAAGCGCCTGTATCCGGACGCCAAGGTCGCGATCAGCGATCCGAGCTGGGAAAACCACCGCGCGCTGTTCGAAGCCGCCGGCTTCCCGGTGGTCAACTATGCCTACTACGACGCGCCGAGCCACGGCCTCAATTTCGCCGGCATGGTCGAGTCGCTGAAGTCGTATCCGGCCAACACCATCGTCGTGCTGCACGCCTGCTGCCACAACCCGACCGGCGTCGACCTGTCGGCCGAGCAGTGGCAACAGGTGGTGAGCCTCATCAAGGAACGGAACCTGATCCCCTTCCTCGACATGGCCTACCAGGGCTTTGCCGACGGCATCGACCCGGACGGCGCCGCGGTGCGCCTGTTCGCCGAGTCGGGCCTGCCCTTCTTCGTGTCGAGCTCCTTCTCGAAGAGCTTCTCGCTGTATGGCGAGCGCGTCGGCGCGCTGTCGATCGTGACCACCGGCAAGGAAGAGGCCCAGCGTGTGATGTCGCAGGTCAAGCGCGTGATCCGCACCAACTACTCGAACCCGCCGACGCACGGCGGCACCGTCGTCGCGACCGTGCTGAACAGCCCGGAACTGCGCGCGATGTGGGAAGAAGAACTGGCCGAAATGCGCGATCGCATCAAGCAGATGCGCCACGCGCTGGTCGACAAGCTGGCCGCCAAGGGCGTGTCGCGCGACTTCTCCTTCGTCAAGGCGCAGCGCGGCATGTTCTCGTATTCGGGCCTGACCACCGAGCAGGTCGAGCGCCTGAAGACCGAACACGGCATCTACGCGGTCGGCACCGGCCGCATCTGCGTGGCCGCGCTCAATAGCCGCAATATCGACGCGGTGGTCGACGCCATCGCCGCGGTGCTGTAAGCGCAAGCTTCCGCATCTCGACCTCAAGCGGGCCCATCGACGATGGGCCCGCGTTCCTTTCCGGCGGCCGTTCTCGCCGCTGCCGCGGTGCTCCCACCGGGCACCTGCCCCTCCGGCTCAGGCCCCTATTTGTGCGCTGCACGGCACCCCTCGTTGTCCGCCTGTCGGTGTAGTCCAACACCGCGCCAGAATTACAGCCATTGTCCTATTGAGTTCCACTCACGCCGTCATACCTTTAGGTATATGCTGCGTTGCAAGATCGTGCGCACGGTCGTTCGCAAAACGGACGGGTTGGGCGCATAATCCGCCACAGCAGAAAACCCGATATCGAAAGGCAGGTGTTCGGCAATGCTTTACCAACTGCATGAATTTCAGCGCTCGATCCTGAACCCGCTGACCGCGTGGGCCCAGGCGACGGCCAAGACCTTTACCAACCCCCTGAGCCCGCTGTCGCTGGTGCCGGGGGCCACCCGGCTGGCCGCGGGCTACGAATTGCTGTACCGGCTCGGCAAGGAATACGAGAAGCCCGCCTTCGACATCAAGTCCGTGCGCTCCAACGGCCGCGATATTCCGATCGTCGAACAGACGATCATGGAAAAGCCGTTCTGCAAGCTGATCCGCTTCAAGCGCTACGCCGACGATCCCGAGACGATCAAGCTGCTGAAGGACGAACCGTCGGTGCTGGTCTGCGCGCCACTGTCGGGCCACCACGCGACGCTGCTGCGCGATACGGTGCGCACGCTGCTGCAGGACCACAAGGTCTATGTGACCGACTGGGTCGACGCACGCATGGTGCCGGTCGAGGACGGCCCTTTCCATCTGGCCGACTACATTCGCTACATCCAGGAATTCATCCGCCATCTGGGCGCCGAGAACCTGCATGTCGTGTCGGTCTGCCAGCCGACGGTGCCGGTGCTGGCGGCGATCTCGCTGATGGCCTCGGCCGGCGAGAAGACGCCCAGGACGATGACGATGATGGGCGGCCCGATCGACGCGCGCAAAAGCCCGACCGCGGTCAACTCGCTGGCGACCAACAAGTCGTACGAGTGGTTCGAGAACAACGTCATCTACACCGTGCCGGCCAACTATCCCGGCCACGGCCGGCGCGTCTATCCGGGCTTCCTGCAGCACGCCGGCTTCGTCGCGATGAACCCGGACCGCCATCTGTCCTCGCATTACGACTACTACCTGAGCCTGATCGAGGGCGATGCGGACGATGCCGAGGCGCACGTGCGCTTCTACGACGAATACAACGCCGTGCTCGACATGGCGGCCGAGTACTACCTCGACACGATCCGCGAAGTCTTCCAGGAGTTCCGGCTGGCCAATGGCACGTGGGAGATCGAGGGCGAGCCGGTGCGGCCGCAGGACATCAAGCACACCGCGCTGATGACGATCGAGGGCGAGCTCGACGACATCTCCGGCGCGGGCCAGACCGCCGCCGCGCACGATCTGTGCGCCGGCATTCCGAAGACCCGCAAGCAGCATCTGACCGCGCCCCGCTGCGGGCACTACGGCATCTTCTCGGGCCGCCGCTGGCGCGAAACGATCTATCCGGAGCTGCGCGACTTCATCCGCAAGTACCGCTGAGCCGCAGGCAGATGCCAGCAGACCGCCGATGACAAACGGGACCGCAACGCGGTCCCGTTTTCTTTCCCTTGCGCCCTTGCTTGCGCTAGCGCCGCGCCAGATAGGCCAGCAGCATGTCCGTATGCAGCTTGGCGAAGCGCTCGTGCTCGTCCTGCGAGGCCACGTCGCGGCCGATCACCGCGCTGATGGTGTAGCGATTCGACAGCACGTAGTAGCCCAGCGCCGAGATCGTCAGATAGAGCTGGGGCACATCGACGCCCTCGCGGAACACGCCCTGCAGCTGGCCGCGGCGAACGATCTCGGCCAGCACGTCGACCACCGGGTTGACCAGTTCGTGCAGCTGCGCGGACTTCTTCAGGTGCCGCGCCTCGTGCAGGTTCTCGCTGTTGACCAGACGGATGAATTCGGGGTGCTGGTAGTACCAGTCCCAGACGAAGCGGGCCAGCGTACGGACCGCGGCGACCGGGTCCTCGTCGCCGATCTGCAGGCGCTCCTCGGCGGCGCGGAATTGGGCGTACTGCCGTTCGAGCACGGCGAGAAACAGCCCTTCCTTGCTGCCGTAGTAGTAATACAGCATGCGCTCGTTGGTCTCCGCGCGGCGGGCAATCTGGTCGACGCGTGCGCCGGCCAGGCCGCCCTTGGCGAACTCCTCGGTGGCCGCATCCATGATGCGACGGCGGGTTCCTTCAGGATCGCGTTTGGTCTTGGTGGCGTTCGACATGCGTGGTCGGCTCGATTTTGTGAATGATGGCATGGCGCAACCGCGCCTCCGGCGCGGGCCAGCCGCGTTGATCGACATCTGCGCCATGGCAAAGCGCGCATCTTCAGGGTTTCTGCGGCGCGGCGAAATCGGGGATAATCCTTGCCGCGTCAGCCGCACCGTACGGCTGCACCCTGTGTTACCCCGCATCGTTTTCCTGCTTTCGTGACCCCTTCCGCCGCCGATTCCGCTTCCGCCCCCTCCACCGACGCCCGCCGGGACGCCGATCTGGCGGCCGCTTCGGCGACTCTCGCCGACCGCCTCGACGCCCTGCTGCCCCAGACGCAATGCACGAAATGCGGCTTTCAGGGATGCCGGCCTTATGCCGAGGCCATGGCGCGCGGCGAAGCGGACTGCAACCGCTGCCCTCCCGGCGGTGCCGAAGGCATCCGTCGGCTGGCGGCCGAGCTCGGTGTCGCGCCGTTGCCGCTCGATCCGGATCACGGCATCGAACAGCCACGCGCGGTCGCGCGCATCGACGAGACGCTGTGCATCGGCTGCACGCTGTGCATCCAGGCCTGCCCGGTCGACGCGATCGCCGGTGCCGCCAAGCAGATGCACACCGTGCTGCCGGACTGGTGCACCGGCTGCGATCTCTGCGTCGCGCCCTGCCCGGTCGACTGCATCGCGATGATCCCGGTCACCGGCGAGCGCACCGGCTGGGACGCCTGGTCGCAGCCCCAGGCCAACGCGGCCCGTGTCCGCTACCTGTCGCGCAAGCAGCGGCTGGTGCGCGAGCGCGAGGAAAACGAAGCACGCCTCGCGGCCAAGGCCGCGGCCAAGCTGGAAGCGCTGCGCCAGGAGGCCGCCTCGTCCGAAGCCGAGCGCCAGGCGCAGGAGCGCAAGAAAGCCATCATCCAGGCGGCCATCGAACGCGCGCGCCTGAAGCGGCAGGCCGCCCAGCCGCTCAACGCCGCACCGGCCGATCCGGTTGACCGCCCCGAGGCCGCGCCCGCCGCCGCGACGCCCGGCCATCCCGGCCATCCCGTCTCCTCCGACACCAAGCGACCACAATGAACGCCGCCAAGTGCCGCGCGCTGTTTGAAACGCTCAGAGAAACCAACCCGTCTCCCACCACCGAACTCGAGTACAGCTCGCCGTTCGAACTGCTGATCGCCGTGCTGCTGTCGGCGCAGGCCACCGATGTGGGCGTCAACAAGGCCACCCGCAGGCTGTTTGCGATCGCCAACACGCCGCAGAAGATCCTGGCGCTGGGCGAATCCGGCCTGATCGAGTACATCAAGACGATCGGTCTGTACAAGACCAAGGCCCGGCATGTGATGGAGACCTGCCGCATCCTCGTCGAGCGCTACGGCGGCAAGGTGCCGGCCGACCGCGAGGCGCTGGAAGCGCTGCCGGGCGTCGGCCGCAAGACGGCCAACGTGGTGCTGAACACCGCGTTCGGCCATCCGACCGTCGCGGTCGACACGCATATCTTTCGCGTCAGCAACCGCACCGGACTCGCGCCTGGCAAGACCGTGCAGGCGGTCGAGATGAAGCTGCTGGAGGTCGTGCCCGACGAGTTCCTGCACGACGCGCACCACTGGCTGATCCTGCACGGGCGCTACGTCTGCAAGGCGCGCAAGCCCGAGTGCTGGCATTGCGCGATCGAAACGCTGTGCGAGTACCCGGACAAGACGCTGCCGCCGCGGCTGTGAACGCGCCGGCGGCCAGCCGGCCGGCGCATCCTGCCGTCAAACGATGCGGCAGGCCTCGTCGAAGCTCAGGCGCGGGTTGCGCGGATACAGCTTGTCGGCGTCGCCATAGCCGAGATTGATCAGGAAATTGACCGACCACTTGCCGTCGGGGAAGAACGCCGCATTGACCTTGGCTGCGTCGAAGCCCCCCATCGGGCCGCAGTCGAGGCCAAGCGCGCGCGCAGCCAGGATCAGATAGGCGCCCTGCAGCGAGCTGTTGACCAGCGCGTCGCGCGCGATCTTGTCCGGCTGGCCGGCATACCAGGAACGGGCATCGGCATGCGGGAACAGCTTCGGCAGCTGCTCGTGGAACGCGTTGTCGAACGCGACGATCGCGGTGACCGGGGCCGAGCGGGTCTTGTCGACATTGCCCGGCGACACGCACTCGACCAGCTTCGCCTTCTGCTCCGCGGTCTTGACGAATACGATACGCGCCGGCGAGCTGTTGGCCGCGGTCGGGCCGAACTTCATCGCCTCGTACAGCCGATGCAGCACGGCGTCGTCGATCTGCCGATCCTGCCAGGCGCTATGCGTGCGGGCCTCGGTGAACAGTTGGGCGATGGCGGCCTGGTCGAGCGGTGTCATGCGGAATCCTCAGCAAAGTTCGGGAAAGGGCGCATTCTACCGATGGCCCCCGTCCGTTCCACGCCAAGGATTTCAGCAAGCCGTTCAATTTTGTTGTACAGGCGTCGGGGCCGTGCCCTTGCGGGTCAACCACAGCACGCCGGCCAGGATCAGGCCGCCGCCGATGGCCTGCGCCATGCCGATCTGCTCGCCCAGCAGCAGCGCGGCCAGCAGCACCGTGACCACCGGCTCCAGCGTGGACAGCATCGAGGCCTGCGCCGCGCCGAGGCGTTGCAGGCCGGCGAAGAAGGTCAGGATGGCCAGCACCGTCGACAGCAGCGCGATCGCCGCCAACGCCAGCCATCCGCCGGCATCGGCCGGAAACCGCGGCGCCATGCCGGCCGCGGTCCGTACCAGCGCGGCGCCGACATAGACGACGGCGGCCGCGACGCACACCACCGTGGTGGTCGCGACCGGATGCACGCCGGGCGTCAGCCGCGCGCCGACGATGATGTAGACCGAATAGATCAGCGCCGACGCCAGCCCAAGGCCGATTCCCAGCGCGCTGCCCTCCCCGCCGCCGACGGTCAGGCCCGCGCCGACCGAGCACAGCACCAGCGCGGTGACCGCCGCGCCGGTCAGCTTCTCCTTCAGGAACAGCGCCGCCATCACGGTGACGAAGACCGGATACAGATACAGCAGCAGCGCGACCAGGCTGGCCTGCGCATGGTTCAGCGCGCTGAAGAAACAGAACGACTGGCCGACATAGCCGATGCCGCCCATCGCCGCCAGCGCCAGCACCCGGGGCCACGGCGGCAGCGCGATCCGCTGCCAGCGCATCACGGCCGCCAGCGCGATCGCGGCGAGCACGAAGCGCACCGACAGCAGGCCATAGACGTCGGCGCCCGCGTCATAGGCAAGGCGGGCGAAGATCGCCATCGCGCCGAAGGCGCTGGCCGAGATGGCGATCAGCAGCACGCCGGCGAGCTTGTCGCCGGCATGCCGCAGCAGGGTCGATGAGCGTGGGGTAGCGGTCATGGAGGGAGGGCCGGCGCGATGGCGAGGTCAACGATCCCGCATTCTAGTCGGCATGCGGCCCCTGCGGCACAGCGGCGCTCCCATCCATCGGAAGGGGCCGCGGCAAGCCCGCGGACCGTCGTTTACAATCCGCCCCATCATGTTCAATCCCTCCCGTGAAGAAGTCCGCCGGTTCTTTTGCGAAGCCTGGCGCAAGCAGGGTGCCAACGAAGTGCTGACGCCGCTCGAGGCGATCGCCGTCGACTGGATCCGCGCGCACCCCGAATACCACGATCAGCTGGCCGACGCGGAGGCGGCGATCGCCGAAGAATTCACGCCCGAGCGCGGGCAAACCAACCCCTTCCTGCATCTGGCCATGCATCTGTCGATTGCCGAGCAGGTGTCGGTCGACCAGCCGCGCGGCATCCGCCAGGCGTTCGAACAGCTGGCGCGCCGGCTCGATTCGCCGCACGAGGCGCATCACCAGATGATGGAATGCCTCGGCGAGATGCTGTGGCAGTCGCAGCGCAGCGGCCTGCCGCCCGACGGCGAGCACTACATCGCCTGCGTCCAGCGCCGCGCCCGCGGCTGAACTTCCGCCTGCCCCCGGCCGGCCGGCCGGTACAAATGGTCACAGCCAGCCCGGCCGGCCCCGTGCTAGGCTTTGCCGCGTTGCCATTCTCGGCCGTGCCAGGCGTCCTATCCGGCACGGCACGCCACCATCTCCGATGATGCCGTTGCTCCGAACCCCGTCCGCGGGGCGTCGTCCGCGCCTGCTCGCGCCTGCCGCCGCCGTTTCCGCCATCTCTATCGCCCTCGGCGTGCTGTACGCGCCGTCCGCCCGCGCCGCGATCGCGCTGCTGCAGCCGCCGCGCGTACTGGACGGCGCCCAGCCGCTGCGGCTGACGCTGCTGGTCACCGCCGACACGGCCAATCGCAGCTATCTGGTGCCCGATACGCTGGAAGTGGTCGCCTCGCCGGAAATGCTCGCGCCGGTGCGCATCTCGATGCGCCGGATCACGCCGGGCCCTGCCACGGTGCGCCTGCGCCGCGGCGAGAACCGCACGATTCAATACCAGGGCGAGATCCCGCCGACGCTGCGCGGCCAGATCCGGCTCGATCCAGTGGGCCTCGACGCCGCGCCGGTGCTGGTGACGCTGAACCAGTCGGGGGTCACGCCGCCGGCTACCGCGGCGGCGCCGGCCGCCTCTGCGGCACCGGCCACCGCCGCCGCCACGCCGGCCGCCGAAGGCGAACAGCACGCCGATGTCGCCGCGACGCCGGTCGAGCCGGTACTCCAGCCGAAGGGACCGGGCCAGCCAGTCTACGATCAGCCGATCCTGACCGGGGGCAGCCGCCTGACCTTCAACGATCCGATGTACTACGCGGTCGGCGCGCACGGCGGCGCCAATGCCAAGTTCCAGTTCAGCTTCAAGTACCGCATCTTCGAAGGCCGCGACCCGAACTCGCGCTACTGGCTGGACAACCTGTACCTGGGCTACACGCAGTTCTCGCTGTGGGATCTGTCGGAGGAGTCGAAGCCCTTCCACGACACCAACTACCGGCCCAGCATCTTCTACTACCTGTCCGATACCGGCGTGCGCAATCGCTGGATCAGCCGGCTGTCGGTGGCGACCGGCCTCGAGCACGAGTCCAACGGCCGCGACGGCGACCAGTCGCGCAGCGTCAATACGCTGTTCCTGAAGCCGACCTTCCACTTCGGCGAGACGGACGACTGGCACTGGACCGTGACGCCCAAGCTCTACTACTACCTCGAGAAGAGCGACAACAGCGATATCGCGCGGTACCGCGGCTATATGGATCTGCGGGTCGCCTACGGCAAACCCGATTCGTGGGAACTGGCGGCGACGGTGCGCAAGGGCACCCGCCAGTGGTACGGCAGCGTGGATGCGCAGTTCACCTACCCGATGGGCCGGCTGATACCGGGAACGGCCGGCTATCTGATGGCCGGCTACTTCGTCGGCTACGGCGAGAGCCTGCTGGACTACAACCGCAAGACGCCCTGGCAGTTCCGCATCGGCTATTCGCTGAACCGCTGAGTCGCCGCCGGACCGCGAAGCCGCGGCGGCGGCCGGCCTGTCATCCGGCCAGCGGCTTGCCGCTCGCCTTCAGCCGCGCGTTGGCGACCGCCGCGGAGAACTGTCCGATGCCGTGCCAGCCGGTGGCGCGGCCCAGCTTCTTGCCGCGGTGGAAGAACATGAACACCGGGATGCCGTACAGCCCGAAGCGCCGTCCCAGCGCCGGATGGGTGTAGACGTCGGCATGCAGCCAGTGCAGATCGAGCGCGCGCAGCGGGTCCGGGTTGGCCAGCATGGCCTTCTTGGCCATCTCGCAGTTGTAGCAGTCCTCGCCCCAGAAGAACACGCAGACCAGGTCGTCGCCGGCCGCGGCGAGCGCGTCGTCGATGGTGTCATGATCGACCGCGCGCATGCCGAAGGCCTCGAAGGCGCGGTGATCCGTGTGGGGCGCCGGCGCTGCGCCGAACGGGTAAGGCATCGCATTTCTCCACAAACGAGAACGCCCGGTGCCGAAACGGCGCCGGGCGTGGCTGCGCATCGGTGGCAGGCCGGTCTGCCCGCCGACCCTTACTTCGGCGCAGCCACCGTCACCAATGCGGGCCGCAAGACGCGGTCCGCGATCAGATAGCCGCGCTGCAGCACGGCCACCACCGTGTTGGGTTCCTGATCCGACGGCACCATCGAAATCGCCTGGTGCCGATGCGGGTCGAACTTCTCGCCGACCGGATTCAGCTCGACCATGCGGCCCTTCTCGAAGGCGCTGGCCAGCTGCTTGGCGGTCAGCTCGACGCCCTCGCGCAGCTTGGCGATATCGCCCGATCCATCGGCCAGCGCGGCCTGCAGGCTGTCCATCACCGGCAACAGATGCTCGGCGAAGCTCTCGATGGCGAACTTGTGGGCCTTGGCCACGTCCTCCTGCGCGCGGCGCCGGATGTTCTCGGATTCGGCGACGGCGCGCAGATACAGATCGTAGTTCTCGCGTGCCTTGGCTTCCTGTTCCGCCAACTGTGCGGCCAACTGCGCCGCCGGCTGGTTCGCCACGTCATCCGCGGCGGCGGCAGGCTCGGCCGATTGGTTTGGCGTGGCCGATTGCGCGGCTTGCGCTTCGGCGGCCTGGTCGGCGGGCGAGGTCGGCGGCGTGTTGGATGGCGTTTGCTTCTGGTCTTCCATGTCGATCCGTTTCAGAACAAGTTGCGGCCGCACATGGCGGTCCGCCTGGGGTCAATCGGAATTCAGCTGGCAACTGGTGGCGCCAAGCCGATATTTCAAGAGCGGATGGACATCTGCAACGAAACATCAGCTTACAAACTTAAACCAGTGCTGCGAGAAGTGAAATTGCTTTGCTGCAGTGCAGCTTCTAAGATAAATCCAAAAAAACGACAAAACTGCCGGGGTGCCGTCTCCTATTGCAGTCTTCCTGCGGGGGCAAGGCCATGCGCAAGCTGCCGAAACCGTCCAACAAGACGCCGAAGTTCTCCGTGTTCACGTTGCTGGTGCTGCTTTCGCTGGTGGCGCTGACCGTCTTCATCTGGCTCTCGGACGGACTGGCCCCGCGCGACAGCGTCGCCGGCGGCGCCGATCCGGCGCTGCGCCAATACATCATCCAGTACTCGCGCTGAACGTTTCAGCGGCTTACCCTTTGAAATCGTCGATGCGGCGGCGATCCCGCTTGGTCGGTCGTCCCTGTAGTTGCGACGCTGGCTCCACATGGAGACGCCGCCGCTCGGCTTCGGCGGCACGTCGCGTGCGGCTCTCCTCGGTTTCCTCATAGAGCGTCCGGGCCACGGACGCCGGCCCGCGCGCCGGGGCGATGCCCTTGACCACCAGCTCCCAGCGCTGCTGATGGGCGTCGATGCGCACCGTGTCGCCCGGCTTGACCTCGCGCGAATTCTTGCATGGCTGCCCGTTGACCTCTACGCGGCCGCGTTCGACGGCCTCCGCCGCCAGCGAGCGGGTCTTGAAAAAGCGCGCGCACCACAGCCACTTGTCGATCCGCTGCCGCGCATCGTCTTCATACGACGGATTCATGCCGCGGCCCCCCTTGCCTGCGCCAGCGCGCGCCTCGCTTCCAGTTCGTGCGCATGCGGCAGTCGCAACGGCCAGCCCTGCATATGCTGCAGCGCGATCTCCGACAGCGCGGTGATCCAGAACGGCGCGTCGTTCAGGCACGGAATGAAGTGGAATTCCTTGCCGCCGGCGACCTTGAATTCGGACTGCCCTTCCATCGCGATCTCTTCCAGCGTCTCGATGCAGTCGGCCGGAAAGCCCGGGCAGAACACGTCGACCCGCGCGGTGCCGACCTTGCCCAGCTCGGTCAGCGTCGGTGCCGTATAGGGCTGCAGCCACTCGGCCTTGCCGAAGCGCGACTGGAACGTGACCTGATACTGGCCAGGCTGCAGGCCCAGCGCCTCGCCCAGCATGCGGCCGGTCTTCAGGCATTCGCAGTGATATGGGTCGCCCAGCTCCAGCGTGCGCCGCGGCACGCCGTGGAACGACAGGATCAGCCGGTCGCCGCGCGCGAAATCGGGCGCCCCATGCTGGGCCCAGTAGGCGCCGACCTGCTGATGCAGCGCCCCCAGATAGGCCGGGTGATCGTGGAAATGTTTGACCAGGCGCAACTCGGGCTGATTGCGCCATTCGCCCAGCACGCGGAACAGTTCGTCGAAGGCGGTCGCGGTGGTGGTGCCGGAATACTGGGGATACATCGGCAGCGCCAGGATGCGCTCGCAGCCCTGGCGCCGCAGCGCCTCCATCACCGACGGGATCGACGGGTTGCCGTAGCGCATCGCGCAGGCGACCGTCACGTCGTGGCCCTGCTGCGCCAGCAGCTGCTGCAGCGCATGCGCCTGCCGCTCGGTATGCACCAGCAGCGGCGATCCGGTCCGGTGCGCCTCGCGCAGCCAGATCGATTCGTACTTCAGCGCCGACGCGCGCGAGCGCAGCGGCAGGATCAGCCCGTACAGCACCGGCAACCAGGCGGCGCGCGGAATCTCCACCACGCGCGGATCGGACAGGAACTGCTTCAGGTAGCGTCCGACCGCCTTCGGGGTCGGCTCGTCCGGCGTGCCCAGATTGATCAGCAGGATCGCCGTGCGGGGCGCCTGCCCATGCCGGTAGGCAGGTTCTGCGGTAAATGTCATAGGGATTCCGGTATCGCTGGGGCGCGAAGGCCGCCCTGCGCGTGGCGGCCCGCCCTGGCCGCCATCAGTTCTGGCTGCTCAGCGCGCTCGACAGCAGCCGCGCCGTGATATCGACGATCGGGATCACCCGGTCATAGGCCATCCGCGTCGGGCCGATCACGCCCAGCGTGCCGACGATCTGGCCATCGACCTCGTACGGCGCGGTGATCACCGCCATGTCCTCGAGCGGCACCAGCCGGCTCTCGCCGCCGATGAAGATCTGCACGCCCTCGGCGTGGCTCGACACATCGAGCAGCTGCAGCAGGCTGGTCTTGTGCTCGAACACGTCGAACAGCCGGCGCAGCTTGTCCATGCTCGAGGCCAGGTCCTCGACCTCGAGCAGCTTGCGTTCGCCCGAGATATAGACCTGCTCGTCCTCGTCGGCCATCGCGCTGCTGCCGGCCTCGACCGCGGCCTGCATCAGTTCCGACATGTCGATGCGCAGCGCCTTCAGTTCGTCGCGCAGCCGCTCGCGCACGGTGTCGAAGCGCATGCCGGCGTAATGGGTGTTGATGAAATTGGCGGCCTCGACCAGCTGCGACGCGCTGTAGGGCAGCTCGGTCTGGATGATGCGGTTCTGCACGTCCCCTTCGGGCGTCACGATGATCAACAGGATGCGCTTGTCGGACAGCCGCATGAACTCGATCTGCCGGAACGCCTGCGCGCGGCGGGGGGTCATCACCACGCCGGCGAATTGCGACAGGTTCGACAGCGTGCGCGCGGCCGTCGTGATCATCCGCTGCGGGCTCTGCTCCTGCGCACCGAGTTCGCCCTGGATCAGCCCGGCCAGCTTGGTGCGGTCGAACTGGGTATCGAGCGGCTGGGCCGTCAGCATGGTATCGACGAACAACCGGTAGCCGCGCGGGGTCGGGATGCGCCCCGCCGACGTGTGCGGGCTGGCGATGAAGCCCATCTCCTCCAGGTCCGACATCACGTTGCGGATGGTCGCCGGCGACAGGTCCAGTCCCGAGTACTTCGACAGCGTACGCGAGCCGACCGGCTGCCCTTCGGCGATGTAGCGCTCGATCAGGGTCTTGAGAAGGGTTTTCGCTCGTTCGTCCATGGTGTCCCGATTTTACGCAAGTTTTGCGCGGTGGGGCTCGCTCTGGCACTCGTCCCCCGGGCCGTGCTGACAATGGTCATGGCGGTATGGTCTAATCCGGGCATGTCTGCACACCCCAAGTCCGGCGCCGCGCACGCGCCCTTTCGCACGGTCGCCCTGGTCGGCAGGTATTCGACCGCGGGCATCGAAGGTCCGCTCGAGGAGCTGGCGGCCTGCATCCTGCGCAATGGCCAGGACGTGGTGTTCGAACGCGAGACCGCGCTTGCCACCGGCCTGACGGACTACCCCGCGCTGTCCGCCGAAGAGATCGGCCGCGAGGCCGACGTCGCCGTGGTGCTGGGCGGCGACGGCACGCTGCTCGGCATCGCCCGCCAGCTGGCCGGCTTCTCGGTGCCGCTGATCGGGGTCAACCATGGCCGCCTCGGCTTCATGACGGACATCCCGCTGGAGGATGTGCAATCGGTGCTGCCGGCCATGCTCAGCGGCCACTACGAGCCCGAGAACCGCATGCTGCTCGAATCGCGCGTGATCCGCGACGACGGCGTGATCTTCTCCGCGCTGGCCCTGAACGACGTGGTGGTCAATCGTTCGGGCATCTCCGGCATGGTTGAGCTGGCGGTCTCGGTGGACGGCTACTTCATGTACAACCAGCGTTCCGACGGCCTGATCGTGTCGACGCCGACCGGATCGACGGCGTATGCGCTGTCGGCCGGCGGGCCGATCCTGCATCCGACGCTGTCGGGACTGGTGCTGGTGCCGATCGCCCCGCATGCGCTGTCGAACCGCCCGATCGTGCTGCCGCACGATGCCGAGGTGTCGATCGAGGTGGCCACCGCGCGCGATGCCAGCGTCAATTTCGACATGCAGTCGCTGACCTCGCTGCTGCCCGGCGACCGCATCGTGGTGCGCCGCTCGGCCAAGACCATCAACCTGCTGCACCCGGTCGGCTACAACTACTACGCGACGCTGCGCAAGAAGCTGCACTGGCACGAGTACCCGACCGAAGACAACCGGCTCTGAGCGCAAGCGTCCCGCATCGTCAGCCTCGCCGCCTCAGCCGGTCCCGATCCCTCACCAAGTCACCGCCGCCCTCCGTCTCCCAAGATGCTGCGCAGCCTGTCCATCCGCGATTTCGTCATTGTCGATACGCTCGACCTCGACTTTTCCGCCGGCTTTACCGTGTTCACCGGCGAGACCGGTGCCGGCAAGTCGATCCTGATCGATGCGCTGGCGCTGGTGCTGGGCGAGCGCGCCGATGCCGGCGTGGTGCGCGAGGGCGCCGCGCGCGCCAGCGTCAGCGCCACCTTCTCCACGCACCCCGCGCTGGACGCCTGGCTCAACGAGCAGGCGCTGGCCGAGGACGACGGCAACGTGCTGCTGCGCCGGGTCGTCGACGCCAACGGCCGCAGCAAGGCCTTCATCAACGGCAACGCCGCCACGCTGGCGCAGCTGCGCGAGGTCGGCGACCAGCTGGTCGACATTCACGGACAGCACGCGCACCAGCTGCTGCTGCGGCCGGACGCGCAGCGGCTGCTGCTCGATGCGCATGCCGGCCTGACCGCGCAGTCGGCCGCGGTCGCCGAAGCCTGGCGCACCTGGCGTGCCTGTGTGCGCCAGCGCGAAGCGGTCGAACAGCAGTCGCGCGAGATGCAGCTTGAACGCGAGCGGCTCGAATGGCAGGTCGGCGAGCTCGACAAGCTGGCGCCGCAGCCCGATGAATGGGAGGCGATCCAGGCCGAGCACAAGCGGCTGTCGCATGCGGCCAATCTGCTCGAGGGCGGCCGCGCCGCGCTCGACGCGCTGTCCGAGTCCGACGGCGCGGTGCTGTCCGCGCTCAATGCGATGGTCCATCGGCTGCGCCAGCTCGCCGAGGTCGACCCCGCGCTGGGCGATGTGGTGACCGCGCTCGAAGCGGCCGAGGTGCAGGCCGAGGAAGCGGCCCACTCGCTGACCCGCTACGTCGACCGGCTCGAGCTCGATCCCGAACGGCTGCAGGTGGTCGAGGAGCGGATGCAGGCGCTGCACACCGCGGCGCGCAAGTTCCGCGTGCCGCCCGAACAATTGCCGGAAGAATTGCTGGCGCGCCGCCAGCAGCTGGACGATCTGCAGGCCGCGCAGGACCTGAACAAGATCACCGCGCGCGAGGCCGCGGCCCGCGCCGCCTATCTGACCATTGCGCGCCATCTGAGCGAGAGCCGGCGCGAGGCCGCCGAGCGGCTTTCGGCGGCCGTCACCGAGGCGATGCAGGGCCTGTCGATGGCCGGCGGCAGCTTCACCGTGGCGCTGCACTCGCTCGACGAAGGCGCCAGCCACGGGCTCGAGCAGGTCGAGTTCCTGGTCGCGGGCCATGCGGGGGTCAGCCCCCGGCCGCTGGCCAAGGTCGCATCAGGCGGCGAACTGGCGCGGATCAGCCTGGCGATCTCGGTGATCACCAGCGAGGCCGCGCCGACGCCGACGCTGATCTTCGACGAGGTCGACACCGGCATCGGCGGCGCGGTCGCCGAGGTCGTCGGCCGCCGGCTGCAGGAACTGGGCCGCGCCCGCCAGGTACTGTGCGTGACCCACCTGCCCCAGGTCGCCGCGCAGGCCGGCACCCATCTGCTGGTCAGCAAGGAGACCGTCGGCGATGGCGGCGAGGCCGTGACGCGCTCGCAGATCCGCGTGCTCGACGCCGCCGGCCGCGTGGTCGAGACCGCGCGCATGCTGGGCGGCGCGACGGTGACCGCCACCACGCTGCAACATGCGGAAGAGATGCTGGCGCAGGGCGCGCGCGGCGCGCCGGCGGCCAAGGAAGGCCGCCGCACGCGCCGTGCGGCGAGCTGACGCCGGCGGCGCACGGCCGCGCCGACGCGCCGACGCATCATCGACTCGCAACAACCAATCGCACCGACACAGGAAACCCCATGCTCTTCGCCAAGCCGCCCTCGACCCTCGACGACCCGGCCGCCACGACCGGCGCCGCTGGCCTGGCGCGCCGCCCGGTCAGCCGTACCACGCGCCGGCTGACGCTGGCGGTGGCGCTGTGCGGCCTGGCGCTGGCCGCCGCCTGCAGCTCGAAGCCGGCCATGCCGCCGCCGGGCAGCATCACCGACGACCGCGCGGTTGGCGACATCCTGGTCCGCTTCACGCCGCCGGCCGTCGATACCTCGCTGCAGGCCGGCGAACTGCTGGCGCAGGCCAAGGGACCGATCCGCTTCGTGGTCAAGCGCCCGATGTCCGGCGGCACCTGGCTGGTGACCGCGATCTCGCCGTCGCCTGAGGCCACCATCGAGCAGGCGGTCAGCACGCTGCGCGCGCTGCCGCGGATCGAAGCGGCCGAGGCGGACCGCCGCCTGACGCCGAGCCGGCCCAAGCCAACCGGGCGCGACATGCCGGCGAACTGAAGGCGCGGCGCCGGCGGCCGTTAACCGATCGGGAAGCGGATCGAGGCAAGCGAACCGCCCCGAACGCCACCCCGATAGCGTGCGCTGTCGGACTGCCGCCGATTGCCCGACCGCATTCCCCTGACTATCGTTTAGCCACATGCCCGCGAGCGCCGGCCGCTGCACCCCGGCTTCGCCCTTCCCGGAGGTGTTCATGCCGCGTTCGATTCCGCCCGTCGCCCTGCGTCTGGTCCTGGCCGCCGCCGTCTCGGCGGGCGCCCTGCTGCCCCCCTCGGCCGCGATGGCCGCCCCGAATCCGGACGCCCGTCCGGCACCGGTCTACAGCGGCAACATCATCGTCCGCTGGAAGGATGCCCCGGCCGGCAGCGCGCTGATGCCGGCCGAGGCCGCCGCCGAACAGGTGCGCAAGGTGGCCGAGCAGACCGGCATCGGGCTGACCGTCAAGCGGCAGATGGGCGGCAACCTGGCGCTGCTCGGCGTGCCGGCCGGCAAGGGTGCCGATCCCGAGGCGGTGGCCGCGCAGCTGCGCCAGGATCCGCGCGTGGCGGACGCGGTGCCGGACCGCTGGCTGCGGCCGCACGACACGGTGCCGAACGATCCCGAATTCGCCATCAACCAGCCGTATCTGGGCTCGCCTTCGCTGGTGACCGGTGCCGCCAACCTGCCCGCCGCCTGGGATCGTTCGCGCGGCAACGAAGGCCTGGTGATCGCGGTGGTCGATACCGGCGTGCTGCGGCACCCGGACCTGGCCTCGCGTCTGGTGGCAGGCTATGACTTCATCGCCGACCCGCAGTATTCGCAGGACGGCGACGGCCGCGACGGCGATCCGACCGACGCCGGCGACTTCGTGCCGCAGGGCTTCGCCTGTCCCGGCATGCCGGCCGCGCGGGATCTTCGCCCCAGCACCTGGCATGGCACCCGCGTCGCCAGCGTGCTCGGTGCGATCACCAACAATGGCCAGGATGTCGCCGGCGTCGACTGGAATGCCCGCATCCAGCCGCTGCGCGTCTCCGGCCGCTGCGGCGCGCTGCTGTCCGATACCGTCGACGCGATGCGCTGGGCCGGCGGCCTGCCGGTGCCGAACGTGCCGAACAACCCCACGCCGGCGCGGGTCGTCAATATCAGCCTCGGGGCCGGCAGTTGCAGCACCTTCGAACAGCAGGCCGTCGATGAACTGGCCGCGCGCGGCGTCGTCGTGGTGGCCGCCGCCGGCAACAGCGCGGGCGCGGTCGAAGCGCCGGCCGACTGCCGTGGCGTGATCGCGGTCACTGCCCATGTCGACGACGGCGAAAACGCCAGCTATGCCAACGTCGGCCCGCAGATCGCAATCAGCGCCCCGGGCGGCGGCTGCCCCAACAGCAAGGTGTCCAACAACACCTGTCTGGTGCCGCCGTCGACGATCCGCACGCTGACCAACGACGGCGAAACCACCGCGCGCAACTACACGCTGGTGAACTCGCAGGGCACCAGCTTCGCCGCACCGATGGTGTCGGGCGTCGCCTCGCTGATGCTGGCCGTCAACGGCAACCTGACCAGCGCGCAGGTGACCGAACTGCTCAAGAGCAGCGCGCGTCCGCATCCGGCCAATACCTATTGCACGACCGGCAATAACGCCGCCAATTGCGGCGCGGGGCTGCTCGACGCGAATCGCGCGCTCGCCGCGGCCGCGGGTGCACCGATTCCCCCGGCGCCGCCCCCTGCCGCCAACGGCGCGGGTGGCGGCGGCGACGGTGGCGGCGGCGGTGCCGTGCCGCTGTGGAGCGGCGCGGCGCTGGCGCTGGCCGGC
>NZ_VZOV01000022.1 GCF_008801915.1 Cupriavidus gilardii
CCCTCGCCGCCGCGGCCGCCGCCCTGATGCTGGCCGCCTGCGCCACCGCGCCCTCCGAGTCCGGCGACGCCGCCGGCCAGCAGGCCCAGGCCCCCGCCGCCAGCCCCGCACCGCAGGCCCCGGCGCCCGCACCGCGCGGCGCGACTTCCTACTCCGACAAGCAGGCGGTACCGCCGCCGGACAACGACAACTCCCCGACCAGGACCGTCACGCTGCCGCCCACCGGCCGCGTCAGCCTGGCCGAATACCGTGCGCAGATGCGCCAGCAGCTGATGCAGAGCGAGAACGCCAGCGCCGATGTGGCCGACTGCGCCGCGCACGCGAGCTGGGTGGTGCCGCGCTCGGCGACCTACGACGCGCTGCGCATTCCGACCGGCGCGCTCGCGTCGGGCCAGGCGGCGGTCGAGAGCTGGGAAGGCCGCTTCTCGCGCGGCAAGCAGGCGGTGCCGGTGACCTCGGTGGTGACCTTCTCGGCCGCCGCGCACCGCCGCAACGGGCAGTCGCGCTGGGACCCGGTCAAGGTCCGCTGCGGCTATGACGACGGCATGATGCTGGCCTACGAACTGCTGGACGACGACGGCGACATCATCGTCGAGCCGGCCGCCAGGCCGGCCGTCAGCGTCGCCCCGGCGCGCAATGCCACGGCCAAGGGCCGCAAGGCCAAGGCCACCAGGTCGAGCCGCCCGGGCAAGGCCACGTCGGCCAAGTCGTCGGCCAGCACGAAGAAGGCCGCGGCGAAGTCGACCTCTTCCAGCAAGTCGACGAAAAAGACCAGCAAGCCGTCGCGCTGACGCTGCCCCGCCGCATCGCCGCGGCATCACGGCCGCCTTCGGCGGCGGCGTTCAGTCCAGCTGCGCCAGGATCGCCTGCAGCATCGCCGCCCCGAGCAGCGCGCTGCGGGCGCCGTTCCAGCCGACCTCGGGCTGCGGCAGATCGGCGTTGTCCTTGAACGGCATCTCCAGCGTCAGCGACAGGCAGCCGAACGCGTGGCCGATGTACTTCGAGGCCAGCTTCAGCGCATCGGCGTTGTACTTGCTCGCCGCATAGCCATGCACGTCCTGGAAGTCCGGCGTGGCGCGCTTGAACGCCTCGACGAAACGCGCCTGCGCGGCGCGCTGGGACTCGGTGAAGCTCGGCAGCATCTCGCTGCCGGCGATGAAGTTGTACGGCAGCCCTTCGTCGCCGTGGATGTCGAAGAACAGGTCGCAGCCGGTCGATTCGATCGCGCGGCGCACGTGATGGACCTCGGGGCTGGACTCGAGGCTCGGCGCCATCCATTCGCGGTTCAGGTTCGCGCCGGCCGCGTTGGTGCGCAGATTGCCCAGCGCCGAGCCATCCGGATTCATGTTCGGCACGATATGGAACACGGCCTTCTGCAGCAGCCGTTCGGCGACGCCGTCGCCGGCCCAGATGCCGGTGCCGGTCAGCCGCTGCAGCACCCCTTCGACGAACCATTCGGCCATGGTCTCGCCCGGATGCTGGCGCGCGATCATCCAGATGGTCTTGCGGCCATCATTGCCACCGCCACTGGCGCCCTCGGGCGGCGCGCCGATCGTCACGACGGTCATGTCGCGGCCCTGCACCGTGCTGCCCAGATGCCTCAGCCGCGCACGCGGCGAACGCTGGCAGGTGCCGAGCAGCGCCAGATGGCGCTCCTCGGGATACGGCTCGAAATAGGCCAGCCAGACGCTGTCGTGGACCGGCGTGAATTCCACCGTCATCACCTGCCCGTCGAAGCGCGTCGGCACACGGAACCAGTGCACGCGGTCGTACGAGGCCACGGCGCGGTAGTCGCGCCAGCCGTCCGGATAGGTGCAATCGCCGGCGTTCAGGAACTGCAGCCGGCAGGGCTGGCCGGCCGCGCCATGCAGCCCGAAATGGAACCACTGGCGGAAGTCGGCATGCGAATCGGCGCGGATGCGCAGCCGGATATCGTCGGCGCGGTCCAGCGCCTCGACTTCAATCGCGCCGGAATCGAACCGGCTGGAGATATGCAGCGCTGCGGTCTTCATGTCTGAGCCTCGCAAGACGAATTCGTGGTTGGCCGGCCGCGCGTGTGGCCAGCGGGCCAAGGCAACGGGCGCGGCCTCAGTCTTCCAGCCGGCGGCGGAACACCCAGCGCGTCGCGTCGGACGCCTTCGCGTCGTAGGCGTAGCCGTCCTCGGCAAATTTCTTCAGGCCAGCCGCATCGGTGATGCGCCGGGTCACCGCGAAGCGCGCCATCGTGCCGCGGGCCCGCTTGGCGTGGAACGAGATGATCTTGTAGCGGCCGCCCTTCCAGTCCTCGAACACCGGCGTGATCACGCGCGCGTCCAGCACCTTCGGCCGGACGGCCTTGAAGTACTCCTCGGAAGCCAGATTGACGAGCGTGGGCGCACCCTCGCCCTTCAGCGCGGCAAGATCCTTGTTCAGCAGCTGCGTCACGTCGTCGCCCCAGAACGCGTACAGGTCCTTGCCGGCGTCGTTGGCCAGCCGCGTGCCCATCTCGAGCCGGTACGGCTGCATCCAGTCCAGCGGCCGCAGCACGCCGTACAGGCCCGACAGGATGCGCAGATGGCGCTGCGCGAAGGCCAGGTCGTCGTCGGACAGGTTCGGCGCGTCCAGCCCCTCATAGACATCGCCGTTGAAGGCCAGCACCGCGGGCTTGCTGTTGCGCACCGTGAACTTGGGCGTCCAGTCGGCGTAGCGCGTCGCGTTCAGCACCGCCAGCTTGTCGGAGATGTCCATCAGCGTGCCGATTTCCTGCGGCGCCAGCGCGCGCAGGCGTTCGATCAGCTGCGCGGAACGCGGGATCAGCCGCGGCAGGTGGCTGGCATTGAGCGGGGGCCGGACGCGGGGCGGCGTCTCGTAGTCCAGCGACTTGGCGGGCGACAGAACGATCAACATGGCAGAATGCGGCAGAAACAAAGTCCAGATTGTAACGAATGCACAACCCCTCTACCGGGCCGGACATCGCATCCGACACCGACTCCGTTGCCAACGGCGCTTCGCCGCCGCCCGCCGTGTCCGCCCCCCGCGTGGTACTGGACTCCAACGTCTGGATCGACCTGCTGGTCTTCCGCGATCCGCACGCCGAGCCGATTCGCACCGCGCTGCGGGATGGCGCCATCGCACCGCTGATCCGAGCCGATTGCCGCGAGGAATTGCGACGGGTGCTGGCCTACCCGCAGTTCGCCCGCTTCGAGGTCGATATCGACGAGGCGCTGGCCACTGTCGACAGGCTGACGACCGCGGTCGCGCCGCCCTGCCCGACGCAGGCCGAGGCGATCCGGCTGCCGCGCTGCCGCGACGGCGACGACCAGAAGTTCATCGAGCTGGCGCACTTCGCCGGCGCCGATTGCCTGGTGTCGAAGGACAAGGCGGTACTCAAGCTCGCGGGGCGGCTGCGCCGCAGCAGCGGCGTCGCGGTGCTGACGCCGCAGGCCTTCGCGCCGTGGCTGGCCGCGCGGCCGGCGCGCTAGAATCGCCTGCGCTTGTCGCGCCGCCTGTGGCCGCCTCGATTTCCCTGCCATCCGATTGACGATTTGACGATTTGACGATTGACGCCATGTCCGCCGACGCCCCGCTCCGCCCTCCCCCCTCCCGCCTGCCCAATGTAGGCACCACCATCTTCACCGTGATGTCGGCGCTTGCCGCCGAGAAAAATGCGGTCAACCTGGGCCAAGGCTTTCCGGACTTCGACTGCGATCCGAAGATCGTCGACGCGGTCACGCGCGCGATGCAGGGCGGCCTGAACCAGTACCCGCCGATGGCGGGCGTGCCGAAGCTGCGCCAGGCCATCGCCGACAAGATCGGCAAGCTCTATGGCCGCGCCTACGACGCCGACAGCGAAATCACGGTGACAGCCGGCGCGACACAGGCGCTGCTGACCGCGATCCTGTGCGCGGTCCATCCGGGCGACGAAGTGATCGTGCTGGAGCCGTGCTACGACAGCTATCTGCCTGCGATCGAACTGGCCGGCGGCAAGCCGGTGCCGGTCACGCTCGACGCGCCGCACTTCCGCATTCCGTTCGACCGCCTCGCGGCCGCGATCACGCCGCGCACGCGCATGATCCTGATCAACACGCCGCACAACCCGACCGGCACGATCTGGCGCGAGGAAGACATGCGCCAGCTGGCGGAGCTGCTGGCGGGCACCGATATCCTGCTGCTGTCGGACGAGGTCTACGAGCACATGGTCTACGACGGCCAGTCGCACCAGTCGGTGGCGCGCCATCCGGAACTGGCGCGGCGCAGCTTCGTCGTGTCGAGCTTCGGCAAGACCTATCACGTGACCGGCTGGAAGGTCGGCTATGTCGCCGCGCCGGCCGCGCTGATGGCCGAATTCCGCAAGGTCCACCAGTTCAATGTGTTCACCGTCAATACGCCGGTGCAGCACGGCCTGGCCGACTACATGGTGGACCCCGCGCCCTATCTCGAATTGCCGGCCTTCTACCAGGCCAAGCGCGATTACTTCCGCGCGGGGCTGGCCGATACGCGCTTCAGGCTGCTGCCGTCGGACGGCACGTATTTCCAGTGCGTCGACTATTCGGCGATCTCGGACATGAGCGAGGCGGACTTCGCGATGTGGCTGACACGCGAGATCGGCGTCGCGGCGATTCCGGTGTCGGCGTTCTATTCGCAGCCACGCGAATCCGGTGTGGTGCGCTTCTGCTTCGCCAAGCGGGAGGAGACGCTGGCGCTCGCGCTGGAGCGGCTGCGCAAGCTGTGAGTTTGAACGGGCGGTCGGCGCGATGCGACCGCCCGTTGCCCCCTCCCGCTGAGGGGAGGGGCGTGGTTCCAAACCGCGCTCGCGCTCTTACGGCTTGTTCCGGCTCAGCATCAACTCGGTGTTCGTCTTGCGGTCCGCGTTGACCTTCTGCACCGTCGGCCGCTCGCTCATCCGCTTCAGATAGTCCTTGACCGGCAGGTCGGCCAGCATGTCGGTGCCGTAAATGATCCTGGTGCACGCCGACACCAGCGGCAGATGCACCACCGCGGCGCAGTCCGCCAGCGTGAAGCTGTCGCCGGCCACATACGGCGAGAACTTCGCCAGTTTGGCGAACGCGGGAATGTAGCGGGTCAGCAGCTTCTGCTGGCGCTCCTTGACCCCGTCGCTGACCTTGCCGCCGAAAAACGCCTCGGGATAGAGCTCCCGCACGGTCAGCTCCAGATACAGTTCCATGTAGGTGACCAGCTCGCGCACCTTGCCGGCGGCCAGCGGATCGGCCGGCAGCAGCGGGGTCTGCGGATAGGCCGCCTCCAGGTACTCGGCGATCACCTCCGATTCGCACAGCGTGCCGCCATCGGCGACGATGTACGGCACTTTGCCCAGCGGCGAGGCGTTCAGGTCGGTCTCGCCGATCCAGGCCAGCACCTCCTCGAACGGCACATTCTTTTCCAGCAGCGCCAGCTTGACCTTGTTGTAGTAGTTGCTGGCGGCAAAGCCGCAGAGCTTCAGCATCGGTATGTCTCCTTTGTTGTGCTGCGTTCTCCCTGACGGGATCGGTGGCCGCGCCTCGGCTTGTCTGGCCGATCAGCGCACGCGCCGGCGCGGCAGTGTTCACGCAACGAGTGCAAAAACCGCACGAGCGTGCTAATTTAACCACAACTTTTTGGAAGCACGATGAGCACTTTGACTATCGACACCCTCGGCATCGTGGGCACCGGCGCAATGGGCCGGGGTATTGCCCAGATCGCGGCGCAGGCCGGCCTGACCGTCCGCCTGTTCGACACCAATCCCCAGGCCGTGGCGGCCGCCCGGCAGTATCTGCAGGACACGCTGGCCAAGCTCGCCGACAAGGGCAAGATCAGCAGCGACGATGCCGCCGCCACGCTCGCGCGCGTGCAGCCGTGCGGCGCGCTCGAGGAGATGGCCGATTGCGACATGGTGCTCGAGGCCATCGTCGAGCGGCTCGACGTCAAGCGCGATCTCGTTGCCAAGCTCGAAGCGATCGTCCGTGAGAACGCGGTAATCGCGTCGAACACGTCGTCGCTGTCGATCACCGCGATCGCGGTCGGCGCCAGGCACCCGGGGCGCGTCGTCGGCTATCACTTCTTCAACCCGGTGCCGCTGATGAAGGTCGTCGAGGTGATCGACGGCCTGTCCGGCGATCCGGCGGTCGGCGATGCGCTGATGGCGCTGTCGCGCCGCATGGGCCATACGCCGGTGCGCTGCAAGGACATGCCCGGCTTCATCGTCAACCATGCCGGCCGCGGCATGAACATCGAGGGGCTGAAGGCTGCGCAGGAAGGCGTGGCCGAGTTCGCCGACATCGACGCGATCATGCGCGAGCAGGCGGGCTTCCGCATGGGCCCGTTCGAGCTGATGGACCTGACCGGGCTCGACGTGTCGCACCCGGTGATGGAGTCGATCTACAACCAGTTCTACCAGGAGCCGCGCTACCGGCCGTCGCCGATCACGGCGATCCGTCAGGTCGGCGGGCTGCTGGGCCGCAAGACCGGCGCGGGCTTCTACCGCTACGCCGATGGCCAGAAGCAGGTCCCTGCCACCGCACCGGTGCCGAGCGCCCGGCCGGCCAGCATCTGGGTCAGCCGCGACAGCGAGCGCGGCCATGCGATGGTGGTCAAGCTGCTGACCGCGATGGGCGTCACGCCCGAAGGCGGCAACGCCCCGTCGGCCGAGGCGCTGATCGTGGTCACGCCGCTGGGGCTGGATGCCACCAGCTGCGCGCTGCAGCAGGGCCTGGACGCGAGCCGCGTGGTCGCCATCGACACGCTGCTGCCGTTCGAGGCCACCAAGCGGCGCACGCTGATGACGACGCCCGCCACCAGCGCCGCAATGCGCGACGCGGCGCACGGCCTGTTCGCCAGCGACGGCGTGCCGGTCACCGTGATCCGCGACTCGGCCGGCTTCGTCGCCCAGCGCATCGTCTCGTGCATCGTCAATATCGCCTCCGATATCGCGCAGCAGCGCATCGCGACGCCGTCGGACATCGACCTTGCCGTCAATCTGGGCCTCGGCTACCCGAAGGGTCCGCTGGCGCTGGGCGATGCGATCGGCCCGCAGCTGATTCTCGAGGTGCTGCGCAATATGGAGCGGCTGACCGGCGACATGCGCTACCGTCCGAGCCCGTGGCTGTGGCGCCGCGCGAGCCTGGGCCTGTCGCTGCTGACCGAGGAAGCCTGACGCTTCCTTTCCGCCCTTCCCCGGGCCTTCCTTCTCTCCCACCACGCCACCGAGCCGAGCCGCCATGCCTGCCCAACTGCTGTCCGAACGCGTCGATGCGACGCTGGTGCTGACCATCTCGAATCCGGAAATGCGCAATGCGCTCGGCCCGGAGATCTACCTCGCGACGAAGGAAGCCCTGCAGGCTGCCGAGCAGGATAACGGCATCCGCTCGGTGGTGCTGACCGGCGCCGACGGCATGTTCTGCGCCGGCGGCAACCTGAACCGGCTGCTGGGCAACCGCGCGCAGCCGCCGCAGGTGCAGGCCGACAGCATCACGATGCTGCATGCCTGGATCGAGAGCCTGCATGCGTTTCCGAAGCCGATCATCGCGGCCGTCGAGGGCGCTGCCGCCGGCGCGGGCTTCTCGCTGGTGCTGGCCTGCGATTTCGTGGTGGCGGCCAGCAATGCCAAGTTCGTGATGGCCTACGTCAAGGTGGGCCTGACGCCGGACGGCGGCGGCTCGTACGAGCTGGCGCGCGCCCTGCCGCGCCAGCTGGCCTCCGAGCTGCTGATCGAGGGCAAGACCGTAGACGCGCAGCGGCTCGCGCAATTCGGCCTGGTCAATCGCGTGACCGAGCCGGGCGATGCGCTCGGCGAAGCGCTGCGCCTGGGCCAGTCGCTCGCGGCGCAGTCCTCGCACGCGATGGGCCGCATCAAGGGTCTGATCAATCAGGCCGGCACGCTGTCGCTGAACGCGCATCTGGCGCAGGAGCGCGAGAACTTCGTCGCCGCGCTGCATCACCCCGACGGCGGCGAAGGCATCAGCGCCTTCCTGGAGAAGCGCAAGCCGAACTATCGTTGAAGCCGCACCGATCCCGATAAAAAAGACACCGGAGACAGCATGAGCAGCAATCTTTCCCACTTCGAGGGCACGCGCCCGGTCGCCGACCAGCAGCGCTTCGATACCGCCGCGCTCGAGGCCTGGCTGCGCGACCATGTCGAGGACTTCGCCGGCCCGCTGACCGTCGAGCAGTTCAAGGGCGGCCAGTCCAACCCCACCTTCAAGCTGATCACCCCGGGCCGCACCTATGTGATGCGCGCCAAGCCGGGGCCGAAGTCGAAGCTGCTGCCGTCGGCGCACGCGATCGAGCGCGAGTACCGCGTGATGGCGGCGCTGGCGAACACCGACGTGCCGGTCGCGCGCATGTACGCGCTGTGCGAGGACGAGGCCGTGATCGGCCGCGCCTTCTACATCATGGAATACGTCAACGGCCGCGTGCTGTGGGACCAGTCGCTGCCGGGCATGAGCACCAGCGAGCGCGCCGCGATCTACGACGAGATGAACCGCGTGATCGCCGCGATGCATACCGTCGACTACCAGGCCATCGGGCTGGGCGACTACGGCAAGCCGGGCAATTACTTCGCGCGCCAGATCGAGCGCTGGACCAAGCAGTACAAGCTGTCCGAGACCGAGAAGATCGACGCGATGGACGCGTTGATGGACTGGCTGCCGCACCATATCCCCGAGGAAGACCAGGACCTGACCAGCATCGTCCATGGCGACTACCGGCTCGACAACCTGATGTTCCACCCCACCGAGCCGCGTGTGCTCGCGGTGCTGGACTGGGAACTGTCGACGCTGGGCCATCCGATGGCCGACTTCGGCTATCACTGCATGAGCTGGCATATCGCGCCGGGCCAGTTCCGCGGCATCGCCGGGCTCGACTACGCCGCGCTCGGCATTCCGGACGAGGCCACCTACCGCCGCATGTACGAGCAGCGCACCGGGCGCCAGATCACCGGCGACTGGAACTTCTACCTGGCCTTCAGCATGTTCCGCATCGCCGGCATCCTGCAGGGCATCGCCAAGCGCGTGGTCGACGGCACCGCTTCGTCGGCGCAGGCGGTCGATGCCGGCAAGCGGGCCCGGCCGATGGCCGAGATGGGCTGGCAGTACGCGCAGAAGGCGAAGCAGCGGATCGCCTGAGCCGGACACCGGCGATCCACGGCGGTCTGACGAGGGCCGGTGCGGCGATGAGCCGCGCCGGCCCTTTTGTCGTTGTGTGGCGCTCGTGCAGCATGCACGTCGCATTGTCTGACGACATATAACATCAACGCCTTGGAGCCCCCCGGGATTTCCCTGAATCCGGCGAAATTTCCGTGCTTCCCTGCTGGACGGCGCGCATATGGCCTCTTATGATGGCGACCATTGTTGTATGACGACTGACAAATAACCCGTTCCGGAGACATCATGCACGCACGCCGCCGCTTCCTCAGAATCGCCTCCACCGCCGCCCTCGCCGCTGCCGCCGCGCCATTGGCGGCGCCGGCGTTCGCCGCCGACAGCTGGCCTAACCGCCCGATCCGGCTGGTGGTGCCCTATCCCGCCGGCGGGTCGTCGGACATCATCGCCCGCCTGATCAGCAAGCAGCTGGGCGAGGCGCTGGGCCAGCCGGTCGTGGTCGACAACCGTCCGGGCGCCAACGGCAACGTCGGCGCCGCGTTCGTGGCGCAGTCCGGGGGCGACAACCACACGCTGCTGCTGTGCGACGTCGGCGCGCTGGCCATCAGCCCGTCCGTCTATACCAAGCTGACCTTCGATCCGGCCAAGGACCTGAAGGGCGTCGGCATGCTCGCCTACTCGCCGCACATGCTGGTGGTCAACCCGTCGGTGCAGGCCAATACGCTGAAGGACCTGGTCGAGATGTCCAAGCGCGGCGAGCTGAATTTCGCCGTCACCGCGATCGGCAGCGCCCCGCATCTGGCCGGCGTGGCCGTGCAGCAGGCCACCGGCGCCAAATGGCAATACGTGCCGTACAAGGGCGGCGCGCAGGCGATTGCCGATACGGTCGGCGGCACCGCGCAGGTGCTGATGAACGGCATGCTGGCCACGCTGCCGCACGTGCAGAGCGGCAAGCTGAAGGCGATCGCGGTCTCCAAGCGCACGCGCATGCCGCTGGTCGGCAATCTGCCGACGATCGCCGAACAGGGCGTCGCCAACTTCGAATCGGGCACCTGGCAGGGCGTGATGGCGCCGGCCAGGATGCCGGACGCCGCGGTGACGCGCCTGAACGCCGAGCTCGTGCGCATCATCCGCTCGCCCGAAGTGCGCGCGCAGCTGGCCGGCCAGGGCGCCGAGGTGGTGACGATGACGCCGGCGGAAACCAACCGCTTCTTCGCCACCGAAAAGACCCGCTGGGCCGCGGTGGTCAAGCAGGCCGGCATCAAGCTCGACTGAGGGCGGCCACAGGCCCTTCGGGCCTGTGCAGCCACGGGCAAGGCCGGAACGGCAAGCGTATACTGGCCGTTGCTATAGGTTTTCGCCCGTTCGCTGTGTCCGCCCCTTCTCTTCTCGACGATCCCCGCCCGCTGCCGCCCAACCGGCCCGACGACGACGCCTGCTGCGGCAGCGGCTGCAGCCCCTGCATCTTCGACTTCTACTACGAGGAAATGGAGCGCTACCGGCAGGAGCTGAAGGACTGGCTGGTGCGGCATCCCGAGCAGGCATCCTCGTCGTGACCGCCCACCAGATGCCGGGCGCTGCCGCCCCGATTGCCGCACCGATTGCCTCCTCGATTGCGGCCTCGAACGCAACCGACGGCCCGCCCCATGGCGATGCCGACGCACTGATCGACTTCGTGCGCCGCCACCCGCGGCTGCTGGTGCTGACCGGCGCCGGCATCAGCACCGACTCGGGCATCCCCGGCTATCGCGATGCCGATGGCAACTGGCGTGCGAGCACGCCGATCCAGCACCGCGAATTTCTCGAATCGCACGCGCGCCGGCAGCGTTATTGGGCGCGCAGCATGGTGGGCTGGCCGATCATGTCGCGCGCGTTGCCCAACGACGCGCACCGCGCGCTGGCCCGGCTGCAGCAGGCCGGGCATGTCGAGGCGCTGGTCACGCAGAATGTCGATGGCCTGCATCAGGCCGCGGGCAGCACCGGCGTGATCGAGCTGCACGGCAGCCTCGCTTCGGTGGTCTGCCTGGCTTGCGGCGAACGGCATCCGCGCGGCGAGATCCAGCGCGAACTTGAAGCGGCCAACCCGGCCATCGCCGGCCTGTCCGCCGTGCCGTCGGCCGACGGCGACGCGCATCTCGAGCCCGACGACCTGCACGGCTTCACGGTGCCGCACTGCCGCCGCTGCGCGGGCGTCATCAAACCCGATGTGGTGTTCTTCGGCGATTCGGTGCCGCGCGATCGCGTGGCCAGGGTCCATGAGGCGTTGACCCGTGCCGATGCGCTGCTGGTCGTGGGCTCCTCGCTGATGGTCTATTCCGGATACCGCTTCTGCGTCGCCGCTGCGCAGGCCGGCAAGCCGGTGGTCGCCATCAATCTCGGCCGCACTCGCGCCGATCCCCTTCTGACGATGAAGATCGCCGCGCCCTGCGGCGCCACGCTGACGCGCCTCGATGCCGCGTTGCGCAACATCGCCGCCTGACTTCGCAGCAAATTCAATACGAATAAGTCGCAAATCGGAAACGGCCGTCAACCACCGACAGTTGAGACATCAATTCGGTAGCAGCATGTGACCCGTCGTTGGTTGTGGCGCCGGGTCGACAGCATGTTCGTCGCGACAGCACCCTTCCACGACGCAGAACCGTCCGCGCGCCTTTGATGCCATGCCGGCCATGGACGTCGAATCCATCCTGCCCGAAGGAATTACCATGCCCGTTTCCTACCTGACTTCGATGCCGACCCAGCAGTCCTATGCCGCCAAACCCCTGTTCGAATCGCAACTGCATTTTCCGGAACTGACCGCCGAGCAGCTTCCCGTCTTTATCGAGAACGCCGAACGGCTGCTGCTTCAGGAACAGCGAATCAAGCTGTCGGTCAATGGGACCCCCCTGCCGCTGGCGGAAATGATCGGCCATAGCAACGACCGGGAGGGCGCCGCCATTCTGAAGGGCATCGCGGAAGCCCTGCCTCGCGCCTTCGAGAATCAATCAGACGTCGAGGTTCGCGATCTGGCGTTTTATGAAGCAGCGGGCCTGATTGCCAGCCCAGCGTTCTGGGAGGCAACCGAAGACGCGATGAAGGCGACGCTGAACCGGGGCACCACCAGCGGCGACATCCGCCTGCACGACGCGGCGCAGCTGGGAATGAATGTCACGCTGGCCAGGGACGGGAAAAGCCTTGAGTGCCATATCAGCGCCACCTGGAAGGAGTTCACCGCCGCGGCGAAGTGGCACGCGATGACCGGTCTTGAACCCGTGATGAAGGCGGACGTGCGGATGATGATCCCGCTGGAGCGCAAAGGCGGTCAGCAGGAACTGCGGCCGACCTTCGTTTATCTGCACGCAAACAGCCCTGTCCCTGAAATCGCCAGCAAGCTCAAGGAACGGAAGACCACACTGGCTCAGGCCCTTCTCAACGCGCTGGCCAGCCTTCCGCTGCTCGGTCGCCTGTTCCGCGGCGTGCAGATCAAGGTGTGTGTCGGGGAAAATTTCCGTGGTCATGGGCTCGCCTACATGCCGGCCCAACTCGGTGACAGAGACTGGATCGGCCGGGGACATGACAGGCGCCTGGGACACCATCTCGCCGCGTGCACCCACATCACCGCAAAACGACTGACGCGCCGGCCCAACGCGACCCGGCAGCTGACTGGCGCCATGGCAGCGCCCCCGGCAAACGCCAATGAAGTTGCTCCGCTGAAAGTCTTGCTGGCTCACCGGGCTCCCGAATTGAGAGTCAAGGCCAACATTGCGGAACGCATGGACCATTGGGCGTTCCAGCGTGGGCTCAATGATCAAGCAGCAAACGAGATTGCCGGCCAGCCGCCGCAGGAAGTGCCGGCGCGCCCGCTCGATGTTCCGCCGCGGCCCGATGAAATGCCGCCGATCGGCCCGACCGTCGAGGCGCTTCAATCCCAGCTGCAAGAGTTGCAACAAACCCTGGAGGCGGAACGGAGCGCACGGCAGCAGGCGGATACCGAACGCGATGGATTACGCGCGGAAACCGAGAAGCTGCGGCTGCAACTTGCGGCCCTGCATCAGGAGCGATTGCAGCTGACTGGGGAACTCGAAGAGTTGAACGCGAAATTCATGAAGACGCATACCGCGCTGATGGCGACGCGAAGCCCGCTCGTCTCCATGCCGCAAAGCCTGGACGGCGGCCCCATCCCCAACGGAATCGTCAGGAAGCGGGCACAGTCAATCTCGAACCAAAGAAGCACGAGACCCGCGGCGCCTGGCGCCAATACGTCAACCACGACGCCCACAGCCGCGATACAGGCTACACCCGTGGCTCCGGCTACGACCGAGGCTCGGGCTACGACCCAGGCTCCGGCTACGACCGAGGTGCGGGCTACGACCGAGGCACCGGCTACAACCGAGGCACCGGCTACGACCGGAACATCCGCTACATCGGCGACAACCGCCACGACAGGCACGACGACGTCCACGGATGACGCATAGCAGGCCGGGTGAACCGCTTCTTGCCGCCTTGCGCCAGATGGCGGCCGCCCGGCGGCAACGGCGGACGCTCGTCAGCTCGAAACGTCCGCCATACCCGTGCCCAACTCTCCGATCACCGCCCCCAGCTGCTCCCGCAACCACCGGTTGGCGCCGTCATTCTCCCCGCCCGCATGCCAGTACAAGTGCAGTTCCAATGACGGCACCTTGAACGGCAGCGTCAGCAGGCGGTTGCCGTACGCCTCGTTGGCGATGCGCGCATAGCGCAGCGGCAGCGTCGCCAGCAGGTCGGTGCAGCTGACGATGCGGCACGCCGCCGCGTAGTGCTGGCAGCGCAGCCGCACGCGCCGCGTCATGCCCATCCGGTGCAGCGCCTGGTCTTCCAGCCCCGCCCCGCGCCGCCGCGACGACACGTGCACGTGCTCGGCGGCCAGATAGCGCTCCAGCGTCAATTCCTTCTTCACCAAGGGATGGTCGCGCCGGGCCAGCACCACCATCGGGTCGGCCATGAACTGCGCGTGGTGGATTGCCGGCGAGACCGGCAGCAGGATGTCGATCGCGGCATCGAGCGTGCCGGCCAGCAGTTCCGATTCCATCTCGCGGCGGTCGAAGCGGACCGCGGCGATGTCGACGTGCGGCGCCACCGCGGCGACGCGCGACATCAGCGGCGGCAGCAGCGTCGATTCCAGCGCGTCGCGCATGCCGATGGTGAAGCGCCGCACCGTCGCCGCCGGATCGAAATGCGGCGTGTCCTGCAGCGTCCGCGCGAACGACTGCAACGCGGTGCGTACCTCCCCGGCCAGCGAGCGCGCCAGCGGGGTCGGCGCCATGCCCTGCCCGCGCCGCTCGAACAGCGGGTCGTCGAACAGCGTGCGCAATCGGCCGAGCGCATGGCTGACCGCCGGCTGCGTCAGGTTCAGCTGCCGGGCGGCCGCCGTGATGCTGCCTTCGGTATAGATGGCGTCAAACACGACGAACAGGTTCAGGTCGATGCGGGAGAGCTGCATGGCCGCGATTGTGTCATGGAATGCAGCAGATTGATACCATCGGATCTAGAAAATTCATTTTTCATATTCCATCGAATCGGATAGAGTGGCCTCAGTCGGCGTATATCGCGCCCGCCCGCCGCCTGCCGCTCCGCCCTTCATGCGGGACGGCAGCCCCGGCGGGGCCAAATCGCAGGGGTTGTGAGGAGACACCATGGATTTCGAATACTCGCCCAAGGTCAAGGAAATGCGCGCCAGGCTGCTGGCTTTCTTCGACCAGCACATCTATCCGAACGAGAAGCGCTTCCACGCCGAGATCCAGGCCAATCGCAAGGCCGGCAACGCCTGGGTGCCGAGCCAGCTGATCGAGGAACTGAAGCCGCTGGCGCGCGAGGCCGGCCTGTGGAACCTGTTCCTGCCGCGTTCGAAGCGCGCGCCCGAAGGGCTGTCCAACCTGGAATACGCGACGCTGTGCGAAATCATGGGCCGTGTGCCCTGGTCGCCCGAGGTGTTCAACTGCGCGGCGCCCGACACCGGCAACATGGAAACGCTGGAGCGCTACGCCTCCGAGGAACTGAAGGACAAGTGGCTGGAGCCGCTGCTGCGCGGCGAGATCCGCTCCGCCTTCCTGATGACCGAGCCGGACGTGGCCTCGTCCGACGCGACCAATATCCGCTGCCGCATCGAGCGCGATGGCGACCATTACGTGATCAACGGCACCAAGTGGTGGTCGTCGGGCGCCGGTGACCCGCGCTGCAAGGTCTATATCGTGATGGGCAAGACCAATCCCGATGCGGGCCGTCACGAGCAGCAGTCGATGATCGTGGTGCCGGCCGACACGCCGGGCATCACCGTCAAGCGCCATCTGCCGGTGTTCGGCTATGACGACGCGCCGCACGGCCACATGGAAATCGAGCTGAAGAACGTGCGCGTGCCGGCGGACAACATCCTGCTGGGCGAGGGCCGCGGCTTCGAGATCGCCCAGGGCCGCCTCGGCCCGGGCCGCATCCACCACTGCATGCGCAGCATCGGCGTGGCAGAGCGTGCGCTGGAACTGATGTGCAAGCGCAGCCTGGAACGGGTCGCGTTCGGCAAGCAGATCGCCCGCCATGGCGTCACGCAGGAGCGCATCGCCGAGGCCCGCTGCGAGATCGAGATGGCGCGCCTGCTGACGCTGAAGGCCGCGTACATGATGGACACGGTCGGCAACAAGGTCGCCAAGGCCGAGATCGCGATGATCAAGGTGGTGGCGCCCAATGTCGCGCTGAAGGTCATCGACTGGGCGATCCAGGTGCATGGCGCCGCCGGCGTGTCGGAAGATTTCCCGCTGGCCTCGTGGTGGGCGCACCAGCGCACGCTGCGTCTGGCCGACGGTCCGGACGAGGTGCACCGCAACGCGATCGCCAAGCTGGAACTGGCCAAGCACATGAGCCTGAATCCGGACGAAATCCAGATGCCGGTCACCCGCGGCGGCTGATGCGGTCTTCACGATAAACAGCATCCGGCGGCCCTCCGGCCGCACGACTCCAGGGCAGCTGCGCCGGCAGCGAGCCATCCACGCGCAGCCTGTCTGCGCGTTTTTTTCTTCTGTGATTAAATGCGTCGGTCCATTCAACCGGCGCTGCGCTGCCGAGTCTGCGGCGCCTTTCTCCCGTCCAGGAGCTTCCTCGATGATCGATGTCTACAGCTGGGCCACGCCCAATGGCCACAAGGTTCATATCATGCTGGAAGAGTGCGGCCTGCCCTACCAGGTGCACCCCATCAATATCGGAGCCGGCGACCAGTTCGGCGAGGAGTTTCTGAAGATCAGCCCGAATAACAAGATCCCGGCGATCGTCGACAGCGAAGGGCCGGACGGCAAACCGATCTCGCTGTTCGAATCGGGTGCGATCCTCGTGTATCTGGCCGGCAAGACCGGCAAGTTTCTGCCCGAAGACGTGCGCGGCAAATACGAAACGCTGCAATGGCTGATGTTCCAGATGGGCGGCGTCGGCCCGATGCTGGGCCAGGCGCATCATTTCCGCATCTATGCGCCGGAGAAAATCGAATATGCGATCAACCGCTATACCAATGAGGCGCGCCGCCTCTATGGCGTGATCGACAAGCAGTTGTCGAATCGCCCCTGGCTGGCCGGCGACGAATATACGATCGCCGATATCGCGACCTTCCCGTGGCTGCGCAGCTGGCAGAACCAGGGCATCGAACTGGACGACTATCCGCATCTGAAGCGCTGGTTCAATACGATCGCCGAACGTCCGGCGGTCAAGCGCGGCGTCGAGGTACTGGCACGGGAGCGCAAGCCGCTGCACACCGACAAGGAACGCGAGATCCTGTTCGGCGCGACGCAATACGCCCGCCGCTGAACGGGAAAGCAGCTCCGGTACCGAAGGCCCCCAGCGAAAGCTGGGGGCCTTTTTCATTGGACGCGCTCGAGTGCGCGGTGCGCGGCTCGCATCGGCGGCACCGTCGGCGGATTGCCGTCGCCCGTCCTTAAGGAAAACGCGCTGCTCTTTAGTTTATTGAGAGATCGATTCAGGTGAATACCTGTATGACATTCACCTCCGAACATGAGAAAAAAGCGTTACGTGCTTTTGATTTCCCGATGCCGGCGCAGATTTTCAACACTTTACGCAATCTATAGTGTTTATATCGAAGGTTATGTTGTCTGACACCGATTGTGCGACGGACTCTAGGATGTCGAGTCGATCAGGCAAATCCCTTAACTTCCTTCAAATTCCTCTCTCCCCCTTACCATGATCGGCGATCCTCTCAAGCTATTTGGCCAAAGACTAACGGCCCTGCGCAAACAAAGGGGCTGGTCGCAGGAAAAACTCGCGCTCGAAAGCGGAATGGCGCGCTCCTACCTCAGCGGCATCGAGCGCGGGCTGCGCAACGTGGCCCTGATCAACATCTGCACGCTGGCCGACACCCTCGGCGTTCCTCCCGGCGAAATGTTGAAGTTCGATGGCGACAACTCGGTATTGACGGTCGAGGAATTGCGCACGCCGTTCGGTGCGGAAGAAACTACCGCGCAACGCAATGCGCGGCGTTATATGGCAAGGCTCGATAATGACGACCAGGATCTGGTCGCCTCGGTCGCACGTGCCCTCGCCCGCAAGCGCGCCGCCGGACAAAATGCCGCGTGACGGCATCGGCCGCCGGGCTACATTGCCAGCATGCCCTGCCGCTCGATAAAGCGGATCACCGCGTCAAGACCCTGCCCCGACTTGACGCTCCCCATCACGAAAGGCCGTTCCCCGCGCATCTTGCGCGCGTCGCTTTCCATTACCTCAAGGTTGGCGCCTACATACGGCGCGAGGTCGGTCTTGTTGATCACCAGCAGATCCGACTTGGTGATGCCCGGCCCGCCCTTGCGCGGAATCTTCTCGCCGCCGGCCACATCGATCACGTAGATCGTCAGATCGGACAGCTCGGGGCTGAACGTCGCCGCCAGATTGTCGCCACCGGATTCGATGAACACCACGTCGGCATCGGGAAAGCGCGCCAGCATGCGGTCGACCGCCTCCAGGTTGATCGATGCGTCCTCGCGGATCGCGGTATGCGGGCAGCCGCCGGTTTCCACGCCCATGATGCGCTCCGCCGGCAACGCGCCCGAGATCGTCAGCAGGCGCTGATCCTCCTTGGTGTAGATGTCGTTGGTGATCGCCACCAGGTCGTAGCGCTCGCGCATGGCCTTGCACAGCATCTCGAGCAACGTGGTCTTGCCGGAGCCGACCGGGCCGCCGACGCCGACGCGCAGCGGAGGAAGTGTCTTGGTACGGGTCATGATGTCTCTTCCGATTCGATATGCGGCTGCGCTCAGGAGCGGAACAGCCGGGAGTACTGCGTTTCGTGGCGCGCCGACAGCAGGCCGAGCATCGGCGACAGCGTGGACAACGCGGGCGGCTCGGCATCGGCGCGGCGCGCTGCCTCGGCCACGGCGTCCAGCACGCAGCCATGCATGGCGCGCAGGATCTGCTGGCCGGCGACCTGCCCCAGCGGCACTGCCTTGATCGCCGCGGCGATCTGGTTCTCGGCCCAATTGAAGCAGTAGGCCGCCAGCCCGTCGCGCTCGTCGACCTGCAGCGCGACGCAGGCGGCCGCGAACGCCGTCGGCAGGCATACCGGCGACATCGCCGCCAGGCCAGCGCGCAACGCCGGCTCGCCCCATTCCATCTGCGCGACGAGCCGCGCCAGCGACCATCCCATTTGCTCGGTCTCGAGCCGCAACTCGGCGGTCTCCCGGCTTTGATGAAACCAATCGTTCCAGTGCCGCACGCCATCGCGGTCGCCCACGCGCCACGCACGATGCAGCAGCAGCCACAGCGGTCCTTCGGCATGCGCCTGGACGTGCAGCAGATTGTCGCGAATCCACTGCCGCGCACTGTCGGCATCCCGCACGATGCCGCATTCGATCGCCGCCTCCAGCCCTTGCGAATAGCTGAACCCGCCGATCGGCAACGCCGGCGAGGCCAGATGCAGCAGCGACAGCAGTTGCGGGAGTTGGGTCATGGCAGCGCGAGCGACTCAGTGAGAGTGATTGCAGCCGGCATGGTGTCCTTGATCCCCATGCGAATGATCATGGTCATGCGAGTGCGAGTGCGAGTGCGAGTGCGGGTGCGGGTGCGAGTGCGAGTGCGAGTGCGGATGCCCATGATGCTCGTGAAACACCGCCTGCGCCGCCGCGTAGTCCTCGGCGAAGGTCGCGTCGTGGCCGTGCTTGTGGCCGCCGCCGTAGGCGCCGGCTTCCGGCTCGAACGGCAGCTCGGCACGTTCGGCCTGCACGCCCAGGCGCATCAGCATGTCCGCCAGCACCGGGTCGTATTCGAGGCGCAGATAATCGCGGCCGATCTCGACCGGGGTGTGCCGGTTGCCGAGATGGTAGGCCGCGCGCATCAGTGCGTGCGGATCGCCGGCCCGTACTTGCAGCACCGATTCCGCTGCCGCCTGTACCTCGACGAACGTGCCGTCGGCGCTCACCAGCAGATCGCCGCCGCGCAGCACCGTGCCGCGCGACAGGAAGATTGCCGCTTCCTCGCCGTTGTCGAGCACGGCGCGCAGGCGGCTCTTGCTGCGGTCGCCGAACGGCAGCACCAGCTTCGGCGCGCGACGCACCAGAACCGACGCAATGCCGTGCGGCGCGGGAAGATGCTTGTCGATCTTGTGCATGGTCAGAACAGGAAATAGCGCTGCGCCATCGGCAGCGAGGTCGCCGGCTCGCAGGTCAGCAGCTGGCCGTCGGCGACGACCTGATAGGTCTCGGGATCGACGGTGACCGTCGGCTGCCAGTCGTTGTGGATCATGTCGCGCTTGCTGACCGTGCGTGTGCCGCGCACCGCCGACAGCGTCTTCTGCAGCCCATAACGCCCGCCCACATCCGCGGCCAGCGCGGCCTGCGACACGAAGGTCAGCGAAGACCGGTGCAGCGCACCGCCGGCGCTGGCGAACATCGGCCGATAGTGCACCGGCTGCGGCGTCGGGATCGACGCATTGGGATCGCCCATCGCCGCGGCGGCGATCATGCCGCCCTTCAGGATCAGGCTCGGCTTGACGCCGAAGAACGCCGGCTTCCACAGCACCAGGTCCGCCCACTTGCCGACCTCGATCGAGCCAACCTCGTGTGCCACCCCATGCGTCAGCGCCGGATTGATCGTGTACTTCGCGACATAGCGCTTGACGCGGAAGTTGTCGTGCCCGCCGCGCGCATCGTGCGGATCGCCGGGCAGCTTGCCGCGCTGCATCGCCATCTTGTGCGCGGTCTGCCAGGTGCGCAGGATCACCTCGCCGACGCGCCCCATCGCCTGCGAATCGCTGGAGATCATCGAGAACGCGCCGAGGTCGTGCAGGATATCCTCGGCCGCGATGGTCTCGCGGCGAATCCGGCTCTCGGCAAAGGCGATGTCCTCGGCGATCGACGGATCGAGGTGATGGCAGACCATCAGCATGTCCAGATGCTCGTCGATCGTATTGATCGTGTAGGGCCGCGTCGGATTGGTCGACGACGGCAGCACGTTGGCCTCGCCGCAGACCTTGATGATGTCCGGCGCGTGCCCGCCGCCGGCGCCTTCGGTGTGATAGGTATGGATGGTGCGGCCCTTGAACGCGGCGATGGTCGCCTCGACGAAGCCGCCCTCGTTCAGCGTATCGGTATGGATCGCGACCTGCACGTCGGTGGCGTCGGCCACCGACAGGCAGGTATCGATCGCCGCCGGCGTGGTGCCCCAGTCCTCGTGCAGCTTCAGCCCGATCGCGCCGGCCTCGACCTGCTCGACGATCGGCTGCGGCAGGCTGGCGTTGCCCTTGCCGAGCAGGCCGATATTCATCGGATAGGCGTCCACCGCCTGCAGCATCCGCTCCATGTGCCAGGGGCCCGGCGTCACCGTGGTCGCATAGGTGCCGGTAGCCGGACCGGTGCCGCCGCCGATCATCGTGGTGACGCCGCTCATCAGCGCCTCCTCGATCTGCTGCGGGCAGATGAAGTGGATATGGCTGTCGATGCCGCCGGCGGTCACGATCATCCCCTCGCCCGCGATCACTTCGGTACCGGGACCGATGACGATGGACACGCCGGGCTGGATATCGGGGTTGCCGGCCTTGCCGATACCGGCGATGCGGCCGTCCTTGATGCCGATATCGGCCTTGACGATGCCCCAATGGTCGACGATCAGCGCATTGGTGATCACGGTGTCGACGCAGTCGCGCGCCAGCCGCTGGCTCTGCCCCATGCCGTCGCGGATCACCTTGCCGCCGCCGAACTTGACCTCCTCGCCGTAGATCGTGAAGTCCTTCTCGACCTCGATGACCAGCGCGGTATCGGCCAGGCGCACGCGGTCGCCGGTGGTCGGCCCGAACATCTCGGCATAAGCCTGCCTTCCGATCGTCAACGCCATCACAGCGCTCCCATGATCTTGCCGTTGAAGCCGTAGACGATGCGGTCGCCATCGAGGGCGACCAGTTCGACGGTGCGCGACTGCCCCGGCTCGAAGCGCACCGCGGTGCCGGCGGCGATATTGAGCCGGAAGCCGCGCGCGGCATCGCGATCGAAGTCCAGCGCGGCGTTGGTCTCGTGGAAATGGAAATGCGAGCCGACCTGGATCGGCCGGTCGCCGGTATTGGCGACTGCCAGCCGTATCGTCGCGCGGCCAGCGTTCAGCTCGATCTCGCCGTCGGCGGGAATCAGTTCACCGGGAATCATGGCGTCTCCTGTCTTCGGCCCTTGCGGATTCAAGCCACCATCAGCCCGACGCCATACAGCGCGACGCCGGCGCCAAGGGCGCGTGCGAGCCACGGCGCATGCCGGCGCAGCACGGTGCCGGCGGCGATGCCCGCCAGATGCAGCGTCATCGTCGCCAGCGCGAAGCCGCCGACATAGGCCAGCACCGCGGGCAGCGCGCCGGCGGTTGCGGGCAGCTCGGCACCGTGCGCATGGCCATGGAACAGCGCGAAGCCGCCGACCAGCGCCATCGCGACGCCGGCCGGCAGCCGCGCGCGCAGCGCAACCAGCAGGCCAATCACCAGCAGCGAGGCGGCGATCATCGGCTCGACCGCAGGCAGGGCAATGCCGGCGAGGCCCAGCGCGGCGCCAACCAGCATCAGCGCAACGAACGCCAGCGGCACGCGAAACAGGCCAACACCCGTGCCGCCGCCCGCGCCTGCGCCACCCACCGCCAGCGCGCTCCAGACGCCGACCGCCACCATCGCCAGCAGATGGTCGGCTCCGGTCAGCGGATGCAGCAGGCCGGACGCCAGACTGGCGCCGACGCTGGCGACATCGTGGCCCGGATGCGCCAGTGCCGGCCCGCTGGCAAGCACGGCTGCCGCGGCCGGCAGACATGTGGCAACGCGCGCGAGCCCGCGCGGCATCGCCTGTTGGAAGGGAAGGAAGCGAATCAAACCGGCCATGTTGGTCCTCGGTAGAAAACGAAATCTCGGTGAAACCCAGCGATGCAGGTCTTCAGACGATCGGCTGGTGCACGGTGACCAGCTTGGTCCCGTCTGGAAAGGTCGCCTCGACCTGGATTTCCGGGATCATCTCGGCGACCCCATCCATCACGTCCTCGCGCGACAGCACCGTGGTGCCCGCATGCATCAGCTCGGCGACGGTGCACCCATCGCGCGCGCCCTCCATGATCGCGGCGGTGATCAAGGCGACCGCCTCCGGATAGTTCAGCTTCAGCCCGCGCGCGCGGCGGCGCTCGGCCAGCAGCGCGGCGGTGAAGATCAGCAGCTTGTCCTTCTCTCTTGGCGTCAGTTCCATCGCCTGTCCTCGGTATTCCGCTGTTACATCGACTGATTGCATCGACCGATTACGTCGACGCGTTGCATCGACTCGTTACGTCGCCCACAGCCGCAGCGGCCTGGCCGCTACCCCATGGATCGGCATCCGCAATGCGGCCCACGCCGCCACCATCAGCTCGCGCACCGGCTCGATGCGCGCGCCCAGCACGCGCAGCAGCAGCATCGGCTGCTCGGCGTCGGCCAGGCACGTCACGCCGGCACGCAGATCGGGCCGATACGGCAGGCTTTCGGCAAGCTGCTCGGCCAGCGCCTGCGTCGCACCCGCGCCGACGGCCCACAGCGTGCCCAGCACCGGCAGGCCGTCCAGGCCCACGCGTGCATGGCGCAGCGGCGAATCGGCTTCGAGGCGGGCATGCTCGCGCCACAGCGTGCGCGTGCCTTGCCCGATGCGCGTGTCCATCCACGCGGTGCCGCGCCGCCACTGCTCGCCGGAGGCCTGCCGGCCGAGCACCAGCGCATCCCAGCCGATCGCGCTGGCGCCCGGGGCGACCTCCACGGTGGTCGCGAGCCGCGCGCGCGCATCGTCGAACACGATGTTCTCCTGCGGCAGCCAGTCCAGCCGCGCGCCGGCCGCGACCGCAATGCGCACGCGCTGGCTGGCGTCGCGGCCGAGCGACTTGTACCACTTGGTCGCGCCCGGCGTGGCCAGTACCGCGTGCGCGCCCGGCTCGATGCCGATATCGATGTCGAGCACGTCGCCGCCCGCGATGCCGGCCGGCGGATGCAGCACCACCGCATGGCAGATGCCCCCTTCCGGATACAGCGGCTTCTGCACCATCAAGGGCCCGGCATGCCGCCGCTCGACCAGCGCGCTGCGTTCGCCGCGCACCGCGAAGCGCAGCCGCAGGCTGGCGTGCCACGCGGCCGGCATGGCCATCGTCGCGGCAGGATCGTCGGCGGGAAAATCGGGATGGCGCATGGACTCGGCGGAGGCGGAAGCGAACGCGAAGACGGAACGCGGCCTAGACCGCGATCATCTCCCGCACGCCGTGCTCTTCCATGCGGCCGCCCTCGCCGCTGGCCACCACCTCGCCGCGGCTCATCACCACGTAATGGTCGGCCAGATGGCGCGCGAACTCGTAGTACTGCTCGACCAGCAGCACTGTCATGCCGAACTCGTCGACCAGCAACCGCAGCGCGCGTCCGATGTCCTGGATGATCGACGGCTGGATGCCTTCGGTGGGCTCGTCGAGGATCAGCAGCTTCGGCTCGCTCATCAGCGCACGGCCGATCGCCAGCTGCTGTTGCTGCCCGCCGGACAGATCGCCGCCGCGGCGCAGCCGCATCGTGCGCAGCACCGGAAACAGCTGGTAGATCCGGTCGGGCACGCCGGCCGGCTTGCCGCGGCTGGCTGCACCGATCAGCAGGTTCTCTTCGACGGTCAGCCGCGGAAAGATCTCGCGGCCCTGCGGCACATAGCCCAGCCCCGCGGCGACGCGCTCGTAGGGCGGCGCCTTGTCCAGCGTGCGGCCCTGCCAGCGGATCGTGCCGCTGCGGGTCGGCACCACGCCCATCAGGCATTTCAGCAGCGTGCTCTTGCCCACGCCGTTGCGGCCGAGCAGCGTGGTCAGGCGGCCCTCCGGCACGTCGAAGCTGACGTCGCGCAGGATATGGCTGCCGCCGTAGTACTGGTTCAATCCGCTGACTTGCAGCATCGCTTTTCCTTTCTGCGCTTCCATTCCGCGCCGCAGTTCGGCGCCGCAGTTCAGCGCCCCAAATACGATTCGATCACGCGTTCGTCGCGCTTGACCGCGTCCAGCGTGCCCTCGGCCAGCACGCTGCCTTCCGCGAGTACCGTGACCTTGCCGGACTCGCCGGCCAGCGCGGCGACGAATTCCATGTCGTGCTCGACCACCATCATCGAGCAGCTGCCGCGCAGGCCATTGAGCAGCCTGGCCAGCTGCATCGTTTCCTCGTCGGTCATGCCGGCCACCGGCTCGTCGAGCAGCAGCAACTGCGGCTGCTGCATCAGCAGCATGCCGATCTCGAGACGCTGCTTCTGGCCGTGCGACAACAGCCCCGCCGGCCGGTAGGCCTCGTCTTCCAGGCCCGTCAACGCCAGCGTCTGCTCGATGCGGCGGCGGCCATCGGCGCCGAGCCGCGCGCGCAGCGACGACCACCAGCGCTTGTCGGCCTTCATCGCCAGCTCCAGGTTCTCCCACACCGCGTGCTGCTCGAACACGGTTGGCTTCTGGAACTTGCGGCCGATGCCGGTCTGCGCGATGGCCGGCTCGTTCAGCCGCATCAGGTCGATGCTCTGGCCGAGAAACACGCGGCCGCTGACCGAGGCATTGCGTGGCCCGGTCTTGCCGGTGATCACGTCCATCATCGTGGTCTTGCCCGCGCCATTGGGGCCGATCACGCAGCGCAGCTCGCCGTGGTCGATCGACAGCGTCAGCCGGTTCAGCGCGCGAAAGCCGTCGAACTGCACGGTGACGTCTTCCAGATACAGGATCGGGCCGTGCGAGACATCGATGGTGCCGCGCTCGAGCACGCGGCCCAGGCCGGTGGCGTCGCCGCTTTCCGCCTGCGTCGCGTCGTGGCGCGGATCTGGGTTCGGTTGCGTTGCGGCGATCATGCTTCTCCTCCGCTGCGGGCAGCCGGCACCGGGATTGGTGCGGCGATCGGTGCGGCGGGCGTCGGCGGCGGCACGGACGAAGCGGACGAAGCGGAGGCGGCGGACGGCGCCGGCACGCGCGCACCGTCGGCGCGGCGCAGGCGTGCCAGCAGGCCGACCACGCCGTTGGGCAGATACAGCGTGACCAGCACGAACATCGCGCCGAGCAGGAACAGCCAGTACTCGGCGAAATGCGCGGTGAACAGCGTCTTCGCGCCATTGACCAGGAAGGCGCCGATCACCGGGCCGATCAGCGTGCCGCGTCCGCCGACGGCGACCCAGACCGCCATCTCGATCGAGTTCGCCGGCGACATCTCGCCCGGATTGATGATGCCGACCTGCGGCACATACAGCGCGCCCGCGATGCCGCACAGCACCGCCGAGAAGGTCCAGACGAACAGCTTGTAGCCGAGCGGGTTGTAGCCGGAGAACATCACGCGCGTCTCGGCGTCGCGCACCGCGGTGACCACGCGGCCGAGCTTCGACGTCACGATATAGCGGCAGGCGATCAGCCCGCCCAGCAGCGCGAACGCCGTCAGCACGAACAGCACGGTGCGCGTCTCTGGTGCGGCGATGGCAAAGCCGGCGATGCGCTTGAAGTCGGTGAAGCCGTTGTTGCCGCCGAAGCCCGTTTCGTTGCGGAAGAACAGCAGCATCGCGGCATAGGTCATCGCCTGCGTGATGATCGACAGGTAGACGCCCTTGATGCGCGAGCGGAACGCGAAGAAGCCGAACAGCCAGGCCAGCACGCCGGGCACCAGCACCACCAGCAGCAGCGCGTAGCCAAGATGCTCGGTGCCGTGCCAGAACCACGGCAGCTCCTTCCAGTCGAGGAACACCATGAAGTCGGGCAGCTCGCTGCGATAGACACCGTCGCGGCCGATCGCGCGCATCAGGTACATGCCCATCGCATAGCCGCCGAGCGCGAAGAACAGCCCGTGGCCCAGGCTCAGGATGCCGCAGTAGCCCCACACCAGATCGAGCGCGATCGCCGCCAGCGCGAAGCACATGATCTTGCCGATCAGCGTCAGCGCATAGGCCGACAGATGCAGCGGATGCGTGTCGGGCAGCACCAGCGCGCACACCGGCACCACCACGGCGGCGAGCAGCGCGACCAGCGCCAGCGCCAGCCAGCCGCGCGTGGAGAACAGCGGCTGGCGCGCGGGCACCGCCAGCGTGAAAGCGCGCGCTCCGGGATCGATCGAACCTTGCATCATGCCTCCGCGCTGCGCCCCTTGAGCGCGAACAGTCCCTGCGGCCGCTTCTGGATGAACAGCACGATCAGCACCAGGACGATGATCTTGGCCAGCACCGCGCCGTAGAACGGCTCGATGAACTTGTTGATGATTCCCAGGCCGAAGGCGCCGACGATGGTGCCGGCCAGCTGCCCGACGCCGCCCAGCACGACCACCATGAAGGAATCGATGATGTAGGCCTGCCCCAGGTCGGGGCCGACATTGCCGATCTGCGACAACGCGCAGCCGCCGAGCCCGGCGATGCCCGCGCCGAAGGCAAACGCATAGCTGTCGACCTTCCAGGTCCGTACGCCGACGCACGCCGCCATCGTGCGGTTCTGCGTGGTGGCGCGCACGAACAGTCCGAGCCGGGTGCGATTGAGCACGGCCCAGGCGATCGCCACCACGGCCAGCGCGAACACGACGATGACGATGCGGTTGTACGGGATCACCAGCCCAGGCATCCACTGCACGGCGCCGCTCATCCAGCTGGGGTTCGCCACCTCGACGTTCTGCGCACCGAACAGCATCCGCACCGCCTGCATCAGCAGCAGGCTGATGCCGAACGTCGCCAGCAGCGTTTCCAGCGGACGGCCGTACAGATGGCGCAGCACCAGCCGCTCCAGCACGAAGCCGACCGCGGCGGCGGCGAGGAAGGCCGCGGGCAAGGCCGCCGGCAGATACCAGTCGAAGGCGTCGGGCAGATAGGCGCGGAACAGCGACTGCACCAGCCAGGTCGCATAGGCGCCGATCATCAGGAATTCGCCGTGGGCCATGTTGATCACGCCGATCAGGCCATAGGTGATGGCCAGGCCCAGCGCGGCCAGCAGCAGCACGCTGCCCAGGCTCAGGCCGGCGAACAGGTTGCCGATCAGTTCGGCCTGGCGTTCGCTGGCGCGCAGATTGTCGAGGGCCTGCTGCGCGGCGGCGCGCAACTGTGCGTCGGGCTCGCGGTACTGGCCGCTGTCATCGCGCTCGACCAGAGGCTGCAGCCGCTGGCGCGTGGCCGGATCGCTGTCGCGGCCCAGAATGCCGATCGCTTCCAGCCGCTCTTCGCGGCTGCCGTCGGCGAGCACGGTATTGGCCCAGATCACGTCGAGTCTGGCGCGCAACGCGGTGTCGGCCTCCGACTGGCGCGCGGCGGCGACGGCCTCGCGCGGCGCGTCCTCGGGACGCTCGAGCAGCGCCGCGATCGCCCGCGCGCGCACCGTGGCGTCCGGGGAGCTCAGCAGCAGGCTGCCGGCCGCGCCGTCGACCTGCGCGCGCAGGCTGTTGTTCAGCGTCAGCGATTGCAGCGCGCCGGCATCGACCTCGACCGGCTTGCCGGTGATCGCGTCGATCGCGCGCTCGCCGTCGACGCGCACCATGCCGATGCCCGGCGCGAACTGCAGCGTGTCGTCCTGCAGCGCCTGCAGGATCGGACCGGCCTGCTTCGGATCGGCCTTGGCCAGCGCGGCGATGGCGGCGCGCTTGGCATCGAAATCGTCGTCGGCCAGGGGCTGCAGATCGGCCTGGGTCAGCGCGGCGGCCGCCCACAGCGCGGGCGCCGCCAGCAACAGCAGCACGGCGAGCGTGGCGCGCCACCAGGGCGCTCGGGGCAGCAGGGGTCGAGGCATGAAATCGGTATCGGAATTCGGTGAAAGAGACAGGCACGGCTGCGGTGCCGTGCCGCCGGCCGTCCCGCGTGCGGGAGACGGCCGGAAAAGCCGGGTGGCCTCCCCCACCCGGGCCTGGCCTTACATCACCTTGTCCGGCTTGCCCTCGTTGCCCGCGATGAACGGGCTCCACGGTTGCGCACGCAGCGGCTTCGGCGTCTTCCAGACCACCGAGAACTGGCCGTCGCCCTTGACCTCGCCGATCATCACCGGCTTGTACAGATGGTGGTTCTCGCCCATCGTCAGCGTGAAGCCGCTCGGCGCCTTGAAGGTCTGGCCGATCATCGCGGCGCGGACCTTGTTCGGGTCGGTGGTGCCGGCCTTCTTGACCGCCTGCGCCCACATGTGGATGCCGACGTAGGTGGCCTCCATCGGATCGTTGGTCACGCGCTTGTCGCCGCCCGGCAGGTTGTTCGCCTTGACCCAGGCCGCCCATTGCTTCTTGAACGCGTCGTTCTCCGGGTTCTTGACCGACATGAAGTAGTTCCATGCGGCCAGATGGCCGACCAGCGGCTTGGTGTCGATGCCGCGCAGCTCTTCCTCGCCGACCGAGAACGCCACCACCGGCACGTCCTTGGCCTTCAGGCCCGCGTTGCCCAGTTCCTTGTAGAACGGCACGTTGGAATCGCCGTTGATCGTCGAGATCACCGCGGTGCGGCCGCCCTGCGAGAACTTCTTGATGTTGGCGACGATGGTCTGGTAATCGCTGTGGCCGAACGGCGTGTAGACCTCCTCGATATCCTTGTCGGCCACGCCCTTGCTCTTCAGGAAGGCGCGCAGGATCTTGTTGGTGGTGCGCGGATACACGTAGTCCGTGCCCAGCAGGAAGAAGCGCTTCGCGCCCCCGCCCTCCTTGCTCATCAGGTACTCGACCGCGGGAATGGCCTGCTGGTTCGGCGCGGCGCCGGTGTAGAAGACGTTCTTCGACATCTCCTCGCCCTCGTACTGCACCGGATAGAACAGCAGCGCGTTCAGTTCCTCGTAGACCGGCAGCACCGACTTGCGCGACACCGAGGTCCAGCAGCCGAAGGTCACCGCGACCTTGTCGTTGCTGATCAGCTGGCGCGCCTTCTCGGCGAACAGCGGCCAGTTCGACGCGGGATCGACGACCACCGGGACCAGCTTGCGGCCCAGCACGCCGCCGCTCTTGTTGATCTCGTCGATGGCCATCAGCGCGACGTCCTTCAGCGACGTCTCCGAGATCGCCATCGTGCCCGACAGCGAATGCAGCACGCCCACCTTGATCGGCTCTTTTGATTGCGCGATCGCCAGCGGACTGGTACCGATCATCGCCGCGGCGGCCACCGCCGACAGCTTCAATATCTCACGTCGTTTCATTGCAGCTCCCTAGCTCGTATTGGTGTTCGAGGAAGAACGCACCCCGGCAGGGACTTCTGCAACTAGCGTGCCACCAAAAAAGAACGCGGCCTGTGGCCGCGTGGGTGACTGCATCGAGATCACGGCACCGTGGCGGTGCGCGCGTGCCTTGCATCACGATGGTGCGATGACGCAAAGCGGTGCGACGCACCGCGCCGGGGCGTCAGGAATAGCGCCGGCTGATCGATTCGGCGACGCAGACCGGACGATCGCTGCCCTCGCGTTCGATCGTGACCTCCCAGGTCGACTGCGCGCCGACCAGATCCGGTGCATTGGGCGGCGGCGCGATGCGCTCGACCTTCAGCAGCTTGATACGCGCGCGCAGCCGGCTGCCGACCGGCACCGGCGCGGTGAAGCGCACGCGGTTCAGGCCGTAGTTGACGCCGATCTTGACGCCCGGCATCTGCATCGCGCTCTGCATCAGCGCGGGCAGCAGCGACAGCGTCAGGAAGCCGTGCGCGACCGGTGCGCCGAACGGCGATTCGCGCCGCGCGCGTTCGGGATCGACGTGGATCCACTGATGGTCGCCGGTCGCCTCGGCGAACAGGTTGACCTGGTGCTGCGTGATCTCGGTCCAGTCGCTGACGGCGACCTCCTGCCCCTGCAGGCCCTCGAGCTCTTCCAGCGAAGCGATGGTGCGCATCTTCTCTCCTTGTCCAATGTCAGGACGGCCGGCGGCCGTACATGCCCATGCCCTTGACGGTGCAGACCAGCTCGCCGCGCTGGTTGACCGCCTCCCACTGCGTGTGCACGACGCCGCGATCCGGCTTGGACTGCGACGGCCGCTTGTCCAGCACCGACACAAACACGGTCAGCGTGTCGCCGGCATAGACCGGCTTGAGCCAGCGGATCTCGTCGACGCCGGGCGAGCCCATGCTGGCCGACTTCGACGTCATGTTGTCGACCAGCATGCGCATCATCACCGCGCAGGTCATCCAGCCGCTCGAGATCAGGCCGCCGTAGATGCTTTTCTTCGCCGCCTCCCTGTCGACGTGGAAGGGCTGCGGATCGTACTGCGTGGCGAAGCTGACGATCTCGTCCTCGGTGATCAGCCGGGAACCGAGCTCGCGCCGACTGCCGACGACGAAGTCTTCGAAGTACATGGTGTCGGACATGGGGTCTCCTGGGTCCTCGTATCGAATGCGTTTCTCCCTCGCCTCTCGGCGGGAGAGGGTTGGAAGAGGGGCTGGTGTCGACCGCCATCGGTACTGCGACCGCCGCTGCCCTCTCCCCCGCCCTTCTCCCGCCCGCGGGAGAGGGGAGAAACCCTGAATACAAAAAGCCGCGCCGGACGTTTGTCCGAGCGCGGCCTTGCTTGCCTCAGCGGCTGGCCATCATGCCGCCTGCTGGAATTCCGGCAGGCTGGCGAAGCGGCCAAGATGGTGGTCGACGTCGCCGAAGGTGGTGTTGATCAGCGTCAGCCGCTTGAACATGTGCGCGGCCGGCAGTTCGTCGGTGACGCCCATGCCGCCGTGGATCTGCACCGCTTCCTGGCCGACCGTGCGCGCGGCCTGTCCGACCCGCGCCTTGGCGGCGGACACGTAGCGGCGGCGCTCCTCGGGGCTCGCCTCGTCGAAGCGGGCCGCGGCCAGCAGCGTGATCGAGCGCGACTGCTCCGCATGGATGAACATCTCGACCATGCGGTGCTGCAGCGCCTGGAAGCGCGCGATCGGCACGCCGAACTGCTGGCGCGTCTTGGCGTACTCGATGGTGGCGGCGGTCAGCGTGTCCATCACGCCGACGGCCTCGGCGCACAGCAGCACCGCGGCGTAGTCGGCGACCTGCTCGAGCAGCGCCCAGCCCTGACCTTCGGTGCCCAGCAGCTCGCCGGCGGCGTCCTGGAACGTGATATCGGCCGCGTGCAGGTTGTCGATCGTGCGGTAGTCGCGGATGGTGACGCCCGGCGCCTTCGCATCGACCAGGAACAGCGAGATGCCATCCTGATCGGCATTGCCGCCGCCGGTACGTGCCGACACCACCAGCTTGTCGGCCTGGCCGCCGTGGATCGCCACGACCTTGGTGCCGTTCAGCTTGCCGCCCTTGGCGGTCACCCGCACGTCGTTCAGCGCATAGCGCGCCTCGCGCTCGTTAAACGCGGTGGCCAGCTTGACTTCGCCGCCGGCGACCTGTTCGAGTACGGCGTCCTGGCCGCCGGCCTGCTTCAACGCATAGGCGGCTGTCACCGTCGCCAGATACGGCTCGACCACCAGGCCGCGGCCCAGCTCCTGCATCACCACCATCATGTCGATGGCCGACCCGTTGAAGCCGCCCTGCGCCTCGGGCACCGGCAGCGCGGTCAGGCCGAGCTCGACCAGCGCGCTCCATGCCGCTTCGCTGTAGCCGGTCTCGCTCTTGTAGGCCTTCTTGCGGGACTCGAAGTCGTAGCTCTTGTCGATGAAGCGGCGTACCGCGTCAGCCAGTTGCTTCTGCTCGTCGCTGAGATTGAAGTTCATGGTTCCTGTCTCCTCACAGCCCCAGGATCATCTGGCTGATGATGTTCTTCTGGATTTCGTTGGATCCGCCGTAGATCGAGGTCTTGCGGAAGTTGAAGTAGTACGCGGCCAGCGGCGCGGCATCGTCGTAGCCGGTCACCGCGTGCTCGGTCTCGCACTCCAGGTAGTCGCGGTCGAACGGCTGCGCGTACGGGCCGACCGCTTCGACCATCAGCTCGGTCAGCATCTGCTGGATCTCGGTGCCCTTGATCTTCAGCAGCGAGGCCTCGGGGCCGGGGCCCTTGCCGGCGCTCTCGCTCGACACCACGCGCAGCACGGTGATTTCGAGCGCCATCAGCTCGATTTCCAGCGCGGCGACCTTGGCGCCGAACACCGGGTCTTCCAGCAGCGGCTTGCCGTTCTTCTGCTGCTGGCGCGCGACGCGCTTCAGGAAGCCGAGCTCGCGCTTGGAATTGCCGACGCGGGCGATGCCGGTGCGCTCGTGGCCAAGCAGGTACTTGGCGTAGGTCCAGCCCTTGTTCTCCTCGCCGACGCGGTTCTCCACCGGCACCTTGACGTTGTCGAAGAAGACCTCGTTCACCTCGTGGTCCTCGTCGAGCATGATGATCGGACGCACGGTGATGCCCGGCGTCTTCATGTCGATCAGCAGGAACGAAATGCCCTCCTGCTTCTTGGCTTCGGGGTCGGTGCGGACCAGGCAGAAGATCATGTCGGCGTGCTGGCCGAGCGTGGTCCAGGTCTTCTGGCCGTTGACGATGTAGTGCTTGCCGTCCGGAGTCAGTTCGGCGCGGGTCTTCAGCGAGGCCAGGTCCGAGCCCGAGCCCGGCTCCGAATAGCCCTGGCACCACCAGTCGGTGCAGTCCAGGATGCGCGGCAGGTAGTAGGACTTCTGCTGCTCGTTGCCGTACTTCATGATCACCGGCGCGACCATCGCGACGCCGAAGGGCAGCACGCCGGGCGCGCCGACGCGGGCATTTTCCTCATCCCAGATATGGCGCTGGGTCGCGTTCCAGCCGGTACCGCCGTACTCGACCGGCCAGTGCGGCGCCGACCAGCCCTTGCCCGCCAGGATCTTGTGCCAGCGCACCAGATCGTCCCGGTTGGGCCGGCGGTGATTCAGAATCTTGGCGCGAATGTCCGCCGGCAGGTTGGCTTCCAGCCAGCTGCGCACTTCCTCGCGGAAGGCGTTGTCGGCCGCCGTGTAGTTGAGATCCATGCCCGTCTCCAGTGATGCCGGCTGCGGCCGGCAAATTGTTCTGGCCAACGCGCCCTCGCACCGGCGCGAAGGCGGGCACGGGACGCGATTCAGTGAGCCGTCTGCTTCAGCGCATCCGGCACCACGAGCGGAAACGTTTCGATGCCCTCTTCGGCGAGCGCCTGCACTTCCTCCGGCGACGCCGTCCCGCGGATGCCGCGTTCCGGTGCCTCGTCGTAATGCATGCGCCTGGCCTCTTCGGCAAAGCGCGGCCCCACGTCCTCGGTCTGCGCCAGCACCTGCCTGACCGCCTTCAGATACAGCGATTGCAGGACCTGCGCCGCCGGCGGGACCGCCTGAGCCTGCTGCACCGGCGCCTGGGGCGCCGGCTGGCGCTCGGCCGCGCCAGACAGATTCAGGCGCGGGGCGCTCGGCAGCCGCGTCACCGCGTGGTCGCCGCAAACAGGACACTGAACGAGATCGCGCGAAATCTGCGACTGCGCATCGTCCTCCGAAGCAAACCAGCCTTCGAACCGATGGTCATGCGCACAGCGCAGGTCGAGCACCTTCATGATGTTTCCAGCCCGTCAAAGCAATATTAGCCGTGAATCGCAAATTTGTGAACGGTCGTTCTAATTTTTTCCTGACCGCGGCCAGCCCCGGGGGCCGGCGTCAGGCGAAGATGGTAGCGTCCTGGTGAATTTAAAGATGGGCTGCGCTCAGTCCGGCACCTTCTGCTCGCCCGGCTGCCAGGCGCCGGACAGCACCTTTTCCAGCCAGAACGCGCCGATGATGGTCTTGACGTCGGTGATTCGGCCCTGGCGGACCCAGTCGATCACCTGCCCCGCCGGCACAATCAGCGTTTCCAGGAATTCGCCGTCGTCGAGCGCCGCCTCGCCGGCGGTCAGCTCGCGCGCCAGGAACAGGTCGATGAACTCGGTCGAGTACGAGATCACCGGGTGGATTCGGGTCAGATAGTCCCAGCGCGCGGCGCTGTAGCCGGTCTCCTCGCGCAGCTCGCGCTCGCCGCAGCGCTGCGCCCCCTCCTGCGGATCGAGCTTGCCGGCCGGAAATTCCAGCATCACCTCGCGCACCGCATAGCGGAACTGGCGCTCCACCAGCACGGTGCCGTCGTCGAACAGCGGGATCATCATCACCGCGCCGGGGTGCTCGACATACTCGCGGCCGGCCTGCTTGCCGTCGGGCAGCCGTACGATGTCCTGCTTCAGCGTCAGAAACTTGCCCCGGTGCAGCGTCGCGGACGCCAGGGGGACTTCCTTCAGATGGTCGTCGCCGCCCGCGTCGAGCGCTTCGGGAGAGACCAGGGAGGCGGCGTTGGCGCCTTGGGATCGGGATGACGACATGAACCCTCCGGGATGGCGAGGCCGCCGAAGGTCATGCCGGGTTCGGCGTCAGCTCGCGCGATGTTTGACCAGGTATTGCCAGGTGTAGCCGGGGAAGGCGAACACCAGCATCAGGCAGGCGGTGATCGCATAGAACTGCCAGCCCTGGGCAAAGCGATTGCCCAGGCCGGCCTCGACCGCGAAGCCCACCGCGCCGACCAGCAGATAGTAGACGATCAGCTCGGCGAGCCGCACCCAGAACGGCTTGCGCGGCTTGCCGAGCGGAATGACCGCGAACAGGCGCTGGTTGACAAACGGCAGATTGGCACAGGCCAATGCCAGCAGGATGACAAACCAGCCGCCCGCGGATGCGCTCATTGTGGTGTGCGTGGTGCGCGTGTCGGCCGGGCGCTCAGGCGCCCAGCGTGGTGCGCACGACCTGGTAGCACAGGTTCATCAGCGCGGCCGGGAAGATGCCCAGCACGACGATGACCAGGCCGTTCAGGCTCAGCAGCGAACGCAGGCCGCCCGAGGCCTCCAGCGTTTCCTCGCCGGCCGGCACGTCGAAGTACATCAGCTTGACGATGCGCAGGTAGTAGAACGCACCGATCAGCGAGAACAGCACCGCCACCACGGCCAGCCACGACATGCCGGCCGCAACCACCGCCTCGAGCACCGCCAGCTTGGCGTAGAAGCCCACGGTCGGCGGGATGCCGGCCAGCGAGAACATCATCACCAGCATCAGCAGCGCGAACCACGGGTTCTTGCGCGACATGCCCTTCAGGTCTTCCAGCGTCTCGGCCTCGAAGCCCTTGTTCGTGCGCAGCAGGATGATGCCGAAGGTGCCCAGCGTGGTCAGCACGTAGGTGACCGCGTAGAACATCGCCGAGCCGTAGGCGCTGGCGGCGCCGTCGGTCTGGCCGCCGGCCACGCCGGACAGCATGCCCAGCAGCAGGAAGCCCATGTGCGAGATCGTCGAATACGCCAGCATCCGCTTCAGGTTGCTCTGCACGATCGCCGTCAGGTTACCGATCGCCAGCGATACCACCGCCAGCACCGACAGCATCAGCTGCCAGTCCACCGCCAGCGGCAGCAGGCCTTCGACCAGGATACGCAGCGTCATCGCGAACGCGGCCAGCTTCGGCGCACCGGCGATCAGCAGCGTCACCGCGGTCGGCGAGCCCTGGTAGATGTCCGGAATCCACATGTGGAACGGCGCGGCACCTAGCTTGAAGGCCAGGCCGGCCACCAGGAACACCACGCCGAAGGCCAGCATCGTCGTGTTGACGCGGCCGGACTCGACCACGCGGAACACCTCGCCCAGGTTCAGCGAACCGGTGGCGCCGTACATCATCGACATGCCGTACAGCAGGAAGCCCGACGCCAGCGCGCCCAGCACGAAGTACTTCATCGCCGATTCGGACGTCACGCGCGAATCGCGGCGCAGCGCGACCAGCGCGTACGACGACAGCGACAGCAGTTCCACGCCGAGATACAGCGTCAGGAAGTTGTTGCCGGTGATCATCACGATCTGGCCGCCCAGCGTGAACAGCGCCAGCATGTAGAACTCGCCGGCGTACAGGTCGCGGTCGCCGAGGTAGCGGCGCGTGTAGACCAGCGTCACGAACAGCGCCAGCGCCGAGAACGAGGCCAGCACGTTGGCCATCGGGTCGATCACGGCCAGGTTCGAGAACGCGTAGTGGGTCTCGCCGTTGGCGGCGTTCAGGCCGAACCAGACGGTCAGCACCAGCGTGATCAGCAGCGACAGCGGATAGGCGACGCTCGGCCGATTTTTGCCGCGTGCAAGGTCGATCCAGTTGACCGCCGCGATGGCGATCGCCAGGAAGATGATCGGGGCCACAGGCGCCCAAGTCGTGGTCGATTCCATGATTCGTTCTCTCCCTGCTTACAGCTTGGACTGCGCCACGTGCGACAGCAGGTTGACCACCGATGCGTGCATCACATCGGTAAAGGGTTTCGGATGCAGGCCCATGTACAGCGTCATCGCGGCCAGCAGGCCCAGCATGACGAACTCGCGCTTGTTCAGGTCGACCAGCTCGGCGACGTGCTGGTGCTTGATATCGCCGAACACCACGCGCTTGACCATCCACAGCGAATAGGCCGCGCCGAGGATCAGCGAGGTGGCCGCCGCCAGGCCGATCCAGAAGTTGTACTGGACGCCGCCCAGGATCACCATCCACTCGCCGACGAAGCCCGAGGTCGCCGGCAGGCCGCTGTTGGCCATCGCGAAGAACACCGCGAAGGCCGCGAACTTCGGCATCGTGTTGACCACGCCGCCGTAGTCGGCGATCTGGCGCGAGTGCACGCGGTCATAGAGCACGCCGATGCAAAGGAACATCGCGCCCGAGATGAAGCCGTGCGAAATCATCTGCACGATGCCGCCCTCGATGCCGATCTCGCTGAAGATGAAGAAGCCCAGCGTGACGAAGCCCATGTGCGCGATCGACGAGTACGCGACCAGCTTCTTCATGTCGGCCTGCACCATCGCCACCAGGCCGATGTAGATCACCGCCACCAGCGAGATCGCGATGATGAACGCGGCCAGGCTGTGGCTGGCGTCCGGCGCGATCGGCAGCGAGAAGCGCAGGAAGCCGTAGGCGCCGAGCTTCAGCATGATCGCGGCCAGCACCACCGAGCCGCCGGTCGGCGCCTCGACGTGGGCATCGGGCAGCCAGGTATGGACCGGCCACATCGGCACCTTGACCGCGAAGGCCAGGAAGAACGCCAGGAACAGCAGCACCTGCTCGTTCATCGACAGCCTGGCCTGATGCCATTGCAGGATCTCGAAGCTGCCGGTCTTGTTGTACAGGTACAGCAGCGCGATCAGCGTCAGCAGCGAGCCGAGCAGCGTGTACAGGAAGAACTTGAAGGCCGCGTAGACCCGGTTCGGGCCGCCCCAGACGCCGATGATGATGTACATCGGGATCAGCGTGGCCTCGAAGAACACGTAGAACAGCATGCCGTCGAGCGAGGCGAACACGCCGACCATGATGCCCGACAGGATCAGGAACGACGCCATGTAGGCCGCCACGCGCTCGGTGATGACCTCCCAGCCGGCGATCACGACGATCACCGTGATGAAGGCGGTCAGCACGACGAACCACATCGAGATGCCGTCGACGCCGAGGTGGTAGTTGATGTTGAAGCGCTCGATCCACGAGACCTTCTCGACGAACTGCATCTGCGCGGTGCCGCGGTCGAAGTTCACGATCAGCGGCAGCGTGACCAGGAAGCTGACGATCGAGCCGAACAGCGCGGTCCAGCGGACGAAGCCCGGGCTGCGATCCGAGCCGAAGGCCAGCACCAGCAAGCCGAAAAAGATAGGCAGCCAGATAGCGAAAGAGAGAACCATTTTCGTTGTATTCCTTACTTGGCGCCCACCGCGCTAGCCGAGCCGAAGATCGTGATCGACAGCAGCACCAGCATGCCCAGGATCATCGCGAATGCGTAGTGATAGATATAGCCGGACTGCACGTAGCGGCTGACCGAGGCGACCCAGCCGACCACACGCGCGGCGCCGTTGACCAGCAGGCCGTCGATCAGGCCCTGGTCGCCGCCCTTCCACAGGCCCGTGCCGATCAGGCGCGCGCCGCGGGCGAACACCGCTTCGTTGATGGCGTCCATGTAGTACTTGTTGTCGAGCAACTTGTACACGCCGCTGAAGCGCTGCTGGATCGCCGCCGGGATGTCGGGCCGCTTCATGTAGAAGAACCACGACAGCACCACGCCGGCCAGCGCGAGCCACAGCACCGGGGTCTGCAGCGAGTGGATGCCCATCGCGACCCAGCCGTGGAACATCTCGGCCAGCTCGCGCATCGCGTGGTGGTTCTCGCCGACGAAGATCACGTTCTGGAAGGCCACGCCGTTCTTGAAGAAGTCGCCGAACAGCATCGGCTCGATCGCGATCGCACCGATCACCACCGACGGGATCGCCAGCAGCACCAGCGGCAGCGTCACGACCCACGGCGACTCGTGCGGCTTCTCGCCCGGCGCCAGGCCATGGTGATGGTCGTCGCCATGCGCCTCTTCCTCTTCCGCGGCGTGGTCGTGGTGCAGGTGCGGCTTGCCGAAGCGCTCCTCGCCGTGGAACACCAGGAAGTACATGCGGAACGAGTAGAACGCGGTGACGAACACGCCCGCCATCACGGCGAAATAGGCGAAGCCCGAACCGGCGATGTGCGACTCGGCCACCGCCTCGATGATCGAGTCCTTCGAGTAGAAGCCCGAGAAGAACGGCGTACCGATCAGCGCCAGCGAACCGACCAGCGAGGTGATCCAGGTGATCGGCATGTACTTGCGCAGGCCGCCCATGTTGCGGATGTCCTGGTCATGGTGCATGCCGATGATCACCGAGCCCGCGGCCAGGAACAGCAGTGCCTTGAAGAAGGCGTGCGTCATCAGGTGGAACACCGCGACCTGGTAGGCCGAGGCGCCCAGCGCGACCGTCATGTAGCCCAGCTGCGACAGCGTCGAGTATGCGACCACGCGCTTGATGTCGTTCTGGATGATGCCCAGGAAGCCCATGAACAGCGCGGTGATCGCGCCGATCACCAGCACGAAGGACAGCGCGGCGTCGGACAGCTCGAACAGCGGCGACATGCGGCTGACCATGAAGATGCCGGCGGTCACCATGGTGGCCGCGTGGATCAGCGCGGAGATCGGCGTCGGGCCTTCCATCGAGTCCGGCAGCCACACGTGCAGCGGGAACTGCGCCGACTTGCCCATCGCGCCGATGAACAGGCAGATGCACGCCACCGTCAGCATCATCCAGTCGGTGCCCGGGAAGGTCACGGTCGCCAGCTGGTCGCGCGCGGCGAACACCTCGGTGTAGTTCAGGCTGCCGCTGTAGGCCAGCAGCAGGCCGATGCCCAGGATGAAGCCGAAGTCGCCGACGCGGTTGACCAGGAAGGCCTTCAGGTTCGCGAAGATCGCGGTCGGACGGGTGTACCAGAAGCCGATCAGCAGATACGAGACGAGGCCCACCGCTTCCCAGCCGAAGAACAGCTGCAGGAAGTTGTTGCTCATCACCAGCATCAGCATCGAGAAGGTGAACAGCGAGATGTAGGCGAAGAAGCGGTTGTAGCCCGGGTCGCCCTGCATGTAGCCGACGGTGTAGATGTGGACCATCAGCGAGACAAAGGTCACCACCACCATCATCATCGCGGTCAGCGAGTCGACCAGGAAGCCGACCTCCATCTTCAGCGGGTGGCCGGCGAACGGCAGCACCATCCACTCATAGACCGTGGCGTTGAAGCTGGCCCCATCCACCATCACGTCGCGCAGCACGAGCAGCGACAGCAGGCAGGCGATCGCCACACCGAGAATGGTCACGGTGTGGGCGATGGCGCGGCCGGCGCGCGTCTCCGACGAGAACGATCCGAAGAACTTGGTGCCGAACAATCCCGCGATGGCCGCGCCGGCGAGCGGCGCCAGCGGAATCGCGAGCAGCAGGTTGGGGTTGAGCGTGGTTGCCATAGGACGCTTGTTGGTGTGCGGTCGGGTGCGGTCGGTTGGGTGACGTGTTTCGACAGGATCGGCTCGCGGGCATCAGCCCTTGAGCGCGTCCAGGTCGTCGACGTTGATCGTGTCCAGGTTACGGAACAGCACGACCAGGATTGCCAGACCGATCGCCGACTCGGCGGCGGCCACCGTCAGGATGAAGAAAACGAAGACTTGTCCGGCCAGATCGCCCAGATAGTGCGAAAAGGCGACGAAGTTCATATTGACCGCCAGCAGCATCAGCTCGATCGCCATCAGCAGCACGATCACGTTCTTGCGGTTCAGGAAGATGCCGACGATGCTGATCGCAAACAGGATCGCACCGAGCACCAGGAAATGGGCGAGAGAGAGCACGTCGTTCCCCGATCTTCAGTTCTTGTTGGCGGCGTCGGCTTGCTCGCCGGCGGCTTGCGCGGTCTGTGCCGGCATCGAAACCAGCCGCACGCGGTCGGCGCGGCGGGTGCGCAGCTGTTCGGACACGTCCTGCGCCTTGGTGTCCTTGCGGCGGCGCAGCGTCAGCGCGACCGCGGCGATGATGGCCACCAGCAGGATGATGCCGGCCACCTCGAAGGCGTAGATGTAGTCGGTGTAGATGACCTGTCCGAGCGCGCCGGTGTTCGAGTAGTCGGGGCCCTGCGGCATCGTCTTCAGCGGCTGCGTGGTGCCGATGAAATTGCGCACCAGCACGATCGCCATCTCGGCGATGATCAGCGCGCCGACCACCGAAGCCAGCGGCACATAGGTCCAGAAATCGCGGCGCAGGTGCTCGATGTCGATGTCGACCATCATCACGACGAACAGGAACAGCACCATCACGGCGCCGACATAGACCAGCACCAGCAGGATGGCGAGGAATTCGGCCTGCAGCAGCATCCACAGCGCGGCTGCCGTGAAGAACGACAGCACGAGGTACAGCGCCGAGTGCACCGGGTTCCTGGCGGTGATGACTTTCAGTGCGGAGAGCACCAGCACCACTGCGAAGACGTAGAAGATGGTGGTCGTGAATTCCATGGTTCTCGTCGTGCCGCACGGCACAGCCCACCCCCGGTGGCCTGCCCTTGCGGCATCCTTCTAGTTGCCCCTCGCGGGGCACGATTCAATATGTAGCCTTGCGGCCCGGTTCGCCCGGATTCGCGCCGTTTCGCGCGAACGGCGGGCGATCAGCGGTACTTCGCGTCCGCCGCCTTGGCCGCCGCGATCTGCGGCTCGTAGCGGTCGCCCACCGCGAGCAGCATGTCCTTGGTGAAATACAGGTCGCCGCGCTTCTCGCCGTGGTACTCGAGAATCTGGGTTTCGACGATCGCGTCGACCGGGCAGGCTTCCTCGCAGAAGCCGCAGAAAATGCATTTGGTCAGATCGATGTCGTAGCGCGTGGTACGGCGGGTGCCGTCGGCGCGCACGTCCGACTCGATCGTGATGGCCAGCGCCGGGCAGACCGCTTCGCACAGCTTGCAGGCGATGCAGCGCTCCTCGCCGTTCGGATAGCGGCGCAGCGCGTGCAGGCCGCGAAAGCGCGGCGACACCGGCGTCTTCTCCTCGGGGAACTGCACCGTGATCTTGCGGGCGAAGAGATAGCGGCCGGTCAAGGCCATGCCCTTGAAGAGTTCCTTCAGGAGCAGGCTGTTGAAGAAGTCCTTGATGGCGAGCAGCATGACGATTGCTTCCTAGTAATTCCACCGGGCGCGGCGCGTGCGCCGCAGCCCGGTTTGGCCCGTCCCGGCCGGCCTCGTGGCCGGGATCGGCGGCGATTTCAGTGCCAGATGTTCCAGGGCGACTTGATCCAGATCGCCACGATGATCAGCCATGCGACGGTCAGCGGAATGAAGACCTTCCAGCCCAGGCGCATGATCTGGTCGTAGCGGTAGCGCGGGAACGAAGCGCGGATCCAGATGAACACCGACAGCAGCAGGAACACCTTGATCAGCAGCCAGAAGAAGCCCGGGATCGCGTTGGTCACGACGCTGTCGACCGGGGGCGCCCAGCCGCCGAGGAACATCAGCGCGGTCATCGTCGAGATGATGATCATGTTGATGTATTCGGCCAGGAAGAACAGCGCGAAGCCCATGCCCGAGTACTCGATCATGTGGCCGGCCACGATTTCCGATTCGCCTTCCACCACGTCGAACGGGTGGCGGTTGGTTTCTGCCACGCCCGAGATGAAGTAGACGCCGAACATCGGCAGCAGCGGCAGCCAGTTCCACGACAGGATGTTCAGGCCCATGTTGGCGAAGTAGCCGGTGTTCTGGCCGTTGACGATCGCCGACAGGTTCAGGCTGCCCGAGACCATCAGCACGGTGACCAGCGCGAAGCCCATCGCGATTTCGTACGACACCATCTGCGCGGCGGCGCGCATCGCGCCGATGAACGCGTACTTCGAGTTCGAGGCCCAGCCGGCCAGGATCACGCCGTAGACGCCGACCGAGCTGATCGCCATCACGTACAGCAGGCCCGCGTTGACGTCGGCCATCACCACCTCGGCCTGGAACGGGATCACCGCCCAGATCGCCACGGCCGGCATCAGCACCATCAGCGGCGCGATCAGGTACAGGCCCTTGCTGACCTGCGAGGGCGTCATCACTTCCTTGAGCAGCAGCTTCAGCACGTCGGCGATCGGCTGCAGCAGGCCCAGCGGGCCGACCCGGTTCGGGCCGATCCGCACGTGCATCCAGCCGATCAGCTTGCGCTCCCACAGGATCAGGTAGGCCACGCACAGCAGCAGCGGCACCACGATGACCACGGCGCGAATCAGGATCCACAGCGGCGTCCATGCGCCACCGAAGACGGCCTGTCCCTGCGAGGTAATCCAATCGATCATCTTTCTCTCTCGCCTGTCGTATTCGCTTCTTTAAGCCGCGGCCACCGGGGCCAGTTCCACCGCCTTTTCCACCAGCACGGTGCCGAACATCGGCCCGAGGCCGACGGCCGCCGGCGTCGCCGCCGACACGCGCACCGTATTGGCGGGCAGACCTTCTTCCAGCACGGCCGGCAGCACCACGCTGCCCTGCCCTTGCGTGACCCGCACCGGATCGCCGGCGGCCACGCCCAGCGCGGCGAACAGATCGGCCGACAGGCCCACCTGCATCGCACGGCGCGCCGCCGCGGTCAGCTGCAGCGAATCGGCACGGCGCACGATCGCGTCCGAGTGGTAGATCGGCACGTCGGCGACGCGCTCGATCGCCGGCACGGCCCCATCGGCCGACGGCGCGGCGACCTGGATCGCGGCGGACGTGCGGTTGTTCAGGCGCGGACCGATCGCTTCGGCCAGCGCTTCGTCGCGGACCGATTCGGCGGTCTCGTAGTCGAAGCCCGGCACGTCCAGCAGATTGCCCAGCACGCGCAGCACCTTCCAGCCCGGGCGGGTCTCGCCCAGCGGACGCACCACGCCGTTGAAGCTCTGCGGCACGCCTTCGCAGTTGACGAAGGTGCCCGAGGTCTCGCTGAACGGCGCGATCGGCAGGATCACGTCGGCGTATTGCAGCGCGGCCTCCGAGCGGAACGGCGACAGCACGATCACCGTGCCGGCCTGGCCCAGCGCGGCCAGCGCGCGTTGCGGATCGGCGCTGTCGAATTCGGGCTCGGCGTTCAGCACCACATAGGCCTTGCGCGGCGTCTCCAGCATGGCGCGGGCGTCGGCCCCGCCCTGGCGCGGCAGCGCGCCGACCAGATGCGCGCCGACGGTGTTGGCCGCTTCGGTCAGGAAGCCCAGCGTGGCGCCGGTGTTGTCGGCGATCCACTGCGCCAGCGCATGCAGCGCGGCGAATTGCGGATGACGAACGGCCTCGTTGCCGAGGAAGACGGCACGGCGCTCGCCCGACAGCAGGGCCTGCGCGGCCGCCTCGGCCAGCGCGCCACCGTCGAAACCTTCCGTGCCGGCCGGAGCGGCGACGCCCTTCGCGGCCGCGACGGCACGCGCCACGCCAGCCAGCGCGGCGGCCCAGGCCGACGGCGCCACGGCGATGCGCGCCGCCAGCGGCATCAGCAGGTCTTCGGGGCTGGCGCCCAGCACGGCGACGCGGGCACCCTTCTTGGCGGCCTGGCGCAGGCGCGAGGCCAGCAGCGGCTGATCCTTGCGCAGCGAGGCGCCGATCACCAGCGCACCCTGCAGCGTCGACACCTCGGCGATCGGCATGCCGAGCCACGGCGCACCCTCTACCTGCGCCGAGAAATCGGACTGGCGCAGGCGGAAGTCGATGTTGTCGCTACCCAGGCCCCGCACCAGCTTGCCGAGCAGATAGAGCTCCTCGACGGTCGCGTGCGGGCTGGCCAGCGCGGCGATCTGGTCGGCGCCATGCTCGCGCTTGATGCCGGCCAGGCCGTTGGCGACGTATTCGAGCGCGGTCTGCCAGTCGGTCTCGAGCCACTGGTTGTCCTGCTTGATCATCGGCCGGGTCAGCCGGTCGGCGCTGTTCAGGCCCTCGTACGAGAAGCGGTCGCGGTCCGACAGCCAGCATTCGTTGATGGCTTCGTTGTCCAGCGGCAGCACGCGCATCACGCGGTGGTTCTTGGACTGGACGATCAGGTTCGCGCCCAGGCCGTCGTGCGGCGACACCGACTTGCGGCGCGACAGTTCCCAGGTCCGCGCGGTGTAGCGGAACGGCTTGCTGGTCAGCGCACCGACCGGGCACAGGTCGATCATGTTGCCCGACAGTTCGGAATCCACCGTCTTGCCGACGAAGGTCGTGATCTCGGAATGCTCGCCGCGGTTCAGCATGCCCAGCTCCATCACGCCGGCCACTTCCTGGCCGAAGCGCACGCAGCGGGTGCAGTGGATGCAGCGCGTCATCTCTTCCATCGAGATCAGCGGGCCCACGTTCTTGTGGAACACCACGCGCTTCTCTTCCTTGTAGCGCGATTCGGAGGCGCCGTAGCCGACCGCCAGATCCTGCAGCTGGCACTCGCCGCCCTGATCGCAGATCGGGCAATCGAGCGGGTGATTGATCAGCAGGAATTCCATCACCGACTTCTGGGCCTTGACCGCCTTCTCCGAATTGGTGAAGACCTTCATGCCCGCGGTGACCGGCGTGGCGCAGGCCGGCAGCGCCTTCGGCGCCTTTTCGACCTCGACCAGACACATGCGGCAGTTGGCCGCGATGGACAGCTTGCGGTGATAGCAGAAGTGCGGGATGTAGGTGCCCAGCTTGCGGGCCGCTTCCATCACCAGGCTGCCTTCCGCAACCTCAACCTTCTTGCCGTCGATTTCGAGTTCAACCATGTTCTGCCACGCTTAGATGTAGGCCGGAACCATGCACTGCTTGTGTTCGACGTGATATTCGAACTCTTTCCAGTAGTGCTTGAGCATGCCGCGGACCGGCATCGCCGCCGCATCGCCGAGCGCGCAGATCGTGCGGCCCATGATGTTTTCGGCAACGTTGTTGAGCAGGTCCAGGTCTTCCTGGCGGCCTTCACCATGCTCGATGCGGTTCACCATGCGGTAGAGCCAGCCGGTGCCTTCGCGGCACGGCGTGCACTGGCCGCACGATTCTTCGAAGTAGAAATAGGACAGGCGCAGCAGCGAGCGAACCATGCAGCGCGTCTCGTCCATCACGATCACGGCGCCCGAGCCCAGCATCGAGCCGGCCTTGGCGATCGAGTCGTAATCCATGTCGGACGCCATCATCAGGTCGGCCGGCACCACCGGCGCCGACGAGCCGCCCGGGATCACCGCCTTGAGCTTCTTGCCGCCGCGCATGCCGCCGGCCAGTTCCAGCAGCGTCGCGAACGGCGTGCCGAGCGGGATCTCGTAGTTGCCGGGACGCTCGACGTCGCCCGAGACCGAGAAGATCTTGGTGCCGCCGTTGTTTGGCTTGCCCATCTTCAGGTAATTCTCGGGACCGACGGCCAGCAGGAACGGCACCGCGGCGAAGGTCTCGGTGTTGTTGATCGTGGTCGGCTTGCCGTACAGGCCGAAGCTGGCCGGGAACGGCGGCTTGAAGCGCGGCTGGCCCTTCTTGCCTTCCAGCGATTCGAGCAGCGCGGTTTCCTCGCCGCAGATGTACGCGCCATAGCCGTGATGGGCATGCAGCTGGAAGCTGAAGCCCGAGCCAAGGATGTTGTCGCCGAGGAAGCCGGCCGCGCGCGCCTCTTCGAGGGCTTCCTCGAAGATCTTGTATTCGTTCCAGATCTCGCCGTGGATGTAGTTGTAGCCCACGGTGATGCCCATCGCGTACGCGCCGATGGCCATGCCTTCGATCAGCGCGTGCGGGTTGTAGCGGATGATGTCGCGATCCTTGAACGTGCCCGGCTCGCCCTCGTCGGTATTGCAGACCAGGTACTTCTGGCCCGGGAACTGACGCGGCATGAAGCTCCACTTCAGGCCGGTGGGGAAGCCCGCACCGCCGCGGCCGCGCAGGCCCGAGGCCTTGACGTCGGCGATCACCTGCTCGGGCGGCACCTTCTCGGTCAGGATGCGCTTGAGCTGCTGATAGCCGCCGCGCTTGACGTAGTCTTCCAGATGCCAGTTCTTGCCATCCAGCCCGGCCAGGATCAGCGGCTGGATATGGCGGTCGTGCAGACAGGTCATATTACTTGTCCCCCTTGGCAGCGGCTTCGGCCTTGAGCTCGTCGACCAGTGCGTCGAGCTTGGCGTCGCTCATGAAGCTGCACATGCGGGTGTTGTTGACGATCATCACCGGGGCGTCGCCGCAGGCGCCCATGCACTCGCCTTCCTTCAGCGTGAAGGTGCCGCACGGGGTCGTCTCGTTGTAGTCGATGCCCAGCTTGCGCTTGAGGTAGTCGCCGGCGCGTTCGCCGCCGGACAGTGCGCAAGGCAGGTTGGTACAGACGGTCAGCTTGTAGCGGCCGACCGGCTTGGTGTCGTACATGTTGTAGAAGGTGGCCACTTCCTCCACCCACACCGGCGGCATGTCGAGGTACTTGGCCACGAATTCCATGACTTCCGGGGACACCCAGCCCACTTCGCCCTGCGCCACGGCCAATGCCGCCATCACGGCCGATTGCTTCTGGTCGGCCGGATACTTGGCGATCGCGCGATCGATTTCCTTGAGAGCTTCTGCTGATAGCATGGTCGTTGCCGTGGTGTTGCCTAATGCGCCGATTTACAAGCGAAACGCGCCAGCCGGTGGCGCGGTCCGCATCAGTTGCAGCCGTCGCTGCGTTGTCCTCGCAGGCATGAGCCCCATGCCGGCTTGCCGCGGTCGGTCCGGATCGTCGTCCGGAGGCGGCACGTCGTTAGCGGTCGATCTCGCCGAACACGATGTCCTGCGTACCGATGATCGTCACCGCGTCCGCGATCATGTGGCCCTTGGCCATTTCGTCGAGCGCGGCCAGGTGGGCGAAGCCCGGTGCGCGGATCTTCAGACGGTACGGCTTGTTCGCGCCGTCGGAGATCGCGTAGATGCCAAACTCGCCCTTCGGGTGTTCCACCGCCGCGTAGGTCTCGCCCTCGGGCACGCGAATGCCTTCGGTGAAGAGCTTGAAATGGTGGATCAGCTCTTCCATGTTCGACTTCATGTCGACGCGCGACGGCGGCGTGACCTTGTGGTTGTCGCTCATCACCGGGCCCGGATTGCGGCGCAGCCAGTCGACACACTGCTTGATGATGCGGTTGGACTGGCGCATTTCTTCCACCCGCACCAGATAGCGCGAATAGCAGTCGCCGCCCACGCCGACCGGCACGTCGAAATCGACCTTGTCGTAGACCTCGTAGGGCTGCTTCTTGCGCAGGTCCCACTCGATCCCCGAGCCGCGCAGCATCGGGCCGGTGAAGCCCATTTGCAGCGCGCGCTCCGGGCTGACCACGCCAATGCCGACCAGGCGCTGCTTCCAGATCCGGTTGTCGGTCAGCAGCGTCTCGTACTCGTCGACGTACTTCGGAAAACGGTTGGTGAAATCCTCGATGAAGTCGAGCAGCGAGCCGGAGCGCGCCTCGTTCATCGCCTTGATTGCCCGCTCGTTGTGGACCTTGGACGCCTTGTATTGCGGCATCGTGTCAGGCAGGTCGCGGTAGACGCCGCCCGGACGATAGTAGGCCGCGTGCATCCGCGCCCCCGACACCGCCTCGTACATGTCGAACATGTCCTCGCGCTCGCGGAACGCGTACAGGAACACCGCCATGGCGCCCACGTCGAGCGCGTGCGAGCCGATCCACATCAGATGGTTCAGCAGACGCGTGATCTCGTCGAACATCACGCGGATGTACTGCGCGCGGATCGGCACGTCGATACCGACCAGCTTTTCGATCGCCATCACGTAGGCGTGTTCGTTGGCCATCATCGACACGTAGTCGAGACGGTCCATGTACGGCACGCTCTGGATCCAGGTCTTCTGCTCGGCCAGCTTCTCGGTGGCACGGTGCAGCAGGCCGATGTGCGGATCGGCGCGCTGGATCACCTCGCCGTCCAGCTCCAGCACCAGACGCAGCACGCCGTGCGCCGCCGGGTGCTGCGGACCGAAGTTCAGGGTGTAATTCTTGATATCTGCCATCGCGGGTTCTCAGTGCCGGTCAGTGCTTCAGGCCGCCGTAGTTTTCCTCGCGGATCACCCGTGGCGTCAGCTCGCGCGGTTCGATCGTGACCGGCTGATAGATGACGCGCTTCTGCTCGGGGTCGTAGCGCATCTCGACATAGCCGGACACCGGGAAGTCCTTGCGGAACGGATGGCCGACGAAACCGTAGTCGGTCAGGATGCGGCGCAGGTCCGGATGGCCTTCGAAGATGATCCCGTAGAAATCGAACGCCTCGCGCTCGAACCAGTTGACCGAGTTCCACACGTCGATCAGCGACGGGACCACCGGCATGTCGTCGTCCGGCGCGAACACACGGACGCGCAGGCGCCAGTTATGCGTCAGCGACAGCAGGTGCGAGACCGCGGCGAAACGCGGACCGTCCCAGGCACCGTCGCCATAGGTGGAATAGTCGACGCCGCACAGGTCGATCAGCTGCTCGAAACGCAGCGACGGATCGTCGCGCAGCACGCGGGCGACTTCGAGGTAGTCGTCGGCCTTGACGATCAGCGTCAGCTGGTCGAACGACTCCACCAGCTTGCCGATGCGATTGCCGAGCGCCTTCTCCAGCGCGGACTTCAGGGTATCGAGCTTGGCCATGTCAACCCTTGCGCGCGATGGTGTTGGTGCGGCGGATCTTGTTCTGCAGCTGGATGATGCCGTAGATCAGCGCTTCGGCCGTCGGTGGGCAGCCCGGCACGTAGATGTCGACCGGCACGATCCGGTCGCAACCGCGCACCACCGAATACGAGTAGTGATAGTAGCCGCCGCCGTTGGCGCACGAGCCCATCGAGATGACCCAGCGCGGCTCGGCCATCTGGTCGTACACCTTGCGCAGCGCGGGGGCCATCTTGTTGCACAGCGTGCCGGCCACGATCATCACGTCCGACTGGCGCGGCGACGGGCGGAAAATCACGCCGAAGCGGTCCATGTCATAGCGCGACGCGCCGGCATGCATCATTTCCACGGCACAGCAGGCCAGGCCGAAGGTCATCGGCCACAGCGACCCGGTGCGGGTCCAGTTGATCAGCTTGTCAGCGGTAGTCGTGACGAAGCCTTCGTTCAGAACGCCTTCGATTGCCATTTCACATCACTCCCAATCGAGCGCGCCCTTTTTCCAGATGTAGACGAAGCCCACGATGAATTCCAGCAGAAACACGCCCATGGCGATGAAACCCGGCCAGCCGATGTCCTGCAGGGCGACGCCCCACGGGAAAAGGAAAGCGGTTTCGAGATCGAACAGAATGAAAAGGATGGCGATCAGGTAATAGCGCACGTCGAACTTCATGCGCGCGTCCTCGAACGCCTCGAAGCCGCACTCGTAAGGCGAGAGCTTGGCGGCGTCGGGCTTGTTCGGACCCAGGATCCGGCCGATCGACATCAGCGCGAGGCCGAGCACCACGCCGAAGATGATGAAGACGAGAACGGGGAAATAGGCTTCGAGATTCAAGGTACGGCCAGCCTTATCTGGAATGTTGTCAACAGCACCAGCTGAAGCGGCGTCCTGTTGCCCACCCCAAGCGCCCAACGCCATTGCGCAGACATCACGGCGCCGCCTTGCGGACTGCCGGAGTCCCTCACCGGGGCATTGCCCGGGAGCAGACTCCGATCAAGTTGTTTGGTGCCGACGGCGAGACTCGAACTCGCACAGCTTTCGCCACTACCCCCTCAAGATAGCGTGTCTACCAATTTCACCACGTCGGCTGGGGGAGAAACAATATTGCCTGGCGCCGGGTTTCAAGCCCTTCGGATCGCTGGTTTTGCGGCCATTTTTGCTATTTGGCTGCGTCGCCAGGAACCGTCGCTGGGGAATCGTTTCAAGCCCTGCATTCTAACCCATGATCGCCACTTTGTTCAATGCACAAGTGCAAAATGTTCGGCAATCCCGGGCGCGAATGCCGGATTATTTCGGCACGGCAGGAGCGGCCGGCGCCGATGCGGCGGCGGCCGGCACCGAGGCAGCGGGCGCCGAGGCGGCCGGGGCCGGAGCGGTCTGCGGAGCGGCGCCCATCACGCCCAGCGAGGCGGAAGGACGGTAGTTGCCCAGCAACGTCAGCGCCAGCGTGCAGACGAAGAACAGCGTGGCCAGGATCGCCGTCGTGCGCGACAGGAAGTTGGCCGAGCCGGTGGCGCCGAACAGGCTGCCCGAGGCGCCCGAGCCAAACGCCGCGCCGACGTCGGCGCCCTTGCCGTGCTGCAGCAGCACCAGCCCGATCACGCCCAGCGCCGACAGCACCTGCGCGACCATCAATAGAGTTTTCAGAATTGCCATGGATTCGATTCGCTTGCCTGATTCAGACGGTCGGTGCGGCCGGCATCAGGCGTTGCCGATCGCGAGAAAATCTTCGGATTTGAGGGAGGCGCCGCCGATCAGACCGCCGTCGATATCGGCCATCGAGAACAGCTCGGCCGCATTGTCCGGCTTGACGCTGCCGCCGTACAGGATCGCCATGCGCTGCGCCACGCCGGCGTCGCGCGCGGCGACCTGGGCGCGCAGGAAGGCGTGCACTGCCTGGGCCTGCTCCTTGCTGGCGGTCTTGCCGGTACCGATCGCCCAGACCGGCTCGTAGGCCAGCACCACGCGGCCCAATTGTTCCACCGACAGCGCTTCCAGCACGGCCTGCAGCTGCCTGCCGACCACGGCCTCGGTCTCGCCCGCTTCGCGCTGCGCCAGCGTCTCGCCGACGCAGATCACCGGCACGATGCCGAATTCGAGGGCCCGCAGCGCCTTGGCGGCGACGGCGGCATCGCTCTCGCCATGATAGGTGCGGCGCTCGGAATGACCGACCAGCACGTAGCTGACGCCGAACTCGGCCAGCATCGACGCCGCCACCTCGCCGGTGAAGGCGCCGCGCGCCTCGGCCGACACGTCCTGGGCGCCCCAGGCGACCGGGCTGCCCGCCAGCAACGCCTGGCACTGCGCCAGGTAGGGGAACGGCGCGCACACCGCGAGGCTCGCGCCCGACGTGACGCCGGCCTTGATACCGTTCAGCAGGGCCTCGTTGGCAGCCAGGCTGCCATGCATCTTCCAGTTGCCGATGACGAGCTTTTGTCTCACGAAAGCGCCTCTCAAAATCAAACCCGCAATTGTACCGCGCCGAGTACCCGGGCGCTACGACCGCGCGACACCCTGCGCCGTCGCGTCACACCGCCAGGCGCGATCGCGCTGAAGCCCGGCGGCGTGGCGCGGCACGTCCCGCCAGCCTGACGCCGGGCAACGGCCGGCGCTCAGGGGGCCAGGCGTGCCGGCGCCTGGGCCGCCGCCCGCGCCTCCATCCGCTCCATCACCCTCTTCGACACGCGGTAGGAATGACAGGCCTCGACGCAGCAAATACAGGGAAAGAGGCAGCGCAGGCAACAGCATAGCCAGCCCCGCCACGTTCCCGCCCGCTCCAGCTCGGGCTGGACGAGCGCGGTCAACTCGTCGATATCCTGCTGCGTCAGCGCGCCGGGGTCCTCCGACGGCGACAGTTGCGGGCGAATGGTCTGGGGTGCGATTCGATTGGTCTGCATGGCAAGCTCCTTGGTAGTGACCGATGCCGGTATGGCCAAGGAAGTATTCGCCGCCAACTCGCCGGGACTGTCTCGTTGCCACCCCGATTTCAACTTCTGCCCCGCCGGACGCGCATGCGACAGAAAGCGGCCGGCCATCGCCCGGCCGCTTTGGCCGTCAGCCTTGCCAGGTCAGCACGATCTTGCCGACGTGCTCGCTCGACTCCATCAGGCGATGGGCGTCGGCGGCCTGCGCGGCCGGGAAGACCTGGTGGATCACCGGCTTGATGCTGCCGTTGGCCAGCAGCGGCCACACATGTTCGTGCAGAGCCCGCGCGATCTCGCCCTTGAACGAGGCCGGGCGTGGCCGCAGCGTCGAGCCGGTGACGGTGATGCGTCGGCGCAGGATGTCGCCAAGCGGAATCTCCGCCTTGGCGCCGCCCAGCAGCGCGATGATCACGATGCGGCCATCGTCCGCGATGCACGACAGTTCGCGCGCCAGATACGGGCCCGCCACCATGTCGAGGATCACGTCGACGCCGCGGCCGCCGGTCAGCGTCTTGACCTCGGCGGCGAAGTCCTGGGTCTTGTAGTTGATCGCGCGGTCGGCGCCGAGCTCCTCGCAGGCGCGGCACTTCTCGTCGCTGCCGGCGGTGACGAAGACCTTGTGGCCGAGCGCCTTGGCGATCTGGATCGCGGTGGTGCCGATACCGCTCGACCCGCCCTGGATCAGCAGCGTTTCTTCCTTGCCGCGCGGGCCGCGTCCGAGATAGCCGCGATCGAACACATTGCTCCACACGGTGAAGAAGGTCTCGGGCAAGGCCGCCGCCTCGATATCGCTCAAGCCCTGCGGCACCGGCAGGCACTGCGCCAGCGGCGCGGTGCACAGCTGCGCGTAGCCGCCGCCCTGCACCAGCGCGCAGACGCGGTCGCCCACTTTCAGGCCGAAGCGATTGTCCGGATGCGACAGGTCGCCGCCGACGACCTCGCCGGCCACCTCGAGCCCGGGCAGGTCGGACGCGCCCGGCGGCACCGGATAGTTGCCGGTGCGCTGGAACACGTCGGGCCGATTGATGCCGGCCGCGGCGACGCGGATCAGGACCTCACCGGGACCGGGCGCAGGATCGGGACGCTCGGTCAATTGCAACACGTCGGGGCCGCCGTATTCGCGGATCTCGATGGCTTGCATGCTGGCTCCTTGAAACTCGAAACCGCGCCTGGCGCGCGGCAGGGATGCGGAAAGGGAAAAAAGAAAGCGCGAACTGGCGCGCTTGCCCTGAGGGACTGGCGGCAGTGTAAACAAAAAAACGGCCGGGCATCGCCCAGCCGTTTTTCCATACGCTTTGCGCCTGACCGGGAAACCGTCGCCCCGCTTGCGCGGAACGGCGGCCCGGTTCGGCTTACTGCTGCTCGCCGCCGGCCGGTTCGGCCGCCGCCGCCGGTGCTTCGGCATTGGCCAGCGGAGCGATCGAACCGCCCTCCTCGGCCATCGCCGCCTTCAGCGACAGACGCAGGCGACCCTTCTCGTCGGCCTGGATCAGCTTGACGCGGACCTGCTGGCCTTCCTTCAGCCAGTCCTTGATGTCCTTGACGCGCTCGTTGACGATCTCCGAGATATGCAGCAGACCGTCCTTGCCCGGCAGGATGTTGACGATGGCGCCGAAGTCCAGCAGCTTCAGCACGGTGCCGTTGTAGATCTTGCCCACTTCGGCTTCCGCGGTGATGCCCTCGATGCGGCGCTTGGCCTCGGCCATGCCCTCGGTCGAGGTCGACGCGATCGTGATCGTGCCGTCTTCCTGGATGTCGATGGTCGTGCCGGTTTCCTTGGTCAGCGCCTGGATCGTCGAGCCGCCCTTGCCGATCACCTCGCGGATCTTGTCCGGGTGGATCTTCATCGTGATCATGCGCGGCGCGTGTTCCGACAGCTCGGTGCGCGCATGGCCCATCGCCTCCTGCATCTTCGACAGGATATGCAGGCGGCCTTCCTTGGCCTGCGCCAGCGCGACCTGCATGATTTCCTTGGTGATGCCCTGGACCTTGATGTCCATCTGCAGCGCGGTGATGCCGTTGTCGGTACCCGCCACCTTGAAGTCCATGTCGCCGAGGTGGTCCTCGTCGCCCAGGATGTCGGTCAGCACGGCGAACTTGTTGCCTTCCAGGATCAGGCCCATGGCCACGCCGGCCACGTGCGCCTTGACCGGAACGCCGGCGTCCATCAGCGCCAGGCAGCCGCCGCAGACCGAAGCCATCGACGACGAACCGTTCGACTCGGTGATTTCCGACACCAGGCGGATCGTGTAGGCGAACTCGTCCTCGGCCGGCAGCACCGGAATCAGCGCGCGCTTGGCCAGACGTCCGTGCCCGATCTCGCGGCGCTTGGGCGAACCGACGCGGCCGGTCTCGCCGGTTGCGAACGGGGGCATGTTGTAGTGGAGCATGAAGCGATCGCGGTATTCGCCGGCCAGCGCGTCGATGATCTGCTCGTCGCTCTTGGTGCCCAGCGTGGCCACCACCAGCGCCTGCGTCTCGCCGCGGGTGAACAGCGCCGAGCCGTGCGCGCGCGGCAGCACCGACGAACGGATCTCGATCGGACGCACGGTGCGGGTGTCGCGGCCGTCGATGCGCGGCTCGCCGGCCAGCACCTGGCCACGGACGATCTTCGCTTCCAGATCGAACAGGATGTTGCCGACCTCGACCTTGTCGAACTCGACGCCGGCCTCGGCCAGACGGGCCTCCACCGCGGCGTAGGCTTCCTTGACCTTCTGCGAGCGGGCCGACTTCTGACGGATCTGATAGGCCTCCTGCAGCAGCGGCGAGCCGACCTCGGCCACCTTGGCGATCAGCGCCTCGTTCTTCGGCGCCGGAGCCCAGTTCCACTCGGGCTTGCCGCCTTCGCGCACCAGCTCGTGGATCGCGTTGATCGCGACCTGCATCTGTTCGTGGCCGTAGACCACGGCGCCCAGCATCACCTCTTCGGACAGCTGGTTGGCTTCCGATTCGACCATCAGCACGGCACGCTCGGTGCCGGCGACCACCAGGTCCAGCTCGGAGCTTGCCAGCTGGCTGCGGGTCGGGTTCAGCAGGTACTGGCCGTTCTGGTAGCCGACGCGCGCGGCGCCGACGGGACCGTTGAACGGAATGCCCGAGACCGCAAGCGCGGCCGAGGCACCGATCAGCGCCGGGATATCGGCCGGTACTTCGGGGTTCAGCGAGACGACGTGGACGACCACCTGCACGTCGTTATAGAAGCCCTCCGGAAACAGCGGACGCAGCGGACGATCGATCAGGCGCGAGGTCAGCGTCTCGTTCTCCGACGGACGGCCTTCGCGCTTGAAGAAGCCGCCCGGGATCTTGCCGGCGGCATAGGTCTTCTCGATGTAGTCGACCGTCAGCGGGAAGAAATCCTGGCCCGGCTTGGGCTGCTTGGCGGCCACCACGGTGGCCAGCACCACGGTGTCCTCGACATCGACGAGCACCGCGCCGCCGGCCTGGCGGGCGATTTCGCCGGTTTCCATGCGGACCGTATGCTGGCCCCACTGGAATTGCTTGACGACCTTGTTGAACATGGACATGAGCGTTCCCCTTTGTGCTTGCACGGCGACGGGCCAAATGCCCGCCGGCGTGCCGGCGCCCGCGTGATGCAGCCGCGGGCATTGCTGCCGGATCGCTGTCAGGCGCGGTCGCAGGGAAGTGCTATGCCATTCCAGCGCGTCACCGTGGCGGCCGCAGCGATCAAGGTCAAACGATCGCTGCCGATATCCGATGAGGCGCTGGAATGACACAAAGCCCTGGTTCCTTGCCGGACTCCGGTGTCATGAATGAAAAGAACGATTCAACTTACTCCGTTGCACATCGTGGTGCAACGGCAACGGTGTCCGGCCTGGCCGGCCACCCGCGGCGCAATCGGATTGCCGGCATTCGCCGGCTTGGCCAATCGGCCGCGCAAAAACAAAATGCCTGCATCAGCAGTGCTGACGCAGGCATCCTGGCGTCACGCCGGGGCGTGCGGTGCGAGGACCGACAGTGCCGACCATGCCGGCATCGGCATCGCCATCCTCGTCCCTTCCCCGATCCGAGCAGCCTGGCGCAATTTACTTGCGCAGACCCAGCTTCTCGATCAGCGCGCGATAACGATCGGCGTCGTTCGACTTCAGGTAGTCCAGCAGGCGGCGACGACGGCTCACCATGCGCAGCAGACCGCGGCGGCTGTGGTGATCCTTCATGTTGGCCTTGAAGTGCGGGGTCAGTTCGTTGATGCGCGAGGTCAGCAGAGCGACCTGGACTTCGGGGCTGCCGGTGTCGTTGGCGCCACGGGCGAACTGCTTGATGACTTCGGACTTGTTGATATCGGCTACGGACATGATGTTTCCTTTCACTTGCGAACGTCGCAGCGCCAGGGCCGCGAACGTCGTGCGGGATAAAAATGCGGCTGGTGCCGCACACTGCATTGCCGCCGGACGCGCCCGCGTTGCCGCGAGTGCCGCCTGAACGACAGCCGCGCATTATAGCGCAACTGGAGTTGCCGGGCAAAAGCGCCCGGGCCGGGGCCTGCGCGGGCCTACGGGCGCTCCATCTTGCAGGTCGTGGCGCGCGTGGTCTGGGCCGCCTTCAGCCGCTTGACCGTGCGGAAGCCGAATCCCGAACCTTCGTTGTCGAAGCGCACGTCCCCGCCCTGGCGCTCCATCATCGACACATAAAGGGGCTGCAGCACCTGGTGGTCGTCCGCGCGCACGGTGGCGTCGTGGAAGTCGTTGACGTAACGCATACCCTCCAGCGCCCGCGCGACCTTGACCGCATCGGTGGAACCGGCCTGTTCGATCGCCCTTGCCAGCATCTCGACCATCATCTGCATGCGCAGATGCACGTAGTCGTCCTTCGGCTCGGGATAGCGGTTGCGGAAGGCCTGATAGAAGGCGTCGGAGGCGGCGCCGCCGACGTTCGGGTGCCATTCGGCCACCGCCAGCACGCGGCCCACGCCGGCATCGCCCATCGCGGCCGGGGCACCGAGGCCATTGCCGTAGAAGGTATAGAACTTGGCGCCCAGCCCGCCCTCGCGCGCCGCCTTGACCATCAGCGTCAGGTCGTTGCCCCAGTTGCCCGAGATCACCGCGTCGGCGCCGCTGGCCTTGATCTTGGCGATATATGGCGCGAAGTCCTTGATCTTGCCGATTGGATGGAATTCGTCGCCGACGATCTTCACGTCGGGCCGCTTGGCCGCCAGCATGTCCCGCGCAAGCCGCGAAACCTGATGACCGAAGCTGTAGTCCTGCGCGATCAGGTAGACACGGCGCACGCTGGCGTCGGCACGGATCACCTCGGTCAGCGCCTCCATCCGCATGTCGGCGCCGGCATCGAAGCGGAAATGCCAGAAGCTGCAGTTCTCGTTGGTCAGTGCCGGATCGACCGCCGAGTAGTTCATGAACAGCACGCGCGCATCGGGCTGGCGCGCGTTGTGCCGGTTCACCGCGCCGACCAGCGCCGCGGCGACCGCCGAGCTGTTCCCCTGCAACACGAACGGAATGCGGCGGTCCACCAGCGCGCGGAACTGGATCAGGCTCTCGTCGACATTGCCCTTGCTGTCGAAGGTGACCAGCTCCAGCGGGCGCTGCCCTTCGGCGGTGCGCACGCCGCCGCGCGCGTTGACCCGATCGATCGCAAGCCGCAGATTGCGCACCACCGCTTCGCCGGCATTGGCGAACGGCCCCGACAATCCGTCGATCATGCCGAGCCGGATCGGCTCCTGCGCCGATGCCGCGCCCGCCGCCAGGGCCAACAGGCAAGCCCCCAGCCACCCCTTCACAACCATCGATCGACCTCCGCGAAAGCGCAGCATGGTAAGGCAGCGCTCACCACCTTGCAATCGCGCCGGCGCTGCGATGCGGCGCCTGCGGCGCTACACTGCCGCTATTCCGTTGCCATGAAGGATCGAGGATCGCAATGAATGCACTGAAGAGCATTGGCCGCTGGCTGGCGCTGGGCGTGGCGGGCGCGCTGTTGACGGCCTGCGTCATCCTGCAGCCCGTACAGGAGGCGCAGAAACTGATCGGCGCGCCGGAGAGCACGGTGCGCGCGACCTTCGGCGAGCCGACCGACATCTTCCGGCTCGACGACGGCACCGTGCGCTGGATCTATTCGAAGCAGCCACTGGGGCGCCAGGCCTATGCGGCCGACTTCGATGGCAGCGGCAAGCTGACGCGCTTCCGCCAGATGTTGACCACCACCGAGCTGTACAAGGCGCGGATCGGCATCTGGACCAAGCGCGACGTCGCCGAGCATTTCGGCCTGCCGCGCGAGCCGACGCAGTACTTTCCGCTGATGCGCCGCGATGTCTGGTCGTACCGCTTCCTGCACGAGGAGAACTGGCCGTCGCTGTTCCACTTCTATTTCGACGATGCCGGCGTGCTGCGGCAGACCCAGATCACCCCCGATCCGCTGGCCGATCCGCGGGAAACGATCCGCTAGGCACCGTGCCGCCTGATGCCGCCTGATGCGGCTCAGTGCCGGCCATGGCGCGCTGGCAACGTGGGCGGCGGCACCAGCCGGCTGCGCGAACATCCCGGCATGCCCCTGGCCGGCTCGAGGTCCATCGCACACTCGCGGGTTGCCGGCGGCTCGCCACCGTGCTTGCGAACGATGTCGAGCACCCAGGCATCGGCCGGTCGGGCCTGGACCCTTGCTTGCGCGCAATCCCATATCGTCTGCCCAGCCCGGTTGCGTCGCTCGGCAAAACGCGGGCCCGCGCTCCCGGTGTTTTCCGAGTCTGTCTTTGCCGCCTGCTGCAGGAAGCGCAGCACCGATGCCCTGTCGCCATGGAGTACGGCAAGGTGGACCGGGGTATTGCCGTAGTAGTCGGAGGCGAAGATGCGCGGGGTGGTCTCTCCCCCTTCTGTCGCCCCCGCTCCCGCGTTGGCGACACCGGCCCCGCGGCATTCGAGCGCCTCGATGGCGATCTTCATGAACAGCGAATCGAGCACCGGGCCGGTCGCGAGTCTTGGGTCGCGCGCGACGTGGTGCAGCACGGTGCTGGCGTCATCGTCGAAGCGCTCCAACGCGCTGCCGTCGTATCGCAGGAATTGCATGACGGCCTCGGGCGAGGCGATCCGGCCGCGAAAGATGTCATGAACGTCGGACGGATTCTGCCTGTCGAGCCCGCGCATCAGTTTCAAGCGGTCGGCCTCGATCGATTCGCGCTTCGCCTTGACCTCGTCCGCCGGCAGCAGGCAGCGGAGCTCGTGAAGCAACCGCCGTTCGTCCCGCCATTCCCGCCGCCCCGAACTTCCCAGGCAGCGAAGCCAGTTCCACAGGGCCTTCAATGCGGGCCAGCGAGATTCGCTGACGGTCGCCCATGCCGCCTTGCCGCGCCGGTCGACGACGACGGTGAAGCGCTTTGAGCAGGCGCGCCCATGCACTTGCAGCAAGCCGCCCGCGGCCACGTGTTCCAGCGCCGCGTTCCGGCCGACGGTGTCATAGGGATGCAGTCGATCCAGATCGACAGCGCTGACCACGCCCGCGCGCAACTGCCCGGCCAGGCTTTCGGCCAGCGTCCTTTCCTCGCGACGATCCCGCCGCGACGCAGCACACCAATTGGACAGGCACTGCAGATGGGGGGCGGCGTACTGCCTGTCCCAGTTGAAGCGATAACAGCGATCCCCAACGATCAATGGGGATCCCAGAGCGATGCGCTGCTTGTCCGGCTCCCCGAGCGTCTTGATCTGTTTCACATCGAGCACCGTGCATGGCACGGCAAACTCACTGACTGCCAACGACATCGACATTCCTCAACGAAGGGTCACAAGCCAGCCACCAAACCACCGAATACATGTCCATGCATTGGTGGCGAATCGTGGCCGCGATGTTCGTCGAGTCATTGCCGGCCCGCTTCCAGCTTTCATGGCCACATTGCGTTTTGTGGCATGTACGACAGCCAGGCTGCTGCGCGGCACCCATAAAAAACGCCGGCGGTCCGTGAGTCGAAGCTCACGAACCACCGGCGTTGCGCCTGCGTCGGCCGGCGGGTTCTTCCGTCCCCGCGCTGCGATCAGATCTGCGGATTGATCTTCTGCACCGCCTTGTCGTGCAGCTTGTTCAGCGCGGCCAGGTAGGCCTTGGCCGAGGCCGCGACGATGTCCGGATCGGTGCCGACGCCATTGACGATGCGGCCGGCCTTGGACAGCCGCACCGTGACCTCGCCCTGCGCCTGGGTGCCGGTGGTGATCGCGTTGACCGAATACAGCACCAGCTCGGCGCCGCTGTTCACCTTGCCTTCGATCGCGTGCAGCGTGGCATCGACCGGGCCGTTGCCCTCGCCCTCGCCGGTGCACTCCTGGCCATCCATGTTGAACACCACGCGCGCATGCGGCCGCTCGCCGGTTTCCGAGCGCTGCGACAGCGAGATGAAGCGATAGTGTTCGTTGGCATCATGGGCCTCGTCCGAAACGATGGCCATGATGTCTTCGTCGAAGATCTCCGCCTTCTGGTCGGCCAGCTCCTTGAAGCGGGCGAAGGCGGCATTGACCTCGCTCTCGCTGTCGAGCTCGATGCCCAGTTCCTGCAGGCGCTGCTTGAACGCGTTGCGGCCCGACAGCTTGCCGAGCACGATCTTGTTCGCGGTCCAGCCCACGTCCTCGGCCCGCATGATCTCGTAGGTGTCACGCGCCTTCAGCACCCCATCCTGATGGATGCCCGACGCGTGTGCGAACGCGTTGGCGCCGACCACGGCCTTGTTCGGCTGCACCACGAAACCGGTGATCTGCGAGACCAGCTTCGAGGCCGGCACGATCTGCGTGGTATCGACGCCCACATCGAGGTTGAAGTAGTCGCGCCGGGTCTTGACCGCCATCACCACCTCTTCGAGGCTGGTGTTGCCGGCACGCTCGCCCAGGCCGTTGATCGTGCATTCGATCTGGCGCGCGCCGCCGAGCTTGACCGCGGCCAGCGAGTTCGCCACCGCCATGCCGAGATCGTTATGGCAGTGCACCGACCACACCGCCTTGTCCGAATTCGGAATGCGCTCGCGCACCGAGCGGATCAGCGCGGCATAGCCTTCGGGCACCGCATAGCCGACCGTGTCCGGCAGGTTGATCGTGGTCGCGCCCTCGTCGATCACGGCCTCCAGCACGCGGCACAGGAAGTCCATGTCGGAGCGGCTGCCGTCTTCCGGCGAGAACTCGATGTCGTCGGTGAACTGGCGCGCGAAACGCACCGCCAGCCGCGCCTGCTCGTAGACCTGGTCCGGCGTCATGCGCAGCTTCTTTTCCATATGCAGCGCCGAGGTCGCGATGAAGGTATGGATGCGGAAGGAATTCGCGGGCTTGAGCGCCTCGGCGGCACGGGCGATGTCCTTGTCGTTGGCGCGGGCCAGCGAGCAGATGGTCGAGTCCTTGACGGTCTGCGCGATCGCGCGGATCGCCTCGAAGTCGCCGTTCGAGCTGGCGGCGAAGCCGGCCTCGATCACATCGACCTTCAGGCGCTCGAGCTGGCGCGCGATGCGGATCTTCTCCTCGCGCGTCATCGAGGCGCCGGGCGACTGCTCGCCGTCGCGCAACGTGGTATCGAAAATGATCAGTTTGTCCGACATGGAAAACGCTCCTGGGGAATAAGTGCTCGAACGGGTTTCGGCGGTTTCTGTTCCGGTGCCCCGCTGCCTGCCAGTCGCATCGTCGCCGCTCGCTGCGGCCCAATGCAAAACGCCCCGGCGTGCAGGGATGCAGGCCGGGGCGTGGATAAATCCTGTGCGACTTCGCGTGAGGCTATCGCTTCCTCAGCGCGCGCGCGTCCCGACCTGGCTGCCTAGTAGGCTACCTAGCAGGGTACGGGCGAGTCGGGCTTGGCGCGAAATCATGGCAGCGAATATAGCCGAGATGGCAACGACGCGCAACACGCGGGTTTTCCCCAGCGGCCGCGCGGCTGCGCCCCGCGCAACGCGGGGCTCGTGCAAGCGGTCAGGCCTGGGGCGGAATGCGCAGCTTCTGGCCCGGATAGATCTTGTCCGGGTGCGACAGCATCGGCCGGTTGGCCTCGAAGATCGCGTTGTAGGCGTTGGCCTTGCCGTAGTACTTCTGCGCGATCGCCGACAGCGTGTCGCCCTTGGCCACGGTGTGCCATTGCGCCGATTCAGACTCGACATTGACCGACATCTTGTCCTCGACCTGCTCGACGCCTTCGACGTTGCCGCAGCACAGGATGATCTTCTCGCGCGTGGCCTGGTCCGGCGCCACGCCGAACACCGTGACCTTGCCCTGGGCGCCGTCGACCTGCACCGACAGCCCGGTCGCGTCGAGACCCATCTTGCGGATGTAGTTCTCGATCGCTTCGCCGGCGGTGCGGTTGGCCGCCTCGGCCTGCTGCGCGGCATCGGCGGGCGCGGCCTGGGCCGGCTCGGCGGCCTTGGCTTCGCGGCCGAACAGCTTCTCGCCTGCTTCCTTGATGAAATCCAGCACGCTCATGGGATTCTCCTTGTTTCAGTGGCAAGTCGGTAGCCGATCGCGGCTACGCGGCGGGCCGCCATGCCTTCGCGGCATGACGCCTCGGCAACATACCGCGAATTGGACGGACATCACAAGCGGGGAATCGCAAGCAAACGCAAAAACAAAAAAGGCGCCGAAGCGCCTTTCCCGTTCATCAAATCGACATCCGCGGCTGCTCCGCGCGGCCCGGCGTCAATCCGAGCCGCCCGCCTGAGAGCGCGCCACGGCGCCCCGCTCGCCATGCATCGCGCGCCAGCCCCACAGCACGTAGCCGGAGATCGCATAGCCGACGAACAGCCCGAACAGCGCCACCGGCGGATCGCTGGACACCACCACGAACAGCACCATCACCAGGATCATCACGCCGAAGGAGACGCGATGGCGCACGTCGAGGGCCTTGCCGCTGTAGAACGGCGCATTCGTGACCATCGACAGCCCGGCATACAGCGTGATCGCGAACGCCACCCACGGCATCCACAGTTCGCGCACCGGCAGCTTGTTGTCGATCGCCAGCCAGACGAAGCCGGCTACCAGCGCCGCCGCGGCCGGGCTCGGCAGGCCCTGGAAGAAGCGCTTGTCGATCACGCCGATATTGGCGTTGAAGCGCGCCAGACGCAACGCGGCGCAGGTGCAATAGACGAAGGCCGCGATCCAGCCCCACTTGCCGAGGTCCTTCAGGATCCATTCGTACATCACCAGCGCCGGCGCGACGCCGAACGAAGTCATGTCGGACAGCGAATCGTACTGCTCGCCGAAGGCGCTCTGCGTGTTGGTGATGCGGGCCACGCGGCCGTCCATGCCGTCGAGCACCATCGCCGCGAAGATCGCGATCGCGGCGACATCGAAGCGCATGTTCATCGCCTGCACGATCGCGAAGAAGCCGGCGAACAGCGCGGCCGTGGTGAAGGCGTTCGGCAGCAGGTAGATGCCGCGCCGGCGCGGCCGCACGTATTCGACCTCGAGCTCGTCGTCGTCCGCCGGATCGATCTCGGCGCCCCGCATCTGGTTATGGCGGAACGGCCGCAGATGGGTCACGTTGCCGCCGATCACGCGCTTGTTGCGACGATTGAATGCACCCATGCCGAATCTCCTCGATCGCTCGTGGCTCAATCCAGCTCGGCGAGGATCGTCGACGAAGCCGAGACCTTCTCGCCGATCGTCACGCGCGGCCGGGCGTCGAGCGGCAGATAGACGTCGACGCGCGAGCCGAAGCGGATGAAGCCGTAGCGCTGCCCGCGCGCGACCGTGTCGCCGACGCGCGTATAGCAAAGAATGCGCCGCGCGATCAGGCCGGCGACCTGCACCAGCGTGACGACCTTGTCGTCGCCGGCGCGGCGGATCACCACCGCGTTGCGTTCGTTCTCGGTCGAGGCCTTGTCCAGGTCGGCGTTGACGAACTGGCCGGGGAAATAGTCGATCTTCTCGACGGTGCCGTCGACCGACACGCGGTTCGAATGCACGTTGAACACGTTCATGAACACGCTGATCTTCAGCGCCTCGCGGCCGGCGTAGGGATCCTGGGTCTTCTCGACCGCGACGATGCGTCCGTCGGCCGGCGCCAGCACCGCATTGGGCTGGGTCGGGATCGGCCGCGGCGGATCGCGGAAGAACTGCAGCACGAACACCGTGATGATCCAGAGCGGCAGCGCCCACCAGAATCCCGCGCTGGCATGCACCAGCAGCGAGATGACAAAAGCGCCGGCCAGGAACGGCCAGCCTTCACGGGCGATCAGCGGATGGGGATAGTTCATGCAGGTGGGAAAGAGGTCAATGGGGGTCAGTCAAGTCTGACAAGGATAACAAAAAGCCGCCCAGCCCTCGCCCGTTTCCCTCGGCGGACCATGGTCTGGCCATGGCGACCGCCTCCGGTGGGGACGGAAGGCTGAACGGCTGCAGGGCGCAGGCCGCGCCAGCCGGCAACCCGGCGGCGCGGCGTTCGGCACGCTTAGTTCTTGGACTGGTCGACCAGCTTGTTCTTGGCGATCCAGGGCATCATCGCGCGCAGCTTGGCACCCACTTCCTCGATCTGGTGCTCGGCGGTCAGGCGGCGGCGCGAGATCAGCGTCGGCGCGCCGGCCTTGTTTTCGAGCAGGAAGCTCTTGGCGTATTCGCCGGTCTGGATGTCCTTCAGGCACTGCTTCATGGCCTTCTTGGTCTCCTCGGTGACGACGCGCGGGCCGGTCACGTATTCGCCGTACTCGGCGTTGTTGGAGATCGAGTAGTTCATGTTGGCGATGCCGCCTTCATAGATCAGGTCGACGATCAGCTTGAGCTCGTGCAGGCACTCGAAGTAGGCCATTTCCGGCGCGTAACCGGCTTCGACCAGCGTTTCGAAGCCGGCCTTGATCAGCTCGACGGTACCGCCGCACAGCACGGCCTGCTCGCCGAACAGGTCGGTCTCGGTCTCTTCGCGGAAGTTGGTCTCGATGATGCCGGCACGGCCGCCGCCGTTGGCGGTGGCGTACGACAGCGCGATGTCGCGGGCGGCGCCCGACTTGTTCTGGTGCACCGCGATCAGGTGGGGCACGCCGCCGCCCTGGCTGTAGGTCGAACGCACGGTGTGGCCCGGGGCCTTCGGCGCGATCATGATCACGTCGAGGTCGGCGCGCGGGATCACCGCGCCGTAGTGCACGTTGAAGCCGTGGGCGAAGGCCAGCGCGGCACCTTCCTTGATGTTGTCGTGCACTTCGTTCTTGTAGACGTCGGCGATCTGCTCGTCCGGCAGCAGGATCATGACCACGTCGGCGTCCTTGACAGCCTCGGCCACTTCCTTGACCTGCAGGCCGGCGTTGACGGCCTTGTTCCACGACGCGCCATTCTTGCGCAGGCCGACCGTCACCTTGACGCCCGAGTCGTTCAGGTTCAGCGCGTGGGCGTGGCCCTGCGAGCCGTAGCCGATGATGGTGACGTTCTTGCCCTTGATCAGGGACAGGTCGGCGTCCTTGTCGTAAAACACTTTCATGATGATTCCTTCGCTCTTTTTCCGATGTTGGGAGTCGACGACGCGCCGCGCATGTCATGGGCGCCGGCGCGCCGCCGTCGATACTGCAATGGGGTAGGGTGGGTTGCCGCGCGAGAGACCGGCGTCAGACCTTCAGGATGCGCTCGCCGCGGCCGATTCCCGAGCCGCCGGTACGGACGGTCTCCAGGATCGCGCTGCGGTCGATCGCATCGAGGAAGGCATCGAGCTTGCTGCCGTTGCCGGTCAGCTCGATCGTGTAGGTCTTCTCGGTGACGTCGATGACCCGGCCGCGGAAGATGTCCGCGGTGCGTTTCATCTCCTCGCGCTCCTTGCCGACGGCGCGCACCTTGACGAGCATCAGCTCGCGCTCGATGTGCGCGCCCTCGGTCAGGTCGACCACCTTGACTACCTCGACCAGCCGGTTCAGATGCTTGGTGATCTGTTCGATCACGTCATCCGAGCCGGTCGTCACGATCGTCATCCGCGACAGCGAGGCATCCTCGGTGGGCGCCACGGTCAGCGTCTCGATGTTGTAGCCGCGCGCCGAGAACAGCCCGACCACGCGCGACAGCGCGCCCGGTTCGTTCTCCAGCAGGACCGAAATGATGTGTCGCATCACAGGTCCTCCGCGCCGAGCAGCATTTCCGAAATGCCCTTGCCCGCCTGCACCATCGGCCAGACGTTTTCGGTCGGGTCGGTCTGGAAGTCCAGGAACACGGTGCGGTCCTTCAGGCGGAAGGCTTCGCGCAGCGCCGGCTCGACGTCGGCGGTCTTCTCGATGCGCATGCCGACGTGGCCATAGGCCTCGGCCAGCTTGACGAAGTCGGGCAACGCGTCCATGTAGGAATGCGAGTAGCGGTTGTCGTACTCGATCTCCTGCCACTGGCGCACCATGCCCAGGTAGCGGTTGTTCAGCGCGCAGATCTTGACCGGGGTGTCGTACTGCAGGCAGGTCGACAGTTCCTGGATGCACATCTGGATCGAGCCCTCGCCGGTCACGGTGACGACCTCCTTGTCCGGGAACGCCTTCTTGATGCCCATCGCGTACGGCAGGCCCACGCCCATCGTGCCGAGGCCGCCGGAGTTGATCCAGCGGCGCGGCTGGTCGAACTTGTAGAACTGCGCGGCCCACATCTGGTGCTGGCCCACGTCCGAGCAGACGAAGGCATCGCCGCCGGTCAGTTCCCAGATCTTCTCGATCACGTACTGCGGCTTGATGATCTCGGAATTGCGGTCGTACTTCAGGCAGTCGACCGAGCGCCATTGCTCGATCTGCTCCCACCAGCGCGACAGCGCTTCGCGGCGGGGCTTGACGTCGCTGGCCTGCAGCTGCGCGATCAGTTCCTGCAGCACGTCCTTGACGTTGCCGACGATCGGGATGTCCACCTTGACCCGCTTCGAGATCGACGAGGGATCGATGTCGATATGGATGATCTTGCGCGGCTGCGAGGTGAAGTGCGCCGGGTTGCCGATCACGCGGTCGTCGAAGCGCGCCCCGATCGCGATCAGCACGTCGCAGTTCTGCATCGCCATGTTGGCTTCGTAGGTGCCGTGCATGCCGAGCATGCCGACGAACTGCTTGCTGGTGCCGGGGAACGCGCCCAGGCCCATCAGCGTGTTGGTGACCGGATGGCCGGTCAGCGCGGCCAGCTGGCGCAGCTCGTCGCTGGCATTGGCCAGCACCACGCCGCCGCCCGAATAGATCAGCGGCCGCTCGGCGCTCTGCAGCAGCGCCAATGCCTTGCGGATCTGGCCCGAATGCCCCTTGTTGACGGGGTTGTACGAGCGCATGTCGATCGCCTTCGGATACTCGTAGCGGCAGGCGTTGCGCGACACGTCCTTCGGGATGTCGACCACCACCGGGCCGGGGCGGCCGGTCGCGGCGATGTAGAAGGCCTTCTTGATGGTCGCCGCCAGATCGCGCACGTCCTTGACCAGGAAGTTGTGCTTGACCACCGGGCGCGTGATGCCGACCGTGTCGCACTCCTGGAAGGCATCCTGGCCGATCGCGTGGGTCGGCACGTTGCCGGTGATCACCACCATCGGAATCGAGTCCAGATAGGCGGTGGCGATGCCGGTGACGGCATTGGTCACGCCGGGACCCGAGGTCACCAGCGCGCAGCCCACCTTGCCGGTCGCACGCGCATAGCCGTCCGCGGCGTGGACCGCGGCCTGCTCGTGGCGCACCAGGATGTGCTCGATTTTCTTTTGCTTGTACAGCTCGTCGTAGATATACAGCACTGCGCCGCCGGGATAACCCCAGACGTATTCGACGCCTTCTTCGGCAAGTGCGTGGACGAGGATTTCCGCCCCGATCATTTCGGGTGCGGCGGATGAATTGCTGTCGGCGTGGGAGAATTCCGCGCTGGGCATGTTCATGTCAGTCCTTTGCAATTTTCGGCAAAAAATTGTTTGGATGCTCTCTGCCGGGCTTGTGGCACGGGTTCAAGCGGTGCGCGTCTGCATGGGAGACCGCCTCATAAGCGGCCAGATGAGACAACCACTGATGTCGTGAACCGTCGATGATACTGCATCGCACCAGCGCGGTCTATGACCTCGTATCGTGTCGCCGGGGCGACACGGCCGCCCGGTTATTTGCTAGCATCGCCGCATTTTGCTGATTTCCGGGCTGCCGGCCGCCCCGTCCTGGTGCGGTATTGCCGGCCGCTCTCGCCCGCCGCATGGCAACCGAACAGGAACTATCCGATTTTCTCGCCAGCGCCGAACGCCGCGCCTTCAAGCACGCGGTCTTCGCGGTACGGGACGAACAGGCCGCCCTGGACATCGTCCAGGACGCCATGATCAAGCTGGCCGAAAAATACGGCGACCGCGGCCCCGCCGAGTTGCCGCCGCTGTTCCAGCGCATCCTGCAGAACACCATCCACGACTGGTTTCGCCGCCAGAAGGTGCGCAACACCTGGGTCACGCTGTTCTCTAACCTGCGCGACGAGCGCGACGGCGAGGACGCCGACCTGCTGGAGGCGCTGGAGAGCGAGCCGGGATCGCAGGCCGCCGAGAGCAGCGCCGACCGGTTCGAGCGCGTGCAGACCATGCGCATCATCGAAGAAGAAGTCCGGCGCCTGCCCACCCGTCAACGCGAGGCCTTCCTGCTGCGTTACTGGGAGGATATGGACGTCGCGGAAACGGCCGCTGCCATGGGATGTTCCGAAGGCAGCGTCAAGACCCACTGTTCGCGCGCCACGCATGCCCTGGCGCAGGCGCTGCGCGCCCGGGGACTCCGACTATGAACAGCAGAAACGCATCCGAGATCGAGCAACGCCGCCTGGCCCGGCAGATCACCGCCATGCTGGACGCCTCCGCCAACCAGGTGCCGGACGATATCGCCGCCCGGCTGGCCACCGCACGCCGCGTGGCGCTGTCGCGCCGCCGCGTCGAAGCGCCTCAAACATCACCTCGTCTGGCGACGACCGGACCGTCGCTGCACGGCGACGTGCGCCGGTCGATGCGGCCGCTGGGCGACTGGGTGCGCCGCCTCGGCCTGGTATGGACGCTGGTCGCCCTGGCCGGCGGACTGGCCGGCATCTACCAATGGCAGCAGCAGCAACGGATCGAGGAACTGGCCGATGTCGACGCCGCGATGCTGCTCGACGAACTGCCTCCGGCCGCCTACGCGGACGAGGGTTTCCATGTCTTTCTCAAGCATGGCGAATAAGGCCGAGCGTGTCGGCGCGCGCGGCGCTGTCGCGCTGTGGCTCGGCGCGGGCCTGAGCGCCGCGGCGCTGTGGTGCGTGACGCCGCCGGCCGCGCATGCGCGCGATGCAGTCGAGCCGGCCACCAAGGCATCGAGCCCGGCCACCAGCCACGCGGTCCGTGCCGTCCGTCCCACCTGGGCGGAGCTGACGCCGGCGCAGCAGCGCGTGCTGGCGCCGCTGGCCGGCCAGTGGAACACGCTGACCGAAGTCCATCGCCGCAAGTGGCTGCGCATCGCCGCCCGCTTCCAGGAACTGGCGCCGGCCGAGCAGCAGCGCCTGCACGCGCGCATGACTGAGTGGGCGCAGATGACGCCGGAGCAGCGCCGGCTGGCGCGCGAGAACTTCCAGATCCATCGGACCGTGCCGGTCGAGCGCAAGACCGAGGCCTGGGACCGCTACCAGCAGCTGCCCGAGGCGCAGAAGCGCCAGCTCGCCGAGGCCGCCAAGGTGCCGCCGCACCCGGGCGCGGTCAGCGCGCTGCCGTCCAGCCGCAAGCCGCCGATCTCGACGACGCCGCCGGTACGGCCGATGCCGCACGCGACGGGCGCCGCCTCCGTGCCCGCCGCCGCGGCGAGCGCCGCGGCCGTACTGTCGGCCTCCGCCGCGCTGGTGCCAGGCGCCACCGCGGCCAG
>NZ_VZOV01000023.1 GCF_008801915.1 Cupriavidus gilardii
AGCTCGGCGGCGAACCGCGCGAAGCGGCCGACGCGGCGCGGCGCATCGCCGCCGGGGACCTGACCGGCGGCCAGCGCCTGCGCCGGCGTGGCGCGCGCGGGCTGCTGCAGGACCTGGCCGCGATGCGCGACGCGCTGGCCGCGATGCTCGCGCGCATTCAATCGTCGGCGCGCCAGATCCATGGCGCCAGCGAGCAGATCGCCGCCGCCAACCGCGATCTATCCGAACGCACCGGGCGCCAGCTGGCGGCAGTCGACGAGGCAGCCACCAGCATCGGCGAGTTGCGCGGGCTGGTCGAGCAGATTCACGTGCGGGCGCACGAGTCCAGCGCGATGGCCAGCCAGGCGCGCGACGCCGTCGGGACGGGCAGCGCGGTGGTGCGCAGCATGCGGGCGTCGATGGATGCGGTGCAGGCGCGCTCGCGCGACATCTCCGAAGTGGTCGGCGTGCTGCAGGGCATCGCGTTCCAGACCAATCTGCTGGCGCTCAACGCGGCCGTCGAAGCGGCGCGGGCCGGCGCCGCCGGCCGCGGTTTCGCCGTGGTTGCCAACGAAGTGCGCGCGCTGGCCCAGCGCAGCGCGCAATCGGCCCGCGATATCGGCGGGCTGCTGGGCGAAGCGACGCGCGACATCGAGGCCGGCGCCAGCCTCAGCGGCGAGGTCGAACAGGCGATGGCGGCGATCGAGCAGGCGGTGGTGCGCAGCCATACGCTGGCGGAACGGCTCAATGGCCTGGCCGAGCAGCAGGCCGCGGGGATTGCGGTGGTCGACGGCGCCGTCGCGCGCCTGGACGGCACCAGCCGGCAGAACGCGGAACTGGTGACCACGGTGGCACGGCAAGCCGAAGCGCTGGACTGGCAGGCCGGCGAACTGGCGGCCGATGTGGGGCGCTTCCGCTTCTGAGCCGGTTCCGCCGGTCCCGCCGGTCCGGCCGTTCCGGTCGTTCCGGTCGTTCCGGTCGCCGCGGTCATTCTCGAAGTTCTGCACTGCAGAACGTCGATTCTGCATTGCGGTTGACGACACCATCGAACGGTGCAACCATCGCGGATAGACCAAGCCGGCCACCACGCCGGCAACGCCATTCCGGAGACTTCGATGAGCAGCACCTTCCGCGCCGATTCCGGCGACGCCTCCCGCCCCGGTTCGCAGCCCGCCACCGCCACCCCGCCGTTCGTGCCGCCCTATGCACGGCTGCACCAGGTCATCGCGCCCTGGGTCGCGGACCGTCCCGACGTAGTCGCGCTGATGGACGGCGAACGTTCGATCCGCTATGGCGAGCTTGACAGCGCGGTGCGCCAGACCGCGGCCACACTCGCGAAGGCCGGCGTGCGCGGCGGCGACCGCGTGGTGCTGGTGACCGAGAACAGCGTGGGCTGCGCGGTGCTGATCCTGGCGCTCAGCTCGCTGGATGCCTGGGCGATTCCGGTCAACGCCCGCCTGTCGGCGCGCGAGATCGACAACATCATCGAGCACGCGGGCGCCCGCCTGGCGCTGTACCTGGACAACGCCTATCCCGAAGCACGCGAGCACGGCCTTGCGCGCGGCGCGCAGTGGGGCGAATGGCCGCATGTGGGCCGCCTGCTGATCGGCAGGCTCGATACCGGGGCGGTGCCCGAGCCGGTGCAGGCGGACGCGCGCGAGCAGGTCGCCGCGGTGATCTACACCACCGGTACCACGGGCGCGTCGAAGGGCGTGATGCTGACGCATTCGAACCTGATGTTCATCGGCCACAGCAACCGCGTGCAGGCGCGCGTGCAGCCCGGCGACCGCGTCTATGGCGTGCTGCCGATCTCCCACGTCTACGGCCTGTCGGTGCTGCTGGTCGGTCCGTTGTCCAACGGCGCCACGGTCTACTACGAGCCGCGCTTCCGTCCCGAGCGGCTGGCGCGCGCGCTGGTCGAGGAGAACCTGTCGGTGCTGCACGGCGTGCCGGCGATGTACGCCAAGCTGATCGAATGGGGCCGCAGCCAGCCCACGCCGCTGCGTGCGCCGGCGCTGCGCATGGCGCAATCGGGCGGCGCGCCGCTGACCGCCACGCTGAAGGCCGCCTTCGAACAGACCTTCGGCATCACGCTGCACAACGGCTACGGCATGACCGAAACCTCGCCGACGGTCAGCCAGACCCGCGTCGATGCGCCGCGCCGCGACTGTTCGGTGGGCCAGGCGGTGCCGGGCGTCGAGGTGCGGCTCGGCGATCCGCTGCCGGACGGCAGCGGCGAGCTGCTGGTGCGCGGCCCCAACGTGATGAAGGGCTACTACAAGCGCCCCGACCTGACCGCGCAGGCGATCGATGCCGACGGCTGGCTGCATACGGGCGACCTGGCCAGGATCGACGACGACGGCGCGATTTCCATCGTCGGCCGCTCGAAGGAAATCATCATCCATTCGGGCTTCAACGTGTATCCCGAGGAAGTCGAGCAGTCGATCAACGCCTACTCGGCGATCGTGCAGTCGGCCGTGGTCGGGCGCGCGGTCGAGGGCAACGAGGAGGTGATCGCCTTCGTCGAAGTCCGCGCCGGCATGGAGCTCGATCCGGCCGCGCTGAAGGCCTTCCTGCGCGAACGGCTGTCGCCGTACAAGATTCCGGCGGAAATCAAGGTGGTCGCGCAATTGCCGGCCGCGCCGTCGGGCAAGATCCTGAAGGCCCGACTGCGCGCGATGCTGGCGGCCGGCGAGTTTTGAGTCCGCACCTGGGGACCACCATGGCGAGCGACGATCAGGCGCACGGCATGCCGGCCGCCTCGGTGGACGAGGCCGAAGCCGGCCGGGCTGGCGCCGGCGACGATGGGCCTCGCCACAAGGAGGACCGCCACTTCGTCACCGCGCTGGCGCGCGGCCTCGATGTGCTGGCGTGCTTCCGCGGTTTCGACGCGCAACTGGGCAATGCAGAACTGGCGCAGCGCTGCGGCCTGCCCAAGTCGACCGTGTCGCGGCTGACCCATACGCTGACCGAGCTCGGCTATCTGCGCCTGGAACCGGACGCCGGCAAATACCGCCTCGGCAGTTCGGCGCTGGCCCTGGCGCCGACCGCCCGCGAAGGCGCCGATGTGCTGGCGGTGGCGCGGCCGCACATGCAGCGCCTGGCCGATCTTTCGCAGGGCGTCGCCTCGCTGATCCTGCGCGACCGCGGCCGCATGCTGATCTTCGAGAACTGCCAGGCCGAGAGCTATCTGACCCTGCGGGTGGCCGTCGGCACGCGCATCTCGGGCCTGACCACCGCGGCGGGCCGCGCCTATCTGCAGGCGCTGCCGGCTGCAGATGCGCAGCAGGCGCTGGCCGCGTTCCGCGCGAACGACACGCTGTCCGATGCCGATGCGCAGGCGGTGCTCGCGCGCAGCCGCGAGGAAGTCCAGCGCATCGGCTGCACGACCTCGTTCGGCGAATGGCTGCCGGACATCAATTCGATCGCGGCCGCCTTCCATCCGGGCCCCTCGCTGCCGCCGATGACGTTGAGCTGCAGCGGCCCCAACGCGGTCGTGCCGCCGCGGCATCTGCTGGACGTGGTGCGGCCCGTGCTGATCGAATGCGTCGCACGTATCGAACGCGAACTGGGCGGCGCGGGAGCGGACAGCGCAAGAACCGGCAGCGCAAACACCGGCGGCACGCGGCGGCGCTGAGCGAAGGCCGACCAGCGGCGCGCATCGAACGGGCTACCGTTTGCCACACTGACCGCACCAAATTCGCAAGCATGCCGGCAGCACGCCGCCATGATTCCGGTGTCCCGCAAAGCGATCGGCCGGCCTGGCGGGCACGGCCGATCGGAAGCGGCAATCCCGCGGCCGCGCGCCGACGCGGCCTTCACCGGACAGACCCTCGCATGCCCACTCCGCTCTGCTGTGCGCGCCGCTTCCATGCGGCGCACTATCCGACCCCACGCGATTTCTTCGACGCCGTCGCCAAAGGCACCGGCGAAACCACTCTGCGGCGGATCGTCGTGGATCGCGCTCCGTTCTTCGTCGGCGGCCGGGGCTACAGGCTCGTCGCCGAGAATGTCGAACGTCCAGGCAGCGGCCGGCATGCCGACATCCGGCTGGAGCGCAACTGGCGCGAATTCGGCTGGTTCCGCCGCGTCGTGCTGACACTGCTGAGCTGCGTCGTGCCGCGCGACAGGCAGCGCTGCGAGCGGCCCACTCGCGGTCAACTTTGCGCGGTGTCGCACACCATCGCGCGGCTGCGACAGGAGGCCAGCGTCGCGGTGCCCGTTGCGGCGCGTCCCCGGGACACGCCGCCGCAGGCGGTCGAGCCGGAACCCTGCGCCGCGGAACCACGACCGCCGATTTCTCCGGTGCTGACGCCCGAAGCCGGCCGCGCAAGGATCAGGTTGTTGCTCCAGCGCATCGACAAGGCCAACTGTTGCAAGCTGTTCGCGAACAAGTCGAAGTGGTGCAAGGTCGTTCGCGCGATCGCCGGCAACGACCCGCCGGAGTGCCACGACGTCGTCGCTGCAACGGTGCTGGCGCAGATGGCGGCCGTGGTTACCTACCTGCGTCGCCACCGCATGGGGAACGCATCGGCCTATGCCGAGGTGATGGGCATTCTGCAGGCGCTGCACGACGCGGCCGAAGCCAACGACGACAAGCTCGCCGACCTTGCCGCTCGCCTGACCGCCGTATGGAAGCAGCACTGGTGGCGCGGGGAGATTCCGCCGTATTCGGCGTTCGCCGCCTTCCGGCTGCCCGGCGCCGTGGCGCGGCGCATCGGCGCCTTCTTGCGCGCCGACGCGCTGCTCTTCGCCAATGAACTTTGCACGCTGGAGCTGCGCGACCGCCAGATCAAGCGTCTGATCGCCGCCGCGTCGGCAAAGCCGGCTCCCGCCGTCCCGGCCGACGGCGCCGACCGCGCCGCTCCCGCCGTCGCTCCGGCGGCCTCCTCGGCCGCTACGGCTTGAGCCGCATCGCCGGCGTGATCTGGCGCGGGTCGGTGCAAAGTTCGAGCAGCGCCGGCCTGCCGGCGGCACAGGCGCGGGCGAAAGCGTCGGCAAACCCGTCGGCACTGGTCAAGCGCTCCGCCCAGGCCCCACAGGCCTGCGCCAGCGCGACGAAATCCGGATTGACGATGCCGGTGCCGCTGACGCGTCCCGGATAGCGCCGCTCCTGATGCATGCGGATCGTGCCGTACATGCCGTTATTGACGACCAGCACCACCACATTGGCGCCCACCGCGGCCGCGGTGGTCAGCTCCTGCGGATACATCTGGAAGCAGCCATCGCCGGCGAAGCAAACCACGGTGCGTTCGGGATGGCGCAGCTTGGCCGAGATCGCGGCCGGCAGCCCATAGCCCATCGCGCCGCAGGTCGGCGCCAGCTGCGTGCGCGGCCGGCGATAGGCGAAGTAGCGATGCAGCCAGACCGCATAGTTGCCAGCGCCATTGGTGACGATCGCATCGTCGGGCAGCGTGCGGTTCAGATGGTCGACCACCGCCGTCATGTCGACACCGGTGGCATCGGCGTGCGGCGCGGCCGGCGCGACGAAGCCCTGATGGTCGGCGCGCGCCGCGGCGGTCCATTCGCGCCAGCGCACCGCGGCCGGCGCCTGCAGGCCGGCCAGCATCGCGGTGCCCGGACCGATGCCGGCGTGGATCGCCAGCTCGGGCTGGTAGACACGGCCCAGTTCCGCCGCATCGGCATGGATATGCACCAGCCGCTGGCGCGGCCGCGGCGGCTCGAGCAGCGTATAGCCGTCGGTTGCGACGTCGCCGAGCCGCGTGCCGAAGGCCACGACCAGATCGGCGCCGCGCACGCATTCGGCCAGGCGCGGATTGACGCCCAGGCTCAGATGGCCGACGTAGTGCGGATCGCGATTGTCGAGCACGTCCTGGCGGCGAAAGGCGCAGGCCACCGGCAGATCCCAGGCATGCACGAAGCGCGCAAACGCGGCCGCGTCTTCGTCGCGCCAGTTGGCGCCGCCGGCGATCACCAGCGGACGCTGCGCCGCCGTCAGCAGTTCGCACAGCGCAGCGGCATCGGCCGCGGACGGCGAGGCGACCACCGGCCGATACGCGCCGGTGTCGCGGCAGACCGCATCGCCATCGAGCACGTCTTCTGGCAGCGCCAGCACCACCGGCCCGGGGCGGCCCGAGGTCGCGACCTGGAAGGCGCGCGCTACCAGCTCGGGGATGCGTGCCGGGTCGTCGATCTCCGCCACCCATTTCGCCATGCCGCCGAACATCGCCGCGTAATCGACTTCCTGGAAGGCTTCCCTGCCGCGGTGCTCGCGGGCAATCTGTCCGACGAACAGGATCATCGGCGTCGAATCCTGCGCGGCAATATGGATGCCCACGCTGGCATGCGTCGCGCCGGGCCCGCGCGTGACGAAGCAGATGCCGGGGCGGCCGGTCAGCTTGCCGTCGGCCTCGGCCATGTTCGCGGCCGCGCCTTCATGCTTGCAGACGATCAGATCGATCGCGGGCTGATCGTGCAGCGCGTCCAGCACGTCGAGGAAGCTCTCGCCCGGCACGCAAAACACGCGCTCGATGCCGTGGATGCGCAGCGCATCGACCAGGATGCGGCCGCCGCTGCGCGGCACGGGCGGCTGCGTGGCGGCGGAAGGATCCGGGGCATCCGGAGACAGGGACGAACGGAGATCGGCGGTAGGCTGGGTCATCGGCGGGCTCATCGAATCGCATCGGAAACGGAAACGGAAGCGGCCCCATTGTGCAGGCGATCGCCCAACGGGGTACGAGACAGGACCGATTATCGCGCCAAAATTTCGGGCCGCCGCGGCGCACCGCCGCCCGGGCAATGGCCGCGCGACGGCACGGCGCTTATCATGACTGCCCCGGGCCGCGCCGATGCCGGCAGCAAGCACGGGCGACAACAGAACGACGAGAGCGAGACGATGAACGACGCGAAGACCGAACCCCTGCTTCCGACCGCGGACCTGCACCGATGGGTCGCCGAACTCTGGCTGGCCGCCGGCTCCGACGCGCGCGAGGCAACGCTGACCGCGGACCATCTGGTCGGCGCCAACCTGAGCGGGCACGACTCGCATGGTGTCGGCATGATCCCGAAGTACGTGCTGTCCTGGCAGGCCGGAGAACTGCAGCTGAACCGCCAGGTCAGCGTGGTGCAGCAGGCCGGCAGCCTGCTGAGCCTCGATGGCAACCGCGGCATGGGTCAGGCGGTGACCGAGCAGGCCATGGCGATGGCGATCGAACGCGCACGCGAGCATGGCGTCTGCGTGATGGGGCTGCGCCATTCGCATCATCTGGGCCGCGTCGGCCATTGGGCCGAACAGGCCTGCGCGGCCGGCATGATCTCGATCCACTTCGTCAACGTGCTGTCCAAGCCGATCGTCGCGCCGCATGGCGGCTACGAGGCGCGCTATGGCACCAACCCGTTCACGATCGGCGTGCCGGTGCCCGACGCGCCGCCGCTGGTGCTGGACTTCGCCACCAGCGCGATCGCGCTGGGCAAGGTCCGCGTCGCGCACAACAAGGGCGTGCCGGTGCCGCCCGGCTGCCTGGTCGATGCCGAGGGCCGCCCCACCACCGACGCCAGCGTGATGTACCCCGCCGATGGCGCCGCGCGCGGTGCGCTGCTCGGCTTCGGCGAGCACAAGGGCTACGTGCTGGCGATGATGTGCGAGCTGCTGGGCGCCGCGGTGACCGGCGGCCATACGATCCGTCCCGAGACGCTGACGCACCGCCACGCGGTCTGGAACAATATGCTGGCGATCGTGTTCGATCCGGCCCGGCTTGCCGACAGCACGGCGTTCGGCCACGAGGTGCAGGCCTTCGTCGACTGGGTGCGCGCGTCGCGCCGCCAGCCCGGCTGCGATGCGATCCTGCTGCCGGGCGAACCCGAACGCGAGGCGCGCCGCCGCCGCGCCGAGGCCATCCCGATCGATGCCGGCACGCTGGCCGAGCTCGACGACGCGGCGGCGCGGGTGGAAGCCGCGACCGGACGGTCGCCGGGTCCGTTGTCGCGGCTGTGCGGGCGCTGAGGTCTGCCGACGCTTCCTTTTCCAGACTGGCAAGCCATCGTCCGCTGTCTTTTTCGCTTCCCCTCTCTACCCAACGGAGCCCCCGATGCCCCATCTCGTCATCGAAATCACCGAAAACGCGCGCCTGAACTGCTCGCCCGAGGAACTGCTGGATCAGGCCAACGCCGCGCTGCTGGCCTCCGGCCAGTTCCAGGAGCCCGACATCAAATCGCGCTGCATCACGCTGCAGACCTATCGCCAGGGCACCGAACCGGTCGAACGCGCCTTCGTCCATGGCCGGCTGTCGATTCTCGATGGCCGCGATCTCGCGACCCGGCAGGCGCTGGGCCAGGCGGTCTGCGAGGTGCTCGCCGAAGCCGTGCGCTCCGGCGCGAACAACACGCCGGTGCAGATCAGCGTCGAGGTGCGCGAGATGGAGCGGGCCAGCTATGCGAAGCAGGTGATCGGGAGCTGAGGCTCCGCCCGCCACGATGGCCGGCGGCGTCCGCTACTGCGATCTGATCGGAGCTACCGTCGGAGATGCCGTCGAGGATGCCGCAGGGGATGCGGTCGCCGCGGCAGTCGCCGGCGCGGATCCCGGCGCCGGCGCAGCGCTTCCATCCAGCCCCAGCACCGACAACATCACGCCGGTCTGCCACGCGAAATACGGGTTATAGGTGAGCCGCGCGTGCACCTTGCCGGGCTCCCGATAGCCCCAGTCCGAATACCAGACCTCGCCGCCGTCGACGCAGCGCCGGTACTCGGCCGGCTCCTGCCCGTTCAGGCACAGGCGCAACGATCCCTGCCGGCCATAGAGCGGATTGGCGTCGGAAAACAGCACGCCCATGTGCGAGAACTGGCTGATGCGCTCGGCCGGCAAGCGGTCCGGACGGACCAGCACGCGGCCGGCACTGGCATCGACCACCGCATCGGCGCCTGCGTTGCCCTCCCCCGCCCCATACCAGATCAGCCGGCTCGACGGATGCGTGAAGCGCGTGCCGAACACCTGCCTCACGTAGTGCGAGTCGACCACCGAATCGTGCTCGGCGACGATCAGCAGCGCCGGCTTGTCGTAAGGCCGTGCATTCAGCGCGGCGCGCGCCGCGACATTGCTGCGGTAGTACCGGCGCCAGCCACGGCGTCAGCCACTCCCACCGGCTGCCGGAGCGCAGCGCCGGCGACACCAGCAGCAGCCCGGCGACCTCCGGGTGTGCCTGCGCATAGTCCAGCACCAGATTGGCACCGGTGGAAAAGCCGCCCAGATACAGCGGCCCCTCGCCGACGGTGTCCCGCAGCGCCGCGACCTGCTCGCGCAGCACGCGCTGCCAGTCTTCCAGCGTGACCCCCATCAGGTCCGCCGGCGCGGTGCCATGGCCGGGCAGCAGCACCGTGCGCACCAGCAGGCCGCGTTCGGCCAACCGCGGCGCGATATCGACGAAGGACCACGGTGAATCGCCGAGCCCGTGCACGAGCAGCGCGCCACCGCGGGGCGGGCCGGCCGGGCGCCATTCGCGCGGCAGATTCCATTCGGTCTCGGCGCGCATGTCGGCCGACACATAGCGGCGCCGGCCTTCGAGCGCGGCCAGCGCTTCCGCGCGATGGGCGGCGAAGGTCGGTGCGATCGAAGGCCGGGGCGCCACCGCCTCGTGCCGCGCGGTGACGCTGCAGGCCGAAGCGAGCACGATCAGCCCGGCGGCGACCGGGATAATCGCGGCGGTCCCGAGGCGGCGGACACGGCTTGCCATGCGCACGCTCCGCGGCGTGCGCGTGCTGTGCCTGCCGATCATGCCGTAGCCGCCTGTGCCAGCGGAGGCAGGCTGTCGGACGTCGGCGCCTGCGGCGGCAGTGCCGGCAGCGTCAGGCCGATGCAGACCACGCCGCGCGACTGGCGCGCGAACACGGCGCCGCCGTGCATCGTGGCGATCGCCTTGACGATGGCCAGGCCAAGTCCGTGGTTCTGACGGCTGTCGGCGCGCGCGGTGTCGACGCGATAAAAGCGGTCGAACAGGCGGTCCATCTGCGCGGTCGACAGCGGATCGGCCTCGTTGCGCACCGCGATGGTCACCGTGCCGGCATCGTCGCCGATCTCCACCGCAACCGGCCGGCCGCGCAGGCCATGCTGAAGCGCATTGCCGAGCAGATTGGTGATTGCCCGCTGCAGCAGCGAGGCGTTGACGCGCGCACGGGCGTCGCCGACGATCTCCAGCGTTGCGCCGGCGTCCTCGAACAGCATGTCGAGAAAGTCCGCGCTGCGCCGCACCTCGTGCGCGACCGACACCTCGACCAGATCGCGCGCCAGCGCGCCGCGGTCCGACTGCGCCAGGAACAGCATGTCGACGACGATGCGGCCGAGCCGCTCCAGGTCTTCCAGGTTCGACTGCAGGATGTCCTCCAGCTCCCGTACGCTGCGCGGGCGTGACAGCGCCACCTGGGTCTGGCCGATCACGTTGCCGAGCGGCGTGCGCAGTTCGTGCGCAACATCGGCATTGAAGGCCGACAGTTGCACGTAGGCGCGTTCGAGCTTGTCGAGCGCGCCGTTGAAGGCCAGCACCAGGCCCGACAGTTCGGCCGGCAGGTCGGTATCGGGCAGCCGCTCGAGCTTGCGCGGATTGAGCTCGCCGGCATGGCGCGACAGCGCCTCGATCGGCGCCAGCCCGACCTTGGCGATGCGCCAGCCCAGCACCGCCACCGCCAGCACGCCGAGCGCCGAGCAGACGATCAGCGCGATGCCCAGCACGCGGCTGGTCTGGTAGAACGGCGCCTGGTCGACCGCGACCACCAGCGCCAGCGCGGGGCGCTCGTCCAGCGCGGGAATGATCCGCTTGAGCATCAGGAAGCTGCGGTCGTCGAACTGCACCGTCCAGACGTCCGGCGCACGCTGCTCGGTCACCGCGTCGCGCGGAAACGGCTTGCCGAAGCGGAAGCGCGGGTCCGGCGTGTCGACGAAGTAGCGCAGGCTGTCGTCCTCCGGCGTCATGCCGGTCAGCACCGCGCCGAAGCGCTCCCATTGCGGCTGCGTGCCGTAGTGCGCCGCCTTCGGGCCGATCAGCTGGAAGCGCGCCTCGAGCTCCTCGAGCTGGCGCTTCTCGAGCTCGACGCACTGGACGTAATACATCACGAAGCCGGTGACCGAGAACACCAGCGCCGCCGCGAGAGCAAACATCGCGGCCAGCCGCGTGGCGATCGAACGGCGGCGGCTCATGCGACTTCCTCGGCGCGGCACTCGAGCACATAGCCCATGCCGCGAATCGTATGCAGCAGCTTGGGCTCGCCCGGCCAGTCGAGCTTGGCGCGCAGCCGCTTGATCGCGACCTCGACCACATTGGTATTGCAATCGAAGCTGATGTCCCAGACCAGCTCCGTGATCGCCGTCTTCGACACGATCTGCGACTGGCGCCGCGCCAGCACCGACAGCAGCGTGAATTCGCGCGCGCTCAGATCGAGCCGCCGTGTGCCGCGCATCGCGCGCCGCGACAGCAGATCGATGCGCAGGTCGCCGACCGTCAGCTGCGACGGCTCGCTCTGGCGGCCGCGGCGGGTCAGCACGTTCAGGCGGGCCAGCAGTTCGAGAAAGGAAAATGGCTTGGCCAGGTAATCGTCGGCGCCGGCATCGAAGGCGTTGAGCCGGTCGTCCAGGTCGTCGCGCGCGGTCAGCATGATGACCGGCGTCTGCTGCTCGCGCCGCAGCGACTTGAGCATCGACACGCCGTCGAGGTCGGGCAGCATCACGTCGAGCACGATCGCATCGTAGGGCTCGGTACAGGCCATGTGCAGGCCGTCGACGCCGTTGGTCGCGGTGTCGACCACATAGCCGTTTTCCGACAGTCCACGGCGCAGATAGTCGACGGTCTTGATCTCGTCCTCTACCAACAACAGTTTCATGTGTCCGGCCCTCCCGTATCCGGAAAACTCGCGGAAAACCCGCGGAAAGCTCGCGGAAAAAACGGCGGCAAGCGCGCGGCAAGGTCGTTGCCCGCCATGTCCGCGCCAACGGCGCGGGCCCGCCATTTCCGGACTATAGGTGAAAGCCGCCGGCCGAACCTGTCAGCGTTGTCAGCTTGCGGGCCGCACGCCGATGCTGTCCGGGGCTGGCATTGCCGCTGTCGCGTGCGATGCACCGCGCCGGCGGCATCCTGACGCAATTGTCAGGCTGGCGTCACCGCCGCGTCCGGCCCGGTTCGTAGACTGCTAACCGTGCTTGGCCAAGCCGTCTCCCCTCGTCAAGGTTCCCAGAACCGCCCCGGATCCCAATCTGAAGGAGTGTTGCCATGACTCGACCGACACCAATCGCCGTTCCTCACCGACCGTCCGGCGCTCCGCCCCGTCCGCGTCCGCCGCTGGCCGCGCAGCGGCTGCGTGCGTTGCGCCAGCGCTGGCAGGCGCGCCGCCGCGCAATGCTGGCCGCGCTGCTGCCCACCGTCGCGATGATGATCGGCGCAACCGTCTCGCTGTCGGCCAAGGCCGCCCCGCGCACCGCCGACCCGTACACCGACGGCGCGCGCAGCGCGACCCAGCGGTTCGATGTGTTCACCGAGGGCGCCAACCGGCTGGGCCCGCGCGACAGCTTCACGCAGGGCGGACATGCGCCGGACCATCGCGACCGCTTCAGCGACAGCGCGCATACGCAGGAAACGCCGGGCGACCATAGCGCCTGAGGCCGCCAGTACGCGGCCCCCCCCTGCTTGCCGCGAACGGCGGGTGGGGCAAATGCCTGGCAGTTAATTGCAAACAGCAAAGGCGTCGTGCCGCAACGCGCCAACGAAAAAGGGAGCCGCAAGTGGCTCCCTTCTTCACTGCCTGCCGCGTCAGGCGTTTGCCCGTCGCGGCCACGTCGATGACGGATTACAGCGCAGCGTCCTTCAGCTTCTTCAGCGGACGGACCTTGACCTTGACGCTGGCCGGCTTGGCCGGGAACCAGCGCTCTTCGCCAGTGAACGGATCCTTGCCGAAGCGCTTCTTCTTGGCCGGCACCTGTTGCGCGGTGATCTTCAGCAGGCCGGGCAGCGTGAATTCGCCGGCGCCCTTCTTGTGCAGCGCGCTGACGATGGTGTTTTCCAGATGGGCGAGCACCGTCTTCACGGCCTTCGGCTCGACTTGCGTCTGCGCGACCAGGTGAGCGACCAGGCTGGATTTGTTGAAGGTGTCCTTCAGCGGACGCGGGGTTGCGGTTGCGGGCGCAGCGGCCTTCTTCGCGGCAGCCTTCACGGGCGCCTTGGTTGCCGGTGCCTTCTTGGTCGCGGCGGTCTTGGTTGCAGCTTTCGCGGTCGATTTCGCTTTGGTCGCCATATTGGTCAGATAGAGTTGAACGGTTGGCGCCGCAAACCCCGCGAAAACAGCGTACGGCTGCGGCGGCCACCGAATCATAGCGGAAAGTGACGCATTTCCAAGGGGGTTTGGCCCGTTACCCCCCTGAAACCCCGTAAAAACCCGGTGAAAAGTCCCGCCATCTGTCGCGCCGATGCATCGACGCATGGGCGTGGCATCGCGCGGCATCGCTTCGGCCAGGCCGATGCGATGGCGATTCAATGCGCGTGCGCATCCATCCGGTCGCGCGTATCGCGTGCCAGCCCCAGCGCAAACGCTGTCTCGGCGACCAGGAACAGGGGCCCGATCAGCAGCCCCACGAGGTCATCGACGAAGGCCGGCTTGCGCCCTTCGTAATAGTGGCCGATGAACTGGATGACCCAGCCGAGCACGAACAGCCCGATGCCGATCGCCAGCCAGGCGGCCGTCGACAGCTGGCCCAGCAGATGGCCGGCGTAGACGAACAGCGCGAGGATCAGCGTCATCGCGATGCCGAAGCCGGCCGACAGCCGCAGATAGAACAGGCACGACAGCAGGTAGACCACGATGGCGGGCGTCAGTACCGCGGCACCGTCGCCGAGCGGCATCTGTGGCCGCGCCAGCAGCGTCGTGACGGCCAGCACGATCATCGGGATGCCGACGAAGTGCGTCGCCACGTTGCGGCGGTCGCGGTGATAGGCGGCGTATTGGGAGAGATGGTCGACCAGCGTTTTCATGGCGTCTCCTGCTGTCTGCGAACATGGCGAACGGCATGCCGCGGCGCGTAGCGAGCGCGTTACGGCCAGGCACGATCGATTTATAGTAATGGCCACGCCAGACGCGGTCTGTCCGAATTTTGACAGTCCGGCTTTCGCCCCCTGGCCCCACCGACGCAGCGCGGCCTCGGCTCGCACGTTGCGCTGCGTCGCGATGACGATGGAGACCACCATGGGCGTCCCGCCCCTCGCCTGCCCCACGCGCGCTCCCGCCGACGCCGCCGAAGGCGTCGATGCGCTCTCCCCGCTGCGCAGCGGAAGCTGGTTTCGCGGCCTGCCCGCGGACATGCGCGCGGCCCTGCTCGAGGCCGGCACGATACGCCGGCTCGAACCGGGCGAGGTCCTGTTCCAGCGCGGCGATCCGTTCGACGGGCTGTACGCGGTGATCGCCGGCGCGGTGCTGGTGCATGCGCACGATGCCGACGGCAAGGCCGCGCTGCTGGGTCTGCTCGAAGCGGGCGCATGGTTCGGCGAGATCTGCCTGTTCGACGGGCTGCTGCGCACGCATGACGCCCGCGCAGCGACGCGTGCGGCGGTCTGGCACGTGCCGCGCGCCCGGCTCGACGCCATGCTCGCCGCGCAGCCGTCGTGGTGGCGCGAGTTCGGCAAGCTGCTGGCCGGCAAGACGCGCGAGGCGTTCCGCTATGTCGAGGAGGCCCAGCTGCTGCCGCCGCTGGCGCGCACCGCGCGGCGGCTGGCGGCCATCGCGCGCTCCTACGGCGACACGCCCGCCGCCGCGCCAGATCGCACGCGGCAATCCCACCGCTCGATCCATCTGCCGCAGGAGCAGCTGGCGCAGATGCTCGGCCTGTCCCGGCAGACCGTCAATCATGCGCTGCGCGAACTGGAGGCACGCGGCCTGCTGAGGCTGCGCTATGCCGATATCGAACTGCTCGACCTGTCGACCCTGGAGACCTTGACGTGACCACACCGGTGAACCCGTCCGGCCAACCGGCCCTGGATGCCGCTCGGCTCGACGCCTATCTGCATCGCATCGGCCTGCAAGAACGCCCTGCGCCCAGCCGCGAGGCGCTCGACGCGATCGTCGCCGCGCATCTGCGGCGCATCCCCTTCGAGAATGTCGACGTGCTGCTCGGACGTCCGATCGATATCGCGCTCGACGCGGTCTTCGACAAGCTGGTGACGCGCGAACGCGGCGGCTACTGCTTCGAGCACAACACGCTGCTGGCCGCCGCGCTGACCGCCCTCGACTTCGAGGTCGTGCCGCTGGCCGCGCGCGTGCGCTACGGCGTCGACGAAGGCGTGCCGACGCCGCGGTCGCATCTGCTGCTGCGCGTGCGCGTCGGCCATCGCGACTACATCGCCGATGTCGGTTTCGGCGGCCCCAATCCGCCGTGCGCGCTGCCGCTGTCCGAACCGGCGCCCGAGGGGCTGCCGTACCGGCTGGTCGGCGCGCCGCCCGGCGCGGCATCGAGCGGCGCCTTTCATCTGCTCGATCTCGAACTGGCCACCGCCGACGGCTGGGCCAAGCTCTATCGCTTCGACCTGTCGCCGCAGGCCTGGATCGATTACGCGGCGCGCAACTGGTATGTCTGCACCCATCCGGACAGCGTGTTCCTGCATCGCCTGATGGCGGCGCGCACCGACGGCCAGGTCCGCCTGACGATGACCAACGGCGAGCTGACCGAGCGCGATGCCGATGGCGCCAGCCGCCACGTGCCGCTGGAAACGCCAGCGGAGATCGTCGCCACGCTGCGCGAACGGATCGGCGTGCGGCTCGACGACGAGACGGCGGCCGGCTTGCGGGAATGGCTGGCGCGGCGCGCCTGAGGCACGGGGGCGCGCACCGCGCACCGTGCAGCGCTCACCATGGACCATGCACGCCGTGAATCCCCCGCAGAAAGAATGCTGATAAGGGCCGAACAACGTGCGCCGGCCTGTGGACGCGGCCCGACCCACCGACCATAATGTGCCGATCGCCGCCGCCCTGGCATCGCGGGCGCGGCGCCACACCAACATCAGAATCCACCGGAAAACGGGATCGGTAGAGGAGACACCCCATGTCATTGTTCGATCTGAGCGGCAAGGTCGCCATCGTCACCGGCTCCTCGCGCGGCATCGGCCGTGCGATCGCCGAGCAGATGGCGGTCCAGGGCGCCAAGGTGGTCATTTCGTCGCGCAAGGCCGAGGCCTGCCAGGAAGTCGTCGACGCCATCAACGCGAAGCACGGCGACGGCACCGCGATCGCCGTGCCGGCCAACATCTCGTCAAAGAGCGATCTGCAGCACCTGGTCGACGAGACCAATCGCGTGTTCGGCAAGATCGACGTGCTGGTCTGCAATGCCGCGTCCAACCCCTACTACGGCCCGATGGGCGGCGTCACCGACGAGCAGTTCCGCAAGGTGCTCGACAACAACGTGATCTCGAACCACTGGCTGATCCAGATGGTCGCGCCGCAGATGATCGACCGCAAGGACGGCTCGATCATCATCGTGTCGTCGATCGGCGGCCTGCGCGGCTCGCCGACCATCGGCGTCTACAACATCTCGAAGGCCGCGGATTTCCAGCTCGCGCGCAATCTCGCGGTCGAATTCGGCCCGCACAACGTGCGCGTCAACTGCATCGCGCCGGGCCTGATCAAGACCGACTTTGCCCGCGCGCTGTGGGAAGACCCGGTGCGCTACAAGCAGTCCACCGAGAATGCCCCGCTGCGCCGCATCGGCGAACCGATCGAGATCGCCGGCGCGGCGGTCTACCTGGCCTCGAGCGCCAGTTCCTTCATGACCGGCCAGGCGCTGGTGGTCGACGGCGGCGTGACGATCTGAGCGGCGCCCCGCTCGCCGTCCGATGGCAACGCCGACCCTTGGCTCGCAGGGCAGTGCCGACGGCAGTTCGCCGGCCTGGCCGGCCATCTCGCTGGCCGAAGCCCATGCCCGCCTGACCGCTGCGGGCGCACCGTTCGAAACCGAGGTGCGCGAGATCCGCGGCATTCCGACCACGGTGTGGAAGCACGCGCCGCCGACGCTGCGCGACCTGTTCCTGCAGGCCCGCGCGCGAGGCGAGCGCACCTTCGTCGTCTACGAGGACCAGCGCGTCTCCTATGCGGGCTTCGCGCGCGCGGCGCTGGCGATCGCGCATGCGTTGATCGAGGACGGCGTGCGCCCCGGCGATCGCGTCGCCGTGGCGATGCGCAACCTGCCCGAATGGCCGGCCGCGTTCTACGGCGCGCTGCTGACCGGCGCCATCGCGACACCGCTGAACGCCTGGTGGACCGGCCCCGAGCTGCAATACGGCTTGAGCGATTCCGGCTGCAAGGCCGCGATCGTCGACCACGAGCGGCTCGAGCGGCTGCGCCCCCATCTGGCCGACTGCCCCGCGCTGGTGCGCATCCATGTCTGCCGTGGCGGCGGCGATGCCGGCGATGGCGCCATTGCCGTGGTTGGCGACCCGCGTGTGGTGCCGCTGGAGCGGACCACCGGCGACGTGATGGCCTGGGACCGGCTGCCCGAGCTGCCGTTGCCGGACGTGGCGATCGACCCCGACGACGATGCGACGCTGTTCTATACCTCCGGCACCACCGGCAAGCCCAAGGGCGCCATCGGCACGCACCGCAATGCGACCACGGTGGCCTTCTGCGGCGGCTTCGGCCCGGCACGCAATTTCCTGCGCCGCGGACAGCCGATTCCCGAACCCGACCCGCTGGCACCGCAGAAGTCGACGCTGCTGTCGGTGCCCTTTTTCCATGTGACCGGCTGCATGTCGGTGCTGAACGGCGCGCTGCACGCCGGCAGCAAGATCGTGCTGATGCGCCGCTGGGACGCGCTGCGGGCGATGGCGCTGATCGAGCGCGAGCGCTGCACGGTGGCCGGCGGCGTGCCCACCATCGCCTGGCAACTGGTCGAGCATCCCGAGCGCGAGCGCTTCGACCTGTCCTCGCTGGAGAACGTCAACTACGGCGGCGCGCCGGCTTCGCCCGAGCTGGTCCGCCGTATCGTCGAGGTGTTCCCGAAGTCGATGCCGGGCATCGGCTGGGGCATGACCGAGACGTCGGCCACCTTCACCAGCCACAACGCCGAGGAATATCTGCATCGGCCCGACAGCAGCGGCCCCGCGCTGCCGATCGGCGAGATGAAGGTCGTCGATGGCCGCGGCCGCGCGCTGCCGCCCGGCGAGGTGGGCGAGTTGATGGTGCGCGGCGCCAATGTCGTGCGCGGCTACTGGAACAAGCCCGAGGCCACCGCCAGCACCTTCGTCGACGGCTGGCTGCGCACCGGCGACATCGCGCGGCTGGACGAGGAAGGCTTTCTCTATATCGTCGACCGTGCCAAGGACATGCTGATCCGCGGCGGCGAGAACATCTATTGCATCGAGGTCGAGAGCGCGCTGTACGCGCATCCGGCGGTGATGGACGCGGCCCTGGTCGGCATTCCGCACCGCACGCTGGGCGAGGAGCCGGGCGCGGTGGTCGGCGTCAAGCCGGGCGCCAGCGTCACCGAGGCCGAGCTGCAGGCCTTCGTCGCGCAGCGGCTGGCGGCGTTCAAGGTGCCGGTCCGCGTGATCGTGCGCAACGAGACGCTGCCGCGCAATGCCAACGGCAAGATCCTGAAGTCGGAGCTGCGCAAGCTGTTCGACAATGGCGCGGCCGTGTAGCCGCGCGCAACGCGCCCCATCACGACCACCGGGAGCCCCGATCTTGGCCACTGCCGCTTCGCCAATCCGCGCCGCCTGGCGCGGCACGCTGTCCTTGTTCGTTGTCGCCGCCGCGCTGGCGGGTGCCGCCGGTTGCGCCAGCCAGGCGCCCATCAGCCGGGCCGGCCACGTGCCGGAACTGCGGCCGGGCGTCCTGGCCGGCTATCTGCAGGCGGACCAGCGTCCCGACAGCCTGCGGCTGGTGCCGCCACCGCCTGCGTCCGGCTCCGAGGCATTCGCCGCGGACGAGGAAGCCGCACGCGCGAACCTGGCCAGGGCCGGCAGCCCACGCTGGCAAGTGGCCGTGGAAGACGCCAACCTGAAATTCCCGCAGGCGGCCGAGACCTTCTCCTGCGCATTGGGCGTGCCGATCAACGAGCGCGATACCCCGCAGCTCTACATGCTGCTGCGGCGCAGCCTGGTCGATGCCGGCCTGTCGACCTATCGCGCCAAGGACCACTACCGGCGCCAGCGCCCCTTCCTCGTCAACCATCTGCCGACCTGCACCCCGGACGAGGCCGCCAGGCTGTCCAGGGACGGCTCCTACCCGTCCGGCCACAACGCGGCGGGCTGGGCCTGGGCGCTGATCCTGACCGAGGTCGACCCCGAGCGCGCCGACGCGATCCTGGCGCGCGGACTCGCCTACGGCCAGAGCCGCCTGGCCTGCAACGTGCACTGGCAGAGCGATGCGAACCAGGGCCGCGTCATGGGCGCGGCGACGGTCGCGCGCCTGCATGCCGATCCGACTTTCCGCGCCGACCTCGCCGCGGCCCGCACCGAGGTGGCGGCCGCGCGCGCCAAGGGCTTGAAGCCGGCGCGCGACTGCGCGGCCGAACGCGCTGCGCTCGGTCAGTAATGCCGCGCGCGCGTCAGCGCAGCGGGATCGGCGTGGCGGCCTCCACCGGCACCGCCGTCACGCTGTTCTTCGGACTGCCCGACACGATGCGGTCCGAATAGGTCAGGTAGACCAGCGTGTTGCGCTTGCGGTCGACCACGCGGACCACATGCAGCGTCTTGAACAGGATCGACATGCGTTCGGAGAACACGTTGTCCTGCTGGCGCAGCGGCCCCTTGAAGCCGATCTTGCCGACCTGGCGGCAGGCGATCGACGCCTCGGCCGGGTCCTCGGCCATGCCCAGCGAGCCCTTGATGCCGCCGGTGCGGGCGCGCGAGACGTAGCAGGTGATGCCATCGACTTCGGGATCGTCGTAGGCCTCGATCACGACGCGATCGGAACCTGTCACGCGGAAATGCGTGTTGACGCTGCCGATCTCTTCGGCATGCGCGGGCGCGACCGAGACAAACGCCAGCGCACCGACCAGCGCGGCAACCAGCGATGCCGCCGAACATGCGGTCATCGGACGACGGGATGCACGCGCCATGATCAGCTCACCGCGCCCTGGATCTGGTCGTGCCGGCGCTCCATCTCCTGGCGCAGCTGGCGGCGCAGTTGTGCGGCGGCGAAGCGCTGGCGCTCGACCTCGTCGCGCGGCACCAGCGTCGGCACCTCGGCCGGCTTGCCGTCGTCGTCGACCGCGACCATCGTGAAATAGCAGCTGTTGGTATGGCGCACGAGCTTGCTGCGGATGTTCTCGGTGATGACCTTGATGCCGATCTCCATCGAGCTGCGGCCGGTGTAGTTGACCGCGGCGAGGAAGGTCACCAGTTCGCCGACATGGATCGGCTGGCGGAACACCACCTGATCGACCGACAGCGTGACGACATAGCGGCCCGCGTAACGGCTGGCGCAGGCATAGGCGACCATGTCCAGATATTTGAGGATGGTGCCGCCGTGGACATTGCCGGAGAAATTGGCCATGTCCGGCGTCATCAGCACGGTCATCGACAGTTGATGCGAGAGGTCGTTCATCGGGAGCGGCGCGAGGAATCGGCGCGGGTGGGTTGAGAATGCGATGGAATCCGGCGGTGGCGCAATGCGCTTGCAGGATGCGAGTGTAGCGCGGCGCGGCGACGGCGGCGCCAAATGAAAAAAGCGGCCCACATGGGCCGCTCTCCCGGTTGGCATCCGCTGGATGCCCGCTCTTACTTCTTCTTGTTCACAGCGTCCTTGAAACCCTGGCCGGCAGAGAACTTGACCGTCTTGGCGGCCGGAATCTTGATCGTTTCGCCGGTGCGCGGGTTGCGGCCGGTGCGGGCGGCGCGCTTGCCGGCGCCGAAGCTGCCGAAGCCCACCAGCGTGACCGAATCTCCCTTGGCAACCGCCTTCTTGATGTTTTCCAGCGCGGCGTTCAGGGCGCGCTCCGCTGCAGCGTTGCTCAGTTCCGCGTCTGCGGCGATGGCAGACACCAGTTCACCTTTATTCATGGCTGTATCCCTTGTTGGTCGTCGTCACCGGTGACCAGCCTGAGCCGTTTCACCGACCGGCGCAGTCTAATCCGCCGCTTGCGCATTGGGCAATCCCCAGTCGCACCGACGCAACGAAAATGCCGGAAATCCTTCCGTCAAGCGGCTTTCGGGGAGATTTACCCCCTCAATTCCGCGCTTTGGCGCGGCGCCGACAGCGGGTTATCCCCAACCCGCGGGGCGACCGGCAAACGGCCGACGGCGGGACCCGCCTGCCCTCTTCTACTCGGCGGCGGCTACCGCGGCCGATCGGCGGCCGAGCATCCGCATCAGCACCGCCCCGATGCCGCCGATGGCCATCACCACGCCCAGCGGCAACGCGGTGCCGTCGTGCCACAGGCTGACCGCGGTGCCGGCCAGCGTGCCCATGCCGAATTGCAGCGTGCCCATCAGCGCCGACGCGGTGCCGGCGCGGTGGCCCTGATGCGCGAGCGACAGCGCCGATGCGTTGGGCATGATGCAGCCCAGCGCTGCCACGTAGACGAAGAATCCGATCAGCAGCACCGGCAGCGTCGCCACGCCGGCGAGATTGGCCAGAGCCAGCAGCAGGCCCGCTGCGCACGGCGCGGCCAGCGCGAGCCGCAGCACGCGATCGAGCGAACGGCCGCGCACCAGTGCGGCATTGAGCTGCGACATCGCGATCAGGCCGAAGGCATTGGCCCCGAACACGAAGCCATAGTGGGAAGGATCGATGCCGTGCAATTCGATCAGCACGAAGGGCGAGCCGGCGATATAGGCAAACATGCCCGATTGCGCAAAGCCGGCGCACAGCGAATAGCCAAGGAATTCCCGGTCGCGCAGCAGCGCGCCGTAGTTGCGGAAGACCTCGCCCAGGCGCAGCGGGATCGCGCGTCGCGGATCGAGCGATTCTTCCAGCCGGAAATGCACCAGCAGCAGGATCATCGCGCCGACCGCGGCCATCACCCAGAAGATCGCGCGCCAGCCGAGCGCGGTCAGGATCGCGCCGCCGAGGATTGGCGCCAGGATCGGCGCGAGACCCATCACCAGCATCAGCGACGAGAACGCGCGCGCGGACTCGTGCGCCTCGAGCCGGTCGCGCACCATCGCACGCGCCATCACCATGCCGGCGCAGCCGCCGGCGGCCTGCACGAAGCGCCAGGCCATCAGCGCCTGCGCGTCGCCCGCCAGCGCGCAGGCGACCGAGGCCAACACATAGAGGCTGAGCCCAACGTACAGCGGAGCCTTGCGTCCGAAGCGGTCGCTGACCGGACCGTAGAACGACTGCCCGATTGCCAGGCCGACCAGGAAGGTGCCAAGGGTCAGTTGCACGCTGCCGATATCGACGCCGAGATCGGCGGCCAACGTCGGGAACGCCGGAAGGTACATGTCGATCGACAGCGGCGCCAGCGCGGTCAGCGATGCGCAGATCAGCAGCCAGAGCGGGAAGCGCGGCGTCGTGGCCGCGCGGGAGGATTGGGTCATTGCAAAGGGGAAGATGTCGTCCGCGCCGGCATGCGACAGAGCAGCGAACAGCCGCGCGGCAAGGCACTGACGGACGAGGGAAACGACGTCAAGCGAAAGGCGCAATTGTTGCACACCGTGATGTATCGCGCGCCGGCGGGTTCCGCCTCAGGGGGCCGGCAGGTACAATGCACCCGGTCGACACACTGCCGGTCCATCTTCATCGCCGGTCTCGATCGCGGGACTTCAGCGCAGCCCCAGCCCCGTGCCGTTCCAGGCGTTCTTTCCCTGCATGCGAACCAAATCGAACCACACGACTGCATCGATCGCCCGAGGAATGTCGGCCTCCATCGGGATCGCTACCGCCACCGGATTGCTGTGGGCCTCGCCGGCCTGCGCGGCGCCGGTCACGGCGCGTACCATCGCGGCGCATCCGGCCGCGAGCGCGGCCGTGGTCGTCGATGAAGCCGATTCGCTGACCCGCATGCTGCGCGGCGCGGCCACCGGCCAGAACACCGGCGCGGCCGGCGTCCCCGAATTCCTGCGCAGCTCGCGCCGGCCCGACACGGTGCTGGCGCGCGCCTGCCGGCAGCTCAACGATGCGCTGCCGATCGAGATCGACAAGGAAACGCGTCTGCGCCGCTGCCAGGCGGTGCCCGGCAAACACATCCTGTTCCAGCTGGAATTGACCAACTACAGCGGGCCGATGCTCGATCTGGCCAGCTTCGAGGTCAGCTATGCCGCGCCGCTACAGCGCAATATCTGCGCGAACCGCGACGTCGAGATCCTGACCAAGCTGGGCGTCAGCATGATGTTCCGCTACATGACACGCAAGGCCCGCGGCGAACGCCGCGTCGGCGACGTCTATATCAACGGGCCGATCTGCACGGCGGCGTTGCGCTGAGACGATTCGTCCCGCGCTGGCACTTCCCGCGCTGACACTGTTTCGGCCTGGGGTGTTCTCCCTCCCCCCCTTCAGGGGGAGAGGGCTGGGGAGAGTGCTGGGGAGAGGGATGGTTTCAAGCGCGATCGCATCACGCATCACCATCGCCCTTGCCTTCCCCAACCCCTCTCCCGCAAGCGGAGAGGGGAATCATCGGCAAACGTGAATCACCGATCTTTCAAGCCGCCGCGCTGCCCCGCGGGCGCAGGGGCACGACGTTGGCCGCGCGGCGCAGCAGCGCGCGCGTGGCCTTCCAGCCGTCGTCGGCCAGCGGCGACGACCAGACCGCCTCGTGCAGGCGCGACAGCGCCAGTGGATCGTTCAGCAGCAGCAGCTTCTGCCTGGCGCTCAGATTGTCCGGTCCATTGGTCAGCGCCTGCTGCACCAGCACCGCATGCTGGCGCTGCGTGGCCGCGGGCTGCACCACGCGCGCGGTCGCGGTCGCGCACATCAGCGCATTGGTGACCGGATCGACCACCGCGTCGACGAAGCCCGGCGTGTCGCCGGCCTCCGCCACATGGCGCTGCGTGTCGACGATCTCGCGCGGCGGCTCGGCCTCCTCGGGAATCACGAACAGGCCGGCACGGCGCGTGGCACGGCCGAGGCTGACGCGCGAGAGCCAGACCGACAGCGGGATCGACAGCGCCAGCGCGCCGACGATCGGCAGCAGCCACCAGACGAAGCCCGGATCGAGCCAGTACACCAGCGCGCCCCACCCCAGACCCAGCACCGTGTGCCAGCCGTGGCGGCGCACCGCCTCGCCCCAGGTCGTCTCGGCGTCCTCGCGCGGCGGCGACTTCCACGAAATGCCCCAGCCGATATAGGCGGCCAGCACGAACTGCGTATGGAACAGCATCCGCACCGGCGCCAGCAACGCCGAGATCACGACCTCGATCAGCATCGACAGCATCAGCCGCAGCGCCCCGCCATAGCGGCGCGCCTGCTTCATCAGCAGCACCACGCCGAACAGCTTGGGCAGGAACAGCAGCGTCGCGGTCGCCGAGAACAGCGCCAGCGCCTTCTCCGGATGCCACTCGGGCCAGTTCGGATAGAACTGATACGGCTGCGAGAAGTATTCGGGCGGCACCAGCGCATGCTTGGCCAGCATCGCGGTCGACAGCAGCAGGAACAGGAACCACAGCGGCGCCGACAGATAGGCCATCACGCCGGTCAGGAACACCGCGCGGTGCACGGCGTGGAAGCCCTGCTTCATCCACAGCCGGAAGTTCATCAGATTGCCCTGGCACCAGCGGCGGTCGCGCTTGACCTCGTCGAGCAGGTTGGGCGGCAATTCCTCGAACGAGCCCGGCAGATCGTAGGCGATCCACACGCCCCAGCCGGCGCGGCGCATCAGCGCGGCCTCGACGAAATCGTGCGACAGGATCTCGCCGGCCAGCGGACCCTTGCCGGGCAGCGGCGCCAGCGCGCAATGCTCCATGAAGGGCTTGATGCGGATGATCGCGTTGTGGCCCCAGTAGTGCGATTCGCCCAGCTGCCAGTAATGCAGGCCGGCGGTGAACAGCGGCCCGTAGACGCGCGTGGCGAACTGCTGCACGCGCGCGTACATCGTCTCGCGGCCGGTCGCCAGCGGCGCGGTCTGGATGATGCCGGCGCCCGGGTTGGCCTCCATCAGCCGCACCAGCGTGGCCAGGCAATCGCCGCTCATCACGCTGTCGGCGTCGAGCACGACCATGTAGCGGTACTTGCTGCCCCAGCGGCGGCAGAAGTCGGCGACGTTGCCGGTCTTGCGCTTGACGCGATGGCGGCGCCAGCGATAGAAGATGCGGCCGAAGCCGTTGACGGCGCGGCAGGTCTCCATCCATGCATCGGTTTCCGCGGTGCGCAGATCGGGATTGCCGCTGTCGGACAGCACGAAGAAATCGAAGTGGGCCAGCTCGCCGGTGCGCTCCAGCGATTCGTAGGTCGCGCGCAGTCCGGCGAAGACGCGGGTCACGTCCTCGTTGCAGATCGGCATGATCACCGCGGTGCGGGCCTCGTCCGCGATCGGCGCGTTGCCGCTCGCGGAGCGCGAGATCAGATGGCGGTCCCCCCCCTTGGCCAGCACCAGGAAGCCCATCATCGCGGTCCAGAAGCCGGCCGAGACCCACGAGAACAGCACGGTGAACAGGCCCAGCGTGATCATCTCGAGGGTGTCGTTGCCCTTGTACGGCAGCACCGTCGACATGAAGTACGTCGCCATCATCGTCTGCACGATCACCAGGAACAGCAGCACCCAGCGGCGGTGCGCGCCGGCCGGATGCCACTTGCCCTCGGCATCGGGACCGTCGTGCAACGTATCCCATGTCTCGGGAACGGGCGGCTTGCCGAGCAGCCTGCGCACGCCGTTGCGAACGAAGGCCGCGACCAGGTGCGGCGGCCACGGCCGCGGCACCATCGACGCGCGTTTGGGCTCGGGGCCGGTGGCCACATGGACGGTGCCGTCGGCGCGCCGCTCGATCAGCGGTTCGCCGCCGATCTTCGGCTCGCCATAGGCCAGTTGCAGGCGCCGCTCGATCGAGCCGTAGGCCGCGCCCGCGGGCGAAGCCGCGCCGTCGCCGTTGGCCAGCGCCTTCTGCAGCGAACGCACGCCGGGATCGTCGCCGGTGGCATCGCCCTTGATGACGATGCCTTCATGCAGCGCGGTATCGGCGAGCAGGTCGCGGCGCTGTTCCGGCGATACCGGCAGGCGGTCGACATAGCGCTCGCACGCCGCCGCGGCCGAGCGCTGCTTTAGCCTGGGGGTAAGATGTAGCTCCATGTCTCTGACAGGGTTGTGTTGCCGTTGCGAAGATAGCCGCGCAACTCGACCGGCTTGTTCTCGTCCTTGCGGCGCAGGAACATCGTCATGCGCCAGCCACCGGTGGCCTCGTTGCGCTGCGTCGTCGTGCGCAGCAGTTCGGCGTTGCCATCGGCCGATACCACCGCATCCAGATGCGCGGCGGGATCGAGCTTCTTGAAGACGGGGCCTTCGAAGTCCACCAGCAGCGAGAAGCTGTTGTCTTCCTTGTTGCGGGTCAGCCCCTGCCCGCGGCGGGTCTGCGTGACCCACGACAGCGGCGGCATGCGCTCGCGATCCTTCTGCCACAGCAGCCGGTATTCGAGATCGAACGGCTGCTTCGGCTTGGGCGGATTGTCGGGGACCCAGTAGGCCACGATGTTGTCGTTGGTCTCGTCCGGCGTCGGGATCATCACCAGCTCGACGCGGCCCGAACCCCAGTTGCCCCGCGGTTCGACCCAGCCGCTCGGCCGGCGTTCATACCATTCGCCGATTTCCTGGTAGCTCGAGAACGAGCGGTCGCGCTGCATCAGGCCGAAGCCCTGCGGATTGGTCGCCGAGAACGAGGTCACCAGCAGGCGTTTCGGATTGACCAGCGGACGCCAGATCCATTCGCCGGTACCCAGCTGGATCGACAGGCCGTCGGAGTCGTGCACCTCGGGACGGAACTCCGGCGCGGCCGGCGGCTGGTTCTCGCCGAACAGATACATGCTGGTCAGCGGTGCCAGCCCCAGCTTGGTGACGTTCTCGCGCAGATAGAGGCGCGCCTTGACCTCGGTCTCGGTATCGGTGCCCGGCTTGATGACGAAGCGATAGGCGCCGCTCATGCGGCGCGAATCCATCAGCGCATAGATCACCAGCTGCTTGTCCCCGGGTGCGGGACGCTCGATCCAGTACTCGACGAAGCGCGGAAACTCCTCGCCCGACGCGAGCGCGGTGTCGACGGCCAGGCCGCGCGCCGACAGGCCGTACCACTGGTCCTTGCCGACGCCGCGGAAATAGCTCGCGCCGACGAAGGACACCACCTCGTCCTTGTGCTTGCCGTTGACCGGATGCAGCACGCGAAAGCCCGCAAAGCCCAGGCCCTTGAGCATCTCGGGGTCGAACTTGTGCGAGCCGTAGTTGAAGTCGGCCGGATTGAAGCGCATCTCGCGCACGCGGTTGCCGGTGACCTCGTTGATCTTGACGGGCTGGTCGAACACCATGCCCTCGTGGAAGAACGACAGCTCGAACGGCAGCCTGGTATTGCGCCAGACGAAACGTTCGGGCTTGTACTGGATCTCGCGATAGCGCGGATACGACAGCTCGCGCAGCTCGGTCGGCAGATGGGCCTTGGGCGCCTTGTACGGGGAATTGGCCAGCTGGCGCGCGCGCGCCGCCACGGTATCGAAGCTGAACGCATGCGCCGCCATCGCGAAGCAGGCCAGCGCACCGGCACACAGCCAGCGTCCCAGTCGCAGGCCGTCGAAGCGCGTCGGCGACATCGGCCGGCGCGAACGGGCGGAAAGCGGCGGAGAAATGGCGGAGTCGATCATGAATGCCGTCATCAAAGGCGGTAGTCGGTAATGCAATTGGTTATTCGGGAAGCCGCGGACAGTGGCGCGGAAACTCGTCGATGGCCAGGCCGGATGACCGGTGCCTGAGCCGCCCCGTGACGGACTATGCCGGGGGCTGTGACTTGGGTGACGCTTGGAAGGTATTGGATTTGCTGCAATGCGGGACAAAACCTTAACAAATTTGCCTACCAAAAGTCACGTTTCGATCACGCAACGGTTGCAACAATTTGAAACGATTGTTGATTATTCGTCTCTTGACTGCTCAACGTCGGGTATCCTCCTTATGACTCGAATGACGCCGGCATTGCACCGCAACAAACCGGCCGCCAGGCGGCGCACGCAAACGCCCTTCCGCCCCTGTCGTCCTGCGCACAGGAGCAGCGAATCGGTGACGGGATCGGATGCGCGCCGGACGGCACGCGGGTCGGTTGCGGATGCGGCCGTGGCTTCCGGCGGGAGGCCGGCACGCGAACGGGCCGCAGCGGGCGCGACGATTGAAACTAGGCCCGTGCCCTTGCCGCGTCAATCAGGCGCTGTCCGACAAAACGGTGCATTGGTGGGCCGGGACACGCACGCCGCCGTCCCGCCGCCTCGGCCGGTGCCCGCGCGCACTACAATCGACCGATCCGCCCGATGGCGACCCGATGTGCGATGGGTCTTGCCCGCGCCGCCCCCGCCGCCTCGCCTGCTCAGATGATCTCGCCCACCAAGGGGATGCCGATGCCGCATGCAGCGCCCGCCCGTCTGCCGCTGCCGCCGGAGCTTGCGCCACTGGTATTCGCGCTGGCCCTGGGCGCGCCGTCGCCGGCACGGGCTTACGTCGACCACTATCTGACCAGCACGATCGCCGGCACGATGACGCAGAGCGAGGCGCGCGCCTTCGCTTCCGCGGTCAACCGCGCCCTGACCGCGACCGAGGACGGCACCGCGGTGTCGTGGCGCACCCAGGCGACGCCGCGGCGCCCGGCCACCTACGCCCGGATCACGCCGCTGCAGAGCAAGACCGACCGCGGCCAGCCCTGCCGCCAGATCCGCAGCGAACTGAAGCGGTCCAGCAACGAGGAAAGCTGGACGGGCTGGTTCTGCAAGCAGCCCGATGGCCGCTGGCGGGCACGTGCCGTCGAGGACGAATAACGAAGGAAACAGCGGGGATGGAAGCAGCCGGCAATGACCTTGCCGGCTCCAGGGGAAGGCCGCTCAGCGGCGAGCGCGCACCACGGCGCTCAGCGGCACAGGCGTGCCATCACCTCGCCGGCCAGCGAGCCGGACGAGACCGGCCGCGGTGTCGCGCGCTGCGGCGAGCGGATCGTGTAAAGCGGCTCGCCGCGCGCGAATCGGCGGGGAAACAGCGTCTGTTCGACCACCGCATACATCGACGTCGCGCAGTCCAGCACCATCCGCCGCAGCGACGACTGGATCGGCTCGCCGCTGGTGGTGTGGATGGCGCCGCCGACCGGCGCGTTGCGCATCACGACCACACCGATGCGCGCGCCCTGGCGGCGCACCGAGCGCTGGTCCAGGTACGAGATCACGCCGTTGGCGCCCATCAGCGGCAGCCAGCGCTGCGGATCGGGCGCGGACGGGTCTGGCGCGGCCAGCGTCACGCAACCCTCGCGCGGTGTCGACCGAAACACGGTGCCGCCATTCGGTCCCTGGCATTGATAGAGTCCGCCCGCGGCGGCCGGGATCACCTTGCCGCCCGCGGTGTCGGCGTGGGCGTCGGCGCTGAATGCCGGCGCCAGCGTCAGCGAGGCGGCCAACAGCAGCGGCGCGAGCCAAGCGGAAGAACGCAAGCGAAGGGACATGGCGCCGGCGCTGAGGGCGCGGCGGCGCGGTGCGGGCGTGGCGACACGAGACGACATGATGCGGGGCGCGTTGGCAAGACAGGGACGGCCCGGGGACCGGCGGCAGGCGCGGCCGCGAGATGCACGGGCCGCGCGACAGCCGGTATTGTCGCACAGCGACGCGCCGCGGCGGCCGCAACGGTGCCGCCGGCGGCGGCATTCGATGCGGATCGCGCCGTGTATCGGGCCGTGTATCGGGCCGTGTATCGGGCCGTGTGTCGGGCCGTACTTTGCGCGGTGATTCAGGCCCCGGTCGGCGCCGGCCTCAGTGCCCCTGCTCGCGCCAGGCGACCAGCTCGGCGATGGTCAGTACCGGCAGATCGTGCTGCGCGGCGAAAGCCAGCGCCTGTTCGTAGCGTGCCATCGTGCCATCCGGATTCATCAGCTCGCACAGCACCGCGGCCGGCTTCAGGCCGGCCAGCCGCGCCAGCTCGACCGATCCCTCGGTATGGCCACGGCGGGTCAGCACGCCGCCGTCGGCGGCCACCAGCGGAAACACGTGGCCGGGACTGACGACCGCGTCGAGCCCGGCATCGTCGGCGATCGCCGCGCGGATCGTGGTGATCCGGTCGACCGCGCTGACGCCGGTGGTGACGCCGGTGCGGGCCTCGATCGACACCGTGAACGCGGTGCCGTACTGGCTGCGATTGTTTTCGACCATCGGCCGCAGCCCCAGCTGCGCGACCTTCTCGCGCGTCAGGCACAGGCAGACGATGCCGCTGCATTCGCGGATCAGCATCGCCATGTTGGCCGGCGTCAGCCGCTCGGCCGCGACGATCAGGTCGGCCTCGTTCTCGCGGTCGTGGTCGTCCATCAGCACCACGGGACGGCCTTCGCGCATGGCCTGCAGCGCCTGCTCGATGCGGGTCGGCAGATCGTGGGGAAGCGCCGGCACGATGGCGTCGGCAGGATCGGCGGCAGCCGGCGCGAACGCGGCGTGGTCGGCGGAAATATCGGCTTGGGAAGTGGACAGCGTGGACAGCATTGAAACGCTCCTTGCGTAAAGATCAACGGGCGTTTCAGGGGATTGGCGGCGCAAGCGGGAGCGCGCACGACGGCCGGCTCGAAGCGCCGACCTGCGTGATCGTCCGCGACGCTGTCCATTCGCGCATGGCCAGGCGACGAGCCGCCGGCCGCATGCAGGGGCACGCGACCGCGCAGCCCGCGCCGTTCCAGCCGAATCGCATGAGGCGGCAGTGAAGCGGCAGCGATGCTTGCTCGCCCATCTTCTTTCATCCGGACTATGACCGTCGGCCCTGGCCTCTCACCAGGTCTGCTGACCCCGCGCGCAACCATGTCGGATACAACGAAGACATGGAACGACGCGGGCGCTCGCGGGCTCGCCGGCCGCGTCGGAGAACGCGTCCGGCATACCGCCGGTGGGGACTTTCACCCCGCCCTGAAGACGTAACGAAACCGGCGAAACGCGCTTGCTCTTCGAGGAATCGTGGGCCGATTCCCAAAGGCGCAGGCCCGCGCCGGCGTTGCGATGTTATCACGCGATGCGGCGTAAGCGCCCGATCTGTACTACAACTAAACGACTTGCGCGGGCGCCGCGCCCGCCATGCGGACGCCGGAATCCCTCGAGCCGCCGCAGGCTTTCCGCGCTCTCCCCGCGTTTCCCGTTCCCGTTTTTCTTGCCGCGATCACGATGCCATTCGACGACGACCCGTTTGCCCGCCTGTCCCGCCGCCCTTCCCCATCCCGTCAGTCCATGCGAGCGCTGCGCTGGCTCGTCGCCCTGCCCCTGCTGATTGCCGGCACCGCGGCATGGGCCGACCCCACCGTGCAGATCGCCTACGGCACCGACAGCCGCACCGATGTGCGCAAGGTCGATATCGCCTTCGGCTGGGACTCCGGCTATGGCTGGGGCGACCCGACCGGCCTGCGGCTCGGCCTGCTGTGGGAGGTCAATGTCGCGCGCTGGGACAGCACCAGCGACGCCAACCCGCGCAACCTGTGGGAGATCGGCGCGCAGCCGGTGCTGCGGCTGGCCTGGCAGCGCCATCGCTGGGTGCCCTTCCTCGAGGCATCGATCGGCGTGCGCTTGATGAGCGGGACCCGGACTTCGGACAACCACACGATGTCGACCGCGTTCCAGTTCTCCGACATGGCAGGCGTCGGCATCGCCTTCGGCAAGGACCAGCGCTTCGCCGTCGGCTACCGCTACCAGCACATCTCGAATGCCGGCATCAAGAAGCCGAACCCCGGCTCGGACTTCCATACCGCCTATCTGCGCTACCGGTTCTGAACGGCGGCGGGCGCCGCGTCGTGCCCCAGCGCTTCGAGCGCGAGGCGCGACGGTTCGTCGGCGGGGAAGAAGCATTCGATCCGCAGTTCCTGCAGCGTGACGTCATGCGGATTGCCCAGCGTGGTCAGCGTCGAGAACAGCGAGGCCTGGAAGCCGTCGGCGCGCAGCACCACCGGCAGCACCGGCGGCAGCGGGCCTTCGCTGCCGTCGTCGTCCGCGTGCGGCACGCCGCCGGGGCCGATCATTTCCGGATGCCATTGCGCGATGCGGGCGAAGATCTCGCGCGCCACCCGGTCGTGCGCCTGCGCCTGCAGCTCCTGCCAGACGCGTCGCAGCAGATAGCGGCCGACCTGATGGGCGTTCTCGATCATTGGCCACAGCCCCTGCGGATCGAACACGGTCAGCATCAGGTTGATGCGCGGGCCGCCGCCCGCATCGTTGCCCAGGCCCTCGGGCAGCACCGCGACGGCGCGGCCGTCGAGCAGCACGTCGACCATGCGCCGATAGGCGCGGTTGGCATCGCTGATGTTCCAGAAGCGGTCCAGCACCACCGCCGGATACGGCTCCTGCTTGGCGAGGATCAGCGCGATCGCCTGGCGCACCATCTGCAGCGGCGGCTCGGCCAGCGCGTGCTCGCTGTAAGCGGGGGCGAAGCCGGCCGCCAGCAGCAGCCGGTTGCGCTGGCGCAGCGGCACGCCGAGCCGGTCCGACAGCGCGAGGATCATCTCGCGGCTGGGCCGTGCGCGGCCCGATTCCAGAAAGCTGATATGCCGCTGCGACACCCCCGCCGCAAGCGACAGCGCGAGCTGGCTGTAGCCGCGGCGCCCGCGCCAGTAGCGCAGCAGGGCGGGAAAGTCGAGGGCGGTTTCGGAGGCGGGGGTCAGCGTGTCCATGGCCGCATTACAGCATGCGGCGCGCGCTGTGGCGATAACCTGCCAGGTAATGAACGGCAGGCGTGCCACATGCCGATGTTATGCTTGACGGCTCGACAACACCCGCGCGCGTAGGGCGCGCACCCTGATGGAAATAGCCATCCTGCTGGCGCTGATCCTGCTCAACGGCGTGTTCGCCATGTCGGAGATCGCGCTGGTTTCGGCCCGCAAGGCCCGTCTGCAGAAGCTGATCGACGAAGGCGATCGCGGCGCGATCGAGGCGGTCAAGCTGGGCGAGGACCCGACCCGCTTCCTGTCGACCGTGCAGATCGGCATCACGTCGATCGGCGTGCTCAACGGCGTGGTCGGCGAGTCGGCACTGGCGCAGCCGCTGGGCCTGTGGCTGCAGGGACTGGGCATGGCGCAGCCGACCGCGGGCTATGTGGCCACCGCCATCGTGGTCGCGGGGCTGACCTACTTTTCCATCGTGCTCGGCGAACTGGTGCCCAAGCGGCTGGGCCAGCTGGCGCCGGAAACCCTGGCGCGCGCGGTCGCGCGGCCGCTGTCCTGGCTGGCGGTCGCCTCGACGCCGTTCGTCAAGCTGCTGTCGGGTTCGACCCGGCTGGTGCTGCGGCTGATCGGCGTCAAGAGCGGCACCGGCCCCGCGGTGACCGAGGAAGAAATCCACGCGCTGCTGGTCGAGGGCTCGGAGGCCGGTGTGATCGAACGCCACGAGCACACCATGGTGCGCAACGTGTTCCGGCTCGACGACCGCCAGCTGACCTCGCTGATGGTGCCGCGCGGCGACGTCGTCAGCCTCGACGTCGAACTGCCGCTGGAGGAAAACCTGCGCCGCATCGAGGAGTCGGACCACTCGCGTTTTCCGGTGGTGCGCGGCGGCATGCACGACGTGATCGGCGTGGTCAGCGCGCGCCAGCTGCTGGCGCGCAAGCTGCGCGGCGAGGCCACCGACCTGGCCGCGGTGATGCAGGCCCCTGTCTATGTGCCCGAGAGCGTCACCGGCATGGAGCTGCTCGAACACTTCCGCTCGTCGGGCGGACAGATGGCCTTCGTCATCGACGAGTACGGCGAGGTGCTGGGCATCGTCACGCTGCAGGACCTGATCGAGGCGATCACCGGCGAGTTCAAGCCGGACATCGCCGGCGACGAGTGGGCGGTGCAGCGCGAGGATGGCTCCTGGCTGCTCGACGGCCTGATCCCGATCCCCGAGCTGAAGGACCGCATCGGCCTGCGCAGCGTGCCGGAGGAAGACAAGGAGCGCTATCACACGCTGTCCGGCATGCTGTTGCTGCTGCTGGGACGGCTGCCGCAGATCGCCGATTCGGTCAGCTGGCTGGACTGGAAATTCGAGATCATCGATATGGACGGCAAGCGCATCGACAAGGTGCTGGCGAGCCGGCTGCCGGCCGAGGAAGGCCCGGAGCCGGATACGACGGGCTAGCCGTCCAGCCTGCGAGGCGAGCCTGCCCTCCCCCCTCTCCCGCAAGCGCGAGAGGGAGCAAGGTCGGAGGTACTGTTTGGCGATGTCGCTTGAATTTGCCGCCGCTGCTGCTCCGTTGCACGCTCCGTGCCGCTCGCGGGAGAGGGGTTTGGGGAGAGGGATTGGGGAGAGCGCCTTGGGCAGAGGGCTTGGGGAGAAGAAAGCCGCGACGCCCCTTCATCAAGCGGCAGCTATACTCGACGAACGCAGAAGCCGGAGAACCGCCATGTCCCGCCTGTTCCGCTCGATGTCCCGCGGCCCGCTTGCCGCGCTTGCCACCGCCGCCGCGTTCGCCGCGCTGCTGGCCGGCCCGGCCGCCGCGCACCACGGCTGGTCGAGCTACGACGACAGCAAGCCGATCACGCTGACCGGCAAGCTGACCGAGGTCAAATACGAGAACCCGCACGCGATGGTGCGGATCGACGCCAACGGCAAGCGCTGGCTGGCCGTGCTGGCGCCGATCTCGCGGATGCAGGCGCGCGGGGCGACCGCCGACAAGGTCGCGGTCGGCCGCGAGGTCACCATCGTCGGCTACCCCAGCAAGGAACACGGCGACGAGATGCGCGCCGAGCGGATCGTGCTCGACGGCCAGACCGTCGAACTGCGCTGACTGTCCCGCAGCGGGCGCCGTGGCATCGCTGACCGGGCTGGGCGCCACGCTGGCGTCGTTGCCGCTGTCGAGCGCGCTGCGCGCTTCGGCCTGGGCCTATCCGCTGGTCGAGATCGTCCACCTGGCCGGCATGGCGCTGCTGTTCGGCACCATCGCCGTGGTCGACCTGCGGCTGGCCGGGCTCTGGCGCAACCTGCCGGTGACGGCGCTGCTGCGCCAGGTGCTGCCGCTGACGATGGCGGCCTTCGTCGCGGTGGCCGTCAGCGGCGTCCTGCTGCTGCTCGCGCATGCCGACGAGCTGGCGACCAATCCGGCGCTGTATGCCAAGCTGGCCCTGATCGCGGTCGGGCTGCTCAATGCGCTGGCATTTCATCTGTGGCCGTACCGCGCCCTGCAGCGGGCCGACGGCCCCGCCGACTGGAACATCGGCGCCCGGCCGCCGGGCTGGGCGCGCACCGCGGCGGTGCTGTCGCTGCTGACCTGGACGCTGGTGATCGCCGCCGGCCGGCTGATCGCCTACGTCTAGCGCGCGCTCGGACGCCACTGGGTCCCTGCTTTGGTGGGGACGACGGGGACCCGGGCCGGTTCGTCATTGCCACCCACGCCGGCCCCGCTTCGTTACAAATAGCCACACTGCCCTGTGCGCAGCGGGCCGCACCGATTGTAAAATCGCCCCGTTCGCAACACCTCAAAAGGAGCGCAGTGTGAAAAAAGGTTGGATTTTTGGTGTGATGCTGGCTGTGCTGCTGACCGGCTGCAACACGATGGCCGGCCTGGGCCAGGACATCCAGCGCGGCGGCCAGAAGCTCGAAGGCGCGGCGGACCGTCACAAGTAAGCCCGCGCAGCCGGGCCGCGGCGCAAGCGGCCCGGCTGTCCGAGGGACCCGCCCGGCTCCGCGGGCGAACGCCGCCGGCCACCGGCCAGCGGCGCTTTCTCGGCGTCAGCGCCCTCGCTGCCGCCGCCGCAACGGCGTGGCAAACAGCTCGTTGCGCGCCGCCTCGGTGATCGCCGTCACGCAAGGATGCGTGATCCGGCGTTCGACCGAGATCGCGAAAAACTCCTCCACGACGTCGTACGTAGCGCCCAGCACGCGCACGCCGTACTGCTTCTCGATGTCCCGCTCGAGCACCGTGGGACCGACGAAGACACCCATGCCCCGCCGCCCGAACTCCTTGGCCAGCGCGCTGTCGTCGCACTCGGCGACCACACGCGGGCGCAGCGAATGCGCGTGCAGCCAGTTCCGCAGCCGCTTGCCGACAGCCGAATCCTCCGCCGGCATGACCAGCGGCGCACCGTCGAGATTTGCCGGAAAGCGCCCGCCGCGTGATTCGAGCAGCCCCGGCGCCGCGAAGAAGCTGACACCGCAACTGCCCAGGTGATGGTTGAACGCCGACACGCTGACGTCGGACGGAATCGGCGCGTCGGCAATCACGAGGTCGAGCCGATGCAGCGCCAGCTCGCCCAGCAGCATGTCGAGCTTCCACTCGCGGCACACGATGCGCACCGGCTCGGGCAGTTGCGTGGCGGGCTCGATCAGCCGGCAGGCAATCGTCTTCGGCACTGCATCGGCCACGCCCACGCGGAACTCCAGCAGCTTGCCCTGGCGAGGGTGATCCCGTATCGCTTCCTCGAGCTCCGCGCCCATCGAGAAGATCGCCTCGGCATAGCCCAGCACCATGCGGCCGGCATCGGTCAGTGCCAACCCGCGCCCGCTCTTCGCAAATAGCGCCATGCCAAGGGCCTCTTCCAGCGACCGGATCTGCGCGCTGATCGTCTGCGGGGCAACATGCAGGCGCTCGCTGGCGCGCAGCACGCCACCGAGCCTGGCCACCTGCAGGAAATAGTGCAGATGCTTGTAGTTCATCGGCTGTCCCCCGCTCGCCGCCAGCCGCGCGCGCGAGATTGTCAGGTTTTATCGGAGGATGGTATCCGAACAATCTGCTTTTCACGCATTGTTTCCGGGTCTAGATTTTTTCCATGCGCCACGGCCGCGCTTCGGCTCGCGCCCGCGTCAACGGCCGCCTTGGCGGCCTTCCGCCCGCCTCTCAGGAGACATCGACATGGCCACGCTCCTTCTGCCGTGCGACGGCTCGCCCAGCGCCCTGCTGGCCGTCCGCCACGCCATCGACGAGTTCCACCGCGGCGATGCCAGCCGGGTCCACCTGCTGAACGTGCAGCCGCCCTTCTCGGCCTACGTCGCACGCCACGTCTGCCGCGAGCTGCGCGCGCAATTCCAGCGCGAACGCGCCGACGCGGAGCTTGCCGAGGCGCGGCAGTTGCTCGACGCCGCAGGCGTGCCCTGTTTCACGCACCGCGAAGTCGGGGACACGGCCCAGTGCATCGCCGAATCCGCGCGCCGGCTGCACTGCGATCGCGTGCTGATCGGCACCACCCGCAAGGGCGCACTGGTCCGTGCGATCGAACATTCGCTGACGAACCGGCTGCTCGATTGCTGCACGGTGCCGGTCGAGGTAGTCGCCGGCGCGCCGGCAGGCATGATCGAGCGGATCGGCATCCCGGCCGGCGTGGGCGCCGGGGTGGCGCTGGTCTGGGCAAGCGCATCCTGACATGATCGTCGATTCCTTCGCCACCGCGCCCATGTGGGCGGGCTTCATCGCCTTCGTCATGGCGATGCTGGCGCTGGACCTCTTTGTCTTCGGCGGCAACAAGGCGCATCGCGTTTCCGTCAGGGAGGCCGGCGGCTGGGTGGCTGCCTGGGTGACGATGGCCTTCACGTTCGCGGCGCTGCTGTGGTGGTATCTCGATGCGCACGCCGGCCGGGAAGTCGCCAACGGCAAGGCGCTCGAGTTCATCACCGGCTATCTGATCGAACAGTCGCTGTCGGTCGATAACATGTTCGTCTTCGTCATGATCTTCAGCTACTTCGCCGTGCCCCCGGAGCTGCAGAGGCGGGTGCTGCTGTACGGCGTGGTGGGTGCCATCATCATGCGCGCCGGCATGATCCTGGCCGGCGTCTGGCTCGTGCAGGAGTTTGCCTGGATCCTCTACGTATTCGGTGCCTTCCTGGTCGTGACCGGCATCAAGATGCTGGTCTTCGCGGACCGGCAACCGGACCTGGAAAAGAATCCGCTGCTGCGCTGGCTGCGCCGGCACATGCGCATCACGCCCGCCTTCGAGCACGAGAAGTTCTTCGTGCGCATCGGCGGCGTGCGTTGGGCCACCCCGATGTTCCTGGTGCTGATCATGATCGAAGCGAGCGACCTGGTGTTCGCGATCGACAGCATTCCGGCGATCTTTGCCGTGACGACCGACCCGTTCATCGTCTTCACTTCCAATATCTTCGCGATCATGGGGCTGCGCGCCCTGTACTTTCTGCTGGCCGACATGGCAGGGCGCTTCCACCTGCTCAAGTACGGCCTCGCGGTCGTGCTGGTCTTCATCGGCGGCAAGATGCTGGCGGCGCCGTGGTTCCACATGCCGGTGCAGTGGTCGCTGGCCATCGTCGGCATCGTGATCCTGGTTTCCGTGCTGATCAGCCTGGTGCTCTCCGCCCGCAAGCTGGACCGCACCGCGACATGACGTGCGGCAATGTGCCGGCGCGCCGGGCTGGAGCAGCGCTTGCGCGTCAGAGCAACTCTTCCGGCGTAAAGGGAGCCAGCAAGTCGATCCAGAACCGTTGCGACCAGGTGGTATCGGGCTCGGTGTCCAGCACGACCGCCTGCTTGCCCTGCCCGTCCACCCATTGCAGCGCGTCGTCCTCCGACAGCTGCAGCCGCCAGCTGTTGACGCCGATGGCGCCCGAGAACAGCTGCGCCACCTGCCCCGCCAGCCGCTCGTTGCGCACGATGATGCCGGTCTCGGTGTTCTGCGTGATCGAGCGCGGGTCGAAGTTCATCGAGCCGACGAACAGCGTCCTGCGGTCGACCACCGCGGCCTTGACGTGCAGGCTGGCCTGCGAAGACTTGAAGTCCCCGACCGCGCGCTGCTGCCGATGCAGCCGGGACTTCAGCTCGTGCAGTTCGACGCCGGCGCGCAGCAGCTCCTTGCGGTAGCGCTTGTAGCCGACGTGCACGATCGGCGAATCGGTCGCCGCCAGCGAGTTCGTCAGCACGCGGATCTTGACGCCGCGCCGGGCCAGTCCGCTCAACCACTCGACGCCGCGCTTGCCGGGCACCAGGTACGGCGAAATGATGATGATCTCCTCGCGGGCCTCGTTCATCATCCGCGCGACCTCGTCGGCCAGCGTATCGTCGCTGTCCGGCAACTTGTCGGGTTCGACCTTGGCCGGGTTGTCGACCAGCACGCTGGCGCGCGCCCATTCGAAGTTCAGCCTGCCGCCGCGGGCGAGTTCGCGCGCGAGGAAGCTCTTGTTCGGATCGATCTTCTGCGGCGCCGTCATGCCGCTCGCCTCCAGCCGCTTCTGCTCGGCCTCGCGCTGCGCAGCCTCGTCGACCAGGGCCTGCTCGGGCGCGGGCGAAGCCGAACCGCGCGAACCGCCCGACCCCGATCCCCCTGTCCCACCGGACCCGCGCGCGGCGGACGCCTGCACGCCCGAACCCGGCGGCGTGCCCGCCGGCCCCGGCGCGGCCTCGTTCGGGTTGGCCAGCGACTCGACCGGAAAGGCGTACTGGCTGTTCCAGTATTCGTCGAAGCCCGCCGACAGCCGGCGCACAGCCGGACCGGCCACCACCACGTCGAGGTCGACGAAGTTGGTATCGGGCGCGCGCAGGAAATAGGCGTTGCCGATATTGCGGCCGCCGGTCATCGCCATCGCGTTGTCGGCGATGAAGACCTTGTTGTGCATGCGCCGGTTGACGCGGCGGGCGTCGCCGACCACGCTGATGAAGCGCGTCAGCTTGGAGAAGCGCCCCGCCGGAAACGGATTGAAGTAGCGGACCTCGATATTGGGATGGCGGGCGAACCGCAGGAAGGCCGGATCCTTGCCGTCGCTGTGCAGGTCGTCGACCAGCAGCCGCACATGGACGCCGCGCTCGGCGGCCGCGCGCACTCGGCGCAGGATTTCGCGCGACGATTCGTCGGCAGCGACGATGTAGTACTGCAGGTCGAGGGAACGGGTGGCGCGGTCGGCCAGCGTGATCAGCGTGCCGTAGGCGTCTTCGCCCGACGACACCACGTGGAAGCCGGACAGCGCCGGGTCCGGCGTACTGCTGGCGACGACCTGGCCCAGCGGGGTATCGGCCCAGCCGGCGAAGGCAGTCGAAGGCCGGCGCGGCACGTCCTGCGGCAGGCTGGCGCAGGCGGAAGCGCTGAGCGCCAGCGTCACCGTGGCAAGCCAGCGCAGCCAGCTTGCCGTGCGCGGCCCCGCTTTCCCACACGACACCGCAAGCGCCGTCATGCCGACTCCATCAGTCCCGATGCTGTCAGCTTAGGCGGCACCAACGGCGCGGACAATCGGCCTTTGTCCGACAGTCCGAAAGCGCGGGAGGGAGCCGGTGCTCAGCCGCGCCGCAGCGCCGCCGCTTCTTCGGCCAGCGCGCGGATGCGCGCCCAGTCGCCGCTGGCGACCGCGTCCCTGGGCACGACCCAGGAGCCGCCGACGCAGACGACGTTCGGCAGGGCCAGATAGCCCGGCGCGCGCGCCGCGTCGATGCCGCCGGTCGGGCAGAAGCGCAGCCGCGGAAGCGGCCCGTTCAGCGATTTCAGCATCGGCATGCCGCCGGCGGCCTCGGCCGGGAAGAACTTCAGGAAGGTAAAGCCGGCCTCGAGCGCGGCCATCGCCTCGCTGGCGGTGGCCACGCCGGGCAGCAGCGAAATGCCGGCATCGCGCGCGCCTTCGGCGAGCCGCGGCGTCAGCCCGGGCGACACCGCGAATTGCGCGCCGGCGTCGCGCACCGCATGCAGCTGCGCGACGTCGAGCACGGTACCGGCGCCGACAATGGCCTGCGGCAAGGCGGCGGCGACCGCGCGCATCGCCTCGAGCGCGACCGGCGTACGCAGCGTGATTTCGAGCACCGGCAGGCCGCCGGCGACCAGTGCCTCGGAGACGCGCAGCGCCTCGTCGACGGCGTGGAACTCGAGCACGGGGATGACCGGCACGCCGGCCAGGCGGTCGATCAGCGAGGGAGATTGGCTAGGCATGGCGTTATCGGGAAGAAAGTCGGTACGGGTTGAAGGAAAGCGCTGTCCGTCGTCGCACGGCAGGACGCGACACGGGGACCGAAGCGCGGACCGTTGCCGTCATCGGATCACCGAGACCGATTCGGCCAGCCGCGCCAGCACCGTTTCCGCCGACGGGATCGGCGCGACCGCGCCATAGCCGGTGGTCGACAGCGCGGCGGCCACGTTGGCATAGCGGGCCGCCTCGAAGGGATCGTCGCCGGCCGCGAGCCGGGCGATGAAGCTGCCGCCGAAGCAATCGCCGGCGCCGGTCGCGTCGAGCGGCTGCACCGGGTAGGCGGGCACCAGTGCGCGCGCATCGGGGGTCGCAACATAGGCGCCCTCCTCGCCGAGCTTGAGCGCGACCAGTTTGACGCCGCAGCCGAGCAGATGGTCGACGATCGCGTCGCGGTCGTCGAGCCCGGTCAGCACCGTGACATCGTCCCAGCTCGGCAGACAGATATCGGTCATGCCGAGCGCCTCGCGCATGATGCCGCGCGCGCGGGCCAGCGACCACAGCCGCAGCCGCAGATTGGTGTCGAGCGAGACCTTGACGCCGGCCTTGCGCGCCAGCTCCATCGCCGCAAGCCCCGCGTCGCAGGCGCTGTTGCTGATCGCCAGGCTGATGCCCGACAGATGCAGATAGCGCGCTTCGGCGATCGCCTGCTGCGGCAGGTCGTCATGGCTGTAGCAGCTCGCCGCCGAGCCCGCGCGCAGATAGTCGAAACGATGGCCGTGGTTGTCGTGGCTGACGAAGTAGACGCCCGTCGGCGCCCGCGAATCGGTGCGGACATGGCGGGTATCGACGCGCTCCTGCGTCCACAGCGCCAGCAGCCGTTCGCCGAAGCTGTCGGCGCCCACCGCGCTGATGAAGCCGGTCTGCGCGCCCTGGCGCGCGGCGGCAATGCAGAAGTTCGAGGTGTCGCCGCCGAAGCCCTGCAGATAGCGCTCGGGCGCGTCGGGCTGCTGGTTGAACTCGACCAGCGCTTCGCCGAAGGCCAGGATATCGATGCTCATGGTGCGACCGCCGATACGGTAGAAGAAAGGGAACAGAGAGCCGGCAAACGGTCAGAAGAAGGTCTGCACGATATCGACCACGCGCAGCTCGTCGTCCAGCACCGGGATATGCCGCCACTTGTCGAAGGTCAGGCAAGGATGCGAGATATCGAAGGCGATCATGTCGCCGACCCGCACGTCATCGCCCGGCGCGATCCGCAGGTAGGCGTGCTGGTCCATCATGCCGGTCACTTCCCAATGGGACGGCGCATCGGCCGGTGCGGTTCCCCGCGCGTCGGCCGGCGCGCTTTCCGGCGCGCTTTCCAGCGCGCTTGCCGGCGCACTCGCCGACCGCGGGCGGAAGTGCCGCGCGGGAATCGGCATGCCGGCATCGAAGGCCGCGTCGCGCTTGCCCATGCCGACGATCGCGCGGTCCGGCTCCGGGATCGACTGCACATAGGCCCACAACTGCAAGGCGGGCAGCAGGCCCTCCCGCATCCTTTGTGCCACCGGATTGCTCGCGAGGATGCGCTGCTGCGCCTGCCGGTAGATGCCGACGTCGTGCGTCAGATAGCATCCCGGACGCAGCACGATGTCGATGGGCGCGCCGATGTCGGCGCCGGCGAATTCCTCGGCCACCACGTCATACCAGGCCGACCCCGCGCCGGACAGCACCACCGGACGCGATTCGATCCGTGCGCCGAAGCGGCCCTGCCCGGCCAGTTCGCGCGTGGTCGCCACCGTGCGGCGCAGGAAGGCGCGGATATCGGCCTCCTGCTGCAGCACGCCCTCGTAGATCTCCACACCGGCCAGCGTCAGCGCATCGGTCCAGCGGTCGAGCGCGTCCAGCACCTGCTGCTGCTGCGCGGCGTCGCGCACGCCGGTGCGGCCGCCCTCGACGCCCAGTTCGAGCAGCACCTGCAGGCGCTGGCCGCGCCCGCGGAAAAAGCCGCCGAGCCGATCCACCAGCTCGGCCGAATCGACCAGGCAGAAGAACTCGAAAGCGGGATCGCGCAGCAGGTCGGCGACGATCTCCATATTGCGCCGGCCCACCAGCTGGTTGGCCATCAGCACGCGCTTGACGCCGTGCGCATGCGCCGCCGCGGTCTGCTGCGCGGTCGCCAGCGTGATACCCCAGGCGCCGGCCTCGAGCTGCCGCGCGAACAGCTTGGGCGCCATCGTGGTCTTGCCGTGCGGCGCCAGCTTCACGCCGTACTCGTCCATGAACCGGCGCATCCAGGCCAGGTTATGGGCCAGCCGGGATTCGTACAGCACCGCGGCCGGCAGGCTGACCTCCTCTTCCAGCAGCCGCCAGCCGGTGGCGGCCTCGGCCGGTGCCAGCGGCGCCTCGAGCTTGCCAAGCGCCTTGTTCAGCGGATCGATGATGCCGCTCTGGTACTTTATATCACGCATGTCCTGATCCGCCCTTCCGCGCCTTTCCGCGCCCCAACGCGGCCCTGTGGCGCCGCATCGAAATTTTCGATTGACGTAATGATAGCGGCGAAACTACGATATTTCACCTTTGTTATAAAGTAACACGCCGCGATGCCGCGCCTCCGCCCGGGGCGGGACGCACCATCCGGCACCCCTTCCGCCAAGCCCATGCCCGCTGCCTTCGACATCCTGACCCGCATCGCCGAGCGCGGCCCGACGCTGCGGCTGGCCGAGCAGAAGGTGGCTCAGCTCATCCTCGAAGACGTCGCCGGCGCGGCGTCGGCGAGCATCAATGCGCTGGCGCGCAAGGCCGGCGTCAGCGAGGCAAGCGTGACACGCCTGGCCAAGGCGCTGGGCTGCCGGGACGTGCGCGACCTGAAGCTGCGGCTGGCGCGCGCCACCGCGGTCGGCCAACGCTTCCTGCAGCACGAGCCGGGCACCGCTGACGCGGATGCGGCCCCGCCCTCGCTGGCCGATCGGCTGCATGGCGACGTGGTCGCGGTGCTCGAGGCCAACCGCCAGCTGATCGACGAGGCCCAGATCGAACGCGCCGCGCGCCTGTTGCAGGACGCGCGCATGGTCTACGCTTTCGGCATGGGTGGCGGCTCGACGTGGCTCGCCGACGAGGCGCGCTATCGGCTGGCGCGACTGGGCCGGCCGGTCGCCAGCTATCAGGACGCGGTGCTGCAGCAGATGGTGGCCGCCACGCTGGTCAAGGGCGATGTGGTGCTGGCCTTCTCCGTCAGCGGCAGCGTGCCCGAGATGCTGGCCAGTTGCGATGTCGCGCGCGAATACGGCGCGCGGGTGATCGCGGTGACCGCGCTGGGCTCGCCGCTGGCCGCGCGCGCCGACGTGCTGCTGCCGGTGCGCGCGCTGGAAACCGATTTCATCTTCAAGCCGTCGGCCTCTCGCTATGCGATGTTGCTGGTGCTGGACGTGCTGGCCACGCGGCTGGCGCTGCTGCAACAGGACGACAGCCAGGAACGGCTGCGTCGGCTCAAGTACGTGCTCGACGCGCATCGGGGCAGCGGCGAGCGCGGCAACGCGGCGCTGCGCGACAGCCGTCAGCCGCTCGGAGACTGACCATGGCAGCGAGCCCGGACACCGCCTTCGCCTATGACACGCTGATCCGCGGCGCCACCGTGATCGACGGTTCGGGCGCCGCCGCGCGCGTCGCCGATGTCGCGCTGCGCGAGGGCCGCATCGCGCGCATCGTCGACATCGATGCCGACGGCGGCGACGCGGAGCAACGCATCGCCTCCGCTGCCGCGGCCGACGTCATCGATGCCGCCGGGCTGGTGCTGGCGCCGGGCTTCATCGACGTCCACACGCACGACGACACCAACGTCGTGCGCCAGCCCGAGATGATGCCGAAGCTGTCGCAGGGCGTGACCACCGTGGTGGTCGGCAACTGCGGCATCAGCGCGGCGCCGGTGACGCTGCGCGGCGAACCGCCCGATCCGATGAACCTGCTGGGCGATGCGGACGCGTTCCGCTATCCCAGCTTCGCGGCCTACGTCGATGCGATCGCGGCCGCGCGTCCCGCGGTCAACGTGGCCGCGCTGGTCGGCCACACGGCTCTGCGCAGCAATCATCTGGACCGGCTCGATCGGGCCGCCGGCGCGGACGAGATCGCCGCGATGCGCGCGCAGTTGCAGGAGGCACTGGACCACGGCGCGCTCGGCCTGTCGACCGGGCTGGCCTACGCCAATGCATTTGCCGCGCCGACCGAGGAAGTGCTGGCGCTGGCCGAGCCGCTGGCGCACGCCGGCGCGCTGTACGCCACGCACCTGCGCAGCGAATTCGCCGAGATTCTCGACGCGATGGACGAGGCCTTCCGCATCGGCCGCCATGCGCGCGTGCCGGTCGTGATCTCGCACCTCAAGTGCGCGGGCGTGGACAACTGGGGCCGCAGCGGCGCGGTGCTGGCCGCGCTCGATGCCGCGCAGCGCTGGCAGCCGGTGGGCTGCGACTGCTATCCCTACACGGCCAGTTCGTCGACGCTGGACCTGAAACAGGTCACCGGCGACTTCGACATCATGGTGACCTGGTCCGAGGCGCATCCCGGCATGGGCGGACGCCTGCTCGCCGATATCGCGGCCGAATGGCAGGTCGACCTGCACGAGGCGGCGCGCCGCCTGCAGCCGGCGGGCGCGGTCTATCACTGCATGGAAGACGCCGACGTCGACCGCATCCTGGCCCATCCGGCCACGGTGATCGGCTCGGACGGGCTGCCCAACGATCCGCTGCCGCATCCGCGCCTGTGGGGCGCGTTCCCGCGCGTGCTGGGGCACTACGCGCGCGATCGCGAGCTGTTTCCGCTGACGATCGCGATCGCCAAGATGACCGGCATGTCGGCCGAGCGGTTCGGCCTGGCCGGCCGCGGCTTCGTGCGCGAGGGCCATTGGGCCGACCTGGTGCTGTTCGATGCCGCGACGATCCGGGACGCGGCCACCTTCACCGAGCCGATGCAACCGGCCGAGGGCATCGCCGCGGTGTGGGTCAACGGCACGCTGTCATGGTCGCGGCGGCGCGCCACCGGCGCGCGCGCCGGCCGCTTCCTGCCGCGCGGCGAACCGGCCCCGGCCGTGGCGGACGCCATCGCGGACACGTAAGTCCGCGCCCTTCCTTCCCCGTTTTTTGCAGCTCACCGTTTCCCGTATTCAGTTCGAAGGAGTCTTCATGGATATCCAACGCTTTGGCGTCGAAGGCGGCACCGGCACCGGCGGCCAGCACATGCCGTTCGCGCGCGCGGTCGCGGCCGACGGCTGGCTCTATGTGTCCGGCCAGGTGCCGATGGTCGATGGCGAGGTCGTCGACGGCGGCATCGTCGCGCAGACCCACCAGGCCATCAGCAACGTGCTGGCGATCCTGGCCGAGGCCGGCTACGGCCCCGAGCACGTGGTCCGCTGCGGCGTCTGGCTCGACGACGCGCGCGACTTCGCCTCGTTCAACAAGATCTTCAAGCAGTATTTCGGCGCCAATCCCCCGGCCCGCGCCTGCGTGCAGTCCAGCATGGTGGTCGACTGCAAGGTCGAGATCGACTGCATCGCCTACAAGCGGCCGGGCGGCTGATTCGGCCGGCTTCGCCGCCACTTCCCTCCCTTTCCCAACCGGGCCGCGCCAGCGGCCTCTTTCATACGCCGCGGCGCCGACCGGCCCCGCGCACCCCAAGGAGACAACATGGTCCCAGTCACCGGAACCACGCTGTTGCTGTATGCGCTGATCGCCGTGATCGCGCTGGTCGTGCTGATCGCGCGATTCAAGCTGAACCCCTTCATCACGCTGGTGGTGGTATCGGTCCTGCTCGGCTTCTCGGTCGGCATGCCGATGAACGAGATCGTCAAGTCGTTCGAGGCCGGCGTCGGCGGCACGCTGGGCCATATCGCGCTGGTGGTCGGCCTGGGCACCATGCTCGGCAAGATGATGGCCGAGTCCGGCGGCGCCGAACGGATCGCGCGCACGCTGATCGCCTTCTTCGGCGAGAAGCACGTGCACTGGGCGATGGCGACGATCGCCTTCATCGTCGGCCTGCCGGTGTTCTTCGAGGTCGGCTTCGTGCTGCTGATCCCGATCGCCTTCAATATCGCGCAGCGCACCGGCACCTCGATGGTCAAGGTCGGCATCCCGATGGTGGCCGGCCTGTCGGTGGTGCACGGCCTGATCCCGCCGCATCCGGCGGCGCTGCTGGCGGTCACCGCCTACGGCGCCGACATCGGCCGCACCATCCTGTATGCACTGATCGTCGGCATTCCCACCGCGGCAATCGCCGGTCCGATCTTCGCGACGCTGATGGACCGCCATATCAAGCTGCCCGCCGACAACCCGCTGGCCGCGCAGTTCATCGAGGAAGCGGACGACACCGCGCCGGCGCAGGCGCTGCCGGGCTTCGGCATTACCGTGTTCACGATCCTGCTGCCGGTGATCCTGATGCTGATCGGCAGCAGCGCCGACCTGGTGACGATGCCGAAGACCTGGGCCAACGACTTCCTGAAGCTGATCGGCAATTCGGTGATCGCGCTGCTGATTGCCGCGCTGGTCAGCTTCTATACCTTCGGCAAGGCGCGCGGCTTCAATCGCGAGGCGATCCTGCGCTTTACCAACGAATCGGTGGCGCCCACCGCGATCATCACGCTGGTGGTCGGCGCCGGCGGGGGCTTCGGCCGCATCCTGCGCGATTCGGGCATCTCGAACTCGATCGTCGAAGTGGCCACCGGCGCCAACGTGTCGGTGCTGGTGCTCGGCTGGCTGGTCGCCGTGATGATCCGCGTCGCGACCGGCTCGGCCACCGTGGCGATGACCACCGCGGCGGGCATCGTCGCGCCGATCGCCGCCAGCGTGCCGGGCACGCGCCCGGAGCTGCTGGTGCTGGCCACCGGCGCCGGGTCGCTGATCCTGTCGCACGTCAACGATGCGGGCTTCTGGCTGGTCAAGGAGTACTTCAACATGACGGTCGCGCAGACCTTCAAGACCTGGACCGTCTGCGAGACGATCATCTCCGTGGTCGCGCTGCTGCTGACGCTGGGGCTGGCGGCCGTGATCTGAAGGCCGCGGCGGCGGCGGTGCCAAATTGGCGCGTCTTACCTACAATGGCCGGGAAGTTGCCGGCTTGCCAGGAGACGCCATGGCCATCGATCGTCGCCGCTTTCTTGCCTGTTCCGCCGCGCTGGCGGGCACGCTGACGTCCGCCGCACAGGCCCAGCCCGGCCCCGCATCCGGCGCGCCGGCCACGCCGGCTGCAGGCGCCGGTGCGGTCCCGCTGCGGCGCGCCATCCCGGGCACGCGAGAAACGCTGCCGGTGATCGGCCTGGGCACCGCCGACACCTTCGATGCCGGCACGCAAGGCCTGCAGCAGAGCCCGCTGTCCGAGGTGATGGCGCTGCTGCTGCGCACACCGGGCGCGGTTCTCGATACCGCGCCCAGCTATGGTGCGGCCGAGGCGGTGACCGGTGAATTATTGCGCCTGCACAATGGCCGCAAGCAGGTCTTCCTCGCCACCAAGATCTCGGCCTCCGCCAGCAGCGCGCCCGCGCAATGGGCGCGCTCGCAGCAGGAGCTGGGCACCGACACCGTCGACCTGCTGCAGGTCCACAACCTGATCGACTGGGAAGAGAACCTGCGTTTCCTGCGCCGGCTGCAGGAACAGGGCAAGACCCGCTATATCGGCGTCACGCACTATCGCGCCGACGCGCACGAGCGGCTGGAGCAGATCGTGCGCAGCGAGAAGATCGACTTCGTGCAGGTCAACTATTCGCTGGGCGAGCGCGAGGCCGAACGGCGGCTGCTGCCGCTGTGCCGGCAGCGCGGCATCGGCGTGCTGATCAACCGGCCGTTCCAGGACGGATGGCTGTTCCGCGCGGTGCAGGGACGCCAGCTGCCGCCGTGGGCGGCCGAGCTCGATTGCGGCAGCTGGGGGCAGCTGTTCCTCAAATTCATCGTCAGCCATCCCGCGGTGACCGCGGCGATTCCGGCGACGTCGAATCCGCGCCATATGCGCGACAACCTCGGCGCAGGGCTCGGCCGCATGCCGGACGCGCAGCAGCGCGAGCGCATCGCGGCGCTGCTGACCTAGCGCCGGCCCGCCGCCCGCTTCCGGCATGGCAGCCGCCCCGCCTCCGCAATCCGGTCCCATCCCCGGCGGCCGTCCCGGCGCGCTTGGCATCCGCCCGGGCGAACACACGGCCGTGGCCGCCGCCTTCGGCTTCTTCTTCTGCCTGTTCGCCAGCTACTTCATGCTGCGGCCGGTGCGCGAAACGATGGGGATTGCCGGCGGCGTGCAGAACCTGCAATGGCTGTTCACCGCGACCTTCGTCGTGATGCTGGCCGCGATTCCGCTGTACGGCCTGTGCAGCTCGCGCCTGCCACGGCGGCGCTTCGTGCCGTGGGTCTATGCCTTCTTCATCGCCAATCTGCTGGCCTTCGCGCTGGCCACGCGGGCGCGGCCCGACGATGTCTGGCTGGCGCGGGTGTTCTACGTGTGGCTGTCGGTATTCAATCTGTTCGTGGTGTCGGTCGCGTGGAGCCTGATGGCGGACGTGTTCCGCCCGGAACAGGCGCGCCGGCTGTTTCCGGTGATCGCCGCCGGGGCCAGCGTCGGCGGCCTGGCCGGGCCGCTGCTGTCGGGATGGCTGGTCGGACCGATCGGCCTGACGGGCCTGATGCTGCTGTCGGCAGTGTTGCTGGCGGCGACGCTGCCGGGCTGCGCGTGGCTGTTCCGCTGGCGGGCGCGGGCCGGAGCCGGGGCTGCGGCTGGAACCGCGGCTGGGGCCGGAGCCAGCGCGGGAGCCGGAACGCCGGCTGGGCCTGGTATTGGCGCCGGACCCATCGCGCAGGGCGATGCCGCGGCGGGTCGCATTGCCGCGCACCATGCCGGCGCCGCCCGCGACGATCCGCGCGACCCCATCGGCGGCAGCCTGCTGGCCGGCCTGACGCTGATCGCGCGCTCGCGCTATCTGCTCGGCATCGCGCTGTTCGTGATCCTGCTGTCGACCGCCAGCACCTTCCTGTACTTCGAACAGGCGCGGCTCGTCGCCGAAACCTTTCCCGATCGCACCGAACAGACGCGCGTGTTCAGCGCGATCGACGCAATCGTGCAGGCCGCCACCATCGCGATCCAGCTGTTCTTCTCCGGCCAGGTGGCGCGCCGCTACGGCGTGACCGCGCTGCTGACCGTGGTGCCGCTGGCGGTGGCCGGCGGCTTCGTGCTGCTGGCGCTCTGGCCGGTGTTCGGCGTGCTGGCGGGCGTGATGGTGCTGCGCCGCGTCGGCGAGTATGCGATGGTCCGCCCCGGCCGCGAGATGCTGTTTACCGTGGTCGATGCCGAAACCAAGTACAAGGCCAAGAACGTGATCGACACGATGGTCTACCGCGCCGGCGATGCGGTCAGCGCCTGGGTCAAGACCGGCATCGACGCGCTGGCCGGCCATCCCGCGGTGGTCGCCATCACCGGCGCCGTGCTGGCGCTGGTCTGGGGTTTGCTTGGCTGGTGGCTGGGCCGGCGCCACCAGGGTGCCGACGACCTGCCGGCGCGTAGCGCCAGCCCGCGGGCGCCGGCATCGGCCCGGATGCCGGGCCGCTAGCCCACGCATTCGGCCAAAATGGCGGCATGCGGGGCCAAGCGGATGGGCTGGCCCGCCGGCCCGATGCCGCAGGCATTACAGTGTCGGCCGAACCGGGCAATGCCGCGCCGTGCCTGTACGGCCGGCGCGCCCGCCATCGATCGAACCCGGCCAAGCGCTCCCCCCGCGCGGCCACCGAAGGAAGCCGCCATGAAAACCAAAGCCGCCGTCGCCTGGAAAGCAGGTGCCCCGTTGACCATCGAGGAAGTCGATCTGGCCGGACCGCGCGCCGGCGAGGTGCTGGTCGAGATCAAGGCCACCGGCATCTGCCATACCGATTACTACACGTTGTCGGGTGCGGACCCCGAGGGCATCTTCCCCGCGATCCTGGGCCATGAGGGCGCCGGCGTGGTGACCGAGGTGGGCCCGGGCGTGACCTCGCTGAAGCCCGGCGACCACGTGATTCCGCTTTACACGCCCGAATGCCGGCAGTGCAAGTTCTGCCTGTCGCGCAAGACCAACCTGTGCCAGGCGATCCGCGCGACCCAGGGCAAGGGCCTGATGCCGGACGGCACCTCGCGTTTCTCGCTCGACGGCAAGCCGATCTTCCACTACATGGGCACGTCGACCTTCGCCAACCACATCGTGGTGCCGGAGATCGCGCTGGCGAAGATCCGCGACGACGCGCCGTTCGACAAGGTCTGCTATATCGGCTGCGGCGTGACCACCGGCGTGGGCGCGGTGCTGTTCACGGCGAAGGTCGAGGCCGGCGCCAATGTGGTGGTGTTCGGCCTGGGCGGCATCGGCCTGAACGTGATCCAGGGCGCGAAGATGGTCGGTGCTGACAAGATCATCGGCGTCGACATCAATCCGAACCGCGAGGCGCTGGCGCGGCAGTTCGGCATGACGCATTTCGTCAATCCGAACGACGTCGACAACGTGGTCGACCACATCGTGCAGCTGACCGACGGCGGCGCCGACTATTCGTTCGAATGCATCGGCAATACCAAGGTCATGCGCCAGGCGCTGGAGTGCTGCCACAAGGGCTGGGGCAAGTCGATCATCATCGGCGTGGCCGAGGCCGGCGCCGAGATCTCGACCCGGCCATTCCAGCTGGTGACCGGGCGCGAGTGGAAGGGCTCGGCCTTCGGCGGCGCACGCGGCCGTACCGACGTGCCGAAGATCGTCGACTGGTACATGGACGGCAAGCTGAACATCGACGACCTGATCACGCATACGCTGCCGCTGGAGCGGATCAACGAGGGCTTCGACCTGATGAAGCGCGGCGAGTCGATCCGTTCGGTGGTGCTGTACTGAAGGCCGGAGGCGCGACGCTCATGCTCGAACTGCTCTCCGAGCACGGCTGCTTCGGCGGCGTGCAGCGCTTCTACCGGCATGCGTCGACCGCGGTCGGCCTGCCGATGCGCTTCTCGGTCTTCCTGCCGCCGGCGGCGCTGGCCGGCGTCGGCACGCCGCGGCCCGCGCTGTTCTACCTCGCCGGCCTGACCTGCACCGAAGAGACCTTCATGATCAAGGGCGGCGCGCAGCGGCTCGCCGCGCAGCTCGGCCTGATCCTGGTCGCGCCCGATACCAGCCCGCGCGACACCGGCATCGCCGGCGAGGCGGACGAATGGGATTTCGGTGCGGGCGCGGGCTTCTATCTGGACGCGACGCAGGCGCCGTGGAACGCGCACTGGCGCATGGAAAGCTATGTCGCCGGCGAGCTCTACGATCTGGTCGTCGGCGAACTGGGCGCCGATCCGCAGCGCATCGGCATCTTCGGCCATTCGATGGGCGGACACGGCGCGCTGGTGCTGGCGCAGCGCCATCGCGAGCGCTTCCGCTCGGTGTCGGCGTTCGCACCGATCGCCGCGCCGTCGCAATGTCCATGGGGCGAGAAGGCATTCGGCCGCTATCTCGGCGGCGATCGCGCGCAATGGCTGCAGTACGACGCCAGCGCGCTGATGCGCGCGCAACCCGCCGCGCCCTTCCCCGGCGGCATCCTGATCGATCAGGGGCTGGCCGACAAGTTCCTCGCCGACCAGCTGCATCCCGAGGCCTTCGAGGCGGCCTGCGCCGCGGTGGGCCAGCCGCTGACGCTGCGGCGGCACCAGGGCTACGACCACGGCTACTACTTCATCGCGACCTGGATGGAGGACCATTTGCGCCATCATGCGGCGCAGTTGCAGGCGCCCTGAAGCGCCGGGCCTGGCGGCGCGGCCCGGTCGACCTCAGGCCGCCGCGCCGAAGCGCTGCCGATAGTCGCGCGGCGTGATGCCCAGATGGCGCAGGAAGGCGCGCCGCAGCGCTTCGTCGGAGCCGAAGCCGCTGCGCGCGGCCACCGCCTTCAGCGGCAGCTCGCCCTGCTCCAGCAGGCGGCGCGCCGCCTCGAGCCGCGCCGATTCGATGAAGGCGGTCGGACTGGCGCCGGTCTCGCGGGCGAACACGCGGCGGAAATTGCGCTCGCTCATCGCGGCCCGCGCCGCCATCTCGCTCATCGTGAACGCGCGCGTCAGGTCGCGCAGGATCCAGTCCTGCACCTCGCGCACGCCGGCGTGGCCGGTGGTCTGGCTGGCCAGATGCACGCTGAATTGCGACTGGCCACCGGGCCGCTTCAGGAAGACCACCAGCTCGCGCGCCAGATCGAGCGCGATCTCCCGCCCCAGATCCTCCTCGACGATCGCCAGCGCCAGGTCGATGCCGGCGGTGACGCCGGCCGAGGTCCACAGCGTGCCCTGACGCACGAAGATCGCATCGGGATCGACCGCCACCGCGGGATAACGCTGCCGCAGCAGCGGCGCGACGCTCCAGTGCGTGGTCGCCCGCTTGCCGTCGAGCAGGCCGGCGGCGGCCAGGAAGAACGATCCCGAACACAGCGCCACCAGCCGGCCGATGCGCGGCGCCACCGCGCGCGCCCACGGCACGATCTCCTCGGCGTCGCGCAACGCCCCTTCGATATCGCGCGCGCCGACGATCACCGCGGTATCGGGCAGCAGCACCGTGTCGAGCCGCGCCGTGGCTTCGAGCGTCATCAGCGTGTCCGAGCGCACCGGGCCGACGCGCGTCGACACGATCCGGGTGCGATAGGCGGGCGGCTGGCCGCGCCGGGCCAGCTGCAGGTTCGCATAGTCGAACACCGTCATCGGTCCGACCGCCTCCATGGCCTTGAAGCCGGGATAGACGACGAGATCGATCTGATGGGGTGCGGGGGACGGCTGGGACATGAAGCGGGAACGGCGCGCGGCTGGCGGGAACGACCCGCGCAAGTGACCGCGCTCTTTGGAAAAAGAACGAAGGCAACAGTGTAAACGACGCCCCGTTGCCGGCCGTGCGAGGCGCCGGGCCGCGCCTGCTTGCTATCATGAACTGCAGACCGTTGCGCCACCGATTCTTCCGATCACCCCTGACCCCTTCGCCGCGAGCCGCCCGTGCCCCATGAAGTCAGCCTGATCACCACCATCGCCGCCGGCCTCGGTCTGGCGCTCGTCTTCGGCTTCATCTGTGCCCGGCTCGGCGCGCCGGCGCTGGTCGGCTACCTGCTGGCCGGCATCGTGATCGGGCCGGCCACGCCGGGCTTCGTCGCCGACATGGCGCTGGCCGGCCAACTGGCCGAGATCGGCGTGATGCTGCTGATGTTCGGCGTCGGCCTGCACTTCTCGCTCGAGGACCTGCTGTCGGTACGCCGAATCGCGCTCCCGGGCGCGATCGTGCAGATCGCCTTTGCCACCGCGCTGGGGGCCGGGGTGACCACGCTATGGGGCTGGCCGCTCGCCGATGCACTGGTGTTCGGGCTATGCCTGTCGGTCGCCAGCACCGTGGTGCTGCTGCGCGCCCTCGAGCAGCGCGGCACGCTGGATTCGGTCAATGGCCGCATCGCGGTCGGCTGGCTGGTGGTCGAGGACCTGGTGACGGTGCTGGTGCTGGTGATGCTGCCCGCGCTGGCGGAGGTGCTCGGCACCGTTCCATCGGGCCAGGCTGCCGCGATAGCGGCCGGCGGCAACGGCGCCGCGCCGGCCGCGGGCAGCGCGTCGCTGTGGGCGACGCTGGGCGCCACGCTGGGCCGCGTCGCCGTCTTTGTCGCGCTGATGCTGCTGGTGGGCCGGCGCCTGTTTCCGTGGCTGTTGTGGCAGGTCGCGCGCACCGGCTCGAACGAGCTGTTCACGCTGTGCCTGGTCGCGGCCGCGGTCGGCATCGCCTACGGCTCGGCGGTGCTGTTCGGCGTCTCGTTCGCGCTCGGCGCCTTCTTCGCCGGCATGGTGCTGCGCGGCTCGGCTCTGAGCCATCGCGCCGCGCAGGAAACGCTGCCGCTGCGCGACGCCTTCTCGGTACTGTTCTTCGTCTCGGTCGGCATGCTGTTCGATCCGCGCGTGCTGCTCGACGCGCCGCTGCAGGTCGCGGTCACGCTGGCCATCGTGATCGTCGGCAAGTCGCTGGCCGCGCTGGCGCTGGTGCTGGTGATGCGCTACCCGCTGAACACCGCGCTGACGGTGTCGGCGAGCCTCGCGCAGATCGGCGAGTTCTCGTTCATCCTGGCCGGCCTTGGCGTCACGCTCGGCATGCTGAGCGCGCAGGGACACAACCTGGTGCTGGCGGCTTCGCTGATCTCGATCGCGCTGAACCCGCTGGTATTTCGCGCGGTCGAGCCGCTGCAGCGCTGGATTCGCGCGCGTTCCCCGCTGGCGCGCAAGCTCGAGCGCAGCGCCGACCCGCTGGCCGAGCTTCCCGCCACGGTCGACCAGGCGCTGCTGACGCGGCAGGTCGTGCTGGTCGGCCATGGCCGCGTCGGACGCCGCATCGCCGCGGCGCTGCGCTCGCATGGGGTGCCGGTGGTGGTGGCCGACCAGAACCGCGAGATCGTCGAAGCGCTGCGCGCGCAAGGCGTGCCGGCGGTATCCGGCGATGCGGCCGAACCGGCGGTATTGATCCAGGCCCATATCGCCCGCGCGGGCGTGCTGGTGATCGCCACGCCCGATACCGTCGGCGTGCGGCGGATGGCCGAGATCGCGCGCACGCTCAATCCGGGCATCCGGATCCTGGTGCGCACGCACAGCGAGGACGAGGCGGCGCTGCTGCGGCAGGACCGCGTCGGCGAAGTCTTCCTCGGCGAGCACGAACTCGCAGCGGCGATGATCGAGCGCGTGTTGCAGACCGCGCGGCAGGACGCGGCCGCGCTCGATGCAAGCGCGAACAGCGGCGCCACCATCGGCGCCACCGGCAGCACAGGCAGCGGCAGCCAGCGCGCCGGCGCGCCGCACTGAAGCGTCGGGTCGGCCGCGACGTCAGCCCGCAGCGGCCTGCATGCCGCGATAGACGCCGGGCCGCAGCCCGGTCCAGCGCCGGAACGCACGATGGAACGCGCCGGGCTCGGCAAACCCGATCTCGGCCGCGATCTCGGTGATCGGCAGATCGGTATGGCTCAGCGCCTCGATCGCCAGATCGCGCCGCAATTCGTCCTTCAGCTGCTGATAGGTGGCGCCCTCCTCCATCAGCCTGCGCCGCAGCGACGAGGCCGACAGATGCAGCGCCGAGGCCAGCGCCTCGAAGGTTGGCCACATATCGGGCCGCGACTGCCGCAGCAGCCGGCGCACGCGCGCCACCACGCTGCTGCGGTCCGAGTACTTGACCACCACGTTGTGCGGCGCGTCGCGCAGGAAGGCCTTGACGCTGCGCTCGTCGTGCCGCACCGGATGGTCCAGCCACGCGGCGTCGAAGATCAGCGCAGTGCCGGGCGCATCGAACGCGAGCTGGCGCGAATACATGACGCGGTACTCGGCGCTGTAGTCCGGCTCGGAATAGCGGAACGCGGCCAGCCGCACCGGCACCCGCCGCCGCGCCAGCCAGCACATCAGCCCGTGCAGCATGATCAGCAGCGTCTCTTGCGCGAACACGCCCGGCCGGCGCCGCGACGGCTCGGTCAGCACCAGCGCGGCACGCTGCGGCCCGCCGTCGGTGGCGTTGCCATCGTAGCGGCGCAACAGCTGCACGCCGATATCGTCGAGCAGCACGCCGAAGCCGCGCGCGACCCGGTCCAGCCCCTGCCCCACCGTGCGGCTGCCGGCCACCGCATGGCACAGCAGCGCGAAGCTGCCGGGCTTCATCGCGCGCGAGTCCTGCCCGAAGAACTCGTCGCCCAGTGCCGCCGATACCGCCAGCCACAGCGCGCCGTAGCTGGCCGCCGACACGCGCGCCTGCGGCACCGCCAGCATCGCGGGCGCGATACCGGCGGCGCGCAGCACCGGCTCGGCATCGATGCCGCGCGAGCGCAGGCCGGAAATCGCATGGTGAACGAAGCAGATCGCGACGCTACCTTTTTCCATCGGTACGCAAGGCAACAACGGGACGCAACAGCGCAGGCATGGAGACAGTCCGTGGAGTGATTGGGTTCGCTGATGGCGCCGAAGACGGCGGCGGTTGGGGACAACCGTCATCGCGGCGCACGCCGCCGGCAGTGGCAAATCAGTTCAGCGCAGTTGACGGATTTTGGCATAGCGCGCGCCGGCATCGCCTTTCTACACTGCCGTCAACCGTCGCTCACCCGACTACACAACGACAGCGCCATGTACAGCGAATACACCGAGCAGCAACGCATGATCCGCGACACCGCGCGCGCCTTCGCCGAGGAACGGCTCAAGCCCAATGCCGCGCAATGGGACCGCAGCGGACAACTGCCCGACGAGATCGTGGCCGAGATGGGCGCGCTCGGCCTGCTCGGCATGATCGTGCCCGAGCAATGGGGCGGCACCTATACCGACTACATCGCCTACGCGCTGGCGATCGAGGAGATCGCCGCCGGCTGCGCGGCCTGCGCGACGCTGATGAGCGTGCACAGCTCGGTCGGATGCGGTCCGATCCTGCACTACGGCACCGAAGCCCAGAAGGATCGCTATCTGCCGGCGCTGGCCAGCGGCGAGCTGATCGGCGCGTTCTGCCTGACCGAGCCGCAGGCCGGCTCGGAGGCGCACAACCTGCGCACACGCGCCCGTCCGACCGATGACGGCTGGGTGCTGTCCGGCAACAAGCAGTTCGTCACCAATGGCCAGCGCGCCGGCATCGCGATCGTCTTTGCCGCAACCGAGCCGGAGCGCGGCAAGCGCGGACTGTCGGCCTTCCTGGTGCCGACCGACACGCCGGGCTTTCACGTCCATGCCCCGGAGAAGAAGCTGGGCATCCGTGCCTCGGACACCTGCGCGATCACGCTGGAGGACTGCGTCGTGCCGCACGACGCGCTGCTCGGCGACACCGGCGAGGGCCTGCGCATCGCGCTGTCGAACCTCGAAGGCGGCCGCATCGGCATCGCCGCGCAGGCGATCGGCATCGCCCGTTCCGCCTTCGATGCCGCCTGCCGCTATGCCGGCGAACGCGTGCAGTTCGGCCGGCCGCTGCGCGAGCATGCGCCGATCGCCAACATGCTCGCCGACATGGCGACCGAGCTGAACGCGGCGCGCCTGCTGGTGCTTCGCGCCGCGCGCATGCGCAGCGACGGCCAGCCCTGCCTGTCCGAAGCGTCGCAGGCCAAGCTCTATGCGTCCGAGCTGGCCGAACGGGTCTGCTCGAAGGCGCTGCAGATCCACGGCGGCTATGGCTACCTCGAGGACTACCCGGTCGAGCGCCACTACCGGGACGCGCGCATCACGCAGATCTACGAGGGCACCAGCGAGATCCAGCGGATGCTGATCGCGCGCTCGCTGTAGTTCGGGCCCTCGCCCTCCCTTGCGACTTGCCTCGCCAGAACAAACCGACGGAGACACCATGACCAAACAGCCCGCCACCGAAACCGCGATTCCGACCGTCAAGCTGCTGATCAACGGCGAATGGGTCGAATCGGCCGCCACCGAATACCGCCAGGTCGTCAATCCGGCCACGCAGCAAGTGCTGGCGCGCGTGCCGCTGGCCACGCGCGCCGAGGTCGACGCGGCGGTCGGCGCGGCGCAGCGCGCCTTCGCGAGCTGGCGCCATACGCCGATCGGGGCCCGGCTGCGCATCATGCTGAAGTACCAGGCGCTGATCCGCGAGCACAGCAAGCGCATCGCCGCGATCCTGACCGCCGAACAGGGCAAGACGTTGTCCGACGCCGAGGGCGACATCTTCCGCGGCCTGGAGGTGGTCGAGCATGCCGCGTCGATCGGCACGCTGCAGCAAGGCGGCTTTGCCGAAAACGTGGCCGCGACCGTGGACACCTACACGCTGCAGCAGCCGATCGGCGTGTGTGCCGGCATCACACCGTTCAATTTCCCGGCGATGATTCCGCTGTGGATGTTCCCGATGGCGATCGTCTGCGGCAATACCTTCGTGCTCAAGCCGTCCGAGCAGGACCCGCTGTCGACGATGGAACTGGTGGCGCTCGCGCTCGAAGCGGGCGTGCCGCCCGGTGTGCTGAACGTCGTGCATGGCGCCAAGGACGTGGTCGACGCGCTGTGCACGCATCCCGATGTCAAGGCGGTGTCCTTCGTCGGCTCGACCGCGGTCGGCACCCATGTCTACAACCTGGCCGGCAGCCACGGCAAGCGCGTGCAGTCGATGATGGGCGCGAAGAACCATGCGGTGGTGCTGCCCGACGCGCACAAGGAGCAGACGCTGAACGCGCTGGTCGGCGCCGCCTTCGGCGCGGCCGGGCAGCGCTGCATGGCGACCTCCGTGGCGGTGCTGGTCGGCGCGGCGCGCGGCTGGGTGCCGGACCTGATCGCCAAGGCGCGCACGCTGAAGGTCGGCGCCGGCGCCGAGCCCGGCACCGATGTCGGACCGGTGGTGTCGGTCGCGGCGAAGCAGCGCATCCTGGGGCTGATCGAGGCCGGCGTGCAGGAAGGCGCGACGCTGGCGCTCGACGGCCGCGATGTCAGCGTGCCGGGCTATCCGGACGGCAACTTCATCGGACCGACCGTGTTCACCGACGTCACGACCGGCATGTCGATCTACACGCAGGAGATCTTCGGGCCGGTGCTGGTCGTGATCGGCGTCGACACGCTCGACGAGGCCATCGCGCTGGTCAACCGCAATCCCTTCGGCAACGGCACCGGCGTGTTCACGCAGAGCGGCGCCGCGGCGCGCAAGTTCCAGAGCGAGATCGATGTCGGCCAGGTCGGCATCAATATCCCGATTCCGGTGCCGGTGCCGTATTTCAGCTTCACCGGCTCGCGCGGCTCCAAGCTAGGCGACCTCGGGCCCTACGGCAAGCAGGTGGTGCAGTTCTATACGCAGACCAAGACCGTGACGGCGCGCTGGTTCGATGACGATACCGTGAACCACGGCGTCAACACCACCATCGCGCTGCGCTGAACCAGCCCAACGGACCCAACAGACAGGAGACCTCGATGCATATCGCCTTTATCGGCCTGGGCAACATGGGCGCGCCGATGGCGCGCAACCTGCTGAAGGCCGGCCACACGCTGACGGTATTCGACCTCAATGCGCAGGCGCTGGCCGCGTTGCGCGACGCCGGCGCCAGCGGCGCCGATTCGCCGAAGCAGGCAGCCGCCGAGGCCGATATCGTGATCACGATGCTGCCGGCCGCGGCGCACGTGCGCGGCGTCTACACTGGCGAGAACGGCGTGCTGGCCGGCGTGCGTGCCGGCGTGCCGCTGGTCGATTCGAGCACGATCGACCCGGCGACGGTGCGCGAGCTTGCGGCGCTGGCCGCGCGCCAGGGCAATCCGTTCGCCGACGCGCCGGTGTCCGGCGGCACCGGCGGCGCGCAGGCCGGCACGCTGACCTTCATGGTCGGCGCCGACGCGGCGCTGTTCGAGCGGCTGCAGCCGGTGCTGGCCGGCATGGGTAGGAACGTGGTCCGCTGCGGCGACACCGGTACCGGCCAGGTCGCGAAGATCTGCAACAACCTGATCCTCGGCATTTCGATGATCGGCGTGTCCGAGGCGATGGCGCTCGGCGCGCGGCTCGGCATCGACGCCAGGGTGCTGGCAGGCATCGTCAACACGTCGACCGGGCGCTGCTGGTCGTCCGACACCTGCAACCCCTACCCCGGCGTGATCGACACCGCCCCGGCCGCGCGCGGCTACAGCGGCGGCTTCGGCGCCGAACTGATGCTCAAGGACCTGGGGCTGGCCAACGACGCCGCGCGCGCGGTGCGGCAGCCGCTGTTCCTCGGCGCACTGGCGCAGCAGCTGTATCAGGCGATGTGCCAGCGCGGCGATGGGCAGCTCGATTTCTCGGGCGTGATCCGGCAATACCTCGATGCCGACGGAGACGCGGCGTGAACGCCAGGGCCGAAGCCCCACCGCCTCGGACCGCAGCCGAGGGCACCGATGAAGTCCGCTTCGAGGTCATCAACCGCGTCGGGCTGGTGACGCTGAACCGGCCGCGCCAGCTCAATGCGCTGTCGTATCCGATGATCGTGGCGCTGCGCGAACAGTTGCGGCACTGGGCAGCGCAGAGGGATGTCGTTGCCGTGGTGCTGCGCGGCGCCGGCGACAAGGCGTTCTGCGCCGGCGGCGATATCCGCGCGCTGTACGACAGTTATCGCGACGCCGTGGCCGGACGTGGCGGCGACGATGGGGAACCGCTGTACCGGCGCTTCTTCGTCGACGAATACCAGCTCGACTTCGAACTGCACCGCTATCCGAAACCCGTGATCGCGCTGATGGACGGCATCGTGATGGGCGGCGGCATGGGTCTGGCGCAAGCCGCACCGCTGCGCATCGTCACCGAACGCTCCCGCGTCGCGATGCCGGAGACCGGCATCGGCCTGGTGCCCGATGTCGGCGCCAGCCACTTCCTGTCGCGGATGACGCCCGAACTGGCGCTCTATCTGGGACTGACCGGCGTGACGCTCGGCGCGGCCGACACGCTGCTGTGCGGGCTTGCGGATGTTGCGGCCGACAGTGCCGCGCTGGCGGAACTGGAGACGACGCTGACCCGCATCGACTGGCCGGCCAGTGACCGTGACACGGTGCTGGCAACGCTGCGCCGGGCGCTGGCTCCCGCGTCGCCGACCACCGCGGCCGACGCCCCGCTGCTGAAGGTGTTGCCCGCGCTGCTGCGGCACTTCCGCGCCGACGCGACGCCCGCGGCGATCCTGCAAGGCCTCGCCGGTGAACAGGATCCATGCTGCGCCGACTGGGCCGCGAAGACGGCGACGCTGCTGCGCGGCCGCTCCCCGCTGATGACCGCCGTCACCCGCGAACTGCTGCTGCGCGGCCGCCGGCTGGACCTGGCCGACTGCTTCCGGATGGAGCTCGACGTGGTCAGCCACGCCTTCACCGACGGCGACTTCATCGAGGGCGTGCGCGCGCTGATCGTCGACAAGGACCAGACGCCACGGTGGCGGGTGGACAGCCACGATGCGGTCGATCCCGATGCGGTACGCGGGTTCTTCGTGTCGCCGTGGGAAGGCGAGCGGCATCCGCTGGCGCCACCAGCACTGAAATAGGAAAGGGCGCTCCGAAGAGCGCCCCCGCACTACGAAACTGCCGTCGTCCCCGCGAACGCGGGGAACCCAGCGGCTTTCAAAGACGCTGGATTCCCGCTTCGCGGGAACGACATGTGGTGCGCGAGCCTGCTCAGGGCTTTGGCGCCGTTGCGGAAGCCGCCGCCGGTGCGACCAGCCCATCGGCGCGGAACATCGCCTTGATGCCCCGCACCGCCTGCCGGATGCGCGATTCGTTTTCGATCAGCGCGAAGCGCACGTAGTCGTCGCCGAAGTCGCCGAAGCCGATGCCCGGCGATACCGAGACCTTGGCCTTCTCCAGCAGCTGCTTGGCGAATTCCAGCGAGCCCAGCGCGCGATACGGCTCGGGAATCCGCGCCCAGATGTACATCGACGCCTTCGGCAGCTCCACCGGCCAGCCGGCCTCGTTCAGCCCGCGCGCCAGCACATCGCGGCGCGACTGGTATTGCGCGGCGATCTCGCGCACGCATTGCTGGTCGCCCTCGAGCGCGGCAATCGCGGCAATTTGCAGCGGCGTGAAGGTGCCGTAGTCGTGATAGCTCTTGATGCGCGCCAGCGCCGTCACCAGGTCGGCGTTGCCGGCCATGAAGCCGATGCGCCAGCCCGCCATGTTGTAGCTCTTCGACAACGTGAAGAACTCTACCGCGATGTCCTTGGCGCCCGGCACCTGCAGGATCGACGGCGCCTTCCAGCCATCGAACACGATGTCGGCATAGGCCAGATCGTGCACGACGAGGATGTCATGCTTGCGCGCCAGCGCGATCACGCGCTCGAAGAAATCGAGCTCCACGCATTGCGCGGTCGGGTTGGACGGGAAGCCCAGCACGATCATCTTCGGCTTCGGATAGCTGCCGCGGATCGCGCGCTCGAGCTCGGCGAAGAAGTCGACGCCGGGAATCAGCGGCACCGAGCGGATATCGGCGCCCGCGATCACCGCCCCATAGATGTGGATCGGATAGCTCGGATCGGGCACCAGCACGGTGTCGCCGCGATCGAGCGTGGCGAGCATCAGGTGCGACAGCCCTTCCTTCGAGCCGATCGTCACGATGGCCTCGCGCTCCGGATCAATGTCGACGTCGTAGCGCTCGCGATACCAGTGCGAGATCGCGCGGCGCAGCCGCGGAATGCCGCGCGAGGTCGAATAGCCGTGGGTATTGGGACGCTGCGCCGCCTCAGTCAGCTTGGCCACGATATGCGCGGGCGTCGCGCCATCGGGGTTGCCCATGCTCATGTCGATGATGTCCTCGCCGCGGCGGCGCGCGGCCATCTTCAGCTCGGCGGTGATATTGAAGACGTAGGGGGGAAGACGATCGATGCGCGCGAAGCGGCGCTGGCTCGAAGGGCTCGAGCCGGGGGATGCCGGAGTGGCTGACATGGTTGTCCTTGTACGTAAGCGCCCGGAACCGTCCGAGCGACGTTGGCGGTTGTCAGTGCCGCCGGCGACGATGTTAATCGGGTTACGGGCGCGCGTCCATCGCCGTCGTGCAGGCGCGATCTCGTGTTGATCGGCGCGCTTCCGTGGGAAGGAGTCCGCCGCACGTCGCGCCACGCGTATATCCCCTCTTGCTCCCAGCGTACTTCGGCGTTAAGCTTCGCACGCTTTGTATGCAAAACTTGAACACAAAATAAGGAGACATAGCGCGATGGATCTCGCTGCCGCCCAACTGCCGATGGTGCTCAATGGTCTGGAATGGTCGGGCTGCGCGCTCGCGATGAGCGGCTCGCTGCTGGTCGCGCTGCACAACAAGGCGTCGCGCTGGGGCTGGATCTCGTACCTGTGCTCGAACATCGTGTGGAGCGTGTTCGCACTGGTGACCGGCACCTATGGCCTGTTCGTGCAGCAGCTCGGCTTCACCGCGACCAGCCTGTACGGGCTCTACCGGCATACGCAGTTCCATCGGACTGGCGGACACGCCGGCTCGCACTGAGCCGGATGCCCTCCCCGCCCTCCCCACTCCGGCCTCTTTACGCGGCTCAGTCGTCGAGCGTTTCATGCACGCCGACGGCGCCGTGCTTCCAGTAGGCCGACGCGCGGATGCGGCGCTTGTCGATGCCGCGCTCGTCCACCAGGCAGGCGCGCACGGCGCGGATCGCGGCCGCCTCGCCGGCGGCCCACACATAGCCCTCCCCGGCCGGCAATTCCAGCCGGCGCAGCGCCGTCAGCAGTTCGTCGCCTTCGGCGCGATACAGCCAATGCAGTTCGCAGTCGGCGTCGCTGTGCAGAGCGACACGCGCCTCGCGGTCGTCTATCTGCGCGACCACCACCACGCGCTTGCCGGCCGGCAGTTCCTCGACGCGGCGGGCGATCGCGGGCAGCGCCGCTTCGTCGCCGATCAGCAGGTGCCAGTCGAACGCAGTCGGGATCACGAACGAACCGCGTGGTCCGCCGATACCCAGCCATTGGCCGGGCTGCGCCTGCGTCGCCCAGCTGGCGCCGGGGCCGTCGCCGTGCAGCACGAATTCGATGTCGAGCTCGCGCGCCGCGGCGTCGTAGCGGCGTGGCGTGTAGTCGCGGGCGATCGGGCGCGGCTGTCCCTCCGGAAACATCGGACCATCGGGTCCCATCTCCGGCAGCACCGGTCGCTGCTGCCCCGGCGCGGGCAGGAACACCTTGATATGGTCGTCGAACGAGGCCGACACGAAGTCGGCGAGATCGTCGCCGGTAAAGGTCACGCGCAGCAGCGCCGGTGAGATCCGCTGCGTGCGCACCACCTGGATGTGGCGGAACTTCAGCGGATGGCGGACACGCTCGACGGTCAGCGCGGCGTCGCGGCGATCGGTGGCTTCGATGGATGTGGCACGGTCGGTTGCGGACATGCATTACCTCGGGTTGCGTGGTCGGGCGGGATGCGGCGGCACGGCGGCCGCCTCTGTGCTTTCGATATCGGCGGCGGCGCGCAGCAGGATCCCGGCGATGCGCCGCTGTTCGTCCGGGGAGGCATCGGTGCGCAGCAGCAGCGCGCGCTTGAGCGCCATCCGTGCCTGCACGAACTCGGGCAGCCAGCCGTTGTCCTGATCGTCCGGCTCCGGCGGCGCCTCGCCGGCGAGCGCCCGGCGCACCCACTCCATCTTGCGGGCGGCATGACGCAGCCCGTTCCACAGCAGCGCCAGCCGTTCGCGGTTGGCCTGCAGGAACTCGCGGCCCGGCTCCGCCAGCCGGTAGCACTTGCGGTTGCCGTCGACATCGACGGCCGCGTGGCCGATTTCTTCCAGGTACGTCAAGGCGGGATAGATCACGCCGGGGCTGGGCTTGTAGAAGCCGGCACTGCGCGCTTCGAGCGCCTTGATCAGCTCGTAGCCGTGGCTGGGCTGCTCGGCCAGCAGGTCGAGCAGCAGCAGTTGCAGGTCGTCGGCGCCGAGCTTGCGGCCGCGGCGCAGGCTGTCCGCATCGGAGCCGAATCCTCCGAAAGGACCGCCGGGGCCGTGGCCGTGCCGGCCGTGATGATGGCGAGGGGGCATGGAACAGTCGCTCGTTATATCGAAAAACATATCTTACGATATAGTTCGCCGCACTGAAGGTCAACCCCTGGCCCTGCTTGCGGCAGGGTCTTGTCGGCTCGGCCCTACTCCCCGAGGAACTCGGCCATGAATTCCAGCCCTTCGATATGGTCGGCCACCACCTTGGTGATCACGGCCAGCGGAATCGCCAGCAGCATGCCCCAGGCGCCCCACAGCCACGTGAACAACAGCAGCGCAACGAATACCGCCACCGGATTCATCTTGGCCATCCGGCCGGTCATCCAGGTCTGCACGACCGAGCCGATCAGCGTCGCGATCAGGATCGAACCTCCGGCCGCCGCGGCGGCCAGGCCGAGCGTGCCGAACTGCATGAAGGCCGCCACGCCCAGCGCGATCGCGGTCGCGCCCGAGCCGAAATACGGAATCAGATGCAGCGCCGCCGCGGCCAGCGCCCAGGTGCCGGCGTGCTGCAGGCCGATCCCCTTCAGCAGGAACCAGGTACAGATGCCCAGCGCGGCATTGGTGATCAGCAGCATCAGCATGTAGCGCTGGATCTGCCGATTGATCTCGCCCAGCATATGGACGTTGACCTTCTTCTGCGTCAGCGTGCGGCCCGTCATCTTGACAAACTTGCGCTTGAACATGTCGCCCGACACCAGCAGGAAGAACGTCAGGAACAGCACCACCACGGCCTGCCCGGCCGCGGCAAAGGCACTGACCGAACCGGCCAGCACCATGTCGTGCAGCGCGCCGGCCGGCTTGTCGATGACGACCGGGGCGCCGCGCGAGAGCTGCGGGGTGCCGCCGGTCAGCACGGTCGCCGCGCGCTGGATCTTCTGCCACATCGAGTCGTCGCCGCTGAGCAGCGCCGACAGGCTGCGCGAGAGCTTGCGCGCGATCTCGGGCAGACGGTCGACGATCGCCTCGACCTGGCCCTGCAGCAGATACGCGCCGCACAGCAGCACCGCGACCAGGCCCAGCAACACCAGCGTCGCGCCGATCGGGCGCGGCAGCCGCTGGCGGTGCAGCGCCGATACCAGTGGATCGAGCAGATAGGTCAGGATCACCGCCAGCACCACCGGGATCACGAAGGCCTTGGCGACATGCAGCGCGTACAGGCAGGCCAGCGTCGCCAGCACCACCAGCGCCAGGCTGCCGCGCTGGATCGCGATCGGCAGCGCGCGGGCGCTGCCCGGACCGCGAAACGGCTCGGCCGCCGCCGGGGGGGCCGAGGCCGCGGCCGCGGGCTCGTCGTCGCGGGGGTCGGCGGCGACGGTCGAGGCCTGCGCAGCAGTGTCGGCTGCGGTGTCCGCTGCGGGACGCGCTGCGGACGGCGCACCGGACTGCGCGGACGGGGTGGGCGTGGCATGCATGGCGAGGGGACGGTGCGGGGGTGACCGGTGCCGCGCGGGGAGCGCGGTGCATCAGTGTCAGCATAGTCGGCGCCGTCCGCCTCCCGCAGTCGGACGGCCGCCGCAAGCGGTGTAGGACAAGCGCGACAGCGCCCTGGCCGGCGCGCGCAGCCGGGCCGCGGCAGCGGCACGGTTTGACAGTCGGTGCCGATCGGCCGATGATCCCCCGCGCCCTATGCCATTCGGCCCACCGACCCATCTGGAGACATCGCCGTCATGCCTGCCCCTCGCGCCGTGCCTTCCGCCCCCTCCGATCTGCCCGTCTTGCGCGATCCGGCGGGACTGCCCACGCTGCCTCCGATCGCCGAAGCCGGCCAGCCCTGGCAGACGATCGACACGCCGGCGCTGGTGCTGGTGCTCGATGCCTTCGAGCGCAATCTGCAGCGGATGCAGCAGGCCGCGGATCGGGCCGGCGTCGCGCTGCGGCCCCACGCCAAGGCGCACAAATGTCCGGACATTGCGCTGGCGCAAATGACGCGGGGCGCTGTCGGCATCTGCTGCCAGAAGGTCAGCGAGGCGCTGCCCTTCCTGCGCGCCGGCGTCGCCGATATCCATATCAGCAACGAGATCGCCGGCCCGGCCAAGGCCATGCTGCTGGCACGCATGGCCCGCCACGCGCGCATCAGCGTCTGCGTCGACGCGGTTGTCCAGGTGCGGGCGCTGGCCGAAGCGGCCGAGCGCGAGCAGAGCGGACTGACGGTGCTGGTCGAGCTCGACATCGGCCAGGGCCGCTGCGGCGTGGCCGATGCCGATGCCGCGTTGCGGCTGGCCGAACGGATCGCCGCGCAGCCGCGCCTGTCGTTCGGCGGATTGCAGGCCTACCATGGCGGCATCCAGCATGTGCGCGACCATGCCGCCCGGCGCGCGCCGCCGAGCGTGCCGGGGCGGTGGCGGCCCGGCTGGCCGCGGCCGGGGCGCCCTGCCAGGTGGTCACCGGCGGCGG
>NZ_VZOV01000024.1 GCF_008801915.1 Cupriavidus gilardii
CGGCCCGCTCCGGCTTCGGCGCCGGCGCCGGCCGTGCCCCCAAACCCGGCAGCGACCGTGTCCGCGACGACGCGCGGCGCCCCGCCCCGGCCCGCAGCCCCGCGCGCCCGCCGTCGAACGCGCATGCCGCCGGCGCGGCGCATGAGCCCGATGGCCTGGTGCGCCTGTCCAAGCGGATGTCCGAACTGGGCCTGTGCTCGCGCCGCGAGGCCGACGAATGGATTCCGCGCGGCTGGGTGCTGGTCGACGGCAAGCCGGTGACCGAGCTTGGCACGCGCATCCGCCCGGACGCGACGATCGAGATCCATCAGGCTGCCCGCTCCGAGCAAGGGGAGCGCGTCACGGTGCTGCTGCACAAGCCTGTCGGCTATGTGTCCGGCCAGGCCGAGGAAGGCTATCAGCCGGCCGCCGTGCTGTTTGCCGCCGAGAACCAGTGGGAAAACGATCCGACCCGCAAGCGCTATGCGCCCTGGCAACACAAGGGCCTGGCCCCGGCCGGACGCCTCGACATCGATTCGACCGGCCTGCTGGTGCTGACCCAGGACGGCCGCATTGCCCGCCAGCTGATCGGCGAGGACTCGAACATCGAGAAGGAGTACCTGGTGCGGGTGGTCTGGGAAGATGCGCCCGATGGGCCGGTCGAGCGCAATGTTTCCGCCGTGTTCCCCGCCGACCGGCTGGACAAGCTGCGCCACGGCCTGTCGCTGGACGGCGAGCCGCTGAAGCCGGCCAAGGTCAGCTGGCAGAACGAGGAACAGCTGCGTTTCGTGCTGCGCGAAGGCAAGAAGCGGCAGATCCGCAGGATGTGCGAGCAGGTCGGCCTGAAGGTGGTCGGACTGAAGCGCGTCCGCATGGGCCGGATCGTGCTCGGCGACCTGCCGGTCGGCCAGTGGCGCTTCCTCGGGCCGTTCGAGAAGTTCTGAGGCCCGGTGCCGGGACCGGCCGCTGCGCGGTCCCGGCCGATCCCGCCTTTTATCGCGCTTGCTGATCGGCCATCGGCTATCGGCTGTCGGCTATCGCCTCTTGCCCTGTTGCCGAGGCGACGGCCCGCGAGCTCAATCGTCCGACGGCACCCCGTTCAGCTCGGGAAACAGCACCTCGGTAAAACCGAACTTGCTGAAGTCCTTGACCCGCATCGGATACAGGATGCCGCGCAGGTGGTCGCACTCGTGCTGCACCACGCGCGCATGGAAGCCCTCGGCGACGCGCTCGATGCGCTGCCCCATCAGATCGAAGCCGGTATAGCGCAGGCTGGTATGGCGCGGCACCATGCCGCGCAGTCCCGGCACCGACAGGCAGCCCTCCCAGCCGTCCTCCATCTCGTCGGACAGCGGCGTCAGCTCGGGATTGATCAGCACCGTCTTGGGCACCTGCGGGGCATCGGGATAGCGCGGGTTGCGTTCGAAGCCGAAGATCACGACCTGCAGGTCCACGCCGATCTGCGGCGCGGCCAGCCCGGCGCCATTGGCATGGTCCATCGTGTCGAACATGTCCTCGATCAGCGTGCGAAGTTCGGGGGTATTGAAGCGCTGGACCGGGCGGGCAACCTGCAGCAGCCGGGGGTCGCCCATCTTCAGAATGTCGCGAATCATTGCTTGTCCTCTGCCTGGGCGGCCGGCGGTCGTACCGGCGGCCGCATGCGGTGGTTCTCCACCGAGATCCGGTCGATTATAGCCAGCGCTGCGCGCCGACGGCCGCGGGGCGCGCGGGTGCCAGGATCGGACCCATGCTCACGCCGCGAAGATCCTGTCCACGTCGACGTTGACCGAGCGCAGGCGTTCGAGCGGCACATGCGGCGTCAGATAGCGCAGCATCGTCTGCGCGCGCGACTCCAGCATGGGACAGCCGAATGTCCACTGCTTGTCGCCGTCCCACATGTCGAGCAGCGGCGCAAACAGGTTCGCGACAATTTGCCGGATGCGAAGCGGCCACGGCACCGGCGACGGCGCGGCCGACACCCGGCACGCGAGACGTCCGGCGCGCCGCTCGACGCTGCCCCTGTGAGACCGGATGCTGCGCAGGATGCCGGTATCCGCATCGGCGAGATATTCGAGCCGAAATGTCTGGCCGCGAAAGACAAAGACCTGCTCGTGCCGCTGCGCCGGTTGCTGCCGCAAGCGCTCGCGCAAGCCGTCGAGCTTGACGCGGACGGCCGGCCAATCGGCGCATGGTGCGGGTTGTGCTGCGATCGGACTCATGGGTGTCTCCTGGTGATGGGAAGAACCCGGCGAGGTTAATCGCGCGGCGGAGGCCGGTTCTTTCGGAATCGCCCCTGCCCCTTTGCTTTGCCGACCGGCGATCCGGCGTCCCACTGGACAGCGCCGCCAATCGCGGCCAGCGCAGTCCTTCGCGCAGTCCTTCGCACCGGCTTCAGCGGTGGCTTCGGCATCAGCCTCCCGCCACCCCGTGCTGCTGCAGCAGCGCCATCATGCCGGCCTCGTCCAGCACCGGCACGCCAAGCTCCTGCGCCTTGGCCAGCTTGCTGCCGGCCTCTTCGCCCGCCACCACGTAGTCGGTCTTCTTCGACACCGAGCCCGCGACCTTGGCGCCGGCTCCTTCGAGCAACGCCTTGGCCTCCTCGCGCGACAGCGTCGGCAACGTGCCGGTCAGCACGAAGGTCTTGCCGGCCAGCGGCGCCGGCGCGCGCGCGGCCGGCTCGCTCTCGGGCCAATGCACGCCGGCGGCGCGCAGCTGCTCGATGACCTCGACGTTGTGCGCCTCGGCAAAGAAATGCGCGATCGACTGCGCGACCACCGGACCGACGTCGTTGACCTCAAGCAGTGCGGCTTCGTCCGCCGCCATCAGCCCGTCGAGCTTGCCGAAATGCCGGGCCAGGTCCTTGGCGGTCGCCTCGCCGACATGGCGGATGCCCAGCGCGAAGATGAAGCGGTTCAGCGTGGTGGCGCGCGACGCGTCGATCGCGGCGACCAGGTTGCTGGCCGACTTGTCGGCCATGCGGTCCAGCGCCGCCAGCTTGGCCACGCCGAGCTTGTACAGGTCGGCGGGCGTACGGACGATGCCCTGCTCGACCAGCTGGTCGACCACCTTTTCGCCGAGCCCTTCGATATCCATCGCGCGGCGCTGCGCGAAATGCAGCAGCGCCTGCTTGCGCTGCGCCGCGCAGATCAGCCCGCCGGTGCAGCGTGCGATCGCCTCGTCCTCGAGCCGCTCGATATGCGAGCCGCACACCGGGCACTCGGTGGGCATCACGAACGGCCGCGCCTCGGCGGGCCGGCGCTCCGGCACCACCGCGACCACTTCCGGAATCACGTCGCCGGCGCGGCGCACGATCACGGTGTCGCCGATATGCACGTCCTTGCGGCGGATTTCGTCCTCGTTGTGCAGCGTGGCATTGGTCACCGTGACGCCGCCGACGAACACCGGCGCCAGCCGCGCCACCGGCGTGATCGCGCCGGTGCGGCCCACCTGGACTTCGATGTCCTCGACCACCGTGGTCATTTCCTGCGCCGGGAACTTGTGCGCCAGCGCAAAGCGCGGCGCGCGCGAGACGAAGCCCAGGCGTTCCTGCTCGTCGACCGCATTGACCTTGTAGACCACGCCGTCGATGTCATAGGGCAAGCTGTCGCGCTTCCTGCCGACGCCGCGGTAGAAGCCGAGCAGCCCCTGCGCGCCCTTGACCACGGCGCGCTCGGCGCAGACCGGCAGGCCGAGCGCGGCAAAGCGTTCGAGCAGCGCCTCGTGGGTGGCCGGGCGCGGCTCGCCGTCAAGCTCGCCAAGACCATAGGCAAAGAACGACAGCGGACGGCGCGCGGTGATGCGCGGATCGAGCTGGCGCAGGCTGCCGGCCGCGGCGTTGCGCGGATTGACGAAGGTCTTCTCGCCGGCCTCGGCCTGGCGCGCATTGAGCCGGTCGAAATCGCGCCGGTACATGAAGACCTCGCCGCGCACCTCGATCACCGCCGGCGCGCCGGCCTTCAGCTTCAGCGGAATCGCCTTGATCGTGCGCACATTGGCGGTCACGTCCTCGCCGGTCTCGCCATCGCCGCGCGTGGCGGCCTGCACCAGCCGGCCGTTTTCGTAGCGCAGCGACATCGCGAGGCCGTCGAACTTCAGCTCGCAGGCATATTCGACCGCGTCGGCGGCCGAGAACAGGTCCGCGGCGCCCTCGGCGGCGACGGTGCGGCCCAGGCCCTGCGCGCAGCGGCGATCGAAACCGATCACGTCGTCGTCGTCGAACGCATTGTTCAGCGACAGCATCGGCAGCCGGTGCCGCACCGTCGCGAACGCCGTCAGCGGCTGCCCGCCGACGCGCTGGGTCGGCGACTCAGGCGTCAGCAGTTCCGGATGCGTGGCCTCCAGCTCCTGCAGTTCGCGGAACAGCGCGTCGTAATCGGCGTCCGGAATGGTCGGCGCGTCGAGCACGTAATACTGGTAGTTGTGGTGCTCGATCTGCTCGCGCAGCCAGTCGGCGCGCGCGGCCGGGGTATCGGGCTTGTCGGCGGAATTGTCCGGACGCGCGGCTTCGGCCGCGTCGGCTGCTTTGGCCGCAGCGGTCCGCGGCGCATCGGCCGGAGTGGGAGCGCCGTGTTTCTTTGCTGGCATGGGCGTGGGCGGTACGAAAAAGCGGTCGGCTGACGGACGGCGAAACGGGCGATGAAAGCGGACGGCGAAAGCGAACGACTGAAAGCGGTGCGGGTCCGCCCGTCAGCTGCTGAACAGGCGCAATGCCACCGGCGATCCGGCCGGCATGCCGCGCGCCTCGAGCTTGTCGTAGAGCGCCTGCAGCTGCTGGAAGATCGCGACGAACGACGTCTCGGTCAGCGGCCGGTGATTGTCGTCGACCAGTCTTGCGCCCATCCGCTGCGCCAGGCTGTCGCCATACTCGCACATCGTCTTCAGCGGCTTGACCGCCTGGGAGGCCTGCGGCACGTCCAGCAGCAGCGTGATCTGGCTGCCCGCCTTGACGGTCAGATCGTCGCGCAGGAAGTTGGTATCGCCGAACTGCAGCGTAAACAGCGCGCGCTGGATGCCGTCGGGGCCGGCCTGGTAGCGGGTGAAGCGGGTGCCGTCGCGCGACAGCACCAGGCCGTCCTGCGTGGCGACGTTCTGCACATAGGCGGCCGACCACGGCGCGCCGTCGGACACCACGTTGACGCCCAGCTGCACGTCGCAGGCGGCGGCGAAGCCGTCGAGCTCGCGTGCATTGGCGACGGTCTCGCTCATGTCGGGCAGTTCGGCCGACGCATCGAGCGATTCGGCCAGCGCCTCGACCGCGTTGACGAACTCGGAGAATTCCAGCGCGTTCAGCGGACCGCCGCGATTGGCCAGCTGCACCGCGACCTGCAGGTCTTCGTACTGATGGCCGGCGGTCACCGGCTCCCACGCGTTGGCGGGCTCGTACAGGCCCTCGATGTGGACCTGCTTGGTGCCGGCCCGGCGCAGGCGCCCGGTCAGCGGCAGGATGCGGTCGCCCGAGGCCTTGCGTTCCAGATGCAGCGGCACGATGCAGTCGATCAGCGGATCGATGACCGCGGGCCTGGGCTGCCCGTCTGCCACGATCGGCTCGGCCACCGGTTCGGGCTGCGGCGCCGCGGCCGGCGCGGCGGCCGTGGCGGAAGGCTCTGCCCGCGCCGTTTTCGGTGCCTCGCCCGCGTCGGCAGGCGTATCCTGGCCGGCGTGCGGGGCGGGGGGCGCGCCGGGAGTGCGCACGGACGGCGCGCTGCGCGCGACACCATCGGCGACTTCCTCGGCCAGCAGCTCGTCGGCATCGGCGCTGCCGGCCATCAGCGGCGAAGCCGCCTGCGCCGCCTGGGCGTCGTCATCGAGCGGCGGCACCGACAGCTTCGGCTCCTTGCGCTGGATCGTTTCGGGACGCGGCGGCTCGTGCAGCTTGGCGCTGACTTCGGGCTTGATTTCCTCGCCCACCACCGGCTCGCGCATCGGCGGCAGGTCGTCCTCGGGTTGCAGCGCGCGCGGACGACGCGACTTGCGGATCTGCCATTGGTTGTAGGCCACCACCAGCAGCAGCAGCACGATGCCGGCGACGACCAGCGCGGTTTGGAGATCCATTACGCGCGCCCTCCACGGTTCGGCGAAAACGCCAGCCGATGCTTGCGCCCATGCGTCAATCGAAGCGATCCGGTCATGCCGCCTCCGCCATCGAAACGGCCGCGTCCATGTCGACGGCGACGATCCGCGACACCCCCTGCTCCTGCATCGTGACGCCGATCAGCTGGTGCGCCATTTCCATTGCAATCTTGTTGTGTGAGATGAAGACGAACTGCGTCTTGTCGGACATGCGCGCGACCATATTGGCGTAGCGCTCGGTATTGGCGTCGTCCAGCGGCGCGTCGACCTCGTCGAGCAGACAGAACGGTGCCGGGTTCAGCTGGAACATCGCGAACACCAGCGCGATCGCGGTCAGCGCCTTTTCGCCGCCCGACAGCAGGTGGATCGTCGAGTTCTTCTTGCCCGGGGGCTGCGCCATCACCTGCACGCCGGCATCGAGGATCTCCTCGCCGGTCATGATCAGCCTGGCCTGGCCGCCGCCGAACAGCTGCGGGAACAGTTCGCCGAAATGATGGTTGACCTGGTCGAAGGTGCCCTGCAGCAGCGCACGCGTTTCCTGGTCGATCTTGTGGATCGCGTCTTCCAGCGTCTGGATCGCGTCGTTCAGGTCGGCCGACTGCGCGTCGAGGAAGGTCTTGCGTTCGCGCGCCGCCGCCAGTTCCTCGAGCGCGGCCATGTTGACCGGGCCGAGCGCGTTGATCGCGTTGTTGATCCGCGTGACCTCGCCCTGCAGATAGGAGGGCTTCAGGTTGGCGCCAAGCTCGCCGGTCAGCTTGCCGGCCAGCGCGGCCTCGTCGACCTCGGCCGCGGCCAGCTGCTCGGCGAACTGCTCCTGCGCCAGGCGCGCGGCCTGCTCCTTGAGCTGCAGTTCGGTGATGCGGTCGCGCAGCGGCTGCAGGCTGCGCTCGGCGGCCAGGCGCTGCTCGTCGGACTGGCGCAGCTGCGCCGACAGCGCGTCGAGCTCGATGCGGGCCGCGGCCAGCTTCTGCTCGCGTTCGGCACGCAGTTCCAGCGCTTCCTGCAGCCCGGTATGCGCGGTCTGCTCGTTGATCGTTTCCAGCTCGGCGCGCGCGTTCTCCAGCGATTCGGCGATGCGCTCGCTCTGGTCGCCCGCGACCTGGATATTGCGGCGCAGCTCGTCGATGCGGGCGGCCAGATTGCGCTCGGCGAACACGGCCTCCTGGGCGGCGCGTTCCAGATCGCGCAACTGCTGGCGCGCGTCGGACAGCTTCGCATCCAGCGCTTCGTAGGCCATCTGGTGGTCTTCGTGCGCGGCCTGCATCTCGGCCAGCTCGGCATCGTGCCGCTCGAAGTTGGCCTCCGATTCGGCCTTCAGCGCGCGCTGCTCGTCGATCTGCGCGGCGATCTCCTCCAGCTCCTCGCGGATCTGGCTGCTGCGCGCGGCGTAGCGCTCCATCGCCTGCGACAGCTTGAGCACGTCCATCTGCAGCCCATGGACGCGCCGCGTGACGCGCTCGCTGTCGGCGCGCGCCTCCACCAGCTTGCGGCTGCCCTCGGTAAAGGCAGCCTCGGCGCGCACCGCCTGGGCCTTGGCCTCGTCGGCCAGCAGCGTCTGCGCGCGGGCCTGCTTCTGCAGATTCTCGATTTCCTGCTCGCGCGCCAGCATGCCGGCCTGCTCGGAGTCGGCGGCATACAGATGCACCGAGCTGCGGCCGACCAGATGGCCTTCGGCGACGACGAAGGTCGCGCCCTCGGGCAGGCTCGCGCGGGCCGCGAGCGCCTGCTCCATGCTATCCGCGGTGTAGACGTCGGCCAGCCAGTCCTGCATCACCGCGCGGATGCCCGGCTCGGTGATCTGCAGCAGCGACATCAGCGGACGCAGTCCGGCCGGCGCTTCGCCGGGGCGTGCCGCCGGCGGCGGCGCGTAGAAGGCCAGCTTGGCCGGTGGCGCGTCGGTCAGCAGCCCCTTGACCCAGTCGAGGCTGGACACTTCCAGCGCGGCCAGCTTTTCGCGCAGCACCGACTCGAGCGCGTTTTCCCAGCCCGGTTCGATATGGATCTTCTTCCACAGGCGCGGCAGCTCGGACAGGCCGTGCCTGGCCAGCCAGGGCTGGACCTTGCCTTCGCTCTGCACGTTCTCCTGCAGCTGGCGCAGCGCGGCCAGGCGCGCCTCGAGCGCCGCGATCGCCGCGGCTTCGCTCTGCACGCGCTCCTGCGCGGCGCGGCGTTCCGCGTCGAGCCGCGGCAGATTGTCCTCGGCCTCGGCCAGCGCGGCCTGGGCGTCCTCGAGCATCGCCTCGTGTTCGGCCAGCTCGGCGCGCAGTTCCTCCAGCCTGACGTCGTCGGGCCGGTCCAGGCCCTTTTCCTCGCCGGACAGGCGTTCGCGGCGCTGCTCCAGCTGCTGCAGCATCTGGTCGGCGTTGCGCTGGTGCGCGGCCTCGAGCTTGAGCGCCTGCTCGGCCTGCATGATGCCGGCGCGCTGCTCGTTCAGCAGCGCCTGCGCGTCGCGCCATTGGGCTTCCAGCGTCGGCAGCGCTTCGCTCTGCTGCTCGACCGCCTGCTGCGCCTCGATGGTGCGGCCCTCGGCCAGCGCCAGTTCCTCTTCGGCCTGCTCGAGCTCGTCCCCGGCCTGCTGGGCCTTGGCCTGCCACTGCTCGCGCTGCGCCGTCAGCGCGGCGATCTGCGCCTGCACGCGGTTGCGCGACTCGACCACATAGCGGATCTCGGCCTCGAGCTTGCTGACCTCGGTATTGGCCTCGTAGAGCGCGCCCTGGGCGGCGTGCATGCCGTCGGAAGCGGCGTAGTGCGCGGCGCGCAGCGTCTCCAGCTCGGCCTCGACGTGGCGCAGCTGCGCGGTCTGCGCTTCCAGGTCGATCTGGGCCTGCTCGATCGCGCGCTGATGGCGTTCCTGCTCGGCCAGCGCCTCGCGCTTGCGCAGCAGCCACAGCAGATGCTGCTTCTCCTCGCCCTCGGCCTGCAGTGCCTTGAAGCGCTGCGCGACCTCGGCCTGGCCCTCGAGCTTGTCGAGGTTGGCCGACAGCTCGCGCAGGATGTCCTCGACCCGGGTCAGGTTCTCGCGCGTGTCCGACAGCCGGTTCTCGGTCTCCCGGCGGCGTTCCTTGTATTTGGAGACGCCGGCCGCTTCCTCGAGGAAGATCCGCATGTCGTCGGGCTTGGCCTCGATGATCCGCGAGATCATGCCCTGGCCGATGATCGCGTAGGCGCGCGGACCCAGGCCCGTGCCCAGGAAGATGTCCTGGATGTCGCGCCGGCGCACCGGCTGGTTGTTGATGTAGTAGGACGAGGTGCCGTCGCGGGTCAGCACGCGCTTGACCGCGATCTCGGCGTACTGGCTCCACTGCCCGGCGGCACGGCCTTCGGCGTTGTCGAACACCAGCTCGACGCTGGCGCGGCCGGCCGGCTTGCGCGCGGTGGAACCGTTGAAGATGACGTCCTGCATCGATTCGCCGCGCAGCTCGGAAGCGCGGGACTCGCCGAGCACCCAGCGCACCGCATCGATGATGTTGGACTTGCCGCAGCCGTTGGGACCGACGATGCCGACCAGTTGGCCGGGCACTTGGAAATTGGTGGGATCGACAAAGGACTTGAAGCCCGCCAGCTTGATCGAGGACAGTCGCACGGTTGGTCTTGAATGGGTTCGAATCCGTGGTGAGGCACGCCCGCGAGCGGCACCCAGAAAGGCCGGGCAGCCTGCGCGACGCCCTGTGCCGACGTGCCGTCCGCACCGCATTCGTCGCGCACTTGTGCCCGAAAATTGGCGCTAATCATACCATCGGTGTGACGCCGTCCAGCCGGATTTACCGGCAGTTACGGGGACGTTGCCGGCCGCTTCCCGCGCCATCCGGGCCGCATCCCGGCCGCATCCGGTGCGCTTCGGCAGCGGTGCCGACGGCACCCCGGCGGCATCCCGGGTACCTCCCGGCGCCAGACCGTGATGGCGGCCCCTACTGCCCTTGCTGCCCCTGCAGGCCGGTACACCGGGCGCCGTCGGCCGCCCGCACCGGCCCGCCGCGGCGGTGCACCAGACCCGACAGCGCCCCGGCCGCCACGATGCACAGGCCGCCGGCCGCCTCCTTCCAGCTCAGCGTCTCGGTCGCCAGCCACCACGACGACACCGCGGCGACCACGATCTCGAACAGCATCAGCAGCGAGACCCGGTTCGCCGGCAGATGCTGCAGGCCGTACTGGACGATCGCGTTGCCGACCACCAGCGTGGCCGCCAGGCCCAGCACCAGCAGCGGCGCCGCCACGCGGGCCTCGGGTGCGATCGTCACCGCGCCGGCGTCCAGCCACAGCGAGGCGACGCCGCCGACCAGCGTGCCGCCGCCGAACACCATCAGCGTGCGCAGCCGCGCGTCCATCTCCGGAAAGCGCTGCCCGGCGCGGCGCGACAGCACGTTGTTGAACGCGAAGGCGATGCCCGCCACCAGACCGGCCCATTCGGCCGCATCGCGCGGCAGCGGCACGCCGACCTCGGGCGTCCACAGCATCAGGCCGGCGCCGAACATCGCCAGCGCCACCAGCATCAGGCCCGCCGGCGAGACGCGCTCGCCGATCAGCAGCCGCGCCACCAGCACGGTCCACACCGGGGTCAGATAGAACAGCAGCAGCACCCGCATCACATGACCGTGGACGCTGCCCCAGACAAAGCCGGCATTGGTGACGCCGGCCGCCAGCGCGATCGCGACGAACAGCCACGACCGGCGCAGGCCGCGCAGCTGCCGCCGCAGCACCAACAGCGCCAGCACGGCGGCGACCGCGCTGACCACCGCCGCGGCCTTCATGCCGCCGAGGCCCCAGGCGTCCAGCAATCGATAGGGATACCAGGCGATGCCCCATACCGAGGCGCCGAGCAGGATCGACAGGGAAGCCTTGAAGCTGTCGGCGTCATGGAGGGCGCCGGGCTGCACATTGGCGTTGGAATGGCTCATGGAATGGAAAACACTGGAGGCGGCACCCGGGAAACGGTGCCTGACATGGCTCTGGGTGGTTCGGGGTGCCCGACCGGGGCCCGTCAAGCCGCTCAAGCCCGTTGGCCCAGATCGGGCCGAATGGGCCGCATGGGCTGGAGGGGCCGAACAGGCCGGATGGGCCGGACGGGCCGGATGGGCCGGATGGGCCGGACGTGGGCGGATCGGGCCGGAGAGCGCGCGGCCCGCCGGTCCCTCGGCGCGGCGCCTCGTCCCCAGCCTCGTCCCTTATAATGCTGCGTTTCGACAGGCCTTCGACCCATCATGAACCCGCGTCTCGATTTGCTGCAGCCCTACCCGTTCGAGAAACTGAAGGCCCTGTTTGCGGGAATCGAGCCGAACGGCGCGCTGCGGCCGATCAGTTTCGGCATCGGCGAGCCCAAGCATCCGACCCCGCGTTTCATCCGCGATGCGCTGGCCGAGTCGCTTGGCGGGCTGGCGAATTATCCCACAACGGCCGGTTCCGAAGCGCTGCGCCAATGCATCGCCGGCTGGCTGGAACGCCGCTACGGCCTGCCCCGCGTCGACCCCGCCAGCCAGGTGCTGCCGGTCACCGGCTCGCGCGAGGCGCTGTTCGCCTTCGCCCAGACCGTGGTCGACGGTACCCGCCCCGGCGCGCTGGTGCTGTGCCCGAACCCGTTCTATCAGATCTATGAAGGCGCCGCGCTGCTCGCCGGCGCGACGCCGGTGTTCGCCAACAGCGATCCGTCCCGCAATTTCGCCCCCGCCTTCGACCGCATTGCCGACGACGTCTGGCCGCGCGTGCAGCTGGTCTACGTCTGCTCGCCCGGCAATCCGACCGGCGCGGTGCTGTCGCTGGAGGACTGGCGCCAGCTGTTCGCGCTGTCGGACCGCCACGGCTTCGTGATCGCCTCCGACGAGTGCTATTCCGAAATCTATTTCGACGAAGGCAAGGCGCCGCTGGGCGCGCTCGAGGCGGCGCACCGGCTGGGCCGCGGCTTCGAGCGGCTGGTGATGTTCTCCAGCCTGTCCAAGCGCTCGAACGTGCCGGGCCTGCGCTCGGGCTTCGTCGCCGGCGACGCCGCGCTGCTGGGCCGCTTCCTGCTGTATCGCACCTATCATGGCGGCGCGATGAACCCGGCGGTGCAGAGCGCCAGCGTCGCGGCCTGGAACGACGAGGCCCATGTGCGCGAGAACCGCGCCGCCTATGTCGCCAAGTTCGCCGAGGTCACGCCGATGCTGGCCGAGGTGCTGGACGTCGCGCTGCCCGACGCGGGCTTCTATCTGTGGGCCGACGTCTCGCGCACCGGCCTTTCCGACACCGAGTTCGCCGCGCGGCTTTACGCCGAGCAGCACCTGACCGTGCTGCCGGGCAGCTATCTGGCACGCGAAACGGACGGCATCAACCCGGGCGCCAACCGCGTGCGGATGGCGCTGGTGGCGACGCCCGAGGAATGCCGCGAGGGTGCCGAGCGCATCGTCGCCTTCTGCCGGGGGCTGACGCGCCGCGGCTGAGCCCGCCGGAGGACAATTCGATCCCACGATTCGACGCCCCCGGACCTGGGATCGGCTCCGGGAATCGGCCCGGGGAATCGGACCCGGAACTCGGACCCGATATCCGCCGCAATACCGGCCGCCACCGGCACCACGCACGGCGGCCTCGAATTCAACCACGACAACACGCGAAGAAACGCATATGACGCAAGCACTGCAAGCTCTGATCGACCAGGCCTGGGAAGACCGCGCCAGCCTGTCGCCCAAGTCCGCCCCGGCCGACATCCGCGAAGCGGTGGCCACGGTAATCGGCCAGCTCGACGCGGGCACGCTGCGCGTGGCCGAGAAGCAAGGCAAGGACTGGATCGTCAACCAGTGGATCAAGAAGGCGGTGCTGCTGTCGTTCCGCCTCGAGGACAATGCGCCGATGGCCGCCGGCGGCTTCGCGCAGTTCTACGACAAGGTGCCGACCAAGTTCGCCAACTGGTCGGCCGACGATTTCGCCAGGGCCGGCTTTCGCGTGGTGCCGCCGGCGGTGGCCCGCCGCGGCTCGTTCATCGCGAAGAACGCGGTGCTGATGCCCTCGTACGTCAACATCGGCGCCTATGTCGATGAGGGCACGATGGTCGATACCTGGGCCACCGTCGGTTCGTGCGCGCAGATCGGCAAGAACGTGCACCTGTCGGGCGGCGTCGGCATCGGCGGCGTGCTCGAGCCGCTGCAGGCCAATCCGGTCATCATCGAGGACAACTGCTTCATCGGCGCCCGCTCGGAAATCGTCGAGGGCGTGATCGTCGAGGAGAACTCGGTGATCTCGATGGGTGTCTACCTGGGCCAGTCGACCAAGATCTACGATCGCGAAACCGGCGAGATCCACTACGGCCGCGTGCCGGCCGGCTCGGTGGTGGTGGCCGGCAACCTGCCGTCGAAGGATGGCAAGTACAGCCTGTACTGCGCCGTGATCGTCAAGAAGGTCGACGCGCAGACGCGCGCCAAGACCAGCCTGAACGACCTGCTGCGCGGCGACTGACGGCAGCGCGGTGGCGGCCCCGTGCCGCCACCGCTGTCGCTTCTTCCGCCCCCCTCGCCCCGACCGGCGCACCGCACCGGCTCCCACGTGAGGTGACCCGTGCCCTCCCTTCGCAAGCGATTCATGGCCCTGGACCCCGCTACCGTCAGCACCGTGCTGTCCCTGCTGCCGACCATTCTCGAGCAGGCCAACAAGACCATCGAGAAGCTCAAGAAGAGCAAGCGCAAGGACGAGCCGGCCGACAGCGGCGACGGCACGCCGGCGCTCGATCCGCAGGCGCAGGCGCGCCAGCTCGCGGCGCGTGTCGCCGAGCTGGAAACGGCCGCGATGCAGCAGGCCGAGAACGTCAAGCTGCTGGCCGAACAGCATGCGATCACGATCGATGCGCTGCGCAAGGAAGCGGCGCGGCTGGACCGCCGGCTGCGGCTGATGACCGCGGTGGCGATGGCCGGCTTCGCGCTGGGCCTGCCGGCGCTGGTGATCGCCGTCAATCTGCTGCTGCGCTGAAGCGGGCTTCGGTCCGCGCCATCGCGCCTGCGTCACCGTCGCCACCCCTGCCAACGTTTCATTCTTCATTCGCCATGACCGTCCAGCTCTACGGCATCCCGAACTGCGATACCGTCAAGAAAGCCCGCACCTGGCTCGAATCCAACGGCGTCGACTACGCCTTCCACGATTTCAAGAAGCAGGGCGTCGACGAGACGATGCTGCGCCGCTGGCTGAAGCAGGTGCCGCTGTCGCTGCTGCTCAACCGCAAGGGCACCACCTGGCGCGCGCTGCCGGACGCCGACAAGGCGCTGGCCGAGAACGCCGACGGCGCGATCGCGCTGATGCAGCGCAGCCCCTCGCTGATCAAGCGGCCGGTGCTCGAGCATGACGGCACGGTTGCGGTCGGCTTTGCCGCGGACCAGTACGCCGAACGTTTCCACGGCTGAGCTCGCTCGCCGCTTGATGCCCTCACCGCCTGACCGCCTCCCCACCGCCGCACCATGACCGCCAACGCCCCCGCAACGCCCGCCGCCAATCCCACGCTGGCGCTGACCGAAGACCTGATCCGCCGCCAGTCGGTGACTCCCGCCGACGAAGGCTGCCAGGCCGTGCTGCAGGCGCGGCTGTCCGCGCTCGGCTTCACCTGCGAATCGCTGGTCAGCGGCCCGGACTCGTTTCGCGTGACCAATCTGTGGGCCGTCAAGCGCGGCCGGCTGGGCACCGGCGGCAAGCTGCTGGCCTTCGCCGGCCACACCGATGTGGTGCCGACCGGCCCGCTGGAGCAATGGACTTCGCCGCCGTTCGAGCCGACGCATCGCGACGGCAAGCTGTACGGCCGCGGCGCCGCCGACATGAAGACCTCGATCGCGGGCTTCGTGGTGGCGATCGAGGAATTCCTGCAGGCTCATCCGGACCATGCCGGCTCGATCGCGCTGTTGATCACCAGCGACGAGGAAGGCCCGGCGCACGACGGCACCGTCAAGGTCGTGCAGGCGCTGCAGGCGCGCGGCGAACGGCTCGACTACTGCGTGGTCGGCGAGCCGACCTCGGTCGACACGCTCGGCGACATGGTCAAGAACGGCCGGCGCGGCTCGCTGTCCGGCAAGCTGACCGTCAAGGGCGTGCAGGGCCATATCGCCTACCCGCACCTGGCGCGCAATCCGATCCATCTGGCGGCGCCGGCGCTGGCCGAACTGGTCGGCGAGCGCTGGGACGAAGGCAATGCGTATTTCCCGCCGACCACCTGGCAGATGTCGAACATCCACGCGGGCACCGGCGCGACCAACGTGATCCCCGGCCACGTGACGATCGATTTCAACTTCCGCTTCTCGACGGCCAGCACGCCGGAGCAGCTGAAGGCCCGCGTGCACGCGATCCTCGATCGCCACGGGCTCGACTACCAGCTCGACTGGACGCTGGGCGGCGAACCGTTCCTGACGCCGCGCGGCGAGCTGTCCGAGGCGATGGCCGCGGCGATCGCCGCCGAGACCGGCGTGCAGACCGAACTGTCGACCACCGGCGGCACCTCGGACGGACGCTTCATCGCGAAGATCTGCCCGCAGGTGATCGAGTTCGGTCCGCCCAATGCAAGCATCCACAAGATCGACGAGCACGTCGACGTGCGCTTCATCGAGCCGTTGAAGAACATCTATCGCGGCGTGCTGGAACGGCTGATCGCCTGAGCGACCCGCCCCGGCCGCGCCACTGTCATCGCGCCGCACCGATCGACCCCTGACCTCTCCTTCGCCATGGCTCACGCCTCTCCCCTGTCCACCGTCCGCGATCTGCTGCGCCTGGCGGTGTCGCGCTTCACCCAGGCCGGCCTGTCGTTCGGCCACGGTACCGACAACGCCTACGACGAGGCGGTCTACCTGATCCTGCATACGCTGCATCTGCCGCTCGATACGCTCGAGCCCTTCCTCGATGCGCGGCTGCTGCCCGAGGAGATTGCCGCGGTGATGGAGGTGATCCGCCGCCGCGTCGACGAGCGCGTGCCGGCGGCCTACATCACGCACGAGGCGTACATGCATGGGCAGCGCTTCTATGTCGACGAGCGCGTGATCGTGCCGCGCAGCTTCATCGGCGAGCTGCTGCAGGACGGACTGGACCCGTGGGTCGGCGATGTCGATGCGATCGGACCGGTGCTGGAGCTGTGCACCGGCTCGGGCTGCCTGCCGATCCTGGCCGCGCAGGCCTGGCCGCACGCGACGATCGACGCGGTCGACATCTCGGCCGATGCCCTCGAGGTGGCGCGCCGCAATGTCGCCGACTATGGGCTCGAGGACCGCATCCATCTGCATCACGGCGACCTGTACGCGCCGCTGCCGCCGGGCGCGACCTACGACGTGATCCTCAGCAATCCGCCTTATGTGAACGAAGGCGCCATGCAGCGGCTGCCCGCCGAGTATCTGGCCGAGCCCCGCATCGCGCTCGCCGGCGGCGACGACGGCATGGACGTGGTGCGCCGGATCGTGGCCGGCGCACGCGCCCGGCTGAATCCCGGCGGCGTACTGGTGGTCGAGATCGGCAACGAGTTCGACAATGTCGAGGCCGCCTTCCCCGATCTGGAACTGATCTGGCTGACGGTCAGCGCCGGCGAGGAACAGGTGTTCCTGCTGACGTACGAAGCGCTGGAGGCAGCGGGGCTGTAGGGCCCTTTGCTGGTCCTGCGTTGCCGGTGATATTCTGCCCCTCAGGGGGAGAGGGCTGGGGAGAGGAGGTGGTTTCTCAGCCTTCCGCCAGCGCCCCCAGCCCCGCCACAGCCGCCCGCACCGCGGTCGTGCACTGCTCGACCACCCCTTCGCGCCAATCGTCGGCGTCGCCATAGAAGGCGCGCCACATGCCCTGGCGGATCAGCGCGCGCTGCGTGTTGTCGGCGTCCGGATGCAGATGCAGCCAGTGGTCGCCGCGCAGCGCCTGCAATACGTCGGGCAGCGGCAAGGTACCGAACTCCAGCGCAATGCCGGCAAAGTCGATATTGGGCAGCGTATCCGGAACGGCGTGCCAGGCCAGCCCGGTCAGGTTGGCCGACGTCGACGAGCCGTCGTACATCGACGTCACGTGCTGGCCCCAGATCGCGCGGGTCCGCTCCAGCTGCGGCGCGTCGTCGGGCCCCATGTAGATCGGCTCGCCATAGCCCCAGGGCCCCAGCCCGGTATGGATGTCGATCCAGCGCAGGCTGGTGCGTCCCGCGCCGTAGCGCGCCAGGATGCGGCGCAGCGTGTAATTGCTCCAGGTCGCCACGCGGCCGCCATAGAACATGCCGTGCGGATCGTCGTACTGGCCCGCGCTGACGGCGGCCTGATACCAGCTCATGCCGCGCTCGGCGATCGCACGCGCCAGCGCGGCCTCGTCCTGCTCCGATGGCGGCCAGTGCGCCGGCAGCAGCAGCGGCGCGACCTCGGCATAGGCGGGGTTTTGCGGCAGCGGCCGCGTGAAATCCATGAAGTTGCGGTTCAGGTCGACGTTGTCCTCGTTGACCCGCCGCATGTGCGAAAAGCCGTAGGGGTTGACCGCATGGACCAGCAGCAGCGCCGCCCCGGCCTTGGCGCATTGCTGCAGCAGCGCGGCATCGTGCAGCAGCGCGATCTGCGCGCCGGAGCCGCAGAAGCCCTCGGCGCCGTGCATCGCCGAGGTGACCAGGATCAGATGGCGCGCGTCGCGCGGGCCGATCCAGGCGACGTCCATCGCCAGTTCCTCGTCCTCGGCGCCGCGCCGCGTCGGGTGCGCGAACGGCGTGGGCACGTCGCCGACGTTCTCGGCGGCGAGCCGGAACTTCGCGCGGGCTTCCTCGTAGCGGCTTGAAAAGCAATCGTGCAGCTGCATCGGCGGCTCTCCGGGCGACCAGGATCGATCACCGCATTAAACGCCATTCCGCCGCGACACGCCAGCCGGTACAATCCCGTCCGCACAAGGTTGGATCGATCCAGCGCGGCCGGCGCGGCTTCCCAGGCCCGCCACGCGTCTCAGGTAACACCAGTCCCGATCTCCAGCCGGATTTCCCTCGCGCCCGTTCCGGGTCCCGCCTCTTCCCTTCATTCCGACCGCCACGTCGTTCGACCGGCCCGGGGTTGGCACGCCCATCCCACCGGCGCACCGGCGGTCTCTTGCTCCTGAAACTTCGACATGATCGTGCGTTATTCCAAGATCGCCGCGGTATTGGCCATGGCCCTGTTCGCCTCGCTGGTGTCGTTCGGCAACATCACCGACTACGGCACCAACTTCGCCTTCGTCCAGCATGTCTTCCTGATGGACACGACCTTCCCCGGCAACGGCATCATGTACCGCGCGATCCGTTCGCCGGTGCTGCATCACGCCGGCTACATCGGCATCATCGCGCTCGAGACGGCCACCGCGCTGCTGTGCTGGGCCGGCGGCATCGCGCTGTGGCGCGCGCGCGGGCAATCGCCGCGCGCATTCCATCGCGCCAAGACCTGGGCGGTGGCCGGCCTGACGCTCGGTTTCCTGACCTGGCAGGTCGCCTTCATGTCGATCGGCGGCGAATGGTTCGGCATGTGGATGTCGAAGGAGTGGAACGGCGTGCCCGACGCCTTCCGCTTCTTCATCACGCTGCTGACCGTGCTCATCTACGTCAGCCTGCCGTACGACGATCTCGATCTCGACGATCGCCGGTAGGCCGCTCCGGGGCGGTTCCGATCAGCCGTCCCAGTCGGCATCCCGCGCTGCCGCCGCAAGCCGCGGCGGCGTCTCCAGCTGCCACGCGCGCGGATGCAGCGCCAGCCCCGCCGCCTCGCCCTGCGCGCGCGTCAGCGTCAGATGGCGGGCCAGCCAGTCCATCACGCCGCGCAGGAAGCGCTGCTGCTCCAGCCGCACCGCCTCGCGCAGCGCGCGCTCCAGCTGCACGTACGCGGTGTAGACGTCGAGCAGATTGGCTGTCTTCAGCGTGGCCGGCGTCGACGGGCTGCGCTCGATCGCCAGCACGCGGGCGGCCTGCTGCTGGGTCAGCTTGCCGTGCTCGCGCCAGGCCGCATACAGCGGCTCGAGCGGAGCGAAACGGACGCTGGGCTGCACGCGCGGCACGCCGGCAACCTTGTCCATGCGCAGCAGCAGATAGCGGACCGCGGCGGCATGCTGGCGAGCCAGTTCGCGTTCGCCGTCCCGTCCTCGTTGCCGGCCCCCGCCGCGGCGCTGCCACACGTCGTCGCGCCAGGGTCCGGCGCCGGCCGCGCGCGCGGTGAAATCAGGCACCGCGTCGAGCGCGCCATGGCCGCCCAGCAGCCGCAGCGCGCAATCGGGTCCGAACGCATGCTCGCGGCCGGCCGCGTCGCGCAGGATATAGGCGTGGCCCGAGCCGATGCCGTGGCCCTTGTTGCCCGCCGGCATGCCGATTCCCGCGCCGGCGCAGCGCGTGCCGGGCTCGACGAAATCCTTGCGGACGGCGGTCCAGGTTGCGGCCGGGTCTGGACCGAGGACGGAAGCGGGCTCGAGGGGCATGCCTTGACGGTGGGACAACGAAGCAGCAAAAAGGAGGCCGAAACGGCGGCGGGGGCGCATTGTCGCGCGAAAACCCGCCGGGCGCGATAGCGCAACGATAGCCTCGCGGCATGCCGCCCGCCGCCCCAAGCTAAAATGCGCGCTGCCCGGCCTCGTGCCGGGCTCGACTTTCCATAGAAGACTCTCGTGATCCGAATCGACCAGCTAGTACTCCAGCGCGGCACCAAGGTGCTGTTCGACCACACCAGCGTGACGCTCAATCCCGGCGAGCGCGTCGGCCTGGTCGGTGCCAACGGCAGCGGCAAATCGACGCTGTTCGCGCTGCTGCGCGGCGAATTGCATCCGGACGGCGGCGACGTCGCGGTGCCGGCGCAATGGCGCGTGGCCCATGTCGCGCAGGAAACGCCGGCGGTCGAGCGCAGCGCGCTGGACTACGTGATCGACGGCGATACCCGGCTGCGCGCGATAGAACAAACCATCGCCGCCGCCCAGCAGAGCGGCGATGGCCACGCCGAGGCCGAAGCGCACGCGGCCTACGCGGACGCCGACGGCTACACCGCGGCCTCGCGCGCCGAGGCGCTGCTGCTGGGCCTGGGCTTCACGCTGGCGCAAGTGGGCCAGCCGGTGGCGGCCTTCTCCGGCGGCTGGCGCATGCGGCTGAACCTGGCGCAGGCGCTGATGTGCCCGTCCGATCTGCTGCTGCTCGACGAACCGACCAACCACCTGGATCTCGACGCGATCGTCTGGCTCGAAGACTGGCTGGCGCGCTATCCCGGCACGCTGGTGATGATCTCGCACGACCGCGAATTCCTCGACGCGATCTGCAACGTCACGGTCCATATCGAACAGCAGCAGCTGCGCCGCTACGGCGGCAACTACAGCCTGTTCGAGACGCTGCGGCTGCAGCAGATGGCGCAGCAGCAGGCCGCCTACGCGCGCCAGCAGAAGCAGATCGCCCACCTGGAATCGTTCATCACCCGCTTCAAGGCCAAGGCGACCAAGGCGCGCCAGGCGCAGAGCCGCGTCAAGGCGCTGGAGAAGATGGAACGGCTGGCGCCGGTGCACGCCGCGGCCGGCTTCTCGTTCGAATTCCGCGAGCCCGATGCCGCCCCCAATCCGATGATGGTGCTCGATGCCGTCGACTGCGGCTACGCGGGGCCGCCGCCGGTGACGATCCTGCGCGGCCTGACGCTGTCGATCCAGAACGGCCAGCGCATCGGCCTGCTCGGCGCCAACGGCCAGGGCAAATCGACGCTGGTCAAGACGCTGGCCGGTACGCTGGCGCCGCTGGCCGGCACGCTGCGGCACGGCAAGGGCCTGCAGATCGGCTACTTCGCCCAGCACCAGCTGGAGACGCTGCGCGACCACGACTCGCCGCTGCAGCATCTGGCGCGGCTGGCGCCCGATACGCGCGAGCAGGAACTGCGCGACTTCCTCGGCAGCTTCAATTTCCGCGGCGACATGGCGACCTCGCCGATCGAGCCGTTCTCTGGCGGCGAGAAGGCGCGTCTGGCGCTGGCGCTGATCGTCTGGCAGAAGCCCAATCTGCTGCTGCTCGACGAGCCGACCAACCACCTGGATCTCGATACGCGCGAGGCGCTGACGATGGCGCTGGCGCAGTTCGAGGGCACGCTGATCCTGGTCTCGCACGACCGGCATCTGCTGCGCGCCACCACCGACCAGTTCATGCTGGTGGCCGACGGCGGTCTGCAGCCCTTCGACGGCGACCTCGACGACTATCGCGACTGGCTGCTGCAGCAGGCCGCCGCCAAGCGCAACGCCGCGGCGGCGGCGCATCGGGCCGATGGCGCTGACGGTGCCATCGACGCGGCGCCCGCGCAGAACCGCCGCGACCAGCGCCGCGCCGAGGCCGACGAAAGGCAGCGGCTGGCGCAGCTGCGCAAACCGCTGGCCAAGGAACTGGAAAAGGTCGAGAAGCGGATGGCCGTGCTGCAACAGGCCAAGACCGAGATCGACGCCTTCATGGCCGACGAGGCCAGCTATGCCGAGGCCAACAAGGCCAGGCTGCTGGAGATGCTCAAGCGCCAGGGCGAGGTCGAAGGGGAACTGGCCGCGCTGGAGGAGCGCTGGCTGGAGTTGCAGGAGCAGATCGAGCAGATCGCCTGATCGGGCGAGCGGCTTCGCGCCGCGAGCCCTTCCTGCTCCCCTACCCCGCTTCCCCGCTTCCCCGCTTGCCGGCCCCTTTCCGGCTGCTGTTTCCGGCTGCCATTTCGCGCTGCCATTTCGCGCTGCCATTTCCCGGCGGGTTTTGCGACCCCGGCCGCTTACTCCTGCAGCGCCTCCTCGGCCGTCAGGAAGCCCCCGCTCTGGTGGGCCCACAGCCGGCTGTACAAGCCGCCGCGCTGCAGCAGCTCGCGGTGCGAGCCCTGCTCGACGATGCGGCCGCGGTCCAGCACGACGATGCGGTCCATCGCCGCCAGCGTCGACAGCCGGTGCGCGATCGCCACCACGGTCTTGCCTTCCATCAGCCGGTACAGGCTCTGCTGGATCGCGATCTCGACCTCGCTGTCGAGCGCGCTGGTGGCCTCGTCCAGCAGCAGGATCGGCGCGTCCTTGAGCATCACGCGGGCGATCGCGATGCGCTGGCGCTGGCCGCCCGACAGCTTGACGCCGCGCTCGCCGACGTGCGCGTCGTAGCCGCGCCGGCCTTCCCGGTCGCTCAGCGTGTGGATGAAGTCCTCGGCCTCGGCGCGCCGCGCGGCCGCCACCATCTCGGCATCGCTGGCATCGGGGCGGCCGTAGACGATGTTGTCGCGCACCGAACGGTGCAGCAGCGAGGTGTCCTGCGTGACCATGCCGATCTGCGCGCGCAGGCTGTCCTGCGTCACGCCGGCGATATCCTGGCCATCGATCAGGATGCGGCCCGACTCGACGTCATAGAAGCGCAGCAGCAGGTTGACCAGCGTCGACTTGCCCGCGCCCGAGCGGCCCACCAGCCCGACCTTTTCGCCGGGACGGATCGTCAGCGTGAAGTCGTCGAATACCGGCCGGCCCGAGCCGTAGGAGAAGCCGACGTGCTCGAAGCGGATTTCGCCCTGCGGCACCCGCAGCGGTACCGCATCGGCACGGTCCTCGATATGCCGGGGACGCGCCAGTGTCGACACGCCGTCGCGCACCGTGCCGATATGCTCGAACAGCTCGGCGATCTCCCACATCGCCCATTGCGAGATGCCGTTCAGCCGCATCGCCATCGCGGTCGCTGCCGCCACCGCGCCGATGCCGATCTGGCCGGCCGACCACAGGTACAGCGCGAGCCCCGTGGTGGCGACGATCAGCATCATGATCAGCGTGTGGTTGACGATCTCGAAGGCGCTGATCAGCCGCCCCTGCGCATAGACCGGCTGCATGAATTCCTGCATCGCGCTGCGCACGTAGCTGGCCTCGCGCCGCGAGTGCGAGAACAGCTTGACGGTCGCGATATTGGTATAGGCGTCGGTCACGCGCCCGGTCATCACCGAGCGCGCGTCGGCCTGATGCGCCGACACGCGCGCCAGCCGCGGCACGAAGTACCACGATGCGCCGACATAGGCGACGACCCACAACAGGAACGGCGCCAGCAGCCAGCCGTCGAAATTGGCCAGCACCACCGCCGCCGACACCAGGTAGATCACGATATAGACCAGGATATCGGCGACCGTCATCACCGCGTCACGCACGGCCAGCGCGGTCTGCATGACCTTGGTGGTGACGCGGCCGGCGAACTCGTCCTGGAAGAAGCCCATGCTCTGGTTCAGCATCAGCCGGTGGAAATTCCAGCGCAGCCGCATCGGGAAGTTGCCGAACAGCGTCTGGAACTTCAGCATGCTCCAGACCGCGACCACGACGATGCTGGCCAGCACGATGCCGGCGAGCAGCAGCAGGCGATTGGCATAGGTCGACCACAGCTGCTGCGGCTGGACCTGGGCCAGCCAGTCGACCAGACGGCCCAGCATGCTGAACAGCACGGCCTCGAAGATGCCGATCGCCATCGCGCACAGCACCAGCAACAGCAAGTAACGCCGCACGCCCGCGGTGCAATCGACGATGAACGCGATCCAGTGCTGCGGCGGCGTATCGGGAAGCGAATCCGGGTAGTTGTGGATGCGCCTTTCAAACCAACGGAACACGGCCAGTTTCTCCAATGATGTTGCCGAGCGGCCGCGGGGGCTCGCTCAACGATAGTTGCGCTCGCGCCGGATCAGTCCGACCGCCAGCACGCCGGTCAGCACCACCAGCCAGATCAGCGACCAGCCGGGGATCGAGATGCCCAGCACCGGCGGCAGCGGCGCGGTGCACAGACCGTCGGAATAGAAGACCTGCGGCAGCACGCGCGCGGTCGGCAGCGCGTTGACCCAGTTCTCGAGCGGATCGATGCCGCAGCTCGCCTTCGGATCGAGCAGCAGCGAGATGTGGTAGCCGGCGACCGCGATGCCGCCGACGCCCGACAGCATCGCCAGCCCTTGCCACAGCGTGCGGGTGCCCTGCCCCAGCGCGGCCAGCAGCGAGAACAGGCCGATCGCGACGAAGGCGAAGCGCTGCATCACGCAGAGCGGACATGGCTGGTAGCCCTGCGCGTGCTGCAGATACAGGGCGTAGCCGACCAGCCCGAACGAGACGATGGCAATCAGCAGGAAGTAGGCGCGGGAATTCGCTTGCATGGCGGAATGGCGGTCGACAGAGCGGTGAACAAGAGCGGTGAACTGGATCCGGAGCGTTCCGGATAGACAAGGCATGGCGATAGCGGTGGTCCGGCATCGCGGACAGGCGCCATCTTACCGATTTTGCAACGCGCGCGTCGCAGCGATGCGATGACCCCTGCACGCGCTGGGGGCATCGTTGCGGCCGATCGCCGCAGCGCGGCGGCTTTGCATTGCCGAGGCCGGCGATCGCGCCAACAATGCCGTTCATTGTGTCGGCGCGATGCGATCCCGTGCGATCCCCATGCGTCCGCCCCCGGCTTGGTTGAGGACAGTACCCATGAAGAGCAATGCGCTGCGCGCGGTGCGCAGCAACGATGTGCGTGCCCCGCGTTTTCGTACGACCCCGCCGCCCGCTGCGTCCATGGCCCGGCGCGACGCGGCGGCCAACTCGGCAAACGCCGGGAAACCCTCGGTACCGGTGGTGCCGGTCGGCTATCGCCAGGGGTTCATCACCGCGATCTCCGTGCTGCTCGCCTTTACGCTGGCCTTCTGGCGCTACTGGAGCTTCGAGAGCCCGGGCGCGTGGAATCCGCTGTCGCTGGCGGTCGAGGTCTCGCTGGGCGTCGCGGCCGGCCTGCAGGTGGTCGCGCTATTCCGTTCGCTGCGGGTCGAGGACGACCAGGTGCCCGAATATCGCCGCACGCAGCGCTGGCTGTTCGTGTCGGCCGTGGTGCTGATCGCCGCGCTGCTCGGCGCGCTGTGCGAGGACTCGGTGTTCGGTTGAGGCCCGTGCTTCGGCCCGTCTCTATCCGGGCGCGCGCATGGCCGCCCCACGGACCGCGAATCTAGCCGTCGAGGTAGCGCACCCGCTCGATCGCCTGCTCGATTCGCTCGACGGCGATCACCTCGAGCCCGTCGATCGGCTGCTTCGGCGCATTGGCCTTCGGGATCACCGCCTGCGTAAAGCCCAGCTTGGCGGCCTCGCGCAGCCGGTCCTGGCCGCGCGGGCTCGGGCGGATCTCGCCGGCCAGCCCCACCTCGCCGAATACCACCAGTCCGCGCGGCAAGGGCTTGTTGCGCATCGACGAATGGATCGACAGCAGCACCGCCAGGTCGGCGGCCGGTTCGGTGATCTTGACCCCGCCCACCGCATTGAGGAACACGTCCTGGTCGAAGCAGGCGATGCCGGCGTGGCGGTGCAGCACGGCCAGCAGCAGCGCCAGCCGGTTCTGCTCCAGGCCCACCGCCAGGCGGCGCGGATTCGGCACGTGCGCCGCATCGACCAGCGCCTGGATCTCGACCAGCAGCGGGCGCGAGCCCTCCTGCGTGACCATCACGCAGGACCCGGACACGGTCTGCTCATGCTGGGACAGGAACAGCGCCGACGGATTGCTGATGCCGCGCAGGCCGCGCTCGGTCATCGCGAACACGCCCAGCTCGTTGACCGCGCCGAAGCGGTTCTTGAACGCGCGGATCAGCCGGTGCGACGAATGCGTGTCGCCCTCGAAATACAGCACCGTGTCGACGATATGCTCGAGCACGCGCGGCCCGGCCAGGCTGCCTTCCTTGGTCACATGGCCGACCAGGATGATCGTGGTGCCGCTGCTCTTGGCGATCCGCGTCAGCTGCGCCGCGCATTCGCGCACCTGTGCCACCGAGCCCGGCGCCGATGTCAGCGCCTCCGAGTACAGCGTCTGGATCGAGTCGATCACCGCGACCTCGGGCTTGTCGGCGTCGAGCGTCGCCTGGATCTTCTCGAGCTGGATCTCGGGCAGCAGCCCCAGGCTCGGACTGTCGATGCCGAGCCGCTGCGCGCGCAGCGCGATCTGCGCGCCCGACTCCTCGCCGCTGACATAGAGCACGCGCCGGCTGGCCGCCAGATTCGCCAGCGCCTGCAGCAGCAGCGTGGACTTGCCGATGCCGGGGTCGCCGCCGATCAGCACCACGCCGCCAGCGACCAGCCCGCCGCCGAGCACCCGGTCGAATTCCTCGATGCCGCTGGTAAAGCGCGGCACGTCGGACGCCTCGATTTCCGACAGCCGCTGCACCGTGCTCGAGGCTGCCAGCGGCTGGAAGCGCCGCGCCGACGGCGTCTCGGGCACGCTCTCGACCAGCGTGTTCCATTGCTGGCAATGCGGGCACTGCCCCTGCCAGCGCGGCACGGAGCCGCCGCATTCGGTACAGGTGTAAACGGTCTTGGTCTTTGCCAACGGAAATCCTTGGGGCCGGAGAGCGGAGAGCGGAGAGGCGCCGATTCTACTTGGCCGGCGCGGCCTCGGCCACGCCGGGCGCATCCGGCACCGTCAGCGTCGCGACCGTCACCGGCACCCGCGGCGCCAGCGCGCACATCAGCTCGTAGCCGACCGTACCGCTGGCGGCGGCGACATCGTCGATCGGCAGGCCGTGGCCCCACAGCGTCACCGGCGAGCCGACCCGCGCCTTCGGACACGGCGTCAGGTCGACGCACAGCATGTCCATCGACACGCGGCCGACCAGATGCGTGCGTACGCCGTCGACCAGCACCGGCGCCGGCTGGTCGCCCCAGCCCGCGGCATGGCGCGGATAGCCGTCGGCATAGCCGCAGGCGACCACGCCGATCCGCATCGGCCGCTCCGCGGTATACAGCGAGCCGTAGCCGACCGTGTCGCCGGGCCGCAATTCCTGCACCGCGATCAGTTCGCTGTGCAGCGACATCGCCGGCATCAGCCCGGTGTCCGCGATGTCGGCGTGCCGGCCGCTCGGCGAGGCGCCGTACAACACGATGCCGGGCCGCACCCAGGCGCGGTGCGCGGCCGGATGCCACAGCGTGGCCGCGGAGTTGGACAGGCTGGCCTCGCCCGGCAGATTGGCGGTGGCGGCGTCGAACACCTCCAGCTGATGCGCGATGCCGCGCTCGCCGTCGGCGTCGGAGAAGTGCGTCATATGGACGATGCTGCCGACCCCGGACAGCGTGCGGGCGCGCTCCCAGGCGGCACGATACTGGTCCGGTGCGAAGCCGAGCCGGTTCATGCCGGTATTGAGCTTGAGCTGGATCGCCAGCGGCCCCTTGGGACGGGCAACCTCGAGCATGCGCAGCTGCTCCTCGTTGTGGATCGCGGTGGTCAGCCGGTACTCCTCGAGCAGCGGCACGTCCTGGGGCTGGAAGAAGCCCTCGAGCAGCAGGATCGGGCCCTGCCACCCCAGCTCGCGCAGCAGCACGGCCTCGTTCAGGTCCAGCAGGCCGAAGCCATCGGCCGCGCGCAGGCCGGCGAAGGCGCGCCGGATGCCATGACCGTAGGCGTTGGCCTTGACCACCGCCCAGACGCGGGAAGCCGGCGCGTGCCGGCGCACCACCTCGAGGTTGTTGGCCAGGGCGGGTTGATGGATGACAGCGTGAATCGGTCTTGGCATGGGGATCAGGGAAGGTTCGTCACAGCGGCCTCGCGGCGTCGCAGGGGCCCTGGCGGCTATTTGCCTGGGCGGGCGCGCCGAAGTGGTGCGCGGGGCACTGTCAGCGGGAACACCGCGGATTGACCGGGGCGTTCGGCATCCATGCGCGGCAGCACACCGAAGGGGCACCGCGTAGACCGTTATTTGACCACATTGGTTCGGCAATTCCCGGGAATCCGCTCCGGAGCGAATGGTCAAATCGGGTCAATTTGCGGTCTTCCCTTCTTCGGAATTGAAAGACTTTCGTGATATAAAGCCGGACGTTCCGGCCATGTTTCAAAAGTGATTCAATATGACGGGTCACGTCAGGTACGTACACGCCCCCGCCACGCCGAACCGGACCCGGCGCGGGCGACCCGTGCGTCCCGGGCCTCCTTTTGGCACGGCCGCCGTTCACCCCCTCCGCACGATGCCGACGGCCGTTGGCGCGGGCACGCCAGTAGCGCAAGGAAATCGCGATGGAGACAGAGTCCAAGGTATGAAGAAGGGTTTTTACACCATCATGGCCGCGCAGTTCTTTTCTTCGCTGGCCGACAACGCTCTGCTCATCGCCGCCATTGCCCTCCTCGCCGAATTGCACTCCCCGCAGTGGATGACCCCGCTGCTCAAGCTGTTCTTCGTGCTGTCCTATGTCGTGCTGGCCGCCTTCGTCGGCGCCTTTGCCGACTCGATGCCCAAGGGCAAGGTGATGTTCATCACCAACACGATCAAGATCGCCGGCTGCGCGATCATGATGTTCGGGCTGCACCCGCTGCTGGCCTATGGCGTGGTCGGCTTCGGCGCGGCGGCCTATTCGCCGGCCAAGTACGGCATCCTGACCGAGCTGCTGCCGGCCGAGCGCCTGGTGGCCGCCAACGGCTGGATCGAGGGCCTGACGGTCGGCTCGATCATTCTGGGCACGGTGGTCGGCGGCGCGCTGATCTCGGTCAAGGTATCGAGCCTGATGCTGGCGATCGACCTGCCGTGGATCGAGACCGGCATCGATACGCCGGCCGAGGCGGCGATGGTGGTGATCATGCTGTTCTACGTGATCGCCGCGCTGTTCAACCTGTTCATCCCCGACACCGGCGCCCGCTATCCGCAGCAGGAAAAGAACCCGATCAAGCTGATCGCCGAGTTCGCCGACTGCTTCACCGCGCTATGGAAGGACAAGCTCGGCCAGATCTCGCTGGCGGTCACCACGCTGTTCTGGGGTGCCGGCGCGACGCTGCAGTTCATCGTGCTGAAGTGGGCGGAAAAATCGCTCGGCCTGAACCTGTCGCAGGGCGCGCTGCTGCAGGCCGTGGTCGCGGTCGGCGTGGCGGTCGGCGCCATCATGGCGGCGATGCGCATCCCGCTGCGCAAGTCGCTGTCGGTGCTGCCGTTCGGCGTCGCGATGGGCGCGATCGTGATGCTGATGGCCTTCTACACCAAGGACGCGATGCCCGATGTCGCGCTGGACGTGCTGGGCATGCGGATGCCGCTGTATATGGCGATCGCCTATGTGTTCCTGATGGTGGTGGGCGGCATGTCGGGCTACTTCGTGGTGCCGATGAACGCGCTGCTGCAGCATCGCGGCCATGTGCTGCTGTCGGCGGGCCACTCGATCGCGGTGCAGAACTTCAACGAGAACGTTTCGGTGCTGCTGATGCTGTGCCTGTATGCGCTGCTGATCAAGCTGAACGTGCCGATCGGCATCGTGATCATCGCCTTCGGCATGTTTGTCTGCGGCACCATGCTGCTGGTGATGCGCCAGCATCGCAAGAATGTCCGGCTGTACAACTCGCTGGCGATGATCGGCGAGGACAAGCACCACTGAGACGGCGCCGGCCCGCCGTCGCCGCCGCGGACGCGGGAACCCGGTGGCCTGCGCAGAGACGGGCAAGGACGCCGGGTTCCCGCCTTCGCGGGAATGACGCGACGATCTAACGCGGCGATCTAACGCGGCGATCTAACGCGGCGGCTGCGCGATGCGCTGCCGCGCCCTCTCCTCCCATCCCGGCGGTACCACGAAGCCGCGCGAACGCTCGCGCCACCAGCCCGGCGCCAACGCGCCGGCCGGTTCCATCTCGCAGATCATCACCGGCGACTCGCGCCGCCAGGCCAGGTCGCGATGCGGCTCGGCGAAGCGCGCGGCCAACGCGTCGTGCAGCGTCTCGAACGGTTCGGTGTCGTGCTCGGGCACCAGCGCCGGCGACAGCCAGCGGGCGCGCGGCAGCCGATGCCAGCGTACCGGCGCTGCCGAGGCGGACGAAGCCGAGGCGGACGAAGCCGACCCGCCGACCCGCTGAGCCCATTGCTCCAGCGTCGACCACCAGCCGCGCAGATGGGCCGGATTGAGCCCGAGCGCGTCGAGGCCGGCCGGCATCCGCCCATCGCGATAGAACAGCCAGCCGAGCAGATAGATTTCGCTGCGATCGACGCGGCCGCCCAGCAGCGCCTCGGCCTCCGGCGTGCGCGACAGCGGCAGCTGGCGGCGGACGATATGCGACAGCTTGTCGCCGAGGCGGTCGACCAGGTTCGGGCCGACGAAGGCCTGCAGCCAGGCAGTGCGCTCGGCGGGCGCCGCCGCGTCTGGCGCATCCCCGCCGGGCTCCACCAGCAGATAGAACTTGGCCGCCATCTCCCAGTGCACCAGCTGGCCGGCACCGCCTGCGCCAGCCGTACTCTGCCGCCAGACGAAGTCCAGCTCGCCCAGCGTCTGCACGCCGTGCGCGCCATGCCGGCGCACCGGCAGATTGGACGCGACCAGCTCGATACCGTCGCCGTGCTCCAGCGCGAAATGCAGCAGCCGTTCGGCATGCCGGCCCAGCCGCAGGCTGCGCGCGGCCGGAGCCAGCGCCTGGACGGCGCCGGGCAAGGCGGACAGTTCCTCGATCGTGGGCGGCAGCTGCCGGGGATCGGCGGCGGCCAGCCAGCGCTGCCAGGCCGCGAGGGCGGCGGGCGGCCAGCTCGCCAGCGCCGCGCCGCCCCCTTCGGCGAGCGCGGCCAGCGCGGCGACATCGCGCGGCAAGCCGCTCAGCAGCGGCGGCGCCAGCGTGCACCAGGCCAGATCGCGCACGCGCGCCGACGTGGCGGCGCGCCACAGCGGCTCGGCCGTGGTCGCGCCGGCGCCGGCCAGTTCAGTGACCGGCTCCCGCATCGCCGCCGCCGGCAACGCCGGCCCGTGATAGGTCGCGCAACGGGGAATCGTGCTGCCCGGAATCCAGCAGATCGGCCGGCGCGGCCGGATCGCTCTGCCGATAGACATCGCGCGCCAGGCACAGGTCTTCCCAGGCACGCGCCTTGTCGGAGAGCGTGCGCAGCAGGTAGGCCGGGTGGTAGGTCACCACCACCGGGATGCCCTCGTAGCGATGCACCGTGCCGCGCAGCTTGCTGATCGGCGTGGTGGTGCGCAGCAGCGTCTGCGCGGCGAAACGGCCCAGCACGACGATCAGGCGCGGACGCACCAGGGCGATCTGCCGGCGCAGGAAGGGCTCGCACTGCTCGACCTCGGCCGGCTCGGGATTGCGGTTGCCCGGCGGCCGGCACTTCAGCACGTTGGCGATGAACACGTTGCGCCCGCGCGCCAGCTGCAGCGACGCCAGCATGTTGTCGAGCAGCTTGCCGGCCTGGCCGACGAAGGGCTCGCCCTGACGGTCCTCGTTCTCGCCCGGGGCCTCGCCGACCAGCATCCAGTCGGCCTCGCGATCGCCGACGCCGAACACCGTGCGGGTCCGCGTGCCGCACAGCTGGCAGGCGGTGCAGCCGGCCACGCGCGCTTCCAGCGCCTGCCAGTCGAGCGTGGCAAGGTCGTCCGCGGGCTGCGCGACCGACTCGCCGAGCGGCAGCCGCAAGCCGTCGTCGGCAACGATCGGAATGACCGGCTGGCGTGGCGTCGGCGCGGGGGCGGGGGCGGTCGTCGCGCGGGCAGCGTCGAGGCGCGGCGCCTGATGGTCCGGCGCTGGATGGTCCGGCGCTGGATGGCTCGGCGCTGGATGGCTCGGTCCTTCGAAGCCTGTCGCTTGCCGCTCCGGCAGCCCCGTTGCCGCCGCGGCCTCGGGCTCCGCCTGAACCGCCGCGGCATGCCGCGGCACCCATTCGGTGCCGATGCCGAGCGCCTCCAGAAACAACGCGCGCCGGTTCATGCCGATGCCTCCCGCGGGCCGTCCTGCGTGCCGTCCTGTGCGCCGTCAAGGGCCGTGTCCCAGCGGCGCCGCAGCACCAGTGCGTCCTCGCGTCCGTCGGCGGCCGGGTAATAGCCCTTGCGCCGGCCGATCGTCTCGAAACCGGCGGCCTCGTACAGCGCCAGCGCGGCGGTATTCGACGGCCTGACTTCGAGCAGCACATTGGGCAGCCGATGCTGATGCGCGGTGGCCAGCGCCACCGCCAGCAGCAGCTTGCCGAGTCCCTGCCGATGGCGCGCCGGCTCGATCGTGATATTGAGCAGGTGCATCTCGTCGACCACCGGCATCAGCACCGCGTAGCCGGCCAGCTGCCCGGCCGGGTCGCGCAGCGTCAGGCCGATATGGCCGGCCTTGACCGAGTTCTCGAAATTGCCGCGGGTCCAGGGGTGGGTATAGGCGCGCTGCTCGATGTCGACCACCGCGTCGAGGTCGCGCGCGGTCATCCGGGCCAGCGCCCAGCCGCTCGGCAACACCGGCATGGCCGGCACCGCGGGCCAGGGGACGGCGCGGGCACGGCTGTCGCCGAGCGCGGCGCTCATTGCCGCTCTCCGGTCGCTGCCAGCGACGCGCGGCCGGCCGCCGCGGCCTGGCGCTCGGCGACGGTCTGCGCGACCTTGTCGCGCAGATACAGCGGCGCCGCATCGGCCGCCGCCACGGTTTCGCCGCGCGTCAGCGCACGCTGCGCCAGCGCCACCACTGCGGCCGCGTGCGGCATCGCGTCGGGGATCGTGCGCGCGGCCTGCGCGGCGGCGTGCAATCGTTCGCCATGGACCGTGACGCCGTTGCCGGCCAGCCAGAATGTCGCGGACGGCGCCTGCACCGCCTCGGGCGGGACCACGCCCATCGGACCGGCCTGGTGCCATTCGCCGCGGGCCGCGTCCCAGCCGAACAGCCCGGTGTAGACCTCGTCCATGCGCGCGTCCAGCGCGACCAGCACCGGCATGCCGGCGGGCAGCGGCTCGGCCGTGGCGTCGCCCTCCAGCGCGGCCCCGGGCACGCCGCGCACGCGCTCGGCGCAGGCCATCAGCGTATTGACGGGAACGACCGGCAGATCGGCGCCGAAGGCCAGACCCTGGGCGATGCCGCAGGCGGTGCGCAGGCCGGTGAACGAGCCCGGGCCCGCGCCGAAGGCGATCGCGGCACAATCGGCCAGCCGGATGCCGGCCTCGGCCAGCAGTTCGCCCGCGGCGGGCAGAACCCGGCCCGACGAGCGCGGACCGGTCTGTTCGTGGCGGGCCAGGCAGCGCAGGCCGCCGGCTGGCGAGGCGTGGCCGAGCGCGACCGAACACCACTCGGTGGAGGTTTCAACGGCAAGAATCCATGACATGCCGCGATTGTATCCGCTGGCCGCCGAACCGAAGCCGTCCTCGGTTTTTTCCGGGCCGGATCGGCGGCACCCGCGGCTATCATCGCGGGTCGATCCCCCTCACCGTCCCGGAGTCCCCATGAGCGACCTGCAGCAGCGCTTCGAGCAAGCGCAGAACGACGTCAAGCAACTGTCCGAACGCCCCAGCAACATGACGCTGCTGCGCCTGTACGCGCTGTACAAGCAAGGCAGCGAGGGTGACGCCCATGGCGACAAGCCCGGCATGACCGACTTCGTCGGCCGCTACAAGTTCGAGGCGTGGGAAACGCTGAAGGGCACCAGCCAGCAAGAGGCGATGCAGAAGTACATCGAGCTGGTCGAGGAGCTGAAGTCGGGCGCGGCGAGCTGACCCTTGGCGTACCGTCGTCCCCCCGCAGGCGGGGACCCGGCGGCTTCAACGCAAGACCGCCGGCACACGGAGCCCCGCCTGCGCGGGGCGCCGCGATCGGTCACTCGACAAGGCGCTACTGCCCCACCCGCTCCGGCTGCCGCCGCGGCCGGATCCGCCAGGCCGCGAGGATCGCGGTCGCGATCACCAGCCCGACCGCCAGGAAGGTTTCGTCGAACGCGCGGATGCGGGCCGCGGCATCGGCGCCGGCCTGATTGCCGGCCAGCAGCGCGCCATGCGACTCGAGCCGCCATTGCAGGCCGACGCCGGCCAGACTGACGCCGATCGCACCGCCCAGCTGCCGCACGAAGTTGATCACGCTCGAGCCCTGCGCGATCAGCGAGAAATCGACGCCCCGCATCGCACCCAGCGACAGCGACGGCAGGATGCAGCCCAGGCCGATGCGGCCCAGCACCGCCAGCGCGATCAGCACCACGTAGGGCGTCGTCAGCGAGCCCAGCGCCATCAACAGGAACGACGCGGCCAGCAGCGCGAGGCCGGCCGACACCTGGATATGCGGCGGCACGCGGCTGGTCAGCCGTCCGGCCAGGGCGATGGTCACGGCCAGCGCAATGCCGGCCGGCAGCAGCACGAAGCCCGCCTGCGACGGCGAGTACTGCAGCGCCATCTGCATATAGACCGGCAGCAGATAGGTCGAACCGAACAGTCCGGCGCCATAGATGAAGGCGACCACCGCACCGGCCGAAAACTGCCGATAGCTGTACAACCGCATGTTCATCAGCGGGTCCGACGCGCGCAGCTGCCACAGCACGAACAGCACCAGCAGCAGCACGCCGAGCCCCGACAGCAGCATGCCGGTGGCCGTGTCCTCGCGCAGCTCGACCAGGCCGTTCAGCAGCATCACCGTGGCGACCCCGGCCAGCGCCAGCCCCTGCCAGTCGAGCGGCTTGCGCTCGCCCATCATCGCCGAATCGATCGCCATGAAGCGGCGCGCCATCAGTCCGGCGACGATCGTCAGCGGCACCACCACGAAGAAGATCGAGCGCCAGCCGAACGATTCGACCAGGAAGCCGCCCAGGCTCGGCCCCAGCGCCGGCGCCAGCACCACGCCGAAGCCGAACATGCCCATCGCCCGGCCCTGCTCGCGTTCCTCGAACACGCGCAGGATCAGGATATTGGGCAGCGGCTGCATGATGCCCGCGGCGATGCCTTCGGCCACGCGCATCGCGATCATCACGCCATAGCTGGGCGAGAAGCCGCCGACCAGCCCGCCGACGCCAAGCAGCACCGCCGCGCCGAGAAAGGTGCGGCGCAGGCCGTAGCGGTTCAGCAGCCATGGGGTCAGCAGCATCGCCAGCGTCATCGCGATCATGAAGCTGGCCGCGACCCATTGCGCGCGCTCCTGCCCCAGCCCGAAATGCCGGCTCAGGTCCGGCACCGCGACGTTGACGATGGTCGACGACACGATCGACGACATCGTGCCGATCATCAGCGTGACCAGCACCAGCCAGCGCAGCTTGTCGCCATAGCGCTCGCGCAGCTGGGCGCGCGTGGGGGCGCTGCGGGCGCGGCCGTCGCCGCCGCGCGGCGGCAAGGCGTCCTCGCTCACCCGAGCCTGCCGGTGCTGGCCAGTTCGCGGATCTTGCGGACCGTATCGAGATCGGCCTCGTGATAGGCCGACTTGACGATCTCGGCGTAGCGGTCGTCGCCGCTGGCGTCGACGGCCGGCATCGTCGTCTCGTAGGTAAAGCGCAACAGCAACGCGCCGGGGCCCGGCGTCTCGACCGTCATCGTCAGCGTGCCGCCGGCATGGTCGGCGGTGGCGGCGGTCTCGTAGCGGACCGAGCGGCGCGGTTCGAACACGACCCGGTCGCGAATCTGCGCGTTGCCGAAATGCAGCACGCGTTCGATCCAGTCGTCGCCGCGGCCCGTGATCTCGGCACGGTCCAGGCCCAGCACGAACAGCTCCGGCGACTGGCCGCGCAGTACCAGCCCCTGCCAGACCTGGTCCGCCGTCAGCGGTTCCAGCGCCGGCATGTTGGGGTCATTGATCTCTACCAGATGCTCGAAGCGCAACTTGATTCTCCCTCTTGCTCAAGCCGCCATTATGAGGGCCTCGCGCCGCAGCCGCATTCCGCAAAGCAAAAAGCCCGCGGATGCGGGCTTGTCCAAGGTGTGCGATCCACCAGTGATCCGCCCTCTCCCGCAAGCGGGAGAGGGCAACGCCATCAGATCTCCTCGTACAGCGGCAGCGTCAGGAATTCGGCGAACGATTCCGACGTCGACATCTGTTCGAAGATCTCGGCGGCGCGGTCGTAGGTCTTCGTGTCGCCACCGACCACTTCCTTGACCTTGGCCAGTTCTTCCGGAATCAGCGCGCGCACCATCTCGGCGGTCACCTTGCGGCCGTCCTCCAGCACGCCCTTCGGCGAGCGGATCCACTGCCAGACCTGCGAACGCGAGATCTCGGCGGTGGCGGCGTCTTCCATCAGGTTGTGGATCGGCACGCAGCCGTTGCCGGCCAGCCAGGCGCCCAGGTAATGGATGCCCACATTGATGTTCATGCGCAGGCCGCCTTCGGTGATCGGCGTCTCCGGCTGGAAGTTCAGCAGGTCGGCGCCGCTGACGTTGACATCCGGGCGCTGCTTGTCGAACTGGTTCGGCTTGTCGCCCAGCACCGCGACGAATTCCTTCATCGCCGGCTCGACCAGGCCCGGGTGAGCCACCCAGCCGCCGTCATAGCCGTCGGTCGCATCGCGGCGCTTGTCGCCGATGATGCCCTGCATCGCGATCTCGTTCTTCTCCGGATCGTTCTTGATCGGGATCAGCGCGCTCATGCCGCCGATCGCGGGCGCGCCGCGCTTGTGGCAGGTCTTGAGCAGCAGCAGCGCGTAGGCGCGCATGAACGGCGCGGTCATCGTGACCTTGGCGCGGTCGGCCAGGCAGAAGTTCTTGTCGGTCTTGAACTTCTTGATGCACGAGAAGATGTAGTCCCAGCGGCCGGCGTTCAGGCCCGCGCTGTGCTCGCGCAGCTCGTACAGGATCTCTTCCATCTCGAAGGCGGCCAGGATCGTCTCGATCAGCACGGTCGCCTTGATGGTGCCCTGCGGCAGGCCGATCTCGTTCTGCGCCATCACGAAGATGTCGTTCCACAGGCGCGCTTCCAGATGGCTTTCCATCTTCGGCAGATAGAAGAACGGACCGGCGCCGCGCGCGATCTGCTCCTTGGCGTTATGGAACAGGAACAGCGCGAAGTCCCAGATGCCGCCCGACACGCGCTGGCCGTCGATGGTCACGTGCTTCTCGTCCAGATGCCAGCCGCGCGGACGCACCTGCAGCGTGGCGATCTTGTCGTTCAGCTTGTAGACCTTGCCCTTGGCCTCGAGCGTCAGCGTGCGGCGCACGGCGGCCTTCAGGTTGACCTGGCCCTGCAGCTGGTTGTGCCAGTTCGGCGTGTTCGAATCCTCGAAGTCGGTCATGTAGCTGTCCGCGCCCGAGTTGAACGCGTTGATGACCATCTTGGCTTCGACCGGGCCGGTGATTTCGACGCGGCGGCATTCGAGCGCCTTCGGGATCGGCGCGATCTTCCAGTCGCCTTCGCGGATCGACCTGGTCTCCGGCAGGAAGTCGGGGCGCTCGCCCGCGTCCAGGCGCTTGGCGCGTTCGACGCGCGCGGCCAGCAGCTGCTGGCGGCGCGGCTCGAAGGCACGGTGCAGCTTGTCCACCAGGGCCAGCGCTTCCGGCGTGAGGATATCTTCGTAGGCCGGCAGGATTTCGCCGGTAATCTTCATGCCCGCAGGCAACGTGATGGCCATCAATGTTCTCCTGTGATCGATGGGGGTTGTGCCATGCCTGCCCTCTTCATCCATGCGCGACGGCGATGCCGCGTGCGCGCACGAAATCGAGCAGGTCGTTCATGTCGTGCCCGGTCCCGCTCGGCTCGGCGTCGAGCCGCTCCGCCGGGTGGCCGGCACGATTGATCCAGAACGTGGTGTAGCCGAACCAGGTCGCGCCGCACGCGTCCCAGCCGTTGGACGAGACAAACAGCATCTCGTGCGCCGGCACGCCGAAGGCCGCGGGACCGAGCGCATAGGCGGCCGGCGCGGTCTTGTACTGGCGCACCGCGTCGACCGACAGCACATGGTCGAACAGGCCCTGCATGCCGGCGCTCTTGACCGAGATGTCCAGCATCTCCGGATTGCCGTTGGACAGGATGCCCAGCGGCAGGCCGGCCGCGCGCAGGCGGCGCAGCGCGCCCAGGTTTTCCGGAAAGGCCGACAGGCACGCGTATTCCTTCAGCAGCTGCCCCTCGGCGGCGGCATCGAGCCGCAGATCCAGCCGCTGCGCCGCATAGCGCAGCGCGTCGACGGTGATCGCCCAGAACGGCTTGTACCAGGCCCCGTCGGGCGCCGCCATCGTGCGGATCCGCGTGTAGTCGATCTGGCGGTCGCGCCACAGCAGCGCCAGCGCCTCGCCCTTGCCGGGAAACAGCTGCTCCGCGCGCGCCGTGACGGAATACACGTCGAACAGCGTGCCATAGGCATCGAAGACGACGGCGCGGATCGGGTTCATAGCAGCAAGGACCAGGGGTTGGCGGCCGCGGCACAGGGCCGGCGTACCACGAATTCCGAGCATTGTAGGCAGGCGCTGCAGCGCGGCATAGCCGACCCGGGTCACTTGATCTTTTACTTTTGCGCTACTAATCTTGGCGAACCGCCGGAAGATCCGAAACCAATATCGGCTCCGGCCCGCCCATCCGCCGGCGCGCACGTACCGCCAAGATCGCTTTTTGTCGCGCCGGCCGCAAAACATCGGGGACACGTGGATCATTTCAAGCAACTGGCGACCTTCGTTTCGGTCGCCTCGCGCGGCAGCCTGTCGGCGGCCGCCACCGCCGAGGGCGTCGCGCCGGCCATCATCGGCCGCCGCATCGACGCGCTGGAGGAACGGCTCGGCGTCAAGCTGCTGGTGCGCACCACTCGCAAGATCACGCTGACCTTCGAGGGCTCGGCCTTCCTGGAGGACTGCCAGCGGATCCTGAACGATCTGCAGAACGCCGAGGCCAGCGTCTCGGCCGGCGGCGTCAAGGCCAGCGGCCATCTGCGCGTGACCGCACCCGCTGGCTTCGGCCGCAAGCACGTCGCGCCGGTAGTGCCGCTGTTCATCGAATCGCATCCGGACGTGACCATCACGCTGGACCTGTCGGACCGCGTGGTCGATCTGGTCAACGAGGGCTTCGACTGCGCGATCCGCCTGGGCGACCTGCCCGATTCGAGCCTGGTGTCGATCCGGCTGGCGGAGAACCGCCGCGTGGTGGTGGCCGCGCCGTCGTACCTGGCGCGGCGCGGCACGCCGCAGACGCCGGAAGAACTGGCGGCCCACAACTGCCTGGCCTTCGGCGCCAGCGCCAACGTGCAGCGCGGCTGGGTGTTCCAGCAGGACGGCCGCCCGGTCACGGTCAAGGTCGGCGGCAATATGGAATGCACCGACGGCGCGGTGCTGCATGCCTGGTGCCTGCAAGGGCATGGCTTGGCGTGGCGCTCGTGGTGGGAGGTCGGACACGAGATCGCGACCGGGCGCCTGGTTACCGTGCTCGACGAATTCCAGGCGCCGCCGATCGGCATCCATGCGGTGTTTCCCCAGCGCAAGCATCTGCCGCTGCGGGTGCGGCTGTTTATCGATCATCTGAAGAACACCTACGGCAATCCTGCCTACTGGCGCCGCGGCGAGCAGGCGCCGCTGCCCGCGGCCGACGAGCCGGTCGGTGCCTGACTCGGCACGACGAGCGTGCAAGGGTTCGCCCGCGATGCATTAGCCGCCACACTGGCTACAATGAAGTCAGCGCGGGTCGGTTCCTTCGCCCCGCTTCCGGTGCCCTCGGGCATGCCTTTGGACTCATCGCAAGGAGATCGGCCATGTTCAAGCACATCCTGCTCCCCACTGACGGTTCGGAGCTGTCCAAGAAAGCGATCGACGGCGGCATCGAACTGGCCAAAGCCATCGGTGCGCGGGTCACGGCCTATGTCTGCCTCGAGGAATATCCGTACACGCCGTTCAGCGAGATCGTGGTCGAGGCCCCGCAGGCCTTCAAGGACCGCATCGAGGCGCAGGCGCGCATCTACCTGAAGGAGGTCGAGACTGCCGCCACCGCGGCCGGTGTGCCATGCGACACCGATATGTCGACCTTCGCCGTGCCCTATCTGGGCATCATCGACGCGGCCGAACGGCATGGCTGCGACGTGATCTTCATGGCCTCGCACGGCCGCCGCGGCCTGTCCGGCCTGCTGCTCGGCAGCGAGACGCAGAAGGTGCTGACGCATACCGATATTCCGGTGATCGTCTACCGGTGAGTAAGGCCGGCCTGCCCAGCCACACGCTGCGATGATGTTCCCCCTCTCCCCACGGGGGAGAGGGTTGCGGAGAGGAGGTGGCTGCAGGAACCGCATCGGCCTGTGCGCCGCCGCCTTTCCTCTCCCCCAACCCCTCTCCCGCAAGCGGGAGAGGGAACCAGCACGCGCAAGTCTTACGACTTCAAGCCACCTTCTTGTCGAAGAACTGCTCGTCCTCGGTCGAGCCCTTCAGCGCGGTGGTCGACGACTGGCCGCCTTCGATGGTCTGCGTGACCGCGTCGAAGTAGCCGGTGCCGACTTCGCGCTGGTGCTTGACCGCGGTGAAGCCCTTCTCGGCCGCCTTGAACTCGGCCTCCTGCAGCTCGACGAACGCGCTCATCTGGTTGCGCGCATAGCCGTAGGCCAGGTTGAACATCGAGTAGTTCAGCGAGTGGAAGCCGGCCAGCGTGATGAACTGGAACTTGTAGCCCATCGCGCCCAGCTCCTTCTGGAACTTGGCGATGGTGGCGTCGTCCAGGTTCTTCTTCCAGTTGAACGACGGCGAGCAGTTGTAGGCCAGCAGCTTGCCCGGGAACCTGGCGTGCACGGCCTCGGCGAACTTCTTGGCGAACTCCAGATCCGGCTTGCCGGTTTCGCACCAGACCAGGTCGGCCACTTCCGCATAGGCCAGCGCACGCGCGATCGACTGCTCGATGCCGGGCCGGGTCCGGTAGAAGCCTTCGACGGTGCGCTCGCCAGTGCAGAACGGCTTGTCGCGATCGTCGATGTCCGAGGTCAGCAGATCGGCCGCTTCCGCATCGGTACGGGCGATCACCAGCGTCGGCACGCCCATCACGTCCGCCGCCAGGCGCGCGGCGGTCAGCTTGGCGACGGCCTCGCGGGTCGGCACCAGCACCTTGCCGCCCATGTGGCCGCACTTCTTGACCGAGGCGAGCTGGTCTTCGAAGTGCACGCCCGCGGCGCCCGCTTCGATCATCGCCTTCATCAGCTCGAACGCGTTCAGCACGCCGCCGAAGCCTGCCTCCGCGTCCGCCACGATCGGCGCAAAGAAATCGACATCACCCTTGCCCTCGCTCCACTGGATCTGGTCGGCGCGCTGGAAGGTGTTGTTGATGCGCTTGACCACCTGCGGCACCGAGTTGGCCGGATACAGCGACTGGTCCGGATACATCTCGCCGGCCAGGTTGGCGTCGCCGGCGACCTGCCAGCCCGACAGGTAGATCGCCTTCAGGCCGGCCTTGACCTGCTGCATCGCCTGGTTGCCGGTCAGCGCGCCCAGCGTGTTGACGAACGGCTCGGTATTGAGCAGATGCCACAGCTTCTCGGCGCCACGACGGGCCAGCGTGTGCTCGATCTGCACCGAGCCGCGCAGCCGCACCACGTCCTCGGCCGTGAAGTTGCGGCGGATACCCTTCCAGCGCGGGTTGGTTTCCCAGTCTTGCTTGAGCTTTTGTGCTTCGATTTCGCGGGACATGTCACTCTCCTGTTAATGGGGTTCGGCAAATCTTTGCGACGCGACCGGCCGGGGAGCCGGTCTGCCGACCTGGGCGCCGGTGCCGGTTTCAGCGTTCCGGAAGCGCCGCAAGTCATATGTCTTATATAAGAGTGTAGAGAAGCATCCCGCGACGCAACAAGGCTCGATGCGGCCTTCGCCGCAGATTTTTTATCCTTAAATTTCAGTATGTTATCGAAAACATTTCACGATACGGCAAGACCTTTCCCATCATGAGAAACGACGGTTGTGCCGCGCACCCATGTATTTTTGCGCATCAAAACGTCTTTCCGCATCGTGAAATTGTGTGCAAGGGCTGTCGGACGGCTCAGGCCGCCTTGCCCCCCTTGCCCAACTCCACGTCGGACACCAGCACACCGTCCTCGTCGGCGTAGATCCAGTTGCCCGGACGCACGACCGCGCCGGGCATCTGCAGCGCGACGTCGCGCTGCCCGCTGTTGCGCTTCTCGCTCTTGCGCGGATGCACGCCCAGCGCGCGGATGCCGATCTCGCAGTCGTTCAGCTCGACGGTGTCACGCACATAGCCGTTCAGCACGATGCCCGCCCAGCCGTTCTTCTGGCCAAGCTGGCCGAGATTGCCGCCGACCAGCGCGCAGCGCGCCGAACCGCCGGCGTCGACCACCAGCACCCTGCCCTGCCCCGGCGACTCGAGGGCCTCGCGCACCAGCGAGTTGTCCTCGAACACCTTCAGCGTCATGGCGGGACCGGCAAAGCGCGCGCGCTTGCCGAACGCCTGCCAGCCCGGCGTCAGCACGCGCAGCGAGCCGTCGGCCAGGCGAGCCTCGTGATCGTCGCAAAGGTCGGTGGTGGCGAAATCCATGGCAATTCACTCCTCGATCAGCAGGGAAATAAAGGGAAACAACGGGGAAACGACAAAAGGAAAGCGAAGGCGGCGCGACGCCCGGGTGCGCGCCGTGGTGCGGCGCAACCGGAGCATCATAGTGGAAAACCGCTGGGGAAACGGCGCATCGCGCGCCGGCCGCGCGTTACATCTGCTTGAACAGATAGGCGTACTGGCGCGCCACCGGCAGCGTCTCGGGGCGGTTGCGCAGCTTCAGCGCGAGGCGCCCCAGCGACTGGTTGACCGCGGCGGCGACGCAGTCGATGTTGACCACCGTGCCGCGATGGATCTGCCAGAAGCGGTCCGGATCGAGCTGCTGGGTCAGTTCGCGCAGGCTGGTGCGGATCAGCGCCTCGCCGCTGTTCGACACCACGTTGACGTACTTGTCGGTGGCCTCCAGATAGATCACCTCGTCGACCGGGATGATGCGCACCTCCTGGCCCACCAGCGCCTTGATGAAGCGCAGATACGGACCGCCGGTGCGCGCGATGGTGTCGCGGTCCAGCGCCTCCAGCCGGTTCAGCAGCTGCTCCAGCCGCTCGCCTTCGAGCGCGCCCGCCGAGGCGTTGCCGTCCATCGCCTGCGGCGGCATCGCCAGCCGCGTCTTCAGCCGGTTGACGGTGGCCTCCAGCCGCTCGCGCTGGATCGGCTTGAGCACGTAGTCGACCGCCGCGCTTTCGAAGGCTTCCAGCGCGAACTGGTCGTAGGCGGTGACGAACACCACCAGCGGCGCGCCGGGCTTGCCGAGCAGGTCGCGCGCCACCTCCATGCCGGTGATGCCGGGCATCCGGATATCGAGAAAGGCGACGCGCGGCGCGTGCTGGCGCACCGCCTCGAGCGCCGACACCCCGTCATGCACGGTCGCGACGACCTGCGCCTCGGGCCACAGGCTGGACAATTCGGCGTGCAACACGCGGGCGAGCAGCGGTTCGTCGTCGGCAATCAGCAAGGTCGGCGTCATCGTGGAATCGGTGGCAGTCGATCGATGGATCATCGACGGGCGCGAAGGAGATCGGCGACCGTCGGCGCTAACGGGGCGGGCGGCGGCAACACACGGCCCGGCCCGCGAAATCGGTATCAGGATCGGGGGACGACCGACGCGGCCGAGCCGGCCGGAATCGGCGGCACCGGCACCGCCGGCGCGGCCCCGCCCTGCGCCGCACCGCAACTGGCGGCCGGCGCCGGCACGCCCTGCGCGGCCGGCTTGCGCGTCACGGGCACGGTCAGCCGCACCACCACGCCGCTGGGCACGTTTTCCTCGATCTGCATCGTGGCCGCGGCGCCGAAGATGCGCGCCAGGCGTTCGCGTACATGGGTCAGTCCCAGGCCCGAGCCCTTGACCGGGGCCTGCGCGAAGCCGACGCCGGTATCGGCGATCGACACCTGTACGGCATTCTCGCCCTGGGCGCGCGCCGACACGGTGATGCGCCCGCCCGCCATGCACGGTTCGATGCCGTGCGTGACGGCGTTCTCGACCAGCGGCTGGATCAGCATCGGCGGAATCTCGACCTCGGCCAGATCGTCCGGCAGATCGAACTGATAGGACAGCCGCTGGCCGAAGCGCAGCCCCTGGATATCGAGATAGCTGCGCAGCAGCGCGAACTCCTGCTGCAGCGTGCATTGCTCCGCACGGGTATGGGCCAGCGAGCGCCGCAGGAAGCCGATCAGCCCCTGCAGCAGCTTGCGCGCGGCATGCGGATCGGTGGCGATCAGGCCGTCGAGGTGGGCCAGCGAATTGAACAGGAAGTGCGGTTCGATCTGCGCCTGCAGCGCCATCAGCTGCGCGCGCACCAGCTGCTTCTCGGCCTCCTCGCGCTGCAGCGCGTCGAGCGCGGCCTGGCGCTGCAGGAAGGCCAGGCGTTCGCGCGACCAGTAGAAGTAGATCATGCTGGTCGCCGCCAGCATCCCGACCACCAGGCACATCCGCAGCATGTCGTTGGCCTCTTCCATCGACTTGGGCGGCAGGTCCATCACCATCCGCGTCGCCCAGCTGCCGAACAGCACGCCCAGCGGCACCGCGGCGATCGCCAGCAGGATGAAGGGCCAGCCGGCCGGGCGCTCGTTGCGCCAGATCACCACGCGCGGAATATCGATCAGCGCCCAGATCGACAGGCCGATCAGCTGGCTATAGACGAAGTTCTTCAGGAAGGTGCCGCCGGTCTGGAAGCCCCAGGTCAGGCTGACCGCGATCACGCCGTTCATCACGAGCACGAACACCAGGTCGCGCCCCAGCAGCGTCAGGCGGGAGGGAATGGCGTGGGTGAAACAGCGGTGCGTCGATCTCATGTCGCCTCCGTCCTTCCACCGCCACCTCGGCGACGCGGGTGTGGGGAGGGACTGTTGCCTCATTCTAGCCGCCGCCCGCCGACGTTCCATGCGGCAGTGCGGCCCCCACCGCGGCATTCGCCAACTGTCCGGCGGATCGCACGCGGCACGGGATGACCGGCGATGCGGTGCAGCATGGCGCGCGGCCGCTGCATCGGACCGCATCCCGTGTCCGTGCGCGTAATGTAACCCGGGTGGCGGCGCGAATGAAACCCGGATGCGACGAACGGGCGGCCGGCGGCGCGAAGGGGCCGCTGCCGGGCCCGAACCGAACGCGGCGGGATCCACGTATGACGAGACGCAGCAGAGTGCAAGCGCGGCGAGCGCCCGGCGCAGAACCATGCCGGCATGCGGCAGCGCCGCGATGCTTGCGGCATGGCAGTCCCTGTGGGTCTTCTGCCCTCTCCCGCTTGCGGGAAAGGGGCCGGGGCAGAAGGCAGCCGCGTTGGCAACCGCGCCGCGAACGCCTACGCGGCCTCGGCCGTCAGCGCGCCCAGGCTGCCGCCTTCGGACAGCGCGCTGCTGACCGCCTGCTCGGACAGCTGCGGCGCGAACAGCTGGATGAAGGCATGCGCGTAGCCGCGCAGATAGGCCCCGCGGCGCACCGCCACGCTGGTGGTGTTCGGCGCGAACAGATGATCGGCCGAAATCCGCACCAGGCCGCTGTCCTTGCGCGCGTCGTAGGCCATCGACGCAATGATGCCGACGCCCAGATCGAGCTCGGCATAGGTCTTGATCACGTCGGCGTCCAGTGCGGTCAGCACGATCTCGGGCTGCAGGCCGGCCTGTGCGAACGCGCTGTCGATCTTGCGCCGGCCGGTAAAGCCAGCGTCGTAGGTGATGATCGGAAAGCCTGCCAGGTCCTCCAGCGTCGGCTCGGGCAGCCGCGTCAGCGGATGGTCCGGCGCCACCACCAGCACATGGCGCCAGGTATAGGCGTCGAACGCCGTCAGCGACGGTTCGCTGGCCAAGGCCTCGGTGGCGATGCCGATATCGGCCTGTCCCGACAGCAGCAGCTCGACGATATGGTTGGGCGAGGCCTCCTGCAGCGCCAGCGTGACGTGCGGGTAGGCACGCCGGAATTCGGTGACGACCTTGGGCAGCGCATAGCGCGCCTGCGTATGCGTGGTGGCGACCGTCAGCCGGCCGGTATGGCGGCCGGCGAATTCGTCGCCGGCCTGGCGCAGGTTCTCCGCCTCGAGCAGCAGGCGCTCGACGATGCGGACGATCTCGCGGCCCGGCGCGGTCAGCCCGGTCAGCCGCTTGCCGTAGCGCTCGAAGATCTCGACACCCAGTTCCTCCTCGAGCTCGCGGATCTGGCGCGACACGCCGGGCTGCGAGGTGTACAGCGCGTTGGCGACCTCGGTCAGGTTGAACTGGCGGCGCACCGCCTCGCGGATCGATCGCAGTTGCTGGAAGTTCATCGCGACGCTCCTGCCGATGCCGGCGTGCGTGCCGCCTGCCGCGCGCCCTGCTCTCCGGCGAACACCCGCATGCGGCGCGGCCGCGCCGCCAGCAGCTCGCCCTCGCGATAACCGTCGCGCTGGAAGCGTTCGAGCGGCAGCACCACCTCGATCAGCTCGCGGTTGTCCTCGCGCTCGAGTTCCAGCTGCGCGACGGGCCCGAGCGCGAGCGCACGCCGCAGCGTTGCGACGATGCCTTCGGCGCCGGGCGCATAGCGCTCGAGCTCGACGTCGTGCGGACGGACGTAGCCGATGGCCTCGGCGCCATCCACCTCGTCGACCGAGCCCAGGCCCTCGTCATCAGGACCGCTGCACAACGACAGCAGCGCCGCACCGCTACGCAGCGCCCCGCCCCCGGCTCCGCGCTCGAGCCGCCCGTGAATGCGGTTGACATGGCCAAGGAAGCCGAACACGAACGGCGTGGCCGGATGTTCGTAGACCGCCTGCGGCGAGCCCACCTGCTCGACACGGCCGCGCTGCATCAGCACCACGCGGTCGGCCACTTCGAGCGCTTCCTCCTGGTCGTGCGTGACGAACACGCTGGTCACGTGCAGCTCGTCGTGCAGCCGCCGCAGCCAGCGCCGCAGCTCCTTGCGGACCTTGGCATCGAGCGCGCCGAACGGCTCGTCCAGCAGCAGCACGCGCGGCTCGACCGCCAGCGCGCGGGCCAGCGCGATGCGCTGGCGCTGCCCGCCCGACAGCTGCGGCGGATAGCGGTCGGCCAGCCAGTCCAGCTGCACCAGTTCCAGCAGCGCGCGCACGCGCTCGCGGATCTGCGCCTCGCCCGGCCGCTCGCCGCGCGGCTTGACGCGCAGGCCGAAGGCGACGTTCTCGAACACCGTCATATGGCGGAACAGCGCGTAGTGCTGGAACACGAAGCCGACCTGGCGCTGGCGCACCGGCTGCCCGGTCGCATCCTGGCCCTCCAGCAGCACCTGCCCGCGATCGGCGCGCTCCAGTCCCGCGATCACGCGCAGCAGCGTGGTCTTGCCGCAACCGGACGGCCCCAGCAACGCGGTCAGTTCCCCTTCCGCGAAATCGAGCGTGACGTCGTCCAGCGCGACGAAATCGCCGAACTGTTTGTGCAGATGCCTTACCTGAATGCTCATGATGTCCATCCCAAGCTGTCTTGCGGATCGGCCCCGGCGGCCGGACGGCGCACCTTGGCGGGTTGCGCGGCGCACACCGATTCGTTGGCGAACGCCGCGGCCTGCGCCGGCACGGCAAGCGCCGACGCAGCCGGCAGCATGGCCGGCGCGACCGGCATGCCTTCCTCGTTCGCCTCGCCCAGTTCGCGCCGGGTACGGAATTCGACCAGCGTCTTGATCGCCAGCGTCAGCAGGGCCAGCAGCGTCAGCAGCGAGGCCACCGCGAAGGCCGCGACGAAGTTGTATTCGTTGTAGAGAATCTCGACGTGCAGCGGCATCGTGTTGGTCAGCCCGCGGATATGGCCCGACACCACCGACACCGCGCCGAACTCGCCCATCGCCCGGGCATTGCACAGGATCACGCCGTACAGCAGGCCCCAGCGGATATTGGGCAGCGTCACGCGCCAGAAGGTCTGCCAGCCCGATGCGCCGAGCACGATCGCGGCCTCCTCTTCCTCGGTGCCCTGCGCCTGCATCAGCGGAATCAGCTCGCGCGCGACGAAGGGAAAGGTCACGAAGACGGTCGCCAGCACAATGCCCGGCACCGCGAACAGGATGCGGATGTCGTGCTCGGCCAGCCACGGTCCGAACCAGCCCTGCGCGCCGAACAGCAGCACATAGATCAGGCCCGAGATCACCGGCGAGACCGAAAACGGCAGGTCGATCAGCGTGGTCAACAGGCTCTTGCCGGGGAATTCGAACTTGGCGATGGCCCAGGCCGCGGCAACGCCGAACACCAGGTTCAGCGGCACGGCGATCGCCGCGACGGTCAGCGTCAGGCGGATCGCAGCCAGCGCGTCGGGCTCGACCAGCGCGCTCCAGTAGGCGTTCAGCCCCTGGCGCAGCGCCTCGTAGAACACCGCGGCGAGCGGCACGAACAGGAACAGCGTCAGGAACAGCGCGGCGACCGCGATCAGCGTGCGGCGCACCCACGGCGCCTCGGCGGTGGCGTCATGCACCGGCGTCGCCGGCAGCGCGCGTGCCGCGCCCACGGGAAGGGAGCCGGCCATCTCAGAAGTCTCCGGCCGCGGTCAGCGAACGCGATGCCCCCGCCGCGTCGTCGCCGCGCGGCTGCGCGGGCGCCTGGCGGCCGCCGTTCTGGCGGCGCCGCGACCACGCCTGCAGGCCGTTGATCAGCAGCAGCAAGGCGAACGAGATCAGCAGCATCACCACCGCCACCGCGGTCGCGCCGGCATAGTCGTATTGCTCGAGCTTGGCGTAGATCATCAGCGGCGCGATCTCCGACACCATCGGCATGTTGCCGCTGATGAAGACGACCGAGCCGTACTCGCCGGTGGCGCGGGCGAAGGCCAGCGCAAACCCGGTCAGCAGCGCCGGCGCGATCGCCGGCACGATCACGCGGCCGAAGGTCTGCCAGCGCGTCGCGCCCAGGCTCGCCGCGGCCTCTTCGAGCTCGCGCTCCAGTTCTTCCAGCACCGGCTGCACCGTGCGCACGACGAACGGCAGGCCGATGAAGGTCAGCGCGATCACGACGCCCAGCGGGTTGAAGGCGACCTTGATGCCGAGCGGCTCGAGCCAGCGGCCGATCCAGCCGTTGCCGGCGAACAGCGCGGTCAGCGCGATGCCGGCCACCGCGGTCGGCAGCGCGAACGGCAGATCGACCAGCGCATCGACCAGGCGCCGGCCGGGAAAGCGATAGCGCACCAGCACCCAGGCCACCACCAGGCCGAACACCGTATTGACGATCGCCGCGATCAGCGAGGCGCCGAAGCTGAGCTTGTAGGCGGCCAGCACGCGCGGCGCCGTGACGATGGCCCAGAAGCTGTCCCAGCTCAGCGTGAACGCCTTCAGGAAGGCGGCCGCCAGCGGAATCAGCACGATCAGCGTCAGATACAGCAGCGTGAACCCGAGCGACAGGCCGAAGCCCGGCAGCACCGTATGGCGGGCGCGCAGCGGGCCGGGCAGCCGCCGCGGAAAGGTCGGCGCCGCTGGCACGGTATCGGTCAATGGCAAGGTGGCAGGCATGGTGTCGGATGCGAAAACCGGCGAAGGCAACGTGGCGCGCCGCGCTGGGCGCGCGTTCGACGCGCGTTCGACGTGCGATGGGCACCGCCGGCGCGGCTTTATGCGGCGACGGCAGCGGACCAATAGATTGTGCAGAGCAGCGCTTATATTCAGAACGAATATTTACGCATGTCTTTAGTCGATTCAGATATATGGGACGGTGGGGATCACTTCGAGCCCGGCTTCCCATGCGGTGCCGTGCTTGTCATGGGCACGGCCGGCGCCGCGGGCGTCGATCCTTTGCAGCAGCGTGCCGAGCAGGCCGAGCCCCTCCGGCCAGCGGCCCAACCCGGAATCCGCATTGATGTGACCCAGGCTGCCCGCATCGTGCAGCTCGCTGCCCCACAGCGTGCCCCAGGTGAACGCGGTCCGCTGCGCCATCCACGGGTCGTTGCGGCTCGCGGCGAGCAGCGTCGGGAACGGCAGCCGGAAGGTCGGCAGCAGCGGCGCGACGCCGAACTTGTCGGGGTCGGCCGGCGCGACCAGCACGGCGCCGGCGATGCCGTCGGGGTCGTTCGCCGCCTGGCGCAGCGTCGCCAGGCAGCCGAAGCTGTGGGCGACCAGCACCGCGCCGCGCGGTGCGACCCGCCGCACCCGAGCGACCGCGTCGCCGACGCGCTCGGCCCACAGATGCAGGCTCGGGCGCGACCAGTCGCGCTGTTCGACCCGCTGCCAGTCGGGAAAGCGGCGTTCCCAACGGCTCTGCCAGTGCTCGGGTCCGCTGCCGTGCAGGCCAGGCACGGTCAGGATGCCGAGCCCCGGCGGGACCTCGAGCTCGATGTCGGCGGCATGGGACAGCAGACGCGACGTCATCTGGGTTCCTCCTGGTCGTCGTGCTGGGAATCGGGGCGCCGTGAGTCGGGGCGCCGTGAGTCGGGGTGGCGCAAGTCCGGGTGGCGCAAATCTCGGCGGTGCGGGTCGGGACGCTGCGAGTCGGGACGGCACGACAGTGGTCCCGCGCGCCGCAGTTCGCCCGGGCCGAGCGTCGCGCCGGCGTGGGTCCCCTGCCCCAGTTCGATGCCCGCCGCCTGCAGCCGCAGCGCGGTTTCGGCGCTGTCGAGCCGGCGGCCGATCAGCGTCACGCCGGCATCGGCGGCGCTGGCCCGCAGCCCCGCCAGTTGGCGGTCGGTCCACAGCCGGCCCATATCGAGCTTGAGCCAGTCCGGCCGCGCCTGCGCGATCAGCACGCCCGCCTCGGCCGGATCGGACGCCTGCAGGCTGACGGCAAAGCCGTTGCGCCGGTAGTTGCCGACCACTTGCAGCAGCAGCGGCAGATTGTCGTTGGCGCTGGCCGGCACCTGGATCACCAGCTGCGACTGCGGCAGGTCCAGCGCCTGCACCGCGCGCCGGAACGCGGCGCCATGGTCGTCGGCCACCGCCGCCAGCAGCCGGTTGTGCACGTTCAGCACCAGCCGGCCCGTGCCGCCCGCGGCCACGTAGTTGATCGCATGCAGCAGCCGCGACAGCCGGTCGAGCGCGACCAGCGAGGCGTCGTCGGCTGCCAGTGCGAACAGTTTCCACGCGGCCAGGCCGGGCTGCTCGCCTGCGTACGTCCGGATGGTGCCCTCATGGCCGATCACGCGGCGGTCGGCCAGCGCGATCAGCGGTGCGAATGCGCTGGTCAGCGAGCACTGGTGGAAGCGCCCCTGCACCTGGCCGCGGGCGTCGCGCCACAGCGAATAGCCGGGCTCGGGTCGCGCTGGCAGCGCCTCCAGATAGCGGGCCAGCGCGGCCGGAAGCGGCAGCGCGCCGGCCGATTCGAACCGCGCGGCGGCGCACCGGTCGAGATCCTGTTGGTCGCCCTCTTGTGCGAGTGGCCGTCCATCGGCGGGGGCGCGGCGGGCGAGCGTGCCACGTTCGGTGCCACGGTCGGTGCCGCGTTCGGTGCCAGTTTGGGTCATCAACGCTCCCGGTCCCCCGCGGCTCAGCGGCGGCCAGGCTGATAGACCTGGTCGAAGGTGCCGCCGTCGGCGAAGTGGGCCTGCTGCGCCTTCTGCCAGCCGCCGAACACTTCGTCGATGGTGAACAGCTTGACCTTCGGGAAGGCCGACGCGTACTTGGCCGCCACCTTCTCGGAGATCGGCCGGTAGTAATTGCGCGCGGCGATCTCCTGGCCCTCGTCGGTATAGAGGAATTGCAGATAGGCCTCGGCGGCGCGGCGGGTGCCGCGCTTGTCGACCACCTTGTCGACCACCGCGACCGGCGGCTCCGCAAGGATCGACACGGACGGCGCGACGATATCGAACTTGTCCGGACCGAGCTCCTTGATCGCCAGCAGCGCCTCGTTCTCCCAGGCGATCAGCACATCGCCGATGCCGCGCTCGACGAAAGTCGTGGTCGCGCCCCGGGCGCCGGAGTCCAGCACCGGCACGTTCTTCAGCAGCTGCGCGACGAAATCGCGCGCCTTGGCCTCGTTGCCGCCCGGCTGGCGCAGCGCATAGCCCCAGGCCGCCAGATAGTTCCAGCGCGCGCCGCCGGAGGTCTTCGGATTGGGCGTGATCACCTGCACGCCGGGCTTGACCAGGTCGCTCCAGTCGCGGATGGCTTTCGGGTTGCCCTTGCGCACCAGGAACACGATGGTCGAGGTATAGGGCGAGGCATTGTGCGGCAGCCGCTTCTGCCAGTCCGGCTTGATCAGGCCCTTCTGCGCGATCGCATCGACGTCGTAGCCGAGCGCCAGCGTCACTACATCGGCCTCCAGCCCGTCGATGACCGAGCGCGCCTGCTTGCCGGAACCGCCGTGCGACTGGCGGATCGTCACGTTGTCGCCGCCCCTGGCCTTCCAGGCCTTGGCAAAGGCGGCATTGACGTCGACATACAGCTCCCGCGTGGGGTCGTAGGACACGTTGAGCAGGGTCGTTTGGGCATGCGCGAGACCGGCCGCGCCGGCAAGGGACAACACTGCGGCCGCAATGGCCAACTGGCGAATCATCTTCAAGGGCTCCCGTCCGTCGGAAAAAATGAGGCTGGCATGCGCGACGGCATGCATGGGCCATCGCGACAGCATCGAGACTACCGGCGGGCAAGGCGACAAGGAACGAATGGTTTCGCCGATCCAAGCACGTTTTTCGCATAAGGCCGCGGGGCGGCCGTGCCTCGGGCAACGACAAGGGCAATGGCGGCCGTGGCGGCAGTGGCCGCAGTGGCGGCAGTGGCCGCAGTGGCGGCAGTGGCCGCAGTGGCGGCGATGGGGCCGCGGCCGAGCGCCCCAAAAGAAAAAACCCGCGGTACGGGAGCACCGCGGGTCAAGTTTCCAGCAAGGAAACGGGTAGACAGTCATGAAGTGCGCCCCCGCAGCTTCATGACGGAGTCGATGTTAGGGCCGCGGAACGGACAGCGACTTGATGCAGGTCAAGAAACGCGCACTGCGGTGGTTCAATTTCCTCAGACAGGTCGATAAGTGGAAAATCACGATCGACGAGGAAAAAGACCGAACCATGAAGCAACGCCGCAAATTTGACCCTGCCTTCAAGCTGGAGGTGGTCCGGATGATCCGGGATCAAGGCCTGTCGGTGGCCGAGGTGTGCCACTCGATGGCCATTGGCGAGACGGCCGTACGGCGCTGGCTGGCCCAGTACGACGCCGAGCTCAAGGGCGAGAAGGGGATTGGTAGGCCGCTGACGCCGGAGCAGCAACGCATCCGTCAGCTGGAGGAAGAGAACCGGCGCCTGAAGGAGGACAACCTGATCCTAAAAAAGGCATCGGCCTTCTTCGCCCGCGAACTGAAGTGATGTATCACGCAGTCAGTGGTTTGCAGAAGGAGGCCATTCCCCTGAGCCGCGCCTGCCTGGCGCTGGGTGTCAGCCGCGCTGGCTATTATGCGTTCTTGCGCCGCCCCGGTGGCGACGCCAAGCGGACCAGACAGATGGTGTACGTGCGCGCCGCATTCGAGGCCAGCGGGCGCACCTATGGCAGCCGGCGGGTGGCGCGGGATGTGAGCCGGCAAGGGGTCAAGATCGGCCGGTATCGCGCTCGCACGCTGATGCGTCAGGCCCATCTGCGTCCGGTGTGGAAACGCAAATTTGTGGCAACGACCAACAGCCGGCACGACCGGCCGGTCGCGCGCAACGTGCTGGATCGACAGTTCAGACCCGCGGCGCCCAACCAGGCGTGGGTGTCGGATATCACGTATATCCGCACGCTAGAGGGCTGGCTGTACCTGGCGGTGGTGCTGGACCTGTACTCCCGCAAGGTCGTGGGCTGGTCCATGGCCGCGGCCATGCCGTCCACCCTGGTGGTAAGCGCGTTGCAGATGGCCATTGCGCACCGCAAGCCGGGGCCGGGTCTGATCGTGCATTCGGATCGTGGCAGCCAGTACGCCAGCGACGAGTACCAGAGCTTGCTGGCGCGTCACGGGATGGTCTGCAGCATGAGCCGCCTGGGCGACTGCTGGGACAACGCGGTGGCCGAACGCTTCTTCCTGAACTTGAAAATGGAGCGCGTGTGGCAGCGCCGCTACGCCGACCGGGCCGAAGCCCGGCGCGACATCATGCAGTACATCGTTGGCTTCTATAACCCCATGCGTCTGCATTCGACACTGGGGTATGAGTCGCCGCAGGATTACGAGGACAAGTTCAACCAGACCACCTTAACGACTGTCTGATAAAACTTGACCACCGCAGTTTCAATCCACAGTGGCATAACAAGAGCCGCTTGCCCTCTCCCCCGCCCCTCTCCCGCAAGCGGGAGAGGGGAACCCGAACCGGACAGTCAGGCTTCAGGAATGCAGGCGCTTGCCGACTTCAAGGGACCATTGCGCGAGGGCGGCGGCCCCCGTCTTGCCATGAACAGTGGCCGGAATGGCATGCAGGCGCAAGCCAAGCGCCGCGACAATCCTCAAGACAGTCGCAAAGTCAGCGGCCGACTTCGTATTCAGAACCTTGCCGAGCGCGTCGACGGACAGACCGGCGCGTACTGCCACATCGCGAAGGCCCTTCGCACGAACGATGTCACCCAGCGCCGCGATCACCAGTTCGGGATCCTGCTCCTCGAGACAGGCCTCCAGATACAGCGCCATCTGGCGATCCGTCTTGAGGTGATCGGCAACGTCAAAGATTCGGGGTTTTGCGGTCATTTCCTACTCCAGATGCAGGCGAGCAAGGCGCAACGCGCTTCAAATTCGGTGGTGGCGCGGATCGTCGGCATGACCCGACGCTACCGAGGCCCTTATCGGAGGACCATGAGACCCACGGTCCGTCAGACCAAATCCGAACATACGCGGCAAAATAAAAAACGCCGGGCCAAGGCCCGGCGTCTTCATGTGGCGGAATTCGCCGAAACGACTGTCGCCCCGCGGGTCAATGCACCACCCGCCCAAACGTGAACTCGCCGTTCTGGTAGTCCACCGGCACGACGTCCTTGGCGGCGAACTTGCCCTCGAGGATCAGCCGCGCGACCGGGTTTTCGATCTGCTGCTGGATCGCGCGCTTCAGCGGGCGGGCGCCGAACACCGGATCGTAGCCCGCGCTGGCGATGCGCTCGAGCGCCGCGTCGCTGACCTCCAGCGCCATGTCCATGCGCGCAAGACGAGACTGCAGCCGCTGCAGCTGGATCTTCGCGATCGACTCGATGTGCTTCTGGTCGAGCGCGTGGAACACCACCACTTCGTCGATGCGGTTCAGGAACTCCGGCCGGAACTGCGTCTTGACCTCCTGCCACACGGCGCCCTTGACGGCCTCGTGCGGTTCGCCGCTCATCTGCTGAATGATCTGCGAGCCCAGGTTCGAGGTCATCACGATCACCGTGTTCTTGAAGTCCACGGTGCGGCCCTGGCCGTCGGTCAGCCGGCCATCGTCGAGCACCTGCAGCAGCACGTTGAACACGTCCGGGTGGGCCTTCTCGACTTCGTCGAGCAGCACCACGCTATACGGCTTGCGCCGTACCGCCTCGGTCAGGTAACCACCTTCCTCGTAGCCGACATAGCCCGGCGGCGCGCCGATCAGCCGCGACACGCTGTGCTTCTCCATGAATTCGCTCATGTCGATGCGGATCAGGTGCTCCTCGGAGTCGAACAGGAACTCGGCCAGCGCCTTGCACAGCTCGGTCTTGCCGACGCCGGTCGGGCCGAGGAACAGGAACGAGCCATACGGCTTGTTCTCGTCGGCCAGCCCCGCGCGCGAACGGCGGATCGCGTCGGACACCAGCCGCACGGCCTCGTCCTGGCCGACCACCCGCTTGTGCAGATAGTCCTCCATCGCAATCAGTTTCTCGCGCTCGCCCTGCATCATCTTCGCCACCGGAATGCCGGTCGCGCGGCTGACCACCTCGGCGATCTCCTCGGCGCCGACCTGCGTGCGCAGCAGCCGGTTCGGCTGCTTCTGCTCGCTGGCCTCCGCCGCGGTGGCGGCCTTGAGCTTGCCTTCGAGTTCCGGCAGCTTGCCGTACTGCAGCTCGGCGACCTTGTCGAGCTTGCCCTCGCGCTGCAGCCGCGCGATCTCCAGGCGGATCTTGTCGATCTCCTCCTTCAGCGCGGCGGCGCCCTGGGCAGCCCCCTTCTCGGCCTTCCAGATCTCGTCGAGATCGGCGTACTCCTTCTCGAGCCGTTCGATCTCCTGCTCGATCAGTTCGAGCCGCTTGCGCGAGGCCTCGTCGGTCTCCTTCTTGACCGCCTCGCGTTCGATCTTCAGCTGGATCGTGCGGCGCTCGAGCTTGTCCATCTCCTCCGGCTTGGAGTCGATTTCCATCTTGATGCGCGCGGCCGCCTCGTCGATCAGGTCGATCGCCTTGTCCGGCAGGAATCGGTCGGTGATATAGCGGTGCGACAGCTCGGCCGCGGCGACGATGGCCGGGTCGGTGATCTCGACACCGTGGTGCAGCTCGTACTTTTCCTGCAGACCGCGCAGGATCGCGATGGTCGCCTCGACCGTGGGCTCGTCGACCAGCACCTTCTGGAAGCGGCGCTCCAGCGCGGCATCCTTCTCGATGTACTTGCGGTATTCGTCCAGCGTGGTGGCGCCGATGCAGTGCAGCTCGCCGCGCGCCAGCGCCGGCTTGAGCATGTTGCCGGCGTCGATCGCGCCCTCGGCCTTGCCGGCGCCGACCATCGTGTGGATCTCGTCGATGAAGACGATGGTCTGGCCCTCGTCCTTGGCGATATCGGACAGCACCGCCTTGAGCCGCTCCTCGAACTCGCCGCGATACTTGGCGCCGGCCAGCAGGCCCGCCATGTCGAGCACCAGCACACGCTTGTTCTTCAGGGTCTCGGGGACTTCGCCGTTGACGATGCGCTGCGCCAGGCCCTCGACGATCGCGGTCTTGCCGACGCCGGGCTCGCCGATCAGCACCGGGTTGTTCTTGGTGCGGCGCTGCAGGATCTGGATCGCGCGGCGGATCTCGTCGTCGCGGCCGATCACCGGATCGAGCTTGCCCATGCGGGCGCGCTCGGTCAGGTCGATCGTGTACTTCTTCAGCGCCTCGCGCTGGGCCTCGGCATCGGCGCTGTTGACCGACTCGCCGCCGCGCACCGCGTCGATCGCCGCCTCCAGCGACTTGCGGCTCATGCCGTGCTCGCGCGCGATGCGGCCGGTCTCGCCCTTGTCGTCGGCGACCGCGAGCAGGAACAGCTCGCTGGCGACGAACTGGTCGCCGCGCTTGATCGCCTCCTTCTCGGTGGCGTTGAACAGCGCCGCCAGCTCGCGGCCGAGCTGGACCTCGCTGGTGCCCTGCACCTGCGGCAGCCGCTTGATCGCGGCGTCCAGCGCGCTGGCCAGGCCGTTGATGTTGACGCCGGCGCGCGAGAGCAGCGCGCGCGCCGAGCCGTCGTTCTGCGCCAGCAGCGCGCGCAGCAGGTGCTGCGGTTCGATGTATTGGTTGTCGTTGCCGATCGCCAGCGTCTGGGCATCGGCCAGCGCTTCCTGGAATCGGGTAGTCAGTTTGTCAAGACGCATAGGGAAACCCTCTCTGGGATACGTGTCCCGAGGCGGCCCCAGCGGCGCAGTCGCAGAGCACCGCGTCGTCGGCCGGCAGGACACCGGATGTCACTGCCGAAGATAGGGCTTTGCCGTGACATTTCAAGACGAAGCGATGCGGATTTGATGTGGCGCAAGGATCGCGCCAGCGGACGGATCAGGAAGATACCGCGGTCTGGCGGTCCTGCGCGCAGCCGCCGGCATCGCCGGCAAGCTTGCGCTCCAGGTTGCGCACCAGCACCAGCGCCTCGCCCTGCAGCACCGGCCGGCCGTCCTCGCCGGTAATGTCGGTGGCCAGGTTGACCAGCTCCTTGTCGGCGCGCAGCCGCACGATCCGTACCGAGGCCCGCAGCGGCTCGCCCGGCCGGGCGGCCGCGCGCAGCCGCAGCGACTGCTTCATCCAGCCGGTGCCGCGCCCCGGCAGGCGGGTGCCGAGCAGGTCGGAGAACATGCCGGCCAGCAGCGGCAGCGGCACCAGCGGGCCGTCGAAGCCGCGGCGCCTGGCCAGCGCCGCGTCGGCATACAGCGGATTGGCGTCCCCGCTCAGCGCCACGTACTCGTCGAGATCGGCCCGCTCGAAGGCGCGCACCGCGTCGGCCTGCTGCCCCGGCCTCAGGTGGTACAGCGCCGCGTCGCCTGCCGCCGCGGCGCCCGCGCCGCCTGCACCGGACACGAGCGGCCCGGCCAGCGCGGCCGCGTCGGGATCGAGCAGCAGCTCGGCGTCGCCGCTGGCGGTGACCGGCGCGTCCCCCGCCGGCAACGCGCGGCCGCCGCGCTGCACGCAACGGATCGCGGTGCGCAGCCCGATCCGTCCGGCCGCGCCCTCCCCCGGCACCAGCTCCGCCACCACGCCGTCGCCGACGTAGGTCGGCTGCGGGAACATCAGCGTCTGCGCCAGCGGCAGCACCGGCCCGGCGCGGCCGCGCTGCATCTGCGCGCACAGCAACGAGAACAGCAGCATGCCGTGCGCGACGGTGGCGCCGAAATGCGTGCCGCGCGCAAACGCCGGCTCGCAGTGGATCGGATTGTCGTCGCGCGACAGCCGCGCGAAGCGATCGAAGTCCTGCTGCGTCAGCACGCGCGGCGCGGACGGTACGGAAGACCCGGAAGGCTGGGAAGGCTGCGGGATGGCCATCGTCACTGCGGCACCTCGACGATGCCCCCGACGACCTCGATGCGGTCGCCGGCGGCAGGGTTGGCGGCAAAGCCGGGAACATTGGACGGCTGGATTGCCGGCGCGGGCGAGTTCGGCGTACCGCCGCGCGGCACCTACGCACCACCTGCGACGGCGGCAGCGGCGTGCCGTTGCGCAGATGGTCGTACATCGCGTCGAGCGCGCGGTTCAGGTACAGATGCAGCGGCACGTAGCGATTGCCATAGCCGGGCACCAGCGCATTGAAGGCGTCGAAGTGCTGGGCGTTGGTCACCTCGACATACGACAGCCGGCTCGCCGCGCCCTCGCGCTGCCGGTTCAGGCCCAGATACGGGCGCGACGTGTGGTTGACCGGCAGCAGCGCATCGTCGCGGCCATGCACGATCAGCGCCGGCTTGCCGCGCAGATTGCCGTTGCGCAGCGTCAGCCGCTGGCCGACCTGCAGCGCAAGGGCCTGCGGCGAATTGCCGGTCACCAGATCGCGCAGGCAGCGCGCGCCCGCGGTGTTGGCGTCGTCCACCGGCGAGCCCGGCGAGCGCGACAGCAGATCGCGGCGCGGACCGCGCGGGTCCAGGTCGTTGATCAGCTGCACGCCGGACGACGGCGGCACGCCGTTGCCGGTCGCGAACATGTTGGCCATCTGCGCCTGCGTCACCGGCGCGGGCTCGAACGCCGCGTTGATGCCGCTGAAGCTGTAGCCGCACAGCCGGTCCGTCACGCTGGCGCGCGACAGCGCATTGGCATAGGTCACCGACACCGCGCTGGCGACTTCAAAGAAGCCTAGCGAGGCGTGCAGCACCGCGGACTCCGGCTCCCAGCCATAGTCGCGCAGCGCCTGCTGCGCGCTGGCGGCCTGCTCGGCCAGCGTCGCGCCCTTGACGATGCCGGCGCTGGCCAGCGCGGCGCAGCGGTTGGCCGGGACGGCGCCCAGCGTCGCGTAGAAGCCGACCGCCGGCGCCTGCGCGTTGGCCGGGTCCTGCGCCGCGCACAGCTGCAGCAGGTTGGCCATCGTCGTGTAGTCGTACAGCGTGCGGCCGTTGACGGCCACCGGCGTGCCGCCGCGCCGCACGGTGATGCCGGCATCCTGCGGCATGTTCAGGTTCGGCTCGCTGACCGCGACGCCGTCGATCAGGCCCTGCACGTCGGCCTCGGCCGCAGCGACCGCCGCGCCGCCGCCATTGGACAGGCTCGAGGCGATCACCAGCAGCTTGTCCTTGCCGATGGTGCGGCGGCGCTGGCCGTCGCGCATCTCGCCATGGCGGTCGTTGATCGCCCAGATGCCGAATTCGATCGCCTGCAGCGTGAACAGGCCCCAGTCCTTCTCGGGATTGCGCTGCGAATGCGCGTGCTTGAAGGCGAGCCGATGCGGCGCCGCGGCGATGAAGGCGGCGCGCGCGTTGTCGTCGATCGGCGCGGCGAAATGCGCCTCGCGGCCGGCGGCGGCGCGGCTGGTGCGGGTGCCGTCGATCAGCGCGACGGTGTCGTTGGCGAGATCCTGCGGCGCGGCGCCGGTGCCCTTGTCGGTATAGGCCACCGCGCAGCCGCGCTTCAGCCCCCATTCGCCGGTCGAGATGCCGCCGTAGACGCCGCGCGAGCCGGACGACGTGGCGGTGATCAGGCACGGCCGCGCGGGATCGAAGCTGGCCGGGATCTGCACCATCATCGTGACGTTCTGCCGGCCGCTGCCGTCGTCGGCGTAGGCCAGATACTCGACGCCGGCGATCTTGCCCTGGCCGCCGGTGACATTGCCCTGCGCATCGACATTGGGTCCGTACAGCGTGCCGTAGCCGCCCGCCGCGCTGACATCGACCAGCGCCTGGTAGTTGCTCCAGATCGCATAGCGGCGCAGCTCGGTGCGGGTCGGCGCGTTGGGATCGGCCGGCAGCGGCGCGGTGCCGGCCAGTCCGTCCTTGCCGAGCCCGGCGGTCAGCAGATCGTCGGCGTTGCCGTCGTAGTCGTGCACCGTCAGCGAGCCGATATAGGCGGGGCGCTGGTTGACCGGAGCGCCATGGTCGTCGTCATCGTCGGAGCCGCAGCCAGACAGCGCCATGCAGGCCAGCGCAATCAGCAACGGGACCAGCGGCGTCCGCCCTCCCGATCCCGCCCTTGCCCTGGGCCGGCCGCGCCGTTGCCCTGCCGCTTCGCGTCGGTGTGTCTGCTGCATCGTGGTCTCCTTGCATGGCAACGCCGCATGCGAGCGCCGCATCAATGCTGCCGGTATTGCATGCGCAGCTTGTGTTTCTCGATCTTTCCCGAGGGCGTGCGCGGCAAGGCGTCGACCACGCGCACGTGGCGCGGCACCTTGTAGCCGGCCAGAAGCTGCCGGCAATGCGCGATCGCGTCCCGCGGCTCCAGCTGCGCACTGGGCCTGAGCACCAGCAGCGCCATGCCGACCTCGCCCCAGCGCTCGTCGGGCACGCCGATCACCGCCGCCTCGGCAACCTGCGGCAACGCGAACAGCGCCTGTTCGACCTCGGCCGGATAGACGTTCTCGCCGCCGGAAATGAACATGTCCTTGGCGCGATCGACGATGTAGTAGTCGCCGTCGTCATCGACATAGGCGATATCGCCCGAATGCAGCCAGCCGTCGCGCAGCGCGGCCGCGGTGGCTTCGGGCAGATTCCAGTAGCCCGGCGTCACGCCCGGCCCCTTGATCAGCAGCTCGCCGCGCTCGCCGGGCGCGACATCGTTGCCCAGCGGATCGACCACGCGCGTCAGCATCGAGCCGACCGGCTTGCCGATGGTGCCCGGCTTGCGGCGCGCGGTGTCCTCGTCGGCGACGAACACCGTCGGGCCGGTCTCGGTCATGCCGAAGCCGAAGCAGATCGTCACGCCCTTGGCCTGGTATGCGTGCAGCAGCGGCAGCGGCACCGGCGAGCCCCCGGCCGCGCAGCTGCGCAGCCGCGACAGGTCGGCCCGCTCGAAGTCCGGATGCTGGGCGAGAAACTGGTAGATCGACGGCACCGCGAAGAACATCGTGATGCCCGCGCCCGAGCGCGCATCGAGCCGCGCCAGCGTCGCGCCCGCATCGAACTGGCGCGCGACGTGCACGGTGCCGCCGGCATGCAGCACCGGATTCGCGTACAGATTCAGGCCGCCGGTATGGAAGAACGGCAGCACCGCCAGCATCACGTCGTCGCGCGTGATGCGGTTGGCGATCGTCGCGTTGACGGCGTTGAAGAACACCATGCCGTAGGTCTGGATCACGCCCTTGGGCCGGCCGGTGGTGCCCGAGGTGTACAGCAGATGCCAGACCTCGTGTTCGTCGCGGCAAGGCATCTCGACGATGCGCCCCGACGCGGCGGCCAGCACCGCCTCGTATTCGGTCCAGCCCGCCGGCACGTCGGCCGCCTCGTCGTCGGCCAGATGCAGCACCGCGCGCAGCGCGCGCCCGCGTGCCAGTTCGGCGGCGACATCGAGAAAGCCGTCGCCCGCCACCAGCACCTCGGGCGTGCAGTCGTCGAGGATCGGCGCGAGTTCGGCCGGCGCCAGCCGCCAGTTCAGGCAGACCATCACCATGCCGGCCTTGGCGCAGCCGTACAGCATCTCGAGATAGTCGGAACTGTTGTGCGCCAGCACGGCGATGCGGCTGCCCGGGGCCAGCGCCAGCGTGTCGGTCAGGTATTCGGCGAAGCGGCTGGCGCGTTCGTCGAACTGGCGGTAGCTGACCTGCCGGCCGCTGTCGACATCGACCAATGCGATCTTGTCGGGGCGGTGCCGTGCGTGCTTGTGCAGCCAGTCGACTACGTACATGGGCGCCCCGCCTCGCGTTGAACTTCGATGGTGAGCTCGGTCATGGTCGTCACCGCGCGGCGCGCAGGCGTCCGACGATGCCCTGCGGGAAATAATAGACGCTGAGCACGAACAGCAAACCCAGCCACAGCAGCCAGCGATCCGGATGCAGCAGCGACGACAGCAGCGGCAGCGCCGCGGTGGCCTCGCTGGCGAGCGCCATCACGTCCTGCAGATAGGTCTGCGCCAGCAGGAACAGCACGGTGCCGATCACCGCGCCATACATCGTGCCCATGCCGCCGATCACGACGATCAGCAGGATGTCGACCATGATCTCGAACGACAGCGAGGTATCCGGGCCGTTGTAGCGCAGCCAGATCGCCATCAGCACGCCGGCCAGCGTCGCGAAGGCCGCCGACAGCACCGTCGACACCGTGCGGTAGACCACGGTGCGGTAGCCGATCGCCTCGGCGCGGAAGTCGTTCTCGCGGATGGCCTGCAGTACGCGCCCGAACGGCGAATTGACCACGCGCAGCAGCATCAGGAACAGCACGGCGGCGCCGGCCAGCACCAGGTAATACGAAAACAGCTTGCCATTGAGCGGCACGCCCAGCCATTCGATCGCCTCGCCGTCGGCATCCTCCAGCGCGAAGCCCGGCGTCAGCAGCGCCGGCACCTTGAACGACAGCCCGTCCTCGCCGCCGGTCCAGTCGGACAGCTGCGACACCAGCGTGGCGAAGGCGGTCGCCACCGCCAGCGTGATCATCGCGAAGAAGATCGCGCGCACGCGCAGCGAGAACAGCCCGATCAGCAGCGCCAGCAGCATCGACACCGCCAGCGCGCCGGCGACGCCTGCCAGCAGCGCGCCCCAGCCAGGCTCGAAGCGCGTCATCGCGATCGCGACGCCATAGCCGCCGATGCCGAAGAACATCGTGTGCGCGAACGAGACGATGCCGGTGTAGCCGAGCAGCAGGTCGTAGCTCGCCACCAGCACCACGAAGATGCAGATCTTGGCGGCCATGTTCAACGCGCGCGCCCCGGGGATCAGGAACGGCGTGCAGAGCAGCGCCAGCAGCAGCAAGAGCAGCAGCACCGTCAGCACGCGGCTGCGCGGGGTATCGCCGGAGAGCAATCGGATCATGATGCGGTCGGTGTCTCGATAGCGGGCAACGATGGCGATGCAAGGATGCGGCGGCGCGGCTTCAGCGGCGGGCCACCGGATACAGGCCCTGCGGCCGCCACAGCAGGATCAGCACCATCAGCAGGATGTTGGAGAACAGCGCCACCTTGGGAAACAGGAAGCCGGTGTAGTTGGCCATCAGCCCGACCAGCAGCGCGCCGACGAAGCAGCCCGCGGTGGAACCCAGCCCGCCGATGATGATCACGATGAAGATCAGCACATTGACCTGCGCGCCGATCGCCGCGGTGATGTTCTGCTGATAGAGGCCCCACAGCACGCCGCCCATGCCGGCCAGCCCCGCGCCGACGGCGAAGACCCCGACGAACAGCCGGCGCACGCGGTAGCCGAGCGCCTCGACCATCTCGCGGTTCTCGACGCCTGCGCGGATCAGCAGGCCGATACGGGTGCGGTTCAGCACCAGCAGCATCGCGATGAAGACGACCAGCCCCAGCACCACCGCGATCAGCCGGTACTTCTCGATCGCGGCATCGCCCAGCAGCACGGCGCCGCGAAAGCTCGCCGGCAGCGTCAGCGCGATGGTCTCCGGTCCCCAGATCGCCTTGATCAGCTGTTCGGCGACGATCATGCCGCCCATCGTGATCAGGATCTGCTTCAGATGCTGGCCATAGACCGGACGCACCACCACGCGCTCGAAGGCCAGGCCCAGCGCGCCGGCCACCGCCATCGCGGCGAAGATCGCCAGCGCGAATACCGCCAGGTTCAGCGCCAGGCTGTCGGCCTCGACCCACGGCGCCAGCGGCAGCAGCACCGAGGCCGCGATATAGGCGCCCAGCGCGATGAAGGCGCCGTGGCCGAAGTTCAGCACGTCCATCAGGCCGAACACCAGCGTCAGCCCCGACGACACCACGAAGATGATCATGCCCATCGCCAGGCCGGCGATCGTCAGCGTCAGCCAGGTCGAGCCGCTGCCGATCAGCGGGTACGCCAGCAGCATCAGCAGCGGCGCCAGCGCCAGCGGCAGCCAGTCGAGCCGGGCCGCCGGCAGATGGGTGGCATTGGCCGCCGGCGTGGCGTCGGCACTGACCGAGGTCACGGGGGCGGCGGGTTTGGATGCGGTGCTGCCAGCGGTCATGGTCGGGTTTCCTCGCACAGGGGCCGGCATCATTGATGCGCAGCCAGCGACAGCCCCAGCAGGCGCTGCTGCAGGCCCTCGTCGGCCGCCAGTTCGGCCATGGTGCCGGCGTGCACGACGCGGCCGTCGTCCATCACCGCCACCGTGTCGCCGACCGCGCGCGCCAGCTGGAAGTTCTGCTCGACCAGCAGCATCGACACCTCGGTCTGCTTCAGTTCGCGAAACACCGCGATCATGTTCTGGATGATGGCCGGGGCCAGCCCCTTGGTCGGTTCGTCGACGATCAGCAGCCGGCGCGGCTCGACGATGGCGCGCGCGACCGACAGCATCTGCTTCTGGCCGCCGGACAGCACGCCGGCGCGCTGATGCCAGAACACCTTCAGCGCCGGGAACATGCGCAGCACCCAGTCGAGCCGCCGCGGATCGGCCGGGCCCTGGCGCGCGGCCAGCCGCAGGTTCTCGGCCACCGTCAGGTCGGAGAACACCCCCATGTTCTCGGGCACGTAACCGATGCCGGCCTGCGCGATCGCCGGCGTGTCGAGCGCGGTGATGTCGCTGCCGTCGAATTCGATCCGCCCCGCGCTGGCGCGCCACAGGCCCATCACCGTGCGCAGCGTGGTGGTCTTGCCGGCGCCGTTGCGCCCGAGCAGCATCGTCACGCCGCCGCGCGGCACCTCGAGCGTGACGCCGTGCAGGATGTGATATGGACCGATATGCGTGTGCACGTCGCGAAGGCGCAGCAGCGGCCGAGCGGCAGCTTGCGGCGCGGACGGCAAGGTGGTGTGCTCAGGCATCGCCGCCCTCCCCGTCGGCCGGCAGGCCCAGATAGGCCTGTTGCACGATCGGCGAGGCAATGACCTCGGCCGGATCGCCGTCGGCCATCAGGCCGCCGTTGTGCAGCACGACGATGCGGTCGGCCAGCGAGCGCACCACGTCCATCTTGTGTTCGACCAGCAGCACGGTGTGCGCGCGGTCCTGCTTGATCTCGTGGATCAGGTCGAGGATCACCGGCACCTCGTCGACGCTCATGCCGGCGGTCGGCTCGTCGAACATGAAGACGCGCGGGCGCAGCGCCAGCAGGATCGCGACCTCGAGCTTGCGCTGGTCGCCGTGCGGCAGCGCGGCCACGGTCAGGTCGCGCTTGGCCGCCAGCGCGACCCGCTCCAGGCAACGCTCGGCCTCGGCATTGACGCCGCGATGGCTGCTCCAGACGGTCAGCAGATCGAGCCCGATGCGGGCCCGTGCCTGCACCGCCAGCCGCACGTTCTCCAGCACCGACAGGTTCGGAAACAGGCTGGTCAGCTGGAAGGCGCGGCCGATGCCGCGGCGCGCCTTGGCCGACGCGCTGAGCCCGGTGATGTCGCGGCCGTACAGCGCGATGCGGCCGCCGGTCGGGGCCAGCTGGCCCGAGATCAGGTTGAAGTAGGTGGTCTTGCCGGCGCCGTTCGGGCCGACGATGCAGGTCAGCTCGCCGGCGCGGAACGCGCACGACACCGCGTTGACGGCCACATGGCCGCCGAAGCGGATGGTCAGGTCGCGGGTTTCCAGCGCCGGCTGTCCGGGCGCCGCCGCGCCGGCGGGTCCGCGCCGCGCATCGCCGCCGGGCAGCGGCGCGGCGCCATCGGCGGCCGCGGTGC
>NZ_VZOV01000025.1 GCF_008801915.1 Cupriavidus gilardii
CCTGTCGCTGGGCTGTCGTCTGCGCCATCCTGCACTCCTTCGTCATGGTTACCCGGTAACGTCCCGTATTGCGTACGTTACTGGGTAACGGCTCGACTCAACAAGGTGTGCTGGATTTAGCGGTTACAATCAAATACGAGATTCCCTCGGAATTGGGCGGCGCGTCCTCGGCACCGCCTTCGCGAGGCGGTCAATTGGGACGACAGACGACCGGTACGGTCTGTTGCCTCACTCGCTTCGTGCCGCCGAATCCATTCAAATGAACTTTCTCTCAATATAGGTAAGCGGCTTGGTTGTCGCAGAAGGGGCAAGCTCCCCAGCGATATAGGAACATGACGCCCCTGAGCAGCCCTTCGGAATGATCCCGCGAATGGCATCGCTCCGTGCCTCGATAACAGCGGGATGCCGGTCAAAGTTCATCGGTCCCACTTCGCGCCAATTGAACAACGGAGCTGTCTGGACACAGCACATCTGCGCATTTCCGTTCGCATTGAAGAAATGCTGCCGATGAATCAGAGGACAATCTTTGACACCTTCCTTGTTTATAGGTGCGAATGCACCGTCTTCTTCTCCACCCCAAGAGTATTGGAACGCATCCACAACAGTAACTCCGAGCCGTTCAGCCTCCGCTGCGATCCGTTGAGCCATCGCATGCCAACGGCGACCGTCCCGGGGTATCTGTTCGTCATAGTTGAAGTTTGACGTCGTGCCATGAAACGGGGTTACCCAGGATTCACCTCCGTGCAACCCAGACCCGACCAAAGGCCAATAGCGGAACATGCCATCGAGCTTTGCCGCGTGCGCCACGACTCCATGAACCTCCTCCATGAACTCGTTCATCACGGTACATGTGATCATAATCCGCGGGAAGTGAAGACCTGCTGCATCGCGAGCTTCTTTGAACGCGATGACGTTCTTCATGATCGTGGCTAACGAAGTGCCGCGGACCTTGTAGAACGACTCTTCAGATGGGGCGTCAATCGAAATGGAGATGTTTCGCACCGGGGGCGAGTTCTCCAGCAAACGCCTAGCCACCTTTGATTTCAGAGCTGTTCCGTTGGTGTTGAAAGCGATGTACTTGTGCGGCGGAATCATGTCCAAGAGCTCGCCAAGTTTTGGACTAAGCAGGCTTTCACCTTGGTGGTTGATCTCGATGCATTCGCACTGCAGCAGCATCGGCCTTAGAAGCTCCAGGTCCTCAGAACTAAGCGGTCCGGAGTGAACCCCGAAAGCCTGAGGGCAGATAACGCAACGCAAATTGCAACGTCCGTCAAGCTCAATTTGGACGTTCTTGGGTGAATGGTGATAGATCGGGAATAGCCTACCATCCTCGGCCTCGACCAACATCCCATAGTCATGCGCTTCAGTCGATCCGCCTGGAAGAAGTGCAACGTCCTTCTCAAATGCAAGCGCTCCTTCAGGCAAATCTGACCGTTCGAAGAACTCAGCAACCCGACCAGAAAGGGCGTCTAGCGTTGTGTCATAACAATTCACGCTGCGGACAGCGCCCGCCTCCACCTTCGCCCACCCGCGCAAGCGGAGAACCGGCCCGCCTTCTGTTTGCGCAATGCCAATATCATCAAGGAATCCAACGAAACCATCGCCTCTGGCCTGCCGATACTGCTTTCGCACGAACTCCATGTCGTTTTCCAATCAGTGGGGTCAGGCCACGCATTGTATCTCGTTCCCTCTGAGACTAGGCAGGAGCCGGCCAGGATGGTTTGACATGCGTCGGAAGCGCCATGTAGTACGCGTGCCAGCGAGGGTCCGTTGCTTCGACCACACCTAGGAAATTCCAGTGTTTGGGATCCTGCGGAGACAGGAAAACAGGAGACGATAGTCTGTTCAGTTTCGTCCGCAAACTGGACATGGATCGTTGCCATGGGGGAATTCCTTTCAAAAGGTGTAGCTGCTGCAGTACGCGGTGTACTGGCGAGTACCGGCGCCGTTCAACGTAGCGACCCGATAAATGTATATCGTCTGCTGCGTTGCTAGCGGGACTTCCGTCCAAATCAAGCTGTGACCATATGCGGCTGCGCAGGAGGAGTTAAACGTCTGATTCCCCTTGCCAGTCGCATCAGAGGCAAAGGCAAAGTTCGTTACTCCTCCAACCGTGATCGACGCGTCGCCGGCGGCACTGCACCAGAGAGGCTGATCGGCTGGAACGAAGATGCATCAGTCGTCGAATTAAACACCCCAATTCCAGCGAATGCGACCTTTCTATCCCTCTGAATGAACGGCTTGAGCTGCCCGCTCGGATTCGTCGCTACGATGCTCACCACGGCCGATGCCGTGTATCCGACCGGCATGTTGGCGCCGCCATAGACTTCAGGAGCAACGTTGCTCCCAGTGTTGTAACCCAGCAGTGCGCTTGCGCCGGTAGAAGGGTTGTAGATCAAATAGATCGCGACCCAGGTGCTAACCGGAGAAGCCCCGGTGTCCATGCCGCCGGCACCGGTCGTTGCTATGTTGATCGTCTTGTTCACGTTGGCAAGACGGATTGGGGCGCCTCCAACAGCCGTTGTGACTACGACTTCGTCGGCGGTGAAGGTCGCCGTTGAACTTGCCGCAGCAATACTCATGCTCGCGTTCCGCATCCCGCCGACTACACCGCCGGTTCGGTTCGCAAAAGCCGTAGTTGCGATGGTCGTATCGTTGCTACCTCCTGCGGCAGTCGGTGCAGTGGTCTTCGCCTCGAGGACATTCGTACCGTCGCAGACCAGTTCGGTGTTCTTCCCCTGCGCGACCACGATGCCGGTACCCGCGGCGGTTTTGACAGTCAGCGAGAACGCACCAGTCGTCTTGTTGAGCACGACCCACCGGCCGGCGACGGTCGGAACGACCACGGTCCTGTTGCCCGTCAAGGCGCCGGTGAACTCCAGGATTGCATAGCCAGCCTAGGTTGCCGTCAACGTGACCGTGCCTGTGCCCGTGCCAGCAACGGACTTCGAAAGGCGGCCATTGACGGACGACTGGACAAAGGCGGTCGATGCGGCCGACGTGTCGTTATCGCGGACGGCCGCGGTCGGCACAGCGACAGGGCCAGGGATTTGACAAGCTGGTCAGCTAAGGAAGCTAGGCAACGCATGGGAGTAGCGGCATGACCTACAGTGCCAACGCGATTCCGAGCCCGACAACGAAACAACCGCCAATAAACGCGGCCATTGCCGCCGCAATCCACAGGGTCGATTTGATGTCGCGTTGTACTGCCGTGTCCTTGTCGCCCACCAGGATCGAACGGAATACTGAGGATCGGTGGCCAAATGCCGTAACGACGCAAAACGTCCCCACTAGGAAAATTAGCACGGCAAGCAATGCGCACCACTTGAAGGTGCTATTTGGCCCACGCGTGAGGACAGCTTGGAGCAGCCCCAGTGTGGCCACAGCAGAACCGCCATTCAAAACAAGACATGCCTTAATGGCTTCAATCAGCGCAGTGTCGAGACTGTTCCAGTGCCGCCGCGCATCCTCGGCGGCAAGACGAAGCTCGTCTGAAGTCATGTGCTTCCCCGGCAAGAAAATATGAAGGCTAGCATGACGAAAGAACGCCCCATCCTCTTTCCCGGCGCCTTGGTGCGCCATTCTCGACGGCGGAAGACGCAGACCGCCGGATGGTCAAGCCGCAGGGCAGCTCCGTGCAGCCGGACGGGCTGTACAACGGTGTCCCGATGTTCGTTACCGACGCGCGACACCGTTACGGATCCACGACGAACATGCCCTGCCCTTACGGCCGGCCTGGCGACCGCCTGTGGGTGCGCGAGACCTGGACCCAACCGGTGGCTCTGGATCCGGGCCCGACCGTCTACCGGGCCGACTACCCCGCTTGCGTGCCGGCAGGTTTCGAAATCATCCCGCGTGGGCCATCACCTAGAAGCGAGCATCCACATGCCGCGTGCCCTATGTCGCCTCGTGCTGGAGATCACCGGCGTGCGCGTTGAACGGCTCTAGGCCATCACCGAAGCGGACGCAGTACTGCAGGCGCCGAGCCGATCCTTGTCCCGTCAGATGGAGGCTCGTGCCCGCATTACGAAGGCTTCCGTGCGCTGCGGGGCCGCATCAACGGCGCCGGCGCTTGGGATGCAATCCGTTCGTCTGGGTGGTTGAATTTCGGCGGGCCGACGGCCTTGGAGCATTGAACGATGCACGAAGACTGGTTGGCATGCCCCTTCTGCGGCGACGACGGCGAGAAAAGCGAAGTCGAGATGACTGTGTTTCCCTCGCCGAACCAATACAAGGTCATCCGGTGCCAGACCTGCGGCGCCTCGTGCCCGTGGATGAACTGGAACATGCGTGCAGGACAACAGATGGTTGCCACCGCGCCGGCACCGACCTTCGCCGACTGGCAGGCCCTCCACGACTCGCTGCCTCAGGCCGGCGCCACTGAACAGGAGATCGCCGAGGCGCTGGCTGTGTGCGACGAGACTGGGGCCGAGATGCTGGCCGGTGCGATCGGAAAGGCGACGGCTCATCAACCGTGACGACAGCGGTAGAGGCATTGGAATGGACAACAGATTGATGAGCGAGCAGGACCTGCGCGACGTGACCGGCTTGAAGCGGCACAAGCTGCAGATCCTGTGGTTCCAGCGGCAATTTGGCGTCACGCCGGTCCAGCGGGCCGACGGCCGGATCATCATGAGTTGGTCGGTCTTCTAGGCGCTGCAGGCCAAGCGCGCCGGCGTGCTGCCGCACGCAGACGAGGCGATCGACCGCCCCGCTCTTCAACGGTTGCCGAGGGCTCCATGAAGGGCCGCAGGAGATCGCGTGCCGACGGATTGCCGCGCTGGTTCTACACGAAGGGCGGGAGCTTCTACTGGGTGCGGCCGACAGACCGGAAACGGTTCCGCCTTCCCGCGTCGACGAGTGCGAGACGACGATGCTTCATTGCCTCGCAGGGGAAAAGTGGAAAGTCGAGGCACCATGTCGCGCCTGGTCGCGATCTACATGGATCAGGAAGCAGGCAAGTACGCCGACTCGTTCCGGAACGAGTGGAAGCGCCGAGGCGAGGACGTTCGCAAGGCCTTCAACGCATTCGCCATTCAGCAGGTCGACGCAGCTTCTTTCGCCGATTTCTCGAAGGGGACTGGGGCGACAAGCTGCCGACGCAGCGGCCATGAAAGGATGGCCGTCGACGTTCTTCAGCTGGGCCGTCCTGAGCCGTCACGTCGCCACGAACCCGTGCCGTGAGGTCAGAGTGAAGAAGCCGAAGCCCAAGGCTACCTACATGCCGCATGACCATTTCATAGCCATCGAACGTCCGACTGCATCCGCCGATTGGCTATGCCAAGCAGGCTAATTAGAAACCTTCTAACTACCTGTCGACAGGCCACTACCGTGCCAAAAGCAAAAGCCCGCGCAATCTTGCGATTACGCGGGCTTCAATTTGGTCGGGGCGAGAGGATTTGAACCTCCGACCACCTGCACCCCATGCAGGTACGCTACCAGGCTGCGCTACGCCCCGAAAGCACAAGAGTATATCAGAAGCCCCACCGAAATGAATAGGCGGTTGGGCGCATTTTTTAGCCCTTGGCGGCGATCTGCTTCAGTTGCGCGAGCACGTGCTGCACCTGGATCAGGTCGGCGCGCAGCGCGGGGACGTCGACAGTCAAGACGGACGCGGACGGCGCGATGCCGGTGCTGGCCGGAGGCAGCGGCGCGGCCTCTTCGGGCATGGCCGGTTCGGCGTGATGCCGCCCTTCGTCGAGCCGGTTGCGCGCGCCGTTGATGGTGAAGCCTTGCTCGTACAGCAGTTCGCGGATGCGGCGAATCAGCAGCACTTCGTGGTGCTGGTAGTAGCGCCGATTGCCGCGTCGCTTGACGGGCTTGAGTTGCGTGAATTCCTGTTCCCAATAGCGCAGCACGTGTGGCTTGACGGCGCACAGTTCGCTGACTTCACCGATGGTGAAATAGCGCTTGGCGGGAATAGGCGGCAACGTGATGCGCTCGCTCGATTTATCCGACATGCAATGGACGGACGGGTTTCAGGCCAGGCCGGCGGTGGTTGGAGGGGGATGGCGCGCGCCGACACGGCGCGCAGCAGCAGCATACAGACTGGCCGCCGGAGCGGCAATGGACCGGGTCGTTACGGCAATCGACTGTCGTCGGTGGGTCAGTCGCTGGACGCCAGCCCGGCGCGTTCCTCGACCAGGCTCTTGAGCTTCTGGCTGGCGTGGAAGGTCACCACGCGGCGGGCAGTAATCGGGATGATCTCGCCGGTCTTCGGGTTGCGGCCGGGACGCTGCGGCTTGTCGCGCAACTGAAAGTTGCCGAACCCGGACAGCTTGACGCTGTCGCCCTGCTCCAACGCTTCGCGGATCACGTCGAAGAACGCTTCGACCATGTCCTTCGATTCCCGCTTGTTGAGACCGACCTGGTCGAACAGCATCTCGGCAAGTTCGGCCTTGGTCAGGGTAGGCACCTCGGTGACGCGCGGTTCCGGCGCTTCTTCCGGCTGCGTAGCCGCGCGCCGGTCGTCAGCTTCGCCCAATGCTGCTGCGGTCATCAGAGTCGCGTGTTGGTCGTTCATCTCGTCAGTCTGCCGCCCGGATGCGGGTGCCCGGGCGGCCCATTCAGGGTTCGGGCTGTGGCTAGCCGCGCAGCCGGGCGCCGAAGGCGGCGGTGGCGGCTTCGACCATGCAGCGCACGGCGCTGTCGACGGTCTCGTCCTGGAGGGTCGCCCCAGTATCTTGCAAGGTCAAGCGGAAGGCAAGGCTTTTCTCGTCCGCGCCGATGGCTGCGGAAGCGGCCTTCGGGCGGAACTCGTCGAACAGCACGAGGCTCTGCAGATAGCGTCCGAAACCCTGCTTGTCGAGCGCGGCGCGCATCGCGTCGGTCAGGTCCTGCACGCGCACGGACTGCTTGACCACCAGCGCCAGGTCGCGCACGGCAGCCGGGAACTTGGAGATCTCGGCATAGCCAGGCAGACCGATGTCGCGCACGGCATCCAGGTCCAGTTCGAACAGCACCGGTGCGTTGCTCAGCTCGTATGCCTGCAGCCACTGCGGATGCAGCTCGCCAATGACGCCGACCGGCTTGCCGTCGAGCAGTACCGTAGCCGCGCGACCCGGGTGCAGTGCGGGATGCGAGACCGGTTCGAAGCGCGCCTGGCGCGGATGCAGCAGCGCTTCGACATCGCCCTTGATGTCGAAGAAATCGACCGGCCGCGTCGGCACGCCCCACTGTTCTTCGAAGGCCGGGCCGTAGGCGATGCCGGCCACGCGCATCGGCTGATCGTAGCCTGCGACCGTCAGGCCGCCATCGGCGGTAGCGGCATTGCGCAGGAACACGCGGCCGACTTCGAACAGGCGCACGCGTGCGGCCTTGCGGTTCAGGTTGTAGCGGACCTTGTCGAGCAGGCCGCCGATCAGCGTCGAACGCATCACGGCCAGTTGGCTGGCGATCGGGTTCAGCAGACGGATCGGGTTGTCGTTGGCGGCGAAATCGCGCTCCCACTTCTCCTCGACGAAGGCGAAGTTGATCACCTCCTGATAGTCGCGGGCGGCGACGGCATGGCGCACCGCATGGGTCGAGCGGCGCGCCTCGCCGGTCGGGCGCATCTCGCTCTCGGCGACCGGCGGCCGGGCCGGAATCCGCTCGAAGCCGTAGATTCGGGCGACTTCCTCGATCAGGTCTTCTTCGATTTCCAGATCGAAGCGATAGCTCGGCGGCGTGACCTCAAAAACGGTGCCTTCGGCGCCCTCGCTCTGCGCGAAAGGCAGGCCCAGCCGCTGAAACACGTCGGCGATGTCGGCGGGATTCAGCGCGATGCCCAGCACGCGCTCGGCGCGCGCGACACGCAGGCGCACCGGCGGACGCTGCGGCAGATTGACCGCCTGATCGTCGACGGGGCCGGCCTGGCCGCCACAGATCTGCAGGATCAGCGCGGTGATGCGCTCGATATGCTCGACCGTGGTCGCATAGTCGACACCGCGCTCGAAGCGATGCGCGGCATCGGTCGAGAAGTTGTAGCGGCGCGCGCGGCCCTGGATCGCCTGCGGCCACCAGAACGCGGCCTCCAGGTAGATATTGGTCGTGTCCAGCGTCACGGCGGTGCTGTCGCCGCCCATGATGCCGGCCAGGCTCTCGATCTCCTTGTCGTCGGCGATCACGCCGACGGTCTCGTCGACCTCGACGGTATTGCCGTTCAGCAGCTTCAGTTGCTCGCCCTTGCGGCCCCAGCGCACGTCGAGGCCACCGTGGATCTTGTCGAGATCGAACACGTGCGACGGACGGCCCAGTTCGAGCATCACGTAGTTCGAGATGTCGACCAGCGCCGAGATGCTGCGCTGGCCGGCGCGCTCGAGCCGCTGCACCATCCACGCCGGCGTCGCGGCACGCGCATTGACGCCGCGGATCACGCGGCCGCTGAAGCGGCCGCACAGGTCGGGCGCGGAAATCTTGACCGGCAGGCGGTCATCGATGGTGACCGCCACCGGTTCCATCGCCGGCAGCGTCAGCGGCGCGCCGGTCAATGCGGCGACCTCGCGCGCGACGCCGTGGATCGACAGGCAATCGGCCTTGTTCGGCGTCAGCTTGATCACGAAGACCTGGTCGTCGAGATCCAGGTAGCGGCGGATGTTCTCGCCGACCGGAGCGTCCTCGGGCAGGATCAGCAAGCCTTCATGGTCCTCGGACAGCTTCAGTTCGCGCGCCGAGCACAGCATGCCGTAGCTGCCGACGCCACGCAGCTTGCCAACCTTGATCTCGAACGGCTTGCCGCCGGCTTCGGTCGGCGGCAGCACGGCGCCCACCAGCGCGCACGGCACCAGGATGCCCGGCTTGACGTTGGGCGCGCCGCAGACGATCTGCAGCGTCTCGCCGGTGCCGGCGTCGACCTGGCAGACGTTGAGACGATCGGCGTTCGGATGACGCTCGGTGGCCAGCACGCGGGCGACTACGATCTTGTCGAACGGCGGCGCGACCGGCCCGACCTCCTCGACTTCCAGCCCTGCCATGGTCAGGCGGTGCGAAAGCGCGTCGGTGGTCAGATTGTCGGGATTGACGAAGGTACGAAGCCAGGATTCCGAGAATTGCATGGCGCTACTGATCCGGTGGGTATGCTGTGGGCGGCGGCACGGCGCCGCCAGGGTTCGACGATGACGCTACGGCCGTTCGGGCAGGCAGGCAAGGCGCGGTGAAATCACGCGCCCGGGCCTTCACGCAAACTGGCGCAGGAAACGCACGTCGCCTTCGAAGAACAGGCGCAGGTCATTGATGCCATAGCGCAGCATCGTCAGCCGCTCCAGCCCCGAGCCGAACGCGAAGCCGATATAGCGCTCGGGGTCCAGCCCCATGTTGCGCATGACGTTCGGGTGCACCTGGCCCGAGCCGGAGATCTCCAGCCAGCGGCCCGCATTCTTGCCCTCCTCGAAGGCCATGTCGATCTCGGCCGACGGCTCGGTGAACGGAAAGTACGACGGACGGAAGCGCACCTGGATATCGTCGCGCTCGAAGAACTTGCGCAGGAAATCGGTATAGACGCCCTTCAGGTCGGCGAAGCTGACGCTCTCGCCGATCCACAAGCCTTCGACCTGGTTGAACATCGGCGAATGGGTCGCGTCGCTGTCGACGCGATAGGTGCGGCCCGGGCAGATCACCTTGATCGGCGGCATCGCCTTGCCGCGGTACTTCTCGACGTGCATGCGCGCATAGCGGACCTGCATCGGGCTGGTATGCGTGCGCAACAGCAGCAGCTTGTCTTCGCTGTCGCGGCCGTCGACATAGAACGTGTCCTGCATCGAACGCGCCGGGTGGTTGTCCGGGTTGTTCAATGCCGTGAAATTCATCCAGTCGGTCTCGATCTCGGGACCGTCGGCGACATCGAAGCCGATCGAGCCGAAGATCTGCTCGACGCGCTCCCAGGTGCGCATCACCGGATGCAGGCTGCCGCGCGCGACGGCGCGTCCGGGCAGCGTGACATCGATCGCCTCGGCCGCCAGCCGCGCGTTCATCAACGCGTCGGCCAGCGCCTGGCGGCGCGCCTGCAGCGCGGCCTCGACCTGCTGCTTGGCCTGGTTGATGCGGGCGCCCTGCTCCTTGCGGGCCTCCGGGTCCAGTTTGCCGAGGCCCTTGAGCAGCTCGGTCAGCGCGCCGGTCTTGCCGAGAAAGCGCGCTTTCTCGTTTTCCAGCGTGGCGTTGTCGTTGGCGGCGGCGAAGGCGGCCTGCGCGTCGGCGACGATTTGGTCCGGATCCAGTGACATGGCGGTGGTCGGCGATGAATGGTGTATGGCTCTGGGCCCCGCACGCGGCGGGACCGGCAAAAAAAAACGGGACTCGATTGGGAGCCCCGTTTCGGCGACCCCTTGGCGGAGGCCGCTTTCGACCTTGCGGTCGGTGCATGCGCCCGGCAGCTTGCGCGACCGGAACCGGCATCAGGCAACGGCGGCTTTCACCTGGTTGACGATGGCGGCAAAGGCAGGCTTGTCGTGAATCGCCATGTCCGACAGCACCTTGCGGTCCAGCTCAATCGAGGCCTTCTTCAGACCGTTCATGAACACGCTGTAGGTCATGCCATGCTCACGCGTCGCCGCGTTGATACGTGCAATCCAGAGGGCGCGGAACACGCGCTTCTTGTTGCGACGATCGCGGTATGCGTACTGGCCAGCACGCATGACCGCCTGCTTGGCGATGCGATAGACATTATTGCGACGGCCGCGGTAACCCTTGGCAGCGTCAATGACTTTCTTGTGGCGGGCCCGTGCGGTGACCCCACGTTTGACTCGAGGCATGAAACTCTCCTTTCGTTTTCGTCAGGGGTTAGGCGTAGGGCATCATCGCGCGAACGGACTTCAGGTTCGTCTCATGGACGTCCTGAGTGCCACGCAGTTGACGCTTGTTCTTGGTGGTCTTCTTCGTCAGGATGTGACGCTTGAAGGCCTGGCCACGCTTGAACGAACCGTTCGGACGCGCAGTAAAGCGCTTGGAAGCGCTCTTCTTGGTCTTCATCTTCGGCATGAAAAACTCCAGCTCTATGACATGCATGCAGGTGGACGGCTGACGCCGACGCTTGCAAGACCCGCATCCACTTGTTTTGCACGGCGCCGCAAGCGGCCCGCGCTGTGTTCGCGTGTCGTCCGGACGCACAGCAGGCGTCCGCACGCCACGCAAAACCCGGCTTACTTTTTCTTCTTGGGCGCCAGCACCATGACCATCTGGCGGCCTTCCATCTTCGGCATCTGCTCGACCTGGCCGAACTCCTCCAGGTCGCTCTTGAGCCGCTCGAGCATGCGCGCGCCGATTTCCTGGTGGGCCATCTCGCGACCACGGAAACGCAACGTGATCTTGGTCTTGTCGCCGTCTTCCAGGAATCGCTTCAGATTGCGCAGCTTGACGTTATAGTCGCCATCATCCGTGCCCGGGCGGAATTTGACTTCCTTGACCTGGATGATCTTCTGCTTCAGCTTGGCCTCGTGGGCACGCTTGGCTTCCTCGTACTTGAACTTGCCGTAGTCCATGATGCGAACCACGGGAGGAGACGCGTTGGGCGCGATCTCCACCAGATCCAAGTCCTTGTCTTCCGCCTGGCGCAGTGCGTCCATGAATTTGACGATGCCCAGCTGCTCGTTATCAACCCCTACCAGGCGCACTTCGGGCGCGCTGATCTCGCGGTTGATGCGATGACCTTTGTCCGTAGCGATGTTCCGTTACCTCAAGAAGAAAAAAACAAGCCGTGCTCCCATCAGGCTTTGGTGGCGACGTCGTTGTTCAGACGCTCCACGAACGCGGAGACGGGCATCACACCCAGATCCACGTTGCCACGGGCACGCACGGCCACTTGATTGGCGTCCCGCTCCTTGTCGCCGACCACGATCAGGTACGGCACCTTCTGGAGCGAGTGCTCGCGGATTTTATACGTAATTTTCTCGTTACGCAAATCCGCCTTGGCCCTAAACCCTTGTTTTTGCAGCAGTTGCACGACGTTTTCCGCATATTCCGCCTGCGAATCCGCAATATTCATCACCACGACCTGCTCCGGGGCCAGCCAGGCGGGCAGCGCGCCGGCGTGGTTCTCCAGCAGGATGCCCAGGAAGCGCTCGAACGAGCCCAGGATCGCCCGGTGCAGCATCACGGGACGCTTGCGGGAATTGTCCTCGGAGACGAACTCGGCATCCAGCCGCTCGGGCAGCACCAGATCCAGCTGCAGCGTGCCGCACTGCCACGAACGGCCGATCGCGTCCTTGATGTGGTATTCGACCTTCGGGCCGTAGAAGGCGCCCTCGCCCGGCAGTTCCTCCCACTGCACACCGCAGGCGCGCAGCGCCATCCGCAGCCCCTCTTCGGCGTGGTCCCAGACCGCGTCCGAACCGGCACGCTGCTCGGGACGAAGCGACAGCTTGACGGCGACGTCCTTGAAGCCAAAGTCGTCGTAGACCGAGAACGCCAGGTCGTTGAAGGCCTTGGCCTCGGCGACGATCTGCTCTTCCGTGCAGAAGATGTGGGCATCATCCTGAACGAAGCCGCGCACGCGCATCAGGCCGTGCAGCGCGCCGGACGGCTCGTTGCGGTGGCAGGAGCCGAACTCGGCCAGCCGCAGCGGCAGGTCGCGATACGAGCGCAGGCCGTGATTGAAGATCTGCACATGGCCGGGGCAGTTCATCGGCTTGATCGCGTAGTCGCGCTTCTCCGACTCCGTGACGAACATGTTTTCCTTGTAGTTCTGCCAGTGGCCGGACTTCTCCCACAGCGAACGGTCCATCACCTGCGGCGTGCGTACTTCGCTGTAGCCGGCCTCCGTCAGCCGGCCACGCATGTACTGCTCGACCGCCTGCCAGATCTGCCAGCCCTTCGGGTGCCAGAACACCATGCCGGGCGCCTCTTCCTGCAGATGGAACAGGTCCAGCAGCTTGCCGAGCTTGCGGTGGTCGCGCTTCTCAGCCTCCTCGAGCATGTGCAGGTAGGCGTCCTGGTCTTCCTTGCGGGCCCAGGCCGTGCCGTAGATCCGCTGCAGCATCTCGTTGTTGGCATCGCCGCGCCAGTAGGCGCCGGCCACCTTCATTAGCTTGAATACCTTCAGCTTGCCCGTGGACGGCACGTGCGGGCCGCGGCACAGGTCGACGAACTCGCCCTCGCGATACAGGCCGATTTCCTCGCCGGCCGGAATCGACGCGATGATCTCGGCCTTGTACTTCTCGCCCATCGACTCGAACAGCTTGACCGCCTCGTCGCGATCCCAGACCTCGCGCGACACCTTTTCGTCCTTCTTCGCCAGCTCGGCCATCTTCTTCTCGATGGCGGCCAGGTCTTCCGGCGTGAAGGGACGCTTGTAGGCGAAGTCGTAGTAGAAGCCGTTCTCGATCACCGGGCCGATCGTGACCTGCGCGTCGGGATAGAGCGACTTGACCGCATAGGCCAGCAGGTGGGCCGTCGAGTGGCGAATGACCTCGACGCCCTCCGGATCCTTGTCCGTGACAATGGCCAGCGAGGCATCGCGATCGATCAGATAGCTGGTATCGACCAGGTTGCCGTCGACCTTGCCGGCCAGCGCGGCCTTGGCCAGGCCGGCACCGATGCTCTGCGCGACCTGGGCGACCGTGACGGGTTCGGGGAACTCGCGGCGGGAGCCATCCGGCAGCGTGATTGCGATCATCTTGGACCTCTTACAGGGAATCCGCCGGCAACGATCGTGGCCTCGGGGCGGATGAATAGTTCTCGACTGGCCGCCCCGCACGGGACCGGGCGACCGGCAGCTTATCAGGGTGCTGGCAGGCGACAGACGAAAAAAAACGCGGCCAAGGCCGCGTTTTTCATAATTTCACCCAATCGATCGACCCGATGTTCCGGGCGACCTGGGACGAAGACGCACCTCGACCTACTGTCGCTTGTCAGCGGTAGTAGTTCGCGGTGTCATAACCATGGCGTCTGGATATCCTTCGGTGAAATGTCTGGGTACTGCTGTCTTCGGTACTGCAATTCGTTGGTAGGCTCGATTGGACTCGAACCAACGACCCCCACCATGTCAAGGTGGTGCTCTAACCAGCTGAGCTACGAGCCTAGCGAAGCCGCAAGTATAGCATCACTTTCTTTGAGCCTGCAACACCCCGGACACCTCTTCGATCAGACCGAGCGCGCGCTGCAACTGCGTCGCCTCCGCCACCTCGGCGGTGAACTGCATCCGTGCCACGCCCTTGCTGCTCAGCGTCTTGACCCCGGTGACGTTGATCTTCTCGCGCGACAAGACCTCGGAGATATCGCGCAGCAGCCCCTGGCGGTCGATCGCCTCGACGTGGATCGCCACCGGATAGACCGCGTCGCTCTTCTTGCCCCACTCGGTCTGGATGATCCGCTCGGGCGCGCGCGCCGCGAGCTGCTGGAAGGTATGGCAGTGGCGCCGGTGGATCGACACGCCGCGTCCGCGCGTGACGAAGCCGACGATGTCGTCGGGCGGCGCCGGCTTGCAGCAGCGCGACATCTGCGTCATCAGCGAATCGACGCCGACCACCAGCACGCCGCTCTTGGCGCCGCGGGCGACGCTGGTGGCGCGGCTCTTCTTGGTGACCGCCTCCTCCTCGCTGACCTGCGGCGCCGCCTCGCCTTCCGGATGGCGCAGCGCCTGCTCGACGTGGCGCAGGCTGAATTCTTCCTTGGCCACCGCCGCATACAGTTCGTCCGGCGTCTTGAAGCCCAGCCGCGTCGCCAGCACGTCCAGATTGACCGCGGTCTTGCCCTCGCGCTGCAGCGTCTTGTCGATCAGCACGCGGCCCTGAGCGATGGTCTCCTGCGAATCGAGCGCGTTGAACCACGCGCGCACCTTGGCGCGCGCCCGCGAGCTGACCAGGTAGCCGAGGTCCGCATTGAGCCAGTCGCGCGAGGGCCCGCCCTGCTTGACCGCGACAATCTCCACCGTCTGGCCGTTCTTCAGCGGCGTGTTCAGCGGCACCATCGCGCCGTCCACGCGCGCGCCGCGGCAGCGATGGCCGAGGTCGGTATGCAGGTAGTAGGCGAAGTCGACCGGCGTCGCGCCCTGCGGCAGCGCCACCACGCGCGCCTGCGGCGTCAGCACGTAGATGTGGTCATCGATCGCCGCATGCTTGAGCTGCTCCCACGGCGACTCGTCGTGCGCCACCGTGTGGTCGGCATCGTCCTTCCACGCCAACAACTGCCGCAGCCAGGCGATCTTCTCGTCGTAGCTCTCGTTGGCGGCGAACTGCCCACTGTAGCCCTTGCCGCCGGCCTCCTTGTAGCGCCAGTGCGCGGCCACGCCGTACTCGGCGAAGTGGTGCATCTCGTGCGTGCGGATCTGCACCTCGAAGGCGCGCCCATCGTCGCCGATCACCACCGTGTGCAGCGACTTGTAGCCGTTGGCCTTGGGGCGGGAGATGTAGTCGTCGAACTCGCGCGGAATCGGTTGCCACACGTGGTGCACGATGCCGAGCACCGCGTAGCAGTCCTTGATGTCGTCGACGATCACGCGGAAGGCGCGCACATCGTACAGATCGGCGAAGTCGAGATCCTTGCCGCGCATCTTCTTCCAGATGCTGTAGATGTGCTTGGGCCGGCCGCTGACCTCGGCGCGGATGCCGGCCGCGGCCAGCTCGCGCTGCAGCCGTTCGATCGCCTGCGAGATGTAGCCCTCGCGCTCGATGCGCTTCTCGTCGAGCAGCCGCGCGATGCGCTTGTAGGTGTCCGGCTGTTCGAAGCGGAAGGCCAGGTCTTCCAGCTCCCACTTCATCTGCCAGATGCCGAGCCGGTTGGCCAGCGGCGCGTAGATGTCCAGCGTTTCCCGCGCCACGCCGGGCAGCGGCGCGTTCTTGGTCTGTGCCAGCCAGCGCAGCGTCTGCAGCCGCGAGGCCAGACGCACCAGCACGACGCGGATGTCCTGGGCGAAGGCCAGCAGCATCTTGCGCAGCGCCTCGACCTGCTCGTGGCGCGCCTGCGCCTCGTTGCGCGAGGACGGCGCCTCGACGGCATCGCCGCGATTGACGGCGATCGCGCCAATGCGCAGCAGCTGGCGCACGTCCTTGACCAGGCGGGTGACCTCGTCGCCGAAGCGTTCGGGGATCTCGGCTTCGGTGTCCGGGACGAAGGCCGCCACCGGGAACAGGCAGGCCGCGGCGCGCGCGGCGTCGTCGATGCGCAGGCCGTCGAGAATGCGCAGCATCCCCTCGGCATGCGACAGCACGCTCTCGCCGGTGGGCAGCGCTACCGCCTGGCCATGCTCGCGAGCGTACGCCAGCGCCTGCTCGACCAGGCCCGCGTCCGGCGTACCGGCGATCTGCCCGGCCGCGTCGGTGGACGTCACCATGTCACCACTTCCCCTGCTGCACCTTTCAACCTACCTTCAATGCACCCTCAACGCACCTTCAACGCCATTCGAACCAATACGCGTTCCGGCTCAATTCAGCGCCGCGGTGACCACCACTTCGATCCGATACTTCGGATTGGCCAGCTTCGCTTCGACCGTCGCGCGCGGCGGCGTATTGCCCTGCGGCACCCATTCGTCCCAGACCTCGTTCATCGCGCCGATATCGGCGATGTCGGTCAGGAAGATCTGGCACGACAGGATGCGCGTCTTGTCGCTGCCGGCCTCGGCCAGCAGTCGGTCGATATGGCCGAGCACCTCGCGGGTCTGGCCGCGGATATCGGCGTCGGGATCGACCTCGGGCACCTGGCCGGCCACGTAGACCACGCCGTTGTAGACGGCATATTCGGAAAGGCGTTTGCCCACATTGGCGCGTTTCAGTTCGGTCGTGCTCATCGTTCTATGAAGGCAGCCTGCGCTGCTCTGGGTTGACTGGCGCGGCAAGGGGCTCAGGCCCCTGCCGTGCCGATGAAGAATTCTCGCGCAATGGCGATCTGCGCCGGATCGACGAAGGTCGGCGCATGGCCCACGTCCGGCACCTCGACCGAACGCACCTGCTTGCCGCGCGACACCATCTCGGCGACAGTTTCGCGCGTCAGCAGGTCGGACTGCGCGCCGCGCACCACCAGCACCGGCACCGGAATCGCCTCGAACATGCGCCACATCGTCGCCTCGCCGGCCGCGGCCATCTCGGGCGTGGTCTCGCGGAACGGCACCGCCAGCGCGGGATCGTAGTGCAGGCCCCATTCCAGCCCTTCCGCGCCCTGCACCGGCTTCAGGATCGCGCCATTCAATTCGCGCCACTGCTCCGGCGTATGGCGGCCGAACGACGCACTGATGGTCTGCAGATACGCCAGCCCCTCCTCGAAGGTCTTGAAGCGGACCGGCAGCCCCAGATAGGAGCCGATCCGCTCCAGCGCCGAGGCCGCGATGCGCGGGCCCACGTCGTTGAGCAGCAGCTTGCGCACCGGACTCTTCGGCAACGCGGCCAGCCCCATGCCGATCAGTCCGCCCATCGAGGTGCCGAACCAGTCCACCTGCTCGACGTTCAGTCGCGCGATCAGCGTCACCATGTCCGAGACGTACTGCGGCACGATGTAGCGGCGCGGATCGGCGAGCCAGTCGGAACGCCCGCGGCCGACCACGTCGGGACAGACCACGCGATATTCGCCGCTGAACGCGCGCGCGGCCTCATCGAAATCGCGGCCGGTGCGCGTCAGGCCGTGCACGCACATCAGCACGCGCGGATTGCTTGGGTCGCCCCACTCGTGGTACGCCATGCGGTGCAGGCCAGCGGGGCTGATGCACTGCACGAAGCCGAGGCGCGGACTGGCTGACATCTTGACTCCCTACGCGAGGAACGCGAATAAGGCGCGGCAATGGCGCGCGACGGTAACCGCGACACATGAGCGTCGCGCATGACGCCGCGGGGCGGCGCCGGCTGGGCAAAGCCCGATTGTACGCCAGCGCTACAATGCGACAGCAACGACGGCCGTGCCGCGGCGGCACGGCGCATTGCCATCCCATTTCTCCACGGAGGCTCATATGCTGAAGGGCAAGACGGCGCTGGTGACCGGTTCGACCAGCGGAATCGGTCTGGGCATCGCCCAGGCGCTGGCGGCGCAAGGCGCGCATCTGATCGTCAACGGTTTCGGCGATGTGGACGGCGCCAGGCGCCAGATCGAGCAGGCCGGCAGCGGCATCCGCGTCGGCTATCACGGCGCCGACATGAGCAAGGCCGCCGAGATCGAGGACATGATGCGCTATGCCGACAGCGAGTTCGGCGGCGTCGATATCCTGGTCAATAACGCCGGCATCCAGCATGTGGCCAATATCGAGGACTTCCCGATCGAGCGCTGGGACGCGATCATCGCGATCAACCTGACCTCGGCCTTCCACACCACGCGGCTCGCGCTGCCCGGCATGAAGCGCAAGGACTGGGGGCGCGTGATCAACGTCGCGTCGACCCACGGACTGGTTGCCTCGGCGCAGAAGTCCGCCTATGTCGCCGCCAAGCATGGCATCGTCGGCCTGACCAAGGTCACCGCGCTGGAGACCGCGCAGACCGGCGTCACCGCCAACGCGATCTGCCCGGGCTGGGTGCTGACGCCGCTGGTGCAGAAGCAGGTCGAAGCCCGTGCCGAGCGCGAGGGCATCCCCATCGAGCAGGCCAAGCGCGAGCTGGTGCTGGAGAAGCAGCCCTCGGGGCAGTTCGTCACGCCGGACGAGCTCGGCGCGCTGGCGGTCTTCCTGGCAAGCGACGCCGCGCGCCAGGTGCGCGGCGCGATCTGGAACATGGATGGAGGCTGGGTCGCGCAGTGATGGCGTGCTCAGCAAAGACGATGAAGCGAAGAGAAGTCCTGAAGGGCCTGCTTGCAGGCGCTACGCTGTCGGCCGGCCTGCTGCCGCTCGCCGGGGCCGCAACCCCGGCGGCGAAGGCCTCGGCCACCGGCACCCCGATCGAGGTCTACAAGAGCCCGCTGTGCGGTTGCTGCGATGGCTGGGTCGCGCATCTGCGCGAGCATGGCTTCGAGGTCAAGGTGCACGACGTCCAGGACACCGGCGTGCACCGCGCGCGCCTGGGCATGCCGGAGCGCTTCGGTTCCTGCCATACCGGCGTCGTCGGCGGCTATGCGATCGAGGGCCATGTGCCGGCCGCCGAGATCCGCAAGCTGCTGGCAGGCAAACCGAAGGCGGTCGGGCTTGCCGTGCCAGGCATGCCGGTCGGCTCGCCCGGCATGGAGCAGGGATCGCGTGTCGATCCGTATTCGGTGCTGCTGGTGCGGGCCGACGGCGGCGCGTCGGTTTTCGCGCGCTATCCCGCTTCCGCCGTGGCGCGCTGACCGGCGCTGACCGGCGGTGAGCGGCGCTGACCGGCGCCCTGGTCAATAAAAAACCCCGCCTCCATCGAGGCGGGGTTTTACGTTGCGCCAGGCGACCGCGCCCGCCTTACAGCAGCGGCACGCCGGTCTTGCTCTGGATCTCCTCGCGGCTGACGCCCGGTGCGGTCTCGACCAGCTTCAGACCTTGCGGCGTGACATCCATCACGCCCAGGTCGGTGATGATCTGGTCGACCACGCCCACGCCGGTCAGCGGCAGCGTGCAGGCCTCCAGGATCTTCAGGTCCTCGCTGCCGTCCTTCTTCTTGGCGGTATGTTCCATCAGCACCACCACGCGGCCGACGCCGGCCACCAGGTCCATCGCGCCGCCCATGCCCTTGACCATCTTGCCGGGGATCATCCAGTTGGCCAGGTCGCCCTTCTGGCTGACCTGCATCGCGCCGAGGATGGCCAGGTTGATATGGCCGCCGCGGATCATCGCGAACGAGTCCGCCGACGAGAAGATCGACGAGCCCGGCAGCGTGGTCACGGTCTGCTTGCCGGCATTGATCATGTCGGCGTCGACCTCTTCCTCGGTCGGGAACGGGCCGATGCCCAGCAGGCCGTTCTCGGACTGCAGCCACACCTCGACGCCCGGCGGCACATGGTTGGCCACCAGCGTCGGCAGGCCGATGCCCAGGTTCACATAGAAGCCGTCCTGCAGTTCGCGCGCGGCGCGCGCCGCCATTTCATCACGTGTCCATGCCATGATCTGTCTCCTTGATCGTCAGGCCGCGGCACGCACGGTGCGCTGCTCGATGCGTTTCTCGGGATGGGCATTCAGCACGATGCGCTGCACGAAGATGCCCGGGGTGTGGACCTCGTCCGGATCGAGCTCGCCGATCTCGACGATCTGCTCGACCTCGGCGATGGTGACCTTGCCCGCCATCGCGCACATCGGGTTGAAGTTGCGCGCGGTGCGGCGGTAGATCAGGTTGCCGGCCTTGTCGGCCTTGTACGCCTTGACCAGCGCGACGTCGGCGGTCAGGGAGCGCTCCATCACGTATTGCTCGCCGTCGAATTCGCGGATCTCCTTGCCTTCGGCGACGATGGTGCCGACGCCGGTCTTCGTGAAGAAGGCCGGGATGCCGGCGCCGCCGGCGCGCAGCTTCTCGGCCAGCGTGCCCTGCGGCGTGAATTCGAGCTCGAGTTCGCCGGCCAGGTACTGGCGTTCGAACTCCTTGTTCTCGCCGACATACGACGAGATCATCTTGCGGATCTGCCGCGTGGCCAGCAGCAGGCCCAGGCCGAAGCCATCGACGCCGGCATTGTTCGAGATGCAGGTCAGCCCTTTCGCGCCGCTGTCGCGCAACGCCGCGATCAGGGCCTCGGGGATGCCGCACAGGCCGAAGCCGCCGACCGCGATGGTCTGTCCATCGCGGACCACGCCGGCAAGCGCCTCGGCGGCGCTGGCGTAGACCTTGTTCATATCGTCTCTCCTTCCTCGATGATGTTCCCGGACGAGGCGGCGACGCCGCCCGCGGGTAACGTTACAATCGCTACGGCCGCGCCGGGCGGGACCCGGGCGCCGGCCGTCGACAGCGCTCCAAAGGATACGCAAGCCCCGCAGCGGACGCCAGTACGTAGAAATACATAAGGACAATGCCTGCCATCGACTATCAGACCGCCTTCCAGCTGGCGCCGGTCGGCCTCGTGCTGTCGCGCGAGCGCAGGATCGAGGACTGCAACGACGAGGTCTGCCGCATCTTCGGCACGACGCGGGAGGCGCTGATCGGCCAGTCGTTCCAGGTACTGTATCCGACCGCCGACGAGTTCGAGCGCACCGGCGCCCGCATCGTGCCGATCATGAACGCGCGCGGGCTCTATTCCGACGAACGGATCATGAAGCGGGCCAACGGGGAACTGTTCTGGTGCCATGTCACCGGCCGCGCGCTGGACCGGCAGCAGCCGCTCGGGGCCGGCATCTGGAGCTTCGAGGACCTGTCGCAGAAGCGCCCGGTGACCGCGCAGCTGACCGCGCGCGAGCGCGATATCGCGGCCCAGCTGGTCGAGGGCAAGACCAGCAAGCAGATCGGCAAGTCGCTATCGATCAGCCCGCGCACCGTCGATATCTACCGGGCGCGGCTGATGAAGAAATACGGCGCGCATACCGCGGTCGATCTGGTGCAGCGGCTGGTCAATCATTGACCGTTGCGGCCCACCCAAGTCGCCACTCTCCCGCCCCTCTCCCGGCCACTCTCCGCACACGAGAAAGGGGCGCAAACCCTCAGCCTTCCAGCAATTCCCGGATCGCCGCCGGCAGCGGCACCGATTTCTCCGCCTCGTAGTCGCACCAGACCACCTTGGCGCCGCCATCGGCGAACACGGTGTCCGCGTCGTCGCAGCGGCGGATTTCCGCCCGCGTCTCGAAGCTGCTGCGGCCCAGTTCGCCGGCGTAGACGCGGCATTCGATGTCGCCCGGATAGCGCAGCTGGCGCCGGAAATTCATATGGGCGTTGACGATCACCGGGCCCTGGCCGTTCTCGTCGCGGCCGTTGCAGCCCAACGATTCGAACCACGAGATGCGCGCCTGCTCCAGGTAGCGGAAATAGACGGTGTTGTTGACATGGCCCATCGCGTCCATGTCGCCCCAGCGGATCGGCATGCGCAGCGTGAAGACGTGTTTCATCGCGTATGGTTCGAGGTTGCCGTGTGGTTCGGGATCGGGCCGGATGGGCGTTCCCGCGCGGGCAGGCGCGGGAACGCTTCACGCCGGGCTCGCGCAGAAATCAGCGCTTGGCGATGGCCGCCTCGGCCTTGCCGACCAGGTCGGCGCCGATCTGCTTCTTCCACTTGTCGTAGACCTTGGCGGTGGCCTTGCGGAAGGCGTCGTGCTCGGCGGGGCTCAGGTGCGTGACCTTGACGCCGTGCGCCTCCATCTCCTTCCAGGCCGGCGCGCCCGGCTCGGCCAGCCCCTTGCGGGCCAGCGCGACTTCCTGCTTGCCGGCATCGATCGCCGCCTGCCTGACGATCTCGCGGTCGGCCGGCGTCCAGCTTTCCCAGATCTGCTTGTTGACGACGAAGATCAGCGGGTCGGCGACATAGCCCCAGGTCGTCACGAACTTCTGGCCGACCGTGTACAGCTTGGCGGCGGCGAACACCGACTGCGGGTTCTCCTGGCCGTCCACCGCGCCCGAAGCCATCGCCGGCTGCGCGTCGGCCCAGCTCATCTGCGTCGGGTTGGCGCCCAGCGCGTTGAACGTGTCGATATACAGCGGCGAGCCGACGACCCGCAGCTTCAGGCCCTTCAGGTCTTCGGGCTTGCGGATCTCGCGCTTGGAGTTCGACACCTCGCGGAAGCCGTTTTCGCCCCAGGCCAGCGGCACCACGCCGGCCTTCTCGAGCGTGGCGAACAGGTGCTTGCCGACCTCGCCTTGCGTCAGCGCATCGAGCGCCTTGTAGTCGGGCATCAGGAACGGCAGCGAGAACAGGTTCAGCTCGCGCACCTGCGGCGACCAGTTGATGGTCGAGCCGATCGCCATGTCGATCACGCCCTGGCGAATCGCCGAGAATTCGCGGGTCTGGTCGCCGGCCACCAGCGAGGTGCCCGGATAGAGCTTGATATTGATGCGGCCGTTGGTGCGCTGGCGGACCAGATCGGCCCAGATCTCGCCGCCCTTGCCCCACGGGAAGGCCGGGCCGAGCACCAGCGACATCTTGTATTCGGACTTGTAGGTCTGCGCCATCGCACCGGCGGGCGCGAGCGCGGCGGCGGCGATGGTGGCGGCCATCGACAGCATCAGGACACGGCGTTTCATGAGTCAGTTCTCCTCTCGGGAATCGTTATTTGGACTGAAGATCAAGCAGAAAATACGGGGCCGGGGCACACGCACCCCGGACCTCAATAGCCGAGCCGCGCCGGCAGCCACGTCGCCAGCGGCGGGAACGCCAGCACCAGCAGCATCGCGCCGAACATCGCCAGCAGCATCCACACCACCCACGGCACGGTCTCCTCCATCCGCACGCGGGCGATCCGGCAAGATACCATCAGGTTCACCGCGAGCGGCGGCGTGAACTGGCCGAGCGCGACCTTCAGCGTCAGCACCACGCCGAACCACACCGGGTCCCAGTTGAACGCATTGGCGATCGGCAGCAGCAGCGGCACGAAGATCAGGAAGATCGAGATGCCGTCGAGGAACATGCCGACCGTGATCAGCAGCAGCACGATCAGCGCCAGCACGCCGTATTCTCCGACGCCCGAATTGGCGATCGCCTGCGCGAGCGGGTCGATCACGCCCAGCGTCGACAGCGCGTAAGCGAAGATGCCGGCCAGCGCCACCACCAGCAGGATCACCGACGAAGTCTCGGCGGCCTCGCGGAAGATCACGTACAGGTCGCGCAGGCCGATCGAGCGGTAGACCACCATGCCGACGAACAGGCCGTAGACCACCGCCACCACCGCGGCCTCGGTCGGCGTGAACCAGCCCGCGCGCATGCCGCCCAGGATCAGCACCGGGGCGAACAGCCCCCAGGCCGCCTCGCGCAGGCTGCGCCAGAACGGCGGCCGCGGCAGCGAGGCCTCGGCCGCGCCCATCCGGTGCTTGCGCGCCAGCCAGACCGCCGGCACGATCAGCGCGATGCCGGCCAGCACGCCGGGAATCATGCCCGCGGCGAACAGCGCCGGCACCGAGGCGCCGGGCACCAGCACGCTGTAGACGATGAAGGCGACCGACGGCGGAATCAGGATGTCGGTGGCGGCGGCCGCGCCGACCACGGCGGCGCTGAACGAGCCCGGATAGCCGGCGCGCGACATCGCGGCGATCATCACGCCGCCGACGGCGGCGGCATTGGCCGGCCCCGAGCCCGAAATCCCGCCCAGGAACATCGCCACCAGGATCGCCACCAGCGGCAGCATGCCGGGGCCGCGGCCGACCACCGCGATCGCCAGCGTGACGAGCCGCTGCGCGACGCCGGAGCGGTCGAAGATCGAGCCAACCAGCACGAACATCGGAATCGCCAGCAGCGGATACTTGGCGAGCCCCGCGTAGAAGTTCTGCGGCACCGCCAGCAGGCCGAACATCTGCGTGTCCAGATTGGACAGCCCGATCGCGGCGAGGCCACCGAGGCCCAGCGCGACGCCGATCGGCACGCCGAGCAGCATCAGCACGATGAAGACGGCAAACAGCACGATGGCGATCAGCGTCATGGCTGGCGCTCCCCGCCGTCCTGCCGGCGCTGCGCGTGCAGCGCCTTCAGCGCGCGCAGGTTGCGGCCCGCCAGCGCCAGCGCGCGCAGCGCGATGCAGGCCGACAGCACCGGCAGCCAGACCGAGTACCACCAGCTGGGCACGCCGATGCCGGGCGAGGTCTCGCCATAGGTGTATTCATCCCAGGTGATACGCGCGCCGAGCACCGCCAGCGCGACGAACATGACCGCCACCGCCAGCGCCGACACGACGGCCAGCCGGTGCTGCCGCGCGATGCTGCCGCGCTCGAAGAAGAATTCGATGCGGATGTGCCGGTCCCGCGCGACCGCGGCGCTGCCGCCGACCAGCGCCAGCACGATCATCAGGAACACCGAGAACTCCTCGGTCCAGGCGAACGACTCGTCGGTCAGATAGCGCACGACGACGTTGGCGAAGGTGATGACCACCAGCAGCATCATCACGACGATGCCGATCCAGTCTTCGATGCGGGGGCTGATGCGGAATTCGGCATCCGCTGCCTGGTCCACGGGTTCGGTGATCAACGCCGAATCGACCGCGTGCTGTGGCGCGGCGTCGCGCCGTGCCTGCTCTTGCTGCTCCATCTCCCCGGCCTCCGGTCCGGTCTGCCGTGCCCTGCGGGACCGCGGCAGCTGCTGCATGACGCCTTGGCGGCGTACTTTTTGCGAATGCGTTCTTTTCTTGCCGACGCCGCCGCCGCGTGGCCGCAGGGCGCGGCTAATTAAAGGCTTACGGAATCGGCACCAGCGAATTATGCCCACACTGGCGATGGGCGGACACCTCCAATACCCTAGGCAATGGCAGCGGCATGCAGGTGGCCAGGCGTCGGCGCTGGCGCCCGAGGGGACCGGATAAGCCCCGGGCTGAATGGCCCGCCCCGCTTCTGGCGGGCGGCAGGCACAGGCGATCGCCGTGGGTCGCGCTCGCCGACTCGCGGATGAAGTCGGTATCGGCGGCGCGCGCGGCTGGCTTTATACCATACCGTCGTCGGCGGTGATCACGGCGCCGTTGATGAACTGCGACTGGTCCGAAGCCAGCAGCAGCAACAGCCCATCGAGATCCTCGGGCTTGCCTAGCCGCTTGCGCGGCAGCAGCTGGATCAGCTTCTGGCCGGCATCGGTGTCCCAATGATGGTGGTTGATATCGGTGTCGATATAGCCCGGGCAGATCGCATTGACGTTGATGCCATAGCGGGCCCATTCGAGCGCCATCGCCTTGGTCATGTGGACCACCGCGGCCTTGCTCATGCAGTAGACGCCGATCTGCGACAGCACCTTCAGGCCCGCCACCGAGGCGATATTGATGATGCGCGACTGCGGCAGCGGCGTGCCGTTGCGCTCGGCGCCCTTGGACCGCGCGATCATCCGCTTGGCCACTTCCTGCGCGACAAAGAAGGCGCCGCGGGTATTGGTGTCGAAGACGAAGTCGAAGTCCTCGGCGGTGACATCGGTCAGCCGCTGCGTGGTCGACACGCCCGAGTTGTTGACGACGATATCGATCGCCCCGGCCTCGGTCTCGGCATGCGCCACCGCGGCGCGAATGCTGTCCGGGTCGGTCACGTCGAGCCGCACTACGTGCGCGCTGCCGCCATCGGCCTCGATCGCCGCGCGCAGTTCCTTGAGCCGCTCGGCGCGGCGGGAGGCCAGCACGACCTTGGCGCCCGCGGCCGCCAGCACCTGCGCGAAGCGCATGCCCAGCCCGCTCGACGCGCCGGTCACCATCGCGACCTTGCCTTCCAGATTGATCGACAAACCCATATGGACCTCTGCAGTGGAACGCGCGCCGACAGCGCCGGCGATCGCGTTCGATGGCTGCCCTCGTTTGACGGGAACGCGGGCAGTATATTAAAAAACGAACGATCGTTCCAAAAAATTGCTTGCCTGTGGGTGTCGAGTCCCGGACAATGCCGGAGATTCTAAGAACTCGGGCACAAAAAGGAAACAGCGAGGCAGAAGCGGGCGGGCAAAAAACCGCGCGCCGATCCGTCGCGATCCAGCAGAAGAGCCGACCACAAGCAGCCGGACCGCGCGCCAACCCGCAGCACTCCGCCCCCGCCTGCCGGCCCGATGCCATCCTTGCCGACCTTGCCGTCGCCCGGTTCCGGCAACACAGGCCACCCCGGATCACCGCTTCCCCCAACACAAGTACGCAGCAACAAAAGAGGGTTAGAGACAATGGACCAGCAGCAGCTCGTGGAGCAGTTCGGCCCCCGCGAATCCATGGAATACGACGTCGTCATCGTCGGCGGCGGTCCCGCCGGCCTGGCGACGGCCATCCGCCTGAAACAGCTGGCGCAGGACAATGGCAGCGAAGTCAATGTCTGCGTGCTGGAAAAGGGCTCGGAGCCCGGCGCCCACATCCTGTCGGGCGCAATCATGGACCCGCGCGCGCTGAACGAACTGCTGCCGAACTGGAAGGAACTGGGCGCGCCGCTGAACCAGCCGGTCACCGAGGACCAGTTCCTGTTCCTGAACGAGACCGGCTCGCGCGGCACGCCGCCGGCGCTGCTGCCGGAGTGCTTCCATAACGAAGGCAACTACATCGTCAGCCTGTCGAACTTCGTGCGCTGGCTCGGCCAGCAGGCCGAGGCGCTGGGCGTGGAGATCTTCCCGGGCTTCCCCGCCGCCGAGGTGCTGTACAACGAAGACGGCTCGGTCAAGGGCGTGGCCACCGGCAACCTGGGCATCGGCAAGGATGGCGAGCCGACCGACAACTTCCAGCTCGGCATGGAGCTGCACGCGAAGTACACGATCTTCGCCGAAGGCTCGCGCGGCCACCTGGGCAAGCAGCTGATCGAACGTTTCCGCCTCGACGCCGGCAAGGATCCGCAGAGCTACGGCATCGGCCTGAAGGAGCTGTGGGAGATCGACCCGAGCAAGCACAAGCCCGGCCTGGTGGTCCATACCGCGGGCTGGCCGCTGGACCCGGCCACCTACGGCGGTTCCTTCCTCTATCACATGGAGGACAACAAGGTCGCGGTGGGCTTTGTCGTCGGGCTGGACTACACCAACCCGTGGCTGTCGCCGTTCGAGGAATTCCAGCGCTTCAAGACCCATCCGCAGATCCGCCAGTACTTCGAGGGCGGCAAGCGGATCGGCTACGGCGCACGCGCGATCACCGCCGGCGGCCTGCTGTCGCTGCCCAAGACGATCTTCCCGGGCGGCGCGCTGGTCGGCTGCGACGCCGGCTATCTGAACGCCTCGCGCATCAAGGGCAGCCACGCCGCGATCAAGACCGGCATGCTGGCCGCCGAGGCCGCCTTCGAGGCGCTGCAGGCCGGCCGCCAGCACGACGAGCTGACCGCCTACCCGGCTGCGTTCGAGAACAGCTGGCTGTACAAGGAACTGCTGCAGGCCAAGAACTTCAAGCAGTGGTTCAAGAAGGGCCGCACCACCGCCACGCTGATGACTGGCATCGAGCAATGGCTGCTGCCCAAGCTCGGCATCCGCAACCCGCCGTGGACGCTGCACCGCGAGAAGCCGGACCACGTCTACCTGAAGCCGGCCGCCGAATGCCAGCAGATCGTCTATCCGAAGCCGGACGGCAAGCTGACGTTCGATCGCCTCAGCTCGGTGTTCATCAGCAACACCAACCATGAGGAAAACCAGCCCGCCCACCTGACGCTGAAGGACGCCAGCGTGCCGGTGCAGATCAATCTGGACAAGTACGCCGGCCCGGAAAGCCGCTATTGCCCGGCGGGCGTCTACGAGTTCGTCGCCGACGAGGAACGCGGCGGGCAGCGCCTGCAGATCAACGCGCAGAACTGCGTCCACTGCAAGACCTGCGATATCAAGGACCCGACCCAGAACATCGTCTGGGTGACGCCGGAAGGCGGCGGCGGTCCGAATTACGTGGGGATGTAAGGCGGCTCACCGCCTTGCTGTTCTCCCCTCTCCCAGCGTGGCAGAGGGGTCGGTGGGAGAGCAAGCGGCGTCCGCCATCGCGAACGCCGCCGTTCATCGAACGCTGGCCGCCCCTCTCCCCCAGCCCCTCTCCGGCCAGGCGGGAGAGGGGCTGCTCTCTACACCGGCATGCTCGCCGCGGCCAGCAGCTGCTCGTAGATATAGCAGTGCAATAGCGCCGCTTCCCTTTCCCCCAGCAGATCGAACGCGACGCCGAACGCCGGAAACTCGGCATCGCCGTCGTCGCGCGCCGGATTGCGCGCCCAGGCGTCGACCGTGATCTCGCTGTCGGTGCCGACGGTGCGCAGCACGAAACGCAGCCGCAGGCGCGTGCCGGGAGCCGGCGCGGGGCCGGCGGTCTGAACCAGCGCGCCGCCCGCGCCCAGATCCGACAGCACCGCCAGACGCGGCGCGCCGGCCGCGTCGCCGTCCTGAGGCATCAGCTGCGCCGCCAGCCGGGTCTGCACGCGCGGACTGCTGCGCACCGGCACCTGCTGCACCTCGGTCGGCACCGACAGCACCAGGTAGCGGAACGGACTGCGGCATACCGCGGTCACGGTGCAGCGGAAGCTGTGGATCGACTGGCCGGTGAAGCCGCGCAGCAGCACCTCCTCGCCCGCCTGGAAGGTGGCATCGTGGCCGCCGAATTGCGGCCAGCTGACGAACAGCCCCTGCTCGATAAAGCCGATCAGCCGGCTCGCCGCCGCACGGCCGCCGCCGTCGGGCGCCTGGATCTGCAGCAGCGTGCCGACCTGCAGCCCGAGCGGGCCCGAGGCCTGCGCCGGCACCGGACCGACACGCACGGCATCGACCGGGGCAGCATCGTCGGCCGGCAGCGGATCGGGCCGGCACACCGAGCCATGGCGAAACACCAGCGCCACGTCGCGGCCATCGGCCAGCACCTTGCCGCTGCCGAGCAACAGATTGCCCTGCCCGTCGAGCAGCGACCACGGCAAGGGCTGGCCGACCGGCAGGTCGTTCGGTGTCAGAGGAATCATCGGCATCCCAATCTCAATGCCCACCGGCGTGGGCGACAGTGCGGAGGCGGCCGCCGGGCCGCGGTCCCGCCTTCCCGATTCCACAGCTATCGGCGCCCGGCTCCAAAGGTTTAGCGACACCCTACCTAAGGGGGATAGCGAAGCGCGCGGTGGCGCCGATTGACGAAGGGCAAAGGACGAGCGCCACCGACGAGCGCCACCATTTCGCCTTGACGCTGACGCCGAGTCCGGCCAGAATTGCGCAAAGCTGTCTGACAGCCTTACAGATTTACCTGACAAACCGGCGCGCGATGCCGGCTCGCGACCCTGGCCCTTTCACCTACGACCTGCCTGCGCCATCCCCTTGGAACCTCTTAGCCGCCCCTCTTCCCTGGCTTCGCGCATCGCCGACGCGATCCGCGCCGATATCGGTGCCGGCCGCTTCGTCGCCGGCGCCCGTCTGCCGGCCGAGGCCGCGCTGGCGGCGGCCTTTGGCGTCAGCCGCCCGATCGTGCGCGAGGCCATCGCGCAACTGAAGGCCGACGGCGTGCTGGTCACGCGCAAGGGCTCTGGGGCCTACGTTTCCGACACGCCCGGCGGACAGGTCTGGCGGCTGCGCGGCGATGCCGCCGGTGCGGACGGCAACCCGGCCGACGGGCCGACGCTGGCGCACCTGTTCGAACTGCGCGTGATGGCCGAGACCGCCTGCGCCGAACTGGCCGCGCGCCGCCGTACCGACGCCGATCTTGCCGCGATCGCCGCCGCCCTCGCCGCGATGCGCGAGCGGCGTGACGACCCGGCCAGCGCCGCGGCGGCCGACGTGGCGTTTCACCAGGCCATCGCGCAGGCGGCGCACAACCCCTGCATGGCGGGGCTGACCGATTTCGTCGGCCAGCAGCTGCTCGCCGCGCGCCGGCTGGCCTGGGAAAACGCCGCCCGCTATCGCGGCGGGCCGGGCGCGGCCGAGCAGGAGCACGCGGCGCTGGCCGAGGCGATCGCCGTCGGCGATGCCGGCGCGGCACGGCAGGCGGCGCGCCGGCATCTGGAAGCGGCCGCCGCGCGCATGGGGCTCGAACTGGATTGATCGACGGGACCGGCAAGCCGGTTCGCGAACGCGGCTCCGGCCGCGCATCGGCTCACGTCGGCCCGCGTCGAATCGGCAAGCAAGACAAGCAAAGCAAGGAAGCAACGATGGAATCAGTGGATTGCGTGGTAATCGGCGCCGGCGTGGTGGGCCTGGCGGTCGCGCGGGCGCTTGCGCAGCAGGGGCGCGAGGTGGTGATCCTGGAGGCGGAGAACACCTTCGGCACGATCACCAGCGCGCGCAACAGCGAGGTGATCCACGCGGGCATCTACTACCCGGCCGGCTCGCTGAAGGCCAGGCTGTGCGTGCGCGGCAAGGCGATGCTGTACGACTATTGCGCCAGCCACCAGATCGCGCACCAGCGTTGCGGCAAGCTGATCGTCGCGACCAGCGCGGCCCAGGTCGCCACGCTCGAAGGCATCCGGGCAAAGGCGGCCGCCAACGGCGTCGGCGATCTGCGGCTGCTGTCGCGCGAACAGGCGCTGGAACTGGAGCCGAATCTGCAGTGCGAGGCGGCGCTGCTGTCGCCGTCGACCGGCATCGTCGACAGCCACGGCGTGATGCTGGCGCTGCTGGGCGATGCCGAACGGGCCGGCGCGATGCTGGCGGTCTGTTCGCCGGTGCAGGCCGGCGCCGTCACCGCCGACGGCATCGTGCTCGAAGTTGGCGGCGACACCGCGACCACGCTGCTGGCCCGCACCGTCGTCAACGCCGCTGGGCTGACGGCGCCCGCGCTGGCGCGCCGGATCGACGGCATGCCGGCGGCGCATGTCCCGCCACAGTTCTACGCCAAGGGATGCTATTTCACGCTGGCGGGCCGGGCGCCATTCTCGCGGCTGATCTACCCGGTGCCCGAGGCGGCCGGGCTGGGCGTGCATCTGACGCTGGACCTGGGCGGCCAGGCCCGTTTCGGCCCGAATGTGCGATGGATCGACGAGATCGAATATGGCGTCGATCCGCACGATGCCGACAGCTTCTATGACGAGGTGCGGCGCTACTGGCCGGCGCTGGCCGATGACGCCCTGCAGCCCGGCTATGCCGGCATCCGCCCGAAGATCGGCGGCCCGGGCGAGCCTGCCGCGGACTTCCGCATCGACGGCCCTGCCGTGCACGGCGTGCCGAGGCTGGTCAACCTGTTCGGCATCGAATCGCCGGGACTGACCGCGTCGCTGGCGATTGGGGAAATGGTGGCGGCGATCGCGGAATAGAAGCGCCGCACACGACAATCGAGCTTCCCTCTCCCGCCCCTTTCCCGCATGCGGGAGAGGGGGAGAAAGCAATCGGGATGACTTAACCGTGCGCCTTTGGCGCCTGCGCCGGAATCCGCGGCGTCTCCACCCGCACGTCTGCGCATTGCGCGCGATGGCGCAGCGCGTGGTCCATCAGCACCAGCGCCAGCATCGCCTCGGCGATCGGCGTCGCGCGAATCCCCACGCAAGGATCGTGGCGGCCGAAGGTCTCGACCGTCGCGGCCTGGCCAGCCTTGTCGATCGATTCGCGCGGCGTGCGGATGCTCGAGGTCGGCTTGATCGCCAGCGACACCATGATGTCCTGGCCGGTCGAGATGCCGCCCAGCACGCCGCCGGCATTGTTGGTGCGAAAGCCCGCCGCGGTCAGCTCGTCGCCATGGACGCTGCCGCGCTGCGCCACGCTGGCGAAGCCGGCGCCGATCTCGACGCCCTTGACCGCATTGATGCCCATCATCGCGTGCGCGATATCGGCATCGAGCTTGTCGAACAGCGGCTCGCCCAGACCCACCGGCACGCCGCTGGCCACCACTTCGATGCGCGCGCCGACCGAATCGCCGTCACGGCGCAGCGCGTCCATATAGGTCTCCAGCTCGGGAACGATATTGGCGTCGGCAGCGAAGAACGGGTTGCGCGGCACTTCCGCCCAGTCGGTGAACGGCACCTGGATCTCGCCCAGCTGCGACATATAGCCCCGGATCTCGGTGCCGTACTGCTCGCGCAGCCACTTGCGCGCGACCGCCGCGGCGGCCACCACCGGCGCGGTCAGCCGGGCCGACGAGCGGCCGCCGCCGCGATGGTCGCGGATGCCGTATTTCTGCCAGTAGGTGTAATCGGCGTGGCCGGGGCGGAAGGTCTCGACGATATTGCCGTAGTCCTTGCTGCGCTGGTCGGTATTGCGGATCAGCAAGCAGATCGGCGTGCCGGTGGTCTTGCCCTCGAATACGCCCGACAGGATCTCGACCTGGTCCGGCTCCTTGCGCTGCGTCACGTGGCGCGACGTGCCGGGCTTGCGGCGGTCCAGGTCACCCTGGATATCGGCCTCGCTCAGGCTCATGCCCGGCGGGCAACCATCGACCACCGCGCCGATCGCGGGTCCGTGCGACTCGCCGAAGGTGGTGACTGTGAAGAGCAGGCCGAGGGTATTGCCGGACATGATGAAAACCACGCAGGAATTGGGAAAGGCCTACATTGTACGGCCTGGTGCCGCACAGCACCGCACCGTACGGCGCCGCGGGCGGGCGCGGCTCAGCGCCATTCGCCGCGCAGCCCCTGCACCACCTGCTGCAGGCCTTCGGGCGTGGCCTGCTCCGGCGCGATCGGCTCGCCGACCACCAGTTCGAGCCGGCTCAGGATGCCGCGCCGGAACGGCCGCGTCATCGCCGCCCCGCCCTTGCGCGAGAAAAAGCTGCCCCACAGGCCGCGCAGCGCCATCGGCACCACCGGCACCGGCGTGCGGCGCACGATCTGCTGCACGCCCTGCTTGAACGGATTGATGTCGCCGCTGGCGGTGATCTTGCCTTCCGGGAAGATGCAGACCAGTTCGCCGGCCGCCAGTGCACGCGCGACCTCGTCGTAGGCATGCTTCAGCGTCTGCGGATCTTCATGCGCGGGCGCGATCGGAATCGCGCGCGCCTGCCGGAAGAACCACGACAGCAGCGGCACGCGGAAGATCCGGTGATCCATCACGAAACGCACCGGCCGCGGGCTCGCCGCCATCAGCACCACCGCATCGGCGAAGCTGACGTGATTGCAGACCAGCACCGCCGGCCCTTCGGCCGGAATCCGGTCGGTGTGGATCCGCTTGAGCCGGTACACCGTATGCACGAGGATCCAGGCGACGAAGCGCAGCAGGAATTCCGGCACCAGCGAATAGATGTAGATCGCCACCGCGGCATTGAGCAGCCCGACGGCCAGGAACAGCTCGGGAATGCTGTAGCCGGCGCCGGTCATCGCCATCGCCAGCAGCGCCGAGGCGATCATGAACAGGCTGTTCAGGATGTTGTTGGCGGCGATGATCCGCGCCCGATGCGTGGGCGCGCTGCGGCTCTGGATCAGCGCGTACAGCGGCACGCTGTAGAAGCCGCCGAACATTGCCAGCAGGAACAGGTCGGCCAGCACGCGCCAGTGCGCGGGCTCGGCGATGAAGGCGGCGACGCCGCTCAGCGCCGCCGGTGCCTGGCCGCGGCTGGCGAAGTACAGGTCGATCGCGAACACCGTCATGCCGATCGAGCCGAACGGCACCAGGCCCACTTCGACATGCCGGCCCGACAGCCGCTCGCACAGCAGCGAGCCGACCCCGATGCCGACCGAGAACACCGCCAGCAGCAGCGTCACCACGCTCTGGTCGCCGCCGAGCACGGTCTTGGCGAAGGCGAAGAACGAGGTCAGGAAGGTCGCGCCGAGGAACCACAGCCACGAGATGCCCAGCAGGCTCAGGAACACCGTGCGGCTCTGGCGGGCCAGCATCAGGTTGCGCCAGGTCTCGGTGACCGGATTCCAGTTCAGCTTCAGGTCCGGTTGCGGCGCCGGCGACAGCGGCACGCGCGACGCGGCCACGCGGCCGGCGATCGCCAGCGCCACGCAGGCCGCGCCGATATAGAGCGTGGCGGGAATGCCTTGCTGCGCCGCCGTCCCACCCACCGCCGCGAGCTCGCCGCCGAGCACGGTGCCGAGCAGGATCGCGACGAAGGTTCCCATCTCGACCAGCCCGTTGCCGCCGACCAGCTCGCTATCTTCCAGGTGCTGTGGCAGGTAGGCGTACTTGACCGGGCCGAACAGCGTCGAATGCAGGCCCATCAGGAAGGTCGTCAGGTACAGCAGCGGCGCGCTATACCAGGCGAAGCCCGCCAGCCCGACCAGCATGATCGCGATCTCCAGCGACTTGACCAACCGGATCAGCCGCGACTTCTCGATCTTGTCGGCGATCTGCCCGCTGGTGGCGGAGAACAGCACGAACGGCGCGATGAAGATCGCCGAGATCAGGAAGGCCGCGCTGGCCCCGTCCACGCCCTCGAAGCGCGCGGTCTGGTAGGTCACCAGCGAGGTGAACGCGACCTTGAACACGTTGTCGTTCATCGCGCCCAGGAACTGGGTCCAGAAGAACGGCGCAAAGCGGCGCTCGCGCAGCAGGCGGGACTGGCTCGATTGGCTCATGGATGGCGGGGAATTCGCAGCGGAGCTGGCGGGAAATCGACGGGCAACGCTGGCGAGCCCCGATGGCAGGCGGCGCCATCGAAGCTGCGGCTACCCGATCGGCCGTGCCGGAACGGCGGCCGCTGGGCCCCCGCATGCGCGGGCGCCGCCCCCCTGCCCGCGCGGACGCTTCAGCTGGCCTTCTCTTCCGGCCAGTCGCGGATATAGGCCTTCAGCATCCGGTTCTCGAAGCTCTGCTCCTCGACCACGGCCTTGGCCACGTCGTAGAACGAAATGACGCCCATCAGCGTGCGGCTGTCGAGCACCGGCATATAGCGGGCATGGCGCTCGAGCATCATCCGGCGAACTTCATTGACATCGGTCTCGGGCGTGCAGGTCAGCGGCGCGTCGTCCATCACGCGGCGGATCGTTGCGTTGCCGACATTGCCGTTGTTCGACGCCAGCGTCTGGATGATCTCGCGGAAGGTCAGCATGCCGACCAGTTCGCCGTACTCCATCACCACCAGAGAGCCGATGTCGCGCTCGGCCATCGTGGTGACCGCCTCCAGCAGTGACGTATCCGGCTTGACGGTATAGAGCGTATTGCCCTTGATCTGCAGGATGTCGCTGACTTTCATAATGGTCTCCCCTCGATGATGCCGGTGCGGCGGGCGGCGGGCATGGCCCCGCCCGATCAGGCCCGAACCGCGTGGCTGCGCAGGCTTTGCGCGCCATCCGCGATAGATGTGGCCGATGCTAGCCGAAAGCGGGCGCCCAAGTAAAGCCGGAGCCCTTCGGCCCCGCGCGGCCCCCGCCGGCGGCCAGTGCTACGATGCAGGCCGGCACATCCGCATGCCGCCGGACGTTCGCCCCGCGCGAGCGTGTCGGTACCGGCCGCTGTCAGACGGCTTCGCTGGAACCACGATACAAGGAGACACGAAAGAGACCATGTCCGATACCCGTTTCGATACCCTCGCGCTGCACGCCGGCGCCGCGCCCGATCCCGCCACCGGGGCACGCGCCACGCCGATCCACCTGACCACCTCGTTCGTGTTCCGCGACAGCGAACACGCGGCCTCGCTGTTCAATATGGAACGGGCCGGCCATGTGTATTCCCGCATCTCGAATCCGACCGTGGCCGTGTTCGAGGAGCGCGTCGCCGCGCTCGAGAACGGCGTCGGCGCGATCGCCACGGCCTCGGGCCAGGCCGCGCTGCATCTGGCGATCGCGACGCTGATGGGCGCCGGCTCGCATATCGTCGCGTCGGCCGCGCTCTATGGCGGCTCGCACAATCTGCTGCACTACACGCTGCGCCGTTTCGGCATCGAAACCACCTTCGTGCAGGCGCGCGATATCGACGCCTGGCGCGCGGCGATCCGGCCGGAGACGCGGCTGCTGTTCGGCGAGACGCTGGGCAACCCGGGCCTGGACGTGCTCGACATTCCGACGCTGGCGCAGCTGGGCGACGAGCATGGCATTCCGCTGCTGGTCGACTCGACCTTCACCACGCCGTATCTGCTGCAGCCGTTCGCGCATGGCGCGGCGCTGCTCTACCACTCGGCGACCAAGTTCCTCGGCGGCCATGGCACCACCATCGGCGGCGTGCTGGCAGAAGGCGGCAATTTCGATTTCGAGGCATCCGGGCTTTTTCCCGAGCTGTCGGAACCGTATGCCGGCTTCCACAACATGGTGTTCACCGAGGAGAGCACCGTCGCGCCCTTCCTGCTGCGCGCGCGCCGCGAGGGTCTGCGCGACTTCGGCGCCTGCATGAATCCGATGGCCGCGTGGCAGCTGCTGCAGGGGATCGAGACGCTGCCGCTGCGGATGGCGCGCCATGTCGACAATGCGCGCCGGGTGGTGCAGTTCCTGGTCTCGCACCCGATGGTCGAGTCGGTGGCCTATCCCGAGCTCGAATCGCACCCGGACCATGCCATCGCCAAACGGCTGCTGCCGCGCGGCTGCGGCGCGGTATTCAGCTTCAACCTGAAGGGGGACCGTGCCGCGGGCCAGCGCTTCATCGAAAGCCTGACGCTGTTCTCGCATCTGGCCAATGTCGGCGACGCGCGCTCGCTGGTGATCCATCCCGCCTCGACCACGCACTTCCGCATGGATGCCGCGGCGCTGCGCTCGGCCGGCATCGCCGAGGGCACGATCCGGCTGTCGATCGGCCTGGAAGATCCGGACGACCTGATCGACGACCTGAAGCGCGGGCTGAAGGCGGCGCAGAAGTCGATGGAGAAAGGCAGCAGCGGTGGCAGCGGCACTGCCGGCAACAAGACCAACGGAGGGAACGCCTGATGTATCTGAACGTCGATGGCCAGCGGGCCTACGCCTATACCGGCGGCAAACCCTTCGATCCCGCCCTGCCCTGCGCCGTGTTCGTCCATGGCGCGCAGAACGACCACAGCGTCTGGGGCCTGCAGACACGCTGGTTCGCGCATCACGGCTATTCGGTGCTGGCCGTGGACCTGCCCGGCCACAACCGCAGCGAAGGGCCGCCGCTGGCCACGGTCGAGCAGATGGCCGACTGGATTGCCGCGCTGCTGCGGGCGGCCGGCGTCGAGGCGCCCGCACTGGTGTTCGGCCACAGCATGGGCTCGCTGATCGCGCTCGAATGCGCGGCGCGCCATGCCGATACGGTGCGCGCGATCGGCATGCTGGCGACCGCCTATCCGATGAAGGTCTCCGACGCGCTGCTCGATGCCGCGCAGAACCGCGAGCACGAGGCGATCGCGATGGTCAATGCGTGGTCGCATTCGAGCCTGGCCAACAAGCCGTCGGCGCCCGGTCCGGGCTTCTGGATGCATGGCGTCGGTCAGCGGCTGATGGAACGGGTCGGCCGCCGCAATCCGCAGGGCCAGGTGTTCCATACCGACTTTGCCGCCTGCAACGCCTACGCCAACGGCGAGCGCGCCGCGGCGGGCCTGCAGTGTCCGGCGCTGGTCGTGATCGGCAGCAAGGACATGATGACGCCGGCGCGCTCGGCCCGCGCGCTGGCGGCGACGATGCCGCGCGCCAGCGTGGTCGAAGTGCCCTGCGGCCACGCAATCATGGGAGAGAGGCCGGACGAGGTGCTGGACGCGCTGGCGGGCTTTGCGCGGCGCGTGATGGTGAGCGGCGGTTAATCGCGCATACCGTCATCCCCGCGAAAGCGGGGACCCAGTGGCTTGAAAAGACGCTGGGTTTCCGCGTCCCCGGGAACGGCGCGATATCCCCCCTCAGACCTGCCCGTGCCAGCCGGGCGGGACCACCTCGAGCGTGCGGCGCTGCCCCTCGGGGGCCGGTGTCTGCGGCGTCTGCGGCGACATCGCACCCGTGTCGAAGATTTCCTGCAGCGTCTTGTCGAGCATCGGGTTCTCCAGCACGCCGCGCAACGCGTCGGCGCCATGGAGCAGCTGTGCCACCGCGGTGCGCGGCAACCGCGGCAGATTCAGCACCAGCCGGTCGTGCAGCAGCCGCAGCGGCACGCGCGCCGGGTCGCACAGCAGCGCCCAGTGTGCCTGGCCGCGATGGTGCTGCAGCTTGCCGACCAGATGCATCGCATTGAGCTTGCCCAGCAGCACCGCCAGATAATCGGCCTCGACCCGCAGCTTGCGGCCCAGGTCGAGCTCGCCGACGCTGCGCGGTGGCTGCTCGCGCGCGCGGTACAGCACGTACAGCACGCCCAGCGCATCGTAGAACTCGCTGCCGGCAAAGGTGCGGCGGCGCCAGTAGCCCTGCCGCACCACCGGCAGGTTGGCCGCGATGGTGGCGCCCAGCAGCGTCACCAGCCAGCTCAGGTAGATCCACAGCAGGAAGATCGGCAGTGCGGCAAAGGCGCCGTAGACCGCGGTATAGGTCGGGAAACGCGTGACGAAATAGCCGAACCCGCGCTTCGACAGCTCGAAGGCGAGCGCCGCCACCAGGCCTGCCAGAATGGCATCGCGCCATTCGACATAGGCATTGGGCACCGCCGTATAGAGCAAGGCGAAGGCGATCGCCGACAGCAACACCGGCGCCAGACTCACCGCAAAACCGACGCCGAACGGCATCGTGCCGACATAGCCGGCGGAGATCGAGATCAGATACGAGCTGATCGACAGGCTGCCGCCGATCAGCACCGGCCCGCAGGTCAGCACCGCCCAGAACACCAGCACGCGCTGCGCGAAGCGCCGCTTCTGCTTGACCCGCCAGATTGCATTGAGCGCGTCCTCGACAGTCAGCATCGTCAGCACCGCGGTGACCATCAGGCCGACCAGGCCCACTGCGGTCAGGCCCTTGGCATTGCGCGCGAACTGCCCCAGATAGCCGGTGATCGAATCGGTCAGATTGCCGGGAATCAGATTCTGGAACAGGAAGCCTTCGATCGCGCTGCGGAAGTTCGCGAACATCGGAAAGGCGGCGAGCAGCGCGAACGCGACCGTCAGCACCGGCACCACCGACAGCACGGTCGTGAAAGTCAGGCTGGCGGCAACCTGCGGCAGGCGGTCCTCGCCGGCGCGCCGCGTGGCATAGCGCAGCAGCGCACGCAGCTTCTGCCAGTTCCATTCGCGGCGCAGCCGCGCGAGACGGTTGGTGCTGCGGGACAGAAGACTCGGATGGGACATGCGGGGCAAACTCCAGGGCGGCGGGCGCCGAGCCCGCCACTATAATACGCCGGTTGCCCTGCATGGGATGCGTTGCCGCGCAATGCAATGCCCTTCCCGTTTCCGCCTGCCCTCCTGCCCTCATGTCCGACATCCTGGTCCTCTACTACAGCCGTCACGGCAGCACCCGCAAGCTCGCCGAGCTGATCGCCACCGGCATCGACAGCGTGCCCGGCGCCCACGCGCGGCTGCGCACGGTCCCGCCGGTCTCGACGGTATGCGAGGCTACCGCGCCGGACATCCCCGCCGACGGCCCGCCCTATGTGGAACTGCGCGACCTGCACGAGTGCATCGGCCTCGCGCTCGGCAGCCCGACCCGCTTCGGCAACATGGCCGCGCCGATGAAGTACTTCGTCGACGGCACCATCGCCGAATGGCTGTCGGGCACGCTGACGGGCAAGCCGGCCTGCGTGTTCACGTCGACCGGCAGCCTGCATGGCGGCCAGGAAACCACGCTGCTGTCGATGATGCTGCCGCTGCTGCATCACGGCATGCTGGTGATGGGGCTGCCCTACAGCGAGCGCGGGCTGATGACGACCGTGGGCGGCGGCACGCCATATGGTCCGAGCCATCACGCGCTGGGCGACAACAGCCGGCCGGTCAGCGAAGACGAGTCGGCGCTGGCCATCGCGATGGGCAAGCGGCTGGCGCAGACCGCGCTGCGGCTTGCCGACAACGCCTCCGCCAACGGAGCGTCGCGATGAACCCGGCCGATCCGCGCGACGACGCGCTGCACAGCCCCCTGCTGTACCGGCTGAGCATCGCCAGCCTGCTCGCGCTGATTGCGCTGTCGATCGCCTGGGAGTGGTTCCTGGCCCCGCTGCGGCCGGGCGGTTCGTGGCTGATCGTCAAGTTCGTGCCGCTGCTGCTGCCGCTGCGCGGCATGCTGACGCGAAACCGCTACACGATGCAGTGGTCGTCGATGCTGATCCTGCTGTATTTCACCGAAGGGGTCGTGCGCGCCACCAGCGACCGCGCGCCGTCGTCGTGGCTGGCATGGTGCGAGGTGGCCCTGACCGTGCTGTTCTTCTTCGCGACCATCTTCTATCTGCGCCCGTACAAGCGCCGTGCGCGTGCGCAGGCTCGCGTGCACGACAAGGCCGAGGCCGACGCCGCGGCCTCCACGCCGACGCGGCGCTGAAGCGCCGCGCCATTTCCCTTCGACGTCTTCCCGATCCGAACGCCAACGCCATGACGCAAGCCCCGACCGACGCCAGCCTCCACTCCTTCCTGTCGCTGTGCCGCGCCGCGCTGGGACCGACGCACGTGCTGACCGAAGCCGAGGACAAGGCGGCCTACCTGACCGACTGGCGCCGCCGCTATACCGGCGATGCGCTGGCGGTGCTGCTGCCGGGCACCACCGAGGAAGTGGCCGCCGCGGTGCGCGGCTGCCACGCGCACCAGATCGCGATCGTGCCGCAGGGCGGCAACACCGGGCTGTGCGGCGGCGCGACGCCGGACACCGCGCAGCCCTCGGTGGTGCTGTCGCTCAAGCGCCTGAACCGCATCCGCCAGGTCGATCCGCTGAACAACACGATCACGGTCGAGGCCGGCGCGATCCTGCAGCAGGTCCAGCAGGCCGCCGCCGAGCACGAGCGGCTGTTTCCGCTGAGCCTGGCCGCGGAAGGCAGCTGCACGATCGGCGGCAATCTGGCCACCAATGCCGGCGGCACCGGCGTGCTGCGCTATGGCAATACGCGCGAGCTGTGCCTCGGCCTGGAAGTGGTGACGGCCAGCGGCGACATCTGGAACGGCCTGCGCGGCCTGCGCAAGGACAACACGGGCTACGACCTGCGCGACCTGTTCATCGGTGCGGAAGGCACGCTCGGCGTGATCACCGCGGCGGTGATGAAGCTGTACCCCGCGCCCCGCGCACGCGTGACCGCGCTGGCCGCCGTGGAGGACCCGCGGGCCGCGCTGGCGCTGCTCGCGCTGGCGCAGAGCCACGCCGGCGCGATGCTGACCGGCTTCGAGCTGATGTCGGCGATGTGCCTGGAACTGGTGACGCGGCACTATCCGCAACTGCGCTACCCGTTCGACCGGCTGCATCCGCAGGTGGTGCTGCTCGAGCTGTCCGACAGCGAAAGCGCCGAGCATGCGCGCGCGACCTTCGAAACGCTGATGGAGGCGGCCTTCGACGCCGGCATCGTCGCCGACGCGGTGGTCGCCGAATCGGTGCAGCAGTCGCGCGATTTCTGGAATCTGCGCGAGCACATCCCGCTCGCGCAGGTCGAGGAAGGCAAGAACATCAAGCACGACATCGCGGTGCCGATCTCGCGCATCGGCGACTTCATTGCCAGCACCGACGCGCAGCTGCAGGCCGCCTTCCCCGGCGTGCGCATGGTCACCTTCGGCCATCTGGGCGACGGCAACCTGCACTACAACGTGTCGCCCCCGGCGGGACAGGACCACGACGCCTTCCTCGCGCATCAGGATGCCATCAATCGCATCGTGCACGACAGCGTGCATGCGCATGGCGGCTCGATTTCCGCCGAGCATGGCCTGGGCCAGCTCAAGCGCGAGGAGAATCGGCGCTACAAGAGCGAGGTCGAACTGGCGATGATGCGGGCCATCAAGCAGGCGCTGGACCCGCTCGGGCTGATGAATCCGGGCAAGGTGGTGTAAGGCGCGGCGGCGGCAAGCGCGCATAAGCTCATGCGAAATCCGTCGTAGCGCCAGGCCCCGGTTTCGTTGACGCCCCTTTCGTCGCGACCTAGTGTAGATAGGTTCGCGCGGCATATCCGTGCCAGGAGGGGCCTTCCATGAGCCTGCGGCCAGATCCCACATTCCACGCTTCACCGGCGCTGGCGATGCAAGCGCCGGCCGAGGAGTACGCCTACACGGTGATGCTGAGCCCCGATGGCTCCCAGCCCGATGCGCTGGCCGTCATCGACGTCAAACCGGGCTCGCCGACCTACAGCCAGGTCGTGCATACGGTGCCGATGACCCATCGCGGCGACGAACTGCACCACTTCGGCTGGAATGCCTGCTCCTCCGCGCTGTCTCCGCTGACCGGGCATGCGTTTCTGGAACGGCGCTTCCTGATCATCCCCGGCATGCGCTCGTCGCGGATCTATATCGTCGACACGAAGCCGCATCCGACCCAGGCGGCGATCCACCGCGTGATCGAGCCCGACGAGATCTTCCGCAAGACCGGGTATTCGCGGCCGCACACCGTGCATTGCGGCCCCGAGGGCATCTATGTCAGCACGCTCGGCGGCGCCGGCAAGGATGGCACCGACGGCGCGCCCGGCATCTTCATCATGGACTGCGAGACCTTCGACGTGCTGGGCCGCTGGGAGATCGACCGCGGCCCGCAGGACAAGCACTACGACTTCTGGTGGAACCTGCCGCGCGATTACATGGTATCGAGCGAATGGGCGCTGCCGCCGCAGTTCGAGAACGGCCTGGTGCCCGAGGACCTGCTGTCCAACCGCTATGGCCATCGCCTGCACTTCTGGGACCTGCGCGCGCGGCGCAACGTGCAGACCATCGACCTCGGCGCGCAGCATCAGATGGCGCTCGAAGTGCGCCCTGCCCACGACCCGGTGCGCGAATACGGCTTCGTCGGCGTGGTGGTCGACACCACCAATCTCGAAGGATCGATCTGGACGTGGTGGCGCGAGGACGGGCAATTCCACGTCGAGAAGACCGCGACAATTCCGGCCGAACCGGCCGCCGCCGACCTGTTGCCGCCGATGCTGCAGCCGTTCGGCGCCGTGCCGCCGCTTGTGACCGACATCGACCTGTCGCTCGACGACCGCTTTCTCTACGTGTCGTGCTGGGGCACCGGAGAGATGCGCCAGTACGACGTCACCGACCCGCGCAAGCCACGGCTGACGGGTTCCGTCCATCTGGGTGGCATCGCGCGCCGCACGCCGCATCCGAACGGCAAGCCGTTCGCCGCGGGACCGCAGATGGTGGAGATCAGCCGCGACGGCCGCCGCGTCTACTGGTCCAATTCGCTCTATTCGAGCTGGGACGACCAGTTCTATCCCGACGGCGTGCCGGGGGCCCAGGTGATGGCGCATGCCGATCCTGACGGCGGCCTGACGCTGGCCGACGACTTCTGGGTCGAGTTCCCCGCGGGCTACCGCGCCCATCAGATCCGCCTCGAAGGCGGCGACTGCTCGACCGATTCGTTCTGCTATCCGTCCGTCGGACCGCGATGACGTGGGAACAGGCCGGCCTCTGGACCGGCGTGCTGGTCAGCGGCCTGTACCACGGCCTGAGCCCCGCGATGGGCTGGCCGCTCGCCGTGTCGAACGGGCTGATGGCGCGGCGCGACGACGCCGTGTTCGCCGCGCTCGGCTATCTGGGCCTCGGCCATGCCGGCGCGGTGATGGCGCTGACGCTGCCGTTCGGCCTGCTCGCCTCGCTGGCCGCCTGGCAGCGCGAGATCCGCTTCGTCGCCGCCGCCCTCGTGATCGGCTATGGCATCGCGCTGCTGGCGCGGCGGCGCCATGCGCGCGCGCTCGCCCGCATCCCGCCGTCGCGGCTGGCGCTGTGGTCCTTCGCGATCGCGCTGGCCCATGGGGCGGGGCTGATGCTGGTGCCGCTCTATCTCGGCCTCTGCGGCACCGCGGCCGACACGGGCCATCAGGCCGCGGCCTCGCTCGCCTTCGGCAACGCCGGCATGGCCGTGCTCGTCGCGCTGGCCCACACCGCGGCGATGATCGCCGGCGGCGGCGCGATGGCATGGGTCGCCTATCGCCACGTCGGCCTCGCGCTGGTATCGCGCAGCTGGCTCAATACGGACGCCGCCTGGGCGTTGAGTCTCGTGCTGGTGGGTGGGATGTCGCTGATGGCGGCGACGGCGCGCTGAACGTACCTGCATGCCGAACGCGCCTGGCGCCGATGCAAGGTGTAGCGCGACGGAACCCAGCTCGCCCACACCCAGAATTTTCATCCAATGAAAATCTGATCGCTTCGTTTGACGCTGCTTTTGGCCGCGCCCTACGCTGTGCCGCACAGAGTTTCCATTGACGAAACCAGCGTGCGCCATGGCGCCGAGGAGACAAACCGATGAAGCGTCATTCCCCTGCGCGGCGCGCCCTGCTCGCCGCGATGGCGGTGCTGTGCGGCGCGGCCGTTCCCGCGATGTCGGCCATCGCGGCAGAGGCCTTCCCCAGCCGGCCCATTCGCCTGATCGTGCCGTTCACGCCGGGCGGCACCACGGACATCCTGGCGCGGCTCGTCGCGCAGAAGGCCGGCGAGACGCTGGGCCAGCCGATGGTGGTCGAGAACCGCCCCGGTGCGGGCGGCAACATCGGCGCGGAGGCGGCCGCGCGCAGCGCCGCCGACGGCTACACGCTCGTGATGGGCACGCTCGGCACGCAGGTCACCAACCAGTTCATCTATCCGCGCATGCCGTATGACAGCGCGAAGGACTTCGCGCCGGTGACGCTGGTCGCCAATTCGCCCAATGTGCTGCTGGTCAACAGCACGTTGCCGGCCAACTCCATCGGCGAGCTGATCGCGCTCGCCAGGCGCGAGCCCGGCAAGATCAACTACGCGTCGACCAGCACCGGCGGCTCGCCGCATCTGTCGGGCGAGCTGCTGAGCATGATGGCCGGCGTCAGGATGCAGCATGTGCCGTACAAGGGCGCGGCGCCCGCGATGACGGACCTGCTGGCCGGTCAGGTCAACCTGATGTTCGACAACCTGCCCTCTGCGCTGGCGCAGATCCAGGGCGGCAAGATCAAGGCGCTGGCCGTCACCGGCGCCAAGCGCGCCTCGGTGCTGCCGTCGGTGCCGACGGTGCGCGAGTCGGGGTTGCCGGACTACGAGGTCAATTCCTGGTTCGGGCTGCTGGCACCAGCAGGCACGCCGCCCGAGCGCGTGCGCCAGCTGCAGCAGGCCGTCGACAAGGTGCTGGCGATGCCGGACGTGCGCAAGCGCATCCAGGAACTCGGCGCCGAGCCCGGCGGCGAAGGCTCCGCGGCGTTCGCGGCGCAGATCAAGGCGGATACCGACAAGTGGGCGCGCGTGATCCGCAGCGCGGGGATCAAGGCGCAATGAGCGTGCTGCACGTATCGGACGTACCGCGCGTACCGCACGTACTGCACCACGTACTGCACGTACCGCACGTCGTGCACGTGCGGCTCGTATGGCACGCACGACACGTACCGCAGCAAAGAAGGACCCAGGCATGACGGACACCATGACTCGCAGCAGCACCCTTCGCATCGGCTCGGGATCGGGCTGGTGGGGCGATCGCGTCGAACCCGCAGAACGCTCGGCGCGCCTCGGCAAGCTCGACTATCTCTGCTTCGAAACGATGGCCGAGGCCACGGTCTCGGCCGCGCAGGTCCGCAAGCGGCGCGACCCGGCCTTCGCCGGCTACGACACCTATCTCGATGAGCGCATGCGCGCGGTGCTGCCGCACTGCATCGCCAATGGCACGCGCATCGTCAGCAATCAGGGATGGATCCATCCGCTCGGTGCCGCCAGGCGCGTGGCCGAGCTGTGCGAGGAGCTGGGGCTGCCCGGCGTCAGGATCGCGGCGATCACGACCACCGACCTGACCGGCAGCATCTGCGATCTCGACCTGACGCTGCTGGAGAGCGGCGCGCCGGTGTCGTCGCTGCGCGGCACGCTGATCAGCGCCGAGCCGTACGAGGGTGCCGCGCCGATCGTCGAGGCCTTGCGCGCGGGCGCGCAGATCGTGATCACCGGTCGCGTCGCCGACCCGTCGCTGTTCCTCGCGCCGATGATCGCGCATTTCGGCTGGTCCCCCGACGACGTGACGCGTCTCGCGCGCGGCAGCGCCATCGGCCATCTGCTCGAATGCGGCGCGCAGGTGACCGGCGGCTACTTCGGCGATCCGGGCTACAAGGACGTGCCCGAACCATGGAATCTGGCCTTCCCGATCGCGGAGGTCGAGGCCGACGGCAGCGCGGTGATCGCCAAGGTCGACGGCAGCGGCGGCCGCATCGATCTGCAGACCGTCAAGGAGCAGATGTTCTACGAGGTCCACGATCCGCGCCGCTATATCACGCCGGACGTCATCGTCGACTTCTCGACCGCGGTGCTGGAACAGGTCGGGCCCGACCGCGTGCGCGTCAGCGGTGTCAGCGGGCTGCCGGCCACCGACACGCTGAAGGTGTCGCTCGGCTGCACCGAGGGCCATATCGGCGAGGACATGTTCTTCTACGCGGGACCGGGCTGCCTGGAGAAGGCGAAGCTGGCCAGGCGCATCCTCGAGGAGCGCTTCGCCATCGCGAAACTGCAGGCCGACGAGTTGCGCATCGACTTTCTCGGCGTCAACGCCGTGCATGGCGCCGCGTCGCCGGAACCCGCGTGCGAGCCGAACGAGATCGCGGTACGCGTGGCGGCGCGCACGCGCACACGCGAGGAAGCCGCCAAGGTCGGGCGCGAGATCGACAGCATGGCCGTCTGCGGGCTGGCATCGACCGGCAAGCGCGTGCCGCATCAGGACCGCACCCGCGAGATCATCGGCGTCTGGTCCGCGCTGGTGCCGCGCGCGGCGATCCGCTCCGAGATCCACTATCTGTGAGGAAGACCATGCGCGTCCCCCTGCGGCGTCTGGCCCATAGCCGCTCCGGCGACAAGGGCAATACCTCGAACACGGCCGTGATCGCCTACGCGCCCGAGTTCTATCCCCATATCAAGTCGCAACTGACGGCGGCGGCATTCAGGTCGTGCTACGGCACGCTGATCACGGGCGAAGTGACACGCCATGAAGTCGATGGACTGCAGGTACTCAATTTCGTCGCCGAGGGCGCGCTCGGCGGCGGCGTGTCGCGCAGCCTGGCGATCGACAACTATGGCAAGGCGCTGGCCAGCGTGGTGCTGCGTTTCGAGATCGAGATTCCGGACGCACTAGCGCCGCTGCTGCGTGGGCCGGCGCGATAGGCGAACCGCTGTCCCGCGCGCTGTCACGCGACCCGGGTCCCCCTGCGGCGACAACGCCGAGCCGGTCCATGCGCTGGCGATATGGCTGGCCTCCGCCTTCAGCCGGCGTGCCAGAACCGCTTCGCGGGCGCGCAACCGTACCGTCTGCGCCGCGACGCTGAGCGCGCCGATCGGCCACCCCTGCTCGTCGAGAATCGGCACCGCGATGCCTCCCATGCCCTCGACCACCCAGTCGAGAAACATCACGTGCCTGCGCGAGCGGGCCGCCTCGATCTCGGCGGCGATGACGGCGGCATCGAGCCGCGGATAGTTGGCCAGCTTGCGCGAGGTCTGCTGCAAGCGCCGCGCGCGTTCTGGCGGCGGCAGCCAGGCCAGCACGGCCAGGCTGCCCGCTCCCACGCCGAGCGGCCGGCGCGTGCCGACCGAGACGTAGTTCGCGCTGAACGTGAACGTGCCCGGCTCTACGTCCGAACAGACCGCCTCGCCGCGGCTGGCCTCGGTCAGCACGGCGGTATCGCCGAATGCCTCGACCAGCCGCTGCAAGGCCGGACGCGCCAGCTTGCGCAACTCGGCCCGGCGCTGCGCGACATCGGCCAACTGGAAGACCTCCGGGCCGATGCCGTAGCGGCGCATCGGGTCGCGCGTGGCAAAGCCCTCCCGCACCAGCAGGTCCAGCATGCGCGACGCGGTGGCGGGATCGAGCCCGGTCGCGCGCGCGACATCGCTCATGCGGCGCACTTCGGGATCGGACAGCGCGCGCAGCACGGCGAGGGCGCGCTGGACCGGTGAGGGACGCGACGACATATCGCGCGGTTCAGCTTGCTTGCGTGCCGGCCAGCGTCTCGCGCTTGATCTTCTTCGCGAGCGACCACTTGTGGACCTCGGTGGGACCGTCATAGATGCGGAAGGCCCGCACCTCGCGCAGGATCTGCTCGACGATGGTGTCGCGCGACACGCCCAGGCCGCCCATGATCTGCACGCAGCGGTCGGCCACGCGGTACAGCGCCTCCGACACCGCGACCTTCGCCATCGAACTCTCCGCCGTGCCGGCCGCGCCGCCGTCGAGCACGCCGGCGCACCAGTCGATCATCAGCGCGGCCTGCTGCAGATCGATCAGGTTCTCCGCAAGCATGAAGCCCACGCCTTCATGATCGATCAGCAGCTTGCCGAAGGCCTTGCGCGTGGTGGCATACGTGCGCGCGATCTCGTCGGCCCGGACCGTGCCGCCGAACCAGCGCATGCAGTGCGACAGCCGCGCCGGAGACAGGCGCACCTGCGCATAACGGAAGCCCTCGTTGACCTCGCCGAGCACCTGGTCGGCCGGCACGCGCAGGTCGTCGAGCAGGATCTGCGCATGGCCGCCGGGCATCGAGCTGTCGATGGTGTCGATCACGCGCTCGATGCGGACGGCCGGATGCGGCAGGTCCACCAGGAACATCGTCGCCTGCGCATGTTCGCCATCGCCGGTGCGCGCCATCACGATGCCGACCTGCGCCCCTTCGGCGCCGGTGATGAATTTCTTGCGGCCGCGGATGACCCAGTCGCCGCCGTCCTGCGTCGCCGTGGTCTGCAGCATCGAAGGATCCGAACCGGCCCCGCCCTCCTCGGCAGGCTCGGTCATGAAGAAGGCGGAGCGGGCCTCGCCGCGTACCAGCGGCTCGAGAAAGCGCTGCTTCTGCGCCGGCGTGCCGACCTTGCCGAGCAGGAACATATTGCCCTCGTCCGGCGCCATCGTGTTGACGGCCACCGGGCCCAGCGGCGACAGCCCCGAGCGCTTGAGCACGGCCGCGGTCTCCCGCTGCGTCAGATGCGAGCCGTCGGGCAGGATATGCGGCGTCATCACGCCCGCGGCGCGGGCTTTCGCGCGCATCTCGTCGATCAGTTCGCTGGTCGGCCCGTGCGCCGTGCAGCGGGGATCGGCTTCATAGGGGACGACGATATCGCGGACAAAGCGCTCGACGCGGTCGGCAATGACGCGGCTGCGTTCGGTGGGACACGGGGTGAACATCGTGGCAGTCTCCCTGGATCTGGCGCATTGGCAGGCCGCTCTGCATGCCGCATGCCCGTCGCCGATTGTGTTGGATAGCGTGACCCGATTGTAGGGGATTCCATCGGCGCGGCCGGCCAGCCATGAGCACCATGTCAGCATTGCCCTCGTTTGAATTTTCGAAGGTCGAATGCCTGCGGCCATCCCGATGCGCGAGTCACTGCGTTGGAAAGGCTCTTGCCGCGATCCGTTGATAAAGACCCATTGCACGCCCGGTGTGGCTTGACGTGCCGATGCCTTGCGCGCAGTGGCATCAATCCTGCAAGCCCCTACCCCATGCGTCCGTCCCGGCACAGGAGGTAAGGCATGAAGGCATGGCTCGATCTGAACGTCTTCCTGGGCATCCCGGCCCTGAACTGGCTGCATGCCGGCATCGCAGCCGTCGTCAGCTATCTGGTGCTGATCACGCTGCTGCGTTTCACCTGCGCCCGCCTGGACCGGCTTGCGGCCCGGACAAGGCCGGTGATCATCGACCGCATGGCGGACATGCTGCGGCATACGTCGCGCTTCGTGCTGCTGCTGGCCGCGCTGCTGATCGCCGTCGACTTCCTCGACCTGCCGCCGAAATGGGCCAGCCGCATCGGCCATCTGTGGTTCCTGCTGATCGGACTGCAGATCGCCATCTGGATCAATCATGCCGTGACGCTATGGACGTATGACCGGCTGACCGGCACCGGGCCCACCGCGCACAATCCGGTGTTCACCACGGTGATGGCGTGGGGCATGCGCGTGATGCTGTGGTCGGTGCTGCTGCTCGCGGTGCTGGCGAACATGGGCGTCAATATCACGGCCTTCGTCGCCAGCCTCGGCGTCGGCGGCGTGGCGGTGGCGCTGGCCGTGCAGAACATCCTCAGCGACCTGTTCGCGTCGCTGGCCATCGGTCTGGACAAGCCCTTCGAGAACGGCGATTTCATCGTGTTCGGCGACATCGCCGGCAGCGTCGAGCGCATCGGCCTGAAGACCACGCGGCTGCGCGCGCTCAGCGGCGAACAGATCGTCTGCAGCAATACCGAGCTGCTGAAGACGACGATCCACAACTACAAGCGCATGGCGGAACGCCGGATCCAGTTCAATTTCCGCGTGACATACCAGACGCCGCCGGAGACGCTGCGGCGCATCCCCGAGATCGTCAAGTCGGCCGTCGTCGCGGCAGGCAGAACCCGCTTCGATCGCGCGCATTTCAAGGGCTTCGGCGAAAGCGCGCTGGAGTTCGAGGTGGTCTACTTCGTCACCGATCCGGACTACAACCTGTACATGGATATCCAGCAGTCGATCAATCTGGCGATGGTGACGGAGCTGGAAAAGCTCGGCGTGGAGTTTGGCGTGCCCGTGCGGACGGTGCAGCTGGCGGCAACGAATGCGGATGCAGATGCCGATGCAGAACCAGCCTCGCGCGATGCGAACGCGCCCGCGCGCGCCTGGCCCCCACAACCGCGCCAACGCGGCCAGGCTTCGTTGACGCAGGCACGGTAGACGTCAGCAGCATCGCGATTGCAGCGGTCGGCATCGCCGCGCTGCCAACGACATCGAGGGCCACAAAAAAACAAAACCCCGGAAGACCGCGATCTTCCGGGGTTCCGCCGCCATGTACCGATGTACTGGCGGAGACGGAGGGATTCGAACCCTCGATCCAGGTTTTGGCCCGGATGCTCCCTTAGCAGGGGAGTGCCTTCGACCTCTCGGCCACGTCTCCCAAACTTGCGTTGTGCGAGGGAGGCCGCACAACGAAGCGCGTATTCTAGCGAGGGTGCGGCAATTGGTCAACGACGAATCGATGACACCTCACTTGCTCTCTCTCGCCAGGGCCGGGGCGCGAACGCGCCGAAATCAGGCCTGTTCCAGTTCGAACGCCTTGTGCAGCGCGCGGACCGCCAGTTCCATGTACTTCTCGTCGATCAGCACCGAGATCTTGATTTCCGAGGTCGAAATCATCTGGATATTGATGCCCTCTTCCGACAGCGTGCGGAACATCTTGCTGGCGATGCCGACATGCGAGCGCATGCCCACGCCGACCACCGACACCTTCGACACCTTGGGATCGCCCGACACGCTGCCCGCGCCGATATGCGCCTTGACGCCGTCGTTGAGGATGCCCAGCGCGCGCTGATAGTCGGCGCGCGGCACGGTGAAGGTGAAGTCGGTCTTGCCCTCGACGGACTGGTTCTGGATGATCATGTCGACGTCGATATTGGCGTCGGCGATCGGACCGAGGATCTGGTAGGCGATGCCGGGCTTGTCGGGCACGCCGAGAACGGTGATCTTGGCTTCGTCACGGGCAAAGGCGATGCCGGAGATGACGGCTGCTTCCATGTCAGGGTCTTCCTCAAAAGTAATCAGCGTGCCCGAATGCATTTCCTGCTCGAGCGGCATCAGGGGATCGGTCAGCGACGACAGCACGCGCGTCTTGACGCGGTATTTGCCGGCGAATTCCACCGAGCGGATCTGCAGCACCTTGGAACCGAGGCTGGCCATTTCCAGCATTTCCTCGAAGGTGATGCGGTCCAGCCGGCGCGCGTCTTCGACCACGCGCGGGTCGGTGGTGTAGACCCCGTCCACGTCCGTATAGATCAGGCACTCGTCGGCCTCGATCGCGGCGGCGATGGCGACGGCCGAGGTATCGGAGCCGCCGCGGCCCAGCGTGGTGATATTGCCCAATGCGTCGATGCCCTGGAAACCGGTGACGATCACGACGCGGCCCGCGTCGAGATCGCCCAGGATGCGCTCATCGTCGATCGATTCGATGCGTGCCTTGGTGTATGCCGAGTCGGTCTTGACCGGGACTTGCCAGCCGGTATAGCTGATCGCGTCGATGCCCTCGCCGTGCAGTGCGATGGCCAGCAGCGCGACGCTGGCCTGTTCGCCGGTCGAGGCCAGCATGTCGAGTTCGCGCGGATCCGGCTGCGGCGAAATCTCCTTGGCGAGTCCCAGCAGGCGATTGGTCTCGCCCGACATGGCCGAAGGCACCACGACTACGCGGTGACCGGCGCGGTGCCACTTGGCCACGCGCTTGGCGACATTCTTGATGCGTTCCGTGGAACCCATCGAAGTGCCGCCGTATTTGTGAACGATGAGAGCCATCTTCTTGTCGACGCCAGCGATTGTGCAAAACCACTGAAAATACACCAAGCACCGGCGCCCGGCAAGGCGGAATAGCGGCCGTTTGGCCTTGTCAAGCCTTGCGGCAGCGACGTCCCGTGCGGTAGCCGGCGGGGCGGGCGCGGCCGCGACGCCCACGCCACGCGCCGATCGCTGCGGTCAGTCAAGGCAACGGTCCGGGTTGCGGAGCCCAGGCGTGCCATTCGACGCGCCAGCGTGGGGCCGGCGCGGCGTCGAGCCAGCGGCGATGCATGCCGAGCCCGGCGGCGAACACGATCTGCTCCCCTGCCCGCAGCAGCGGCAGATACGGACGGCGCCAGGCCGGCACGGCGGCCTCCTGATAGGCCTGCTTCAGCGCGCGGGCCGGGCCGCCCGGCCGCAGCACGATGCGCTCGCCGCCGCTGCGCGGCCCCAGCGTCAGCGGCTGCCGCAGCACGGCCTCGGGCACGCCGAAGGTGTCGTCGCGCGTAAAGCGCAGCTCGCCGCGCCAGGCGGGAACCGGCAGGCTGCCCTGCCCGGCCCACTGCAGCGCAACCGCCTCCGTGGGCGGCGCGCCTGGCGGCATGCAGGCCAGCACACGGGATCGAAAACGCCGCAGCACCAGGCCGTCATGGGGCAGCGCCGGCTCGCCGCCGCGATGCTCGATCAATTGCGCCCGCATCGCCGCCAGCCGGGCCACCGAGGGCGCCCGCACGCCGAGGTCGCGCAGCCACAACCGCAGCACGGCGTCGCCTTGCGCGGCCGGCAAGGCGCCCAGTCCGTCGAGATCGAGTTCGGCAAGCGTGGCGGCATCGCGCCCGGGATGCGCCAGCGCCGCCAGTTGCCGCGCGGCCAGCGCATCCAGCGCGTGGGCCGCTTCGGCCAGATGCGCCGCGGCCTGGGCAACGTTGGCGCGCAGCGCCGGGAAGGCGGCGAGCAAGCCGGGCAACTGCTGGCGCAGCGCGTTGCGGGCGAAGCGAGTGTCGTCGTTGGACGGATCGTCGATCCAGCGCAGGCCATGCGCCAAGCAATAAGCCTCGATCTCGCGCCGTTCGATCTCGAGCCAGGGCCGCAGCAGCGCGATGTCGCGATGCTCGGCGAGGCGCCGCAGCGCCGGCATGCCGGCCAGGCCATGCACGCCGCTGCCGCGGAACAGCCGCATCAGCACGGTCTCGACCTGGTCGTCCAGATGGTGGCCGAACAGCAGCCAGCTGACGTTGTGCTGCTCGCAGAGCTCGGTCAGCGCCTGGTACCGGGCGCGGCGGGCGGCGGCCTCGAGCCCCTCCCCGTGCGCGGGGACGACCGTGACCCGGGCGGCGCGGTATTCGACGCCCCAGTCCTGGCACAGCCCGGCGCAGAAGCGGTCCCATTCGTCGGCCTGGGCCTGCAGGCCGTGGTGGACATGCAGCGCCAGCAGCGGCACAGGTTCGGCCTCGCCAACACGGGTGGCGGCGAGCGCGGCGCGCGTGGCATGCAGCAGCGCCACCGAATCGCGGCCGCCCGACAGGGCCACCGCCACCGCCTTCGCACCATGCTGGCCGGATTGGCCGGCCCCGTAAACGACAAAGGCCGCACCGGCCTGCAGGGCCTGTGCGACCTTGTCGGTCAGCGTGGCGGTCGAGTCGCGCAAATCGGGCGCGGCGGGATCAGCCTCAGCCCTGGGCGCCGGTTTCCTTGAACTTGCCATAGGCCATCAGCCGCTCGTGGCGGCGCGCCTGCAGTTCCTTGACGCTGATGCCCTGGAACTGGCGCAGCGACTCGGCCAGCGAACGCTTGAGCATCGCGGCCATGGCCTTCGGATCGCGGTGCGCGCCGCCCAGCGGCTCGTTGACGATCTTGTCGATCAGGCCCAGTGCCTTCAGTCGATGCGCGGTCAGGCCCAGCGCCTCGGCGGCCTCGGGCGCCTTCTCGGCGGTCTTCCACAGGATCGAGGCGCAGCCTTCCGGCGAAATCACCGCATAGGTGGCGAATTGCAGCATCTGCACCACGTCGCCGACCGCGATCGCGAGCGCGCCGCCCGAACCGCCTTCACCGATGATGGTGGCGATCAGCGGCACCTTCAGGCCGGCCATCACGTACAGGTTGTGGCCGATCGCCTCCGACTGGCCGCGCTCCTCGGCGTCGATGCCCGGGAAGGCACCCGGCGTGTCGACGAAGGTGAAGATCGGCAGGCCGAACTTGTCGGCCAGTTCCATCAGCCGCTTGGCCTTGCGATAGCCCTCGGGCTTGGACATGCCGAAATTGCGCAGCGCGCGCTCCTTGGTGTCCCGGCCCTTCTGGTGGCCGATCACCATGCACGCCTGGCCGTTGAAGCGGGCCAGCCCGCCCACGATCGACAGATCGTCGGCGAAGGCGCGGTCGCCGTGCAGTTCGTGGAAGTCGGTGAAGATCTCCCGCACATAGTCCAGCGTGTAGGGGCGCTGGGGATGGCGGGCAATCTGGGCCACCTGCCATGGGGTCAGGTTGGCGTAGATGTCCTTGGTCAGCTGCTGGCTCTTGCCGGCCAGCCGCGAAATCTCTTCGGAAATGTCGACGGCCGAGTCGTCCTGCACGAAGCGCAGTTCTTCGATTTTTGCCTCGAGTTCGGCGATCGGCTGTTCGAAATCCAGGAAGGTGGTTTTCATTGAATCACACGTACCTGTCTGTGAAGGGGCGCATTCTACCGGAATTTGCCGGCGCGCCGGGCGCTGAAATCGCCTCGTATGCGCCGCTTGCGCCGCCTGAAGATGGTGAAAGGAGCACTTTCGCGCCCCGCTATCGGCTGCCGGTTATCGAAGCCAGACTAGTAAGTGACAGGCAGCGGATCAAGGCTGCGCCACATGTACCAGGTCGCCACGGTGCGCCATGGTTCCCAGTTCGCTGCCACTTCGCGGGCCTCGCTGCGCGTGACCGGTTCTCCGCTGAAATAGTTGGCGGAGATCGCGTTGATCAGCCCGATGTCGTCCAGCGGCAGCACGTTGGGCCGCATCAGGTTGAACATCAGGAACATCTCGGCGGTCCAGCGGCCGATGCCGCGGATCTGCGTCAGTTCGGCGATCACCGCCTCGTCGTCCATCTCGGCCCATTTGTCGACATGGACGCGTCCCGCCTTGAAGTGATCGGCCAGGTCGACGATGTATTCGGCCTTGCGGCGCGACAGCCCGCAGGCGGCCAGCTTGTCGACGCCGGCCCGCAGCAGCTGCGCCGGGGTCAGCTTCGGACAGGCGGCCGCCAGCCGGTCCCACACCGATTGCGCGGCCTTGACCGAGATCTGCTGCCCGACGATCGAACGCGCCAGCGTGATGAAGGGGTCGCCGCGCGAAATCAGATGGGCCGGCCCGTACGTCGGGATCATCTTGCGCAGGATGCGATCGCGCTTCATCAGGTCGGCGCAGGCCTCGTCCCAATAGGCGGGACGCACGGCGCCCTCGACGGTCTCGACCGGCAGCGGGATCGCCGCGGCCTCGGGCAGCGTCGTCTTGCCGGCGCGCGCCGTCTTCAGCGCCGGCTTGCCGTCGGCCTTGGTCACCACGCGGCCCTTGGGCGCGGCCACGTCGGCGACGGCGGGCGCCTTGGCGCCCTTGGCCGGCTTTGCGGCCTTGGCCGCGCTGGTCGCCTTGGCAGCCTTGATGGCCGGCTCTCCGGTGGCCCGCGCCGGCTTGGCGGCCTTGGCGGCCGTGCCGGGCGTCTTGCGCACGGCAGCGTTCAAGCACGCCTCCATTCGGTCACGCCGCCCGGCTTGTCCTCCAGCACGACGCCGGCCTCGAGCAGCTCGGCGCGGATGCGGTCGGCCTCGGCGAAATTGCGCTCGGCCTTGGCCTGCTTGCGCGCGGCGATGCGTTCCTCGATCTGTTCCGGCGCGATGCCGGCCGTGTCGGCGCCGCCCTGCAGGAAGGCATGCGCATCGCGGCCGAGCAGGCCGAGCGTGGCGGCCAGGCCCTTCAATTGCCGCGCCGCGGCGGGCGAGCCGCTGCGGTTGACTTCGCCGGCCAGGTCGAACAGCACCGAAACCGCAATCGGGGTATTGAAGTCGTCGCCCATTGCCTCGGCGAAGCGGCGCGCGTGCGGCTCGTCCCAGTCGAGCGGCTGCGTGTCGGGCTGCACGTCCTTCAGCGCGGTGTAGAGACGGGTCAGGCCGTGGCGCGCGTCGTCCAGATGCGCGTCGCTGTAGTTCAGCGGGCTGCGGTAGTGCGCACGCAGGATGAAGAAGCGCACGACCTCCGCGTCGTACTGTTTCAGCACCTCGCGGATCGTGAAGAAGTTGCCGAGCGACTTCGACATCTTCTCGTCGTTGATGCGCACGAAGCCGTTATGCATCCACACGTTGACGAAGGGCTTGCCGCTGGCGCCTTCGGACTGCGCGATCTCGTTCTCGTGGTGCGGGAACTGCAGATCGGCGCCGCCGCCATGGATGTCGAAATGCTCGCCGAGCAGCGCGCAGCTCATCGCCGAGCATTCGATATGCCAGCCGGGACGGCCGACGCCCCACTTCGACGGCCACTTGCTTTCGGCCGGCTCGCTGTCCTTCGCGGACTTCCACAGCACGAAGTCGAGCGGATCGTGCTTGGCGTCGTTGGCCGCCACGCGCTCGCCGGCGCGCAGGTCCTCCAGCGACTTGCCCGACAGCTTGCCGTAGCCGTTGAACTTGCGCACCGCGTAGTTGACGTCGCCGTCGCTGGCCTGATACGCCAGACCCTTGGCCTCCAGCTTGCCGATGATGTCGAGCATCTGCGGCACGTATTGCGTCGCGCGCGGCTCGTGGTCCGGGCGCTGGATGCCCAGCGCGGCGGCATCCTCGTGCATATAGCCGATGAACCGCTCGGTCAGCTCGCCGATGGTCTCGCCGTTCTCGGCGGCGCGGCGGATGATCTTGTCATCGATATCGGTGATGTTCTGCACATAGGTCACCTCGTAACCCGCGGCGCGCAGCCAGCGCTGCACCATGTCGAACACCACCATCACGCGCGCGTGCCCGACGTGGCAGTAGTCGTACACCGTCATGCCGCAGACATACATGCGGACCTTGCCGGGTTCGATGGGCACGAAGGGCTGTTTCTCGCGCGCGAGCGTGTTGTAGATGTTCAGTGGATGCATGAAACGAGGTGTTCGAAGAGAATGCGTGGCGCCTGCCGCGCGAGCCGGTGCGACTGGCCGATCGCGCATCGGTCGACTTGCCGGACAAAGCGACCCGGCGATTCGTCACGGCCGCGGCGTCGACTTCGGGTCGCCGGGCGAGGCCATATCTTACCGGAAGCCTTCGCGCGTCGGCGTCGATGCCGCGCTTTGCTAGAATGCCGCGAAGTATAAAGGACCGCACCTACATGAGCTTGCCTTCGTCCAACGTCGCGACCGACGCGATGCACCACGTCACGCCCGGCATCATCACTGCGCGCCGCCGCGCCGCCACCACCGTACGCCGCGCATGCGCCGTCGCCGTGGCGAGCGCCGCCGCGCTGCTGTGCGCCCTGCCCGCTGCGCCGGCGCTGGCGCAGTCCGTCGGGTTTCCCGGCGGCGGCGCTCCTGGCGCGAAAGGCTTCCAGCCCTCCGGAGACCCGGGCATGGCGGCCGCCGAAAAGGCCGCGCAGCAGCGCCGCTATGCCGAGGCGATCGAGCGCTTCGACAAGGTGATCGCCGCCAACCCGCGCAATGTGCAGGCACGATTCGAGCGCGCCTGGGCGCTGTCGCAGGCCGGCCGCGAGGACGAGGCAGTGCAGGCCTTCCACGAGATCGCACAGGAATATCCCGAACTGCCCGAGCCGCACAACAATCTGGCGCTGATCTATGCGCGCCGGGGCGACCTGAAGCGCGCCGAGGCCGAACTGCTGGCCGCGCTCGAAGCCAAGCCCGGCTTTGCGATCGGCTATACCAATCTGGGCGACGTCTACCGCAAGCTCGCCGAGCGCTCCTACGCCGAGGCGCTCAAGCGCAACCCGGGCGACGCACGTGCGCGCACCGGTCTGGCCGCGGTGGGCACCAGGGCGCCGGCCAACAAGTCGGCCAACACGCCCGCCCCCGCCCAGCCGCGCACGTCCGAGCCGGCGGCCGAGCCCCAGGCACCGATCGCCCCGCCGCCGCTGCCGAGGCCGCCGGGCCCGGATCGCGAAGACCTGGACTGACCGGTCCACGGCATTGCCCCGCTCGCGTGCCGGCCCATGCAACGCGGAGCGAGCGGGCGCCATCGTCATCGATGCGGGGTGATCGCCGGAATGGCGCATCCATCGAACGCAGGTATCCGCCGATCGCCCTGATCCAAACCTTTGGAGATTCCCATGTCCTTGACCCGACGCGGCGCCCTCGGCGCCATGCTGGCCGCGCTGATGGCCGGCACCCTGAGCTTCGGCGCCGCACAGGCACAGGCGCCGGCTTCCGCCTCCGCTCCGGCGGCCTCGGCCGCCGAGCGCGTGCGCTTTGTCACCAGCGCCGGCAACTTCACCATCGAGGTCTATCCCGAAGCTGCGCCCAAGACGGTCGCCAACTTCCTGGAATACGTGAACAGCGGCTTCTACAGCGGCACGATCTTCCACCGCGTGATCAACGGCTTCATGGTGCAGGGCGGCGGCTTCGATCGCGACATGAAGCAGAAGCCGACGCGCGCGCCGATCCCGCTCGAGTCGCAGAATGGCCTGAAGAACAAGGCCGGCACCGTGGCGATGGCCCGCACCGGCGATCCGAACTCGGCCACGGCGCAGTTCTTCATCAATGTGGTAGATAATCCGAGTCTCGACTATCCGCAGCCGGACGGCAACGGCTATGCCGTGTTCGGCAAGGTGGTCGAAGGCATGGACACCGTCGATCGCATCAAGAAGTCGCCGACCACTGCCTACGGCCCCATGCGTAATGTGCCAGCCACGCCGATCGTCATCGAATCGGCCACCATCGTCAAGTAACAGAGGAAAGCCATGTCCAAGGTCCAGCTGCAAACGAATCACGGCGCCATCGTCATCGAACTCGACGCCGACAAGGCGCCCAAGACGGTGGAGAACTTCCTGTCCTATGTCCGCAAGGGCCACTACGACAACACGATCTTCCACCGCGTCATCAAGAACTTCATGATCCAGGGCGGCGGCTTCGAGCCCGGCATGAAGCAGAAGCCCACCGACGACCCGATCGACAACGAGGCCGGCAACGGTCTGAAGAACGATCGCTACACCGTCGCGATGGCGCGCACCAACGCCCCGCACTCGGCCACCGCGCAGTTCTTCATCAACGTGGTCGACAACGACTTCCTGAACTTCACGTCGCCGACGCCGCAGGGCTTCGGCTATGCGGTATTCGGCAAGGTCGTCGAAGGCACCGACGTGGTCGACAAGATCAAGGGCGTGCGTACCGGCAGCGCCGGCTTCCATCAGGACGTGCCGCTCGAGGACGTCGTGATCGAGAAGGCGGTGGTGCTCGAGTAATCGCGCACTGCGTCCTTGCGGCACATCGTCCCGCACGGCGCGTGGCTGCCTCTTTGCGGTACAGCCCGCGCCATTGACGGCGGCATGCCCTCGCCCATGGAAATCGCTCCGAATCGATGAGCCCTGCCGCCAGCACGCCGGCTGCCTCCGTCCTCGCGGTGGAGGCGCCGGCGTGGTTCATTTCCGACCTGCATCTGACGCCTGGGATGCCGCGCACGCTGGCGGCATTCGAGCGCGTGCTCGAACGCGCCGGCGAACAGGCGCGCACTCTGTTCATCCTCGGCGACTTCTTCGAATTCTGGATCGGCGACGAGGAGAGCGAGGCACCGTTTCCGCGCGCCGTCGCCGCGGCGCTGGCGCGCCTGTCAGCGCGCGGCGTGCCCGTCTATCTGATGCACGGCAATCGTGACTTCCTGCTGGGCCCGCGCTTTGCCCGCGAGGCCGGCGCCACGCTGCTGCCCGACCCGACCGTGATCGACTGCGCCGGCCACCGCGTGGTGCTGACCCACGGCGACATGCTGTGCACCGACGACACGCGCTATATGCGCTTCCGGCACTGGACCCGCAAAGCCTGGATCCAGCGGCTGTTCCTGGCGCTGCCGCTGTCGTGGCGGCTGGGCATCGCGCGCAAGCTGCGCAGCGACAGCGAGGCAGGCCGCCAGCGGCCCGGGCCGCCGCGCGACTACGGCGATGTCGCGCCGGCCGCGGTAGCGGCGCTGCTGCGCGACAGCGGCACGGCCGCGATGGTCCATGGCCATACGCACCGCCCTGCCCGGCATGACGAGCCGCATGGCCTGCGCTGGGTGCTGACCGATTGGGATCTCGATGGCGCGCATCCGCGCGCGGCGGCATTGCAGCTCGATGCCGAAGGCTTTCGCGAGCTGCCGCAGCTCGACTGAGCAATCGGGGCAAGGCCGAGGCCCTGCCCCGTTCGCTTCATGCGTTCGCGCTACTTCATCAGCTTGCGCAACTCGCTGGCATCGAAGCGATCGTTCGGCGTGTTTTCCAGATGCTCGCCGAGCCGATCCAAGGCCGCCTGCACGGCCTCGAGCTTTTCCTGTTGGCTGGCCGCATGGTCGATCAGGCTTTTGAGCGCCAGCGACACCGGATCGTCGGCGTTCGGCGTGATGCCGTAAGCCGAGAACTCCTGCCGTGCGCCCTGCTGCGAAGGCGGTGCGTCGGGCAGGATGATGCGGGCCGGCACGCCGACCGCGGTCGCGCCCGGCGGCACCGGCTTCAGTACCACGGCATTGGAGCCGACGCGCGCGCCATCGCCGATGGTGAAGCCGCCCAGCACCTTGGCGCCGGCGCTGACGACCACGCCGGTGCCCAGCGTCGGATGCCGCTTCTGGCCCTTGTACAGCGAGGTACCGCCCAGCGTCACGCCCTGATAGATCGTGCAGTCGTCGCCGATCTCGGCGGTCTCGCCGATCACCACGCCCATGCCGTGATCGATGAACACGCGCCGGCCCATCTTCACCGCCGGATGGATCTCGATGCCGGTCAGGAAACGCGACCAGTGCGAGATCCAGCGGCCCAGCCAGTGCATCCCTGCATTCCAGCAGGCGTGCGCGAAGCGGTGGAACACCACGGCATGCAGGCCCGGGTAGCATGTCAGCACCTCCAGCCGGCTGCGCGCGGCGGGGTCGCGCTGCATGATGGTGTCGATATCTTCCTTGAGGCGAGAGAACATCTTGGTCGTGTGCGATTGCCCCGCCGTGCCGCGCGCCATCGGAACGCGCATGCCGCCGGGGTCGTGTCCGGGCGATGCCCTGTGGAAACGGAAGCAGGGAGTGTAAGAGATTTGGCACCCTGATGCCGTCATGGGCATCGGGCGTCGCACCTGCCCCGCCGCTATGTCGACACGCGCGGGACAAGCCCGGGCGTGGGCGGCGCGGGCGTCAACATCGCTCGCGATGAAAGGCGTAGGCAGCGGTGCGGATCGCATGCTCGCCGGCGCGCTCGCGTCGCGCCGGCGACAGGCCGGCCGCCCCCTCGGGACGTGGGCGAGGAGCGTCGGTGTTCCGGGAAAAGGCGGCGATTCGCGCCAATGTCATGTCTCCGTGGTGTGGCCACTGCGGTCGTCGCTGCGGTCGTCGCTGCGGTTGTCGCTGCGGTGGTCGCTGCGGTCGCCGCTGCGCGATCCGCGCCCGGCCAGCGTCATCTGCTTGGCGATGCCGCGCAGCAGATTGACCTCCTCCTGCTCCAGCCCGCTGCGCGCGAACAGCCGGCGCAGCCGCGGCATCAGCTTTTTCGGATGCGCCGGATCGAGAAAGCCGATCGCCTCCAGGCCCTGCTGCAGATGCGCGAACATCGCCTCGATCTGCTCGGCCGTCGCGGCCTGCCCAGCATAGCCGATATCGCTGGGCGGCGCCGCGCGCTCCTGCAGCAGCGCCAGCCGCATCTCGTAGGCGACGAGCTGCACCGCCTGGGCCAGGTTCAGCGAGGCGTAGGCCGGATTGGCGGGGATATGGGTCACCACCGAGCAGCGGTCGACGGCCTCGTTGGGCAGGCCGAAGCGCTCGTTGCCGAAGACAAACGCGATATCGGTCGGCCCGGCGGTTTCCGCTTCGGTGCCGGACGCGCCGGCCAGCAAGTGCTCGCTGGCCTTTGCCGTCGCCTCGCGCGGCAGCAGCCGCGGTGGCCCGAATTCGCGCTGGCGCGCGGTCATCGCGACGGTATAGGACGCGCCGGCCAGCGCCGTCTCCAGATCGTCGACGACGCGCGCGGCACGCAGCACGTCGTCGGCGCCGCTGGCCAGCGCGACGGCTTCCGGATGCTCGCGCACCGCCGGCTCGCGCGGCGACACCAGCACCAGCGTGCCGGCCCGGCCGCCGAAGCCCATGGTCTTGATGGCGCGCGCGACCGAGCCGACGTTGCCGGGATGGCTGGTTTCGACCAGCACGAAGCGCACGCGTGCGAACGCGGCGTCCAGGGCGGCCTGTTGCGCGCCCGGGGCTGCGTTTGCCTGCTCGCTCGTGTCCATTGCCGGGTTCCTATACAATGCAGGGTTCCAATTTATTTGGCGCGCCGCCGCCCCGCTGGTCCAGGCATCGATGCCGGCCAGCACAGACAAGGTCAGCGCGCCCGTTCTTCTACAATCCGTTGTGTTGTCCGCCGGGAGCCGCGCGCGCCATGCCGTCCGCAGCGCTGCCCGCTTTCCGGCGTCCTGGAGAGATTCATGCATCCGATGCTCAATATCGCCATCAAGGCGGCCCGCAAGGCCGGTTCCATCATCAATCGCGCGTCGATGGACGTGGATCTCCTGCGTGTTTCGCGCAAGCAGCACAACGATTTCGTCACCGAGGTCGACCGCGCCGCCGAGGCCGCGATCATCGAGATCATCCGCACCGCGTACCCGGAACACGGCATTCTAGCGGAAGAGTCCGGCCAGTCCTGGCGCGAGGGCGAGGAAGGCCACGAGTACACCTGGGTCATCGACCCGCTCGACGGCACCACCAATTTCATCCACGGCTTCCCGCAGTACTGCGTGTCGATCGCCCAGCTGCACAAGGGCTCGCCGGTGCAGGCGGTGGTCTACGATCCGACCCGGGACGAACTGTTCACCGCGACCAAGGGCGCCGGCGCCTTCCTCAACAACCGCCGCATCCGCGTCAGCCGCCGCGACAAGCTGGCCGACTGCCTGATCGGTACCGGCTTCCCCTTCCGTGACCTGGACGGCCTCGAGGCCTATGTCGAAGTGTTCGCGCTGATGACGCAGAACTGCGCCGGCCTGCGCCGGCCCGGCGCCGCCGCACTGGACCTGGCCTACGTCGCCTGCGGCCGGCTGGACGGCTTCTTCGAGACCGGCCTGAAGCCCTGGGACATGGCGGCCGGCATGCTGCTGATCACCGAAGCCGGCGGCCTGGTCGGCAACTACGCCGGCGAAGCGCGCCAGCTCGAACAGGGCGAGGTGCTGGCCGGCAACCCGAAGGCATTCGCGCAGATGGTGCGCCTGCTGGCGCCGTACTCGCTGGATAACGGCGGGCCGGCGGCCTGAGGGGCGTGAAAGCAGCCGGCGCGGCGCCCGCGGTGGCCCGGCGGTGACCGATACGTGGTCGCACTGAAGTCGTTGGGCAATATACGCAAAATTGTTTATATTCACCAAAGGCGCATGACTGAATCGGGCTGACACTTCGCCTCCGTTCACGGGCGGAGGCGAAGTGAAGCAGAGCGAGTTCAGACGCTGGCTAGGCCGGCAAGGCGCGACCTTCGCCGACGGCGGAAAGCACCTGAAGGTCTATCTCAACGGCCGACAGAGCACGATGCCGCGGCATCCCGGAAAGGAAATCGCCGAACGCACGCGCAAGGCCATCCTGAAGCAACTTGGATTGGCGTGAAGCCGGGCCCGAATCGGTCAACCGCACAGGAGTACTCGACATGCTGCGCTACCCCGTCATCCTCACCGCCGACGACGATGGTGTGGCGGTCTCCTTCCCGGACATCCCCGAGGCCTTGACTTGCGGCGACTCGCACGAGGACGCCTTGGAGATGGCCGCCGATGCGCTTGTGACGGCGATGGAGTTCTACTTCGAGGATCGGCGGCCTGTGCCGATGCCCTCGGCTCCCAAGGTGGGGCAGGAACTGGTCGACTTGCCCGCGAGCCTGTCCGCGAAGGTCTTGCTGCTGAACGAAATGCTTTCGCAGAAGGTCAGCCAGTCGGAACTGGCACGGCGCCTGGATACCCGACCGCAGGAAGTCCAGCGCATCGTCAATCTCGATCACACGACCAAGATCGACACGATCGAGGCTGCCTTTCGAGCGCTCGGCAGGCGGATGGAACTGCGAATTACCTGAAGGACCGAACACCCTCGGTCGCATCCCGTCCCGGCCACCATCCCACCGAGTCACAGTTTTTCACCCAACTCCTCTCCGTTCCCGGCCGCAACGCGCAGTAAAATGCGCGTTTGCGTGCGACGCCCACGGCCTCGCGCACGCTCCGAACCCGGCCGCTGCCCGTCTGCAGCGGCCCGCCGAGAGGATTGCATGTCCGAAGACCTGCCAACT
>NZ_VZOV01000026.1 GCF_008801915.1 Cupriavidus gilardii
CGCTGCTGCCCCTGCCGGAGCCGCCGGCACGGGCGCGGCGGCCAACCCCGCCGTGCCGGCCGCGCCGACGGCCGCGCTCGCCGGCCAGCTGCCGGCTACGGCAGCCGCCTCCGACGCTGCCCCGTCGCTGGCAGAAGACACGCTGAACACCATCGCGTCGCAACGCGCGGCGCTGGCGGCCACCGCGGGCGCGCCGGAAGCGGCTGCGGCCACGCCGACGGATGCGGAAGCGGACGCCGGCAAGCCAGCCATGTCGTTCGACGCGACTGCCAGGACCGCGTTGAGCGCCGCGCAGCTGCAAGCGTCCTCCGACACCGGTAGCGCGCATGACGGCGCAAGCGGTGGCCGGGACGGCAACACTGGGCAGTTCGCCGCCCCCGCGCAGCAGCCCGCTGCGGCCGCGAGCGGCATGACCGCATCGCCATCGGCGGCGTTGCAGGCCGCGCTGCAGGCCGCATCGGCCGCCGCCAAGGCATCGGGCGAAGACCGCGGTGCGGTGGCCGCACCGATCGAAGGCGCCACGCCGCTCGCGCACGGCACCGCCACCACACTCGGCGCGCAAGCCGGTGCCCAGGGTCCGGTCACGCTGCCGCTCTCCCCGCGTGTCGGCGATCCGCAGTGGCCGCAGGCGCTCGGCCAGCAGATGGTCCGCCTGACCACGCAGGGCACCCACACCGCCGAGCTGCAACTGAACCCGCCCGACCTCGGCCCGCTGAAGATCGTGCTCAATGTGGTCAACGATCAGGCCCAGGCCCAGTTCGTCTCGCCGCACGCCAGCGTGCGCGCGGCGGTCGAGGCCGCCCTGCCCCAACTGCGCCATGCGATGGCCGACAGCGGCATCCAGCTGGGCCAGACCTCGGTCGGCGCCGAGCAGTTCGCCGGCCAGCCGGGACAGGGGCAACAGCAGGCCCCGCAGCACCGCGGACAGGGCTTCGCACAGGGCGTGACGGAGTTCCAGCAGCCTGGCGCTACTCAGGCCGCGACGGCCCCAGCCACGCCGCGCCGCGTGGCGCTGGGTGAGGTCGATACGTTCGCCTGAGCGGACGCATTACGGGCTCTCGGTGTTCTCCCTCTCCCGCAAGCGGGAGAGAGGAGCCAATCCGCTGGTAGCCCTCTCACCGGCGTATCATTCCCCTCCCCATGAATCGATACGCGCGGTACCCCCATGACCTTCGACCTGTTCGACAACCTGCCGGAGCCGGGCAGCCGCGGCGGGGAACATAGCGAAGCGATCGGCCCGGGTGCCGTGGTGCTGCGCGGCTTTGCGCTGTCCCGCGGTTCTGCGCTGCGCGAGGCGATCGAACAGGTTCAAGCCGAGGCCGCCTTCCGTCATCTGGTCACACCCGGCGGCTTTCGGATGTCGGTGGCGATGACCAATTGCGGGACGCTCGGCTGGGTCTCGGACGCAAGCGGTTATCGCTACGACCCCATCGACCCGGACAGCGGCCGGCCCTGGCCCGCGATGCCGGCTGTCTTCACCGAACTCGCACGCGAGGCGGCCGCAGCGGCCGGCTATCCCGGTTTTGCGCCCGATGCCTGCCTGATCAACCGCTACACGCCCGGCACGCGGCTGTCGTTGCACCAGGACCGCGACGAGCGCGATCTGCGCGCGCCGATCGTCTCCGTATCGCTGGGCCTGCCCGCAGTCTTCCTGTTCGGCGGGCCGAAACGCGCCGACCGTCCGGCACGCGTGCGCCTCGCTCACGGCGATATCGCCGTCTGGGGCGGGCCGAGCCGGCTCTTCTATCACGGCATCGCGCCGCTCGCCGATGGCGATCACCCGTTGACCGGGGCGCTTCGCCTGAACCTGACCTTCCGCAAGGCCAGCTGAACCACGCCGCCATGACGGCGCGATGACACATCGATGAAGCCTCGATGAAGTCTCGCCGCGCAGCGGACCCGCCGCGTCTTCCCGTGCACTTGATGTCATTGCATCAGACATCTTTTCATCGCGACGTCACGGACCGCCCCTAGCATCCACCTCGCCGTCAATTTGCACTTGCCGCTGCATTCATCGCATTGGCACGATGCGGCCGCGCAATGTCCACGACATGCCTTGGAAAAAAGGGCTTCGACATGGCCGCGATGCGATGCCCGGCATTCAATCCAACAAAGGGAGGTCCCCCGTCATGTCTTACATCACCGATAAGGCGCGCGAGCCGCGCCGTGCGGCTGAAGGCTACATCACCGTTCCCGGCCAGACGCTCGAAGAGATCGTCGCCGCCAACCCGGCCCGCCGCAAGGTCCTGCGCGGCGGCCTGAGCCTGTCGCTGCTGTCGGTCTTCGGTTCGACCAGCCTGCTGGCGGCCTGCGGTGGCGACGACGATCCCGCACCGGCCCCGGCTCCGGCCCCCGGCCCGACCCCGAACCAGCCGCTGGACTACAGCATCGGCTTCAACCCGGTGGCGGACAAGGTCACCGCCGATACCGTGACGCTGCCCGAGAACTACTCGTACGAGGTCCTGTTCTCCGCAGGCGATCCGGTCGAAATCGGCTCGGTCGGCTATAGCGGCTCGTTCCAGAGCTCGGCGGAAACCGAGCGCCAGGCCGGCGGCAACCACGACGGCATGCACTTCTTCGAGATCCCCGGCGTCGATCCGCAGAAGGGCGGCCTGCTGGCGATCAATCACGAAGCGATGGATTCGGCCATCCTGTTCCCGGGCAGCTACGACGAAGCCACCGCGACGGCCGAGCAGAAGCGCCTGGCGCTGTCGTCGGTCGGCGTGTCGATCATCGAAATCGAATTCGTCGACGGCAAGTGGCGCGTCAAGCGCGACTCGCGCTACAACAAGCGCTATACCGGCAACACGATCTACAAGGTCGGCGGCCCGGCGGCCAGCGCGATCGGCGGCAGCGTCGTCGGCACGCTGAACAACTGCTCGAGCGGCAACACGCCGTGGGGCACGTACCTGACCTGCGAGGAAACGACCGACAACTACCTCGACCAGTCGAACCCGGAAGAGGGCTACGGCTGGGTGGTCGAAATCGACCCGCTGAACCAGCTGGGCGCGCCGACCAAGCGCACCGCGATGGGCCGCTTCGACCACGAGAACACCGCCTTCATGACCGACGCCAACAACCGCGTGGCGTTCTACATGGGCGACGACGGCACCCCGGGCTGCATCTACAAGTTCATCCCGAGCAATGCCTTCGATCCGAACAACCGCGCCGCCAACGCCAACCTGCTCGACCAGGGCACGCTGTACGTGGCCAAGTTCAACGCCGACGGTTCGGGCCAGTGGGTCGAGCTGACGCACGGCAAGAACGGCCTGGTCACCGGTGCCAGCGATCCGGGCAACTACACGCAATCGACCACGCCACCGGCGCCGACCATCGTCGACTTCAACTCGCAGGCCGACGTGCTGATCAAGACCAAGGCGGCTGCCCGCGTTGCCGGCGGCACGCTGATGGACCGTCCGGAGTGGATCACGGTCGCGCTGGACAAGACCGTGTACTGCACGCTGACCAACAACGGCAGCCGCCGCGTCACCGATGCGGCCAACCCGCGCGCCACCAACCCGCACGGCCACATCATCCGCTGGAAGGAACAGGGCGACTCGCCGCTGGCCACCACCTTCACCTGGGAAATCTTCCTGCTGGCCGGCGACCCGTCGCTGGCCGCGGACAACCTGAAGGGCAACATCGTCGGCGACACGTTCTCGAGCCCGGACGGCATCCGCGTCGATCCGAAGGGCCGCCTGTGGGTGCAGACCGATGCCGGCACCGGCAGCAGCACGACCGACATCTTCGGCGCCAACTCGATGCACTACGTCGACCAGCAGACCCGCGAGTGCAAGCGCTTCCTGGTGGGCCCGCACGGCTGCGAGATCACCGGCATCGCCTACACGCCGGACCTGACGACGTTCTTCATCAACATCCAGCACCCGAACGGCGCATGGCCCAGCGCCAGCCTGCCGGCGCGCTCGTCGACCATCGTGGTTCGCCACAAGGACGGCAAGCCGATCGGCGCTTAAGTTTCGGCGTCCGATGCCGGCCCTCGCGCCGGCACTCCCAGAAGCCCGACGGCGACCTGCCGTCGGGCTTTCTTGCTTGTTGTCGCGAAAGCGGTGGGGCGCGCGCAGGCGCAGTCGCTTGCCGTCAACCGGCCGCCGGCAAGCGGCGCCAGCGGCCGCCGCGCGCTGGGGCCAGCGTCGCAATCGCTGCCACGCCGGCATGCGCTTGCGCTGCATGTCGGCGCGCGAGCAGCGCCTGCTCCAGCAGGAAGCGGTCGCGCCATTGCGTCGCGGCTACCTGCGTCGCGGCCTCCTCGGTGCCGTCGACCGGCGTGGCATCTCCCTTCTCGGCGCCCTTCACGGCGACATCGGCCGTTGCGCCCTCGCCCGGCCGCGCGGCCAGCGTCGCGAGCTCGTCCTGCACCTCGGCAAGACGCCGCCGCGTGTCTGCGCTCGCGGGCACCGGTGCTTCGCTGCCGACCGTTTCCGCTCGAATCACGCCCGCCAATGCCGCCATCCTTCGCACGGTCACATGCAGCCGCGCCAACTCCGCAACGATGGCCCTGTCGAGTTCGGTGCCAGCCTGCTCCAGTGCCTGCTCGGCACGTGCCGACGCGCGGCCGGCGGCCACGCGCAGCGCTTCCAGCCGCAACTCGGAATCGTCGAGCGCACCATCGGACATTGCCTGCGCAAAGGCGGCGCGCAGATAGATCGCATGGATCGCGACCGCGTCTCGCGCGCGCCGGCGCGCCCGCGACAGCTCCGCGCGCGGGGCCAGCACCAGGTAGCTGGCCAGCGCGATCAGGCAGCCGAACGCGGTATCGGCGCCGCGCAGCATCGCCACATGGCTGCTGTCGGACGCGGGTTCGCCGATCCACGAAAACAGGATCACCGCAGGCGTCAGCATCAGTGCGAACAGGCCGGGGCTACCGGCAAGGCGGGCCACGTATGCCGCGGACAGCGACACCGCGCTGATCGCCAGCGCGACCGGCGCGGCGGGATGCAGCAGCCCCACCAGGCAGGCCAGCAGCGCGCCGCCCAGCGAGCCGGCGAAGCGCTGCAGCGAGATCCGCCGCGTGGTTTGCAACTGCGGGCTCAGCACCATGATCACCGTCACCGCGACCCAGTAGCCATGATCGAGCCGCCAGACCAGACCCGGCAGCAGACTCAGGCCTCCTGCCAATGCGAGGCGCACCGCGTGGCGCGTCACACGGGCATCGCGGGCACCGAGCTCCGCCAGCGCAGTGCTCCACTCACGCAAGCCGATCCACAGCGAGCGGCGCGGCCAGTGGAACGATGCGCGCCACGCGGCAAAGTCCGGGAAGCGCGCCAGCGAGGCCAGCGCGGCGTGATAAAGCGGCGGTGCGCTGGCATTGGCGACCTGGCCATGCACACGTCTGAGCTGCAGATACATCGATCGCGTCAGCGCGGGCAGATCGGCCGCATGGCGGGACAGGCCCTGCTCGATCTGCTCGCGCAGATCGTCGAGACAGCGGTGCAGATGCCGCAGCGGCAGCAGTTCGTGACCACGCCTGCCGCGCAGATCGGATGCGACGATCAGCAAGGCGAACACCGCCTCGGCCATCGCGATCAGATAGCGGTAATGCAGCAGCGTAGCGGCATCGAACCAGCTGCGCTGCGCGGCGAGCAATTCGCGCGCCTGCTCGATCCGCTCGCGCACCCGCCGCTTGCCGAGATCTGTCTGCCCGTCCTCTGGCGCATTCGCGGCCCGGCCCCCCGGCGGCAATGCGGATTCGGCCAGCGTGCGGGCCAGCGCTTGCAGCGCCGTGAAGATCGCCACCATCTGTGGACGCGGCCGCGTATCGCGTGCCGAGGGCAGCAAGGCCAGCGACACCGCGCAGGCGAAGGCGCCGCCGAGCAGATAGTCGCGGCCCATCTGCAGCGCCCACGCCGCGGCGTTGCCGACATCGGCATTGGCATCGGCCACCGGTTGCAGGCAGGCGGCGATCAGCACCACATACAGCAGCTTGGCCGATAGCGCGGCCGCGGTCCCGCGCAGTTCCACCATGCCGGCCGCCAGACCGGCGAACAGCACCACGGCCACCGCCACGATCGGACTGCCGGCCATCGCACCGCCCAGCGCGCTCGCGAATGCCCCGCCCAGGCCTACCGCGGCAAGCGGAGGCAGGCGATCGCGCGCGGTACCGCCGGGATCGGCGAGGCACGTCCAGATCGAGGCGGTCGCCGACCACAGCAGGCCCTGGTCCGACCCGAGCCAGCCCATCGTCGCCAGCGCGAGGAACGAGGCGCCATAGATCGCGCCGCGCCGGCATCGGGCGGCATTGCGTGCTTCGGCAACGGTCGCGCGAATATTGGCCGAGACCGCGGCGACCAAGATGGCAAGGAGACGATTCAGGGAGGAGACGGCGCGCATCGGGCTGGGACAAGCAATGTTCCAGCCACTCTATGGGATTCGATGTTGCGACGCAATAACACGGCGCTGCGGACCGTCTTTTCGCCGCTCTGGTGCGGGCTCGCCGCGGGGTGGTGCGAACGATTCGCCGGTGTGGTGCAGCGTGAAGGCTGGAAGCCGCCATTGTCGCGGCGCTTCCTTCGATATGCCGAAATCGCCGAGAAAACTGCCTATGCCGGCGTGCCGCGCTACGTTCGGTAGGGGCGAAAAAAAACCGCGCGAAGTTTCGCGCGGCGGGAATCCACCGAGGTGGTGGAGGAGACAGACTCGACTATATACCATCTGCTGCGACGCAACAAGTTTGCTGCGATTACCCGACGCGGCGGTGCGTGATTTGTGGCATGTGCGCCACAGCAACGAGCTTCACCGGTCCGGCTGCACGGCCCGCCGCAGGGCCGCGCGGGCCAGCAACCGCGTCGAGTCGAGCGTCGGCAGCGGCGAATTGGCGTCGCTGATGATCAGCGGAATCTCGGTGCAGCCAAGCACCACCGCATCGCAGCCCCGCGCCCTCAGATCGGCGATCACACTCTGGAAGTACCCGACGGTCTCGGTCCGGAAGATGCCGCGTACCAGCTCGTCCATGATCAGCCGGCCGATTTCCGCGCGCTGCTGCAGATCCGGACGCACCGCCTCGATGCCGCGTGCGGCCAGCTTTTCAGGATAGACCTCGCTGTCGACGAGCCAGCGGGTACCCGTCACGCCGACCTTGCGATAGCCCCGCTGTACCGCTTCGTCGGCGACGACCTCGGCGATATGCAGCCAGGGCAGCGGGGAACAGGCCACGACATGGTCGAACGCCTGATGGATCGTGTTGTCCGGACAGATCAGAAACTCGGCCCCGGCGCGTGCCAGCTTGTTGGCGGACTGGAGCATCAGCTCGCCCACACCGCGCAGGTCGCCGCGATCCAGGCAGGCGACATAGTCGGCGAGCGAAGCCGTATGCATCGAGATCTCGGGATGCCCGTGCGGCCCAAGAATCTGCGCGCCTTCGGCGCAAATGGTCCGGTAGCACAGCGCAGCGCCCTCGGCGGAGCAGCCGACGATGCCGATGTGTTTTGGCATGGTGTGGATTTTCCTTGAAGTCGTTGGATAGCGGTCGGATAGCGGTCGGGCCGCCGTCGGATTGCCGTGGGCCATTGTAGCCACGGTGAGGTCTTGCCGATGACGCTCAGCCGATCGCCCGCCGCAGGCACTCGAGAAACGCCCCCGCCAGCGCCGGCTCCGGATGCTGCCGCGCGCGCAACACAAAGCTGTTGAACGCGATCGCCGGCTCGAACGGCAACGCCTTGACGCCGGCAATCCGCAGGCTGCGGATCACCAGTGGATTCACCACGCTGACGCCCAGGCCCATGCTGACCATCGTGCAGATCGTCGCCGCATACGGCGTCTCGAGCGTCAGCTTGCGGCGATCGGGCACGAAGGCGGCGTCGATGGCCGCGCGCGTGCCGTCGCCGTGCGTCAGCGAGATGAAGGTCTCGCCATCGAGATCGCCCGCGGCGACGCGTCGCTTGCGCGCGAGACGGTGATCGGCCGGCACGACGCAGACGCCCTGCACCTCGCGCAGCGAGCTGGCCTCCACGCCAGGCGTATCGGCCACGTACGAGACCAGCCCGAAGTCGCAGAACTGGGTCGCGGTCCATTTCGCGACGGTCGGCGAGTCGCTGGTATGGACCGAGATCGGCACGTCGGGATGCCGCTTGCGGAATTCGCGGATGGCGGGCGACATCACGCTCATTGCGATCGACGGCACCGCGCCGATGCGCAGCGTGCCGGTGCCCAGCTGCCGGATCGCGCGGGCGGAATCGCGCAAGGTGTCCAGGCCGACGAAGGCGCGTTCGACATCACGAAACAGGGCCTCCCCCTCGGCGGTCGGCACCAGGCGTCCCGCGATGCGCTCGAACAACCGGAAGCCCGCCTCACGTTCCAGCTGGGCGATCACGCGGCTGACGTTCGGCTGGGACGTATGCAGCTGCTCGGCGGCGATGGTCATCGAACGCGACAGCATCACCGTGCGGAAGGTCTCGATCTGCTTGAAGTTCATCGTGTGGTCGGCGAAGAAAGCGCGCGACGATGGTATATCAAAACCGTATGCATTGTCCCGATATTGTGATTTGACGATATGCGGCGCGCATTTCCATACTGGCCCGAACACAACATCCCTCACCGAGACATCGCGCCATATGGACACGACAGCAACCGACGCCACCGGCAACGCCCCCTCGAAAGTCAGCCGCCGCCTGCAGCAGGCGACCGCTCCGGAAGTCTGCGAACTGATCTACCTGCCGCGGCTGAACCGCGACTTCGGCAGCGGCTTCCGCTACCTGACCGACATCAACCGGGCGCATCTGCTGATGCTGCATGCCGCCGGTCTGGTGCCGGCTCCGACGGCGTCGAGAATTGCACGGGCGCTGGAGGAGATGGAACACGCGGGCGCCGACGCGGTACCGCTCGACCCGGCGCGCGAGGACGCCTACTTCAACTACGAGGCACAGCTGATGCAGACCGCGGGTGCCGACGCCGGCGGGCGCCTGCATGTCGCACGCAGCCGCAACGACATCCTGGCCACGCTCGACCGGCTGCGCGCGCGCGATGCGGGGCTGGCGCTGCTGCAGGCGATCCAGGACCTGCGCACGACCACGTTGGCCATGGCGCAGCAGCACGTCGACACCGTGATGCCCGGCTACACGCATCTGCAGGCGGCGCAGCCGATCACCTACGGTTACTACCTGGTGGGCCTGGCCGATGCGTTTTCCCGCGATGCCGAACGGCTGCTGCGCGCGCTCGATGCGCTGGACGCCTGCCCCCTCGGTGCCGGTGCGTTGCCGGGTACCGCCTTTCCGATCCAGCGCGAGGAAACCGCACGGCTGCTCGGCTTCTCGCGCTGCGTCGCCAACGGGCTCGATGCGGTGGCATCGCGCGATTTCGCCTGGGAAATGATGTCGGCAATGACGATCGCGGCGGTCGGCTGGAGCCGCGTGGCCCAGGACTACTTCGTCTGGTGCACGCCGGAGTTCGGACTGATCGATTTCCCCGACAGCGTGGCCGGCACGTCGAGCATCATGCCGCAGAAGAAGAACCCGGTCGTGCTCGAATACCTGAAGGGCAAGGGGGCCCATCTGACCGGCCTGCTGACCGCCGCGCTGTCGACCGTCAAGGGCACCAACTTCTCGCATACCGGCGACGGCAACCGCGAGAGCATGCGCGGCTTCTGGGAATGCGCCGACGAATGCGTGCGCAGCGCCAGACTGCTGACGCTGGTGATCGGTTCGGCCACGCCGCTGCGCGAGAACATGCTGCTGCGCGCACGCCGCGATTTCTCCGCGGCCACCGATCTTGCCGATGCGCTGGTGCGCGAGGCCGATCTGTCGTTCCGGGAGGCCCACCATATCGTCGGGGCCGTGGTACGCCAGGCACTGGACGCGCGGCTTCCCGCCGACCGCATCACCAGCGAGATGGTCGATATCGCCGCGCGCGAGCAGATCGGCCGCGCGATCGGTCTGAGCGACGAGGCGGTGCGGCGCTGCCTGGACCCGGTGCAGGGCGTCAGCGCCCGCATGGCGTCCGGCGGGCCGTCGCCCGCGCTGGTGCGTACGCGGCTCGTCGCGATGCAGACGGAGCTGGACGCGGCCGCTGCGGATCTTGCCGCCCGGCGCGCCGCCGTCGCGAGCGCGCGGGAGACACTGAAGCGCGAAAACGCCGCGCTCGCCGCCGCCCTGTAAAAACGACACCGCCGGCCCTGGGGCCGGCGGAATGTCATGGCGGTGCTGCCCTCAGCGGGCATCGTCCCGGCATCACTGAGGCGGCGAGCCCTCCTTGAAGGCCGCCTTGATCTGCTCGCGCAATTGCGGCGAATCCTGATGCTGGTGGACCGTCACCGCATGCTGCACCGCGGCCTCGAGCAATTCGTCCTCGCTGTCGGCGCTGATCGCCACGGTGCACCTGGTGTCGCTGGGAATTTCCCGGCAATCGATATATTTGCGTCCCATTGCTGCCTCCTGACGCTGCCTGCATGAAATGGCGGAACGAGTTCCGCGCTGGCACCGCCGGCGCGACACCGGTCAAGGCCGGCGGGCTGCATTGAGTATAGGCAGGCGGCAGGCAATCGATGCTTACCCGGCGGCGCTGCCGCCAAGCCGGCGGCGCGTCGCGGCGGCGATGTGTCGCGTCCATGGCTCGGCGGCCCAGCGACGCTCGGCGAACGCCTCGATTTGCTGCCGATACGCCAGCGACAACCCGATGATGTCGAGCCCTTGCAGGAACATCTCGCGATGGCGGGCCGACAGCGCAAAGCCGGCATCGAATCCGTCGGCCCTGACACGCATCGATTCGATATCGATGCCGACCGGGCCACCGTCGGAGCGCTCGACGATTTCCATCAGCGCGGCGATCTGCTCCGGCGGCAGCATCACCAGCAGCAGCCGGTTGTTCATCGCGTTCGAATAGAAGATCTCGCCGAAGCTCGGCGCGATGACCGCGCGGATGCCGTATTGCCGCAAACCCCAGACCGCATGCTCACGGCTCGAGCCGCATCCGAAGTTCGAGCCGCCGATCAGCATGCAGGTGCCGGCGTATTCCGGGCGGTTCAGCACGAACTGCGTACGCGGCATCCCCTGCGCATCGAAGCGCAGGTCGTACAGCAGGCCCTGCGCGAGGCCGGATTTGTCGATGCCGCGCAGGAACTGCTTCGGCATGATCTGATCGGTGTCCAGGTTCTCGATGCGGATCGCCGCGGCCTTGCCCTCGATGCGAAGCGGTTCAGTCATGGTGGTGCTCCAGTGCGCGTACGTCGGTGATCCGGCCGGTCACGGCGGCGGCGGCGGCCATCGCCGGACTCATCAGATGCGTGATCGCCCCCCTGCCCTGCCGGCCTTCGAAATTGCGGTTGGTGGTCGACGCGCAGCGCACGCCGGCCTCCAGCACATCGTCGTTCATCGCCAGGCACATCGAACAGCCAGGCTGCCGCCATTCGAAGCCCGCCTCCGTCAGCAGCGCGGCGATGCCCTCGGCCTCGGCCTGCGCCTTGACCGCACCTGAGCCGGGCACCACCATCGCGCGCACACCGTCCGCCACGCGGCGGCCGCGCACTACCTGCGCCACCGCACGCAGATCCTCGATCCGGGCATTGGTGCAGGAGCCGATGAACACGTGCTGGATCGGCGTACCGGCGATCGGTGCGCGCGGTTCCAGGCGCGTATAGGCCAGGGCCTGTTCGGTGCTGCGGCGTGCGGGACCTTCGGGCTGCTCGATGGGATCGGGAATGCGCCCGCCCACCGGCACGACCTGATCCGGGCTGGTACCCCAGGTGACATGCGGCGCCACGTCGCTGGCATCGAAGCGGTGCTCGACGTCGAAGGCCGCGTCGGCATCGCTGCGCAGCGCCCGCCAGGCGGCAAGCGCCCGAGGCCGCAAACCGTCGTCGATATCGGGCGCGCGTTGCAGCACGTAATCGATGGCCGTCGCATCTGGCGCGATCAGCGCGCCGCGTGCTCCGGCCTCGACCGCCATATTGCACAGCGTGAAGCGCGCCTCGACACTGAGCGCTTCGATCGCGCTGCCGCAGAACTCCACCACATATCCGCGTGCGCCCTGCGCACCGATCCGGCCGATGATCATCAGCACCAGGTCCTTGGCCGTGGTGCCCGGCGGCAGCGTGCCGTCGACGCGAATCCGCATGTCCTTCGCCAGCCGATAGACCAGCGTCTGCGTGGCCAGCACGTGCTCGACCTCCGAGGTGCCGATGCCGAAGCCCAGCGCACCCAGCGCGCCATAGGTGGTGGTATGGCTGTCACCGCAGATCACGACCATCCCCGGCCGGATCATGCCGTGCTCGGGCGCGACCACGTGCTCGATGCCCTGCAGCCGGTCGTTGGTATCGAACAGCGCAATTCCATGCCGATCGCAATTGGCCTTCAGATTGCTCGCCTGCAGTGCCGACGCGGGATCGGCAATCACGCGGATCGCGCCCGGCTGGCTCGCCGGATGCGTGGGGATGATATGGCTGACCACGGCGACGTTCTGCCCAGGCATCAGCACCGGCCGGCCCTGCTCGTGCAGGCCGGCGAAGGCCTGCGGGCTGGTGTACTCGTTCATCAGATGCAGATCGCAGAACAGCAGGACGTTGTCGTCGTCGAGCCTGGCGACCGTATGCGAATCGACCAGCTTGCGATATAGCGTGCGGGGGGTCATGCGAGGTTCCGAATGAGGCGATATGTCATGCCGCGATACTCAGCGGCCTCTGGCACGAATATGCGCCCGGCGATGTGCCGGGCAACGTGCGCGGCTTATTCCGCCGAGATGCCGCGCTCCTTGATCAGCTTGGCCCACAGCGGCATTTCCTTGGCGAGGCGGGCGCGGGCCTGGTCCGGCGTGGTCGGCATCGGATCGAATCCCTCGCGCACCATGCGGGCCTTCAGCGCCGGCGCGTTCAACGCGGTATTGAGCGCGGCGTTCAGCCTGGCGATCACCGGTTGCGGCGTGCCGGCCGGCGCGAACACCATGAACCAGGTTTCGAACGCATAGCCCGGCAGTCCGGCCTCGGCGATGGTCGGCACATCCGGCATCAGTGCCGAGCGCTTCGGGCCCGTCACGCCGATCGCGCGCAGCTTGCCGGCCTGCACCTGCTGCTGCGCGGCCGACAGCACCGGGAAGCTCATGTTGACCTGCCCGGCGATGGTGTCCATCAGCGCCGGACCGCCGCCGCGGTACGGGATGTGTTCGATCGGTACGTTTGCCACGCTCTTGAACAGCTCCGCCGCCATATGGAAGGTGCTGCCCGGGCCCGCCGATCCATAGGTGTACTTGCCGGGCTCGGCCTTCAGCATCGCCAGCAGCCCCTTCAAATCCTTGGCCGGCAACTGGTTGTTGACCACCAGCACGTGCTGGGAACTCGCCACCATGCCGATCGGCGCCAGGTCCTTCTGCGTGTCGTACGGCATCCTGGCGAACAGCGAGGGATTGATCGCCAGCGACACCGTCTGCAGGCCAATCGTGTAGCCGTCGCCGGCCGCCTTGGCCACCGCATCGACGCCGATATTGCCGCCGGCGCCGCCCTTGTTCTCGATCACGATGGTGCCGCCAAGCGCCTTGGCCCATTCGTCGGCGACCAGCCGCGCCGCGATATCGGCGCTGCCGCCCGGGGCGTACGGCACCACCAGCTTGATCGGCCGCTCGGGATAGTTCTGCGCATACGCGCCCGCGGCGCCCACCGTGCTACCGAAAGCCAGCGTCAGGCCGGCGCAAAGGAATTGCAGTTTCATCGTTGTCTCCATCCACCCGTGGGTTGGTCGTTATTGGTTTGGTCATTGGTCTTGTTGTGCGAGGCATCGTATCATTGATGCAAACCAGCATAATTTCCGCGCGGATCATGCTTGATTAACTAGAAGTCATGAATCGGCATTTCCGCTCGCCGCAACAAACAGACCCTCCATGGACGGCTTCTCCGACCTTGCCTTCTTCGCCACCGTCAACAAGCACGGCAGCCTGGCCGCCGCCGCGCAGCAACTGGGCGTCACGCCCCCCGCGGTCAGCAAGCGCCTGGCCGCGCTCGAACGGCGCCTCGGTGTGCGCCTGCTGCAACGGACCACCCGGCGGCTCAGCCTGACGCCAGAGGGCGAGACCTATCTGGTCGAAGGCGCGCGCGTGCTCGCCGAACTGGAGGCGCTGGAACGTACCGTGGCGGGCAGCGGCGCGACGCCGCACGGTCTGCTGCGGATCAGCGCGACGCTGGGCTTCGGCCGGCGGTATATCGCGCCGGCGCTGTCGGCGTTCGCGCGGCTGCATCCGCGCGTCGAGGTGCAGCTGCATCTGAGCGACCGCCCCGTCAATCTGGTCGAGCAGGGCTTCGATGCGTCGATCCGTTTTGGCGAATTGCCGGATGCGCGGCTGACCGCCCGGCTGCTGGCCAACAATCGCCGCCTGCTGTGCGCGACCCCGGCGTATCTGAAGACCGCAGGCACACCAGCCACGCCGCAGGACCTGACGCGACATCAATGCATCTTCATCCGGGAGAGCGACGAAACCTTCGGCACCTGGCATCTGCGCAGCGGCGCGCGGCAGGAGACCGTCAAGGTGCGCGGCCCGCTCAGTACCAATGACGGCGAATCGGCGCTGGGTTGGGCGCGCGAGGGACATGGCATCCTGGTCCGCTCGGAATGGGATGTGGCGCCGCTACTGCGCAGCGGCGAGCTGCAGCCTGTGCTGAAGGAATGGAATCTGCCGAACGCCGATATCTATATCGTGTTTCCCACGCGCAGCCACCTGTCGGCGAAGACGCGCGCGCTGGTCGATTTCCTGCTGCAGCGCTTTGCCGCGCATCGGCGTGTGGACAGCGGCGCGCCGCACAACGGCTGGTGATAATGGCGTCCGCGCGCCAAGGCCGTCAGTCGCGGTACGGCCGCAGCGGCGCGGCCACGGCCTCCAGCGGCTTGCGTTCGGCATCGACCGCGTATCGCCACGCCAGCAGCCCCGCGACGATGACCAGCGCGGCGCCGATCGCATAGCCGATCGCCACCGCTTCGCGGCTGCCGGTGTCGACCAGCATGCCGAACAGCGCCGGTGCGGCGAAGCCGCCGGCACCGGTACCGATCGCGAAGAAGATCGAAATGGCCAGTGCGCGGATTTCGAGCGGAAAGACCTCGCTGACGGTCAGATACGCCGAGCTTGCCGCGGCCGACGCGAGGAAGAACACCGCCGACCAGCACAGCGCCAATCCGCGCGCATCGACCCAGCCCTGCACGAATGCCCAGCCGGTCAACGCCAGTCCCACCCCGGACAGGCAGTAGGTCAGGCCGATCATCCTGCGCCGGCCCACCTGATCGAACAGCGGCCCGAGAATCAATGGGCCGAGCACGTTGCCCAGCGCGAACGGGAACAGATAGAGCGCCACGCGGCCATCGGGCACGGCGTAGAAGCGCGTCAGCACCAGCGCGTAGGTGAAGAAGATCGCGTTGTAGAAGAAGGCCTGCGAGATCATCAGCGCCAGCGCGACCACCGTGCGTCGGCGATAGCGATGCAGCATCACGTCGGCGACCTCTCGCCACGGCGTCGCCTGTCCCGCGGTGCGCGGCATGTTTCGCAGCACGGTGTCGTCGCGAGCGGTGTGCGCGGAATGGCCGTAGACCTCGGCCTCGATCCGCTCGACGATGCGCAGCGCTTCTTCCGGCCGGCCATGCGTCAGCAGCCAGCGCGGGCTCTCCGGCACATCGCGACGCACCAGCAGGATCGCGATGGCGAGGATCGCGCCGAGCGCGAAACCCGCGCGCCAGCCCAGCTCGGGGCCGAGCACGCGCGGGTCCAGCAGCACCAGACTCAGGCCCGCGCCGAGCGCCGCACCGAGCCAGAAGCTGCCATTGATCGCCAGGCTGACGCGGCCGCGCACGCGCGCCGGCACCAATTCGTCGATCGCCGAATTGATCGCCGCGTATTCGCCGCCGATGCCCAGGCCCGTGACGAAGCGGCATAGCGCGAAGACCGCGAAATTCGGCGAGAACGCAGTCGCCAGTGTCGCGCCCATATAGACCGCCAGCGTCAGCAGGAACAGCCGCTTGCGGCCGAGCCGATCGGTCAGGCGGCCGAAGATCAGCGCACCGAGCACCGCGCCGGCGATATAGATCGAGCCCGACCAGCCGAATTGCGAAGCCGACAGCCCCAAGGTATCGGGCCGCTGCAGCACGCCACCCAGCGAGCCGACCAGCGTGACCTCCAGCCCATCGAGCACCCATGCCACGCCGAGCGCGATCACCACGCGCCAGTGCCAGCGGGACCAAGGCAGACCGTCGAGCCGCTCAGGCAAGGCGGCCGCCGGCGCGATCGTGCTCGCCTGCGCAGTTGCGGTCATCACGCCTTACCGGCCGACTTGCCGGCCTTGCCGGATTTCGCGGCCTTGCGCATGGAACTGATCTTCGCCTTGCCGCCCGCCTTGCCGTCCGCCCTGTCATCGAGATGGCCCGGCAACCCGCGCGCCTTGCTGCTGCGCGCCAGCTTGACCGCATGCGCGAGCGCCAGTGCAAATCCCGGCACGGTGTCGAGACGCCCGTCGATATGGCGGCGGAAGAAGTCCGCCCAGCGGAAATCGGGATAGGCCTGCTTGACCTTGTCGTAGCCGCCGGCCAGCTGCGCGAAGGCCTCCAGACTGCGGTACGGATCGTCACGCATCTCGGCGAGCGAATGCGGCAGGGCCGCGAGGCCCTGCCGCTCGCCGTATTGATCGTACGGGTGGACCAGATGCCGCGCCTCCATCTCGAGCCAGAAGCGGTCGGGCGGCAGCGCGCTCCAGTTGTGCTTGATCACCGCCGGCACGCTCTCGATGCCGAGTTCGTACCAGGCGCGCGCCCAGTGGTGGTGGTCGATGACATAGAACGCCGGGCCCGGGCCGATCACGACATGGATGCGATGCCGCTCCATCAGCTCGATCTGCTTGCGGCCCTGATGGCGCAGGGTCACGTCCATCTTGCTCTGTACGTGATACAGGCCGACCGTCATCTGCGTCGGCCGCAATTGCCTGACAGGCAGCGTGACACGGGCGCCCTTGCGCCAGGTTTCGCCGGTGAGCGCTTCAGCGGGCGGCGCCGATATGGCACCGCCCGCCGCTGACTTGTCGTCGGCCGGATCCAGAGCTTCGCGCAACCGGGCGGGCTCGCCGCTGCGTTTCATTGCCTTGCCTCCCTTGCGACCGTCTTGCCGTGGCTTCATGCGCGCCTTTGGTGGTTCGCTGATGACCCGGGCGGGGCAAGAAGCATGCCGTGGCTGGAAGCGTTTTACGCCGCCAACCCTTTGAGGGAATGGCGCGACGCGTTTGTAAAAGCTGCAATATCCGGTTGCCGGAACTGCCGACGGCGCGTTATTTCACTTCCACACCTGGACCCATTTCTCGAACTCGCTCGGACGCAGGCGGAACCGCGCAATGCTGCCGAGATGCAGCGTCATCAATTGCGTTTCGACGACCTCGACAAAACGGGAGCGATCCTGTTCCGCGAGCTGCTCGGCACGGCTTCGGATAAAGGACACGGCCTGGACCTTGTTCATTGCCATGCGTACCACCTCGGCCACGGTCTCGCCAATCTGGATTCGATATCGCATGCGGAAAGGGTCCGGCTCCCCGACCGACTGCCGGACAGCGGAATAGCGCGCGCACGAGCGCTGGTAGGCCCATGCAAATACGTCGCGCAGCAATTCGACGCGATTCAATTCATGGACGGCCAGCATGGCGCTGATATAGGCCTGCTGCGGGACATCGACGAAAGAAAGCGGACAGAGGTTGTGCTTGATCAGCGGAATATTCGCGGCCAACCGCGAGACGCGTTTATTGACGTCCTCGAACGGCTGCAGATAGGGCAAATGGACCATCGCAAAAAATGCCTGCTCGCGCGGTTGTAACGCGCCGCAGCGCGCCGGCCCAACGGCTGGAGGACATGGGCCTGAATCGATTCGGCCTCGGCCGTCAAGGGCACGCGGATCTCGCCGCGCCCCGTCAGTCCGAGTCCCAGTTTGACGTTGCCCGCCGTGGTGACCATCGTCGCCGCGCGATACCGAGTCGCGCGCCTGGCACGCTCGCAGCGCAGGTATCCTTGCGCAATCAGGTCGTTCGGCCATCGCTGAACAGTGCGGCGTGTGGCCGCTCCATGCAGGCCGGCATCGATCTGCTCGATTCCGACGCCTTCCGGGTGGTGTGATACAAGGTCAAGCAAGACCTCGTATTGCTTGTTGGGGTGTGTTTCTGGCATCACTTCAACGTTCGCCTGATGTCGCGATTTCTAGAATTGCGACATCATCAGCGTCAGCAATGTCGCGAAAACCGATTATCACGACATCATCGATGTCGCGTAACAGCGCCTCTGCAGAACGTGGCCATGCGCAAGAGCGGTCCCGCAGCACGATCCGACATGAAGCCGCAACGTATCCTCCCTCTCGACACACTGCTTTCCGAAGTCCGCGCCTGCCGAGCCTGCGAACCGGACCTGCCGCTTGGTGCCCGCCCGGTCCTCCAGGCCTCACCGCAATCCCGCATCCTGATCGTCGGCCAAGCCCCCGGGATCAAGGTCCACGAAACCGGCATCCCGTGGAACGACGCCAGCGGCAAGCGGCTGCGCGAATGGCTCGGAGTCGATGCCGAGACGTTCTACGACCCGACCCGATTCGCCATCGTGCCGATGGGCTTCTGCTATCCCGGCCGCGCCGCAAGCGGCGACAAGCCGCCCCGGCCGGAATGCGCGCCGTTGTGGATGGACCGGATTCTGGCCAGCCTGAAGCACATCGAACTGACACTGCTGGTCGGCTTGCACGCGCAGCGGTATTTCCTCGGCGCGGCGAACAAGGCGTCGCTGACCGAGACCGTCAGGGCGTGGGCGGAATATGGGCCGGATGTCGTGCCGTTACCGCACCCGTCGCCGCGCAACGTCGCCTGGTTTCAGCGCAATGGCTGGTTCGGCGAGGCAGTATTGCCGGCGTTGAAGGCACAGGTCGCTCGGGTGCTGGCCGGGGCTCGATAACGCGGGCTTCACCCCAAGTTCCGCAAGACAGATCGGGGCAATGGAATTTCCCGATCGGGAAATTTTCAGGTTTTCAGGCTCTCGCTTCGTTGGATTTTTCCCGATCGGGAAAAATCACCCTTCCGTCCCTCCGCGCGCCACCTTGCTCCGGCTCCCCGCCCCCAACACCCTGCGCAACGCCGCCTCGAACCTTGGATCCAGTACGGCGCCCACGTTGAACCGTGCCCATTGCGATCGCGCTTCGGGATCGACCCGGAACACGCGGCCCGGGGCGATCATGATCTTTTGTGCCAACAGGACTTCGGCGAGTGCAAGGGAGTCCGGTACCTGTGGAAATGCTGCCCACAGGTACAGGCTCTGCGGTGGCCGCACCCATACGTCGGCGCCGAGACGATCGAACAGGATCAATGCCCGCTCGGTGGCATCCGCGAGTCGCGCACGCAGTTTGGCGAGATAGCGCTGGTAGTGGCCTTCGCTGAGGATCACGTCGACGGTGCGCTCGCAGTACTCCGAGCTGCTGACATGGATCAGCGCTTTCAGGTCGGCCAGGTCGCTGGCGAGGGCATCGTTGCAGGCGATATAGCCGACCCGCAGCGCGGCCGAGAAGGACTTCGAGAAGCTGCCGATATAGATCGTCCGCTGCAGCTGGTCCAGTGCGGACAATCTCGGCAGCGTGGTCGGCTTGAAGTCCGCCAGCGCATCGTTCTCGACCACCAGCAAATTGAAGCGCTCGGCCAGTTGCAGCAGGCGATAGGCTTTGGCCGCGGAAAGGTCCGAGCCAGTGGGGTTGTGGCCGACCGATTGCGTGAAGAACAGCCGCGGCCGCTCGCGGGTCAGGATCTGTTCGAGCGCCTCGATATCTGGCCCATCCGCGAGCCGCGGCACGCCGACGATGCGGGCACCGGCGAGCTTGAGCTTGCCGAACAGCGGGTAGTAGCCCGGATCGTCGACCAGCACCGTGCCGCCGGCCGGCACGAAATAGCGGATCACCAGGTCCAGCGCCTCGTTGGCGCCGTGCGTGAGCACGATCTGCCTGGCCTGCGCGCCGATGCCGACATCGCCCAGCTTGCGCACCAGATGGTCGCGCAGCGGCCCGAAGCCGAAGCGGTTGCCATAACGGAACAGCGCGCCCAGGCCGGTGCGCACGACCTTGTGGTGATAGCGGTCCAGCCGCGCCTCGGCCAGCCAGGACACCGGCGGAAAACCGTCCCCGACCGCCAGCACGTCGGGCCGGCTCTTCAACTGCTCGCGCATCAGCCAGACGATGTCCATCGCGCGGCCAAGCGTGCCGGCATCCTCCTCCGGCGCCGGCCTGGGTGCCACCTCGCGCACGAAGAAGCCGGAACCACGCCGCGGCTCGACCAGCCCGCGCGCGACCAGCAGCTCGAAGGCGGCGACGATGGTGTTCTTGCTGTAGCCATGCAACTGCGCCAGTTCGCGCAGCGACGGCAGACGATCGCCGGTGCGATACGCGCCTTCGGCGATCTGGCGGGCAATCGAGTCGGCCAGCGTGGCGGCAAGCGACGGGGATCTGCGGGCGGTGCCGGGAGCGGTCTTGGTCATGGAAGGGGCGGAAAAATCAGGCGAAAGGCCACTGTCCCCGCAAACTGTACCTCTATTGACTGGTACAGTCACCCTAGACTGTCTCCATTCCATACCAGAGAACCATAGAACGGAGACCTCGATGCTCGCTTCCCTGCCCTCGTCCGATGCCGCTGCCGCTGCCGCTGCCGCCGCGGCCGAGACCCGTCGCAAACCCGTCGATTCCCGCCTGCCCCGCTTTCGCGAAATGACGCCCGCTCAGCGCCTGGCCGCGATTGCCGACGCGGTGGGCCTCGACGACGACGAGCATGCGCTGCTGGCCGAGCCCGGCGCACTGGGCGCCGCCCGGGCCGACGGCATGATCGAAAACGTGATCGGCACCTTCGAACTGCCTTTCGGCGTTGCGGGGTATTTCCAGATCAATGGCAAGGACGTGCTGGTGCCGATGGCGGTCGAGGAGCCGTCCGTCGTCGCCGCCGCCTCGTATATGGCCAAGCTGGCGCGCGGCTGCGGCGGTTTCGAAACCTCGAGCTCCGGCCCGTTGATGCGCGCGCAAGTGCAGGTGGTCGGTATCGCCGATCCCTATGGCGCGCGGCAGGCGCTGCTGCGCCATCGCGACGAGATCCTCGCCGTGGCCAACGCACGCGACAAGGTGCTGATCGGACTGGGCGGTGGCTGCCGCGACATCGAGGTCCATGTGTTTCCCGACACGCCGCGCGGCGCGATGGTGGTGATGCATCTGATCGTCGACGTGCGCGACGCGATGGGCGCCAATACCGTCAACACGATGGCCGAAGCGGTGTCGCCGGTGGTCGAGCGGATCACCGGCGCGCCGGTCCGGCTGCGCATCCTGTCGAACCTCGCCGACCTGCGGCTTGCGCGCGCTCGCGTGCGCCTGACGCCCGAAGCGCTGGCCACCGGCGAGCGCAGCGGCGAGGCGATCATCGAAGGCGTGCTGGACGCGTACACCTTCGCGGCGATCGATCCGTACCGCGCGGCGACACACAACAAAGGCATCATGAACGGCATCGATCCGGTCATCGTCGCGACCGGCAACGACTGGCGCGCGGTCGAGGCCGGCGCGCATGCCTATGCCTGCCGCGCGGGCCGTTACACGTCGTTGACCCATTGGGAGAAGGACGCCAGCGGCGCGCTGGTCGGCACCATTGAATTGCCGATGCCGGTCGGGCTGGTCGGCGGCGCGACCAAGACTCACCCGCTGGCGCGGCTCGCGCTGAAGATTCTCGGTGTGCAAAGCGCGCAGGAGCTCGGCGAAATCGCCGCTGCCGTCGGACTGGCGCAGAATCTCGGCGCCTTGCGAGCGCTAGCCACCGAGGGCATCCAGCGCGGCCATATGGCGCTGCACGCGCGAAATATCGCGCTCGTCGCCGGGGCCGTCGGTGCGGAGGTCGAACAGGTGGCGCGGAAGATGGCCGAGGAAAAGGACGTACGGACCGATCGCGCGATTGAACTGCTGGCGCAGTTGCGGCAGGGATAGCGGCAAGAGAACTGCCCAGCGGGGGACTTTCCTCCCCCGCCCGCCACACCAAGAAAAAACGCCCGACAAATGCGAGGCGCCACACAGGAGACAACCATGCCAACACAATCCACGCCCACCGGCAGCCCGCTGGTCGAAGTCTGGGGCGACACCGCCAACCCGCGCCATCTTGCCTGCGCGATCGTCATCGGTGGCGCGTTGAGCCTCGCGGCATTTGCCATCGCCAGTCGCATCCTGACCGAGCTGGTTCGCACACCCGAGCTGGCGCGAGCCTATGCGATGCTCGCCGGGCTGGCCGGCTGCGTGCTGGCCGGCTTCATTTGCGCGTGCCTGTTCAAGCCCAAGCGAGTCGTGACCGAGGACACGTCGGACGCGAGCAGCGCGACGGCCAGCACCGCACGCGAGCAGGCACTCGACCGCCTTGCCGAGGAATCGGGTGGATTGGGAACCATGGCGGACCTGCCCGCCGCCACCGTGCAGGAACTGCGCGAGCTGCAGCTCTACGAACTGTTCGCCGCGCGGGAACGCGGTGCCGCGGCCCCCGGCCACGCTGAAACCGCAATGCCGGACGCGGCCGCCGCTCCCGCGCGTCCCAACGCCGCCTGACCCGCCACCCGCCTGGAGCGCACCATGATCGAATCCACTCCTCTGCTGACGCAGATTCTCGTCGCGCTGGGCATGGGCCTGGCCGGCGCCATCGTGTTCGCGGCCATTGGCCTGGTGTCGGGCACCGACGAGACCACCACGCTGGCGCCGCTGACGTTGCTGGTCGTGCTGCTCGGCGTGCCGCCCGCCGGCGTGTTCACCTTCTTCCTGGCCGGCGCGGTCGCCAAGCATATGACGCACGCGGTGCCGACCGCCTTGCTCGGCATCCCGGGCGACACCATGGCCACGCCGCTGATGCAGGACGCCAACCACCTGCGCAATCTCGGCGTGCCGCATATCGCGCTGCGCAAGATGATTTCCGGCGCCATCGTCGCCGCGTTCTGCGCGGTGCCGCTGGCCGTGCTGTTCGCCGTGCTGCTGGCCCCGTTCGGCGCCACGATCACCAAGGCCGCGCCGTGGATCTTCGTGGCCGCCGCGCTGGTGATCGCCTACGCCTCCCCGGGCCGCTGGGCCTCGGTGGCAACGCTGGTGCCGTTCGTCGTGGTGATCGTCGCGCTGCAGACCTTGACCGCGAAATTCGGCGTCAAGCTCAGCATCAGCTATTTCCTCGGCATTGCCATCGGGCCGCTGATCGCGGACCTGTTCTCGACGCTGTCACCGGTCGACCGCCCGCGCATGCAGCGCAAGGAAGCACGGACCTTTACGCTGGCGCCGGACGTCAAGGGTTGGAGCGGCTATTTCCCCAATCCGCTGAAGGTGATGGACGGCACCCAGACCCGCTGGACCGTGGCGACCGCCGCGATCTCGAGCGCAACGTTCGTGTTCAGCCCGGTCGCGATGACCGTGGTGCTGGGCGAGCTCGTCGGCTCGCGCATCAAGCACGCCTATCACCGGCTGACCACGGTGCTCAGCGCCCGCAATGGCGTTACCGAAGCGACCTATATCGCCGAGGCATTGATTCCGCTGATCGCGTTCGGCCTGCCGCTGAGCCCTGTGGCTGCCGGTCCGGCCGCGCCACTGTTCAACGCCCCGCCGGTGTTCACCGTCGATGCGACCAATGGCCAGACCCACAACCTGCACAACCTGTTGAGCCACTGGGAATTTCTTGGCTACGGCCTGCTCGCGGTACTGCTGGCAGCGATCGTGTCGTATCCGTTCGCGATGAACTACGCGCGCCGCGCCGCGCTGTTCGTGTCGCGCCGCATCTCGCACGAAGCCATCGTCGCGACGTTCGTCGGACTGATCCTGGTGATCAGCGTGTGGGAAGGCCAGCTGCTCGGCCTGCTGGTGATCGTCACGCTCGGTTCGATCGGCGGGCTGCTGTCGCGCGTGCTGGGCTTCAACACGGGCGTGCAGTTCATGGGGTACTACACGGCGGTGCTGACGGTGCCGGCGTTGATCAAGCTGGCGGGATGAACACCGACGCCACCACATGCGCAGGCAAAAAAATGGCGCGGTCTACCGCGCCATTCTTATTGCGGGTGGCTACCCTTCGCGAGCCTACCCAGGATCATCATCCTCGCGGCAAAACAACCTTGGAAAATACGTGTCTCGGTCCTTTTCCCAAGTTGCGGGCAGGTCGCTGTTTGCTTCCAAGGCGCGATAGATTCCTCGCACGTCGGCCTTGCTCACCATCTTTGCGGCAAGCATACGTCGCAGCAAGTCATGGCCATGCATCGTAGCGATGCCAAACTCCTCGCCCAGCTTGTGCATGGCGAGATCGTCGGTCACGACGATCGCCTGCTTGAGTTGGCCGAAAGCCAGCACCCGGCAATCCACCGGAGAGGGAGGACTTCGGTACTGGCTGGCGTTGCCGATCACCCAACCACGGAGCACGCTCGCAGCGGCATCCAGTTGTTCGCGGTCGTCACGACTGAGACGGAAGCGCTTCGCCAAGCGCTCTGATTGGAGCGCACCGTCCTGAAACCACGGAAAATTGATCTGCAAGCGGGGGCTACGCTGAAACTCGCGCTCGACATCCTCGAGGATCGTCAGTTGGTAATCTTTCTGCCCGAAGGCGACACCGAGCAGCGGCTTGACACGCTTGGCAATCCGCAGATATGCATTCGTGTCAAGCAGCAGCAAGATCAACGCACAAGCTCCGCGTAGATAGCTTTTGCGTCGACGAGACCGATGTCCAGAAGTTGCTGTACGAACCCCGCCTCGATACCTCGTTCGCGCATCATCGCTCGTAGCGCGACGTAGAAGTCGGACTGAAATACCTGCTCGGCAGCTGCGATATATTCGCGGGCAGATGGCGGAGGTCTGTCGAACATCGCATGACTGACAAGAGCCGCTGGACTGGCGTTGCGGGCCTTGTGCAACTTCACTTCGTCTATTGCCATCGGCGGCAAGTCATAGTGACGTTGGTAGTTCCTTGCCTGGCAGAACACCGTGTATAGCGAAATGGCATGATGTTGCGCATGCTCTTGTAGTGCGGCCAATGCAGAAGTTTCGCGCTTTGAGCGTGCCGCGTCGCCGTATGCCTCGATGGCGCAGGGCTGCGGGAAGAGCAGCGCGCCCGCAAAAGCATCTGCAAAATCCTCACCTTCCTCCTTGCCAGCCATGTAAGGCGTATAGACGTGCGCCAGCTCGTGCGCCATCCAGAACTTGAAGTCCTCCAGCTTGGTATCGAGGTTCACAAAGACGAACGTAACGCGCTCCGCAGGCAGGGCGATATGCAACGCATTCGCGTGAAGCTGCTTCTCACCCCAAAGTACCGGCACCAAGACGGCACCAGCCTCTTTGAACTGGCCAATCAAGTGGTGGTAATCCAGTACTGCGCGATCGCCGAGCCCGAGTTTTGTCCTTACCTCCGCGACCGTTCGCTGAAGCGCCGCATACTCCGTCGTCGCGGTATCGAGACGCGGCCGCAGAGAATGGCCCGGAGGCAGGAAAGGCACCAACTGCTTGAGCAGCATGCCAATCTCCCGGGCATGGGCAAGATGCCGCTCCGTGGTCTTGGTATTGGCCCGCTTCCTGAATGCAATGACGGGAGCGCCCTCATCCGACTGGGTGACCAGTTCCGCGAAGTCCAGCCGCAGCAACATGGACAGCTTCAGCAGTTTGTCGGGACGAGGAAAGTCTTGTCCCTTCAGCCAGTTCGTCACGGCTTGCGGGCTGACGCCCAGCCTTCGCGCAAGCTCTGCTTGGGACAGCCCTGCCTTTTGCAGGCCCTCGCTGACGGCGGCCTTGGAGAGGGTTTTTTGCATAGCGGCCCATTCTAGGCACCACGCGCGGCAGCGTCAAGTTTCATCAAGTTACCACTCAAGCTCAGTAGTCACATTGCATGCTACCCAAAAGGTCCGGCTACGGCGTTGATCCGATTCTCGTTTATGCCGACGTGCTCACCCAACGTGCCGTGGCGCCGGCTTACTCCCTTTCCCAATAATCCAGGCTTCCCTCCGGTCGCCCGATATAGGCAAACCCATTGCCGTGATCGAGCACGCCGAATTTTCCCGAGTCGGGATAGTGGCAAAGCTCCGGTGCCGCCATCGTGCTGACGGCGAGCACTTTCAATTCCTGCGCGCCGGTGTTGATGAGCTGATGCGCGGTTTCCGGACCGCCCGCCGGGCAAGAAATCACGTCGCCGGCGCGGATTGGATGGCGGGCCTCGCCGAGGCGTACTTCACCGGTGCCTTCGACGATAAAGAACATTTCCTCGTTGGCACGATGGCTGTGGAAAGGAAACACGCGCTTGCCGGGCTCGATCACCGTCAAGTTGTAGCCGAGCTTCTGCGCGCCCAGCATGCGCCCGATCGGCGCCATCCGGCCACCGTAGCGGTCGGCGGGCAGTTCGGAGCCGTATTGGCGGGACAGGTCGGCGACGTCCAGGTATTGAGCGTCGGCGATGTTGAGGATGGGCTGAGTCATGGGGGCGTCTCCTTGATGAGCGTTGTGCTTGCAGTCTAGCGTCAGCCTGTCCACATCGATCCAGCAACAAGTCCCTCAAGGTTCGCGAGCGATATCATCCTGTGCTGTGGATCGCGGGCGTCCGAAACGCCACGACAAGCGCTGCGCCGCGCCGGCCAGTCGGCGCGCGACGTTGCCACCGAGCCCGCTATCGAAGCTCCCCGCCGACCCCATTGCCGCGAGCACCAGCACCACGGTACCAGTGTGGTCGAACACCGGGACCGCCAACGTATGGATACCGGGCACCGGTCTGTCGAGCGCATCGTCCATGCCTTGCTCGCGAATGCGTGCGAGCCTCGCGGCGTATGCGGTCTTTTCCTCTCGTAGCCCCTTTACCGGTGCGCCGGCCATCCGCACCGCTTCCTGTTGCAGCAATCCGTCGAGGACGTCTGCGGGCTGATGGGCGGCGAACACGCGGCCGATCGCGGTATTGACCAGCGACAGTACCGTACCGACGCGCAGGCTGACGTGCTGCGGCCGCGCCGATTCTTCGAGCCGTACTACGGTAGGCCCGAGCGGCCCGAGCACTGCCATCGCGACACTAAGCCCGGTATCCACGGCCACGCCGCGCACTTCCGGCTCGGCCTCGCGCACCGGCGACAGGCGCTGCAGCGCGATCAGTCCCAACTGCAGCGCCAGCGGTCCAGGCAGAAAACGCCCATCGGCATCGCGCTCGAGTACGCCGGCTCGCACCAGGCTGACCAGATGCGGAAACGCCTTGGCGGGCACCATGCCGGCCAGGCGCGCCAGTTCACTCAGCGCAAGCGGACTGCCCGCGCGCAGCAGCGCACCGATCAGCTGGGCGCTGGCATCGAGCGCCTGAATGCCGCGCTGCGGCTTGCCTGCGGCCGCTTCGGTGGGTTCGATGAGGTTCGTCATGGCTCAGCCTTCCGCACGCAGCGAATCGGCGATCTTCGCCGCCGTTGCCTGCAGGGCGCGCGCAAGTTCGCCGCGCCACGTGGTGTCGATGTTCGCGGTCGGGCCGATTGCCGTCAGCAATAGACGGAGCGCGCCTACCGCGTCGCGCACGGGCACGCAAAGGCTGCTGACGCCGGGACTCGGGATATCGATGCTGCGTGCGATGCCGCGGCTGCGCACCTCGTCGAGCTCGGCAAGAAACGCAGCGCGTGGAGGACGCGCCGGCAGCGCGTCGAACAGCGGCACCCAATGCGCTTGGTCCACGCAGGCGCAGTACATGCGGCCCGTCGCGGTGGTCGCCAGCGACATCACGGTGCCGACATGCAGATTGACGTGCAGCGGCGCATTGCCGCGCTCGTAGCGAACGATGGTCGGACCTTGAGGACCAGGCACGCTGACGGCCACGCTGCAGCCGGTCCGTGCGGTCAGTTCGGCCACGAGCGGCACCGCCGCATGCAGGCCGGGATCCAGCTCCAGCCGCATCCGGGCCAGTTGCAGTGCCAGTGGGCCGGGCTCGAAGCGATCGTCGAGATGGTCGCGCTTGATCCAGCCCTGGCGCGTCAGCGAAACGAGATAAGGATGCGCCTGGGCCGGGGCGATGCCGACCACGGTGGCAAGCTCCGCGGCCGATAGCGGCGCGCGCGCTTCCGCCAGCGCCTGCAGGAAGCGGCCCGCCACATCGACGCTCTGCACGCCGCGCTGCGTCTTCTCCTGTCCCGCCTGCCCGTCCTCGCCCATCGTCTCCCTCCGAAAGGCTGGATATTAATCCAACGCCGCATGCAGACCGCCGCGACGGCCTGCAAGTGGACACGGCGCCCGTGGTGGCTCGGGCGCAGCCGGCCCGCCCTCTGCTTTTTATGTTTTAGCCAATCATTTCGTTATTGACTAACTAAAGAACCTCTCCTACCATCCGTCTACCCCGACAACGCCGTGCGCGCCCTCGCGCCCGGCCAATCCAATAACGAAGGGGCGAGACAGTATTCGTGCGTTGTCACCCGCAATGCCGCCCGCTGCCGCGCCCCGTCACCCACGACGAGGCAAGCATGGCCAAAGCATTCGCATCGCAAGCCGACCTGGAAGCCAAAAAGGTCACCTTCACCCAGCTGTCCGAGAACGCCTACGCCTATACGGCCGAGGGCGATCCGAACTCGGGCGTGATCATCGGGGACGACGGTGTGCTGATCGTCGACACCACCGCGACGCCGGCGATGGCGCAAGACCTGATCGCCAAGATCCGCACGGTCACCGACAAGCCGATCAAGTACGTCGTGCTGTCGCACTACCACGCGGTCCGCGTGCTCGGCGCATCGGCCTATTTCGCGGAAGGCGCGCAACAGATCATCGCCAGCCGCGGCACCTACGAAATGATCGTCGAGCGCGGCGAAGCCGACATGAAATCCGAAATCGAGCGATTCCCCCGGCTGTTCGCCGGCGTCGAAACGGTACCGGGCCTGACCTGGCCGACGCTGGTATTCGACAAGGAAATCACGCTGTTCCTCGGCAAGCTCGAAGTTCGCATCGCGCATCTCGGCTCGGGCCACACCAAGGGCGATACCGTGGTCTGGCTGCCGTCGCAGAAGGTGCTGTTCTCCGGCGACCTGGTCGAATACGAGGCGGCCTGCTATTGCGGCGACGCGCAGCTGGCCGAATGGCCGGCCACGCTCGACGCGCTGCAGGCGCTCGGCGCGGAAAAACTGGTCCCGGGCCGCGGGCCCGCGCTGACCACGCCGCAACAGGTGCGCGAAGGCATCGCCTACACCAGGGACTTCGTCACCACGCTGTACCGAGCAGGCCAGGAAGCGGTGGCACAGAACATGGACCTGAAGGCCGCGATGGCGCATACGCGCAAGAGCATGGACCCCAAGTTCGGCCACGTCTTCATCTACGAGCACTGCCTGCCGTTCGACGTGACGCGCGCCTATGACGAGGCGTCTGGCATCACGCATCCGCGCATCTGGACGGCCCAGCGCGACAAGGAAATGTGGGCCGCGCTGCAGGATTGACGCAGCGGGATCGGCATCCGGGATGGTGGAAGGAGACAACAAGATGACGGTCGACTATCAACGATTGACCTTCGAATACCGGCCCTGCGCGGAGCAATCGGCAGTCGGCGCGGTGCATCCGGTCGTGGTGGTGGGCGCCGGGCCGGTGGGCCTGGCCACCGCGATCGACCTGGCTCAGCAAGGCATCGAGGTAGTGCTGCTGGACGACGATTGCACGCTGTCGACCGGCTCGCGCGCGATCTGCTTTGCCAAGCGCACACTGGAGATCTTCGATCGGCTTGGTTGCGGCGAGCGCATGGTGGACAAGGGCGTGCGCTGGAATCTCGGCAAGGTCTTCCTGCGCGACCAGATGGTCTATGCGTTCGATCTGCTGCCGGAGACCGGACATCGGCGGCCCGCCTTCATCAACCTGCAGCAGTACTACGTCGAAGGGTTCCTGCTCGAGCGCGCGCTCGAACTGCCGAACATTGACATCCGCTGGAAGAACAAGGTGGTCGGCATCGAGCGTCGCGATGACGTGGGCCCCGACGGCACCGTCACGCTGACGGTGGAGACGCCGGATGGTCCCTACGCGGTGACGGCGCGTTATGTCGTTGCCGCCGACGGCGCGCGCAGCCCGATGCGCAATCTGCTCGGACTCGACAGCAAGGGCCGCACCTTCAAGGACCGCTTCCTGATCGCGGACATCCGGATGGAAGCCGGCTTTCCGAGCGAGCGGTGGTTCTGGTTCGACCCACCCTTCCATCCGAATCAATCGGTGCTGCTGCATCGGCAGCCGGACAACGTCTGGCGCATCGATTTCCAGCTTGGCTGGGACGCCGATCCCGTGTTGGAAAAATCGCCGGAGCGGGTGATCCCCCGGGTGCAGGCGCTGCTCGGCCCGGATGCGAAGTTCGAACTCGAATGGGTCAGCGTCTATACGTTTTCCTGCCTGCGCATGGACAGCTTCCGGCATGGCAACGTGCTGTTTGCCGGCGATTCCGCGCATGGCGTGTCGCCCTTCGGCGCACGCGGCGCCAATAGCGGCGTGCAGGATGCCGACAACCTGGCGTGGAAGCTCGCCCATGTCTTGCGCGGCGACGCACCGGACGCGCTGCTCGACACCTACGCCAGCGAGCGGGAATATGCCGCGGACGAGAACATCCGCAACTCGACGCGCTCCACCGACTTCATCACCCCAAAGAGCCAGGTAAGCCGCGTGTTTCGTGATGCCGTGCTGACGCTCGCGGCCAAACATCCGTTTGCGCGGACGCTGGTCAATAGCGGGCGGTTGTCGGTGCCGAGCGTGTTGGCCTCGTCTCCATTGAATACGGCCGATACCGAAACCTTTGCGAGCCCGATGGTGCCTGGCGCGCCTTGTGCCGATGCGCCGGTAGTTGTCGACGGTGCGCAGGATTGGCTGTTGTCGCGCCTCGATGGCGGCTTCTGTTTGCTTGTCTACGGCAATCCGCAAACGCTCGATGCGGATATTTCAAAGCAGATCGCCGCATTGCGTGCGCGGCCAGGTGCACCGCGTCTTCTGTTCGTGTCGCCCGCTACCACCTCTACCACATCGACCGCTGACACCGCTGTGTTGGTCGATGCCGAGAGCGTGGTGGCCAAACGCTACGACGCCGTGCCGGGCACCGCGTATTTGATTCGACCGGACCAGCATGTGTGCGCGCGCTGGCGTGCCGTCGATGCGGACCGCGTGATGGAAGCGATGGCGCGGGCTCAGGGCAAGTATCTAGCGGAGTCCGCAACGATCTCGCCCGCCGCACCAGCACAAGCAGAAGCAATCGCTGCCTGACGCGCCAGCCACCGGCACCGCGCCCCGCCTCGCGACTGTTCTCTCCCCTCTCCCGCATTCGGCGGAGGGCCGGGGACCAGGCAGCCGCGCCGCAGTGACCGCGAATGCCCGCTCGACGCGCAAGAACACGATTTCCGGAGACACCATGCCCCTTACCACCGAACCCAACCTGGCCCGTCCCGACGACTTCTACGAAGCGCTGATCGACATGCACCGGGAGCTGGACGACGCCCAAAGCCAGGCCACCAATGCTCGCCTGATCCTGCTCCTTGCCAACCACATCGGAGACCACGAAACGCTGATGTCGGCATTGCGGTTGGCACGCGAGGCGGAAACCGCCTCCGCCTGATTCGGCCAGTCCACGGCATGCCCCGCGCGATCCGCTGAAACACGACGAAATCCACTCCGGGCCGACGGTGCACAAGACACCGGCCCGTTAAGGGCGGCGCGATCCGCCCGTCTTTTTCCTCCTTCCTGCTTTACGGAGACAAAGCATGTCCCAACTCCACGCGGGCACCGCGACGCCCCCGCTCGCCCTCGCACACGAAGAAGACGCGCTGCACCAGAAGATCTGGATGCGGATCGTCCCCTTCCTGTTCGTCTGCTACGTCATCTCCTTCCTCGATCGCATCAATATCGGCTTCGCGCAATTACAGATGAAGCACGACCTCGGCTTCAGCGATGCGATGTACGGCCTTGGTGCCGCGGTGTTCTACGTCGGCTATGTGCTGTGCGAAGTGCCGAGCAATATGCTGCTCGCCCGCTTCGGCGCGAGGCGTACGTTCACTCGCATCATGCTGCTGTGGGGCGCCGTCTCGGTGGGAATGGCCTTCGTCTCGACGCCGGCGCAGTTCTACACGCTGCGTTTCCTGCTCGGCGTGTTCGAAGCCGGCTTCTTCCCCGGCATCGTGCTGTACATGACGTACTGGTTCCCGGCTCGCCGCCGCGCTGCGGTGATGGCGATCTTCTTCGCCGGCGTCGCCGTCGCCGGGGTGCTCGGCGGCCTGGTCTCCGGCTGGATCATGCGCGATATGGCCGGCGTGATGGGCCTGTTCGGCTGGCAATGGATGTTCGCGATCGAAGGCGCGCCCGCCGTGCTGCTCGGGCTGATCGCCGCCTGGTATCTGGTCGACAACCCCGCCGATGCCAGATGGCTGACCGCTCGTGAAAAGGCGCTGCTGGCGCGGCAGCTCGAAGCCGAACAAGGCAGCCACGCCGCCCATACGCTCGGCGCGCTGCGCGAGGCACTGCGCAATCCCAAGCTGTACGTCTTCGCGTTCATCTATTTCGCGCTGACCTGCGGCTCGCTGACACTGAATTTCTGGATGCCGCTGATGATTCGGGATTTCGGCATTACGGATGTCGTGTCGATCAGCTTGTATAGCGTGATTCCCAATGCCGTGGGCGCCATCGGCCTGATCCTCATTGCTCGGAATTCGGACCGCACCGGCGAGCGCCATCGCCATTTCCTGCTGTGCTGCTGCGGGGGCGCACTGGCCCTCGCGCTGCTGACGCTGCGCCTGCCGCATTTCGGCGCGATGCTGGCGATCCTGTCCGTGGCAGCCGTGCTGATCTTCGCCGCGCTGCCGATCTTCTGGTCACTGCCGCGCAGCTATTTGCCGGGGCATACCGCGGCAACCGGGCTCGCGTTCATCAGCAGTGTTGGCATTACCAGCGGCATCGTCAGCCCCTGGGTCATTGGGCAGGTCAAGGTGCAGACCGGCAGCATGGACAATGCGCTGTATCTGTTGGCGGGATTGCTGGTGGCGGCCGGGGCCGTCATGTGGAAAGCGGTGCCGAGGGATGCGGGGCAGTAATCGTCGCCAGTTCGGCCATTTCAAGGGGAATTGCCAACGCCGCTTCCGTCTTTGATATGGTTTCGACATGAGCAATGACTGATGCGTCCATTCCTGACAACGGCTCAGGGAACGCGGGAGGCAAGCACATGTACGTCATCATGGGCGGTACCGGACATGTTGGATCGGCGACAGCGGAAGCGCTGCTCGCCCGCGGCCAGGCGGTCACCATCGTGACCCGCTCGGCCGCCCGCGCGGCCAAATGGTGCGACAAGGGCGCCGATATCGTCGAGGCCGATGTGGAAGACGTGGCGTCATTGCGCGCCGCATTTCGACGCGGGCGCCGGGCGTTCTTGCTCAACCCGCCTGGCGACACCAGCAAGGACACCGACGCGATCGAGCGGCACACGGTCGCCAACATCGTTGCCGCGCTCCAGGGCTCTGGCCTGGAGAAGGTCGTCGCCGAATCCACAGGCGGCGCCCAGCCCGGCGAGCGCATCGGAGATCTGAGCGTCCTGTGAGAGCTCGAAGAAGGACTGCGCCGCCAACCGATACCCGCTGCGATCAATCGCGCCGCTTACTACATGAGCAATTGGGAGTGGCTGCTCGACTCGGTACGCAGCACGGGCAAGCTGCCGACGATGTTCCCTGCCGATCTACCGATACCCATGGTCGCGCCACGCGATCTGGGAGAAGCGGCAGCGGCCCGGCTGATGTCCCCGCTCGACGATGTTGGCGTCCGCTATGTCGAGGGGCCGCGTCGGTATTCCTCCAAGGACGTTGCGACTGCCTTCTCGCAGGCGCTCGGCCGCCCCGTTGAAGTGGAAGTCGTGCCGCGGGACAAGTGGAAGGAGACGTTCCTGGGATTAGGGTTTTCGGAGGCTGCGGCCGATTCCTATGCCCGGATGACTGCGGCCAGTGTGGACGGTGGATTCGATTTGCCGGAGGAGCCGCTGAAGGGCGGGACGGCGCTGGAGGAATATATCGGCAGTCTTGTGGAGCAGTGGCAATAGCTAGGGCCACGCTCCTAGCGACGATCAGCTGCTCGTGTCACTTCTTTTTCGCTTTGTCGTAATGCCACTTCACGGCGAAGAACATGCCCGTACCGAGCACGAGAACCTTGAACGCGATGAACACTAAAGGGAACCAATCCATCATTTTGAGTATTTCCTGGGTGTGACTTGAAGCGGTTCCGATCATAACACCCCGGAACAAGGGGGCGGACTCACGATCGGAAGCGCGCCGTCGAAGCGAGGGTTTCGAGCGCGCGGCTCACTACGCGGTTGCTCCGAGCCATCTGTCACGGCGACCGCGTCGCTGCCGTACCAGTGATCCCGCAAAGACAAACTACGCAATCGGACGCGCAAAAGCATCACGGCCAAACAGGCCCACCATCCAGCCCCGCCGTTTCCGGCAGACCGCAGATCAGGTTCGCATTCTGCACCGCCTGACCCGCCGCTCCCTTTCCCAGGTTGTCGACCACGCCCATCGCGATCACCAGGTTGCGCTCCGGATCGGCCGCATAACTGACGAACGCGAGATTCGAGCCGGTGGCCCATTTGGTCTGCGGCGGCTTGTCGCTGACGCGCACGAATGGGCGTCCGGCGTAGAAGCGCCGGGCCGCGTCCAGGCACTGGTCCGTGGTGGCACGGCCGCGGCAGTAGATGCTGACGAGCACACCGCGGGTCATCGGCACCAGATGGGGCGTGAACACCAGCCCTGCCGCACTGCCGCCGCTCAGCCGCTCGATCGTCCTGGCAATCTCGGGCATGTGGACGTGCTTGAGCAAGCCGTAGGGCACGACGTTTTCGTTGCTCTCCGCATAGCCGAACTTGCTGTCCCCGCCCCGGCCGGCGCCCGAAATGCCGGTCTTGGCGTCAATCACGATGTTGGCGGGCTCGATCAGGTGGTTGGCCAGCAGGGGCGCCAGCGCGGTCAGCGTGGCTGCGGGGAAGCAGCCGGGGTTCGCGACGCGGGTCTGCCCTTCGATCTCGGCCGGCCATACATCGGCCAGGCCGTACGCCCAACCGTCGACGTAGCGGTGGTCGCCGCCGATGTCGACGATCTTGACCTCCTTGGGGACGCGCGCCAGCACGTCGGCCGATGCGCCGGTCGGCAGCGACGCAAACAGGACGTCGAGCTTCGGCAGCGTTTCAGGGTCCCACTTTTCGATCACCAGCTCGGCGAGCTTGGCCGGCACACCCGGGAAGCGATCCACCAAGCGGCTGCCGGCGCTGCCCTCGCCGGCGGCGTAGACGAGCTCAAAAGACGGGTGGCTCGCGATCAGGCGCATCGCCTCGCCGCCGCCAAAACCGCTGATTCCAACAATGCCGACGCGAATGCTCATGGTGGTGTCTTGCCGCTGGAGTGAGAGAACAAGGCGGGTTTTATCCCGGGCGCGTAAAGTCTAACTGACTCTCCCGGAATAACGTCCTCTCGGCAGTAATGAACGACCGCTCCCGCGCTCTATCCATCCACTGGCTTCTCGCGATCAGCAAATGGCATCCCGCGCGGGGAGCGCCGAAACGACTTACGAACCAACCTTCAGCCGCCCGCCACGGCCCAGTCCGCCCTTGACCTCCTGCGCCTTGTAGTTGCGCAGCGAGATCACCATGTTGTTGTAGGCGTCCATGAATGCGGCGACGGTGGCCTTGCCTTCGGGCGTGCGGGAGAAACCGCCGAGGCCGCCGGCCGTATTGCCGCCAAAGGCGCCAAGGGCCGCGCCGAAGTTGGTGGCCGTGGAATTGCCTTCCGAGATGGAGACCTGCACGCCCGAGCGGATGTCGAACATGGTCAGCGTCACGACCGATGCCTTGCTTTGCATCGCACCGCCAACAAGCGCGCCGACGCTGCCGAACAGGCCACCCACACCAGCCGCCAGCTGGCCGGTGGAGTCGTTATCGATGATGATGGCCGGTTCCATGTAGTAGTCGGCCGCTACGCGTTGGCCTTTCTGCTGGCGCGAACCTGCGCGGAATTCGCCGGAATTGCGCTGCTTGTCGGTAATGTTCGACAGCTTGCTTTCGGTGCGATTGTTGCCGATCGACGTAATCACGAAGCAGTTCGACTGCTGCACGGCAAGGCGAATCAGCGGCTCGATGCTGGTCACCTTGGTGGCTGCACCGAAGCTCGCATACCACTCCTTGCCACGGCCATCATCGACGGCCAGCGTTCCCAGCGGCGAATCGCAGCGCTCCAGCGAAGCATTGGCGTTGACGCTGGTGGCACCACCCGCGGCGCCGGTGGCAGCGGTAGGCGCGGTGCCGGTGCTGATCAAACCGCCGCCGGCAGTGGCGCAGCCAGCGAGAACCACGGACGCAGCCAGTGCGGCCACGCGCAGAGAAATATTCTTGGGCATGATAGGGCGTTCCTGTCGAGGAAATTGACGAAAAAATCCGGGTGGGAAGGCTTAGCGGTGATACCAGCCGGAAGGGCCCCATACCCAGTAATACGGATAGCTGCTGTACCAGGCGACCCAGGAGGTACGGTAGGCCTCGCGAACCCGGTACGCGCTCTGTTCGTCTTTTTTGGCAGCCTGGGCCTGCGGAATCAAATCCTTGGCTTCCTTGCTGCCCTTGGCTGCGGCTCGCATCAGCCAAGCCTCGGCTTCGGCAGGGTCCGAACCCATTTCCTCAAAGCCCATCAGATAAATTCGACCAAGCGCGAGTTGCGCTTGCGTATGACCGTTGTCGCCGGCCTTGCGCAGCCATTCCAAGGCTTGATAGCTGTCGCGCTTCACCCCGTCGCCACGCAGCAGCCGCAGGCCCAGGTCGTAAGCGGCATCCGGATTCTTCTCGGCCACGTTGGCCAATGCCTGCATGCGCGGATCGGGTTCGTTCGAGGCGAGCTGCGCGGTCGCTACGCGTCGATCCTGTTCGGTGCAGGCATTCCCGTCGCACAGGCGCACCGTGGACGACCGCGGCGCCAACTGTTCTTCAGGCGTTTGCGCGCAACCGGCAAAGCCCAAAGCCGTGGCCAACAGCAATGGAACAAGAACACGCATAGATGACCCCCCGAGGTCTGCTTTTATTCGTTCTGTATTTGTTCGCCTTTTGAGAAGGCGTATGGATTGTATTTTCGGCAGGGAATATTTGCACCCAACCGCCGTAGGTGTGGGGCGTCGCCTGCATGTTGCCGGCGACTCGATTCGATCACCATTTTCGGCGATGCCTGGCGATTGACGCAACCCGCTCGATATCGCCATTTATCGGACAAACAATTTCGAAGCCCGATTGACGGTGTTCTCCACTTCCTCCGCGCACGGCAGCTTGTCACCATGGGAATTCAGCCCGGAAACGCCATCGGGGGCACGGTTGGTCGAAGGCCCTTGCGCCGATCAAGCACCGCCCGCGTCGCACCAAATACCCACTAGGAGCAGGGTCATACGTACCTACCAAACGTAGGATACGATTGGTAGGTACGTTCATCTACGGAGCCAATCATGCACGCGCTGATCGTCGTTTCGCACCCCAATCGGGAATCGCTGACGCATGCCGTGGCAAATCATATTGCCTCCGGACTGTCGGCATCCGGCCGGCACCACACCTTCGAACTGGCTGATCTCGCCGCGGAAGGCTTCGATCCTCGCTTCACCGCCGCCGACTTGGCCCTCCATCGGCGCGAAACTCCGCCCGCGCCGGACGTTGCGGCGGAACACGCGCGACTCGATCGCGCGGATGCGCTGGTGCTGGTCTACCCCGTATATTGGTGGTCCTTTCCGGGCATGCTGAAGGGCTGGATCGACCGCGTCTTCACCAATGGGTGGGCCTATGACGAAGAACCGGGCGGCAAACTGGTCAAGAAGCTTGGCCACCTGGCGGTCCACCTCGTCGGGATCGGCGGTGCGAACATGGGTACTTACGACCGCCATGGCTATGCCACCGCAATGAAGACGCAGATCGACCATGGCATCTTCGGCTACTGCGGCGCGCCGGTCGTGACCTCCGAACTTCTGCTACCTTCGGATCGTGAGGCGCCCTCCTCGCATATCCACAAGGCCCGGGCGCTCGGCCAGAACCTCTTCTCGCGGAAAGAATGACTCAGCAAAGAAAATTCGCCACGTCGAACGACGCCGCCGGCTCGCCCTCCGGGCCACGCCGCCGGCTGTCTCGCGAGGAGCGCCAGCGGCAGCTGCTGGACTGCGCATGGAAGCTCGTCAAACGAGAGGGGTCAGACGCGCTCAGTCTCGGCCGGCTGGCCGAGGTAGCCGGCGTGGCAAAGCCTGTGGTCTACGATCACTTCGGCACCCGCAATGGTTTGCTGTCGGCGCTCTATCGGGATTTTGACGAGCGCCAGACGGCCATCATCGACGCCGCCATCGCGGCCAGCCGGCCCACACTGAAGGAGAAGGCGCGCGTCATCGCGGCGAGCTATGTCGATTGCGTGTTGACGCAAGGGCGGGAAATGCCGGACGTGCTGTCGGCGTTGAACGGATCGCCCGAACTCGCGACACTCAAGCGGCAGTACCAGCAGGCGTTCATCGAGAAATGCCGGGCGATCCTGGCGCCGTTCTCCGGGCCAGAAGGACTGTCACTGGCTGGATTGTGGGCGATGCTCGGCGCGGCCGATTCGCTGTCTCATGCGGTCGCTGCCGGAGACCTGACCGAAGAGCAGGCGCGCGCAGAACTGGCGCAGACCATTGTAGGGCTGGTCAAGCGAAGCCGGTCCGCCAGCCTATGAGCTCCGCCCGGTGGAATGTACCGGGTATTCGCCGGCGTTACAGGGTTCACCCGCTACGCAAGCGCCATCTCATCCGGGATGAGCGCGCCTACGGAGGGACACGCAACTTGATTCCAGTTCACCAGCTTGAGTACGTCCGTCCCGGTTGGGACATTGATCGCACTATATTCGCCGGGTCGCCAACGCGGCCGCCATCTCGCGGGCATGACCCACACCACCCCATGCGGCTCGCGATCCCACAACATACAGCCGGCTTTTGGCACGGGACACCAGAACGTTCAATATATTGGGCGTGCCGCACGCCCATCGTCGGGCTCCTTGCTGCTCTGCCATTGGCGCGCCCAATATGGCGATCACAGCCTCGGCTTCCTTGCCCTGGAAGGTGTGAATAGTACCAACACGGTCCGTTATCCAGTCGTCCGGATCCACCTGAAGCCGCTCAAGAATATGGCGGTGCGTCTGGAGCTGGCGTCGTAATTCATGGGCGACGATCCTGAAGGGCGTAATGATGTAAAGATCAGGCTGTTGCAGGCCCGCCGATGCCAGTTCGTGCAGCATGCGAACAACGACGTCACCCTCGGCTTGGCACCACTTTGTGGATGCACTCCCGTCGACGTTGATCCATGCGGATGGTCCGAGGACAGTCGCAATCGGCGACTCCTTGGCTTGCGCGGCGTGAACCATTTGACCGTCGTAGGCAATACGGTTGGAGATCCCAAACATTGGCTCCAAGCACCGCCTGTGAACCAGCAGTGGCAAGCCGACTCGCCGAGTACCGCTGTCAGCCTTGAACTCGGCTTGGTAGTGCGAAGCTTCGTCAGCAACCGTCTGTACCGACGCGTCAGGGGCCGCCCATTCCTGAGGCGACACCTTGAAGTATTTGCAAACCTCCAATACGAGGCGCTCAGGCAAGGCCACGACAGGCGGTACCTGCAATGGATCACCCACCACAATGACGCGCTTAGACCGCAGCATTGCGCCTACCGCGGACTGCGGAGTAGCCTGCCCCGCCTCGTCAACCAGCAGCCATCCAATGCTGGAAGCAGGAAGGTCGCCGAGCATCCTTTCGACGGACGCAAACGTGGTGGAGACTGCCGGAACGACGATGAAAAGTGTCGACCATAGGTCCGGGAGCAGGGCTCTTTTTTCGCTTTCGTGGAACGCTCCCGCTTGCATTGCACTCATCAGCGCGCCGAGGTTGTGGCTGAACTTCTGAGCGGCCACATCGATAAAGGCCCGGTGTACCTGGAGCGCCGCTGAAAACAGATCCTCCCGCTTCTCGTGAAGCGAATCCGGAATCCATGGTGCACTCAAATTCCAATGCTCATGGCCGCGTTCGAAGAACTCACTATCCACCAGACGCGGACCCAGCTCGCGGCGGAAATCATGAATGCGCGCCTGAACGTTCGACACAACCCTGGCCGCTTCCGATGCTTTGCTGATGGCCGCTTGCAATTCGCGCTTTGCGTTTGCTGCCAGAACTTCGGCCCGTTTCTTATTTGCAACTGCGGCGGCGAGTTCCTTTTCAGCCGCGACTCTCGCTTTCAGTAGCGGCGCGTATCCGTCCCGCCATGTCCGAAATCCGGCTGTCCTCAACAAGCGGGCGAACCAGCCCGGCCTGCGCGCAAGCATCTGCCGTTCCTGCAGCATCGCATTGTCCAGCGATGCCTGTGCAGTGGCCAGGATATCTGATGTCGCACGGACCTCTCTCTCGCGATCATCGGACGCAGCGGCACAAGATTCGCGTAGCGCCTCGGCTGCTTGTACGGCACGCATTGCTGGCGCCAATCGAAGACAGGTCTGGCGGGCATCCTCGAGCTGCTGCAGGCACGCTTCGACATCCGCCTTTAGCGATTGAAAGCGATGCCGCGCCTTCTTCCAGTTTGCCCTGGCTTCTTCCGGAGTAGGCGGAATCTCGCGCGTAACAACCGACGGGATCTCCCGAGAAACGATGTTTCCCTGCTCGTCCCTGACCTCGCGAAATACCGGCTCACCTCGGGCGGCCTTTAGATACAACCTTAAGCTCTTATCGTCATCCCACCAGATTGCCTGCTGAAAGCCATTGCGATTTTTGGCGTTGCCCAGGACTGCTGCGATAAGCCCCCATGATGACTCGCCTTTGGGTAGCGTACCGTCTGCGGCTTGTCCTTCGAGCAGACGATCTGAGATCGTGCGGAAGTAGTTGAAGTCTCGTCCGATGGACTTGGCTGAAGGCAACTCCTTGCTGACGTTCTCGACCGCCTTGTTGTTGCTCGATGCAATGAGCACCTCGTGCCCTTTCAGCGATGCGTCGAGCCGGTACAAGTGAAAGAACGCGCGATCGCCTGCTGCGACCTTTTCGCCCGTTGTGGAAAACGCGGCCAGTGGATCGTCAAAGCGAGCCATGGCTTCGGCACGGTCCAATACGCAAGCCGCAACGACATCGCGCAGCAGCGTGGTCTTCCCGGTTCCAGGCGGACCGTTGACAGCGGCGATTCCTTGCCGGCCGCCCACGAACTCCGAACGTATGGCGTTCACAGCAGCCTGCTGCAGAGTCACCAATGGGTGACCTCCAGGTCCGGGCCATCGCGCTGCCGGCATTCTATGTGGCGCGACTAGATCTTCGACAGCTGTATGGTCGGAGAGCAGGTCACGGCTGTGATCGACCTTGTTCAAGCCCAGGTAGCGAGCGAGAGCCTCATTTGCCTGCCCACTCTCGATGGCCCGGGCGGCCTTGGTCAAGTCACTAAGATAGAAGGAGTTCAGTAAGGCGACTTCCGGGGGGGTCTTCGATTTGAAATAGTGATACACGCGAACGGCAAAGCCGGGCGGCTCTATCAAATCCGGCGGAAGGTGAAGGGTTCCGACCAACCATTGGAATGCCGACAGTAACGTGCCGTAGTCCAGCGGCATCAGCTCGCCATCGGCATCCTGGCGCCTGAGGCGTTCCGTTAGCGCGCTGACCAGCCGCCTTTCCACGTCTGGCCATGTACCGAGTGCGGTCAGGTCTCCACCGAGCGCGATAGGCAAGGCCCACGCGAAGCTGGAGATCGCCACCGCATTCTCCTCGACCAGTTTTCCGGTTCGATCCAGCAAGACGGCTGCAATTGGCGCCTTCTCACGCTCGCGTCCGTTTCGTTCCTCATTCTCCCCAAACACGGCAACAAGAGCATCCGTGGCCCGGTCTAAAGGAATACTGCCGAGGACTACCTGATAAAACAGCTGCTGTTTAGGACGCGACCGCTCGTTGCGATACCACGGCATGTCGTCGCCCTGAAGAAGCGCGACACATCGCTGATCTCCATTTGCCATATCGGCGGGACGGCGGTATGTCTGTGGTGATAGGGCTTCGAAGGCTATCCAGCTTGCGAGAATTGCCTGCGGTTGATCCCGCTCTACGAAAACCGGACTCGCGGAAATGCCTTTTACTTTTGTGGGTGGCCCCTGATCTTCTGGCCCGGGAAATTTGGCATTGGAAGCGGTGACGGCCGCGACATTCGCCTGTGTGACGCGAGCGGCAGCCCCTCCCCCACCTGGGGTGGCCCTGGAACTTGGCATGCCCGCACGTAACGATGCCTCGATGCGGCGGAGCAAGGCGTTGGCACGTCCGGTGCTGCGGTGACTCAGTTCATCCAAGAGCTGCCGGCACGAATCGGGATCGAGAGGTGCCGCGGCATATAAAGACTCGAGCTCCGCGATGCTCTTGCTCACATATGGACGTCTTACCGGCATGACTCTCTGGCCTCAATCAGACTGGCTCTTGCATTTCAATACCAAGCCTGCATGCCATTCAAGGTCAAATCACCAGTAAAAGGGCATGCAGCCTTATTCCACATACTCGGCGTTGCAGCATATCTTTGTCTGGGGGCTTGCACAACCGCTCTCCAGCGGGGCTTTAGAACAGAAAAACGTACATAGGCAATATCCGCGCAAAACAAAAAGCCTCGGAGGCTCACACCCCCGAGGCTTTTCCCAACGACAACAATTTCAATCGCAGGTTTAATTCAACTCAAACCCGGCGGCCTCGCATCGCAAAGCTGCGGTAGGCCAAATCAGCGGCTATCAAACCGTCACCGTATCTGCGACTCCCTTGAAATCCTCGATCTGGTCGAAGTTCATGTAGCGGTAGATCTTGTCGCCATTGGCGTTGAGCACGCCCATGTCGGCCATGTACTCCTCCTTGGTCGGAATACGACCGAGGCGCGAGCAGATGGCGGCCAGTTCCGCCGAGCCCAGATACACGTTGGTGTTCTTGCCCAGGCGGTTCGGAAAGTTGCGGGTCGAGGTCGACATCACGGTCGCGCCTTCGCGTACCTGGGCCTGGTTGCCCATGCACAGCGAGCAGCCCGGCATTTCGGTACGCGCGCCGGCGGTGCCGAACACGCCGTAGTGGCCTTCCTCGGTCAACTGCTTCTGGTCCATCTTGGTCGGCGGGGCGACCCACAGCTTGACCGGGATGTCGCGCTTGCCTTCGAGCAGCTTCGACGCGGCGCGGAAGTGGCCGATGTTGGTCATGCAGCTGCCGATGAACACTTCGTCGATCTTGGCGCCGGCCACGTCGGACAGCGTCTTCACGTCATCCGGGTCGTTCGGGCAGGCGACGATCGGCTCGTGCACGTCGGCCAGATCGATTTCGATCACGGCGGCATACTCGGCGTCGGCGTCCGGCTCGAGCAGCTTCGGATCGGCCAGCCATGCTTCCATCGCCTTGATACGGCGCGACAGGCTGCGGGCGTCCTGGTAGCCCTCGGCGATCATCCACTTCAGCAGCGTGATGTTGCTGTTGATGTATTCGATGATCGGTTCCTTGTTCAGGCGCACCGTGCAGCCAGCGGCCGAGCGCTCGGCCGAGGCGTCGGACAGTTCGAACGCTTGCTCGACCTTCAGATCGGGCAGGCCTTCGATTTCCAGGATGCGGCCGGAGAAGATGTTCTTCTTGCCTTGCTTGGCGACGGTCAGCAGGCCCTGCTTGATCGCGTACAGCGGAATCGCGTTGACCAGGTCGCGCAGCGTGACGCCCGGTTGCATCTTGCCCTTGAAGCGGACCAGCACCGATTCCGGCATGTCCAGCGGCATCACGCCGGTGGCAGCGGCGAACGCCACCAGGCCCGAGCCGGCCGGGAAGCTGATGCCGATCGGGAAGCGGGTGTGCGAGTCGCCGCCGGTGCCGACGGTGTCGGGCAGCAGCATGCGGTTCAGCCACGAGTGGATGACGCCGTCGCCCGGGCGCAGCGAGATGCCGCCGCGTGTGCTGATGAATTGCGGCAGCGTGTGGTGCGTCTTGACGTCGACCGGCTTCGGATAGGCGGCGGTGTGGCAGAACGACTGCATCACCAGGTCGGCCGAGAAGCCCAGGCAGGCCAGGTCCTTCAGCTCGTCGCGGGTCATCGGGCCGGTGGTGTCCTGCGAGCCGACCGAGGTCATCTTCGGTTCGCAGTAGGTGCCCGGGCGGATGCCCTTGCCTTCCGGCAGGCCGCAGGCGCGGCCGACCATCTTCTGCGCCAGCGTGTAACCCTTGCCGGTGTCGGCCGGGTTCTGCGGCAGGCGGAACAGCGTCGACGGGGCCAGGCCCAGCGCTTCGCGCGCCTTGGCGGTCAGGCCGCGGCCGATGATCAGCGGAATGCGGCCGCCGGCGCGCACTTCGTCGAACAGCACCTCGGACTTGACCTGGAATTCGGCGATGACTTCGCCGTTCTTCAGCGCCTTGCCTTCATACGGGCGCAGCTCGATCACGTCGCCCATTTCCATCTTCGACACGTCGAGCTCGATCGGCAGCGCGCCGGCGTCTTCCATCGTGTTGTAGAAGATCGGGGCGATCTTGCCGCCCAGGCACACACCGCCGAAGCGCTTGTTCGGCACGAACGGGATGTCTTCGCCGGTGAACCACAGCACCGAGTTGGTGGCGGACTTGCGGCTCGAGCCGGTACCGACCACGTCGCCGACGTAGGCGACCAGGTGGCCCTTTTCCTTCAGCGTTTCGATGAACTTGACCGGACCGCGCTTGCCGTCTTCCTCGGGCTGGAACGCGGCGCCTTCGCGCTTGTTCTTCAGCATCGCGAGCGCGTGCAGCGGGATGTCGGGGCGGGTGGTGGCGTCCGGCGCCGGCGACAGGTCATCGGTATTGGTTTCGCCCGGGACCTTGAACACGGTCACGGTCAGGCTTTGCGGGACTTCCGGACGGCTGGTGAACCATTCGGCGTCGGCCCAGCTTTGCAGCACGGCGCGCGCGTTGGCGTTGCCCTTGTCGGCCTTTTCCTTGACGTCATGGAAGGCATCGAACATCAGCAGCGTCTTCTTCAGCGCGTCGGCGGCGACGGTGCCCACTTCGGCGTCGTCCAGCAGTTCGATCAGCGGCGAGATGTTGTAGCCGCCGAGCATCGTGCCGAGCAGTTCGGTTGCGCGGGCACGGTTGATCAGCGGGCAGGCTTCCTTGCCGAGCGCGACGGCGGCCAGGTACGAGGCCTTGACCTTGGCGGCGTCATCGACGCCGGCGGGCACGCGGTGGGTGATCAGCTCCAGCAGGGTCTGCTCTTCACCCGCGGGCGGGTTCTTCAGCAGTTCGATCAGTTCGGCGGTCTGCTGCGCGGACAGCGGCAGCGGAGGAATGCCAAGCGCGGCGCGTTCGGCGACATGGGCGCGATAGTTTTCGAGCATGGGAACCTGCGGGGTGATAGAGGAATAAGGGTTAAACAACACCGTTGTGGCTGCGATTGTACGCTCAACGCGTGTCCTCGGTCAAACGTCTTATATCTTATATAAGACTTAGGACTGACGACTGCGCGGCCGCCCCTGCCCGTTACCGGGTGTAACCGCCGTAAGTCGTTGGCAACAAAGGGAAACGGCGGGCCCCGACGGCCTTGCCGCGCGGTACAACGGAGGCTGCGGAATCATGGGGAGAACGGTGTGAATGCAGCAATTTTTGCCCTGCGCCGAGGGCTGGCCGTCATGGCGGTCTGCGGCGTGACGATGGTGGGCGGCCGGGCCCACGCGCAACCGGTCGAATCCGGCCCGATGACGGTGGCAGGCACGCTGGTGGTCAACGGGCCGGTGACGGTGCAGGGGCCAGTCGAGGTCGACGGCCGCGTGCGGGTACGCGGGCCGGTGACCGGGCAGTGGTTCGAAACGGACGACGGTCCGTCGATGCGCGGGGCGCCGCAGCGTACCTTCAACGGTCCGCTGACCGTGCATGGGCCGTTGCGCGTGCAGGGCGACCTGATCGTCAACGGGCCGCTGGAAGCCGCCGGCCCGATCCGTGCCGCTCGCATCCGTGCCGACGGGCCGGCGCGGCAGCGCCAATACGGCGAAGACCGCCGCGGTTATCCGCCGCCGTACCAGCAGGGCCATCCGGACCAGCCTTATGACGGGCGCGGCTATGACGGGTACGGCTACGGGCGCTGACAAGGCGGGCAAGCATCGCCCTCTTTCGACGCCGCCGGGTCCCCCGCCTTCGCGGGGACGACGAAGCGGATCAGTACGCGCCGAAGCGCCCGGGCGTCGGCCCTACTCCGGCAACACCTCGAACGCCAGCACCTGGGTGATCTGCGTCGCGTTGAAGTTGTTGTCGGACACCAGCACCAGGCTGTCGCGGCCATTCGGCAGCTTCGGGCCCCAGGCCATGCCCTCGATGTTGTCGACCGTCTTCAGTCCCAGCGTGTTCAGGTTCTGCACCAACCGTTTCTGCACCGGCACATAGCTGGCGCCTGCCAGCCGGTCCAGGCCGCGCACGTCGGTCGCGCCGCGGATATCGATCTGATACAGCCGCACATAGGTCGTGAAGGTGCCGTCGGCGCCCTGCACGCCGGCGCGCTCGAGCGTCAGCAGCCGGTTGTCGTCGATCGCCAGGATCTCGGTCACGCCGTTGTCGGCGCTGCGTCCGGGGGCCGGGGCCGCCGGAATGGCGTCGAGCGGATAGACATACTGCGCCAGCACACTGCCGTTGCGGTCGTAGCGCAGCAGCCGGGACACCGAGCCGGACGACGGCGTCGGCAGGGCACCGTCCTGATACAGCGGCCCTTCCATGCTGACCCACAGCGACTTGCCGTCGGCCGACAGTGACAGGCCTTCGAACGTTGCGTTGTTGCGCGAGCCGGTTTCCTGGGTGGGCGACATCCGGAACGCCGCCGGCAGCGGCAGGGTGCCGGTCAGCAGACCGTCGAGGTTGGCCCGGGCGACGAAGGGGTCGAGGCCGAGCGCGCGGTCTCCTTCGCTGGTCCACCACAGGCTGCGGGTCGACGGATCGAAGCGGATGGCCTCGGGATCGGGCACCACGCCGCCGGCGGTGCGATTGGGAAAGGCGCTGCCATCGGCCTGGCGCAGCGTGACGACGCTGGCAATCTGCACCGGCTGCAGGCGGGCCAAGTCATAGCTGAGCCGCGCGGTATAGAAGCGCGCCGGCTGCTTGTCCGAGCGGTCGTCCGAGACCAGATACCAGAGCTGGGACGCGGGATCGTAGTCGATGCCCGACAGGCCGCCCACCGTGGTGCCGCCGACCTGCAGGTCGTTGGGCAGCGTCTGCTCGCCGATCAGGCGGACCGATCCGACCGAGCGCCGGGGGCTGTCGTTATTGTCGTCGTCGCCTCCGCAGGCGGCGGGCAGCGCGGTCGACATCACCAGCGCGGCCAAACCCAACAGGCGGACCCCGGCACGGCCGGCGGGCGCGGCGAAGGAACGGAAGGCGGAAGGGACAGCGGAACGACGCATGCGCGGGGTTCTCCAGGGAAGGAAATCCCGCGAGTCTGGCCCCTGGCAATGACCCGCCGATGACAAGCCGAGTGCCGCCGGCTCAAGTTCCGCCGTCCGCCAACGTTAACCCGTGAGATGACCGTCCGCTGCCGCCGACGGTCGCTCCCGCTCGACTCAAACGGCCAAGCTGAGCGGGATTCCCCCTTTTTTTCGGCCCATTGCCCGCCACCGATTCACCGAGAATGGCGTGGCATTCCGATACAGGCATCTCATGGCGAAAACGCTCACGACTCCCCAGGCATCCGGCTCCAGCAAGCGCGGGGTGCTGATTCTCGCCGGTGTCGCGGTCGCGGCCGTGCTGGGCGCGGGAAGTTTCTTCCTCGGCAGCCTGCTGAACAACCGCGCACCCGCCGCGCCGGCCGCCCCCGTGGTACCGGCGCCGATCTTCGTCGCGCTCGACGCCTTCACCGTCAATCTGAAGGGCGAGGACGGCGACCGCTTCCTGCACACCGGCCTGTCGGTCAAGGTGGCCGACACGCAGACGCAGGCGCGCATTGCCGAATACCTGCCGGAAGCGCGCAGCCGCATTCTGCTGTTGCTGTCGGCCAAGCAGCCGCCGGAGCTGTCGACCGTCGAGGGCAAGCAGAAGCTCGCCGAAGAAATCAAGCAGGCGCTGGCAAGGCCGTTCGCACCGGCGCTGCCGAGCCAACAGATCGTGGATGTCCTGTTCACTTCCTTCGTGGTGCAGTAAGCCCGTGCCCTGCCCCGCTTGCCAACCCGATATGAAGCCGACCACCCGACTCTCGCCCGCCGATGCGCACCTCGCGCGCGCCCAGGCCGGCGTGCGCGCGGCGCTTCTCTAATCCAGTCGTTCATTGGGGCAGGACACTAAATGGCTTACGACAAGTTCCTCTCGCAGGATGAAGTAGACGAGCTGCTCAAGGGCGTATCCGGCGAAGCCGAAACGCCCGAGGCCACCGCGCCGGTCGCCGAAGACGGCGTGCGGCCCTACAACCTGGCGACCCAGGAGCGCATCGTCCGCGGCCGGCTGCATACGCTGGAAATCATCAACGAGCGTTTTGCGCGCCAGCTGCGCACGGCCCTGTTCAACTTCATCCGCCGCGGCGCGGACATCTCGGTCGGCTCGATCCGCATCGAGAAGTACGGCGAGTTCGTGCGCAACCTGCCGGTGCCGACCAACCTGAATCTGGTCCACATGAAGCCGCTGCGGGGCACCGCGCTGTTCGTGTTCGACCCGAATCTGGTGTTCCTGGTCGTCGACAACCTGTTCGGCGGCGACGGACGCTTCCATACCCGCGTCGAAGGCCGCGACTTCACGCAGACCGAGCAACGCATCATCCGCCGGATGCTGGACCTGGCGCTGGCCAGCTATGGCCATGCCTGGCAGGCGGTCCATCCGATCGAGTTCGAATACGTCCGCTCGGAGATGCACACCAAGTTCGCCAACATCGCGATTCCCAACGAAGTCGTGGTGACCACCGCCTTCCATATCGAACTGGGCGCGGTCGGCGGGCAGCTGCACGTCTGCTTCCCGTACTCGATGATCGAGCCGGTGCGCGATCTGCTGATGAATCCGCTGCAGGATGAAGTCGAGGTCGACAAGCGCTGGCTGCAGCAGCTGTCGCAACAGCTGCGCGCCGCCGAGGTGGAGCTGGTGGCCGAATTCGCGCATCTGCGCAGCACCGTGGCAGAAGTGCTGGCGCTGCGCGCCGGCGACGTGCTGCCGATCGAGCTGCCCGAGAACGTGATCGGCAAGGTCGACGGCGTGCCGGTCATGCAGTGCAGCTACGGCACGATGAACGGCCAGTACGCGCTGCGTGTGCAGCGCATGTTCAATCATCAAGACAGCGATTCCAACAAGGAAACCGACCATGACTGACGGCAAAGAGGACAAGCCGGCCGATCCGATGGACGACTGGGCGAGCGCCCTGGCCGAGCAAACCAGCGCGACCGCTGCGCCTGAGCCCGCCGCCGCCACGGTGGCGACGGCCACGCCCGCGGCCGCGACGGTCTTCCAGCCGCTGGAGCGCGAAGCGTCGAGCGGCTTCCACAACGATATCGAGATGATTCTCGATATCCCGGTGCAACTGACGGTCGAACTGGGCCGCACCAAGGTACCGATCAAGAGCCTGCTGCAACTGGCGCAAGGTTCGGTGGTCGAGCTCGACGGCCTGGCCGGCGAGCCGATGGACGTGCTGGTCAACGGCTATCTGATCGCGCAAGGCGAGGTGGTGGTGGTCAACGACAAGTTCGGCATCCGCCTGACCGACATCATCACGCCGTCCGAACGCATCCGGAAGCTGAACAAATGAAACCCGCTCTGGGCCGCGCCTTGCGGCCCGCGCCGGGCACGCGCTCGTACGCGGCCCGCTCGATCTGCGGTGCGGCGGCCGGCCTGCCGGTTCTCGCCCACGCGGCGGACGCCGTGACCGGTGCAACCGGCGCCGGCGCGCTGGCCCAGGCCGGTCTCGGCCTGTTCGCGATCATTGCGCTGATCCTTGGCCTTGCCTGGCTGGCGCGCCGCGCCGGCCTGGTGCGGCATGTACAAGGCGGCGTGATGAAAGTCGTCGGCAGCACCAGCCTGGGCGCACGCCAGCGCCTGCTGCTCGTCGAGGTCGGCGACACCTGGCTGGTGCTCGGTGTCAGCGCCGGCGAAATCCGCACGCTGCATACGCTGCCGGCCGGCTCCGCGGCGCCCGGCGAGGCAATCGCCGGCATCGGCGGCATGGCTGGCATGGGCTCGACGCCCACGTCGCCCCAGGCCCCGTTCGGCGACAAGGCCACCTTCGCGCAGAAGCTGCTGCGCTCGATGCAACAGAACCTGCAACAGACCCTGAAGTCATGAACACCTTGTACGCCGCCAGCCGGCGTCGGTCCGGAGCGCCGCTGACGCTGGCGCTCGGCCTGCTGCTGGCCGCCGCTCTCGCATTCGGCACCGATCCCGCGGCCGCGCAGGCCCTGCCGGGCATCGTCAGCCGCCCCGGCCCGGGCGGCAGCCAGACCTGGTCGCTGTCGGTCCAGACGCTGGTGCTGCTGACCTCGCTGTCCTTCCTGCCGGCCGCGCTGCTGATGATGACGGGCTTCACCCGCGTGGTGATCGTGCTGGGCCTGCTGCGCACCGCGCTCGGCACGGCGACGTCGCCGCCAAACCAGGTGCTGATCGGCCTGTCGCTGTTCCTGACGTTCTTCGTGATGTCGCCGGTGCTCGACCGCGTCTACACCGAGGCCTACAAGCCGCTGTCGGAGAACCGCATCAGCCTCGAGCAGGCCGCCGAGCGCGCCGCCGCGCCGATGAAGGCGTTCATGCTGAAGCAGACCCGAGAGAAGGATCTGGCGCTGTTCGCGCAGATGGCCAAGACGCCGGAGATGCAGGGCCCCGAGGACGTGCCGCTGCGCGTGCTGGTGCCGGCCTTCGTCACCAGCGAGCTCAAGACCGCGTTCCAGATCGGCTTCACGATCTTCATTCCGTTCCTGATCATCGACCTGGTGGTGGCCAGCGTGCTGATGGCGATGGGCATGATGATGGTGCCGCCGGCAACGATCTCGCTGCCGTTCAAGCTGATGCTGTTCGTGCTCGTCGATGGCTGGCAACTGCTGCTCGGCTCGCTGGCGCAGAGCTTTCTTACCTGACGTTGCAGCGCCGAGCTTCCCGACCTGACGTTCCAGACCTGATGTTCCACGCCGACGCCGCAAGCGCACCGGAGGCCCAATGACGCCGGAAACCGTAATGACCATCGCCACCCAGGCGATGAAGATGACACTGCTGCTGGCGGGCCCGCTGCTGCTGGTCGCGCTGGTCGCCGGCCTGGCGATCAGCCTGTTCCAGGCCGCCACGCAGATCAACGAAATGACGCTGTCGTTCATTCCGAAACTGCTGGCGCTGTTCATCACGCTGGTGCTGGTGGGGCCGTGGATGATCAACACCTTCGTCGACTACATGCGCGAGGTGTTCGAGGGCATTCCGGGGCTGGTGCGCTGAGGCGGCTGAGCGCGCCGCAGAGAACGACCCAGGCAGCGACGCAACTGACGACAACCAAGCCAAGAGGCGAGACGCGATGGTATCGGTGACCACGGCCCAGCTCTACGAATGGATCGCGGCCTTCCTGTGGCCGCTGTTCCGGCTGCTGGCGCTGATCGCCACTGCGCCGCTGTTCGGCGAGGGCACCATTCCGCGGCAGGCGAAGATCGGCCTGGCCGCGCTGATCGCGATCGCGGTCTCGCCGACCATCGAGAACCTGCCGGTGGTGCCGGTCTATTCCTTCGACGGCTTCCTGCTGATCCTGAACGAGATCGGCGTCGGCATCGCGCTCGGCTTCACGATGCGGCTGGTGTTCGCCGCGGTCGAATACGCCGGCGAAATCATCGGGCTGCAGATGGGCCTGTCGTTCGCCTCGTTCTTCGATCCCAGCGCCGGCGGCCAGACCATGGTGCTCGGGCGCTTTCTCGGCATCGTTGCGATGCTGCTGTTCCTGGCGATGGACGGCCACCTGCTGATGCTGGCCACGCTGGTCGACAGCTTCTCGGCGCTGCCGATCGGCGGCACGCCGCTGTCGGCCGATGGCTGGGCGGCCGTGGCCCGTGCGGGCGGCACGGTGTTCTCGTCGGGGCTGCTGCTGGCGCTGCCGCTGGTGGCCGCGCTGCTGACGCTGAACCTGCTGCTGGGCATCCTGAACCGTGCGTCGCCGCAGTTGTCGATCTTCGCGGTCGGCTTCCCGGTCACGCTGGCCGGCGGCCTGCTGTTGCTGATGCTGGTGATGCCGCAGATGAACGTCTATATGTCGCATCTGATCGAGACGGGGCTGTCGTCGCTCGAGAACGTACTAGGCCAGCTGGCGCGCTGATCGGTGACACCGCCACGGCGCCGGTTGCGGGCGCGGGTGCCGACTTGCGCCGCCATGTCTGCATTGTCTTGCCCCAAACGCGGCATGCGCGCGTGATGCCAGCGCGCGCGATATACCACAACGCGGCGATTTGCGGGCGCGCGGCGCTGCGCCGATAATGTCGCCGCCCGGCGCCTGCCAGCATCGGCCGGGCCGTCGGTCCGCTCGCCGCGGCGTTCTTGAAGCGCGATCGCACCGGCCGGCCAGCCGCCATCCTCGCCTTCCCCGCCGTACCGTCGATGCATTCAGATCAAGGTCTTCCCTATCCGCAACGCCAGTGGGCGATCCTGACCGTACTCTGCGGGCTGATCATGGCCGTGCTCGACGGCTCGATCGCCAATATCGCGCTGCCGTCGATTTCCCGCCAGCTCGGCACCGACCCGGGCCACACGATCTGGGTCGTCAACGCCTATCAGCTGACGGTTACCGTCTGCCTGCTGCCGTTGTCCTCCCTTGGCGACATCCTCGGCTACAAGCGTGTCTACCGGATCGGCCTGGCCACCTTCCTGGTCGGCTCGCTGCTGTGCGCGCTCTCGGTCAATCTGCCGATGCTGGTGGCCGCGCGCGTGCTGCAGGGCATCGGCGGCGCCGGCATCATGAGCGTCAATACGGCGCTGGTGCGCTACATCTATCCGCCCACCAAGCTCGGCCGCGGCATCGGCCTCAATGCGCTGGTGGTCGGCATCACGACCGGCATCGCGCCGTCGGTCGGCGCGCTGATCCTGTCGTTCGCCAGCTGGCAATGGCTGTTCGCGATCAACGTGCCGGTGGCAATCATCGCGCTGAGCCTGAGCCGTTGGGCGCTGCCGGTCACGCCGCCGCAACCGCGCCCGTTCGACTATCCGAGCGCGCTGCTGTCGGCGGTGGTGATCGGCCTGTTCGTGCTCGGCGTCGACGGCCTTGGCCATGACGGCCTGCGCCGCGCCGCGATCGGCGGGCTGGTCGCGGCGCTGCTGCTCGGATGGTGGCTGGCGCGGATGGAGCGCGGCAAGGCGGCGCCGCTGGTGCCGGTGGACCTGTTCGCGAGCCGCGCCTTCTCGCTGGCGGTCGGCACATCGTTCTGCTCGTTCATGACGCAGATGCTGGCCTTCGTCGCGCTGCCCTTCTATCTCGAATACCAGCTCGGGCGTTCGCTGCAGGAGACCGGGCTGTTGATCACGCCGTGGCCGCTGATGGTGGCGGTGATGGCGCCGCTGTCTGGCCGGCTGTCGGATCGCTTCCCTGCCAGCGTGCTGGCCGGCCTGGGCCTCGCGCTGCTGTGTACCGGACTGGTGCTGCTGGCGATGCTCGATCGGGGCAGCAGCAGCATCGATGTGCTGTGGCGCATGGCGATGTGCGGGCTGGGCTTCGGCCTGTTCCAGTCGCCGAACAACCGCGCGATGATCGGCGCGACGCCGCCCCATCGCAGCGGCGGTGCCAGCGGCGCGCAGGCGACCACGCGGTTGCTGGGGCAGACCACGGGCACCGCGGTGGTGGCCCTGCTGTTTGCGCTGGTGGGGACGTCGGCATCGCGCACGGCGCTGGGCGTGGCGGCCTGTGTCGCGGCGGTCGGTGCCGCGGTCAGTCTGGCGCGGCTGCGCGGCGAGCCGGACCGGCTGGCGGAACGGGCTACGGCCGCGCTGGAGGAGTAGCAGAAGGATCGGCAGCGCGAAGGCGCCCACCTCACCGCCGCATGCCCCCGCTCCCGCGTGCGGGAGCGCGGAGAAAAACACCGCGACGAGATTGGTTCGAGCGGTCTGATGCTTCCTTCTCGCGCCCGTGCCCCGCTCCTTACTGCGGGGTCGTCCCCGAATCCTTGACCACCTTCGCCCACTTCGCGATCTCGGCCTTCTGGAACGAGGCCAGCGCGTCGGGAGTGCCGAGCACCGGGTCGAGCCCCAGCGTCTTCAGCTTGGCCTGCACGTCGGGCAGCGTGAAGATCCGGTTCAGCTCGGTATTGAGCTTGGCAATGACGTCCTTCGGCGTGGTGGCCGGCACGAAGATCGCGAACCACGAGTCGGCCTGGAAGCCGTTCAAGCCCTGCTCGGCCAGCGTCGGAATATCCGGCGCGGAGGCGGAGCGCTTCAGGCTGGTCACGCCCAGCGCGCGCAGCTTGCCCTCCTTGATCACCGGCAGCGCCGACGGCAGGTTGTCGAACATCATCGTGATATGGCCGCCCAGCAGGTCGGGAATCGCCATCGCGCGGCCCTTGTAGGGCACGTGCGTGATCTTGACCCCTGCCACGGTGTTGAACAGTTCGCCCGCCACGTGCGGCGAGGTGCCGATGCCCGGCGTGCCGAAGGTCAGCGCGCCCGGCTTCGCCTTGGCCAGCGCGATCAGTTCCGCGGTAGTCCTGGCCGGCACGCCGGGGTGGACCACCAGCACGTTCGGCGTGGTCGCCAGCAGGATCACCGGCGCGAAATCCTTGACCATGTCGTACGGCAACTTGCTGTAGACCGCGCCGTTGATCGAATGCGTGCCGACCGTGCCGAGCGCCAGCGTGTAGCCGTCGCCCGGCGCGCGTGCCACTGCTTCCGCGCCGATATTGCCGCCCGCCCCGGGCTTGTTGTCGACCACTACCGGCTGGCCCCACGACGGCGAGATCTTCTCCGAGACGATGCGGGCCAGCGTATCGGGCGCGCCGCCGGTCGGGAAGCCCACCACGATACGGATCGGCCGCGCCGGGAAGGTTTCTGCATGGGCCGCCGGCGCGGCGAACGCGGTGGCAAGCACCGTGGCGAGCACGGACAGTGCGCCGGTGAATCGGGTAATCCGCATGGTCTTTGTCTCCTTTGTGTTGGACGCTTGTTCGGTCTCTATCGGTCAATCCACATCGTTATCGGCACGCACGAGATCATTGCTTGCCGATGGCACCGAACTCGCTGATGACCTTCTCCTGCAGCCGCCGCATGCCCTTGAGCCAGCGGTCGTAGTCCTGGCCCTTGCGGCGGTAGTACTCGAGCACCTCGGGATGCGGCAGGATCAGGAAGCGTTCGTCGCGCATGCCTTCCAGCGTCACCGCGGCCACGTGTTCGGCCGTGACCGAGCCCTCCTGCAGGAAGCCCTTGCGCTCGCCGTTCTCGCCGAACAGCATCTTCGTCTGCACGCCCTGCGGGCAGATGCAGCTGACCTTGATGCCGCGATCGCCGTAGGTGATCTCCAGCCATTCGGCGAAGCCGATCGCCGCGTGCTTGGTCACCGCATACGGTGCCGAGCCGATCTGCGACAGCAGGCCCGCCGCCGACACCGTGTTGACGAAATAGCCCTCGCCCCTCTCCAGCATCTGCGGCAGCACCGCATTGGCGGCGTGAATGTGGGCCATCACGTTGATCTCCCAGATGCGCTGCCATTCGTCGGCGGTCGCGTCCAGGCCCTTGCGCAGGATGATGCCGGCATTCGAGCAGAACACGTCGACCTGGCCGAAGCGGCGCGTCGCCTCATCGGCCAGCGCCTGCACCGCGGCGGCGTCGGCGACGTCGGTGCGGCAGCCAAAGGCCTGGCACGACGGCGCGAGTTCGGCCGCTTCCGCCGCAACCTGCTGCGCGCCCCGCTCGTCCAGATCGGCGACCGCGATGCCGCGCGCGCCGGCCCTGGCAAACGCCAGTACCAGCGCACGGCCGATGCCGGTGGCGCCGCCCGTGACGATGACGGTCTTGTTGCTGATCTCCATGCCTGTCTCCTTGTGTTGATGATTGTGGTGGTCGAGATGTCGTGGGTATTGGTGATGGTCCGGATGGCCAGGTCCGCTCAACCGTGGACGCGCCACAGCCGTCCCTGCAGCGACTCGGCAAGCTGGCGCACGCGCGGACCGAGATTGGCTTCGAGAATTTCCGGGGTCAGCCGCGAGGCCGCGCCGCCGATATTGATCGACAGCACCTCGGTGCCGCCTTCCAGCACGACGGGTGCGGCGGCGCCGCTGACGGTGCGGTCCCATTCGGCATGTGCGACACAGAAGCCGCGCCGGCCGTAGTCGCGCATTGCACGGTCAAGCTTGCCGCGGATCGTCGGCCAGCGGGTCTGATAGTGGCGCTCCAGTTCGACGAGCATGCTCGCGCGCCGCGCCGCGGGCAAACCCGCGAGCCAGGCGCGGCCGATCGCCGAGGTCGCGATCGGCAGGCGCGAGCCCGGGGTCAGCCGCATCACCAGCGCGCCGCGCGGTTGGCACACTTCGAGATAGACCATCTCGTGGCGATCGGGCGTGGCAAGGGCAACGGTGCAGCCGGTGGCGAAGGCCAGCGACTGCATCAGCGGCTGCGCGACCTCGCGAATGCCGGAGGTCGCCAGATACCGATGGCCCAGCACCATCGCGCCCTGGCCCAGCCGGTACTTCTCCAGCGACTCGACGTAGACCAGATAGCCGAGCCGCGTCAGCGTATAGGTCAACCGCGACACCGTCGGCCGCGGAATGCCGGTGCGGCGCGACAGCTCGGCATTGCCGAGGTAGTCATCGTGCGGGCCGAACGCGCGCAGCAGATCGAGACCGCGCGCGAGCGCCGTGACGAAGCTGCGGTCCTCCGCTTCCCCGGGACTTCCGGGGCCCGCGTCGGCGGCATCGCGCAATGCGCTCGCCGGCACCGGCGAGGGCGGCTCGGCGACAACGGGGATCACGGTGGCGGTGCGCTTCATGTTCGGTGCAGGCGGAGAGTCGAGGCGGCGACGGCAGCAGAGCCGCGAGCTGCGGCGGCGGCAAGAAACAGGGAAAACCCGCGTGAATTTTCAGCCGGCGGCATCGGCAAAAACCGCTGCGGCGCCGGGCCGGAAAGCCCTATTTCGCTGTGCGAAAGACTATTCCGTATTCCTTGACTGTGCCTCAAGCCCTATGCAACAGTCAACGAAAACGAACGATCGTGCGGAGACGCTGCGACACGCATCGCGGCGGTCAGTCACGACACGAATAACCGGTATGAAAGCTGGGCATTTTGCGGCCCGGCACGACCGTTTCAGGAGACCGTCATGCAACCCTTTCCGACGCGCGCAAAGCCGCGCAGTTGACCCCCACATCGGTTGACCGGCAGTCCGCGTTTTATCGCGGCGCTGTCCTGCCGCGCGCATCGGTCCGCCGAAGCGTGCTCCCGTTTGCGATTTCGATCTGCATGAGGTGAGTCGGTGTCAATGTTCTTCCAACAGTTTCTGAACGGGCTGACGCTCGGCGGGGTCTACAGCCTCGTCGCGCTCGGCCTGACGCTGGTCTACGGCATCCTGCACGTACCCAACTTCGCGCACGGCGCCTTTTACATGGCGGGCGCCTACGTCTCGTATTACATGATGACGTCGCTGGGCGTGAACTACTGGCTGGCGATGGTCGCCGCGGCGCTGGCCGTCGCGGTGCTGTCGATGCTGGCCGAGCGGCTCGTCTTCCATCCGCTGCGCAACGCGCCCGAGCTGCACGACATGATCGCGGCGATCGGCATCCTGCTGTTCCTCGAGGCCGGCGCGCAGGCGCTGTGGGGCGCCGACTTCCATCGGATGCCGACGCCGTACGGCCAGCTGGTCGAGGTGTTCGGTCTCACTGCGCCGCTGCAGCGACTGCTGATCATCGCCGCGGCCTTCACGCTGATGGTGGTGCTGCATCTGTTCCTGACCCGCACCGTGACCGGCTCGACCATCGTCGCGATGGCGCAGAACCGCGAAGGCGCGGCGCTGGTCGGCATCGACGCGACGCGCGTGACGCTGCTGGTGTTCGCGATCTCCGGCGCGCTGGCCGCGATCGCCGCGACGCTGTATGCGCCGATCAATCTGGTCTATCCGGCAATGGGACACCTGGTCATCACCAAGGCCTTCGTGATCATCATCCTCGGCGGCATGGGCAGCATCCCCGGCGCGATCCTGGGCGGCCTGATCATCGGCATGGCGGAGAGCTTCGGCGGCTTCTACGTGTCGACCGACTACAAGGACATCATCGCCTTCGTGCTGCTGGTGATCATCCTGTCGATCCGGCCGCAGGGCCTGTTCGCCGGCAAGGCGGCCTGACGGCCGCCGCCGCATCCAAGCGCACAAGCTAGGCACAAGGTAGGAGACATCTCGACATGAACGCATTGCAAGGCAAGACCGGCTGGGCGTTGCTGCTGGCGCTGGCCATCGCGTTTCCGCTGCTGACGACCAACAGCTATTACCTGACGGTGATGACGCTGGCCTTCATCTACGCGATCGCGACGCTGGGCCTGAACCTGATCACCGGCTACACCGGCCAGCTCAATCTCGCGCACGGCGGCTTCATGGCCATCGGCGCCTATACGCTGGGCATCCTGACCGTCGATCACCAGATGCCGTTCTGGGCCGCCTTCGTGCTGTCCGGCGTGGTCTGCATGATCGTCGGCTATGTGGTCGGCGTGGTATCGCTGCGGCTCAAGGGCCATTACTTCTCGATCTTCACGCTGTGCATCGGCTACATCATCTACCTGCTGATCGAGAAGTGGGAAAGCCTGACGCACGGCACGGTGGGCCTGATCGGCATTCCGGTGCCGGCGGCGATCGGCCCGGTCAGCTTCGACAGCGTGCAGGCGCAGTACTACCTGGTGCTGTTCTTCCTGGTGATCGGCACCTTCCTGATGCACCGGATCGTCAGCTCGCTGCTGGGCCGCAGCTTCATGGCCGTGCGCAACAGCGACGCGCTGGCCGAGGCGCTGGGCATCGACCTGATGCGCACCAAGGTGCTGTCCTTCGTGCTGTCGGTCGCCTATGCGGGCTTCGCCGGCGCGCTGTACGCGGGCCACGTGCGCTTCCTCGGCCCGGACATCGCGCGTACCGACCTGACCTTCGACATGGTGATGGCGATGCTGGTCGGCGGCATCGGCACGCTGCTCGGACCGCTGCTCGGCGCGCTGCTGGTGCCCTGGGTCACGCAGACGCTGCAGTTCCTGCAGGACTACCGCATGCTGGTGTTCGGCCCGGTGCTGATCCTGCTGATCATCTTCCTGCCCGACGGCATCGTCGGGTCGTACCTGAAGCGCCAGGCACGCCGCGCCGCGGCCGCGCGCCGCGGCCAGCGCCAGCCGGCACGCCGCGCCGATGGTGGCCACGCCGCCGCCGATGCGGCCGACGGCAAGGCCGCTG
>NZ_VZOV01000027.1 GCF_008801915.1 Cupriavidus gilardii
GAGGCATCGGTCGGGGCCGTATCCATACCCGTGCTGGCGGATGATGTGGAGTTAGGTAGGGTCAGGCGTGATTTCATGGGGGCCAGTTTAGCGCAGCGAACTGGCTATTACGATAAGGATACTTATCGTAATAGCGGTGTTCGTCGCGCGGCTCGTATCCAAGCGCGCCGTTCAAGCATTGTCCCGAGAAACGCCTTACGCAGCCGCTTGTGCAAGAAGGACTTATTCCGATGGATTATCGGGACAGGTAAATCACAATGGCGATCAGTCCGATCGCGGCGAAGGTCAGCAACAGGAGCGAGAGCACGGCACCACACAGAGGCGTTTCCGGCAGTATTCCGCAGCAAGGACATGCGCCGCCGTAGGCCGCTGCCCCATTTCGGCAAGGATTCGTCCTACAGACTCCGGCCTGCTATGTGCCGGCCACAGTCACAGACCGCGAGGCGGGACACTCCTCAGTAGGTGACCGTGACGGTGACCGTATCGACGTAGGTTCCCGCGATCGGCGTGATTTGCGCCGGCACACGGCCGTAGACGGTATAGGTCTGCGCGGTACCGGTTCCAGTGCCCGACAAAACACTCGTGCCGGCGGTGCCATCCCCCCAGGGGATCGAATAGCCCGCGTTCTGATACAGCTGGTAGCTGACCTGTTCTGTGCCGCCGCTGCGTTGCATGCGCCTGTTGCCGATGGAAGCGCCGGCTGACGTGCCAGCATTGATCGACAGGGTGTAGGGGCTGCCATTGGTGCAGCGGGCGGTAATGGTGCCAGTCGCAGTCGACGCGGCAGCCAGCACGCCGCGCGTGCCGAAGTCCACGTCGGTAGCTGTGATGACGCAGTCGCTGACGACGTTTGCCGTCACGGTGAAAGGAAAGCGCGCGACGGGGCTGGTCAGCGTGGCGCAGTTGGGGCCGATCAAGACGTACTCGGCATAGTTCATTTCGGTAAACGCCGACGTGAACGATGATTGATAGGCGCCGGCTCGGACTGCACTCTGGTTGGCCGGAACTTGGCCATACACCGTCACGGTCGCTTGCCCGGTACCGAGCGTCATCGGGATGTCGAGCTGGACGTAGCTGGTGCCCGACGCCCCGCGCGTGCCCCACACCGTGGTGTAGCCACTGTTCGCATAGAGGTTGTAGTTCAGCGTCCCGCTGCCACTGGTCAGGGTGCGAGGAAGCATGGTGGTGCCACCAGAGCCCGTGCCGATACCCAGGCAGACGCGCGCGCGCCCAAGCGCGAAGCCGGTGCACTGGATCGAGATCGTGCCGTTCGCCGTTGCGGCAGCGCCCGACACCGGGCTCACGCTATTGAAGACGACATTGGACGCGGTCGCCGTACAGGTCTGGCCGTGCGCCGTCAGCGGCAGCGCAAGCCCCCACAGAAGCACTGTGGCGAGGATGGTCAAGATGCCGGCGCGCTTCATCATGGCACCGGCTGGCAAGTGACGCGGCCCATCATCGGCAGCGGCGACGCGGAGGCCTGATAGCCAAACGTGGCGCGGCATCTGCCCGCCGGCGGCTCGGCTTCGATGACGTTGCGGTCCGACCAGCTGTCGAAGTAGACCAGGCCGTCGTAGCCGACCATCGTGGTGGCCAGTACGGTGCCGGCATCGTCGGCCGCCAACAATCGCGCCACGGTGCCGGCAGGCAGCGGCCGGCCGGCGTCATCGGCCAGCACCACCTGGCCACCGCGAATTGGCGTGATGTCGAAGTGCGCCAGCGCCCCCGCCTGCCAGGCCGGGGCGACGTTCAGTGTCGGCTGGCTCAGCCGGGTATTGGCCGGCAGCGCGAGCGCATCGATGCCCACGCGATTGGCCTGATACGGCATCAGGTTCGGTACGAGGAAATGCCCATTGCGATCGGTGACGCCAATCCGACGGTTCTCGACCAACACCGGTACGCCCGCATGGCCGCCCGTGGAAACCAAGGCAAAGCCATCGGTGACCCGGCGCGCGGGCAATACGGCCCCGTCCATCGCGACCACAGAGCCGGTCGCATTCAGGGCCGTGCGGACTTGCCCATCGAACGATTGCACGCCGCCAAGCAGCTCGCCATACGGGCCACGATAGGTCAGTTGGGCCAGCCCACGGGACAGTCCGGCGTTTCGGCTCCCCTGCACCTGCCAGCCCCAGCCGCCGTCAAAATCGGGCGTGCGGCCGGCGTTGGCGTAGAGCGTTGCCCTGCCTGCGTCGCTGCCCGCCGACACCGAGGCAGACCCTGATGGGCCGATGACGGCGGTGAGGGTCAACAGCACCCCTTGCAAGCGGGGTTCGGCGAAATCACGGTAGGCGCTCAGGCTCAGCGAATAGTCGCGGGCAAGCTGCGTCGTGAAGGCAATGGAGCCGATGCGCGAGCGGCCCAACAGTCCATCGTCCAGATGGACGTAATTGAGCGCCACATTGCCGTTGCGTGCCACCGGCATGGCGAAGGTCGCGCGGTACAACGCCGCCGGAAACGGTGCACCGGCGCGTGCAGCGAGGTCGGTGAACTTGCCCGCGGTGCGGCTACCCTGCAAGTCCAGGGTCAGTGCAGGCGTGCGCAACTGATAGCCCAGCGAGAACAGCGCCCCGTTGCCGCGGCCGCTGCTGCCCGCGGCCGCGGCGTTGATCACGCCGGCGCCGCCAAGCCGCCAGAGCAGGCCCGCGCCGCTGACGTAAGTGCCCGGCATCGCCTCGACATGGCCTTCGAGCGTCACCGCCGAGCTCCAGCCATAGCGCAGCGAGCCGCTCGCCGCAAGCTGGCTGCCATACTGGAAGGAGCTGACGCCGTACTGCTCGCGCAGGAAGCCGGCCTCGATGGCGTAATCCACCAGGCCCGCAGCCATCATGCGCGTATCGACATACAAGGGCACCGACGTGGCCACGTCGCGACCGAGCACATCGCGCATGACAATGGTGGCCTGACCCGCACCGGTCAACGCCGGCGCGCCGCTCAGCACGAACGGGCCGCTGGGCACCTGGCCGCTGTATTGGCGCACGTTATTGACATACAGGTCGACGGCGCTCGGCACCGCGGCAGTCGCGCCCAACTGCGGCACCGGATAGGTCACCATGTCGGGGCGCAGCGCAAAGTTGCGGCGATACTGCACGCCCCCGAGCCTGACAGATCGGCTCCATGACAGCGCGCCGGAAATCGTGTCGCCCACCTGCAGTGTCGTCAGGCCGGAAGGGTCGGGACGGGTGTAGCTGGTGTCGAGTCGGATGAACCGGTTCTGATCGCGATAGAAGGTCGCAAAGCCGGTATTGGAAATTACGCCCTGCGAGAAAAAGAAGCGCTGCTCGCTGTACAGGCCCACCGTAGCGGCTGTGCCTGGCTGCGCATAGGCGTCGTAGTTCAGCAGCAATCCAGTACCCGGCGTGACGGTGACGGAGCGACGCGGCATCGTCTCCACGAGGTGCGGCCGCCGGCGGGCGTTGTCTGCGGTCAGCCGTACCTGCTGGCGTGAAGCCATGTATTCGTAGGACAGGCCACCAATCCTGTCGAGCGCGATAGTGCCGTCCGGCCCGGCCGTCAGGTCATCGGTGCGAATGCCCATCTCATGCAACTCCTCCGGTGTGGCATACAGCCGGCCACCGCTCAACCGGAATCGCGCAACCAGACCGAGGGCATCGCCATTGAGAATCACGTCGAGCACTACCTCGAGCGGGGCCTCTTCTGCCAACGCATTGCCGGACTGCACCGCCGCTGTCAGCGATGTCGGCGCCGCTGCCTGGGCGGCCAGGGCGGGCGGGAAGCCCAGCGATAGCGTCCACGCCACCATGAGCATCCACTGCGGGTCGGCCCAACGTTGCCGCATGTGCCGGCGCTCGGCAGCCCGAACGGCGCCCGCCACAGCCCGGTCCGTCCTTACCTGGCATCGGCGCTGCCAGCCTCGCCGGGGGCTGCTACGCGGACTGCAGCGGTGATGCGAACGCCATTGACCGAGGCCTCCAGCCGCCAGCTCGTAGAGGGGGAGATCCGATAGTCGGCGGGCAGCGCCCACTGGCGACCGGAGCCGGCCAGCGCATAGCCAAGCAGCCCTCGCGTGACGGCGAGCTTGGCGCCGCTCTGTGCGACCAGTGTGACATCGCTGATTTGCGCATGGCGGTTACCGCCATTGCGTGCCTCGAGCCGCCATTGCGCACTGTCTTGCCGCAGCGTGAACTGCAAGGCAGGCGGTATTCCCTGAGGCGTGCCAACGAAGACCGGCACGGAATAGCGCAATTGCACCCGCACGCCGGCGGCGGGAGGCCCGCTTTGCGGCAGCTCGTCAATCAGCAAACGGTAGCTTGTTTCTGCGGCGCTGGCGGCGGTATGGGGATGCACCACCCGCACCAGCTGCTCCTCGCCCGGCGCAATGCGCACGATTGGTGGGCTTGCCACGACGGTGTCCGTCGGTTCCAGCACGTCGTCCAAGCCCGATTGCGTCCAGCGGAAGACGCGCACCTGCGCATGGATGGGCGTATCTCCCTGGTTGCGCAGTATCAGCGCGCCAGCGCCAGGCGCTGTCGGCATGTCGATACGGATCGGCGAAATCTGCAGCGCGGCGCCATGTGCGGCGCTGGCGAGCATGGCATACGTCAGCAGCGCAGCGCGACATCGCGCCGCCGGCGCCTTCGATCGCCGCACCCGTGTCGCGGGCGGGGCCACCATCAGAAATTAATGGTTGCCGTGATGTTCGACGTATAGGCACCGGCCGCGGGCGTGGTCTGCGGCGGTACGCGGCCGTACACCGTCAAGGTTTGGGCGGCGCCGTTGCCAGTGCCGGCGACCGTATCCGTGCCGGGCGTGTTGCCCCAGATCTGGGTACGAGCCGCGTCGCGATACAGCTGGTAGCGCACGGTTGCCGCAGCAGGCCCGGCCAGCAGCCGGTTCGCAATGGTGGACCCGGCCGCGGTACCGGCATCGAGGCCGACGTTATACGGCGCTCCGGTGGTGCAGGTGACGCTAACTGTCGTGGTCTGGTCGATATTGGCGCCCAGTACGCCCTGAGAGCCGAAATCCAGATCGGAGGCGGAAATGGCGCAGTCGTTTGCCAGCGTCAACCGCACCTGAAAGGTGGTGGTCTTGGTGGCCGCCCCCAGCCAACTCGGAAACAGTGCGGCCAAGACCAGCGTAGCCACGCGTCCGAGTTTTTGCTGCGGACGCAACAGGGAGAATCGCATGGAACCCCTCTCCTATTGGTGTTAAGCAAAGGCTAACGCACACCGATAAGGAAGTTTCCTGCTGCAACGTTTTGTTACCATGGTAAAACGGGCTTAAAACTCAATTTCGAGCAGGGAAAAATCCTGAGCCTCGGCCATCGGTTCGTCATGTCTGCGCGATGGCGGCGTCTGCGAGATGGAGTCGATCCTAAAAGCGGTGTTAAGCGCACACGACACTTGTGGTAAGGTTCCCTCCGTGCTGGAAATGACGCAGACATCCGGGATGGCGAGCCGCACCCCGAGCCGGGGCCATGTGGCGGCATGCGCGTCGCGCCATGGCATGCCTGGCACGATCATGGCGACGGCTAAAGCAATAGAACGGGTCTTCATGATGCATAGAGGAAGTACCCGCCTGTAAACGGCAGATTTCTTGCAACGTTCAGGGGTAATTGGCGTGCGCCGGGCTTGCCGACGCACGTGCTGCGTGCCTATGGGGACGTTCCCCTCGATGGCATAGGAGCCAGCGAGCCTGGCGCTGCGCTGGAGGAGCAAGACGAGTGAGGCTCGGACTTGAATCGCGGCATGCCGCCGAGCGCTTGCAGTCCCTCCCACGCCCCCTTATGGACGATGCGTTCGCGCAGCACTGTTACTAGAATTTTCTATGTCGACCTTCCCGTCCCGCTTGATGCAACGAGCCCGCTATCAGGATCAGCTCCGTCTGTGTCTGCTGGATGCCCACGGTTATTCGATGACGGAAGCCAGCGTGTCCTGCGCGCGGCACCAGCGGCTCATTGAAACCGCTCGGTGCAACGGCGTGTCGGCGGACAAGGTCGCTCGCCAGCTGGCCAGGCTCGATGTGGGTGCATACCGGCGGGCGTTGCCGAGCGATCGCCCATGGAACATGGGTTAGCGACCTCATGCAGTTCGGTTCAAGCAGTGGACGCCACCGGGGAGCGTGCAAATGACCGATTTCGTGTTTGACTGCCACGCGTGCAGGCAAGTCTTGCCGCTGGAGCCACATGGTCGCGTTGCGTGTCCCGCGTGCGACTCGACCGAAGGCACGGTAAGAATGCCAACTGGTCCCTTGGCGCAATGGTCGACTGGGTCATCCGACAAGCCAGTGAGCTGACGGACAGTGGTGCCCACCAGGATTGCTGACGGCTCCATTCGATGGCAGAATTCCCCCGCCCGCACCCCAATGCGGACATTGGCGCGACGCTCCCAGAAAGCTCGCGCTTTTTTTTTGCGCCAGCTCAAGGCCGTCATGACGGGGCTTGGCGATCGGCCTGCTCCTGGTCGTCGCGTTCGTATGGCAATCCGTCAGGGGAAAAACTGGCGAACTTCTGCACGACACCGGCAAGCGAGCGCCGTGCAGGTCGGATCCGCAATTCGTCGCCGATGCGCTCGATCTCCAGTTCGATATCCGTATCCTCGTATGCAAGCGCGGCCGGAATACAAACCGCGAACGCGTCGCCATACTGGAAGGCTCTCGTGATGGCCATTTTTCCTCCGACGGTCGTCACGTTGCAAGCGACCGGGCTTAGCGCTGCGCACAATAACCGGCAGCTGCTTCGCCGGTGACGGCGGCCCGCGACGCACCTAAGGCGAAGAAGGTAACCGAGTCTCAGCGATCCAGCCAAGCCGTGCACGGCCGCGCCCGGTTCACTGCAGTGGGGTAGCCCGGCCCAAGGTGAACGTCATCAGCCCCTCATCGAGCGCCTTTTTGATACAGCCAATCAATTGGCCGGAGGCCTCCGGCGTCAAGCTCAACACGGTGCGCATCCCTTCCACCTGGCCGGAGATGCCCATGACGACATTGATCTCGACGCGGTTGCCCTTCAGCGTCACGCTCAACGGCCCGTCAACGGGAATGGTGAACGAGCGGTTTTGCACCGCGGCGTCGTCGGCTGGCTGCTGTGCGCTCGCGTCATTGTTATTTTCGGCCACTTGATGTCTTGTTTGATTTTAGGGAAACGCCGTAACGTCACGTCGTGCGCTGATCCGGCACTAAGCATAAAGCAGGAACCCGGCGGTGCACGCCATTATGCCCGCCGACAGTTGACGAGGCCGGCAGCCTGGAGGCAAGTCGCCGAGAAACTGTGACTTATTTGTATCTAACAATCACGGTTGGCGGCCGCGGCAAAAAATGCCTGAAAAAAGACGCCCGCCGAAGCGGGCGCTACGCCGGGTTGGGAATCCGGCGAAATCGATCGTCCGGTGAACACGGCGCGCTAGCGCCGGTCCGAAAAGGGGCCTGAGTGTGCTGTCAGGTGCTGCAGCAGCACGGCGTCCTCCAACGGCGCCGGCGCTGGCTCCAGGTGCAACACCGGGGCGTCGGGAAACATCGCCGCGATCAGATCGGTCGGCATCGGTTCGGTCGGCAACGGTCCCAGTTGCATGACCCGGCTGCCTTGTACTTCCGCCACCATCCAGCCTTCTGGTACACGGTAGAGGGCGGCAATCAACGGGTCGTCGGCTCGGTCGGTCATCGCACACCTGAAAGTGGGCACGGCAGCGATTGTAGAGTCCAGTCGCCATAAAGTGCCAGAGACGGTACATAATCCGCGTTGGAAAAACCACACTGTCCCGCGCGATGAATCTGGCCCGACTTGAGGCAACTCTGCTCCTGCTGCACACGCAGGCGGCCGCACAACGCCGTCGCCTATTCAGGCAACGCTGGCGCCCTGGCCGCATTTGTGTGGCGCATGCGAACAGCGTGCTGTGGTGCTTGCATGCCCGTATCGCCCTGCTCGAGCGCTACCTGACGAGCGCGAAGGCACAACGCCAATCCGACGAGCGAGCGTGGATTTGCCGCCCATGGCTAAGGTGTAGCGAATGGGCGACCCGCGCACGACAACGATGACCTCAGCTCCAGACACCGCCATTGCTCCCTTGCCGCCGCAGCCGATGACGGCTGCCCGCTTTTCGCCGGCCGCGTTGATGGTCCCGCTTGCCTTGATGCTGGTGGCCGCGATCACGGCGCTGACAGCCACCGCCCTGCTGCAGATGCGCCGGGACGCGCTGGCCAGCGCCCGGGAGGCATCGGCCAACCTCGCGCTGACTCTGGAGCGCGGCATCGCGCGCAACCTCCAGCTGCACGAGGCGTCGATGCGTCATGCCCTCGATGCCATGCGCAATCCCGCCGTCATGGCGTTGTCGCCACCGCTGCGCCAGCGTGTGCTGTTCGGAGCGTTCAACGAAACGGAGGACACTGGTGCATTACTGGTGGCCGACGCGCAGGGGCGCCTGATCCTCGATTCCCGGCACTGGCCGCCGCGCCCGGTGAACCTGGCCGATCGCGACTACTTCATCGCGCAACGAGACCTGGGGCAGTCCGCGGTCTACTTGAGCCGCCCGTTCCAGCCTCGCTTGGTACCCGACAACCCGACCTCGATCGCACTGAGTCTGCGCGTGCCCGGCCCCGACGGCCAATTCGCTGGCATCGTGGCCAGCACGCTGCGGCTGGAGTACTTCCGCAAGCTGTTCGCCGGCGTGGCCCTGGGCGAGGGCGGCGCACTGGCGTTGATGCGCCACGACGGCACCATCCTCATGCGCCGCCCCATGGATGCCAGTCTGATCGGCCGCACGGTGCCGACCACGCCCGCGTTTGCGCCCATACTTCGTGAACCGCATGGCGAACTGATTGCGGCGGGCACCGTCGACGGCATACGGCGCCTGTACAGTTTCCGCCGGGTCGATGGCTTTCCGCTGACAGTTGTGGTGGGGCGCGCCATGGACGACGTGCTGGCGGTCTGGCGCACGCGAGCCTGGTGGTTTGCTGGGCTGGTGATGGCGATGAACCTGGCCATCGTGACATTGGCCGTCTCGCTGGCCCGGCAATGGCGGCGACGCCTCGCGGTCGAAGCGCACCTGCGCTGGCTGGCGGACACCGACGGCTTGACCGGCTTGGGCAGCCGCCGCGCCCTGGATGGAATTGCCGACCGTGAATGGCGTCGCAGCCGGCGCGAGCTGCAGCCGCTGTCGCTGTTGATGATCGACGTGGACTATTTCAAGCAGTTCAACGACCGCTACGGCCATGTGGCTGGCGATGATGCGCTCGCCGCCGTGGGCAAATGCGTTCGCCAGTAGTTGCGCCGTGCGGGCGACTACGCGGGACGCTATGGCGGGGAGGAGTTTGCCGTGTTGCTGCCCGGCACCGACGCGGCGCGCGCTGCGGCCATCGCCGAAGCTGTGCGGGCGTCCGTCCTTGCGCTCGGCGTAGAGAACGCAGGAAGCCCCTTTGGCCGAATCAGCGTCAGCGTCGGCGTGGTGACCGAAGGCAATGGTGGCGCATCGCCCGTGTATCCCGACCTGCGGGCGTTCTTTCGTGCAGCGGACGAGGCGTTGTACCGGGCCAAGCGCGCCGGCCGCAACCGCGTACTGAGCCTGCGCGCGGTCGATTCACCAGCATGATGGCGGCCGCACCCAAGGATTCGCACCATTTCAACGGCGCCTGCAGCCGAGCGACAAATTTTGGCGCTGAGCCGGCGCCTGGTTTCGCCCAGATGGCAACTGGGTAGGTCTTCAACACGAACCCCGCATGCCGCATTGCGGCGCCCCGAGAGGCGCTGACCGCTTCTGCAGACGGGCACGGAGACCGACGCCAGGCACAGTGGCGTACCCCCTTGCCGAGTCCACTTCATGGCTCGTGCGCTATAGCGCGAGGCCGGGATCGCCGCTGACGGCCTCAGCGCCTGGCCCGGTTTCGCAACGGTGGCCACGGTATAGTATCGACGGGCTGGCAATGTCGGGAGCGCATCGGATGCGAACAAAAATACGAAAGTCGGGTAAGGGCACCTCGCTCCGGCGCCCGGCCGAGATCGCGGAAGCGGCCAAGGATGCGTATGACGTAGAGGCTCTGATCGCTGGCATCACACCTGAAAACCGCCACGGTGAAGTGGATTTCGGCCCGGCCGTGGGCCAGGAACGGCAGACCTCTGGCCATCAAACGGCGTCTGCCCAGCCCCGTTCACCGAGCAGACGCCGGCCATGATGGCTGCCGGCCACCGCGGGCACAGCGGCTCCGCTTCCAGGCTACGATACAATCGATGCATGAAACCCGTGGATGGCTCGCGCATACGCTATGGCGACCAAGTGCGCCTTGCGTTGATTGATGGCCATCACTATTCGATGGCTGAGGCGACGCGCGCTTGTGGTTTGTATGGTGGGCTGATTGAAACAGGGCGCCGCCTCGCCAGCCCGGCGTCACTTGTAGCGGTGCAGATCGCGCGCCGCGACCGCGCTGCCGCCAGTGCCCTGCAGCTGGAACGGCGCGGCAAGGCACCCCCGCGTCGACCGTTTTAGCCCGCCTGCCGTCACAGGCGGGCTTTTTGTCGCCTCACCGTATCGGCAGCCGATCGGTGCGCTTCATCCCTGGTCGCACCAGCCTACTGGCTACGGCCGACTGTCCCAGAACATCCGCAAAACGCGACCACGATGCCCAACGGATAGCTGCCGGCCCGGTCGGTGCCCTGATTTCGGGACCGTAGACGGTTGACGGCCGCCGGCGGTCCCTCGTGCGCCCGGCCCGCCAGCGCCGCCCCTCACCCTCGAGACTGGTGGTCGGCCGATCGCCAATGCAGAAGCGACGCTCCCTGTTCATCGCTGCGCAAGCGCACACAGTAGAGGGGATCCTGGCGGTGGGAAGGGTGGCTGCCGGCTTCAATATCGTCCAACCAGCGCGTGATGGCGCGATGCTCGCTATCGATCTCCCAGCGCGCGGCAGTCCGGAACAGGTCAAGCAAAGGGGAGTCCCGATTCCATTCGCAGCAGGGCCATACCCGTTGCATGAGGTAAAGATAACCGTCCGGGGACACCTGCGCTCCCTCCTTATAGGAGAGCACTCCAGCATCGCGCATCGCGTGCGATTCCTTCAGAAAGCGATACATCTCTTGCTGCGCGAGCCGCGACGGCAGCGCCCTGCCCTGGCTTCCCCAGTCCAGCTCCAGGTCCTGCACCGCCACTTCAAACGGGCATTGCAACGGCTCTTGCCCCAACTCATCAGGCTGGGTCTGGATCCAACAGAACGCGCCGAACCCGGCGTTGACGCGTTCCCACCGGCACGCGCAGGTGCCATGGCGCTGCCGGATCTGCTGCTGGACGGACTGGCAGTACCACGCTGGCGAGCCTTCGGACGTATCGCCGCTGTCCTTGTAGAACGCAAACAGGGCGTCAAACCGCAAGCCACGCTCGCCAAGGCGCGCCAGCTCGCGACTGACTGCGCGCGGAAAACGCGCCTGATGGACGACCCAAGCGTCACCGCGGTCGGCAAGCAGTGGCTCGAGCTCGGTGGGCAGGGGGGCAAGCGTGTGCAGCTGGCCAAGGGCCTGCGCCATCGTGACTGCGCCACGATGCGTCCCTGCCTCGGACCGCCACAGCTCGCCTGCCTGCATCCGCTTGGAAGCGTCGCACGCGTCGCGCACCCACGCTGCCAAGGTCAGCAGCGCCCCGGGCTCGCGCGTCGGAAATCCGTCCGGAGCGAAGTGCGGCCAAGCGGCGCAATGCCCCTGCATCAGGCGCTTGAACGCCCCCAGGCGGCGCTCGCCTATGTTCCCGCTCCGGTTGGCCGGCACGGTGGTCAGCGCCGTCAGGTGGACCGGGCACTTGGTTAGCCAGGGCACCTCATGCAGGTAACTGTGATAGCCCTGTTGCGCACAGGCTGCGCAATACCGGACGCTCGGCCCCTGACTGTAAGCCGGAGGGGGCGCATAGGTGCCGCACTGACGAAAATCGAGCGCGTGCTGGAGGACATCGGTCAACCGAGCCGGATCCTCGCCCAAGAGCGATGACACCCGCGCGACGTCATCATCAGAGACGAATCGCGGATGGCGTGGCTCGACTCCCAGGAACGCGGTGCCGGCACGCGCGGGGACGCCATTGAGCGCACAAAACCTGGCGACGAACGACAGCGCCGACTCGTAGGGGCGCAGATTGTGTGGCCACCAGTTGACCGAGGGATAGCCCGCCACTGCTAACTGCCCGCGACGATGATTCTCATGTGGTCAGAGAAGTTGGTCTTGGCCAATTCTCTGAGCCAGTTCTCGTAGCAGGTCGCCTCGTCCCAGTCCATGCCGCGGGCCAGTTGGAACAGCACGCTCTCGGTCGCCTTGGCAACGTGTTGCATCGGAAACTCATGCCGCCGTCGCGCCTGCTGCGGTGACAACTCGACCAGGGCGTTCCAGAGAAGCTTGGCGCTGCCGGCCAGCCGGCGCCCGCGGGCAAAGTCCTCTGGCGCAAAATACGCCAGAAACGGCACCCCGCTGTCGACCGGCCATTCGGAGTCGACGTCATAGCCGTTCAGCACATACTCGACCTCCTGCACCGAGCGCAGACCGTGAAAGCGCGCATGGGCTGCCATGAAGCGGGCGGCCACATGCGCGTTGCCGGTGCTGGCCATGTATTCATGGCGATAGTTCAACTGATGCGTGCCGACCGAGAAGACGCTGAGCAGGTAACCGTCGTAATCGAGATCGTTCTGCAGGCCCACCAGCCACTTCCACTCGCGCAGCGTCAAATCCTGCGCTTCGTCAATCAACAAGACGACATAGTTGCGACACGCATTGTTGGCGATGGCAATGAAGCGTTGCCGACAGAGATAGGCCGCCTCGACCCGCTTGGGCACCTTGGCCGGGTTGACGAACTCGAAGTGCGACGCCATCAGAATCTGATGCCAGAACGCCGCTTCGTTGGAATGACTGTCGGGGCGTCGGCTCCATACCACCAGAGGCACGACGGCGCTAAATCGCTCCTCCAGCACCTTGCCGACATACCACTGCACGCAACGCGACTTGCCGAGCCGCGACGCACCATAGATATAGCCGCCCGGGCGCTGCTGATCGATCCACTCGCCTATCTGCTCGATCATGGCATGCATCGGCGGCGTGTAGACCGCATACTGCTTGGTCACAATGCAGTGACGCGGATCGATGCGCTCAGGCAGCGAGAACGACACGTTCTACTCCGTTCGCGCCATGCGCCGCGGGGGAAGCTCACCCTTCCGATCCGTGCCCAGGTCACCGGTTGTGTGAGCCCGTGTCACGACCGGCGCGACCTCGGGCGCCTGCCCACCTCGGGATGACCCGCCGCGACCGCGCTCCAGCGCGGCATCAAGCATCACGGCACCAATGGAAAGCTGGGAGGCCGCCGCCAGGATGCGCCTGGCTTCCAGGTACGCCGGATGAACCGGGAGCTTCTTGTGCGGCTGCATCTCGACGTACTGGATGAAGGCTTCGATCGCATCGCCGCCGGGGGAAATCGCAAACTGGCCTCTGGCACAAGCGCGGCAGATGGCCGCGCGTACCGCCAGGCTATGCGGCGATAGGTGCCATGGCGGCGCCGCGCGCAGCACCCCCAGGGGCACTCCATCGAGCGTCGAGGCGAGGGCTACGCGGCAATCGTCCTCTTCATGGCAGATCACCCAGATCTCGGTGCCCACCAGATCCTGCCGGTTGTGCAGTACCTCGTTGCTGTAGCGGCCATAATGGAAGTTCACGTACGGTGCCCGCCCCACCGCCGCGCCGCCCCTGACCACACAACGCCTTCTCACGCTAAACAAGCCTTGCATGGCGGCGGCATCCACCCGGCGCCACGTCTCGCCGCCATGCCGATGCAGGAAGGCCGCATACTGCAAGGGCGTCCGGTTGCCAATGCCGCGGTGAGGGGTAGCGTTATAGTTGGCGATCAGCACGCCCAACAGCTCTTCGGCATATTCGTATTGGAAGCGGCTGGCCAGCGCCACGCCGTCTGGCTCACGGCCCTGCCGATCTTGCGGCTTCGCCCCGGTCGTGTTGGTCAAGCGCTGAAAGCCACGTCCGGCGAGGTTGCGGAAAAACGACTCAATGAACGGGCGATCGTCTTTGCTCCGTCGCGCGGCGAACGAATTGCGCGGCTCCAGCAGGGTCGAACCCACGGCCTGTTGGAGCGCAGCGCGAACGTGCTGACAGGTTTCCGCCAGTGCGCCGTCGACGCTGGTTTCATCCCAACACAGCCCCACAAACTCCTCGCCGAGCGAGCCAAGCAGCCCTGCGCCAGGCAAGTATGGGGTGTCGGAAAAGGTCACGGGACGCAGCTTCGGCCGGCTCAGTCCGGTCTTGATCGCCCGCAGGACATCGTCTTTGGAGACTTCTCGCCCGGTGCTGAAGTAGTAGCCAACCACCGCGCGCGAGACCACCTCGAGGATCACAATCACCCAGAGCCGGTGCACGATCTTCTCCGTGAAGCCGCCGCCGGCGAGCGGCAGCGACACGCAGAAGCGACCGTCCAGTTTGTGCGCGTCCATTTCGACCCGCTGCATGAACCGCAGGGCCGGCCGGCCGGACCCATCGCCGGCCTTGAGCTTGCGCACCAGATCGGCTCCCCCGATGCTGGCCGCGAGCGATTTCGGGTCCGAGGACAGCACCTGTTCAACGAAGCGACAGATCGTAAAGTAAGCGCGCGTCGATGTATTGAACGGCCAGTCGCCGCGCGCCTCATAGCCGCGCTCGCGCAGTTGGTCAAGAAACCACAGCCAATGCCGTCGGGGCGATCGCCTGGCCTCGGATAACCGTTTGGACGATGGGCTGGAGCGGATGCGAGATTCAAACGACAGGCGCAGTTCCGGGTGCGCATCTAGTGTGGCTTGCAGCGCTCCGGCTGCCCCGCCGCCGAACCGGTCGACACGGATTTTCGTGCGGCGGCGGTATGGCCGTACTCTTAGCCACGGCACCAACCCACGCCACCCATACGGCCGGCCATCTGGATGCGCCTGAAGACAACGCTCGGAAATCAAACGATAAACTTGCTTGTCGCTGAACGAGGTCAGACGCTTGATGGTGTGGGCGTCGGCGCCGGAAAGATAGAGCTGGACCGCGTGTTTTCTGGAAAAATACAAGGCGCGCCGCGGATCGTCGAGCGCGCCCTCGTCTGGCGTTGGCCAATCCGACGTGTCGACGCGTTGGCCACGGAGGACTCGCCCGCCGCCGTAATGTTCATCGTTGCCTGGATCCATGAAGCGGTCCTCGACTTGGCAGGACGGGCGACATTGCCTAGGAAAACGTTTGAACGATAGAAGGCTTGCACGAGAATGCAAGCGACGCATGGGGCCAGGGCTGACACGCAGTCAGGCTAGGCGCGTCTCGCAGGAGAAGTCCGTAGTGAACTTGCTACAGCCTTTCCCGCCCCGTCTGCCGACCGTCGCTGCGGTCCTCTTCCCGACAGTCGCGCGAGGCTGGCAAACTTCCCCAGGACACCAGCAAGCGAGCGTCGTGCCGGGCGGATACGCACAGTTCATCGCCTACCCGCTCGATCTCTGCACAGATTTGTTACGATTTTTAACTCGATGAACCAGCCCTCTTTTCATTGTGAGCGGCAATGGGAAACCCCGACGAACTAAGCAGAGAAGAGCTGTTGCTCCGCCTCATCGAGCGCTACGTCATGATTGGTGGCCGTTACTACCGTGACATACCGGCGGAGCAACAGGCGCAATACCTACCCGACGTCTGCGAGAGCGAATCGTATCGATGTGAACGGTTGCGACAGCTGCTATATGAGCACGGCGCATTTCGAGGAGTGCCTTTCCGAAAGGGACCGATCGAGGTGATGGACGCCTTTATTGCCCAAGGTCCGCAGCGGCTTGCGGCACAGCGCGAGAGACAGCGCGCCAGTGCCGAAGAAGACGAGCAAATGCGGAACCGACTTCTTGCACGGCAAAGAGAGCGGGAACCTGAGATTGACAGGACCGCAGACAAGCACCGCCGGCTGAGCTGGCTACCTTATGAGTCGGGGCCCGAAGGCCAGATTCTCGACCTCGTCAGTGCAAGCGTCAAGAAGTTGCACGCGGTCCAAATCGCCAAGCTGCTCGAGATGGAAGTAGCCGATGTTCTGGAAGGACTGGCGTCGCTGATCAGGTCAGAACGCATTATTGCGAGGGGCGACGGCACGTTTAAACTGGCAGACGAATAACCTGCCGGGGAGACAGGCCCCTTCGCACGCTACCTGACAGACTGAAGACGTAACATGGCCGCCGTACATCCAAAGAACACTTTAAGTTGAACCGTTCAACGGAGTAACAATTTTCTGCAAAGTTTGTTCAACTAAATTTGTTACTAGGCAAGCGACAAGCAGCGTCACGCCGTCAGTGCGTGAGTAACAAAATTACGCAAAACAACGGTCGCTTCAGGCGGTCATTCTGTCCTCGCCTTCGTGATCATGGCGGCGGCCCATGCCGCCATCACGCTGCCGGGGACACGGTGCTGATGCCGGAGCGTTATCGGCGGTCCGTGCATGCCGTCCGGCATGCACCGGGCGACACGCCCACAGTTCGCTTGAATGCGCGACTGAACGCGGCCAGCGATCCGTATCCCAACTGACTTGCCACCTCTTCCACTGACTGCCCTTCGCGACTGAGCTTGCGAACGGCAAGACGCATCCTCAGCTCGGTCAGGTAGCGCAACGGCGATACGCCGGTGGCCAGCAGGAACCTGCGGGCAAAGACCGAGCGCGAACTGCTCGCTTCCTTCGCCAACTGCGCGACCGTCCAGTCTCGATCCGGTTGCCGGTGCATGGCCACGATTGCCATGCTGAGTCGAGGATCACGCAGCGCGCCTATCCAGCCGGATGCACCGCCGCACCCGCTTGCGACCCAGCCACGAACGATCAGGGCGGCCACGACCTCGGCCAGGCGCGCCATGATGACGGCGTGGCCCGCTCGCTCCACCTTGGATTCCCGCTCCATCGCGGCGAGCATTGGCTCGATTTCCGGTGCGCATTGCAGCAGCGTATCGACTCGCATCACTTCCGGCATCGCCGCGACCAGCGGTTGCATGCCGCCCAAGTCCAGTTCCATACAGCCGCTGAAGAGCACAGCGCCGGACGATGGCCACACCTCGTCTCCCCGATGGGCCCCGTGCGCGCGTGCTTGATTTGAAAGAGCCGGGTCGAATGTCCGGACGTCCCCTGGCGCCGCGTCGGGCGAGGACAGCATGGAATGGTGCCCTCCCCGCGGAATCAGCAAGGCGTCGCCCGTACCGAGCGCGTGCGTTTGTCCATCCGGACTGCGTAGCCATGCCGGGCCTCGGCCGACGAAGTGAAACTGCCCCCGCCCGACCGGGTTGGCAAAACCGACGCCCGCGGCCGACCCCATGGCGATCCTGCGGAACTGGACGCTGGACAGGCGCATTCCGAGCAGCAGTTCATCGATCAGGTCGCCGCTTACGGCAATAGGCGCGGACATAAAAACAGGACGAATGATCAATATATTGAAACCATCGATCATAGATCATCCCGACTACCCCCAACTAGACTGGTGTCCCTACCCTCTTTGGAGCGAACTTGTGAGGCGCTTTTCTTTTTTTCGTGTCATGCGCGCGGCGTTGTTGGCCGTGGCCCTGGCAAGCGTGTCCTTGGCAGCAGTCGCTGCCGAAAGGCATTTCACCGTGACTGCACCGGACGGTGTCCAACTGGCGGTGCAGGAATCGGGAAATACGGACGGGCCCGCCATCGTCTTTATCCATGGACTGCTGGGCAGCCGGATCAACTGGGAAAAGCAGACCAGCAGTCCGGACCTCCAGCGCTTCCGCATCATTACCTACGATCTGCGCGGCCATGGACTCTCCGGGAAACCCGAGGACGCAGCGGCCTACCACGACGGCCGTCGCTATGCCGACGATCTGGCTGCGGTGCTGGAGGCAAGCGGAGTCAAACGCCCGGTACTGGTGGGATGGTCTTTGGGCGGGGTCGTCATCTCGAATTACCTTGCCGCTTATGGAGACGCGGCGATTGCCGGTGCGGTGTATGTGGATGGCGTGATCGAACTGAACACGCAGCAAATCGCGCCACATCCGGAGGTGTATGCCGGTCTCGCCTCCGACGATCTGCGAACGCATCTGGACGCTGTGCGGACCTTCCTGCGGCTGTGCTTTCACACGCAACCGGATGCGCCAACGATGGAGCGATTGCTGGCCAATGCGGCAATGGCTTCGTGGACCATGACACGGGCAACGCCGTCGATGACGGTGGCCGCCGCCGAAGGGCTGCCGAAGGCGGGGGTGCCGACACTGCTGTTGTACGGGGCCAGGGACGCTCTGGTCATGCCCCAACCGACCATTGCACGTGCCCGGGCGCTCAACCCGCGTGTTCGAGTGAGCCTGTACGACAATTCCGGCCATGCGCCCTTCCTCGAGGAGCCGCAGCGATTCAACCGCGATCTGGAGAACTTCGTCTCCTCGGCCAATCGCTAGACTGCGCTCTATCCCTCCCCGCCGCCCGCCATCCGGTCATGACGCCATTCCAGCGTAATCCTGCGTCGCTCGTTTCCGGTTAGCCACGCGGACATCCCCCGGGCTTGACCTGGAAGTCGGAGGCTTCGGTGGTGTCGCCGGGCCTGGGGTTCGGCAGGGAACGTTCTTCTCGGATGTCGCCTGGAGGATGAGACGCGGCGCGCCCTGGCGCACAACAACGTAGCGATCACCTGCCCCCAGCCCCGCCCAATTCCCCGCCCCCCATCAGCCCGGCCAACGCTTCGCCAACGGCCGCAACGCCCGGCGCATCCGCCGCGTCCTCACGCGTCACAAACACCGTACGACCGCCAGCAAACCAGCTCCCATGCCGGACCTGTCGCACCATGCCAAGCCCTGCGTAGTGTCGAACCGCGGTTTCGGGGGCGACTGTCAGCAGCCTGCTGCCGGCCACCATGCAGAGGTTGGTATGGAACGAGAATGACTCGATCTTTGGCTGCGGCGGCACGATTCCCGCGTCCAGGAATGGTGCTTCGAACAGCATGCGCGTGCTGGCGCCGCGCGGCGTGGTAATCCAGTCGTACTCGCACAGGTGCGACAGCGCCACCGAGCGCTTTCGGGCTAGCGGATGGTCCAACGCGCAGGCGACCGTCAGACGTTCTTCCCAAAGCGGCATCACGCGCATCCCGCTCGTCGCCTCCCCTTCCCTGCGCGATCCGATGCGGCCGACCATGCAGTCGATTTCCCCGCGGTCCAGCATCCCGAGCAAACCACTGACCGTCGATTCGTGGATAACGAGATGAGGGAAGCCAGGCCGTGCGGCCAATCTTGCCAACAGCCTGGGCATGGCCACCACGCCAACCAACGGAAGGATGCCGACGTGGACGATCGGCACCGGTGCCGGCGTTGCATGGATGGCCTCCATCGCGGCGGAAAGGGCGTTCAACGCGATGCGCAGGCGTCCCAGCGCGAGCTGTCCGGTCGGCGTCAGCGCGGCCCCGCGCGTCGTGCGCTCGACCAGCGCGGCACCGAACACCGACTCGATTTCCTGAAGCATCTTTGTCGCGGCCGGCTGGCTCAGCGAAAGTTGCCCTGCGGCGGCCGACAGCGAGCCATGAGTGTCGATCAGTTCGAGGAATCGCAGATGGCGGATGCGAAGGCGATCTAGGCGCGCGCCGATACCGGCCGAATTCTTTGTCATAACAAAACGTGATGACTGGATCGAAAATCAATAATTTACAGGCAAGTATGCCGCACACACAATCGGGCCCATGGCGATACAAAGAAAGGAGACAACGCAGTGCGCACGACAGGAAAACTCGCGGTGAGGCTGGGCCTGGCGGTGGCCGTCGCCACCCTGCTCTCCGGCGCGGCCAGGGCCAGCGACGCTCCGTTTCCGAGTCGGCCGATCCGGCTGATCGTTCCCTACGCCGCAGGCGGCGGTCCGGATGTTCTGGCGCGCAAGACGGCCGAGGTCGTTTCACGTGAACTGGGGCAGCCCGTGGTCGTCGAGAACAAGGTCGGCGCGGGCGGCATCCTCGCTGCCGAAGTGCTTGCGCAACAGCCGGCCGATGGCTACACGCTGATGATCGGCGCATCGACACATGTCACGCAGAAGCTGATGCAGCCGTCCGTCAAGTTCGATCCCGCGACGTTCACGCATGTCATCCGCACAGGCTTCAGCCCGCAGGTAATGGTAGTGAAGGCAGGCACGCCCTATCGCACCGTGGCGGACGTGGCGCAGGCAGCAAGAAGCGCGCCCGGTACGCTGAATTACGCATCGGGCGGGATCGGTAGCGCCGCGCATCTTGCCGGTGCCGCGTTCGCCAATGCCGTGCGCGTCGATATGGTTCACATTCCGTACAAGGGATCGGTCGAGATCGTGCCGTCGCTGATCCGAGGCGATACGACGTTCGGTTTTCCCGTTGCCTCGACTGCAATGCCGCCATTGGCGACGGGCACGGTGCGTGCGCTGGCCGTGACGTCGGCGCATCGGTTGCCGAACCTGCCGGGGGTGCCGACGCTGAACGAGGCGCTCGGCCGCCAGGACCTGGTGTTGGACTCGTGGAGCGGCATCTGGGCACCGGCCGGCGTACCGAAGCCGGTCGTGGCGCGCCTGCATGCCGCCTTCCGGAAAGCGCTGAGCGATCCGGCGGTGCGCGACTTCTACGAGAAGGCCGCTTCGGTCATCGACCCTACGCCGACGCCCGAGGCCTTTTCCCGCTTCATCGCGGAGGAGACGGTGAAGTACCGCCGCATCGTCGAGCAGAGCCGCATTGCGCTTCAATGATGGCCGACCGACCACAATCGACCGACCACAACCGACCGATCACAAGCGACCGAACATGACTGCCACCCCACTACCCTTCGCCCCTCTGGCCGGTATCCGCGTACTCGATTTCTCGCACGTGATCGCCGGCCCTCTGGCGACGTTCTATCTGTCGCAACTCGGCGCAACGGTGCTCAAGATGGAAAACGCCAATGGTGGCGACGTCATGCGCCGCACCGAGAAAGGCCGCCAGGGCTTTGCCGCATTGAATGCCGGCAAGGAAAGCCACACGGTCGACCTGCGCGATCCGGCCGACCGCAAGCGTGCGCTGGACCTGGCGTCGACCTGCGATGTCGTGGTCGACAACCTGCGTCCTGGCGTGTTGGCGCGCTTCGGGCTGGGTTTCGAGGCGATCCGCTCGCTCAATCCGACGGTCGTCTATTGCACGATCTCGGGGTATGGGCGCAGCAGCGCCGACGTGGCCGAGCGCCCTGCCTATGACCACATCATCCAGGCAGCAACCGGCATGGCGTTCATGGCCGGCACCGAGGACGATCCGCCGATCAAGACCGGCTTCCCGGTGGTCGACGCGGCCACCGGCATGCAGGCGGCGCTGGCGATTCTTGCGGGGCTACGCGAGCGCGATCGGCTTGCGTGCGCGGTGCAGCTGGACGTATCGATGACCGGCGCGGCGCTACAGCTGATGTACTCGTTCGCATGCGAAGCGCTGACAAACGGCGCGTCGCCTGCCAGGGTCGGCAATCAAGGCTATTCCGGCAGCCCGGCTGCGGACTTCTTCGCCACGCGGGACGGCTGGATTGCGCTTGGCGCCAATACGCCGCGACAACTGATCCGGCTGCTGGACGTGCTCGGGCTCGCCGATATGGCAGGCGATCCGCGGTATTTCGCCGAGCCGCTGAATCCGGACTCGCCGGCATCGTTTGTGCGCTCCATCAATCCAGCTGGACTGAAGGCGATCATTGCCGAACGGTTGCACATGCTGAATGCGGAAGAACTGGAGCAGCGCTGCGCCTTATACGGTGTGCCCGCGGCCAAGGTCCGCAGGCTGGGTGAATTCGCCACCTGGGCGCAGCGGCATAATCAGGTGTCGACGGTTTCGCTGCATGCAGAGGGGGCTTCGGTGATTTCGCCGGGCCTTGGTTTCGGCGTGCAAACGTTCAAAGGTGGGGAGTCAGGAATCTAAGCCAAACAACAAACGTGGCGATCCAATCCCTGCGGATGCAGCAGAATACGATTTTGCACGAAGCACGACCGATGAAGATCCGACGCGGCCTCGAATGCGAGGCGCCCTTGCTGACTGAAATCGCCAACAAAGCCAAGGCGCATTGGCCATATACCCAGGCCCAGCTTCAAGCATGGCGCGAGGACCTGACAATCACAGGTTCCTATGTCGCGCAATCGTTGACCTACGTTGCGGAAATCGACGGATCGATCGCCGGATTTCATTCGGTATTTCCGACGGACGCCGTGACATGGGCGCTCGAGCATCTTTGGGTCGCACCGGATTACATGCGGCGTGGTGTTGGACGAGCCCTGCTGCGGCATGCGGCGGCGTTGGCTGCCGGTCACGGCGTCAAGCATCTGACCATCGATGCGGAGCCGTATGCCGAACCGTTCTATCTCGCCTGCGGGGCGCAACGGATTGGCACCGTCGCGGCTCCACTGGACGGAGAACCGTTGCGCCAGCGGCCCCAGATGCTGCTCGCGACGTCGCGTGACCTGGCTCGCCAATAGAGACAATCAAGTCAAACCGTGACTTCCCTGCCCTGCACGCCGTCATGCATGCGGACGGATTGTCCCGATGCCGCCCCTTGAATACATGACACCCATCATCTAATATGCTGTCCATCGACTCAGCATAGAGAAGCATCATGCCGCGCTCCTCCCGCGAAAAAGCCGGTCAGAACCGTGAAGCGATCGAGCAGGCGTCGTCGCGCCTGTTCCGCGAACACGGTTTGACGGGCATCAGCGTGGCCGATGTGATGGGAGCCGCCGGCTTGACCCACGGCGGTTTCTACAGCCATTTCGCGTCCAAGGACGCGCTGGCCGCCACCGCCTGCGATCGCGCGTTTGCCGAGGCGCTGGAGCGATGGCGGCAGCGCATCGACGCCCATCCCGGGGACGCCGATGCGGCGCGCGCCGCGGTGGTCGTGCCCTATCTGTCGGAGCGGCATCGCGATGCGCCTGGGGCGGGATGCGCCGGCGTCGCGCTTGCGGCCGACGTCGCGCGCGAGAGCGCGGACAAGCCGGTTCGCCAGTCCTATATCGACGGCCTCGAAGGGTTGATCGCGCAGTGGGAGCGCACGCTGCCGGGCCCGGGCGATACGCGGCGTGACAGGGCGCTGGCCGAAATGGCGATGATGATGGGCGCCGTGATGCTGGCCCGCGCCACGCAGGGCGCGCCGCTGTCCGAGCAGATTCTTTCCGCGACGCTTGCCGCGCTGACCCGGCCCGTCGCCGGGGAAGATCGACCGCCCTCCCGCAACGCCGCTGACACCGCCAAGACCTCGACCCGAGGCAAGAAGCGAACCTCCCGCCCGGCGGCCCCCGAAGACTGACCGGTCGCAGCACGCTGCCGGGCGTGCGGCCTCATTCGATTTGCCATGTCGTTTCGTTCCCCATCATCGGGAACGCCGGCCTCCTTTTGCTTTTTTTTATCGAGCAGCGCGTATCCACCGTCGAATCCACCCTCCTTTCCCCGACCTCGAACATGTTTGCTGAACTGCTTGCGCGCCGCCTGGAGCGGCACGGCATCCACTACGCCTGGATCGTTGCAGCACTGGGCTTCCTTGTCATGCTGACCACCGCGGCGGCGCTCGGACTGCCGGGGGCATTGCTGGTGCCGCTGTCGAACGAACACGGCTGGAACACCGACAGGATTTCGACCGTACTGGCCATTCGCTTTGCGCTGTTCGGGCTGATGGCGCCCTTCGCGGCCATGCTGATCGACCGCTATGGCGTGCGCCGCATCGTATTTATGGCCCTGGCCTTGATCGCCGGCGGCATGGGGTTCGGCATGGTGGCCACCACGCTGTGGCAGCTGTTCATCGCATGGGGCCTGATGCTGGGCGCCGGCTCTGGCATGACGGCGCTGGTGCTGGGCGCGGTCATTGCCAATCGCTGGTTCAGCCAGCGGCGAGGGCTTGTGATCGGCATCCTGACCGCGAGCGCGGCAACCGGCCAACTCGCCTTCCTGCCGTTGGCCGCCTGGCTGATCGAGCATGTCAGCTGGCGCACCGCTGTGTTGCCGGTTTTGCTGGCGTGTGCGCTGCTGGCGCTGCTGGTCGCCGCGCTGATGCGCAATCGTCCTTCCGACGTCGGGCTGCTGCCGTTCGGCGAGGCGCCCGGCACCTCGGTCGCGGCAGCGCCCGCCGCACCAATGCGATGGTCCGGCCCGTTCCTGGTATTGCGGGAAGCGATCCGAAACCGCACGTTCTGGGTGCTGGCCGGAACGTTCTTCATCTGCGGCCTGAGCACCAACGGCTTGATCCAGACGCATTTCATCGCGCTGTGCGGCGACTTTGGCATGGGGCCGGTGCCCGCCGCATCGGCGCTCGCCATGATGGGCGCGTTCGACTTCGTCGGCACGATCCTGTCCGGATGGCTGTCGGATCGCTATGACAACCGCAAGCTGCTGTTCTGGTACTACGCGCTGCGCGGGCTGTCGCTGTTCTGGCTGCCCCACTCCACCTTCACGCTGGTCGGCCTGTCCGTGTTCGCGATGTTCTACGGCCTGGACTGGATCGCGACGGTGCCGCCCACCGTCAAGCTGGCGGGCAGCGCGTTCGGCAAGGAGCGTGCGGCGATGGTGTTTGGCTGGGTGTTTGCCGCCCACCAGGTGGGTGCGGCCGTTGCCGCCTATGGCGCGGGCATGACGCGCACGCTGCTGCTGACCTATACGCCGGCGCTGTATGCCGCGGGCGCGATGTGCCTGGTCGCGGCGGCGATGGCGATGATGGCCCGCGGTCCGCGGCCGGCGGTGGTGCCGGCTCCTGCGCAAGCCTGATGGACAGCATCCTGCCGCCGCTTCGGGGGCGTTGACCGGAGCAAGCGTGTCTTGCTACCCCAAGCCCGGCGGCCGGCGATGCCGCGTCGCCGCTTCGTAATCGCGGGCGATGCCGAGCAGCAGGCGGTCGTCGCCGGCACGGCCCAGCAGCGACAGCCCGGCCGGAACGCCGGCCTCGGTCCGGCCCATTGGCACGCTGATCTCGGGAAAGCCGGCCGCGCTGGCCATATGCATCGCCGCCAGCGGATTGGAGACGCGGCAGCGGTAGGTCGGATCGTCGCGATCGAAGCGCGGCGACGCCGGGCAGGCCAATGTGGGAAACACCAGCGCGGCACAACCGCTGGACTGCATCAGACCGGCGAGCGCAGCGCCGAATGCGCGCGCGGCGGACAGGCCGCGGCGTGGCGGTTCGTTGCGCGTTGCCAGGGCATGGCGCAGCGCGGCGATCGTCACCGGGTTCGGTGAGCGTCGCGACGCATCGGCGATTCGCGCGCCGGCCCTCGACGTATCGCCACCTTGCGCATCGCTCTCCAGCGCCTCGATCCGCGCCAGCAGCGCCGCCGTATCGCGCGGGCATGACGAAGGCAGCGCGGCCAGATAGCGGTCGAGCTGCCCTGCCCATTCGCTTCGCGCGATATCGCCCAGCACGCGCGCGTACAGGTCGCGTGCTTCGACCGGCAGCGCGACCGGCACGATGGACGTGCCGGCGGCCACGAGATCCGCGCATGCTTGCGAAAACAGCGCGTCGATCTCGTCGTTGGCGCCATTGAAGTCCGTCACGATACCGAGCCGCCGGCCGGCAAGGCGTTCCTCGGTGCGGTCAAAGCCGGCTTGCGGGACCAGCGTGGCCAGCACCAGCGCCGCGTCGTCGACGCTGCGGGTCAGCGGTCCCACCGTATCGAAGGACTGCGCCAGAGGAAGCACGCCGTCCGACTCCAGCAGCCCATGAGTCGGACGGAAACCGACCAGCGCATGCACACAGGCCGGCCCGCGTACCGACCCGAACGAATCGGTGCCCAGTCCAAACACCGCAAAGCCGGCCGCGACCGCGGCACCCGTGCCGCTGCTGGAGCCGCTGGCGTTGCGGGACAGCCGGTATGGATTCAAGGTCAGGCCGTTGGCCGAGCTGTAGCCGAAGCGTCCATTGGAGGCGGCAAGCTCCGACATATTGGCCTTGCCGAGCACGATCGCGCCGGCGGCGCGCAACCGGGCCACCACCGGCGCGTCGCTTGCGGGCCGCGCGTCGTGCAATGCCGCGCAGCCGGCCGTGGTGGGCAATCCCGTGGTGTCGATGTTGTCCTTGACCACCATCGGAATGCCATGCAGCGGACTCCTCGCCCCGTGCCGCTGGCGTTCGCGGTCCAGCCGGGCCGCCTCGCGCAGCGCGTCGGGATGCAGGCGGCTGATCGCATTGATCGACGGGCCGGCGCGGTCGAACGCCTCGATGCGTGCAAGGTGGCCCGCCACCAGCTGTTCGGCGGTCAGCGTGCCGGCGTCCATGCGGCGTGCCAGTTCCGCGATCGGCATTTCGAAGACATCGGATACCGGCGCCATCTCGCTGACGGCCGCCGGATCGGCGGTTGCGGCCCTTTCATCCGCAGAACGATCGGACATCGTGTTGGTTTCCTTCACGGAATACATGAACGACAATGGCGCAGCCCCGGCTTGCCGCCATGGCACCGAAAGCCGCCGCCCGCCCCGAGGATGTCGCGATGAAAAGCACCACCAGCCGCAATCTGCCCGCCCTTGCCAATCTGGTCGCCCTGGAAGCCACTGTGCGCAAGGGAAGCGTGACCGAGGCCGCCGACGAGCTGTGCCTGACGCAGAGCGCGGTCAGCAAGCAGCTGACGGAGCTGGAGAACTTCCTTGGCGTGCGGCTGCTCGACCGGCGCAAGGGTGGCGTCGTCGCGACCGCGACCGGCGCCGAATACCTGAAGCGCGTCACGCAGGTACTGAATCTGCTCGAGGAAGCCACGCTGGAAGTGCTCACCGGCCGCGGGTCCGGCGGGCGGCTCGATCTGTCGGTGCCGGTCTCGCTGGGCAACATCTGGCTGCTGCCGCGCATGCTGCAGTTTGCCAAGCAGCATCCGCAGATCCAGCTGAACATCACGACCAAGGTCGGGCCCGTCGACCTGCCCCACAGCGGTCTGGACGCCGCCATCATGTACTGCGGCGGGCCGCCGCCCGGCCATTTCGGCGTCGAAGTCATGCCGCTGGAGCTGTTCCCGGTGTGCGCGCCTGAGCGGCGGCCACGAGGTGGCTCGCTGGCGCAGGCGCTGCGGCAGCTGCCCCTGCTCCATCAACATACCGCGCTGGACGCGTGGCCGGCGTATCTCGCACAGATCGGCGCCAAGGTGGCCAGGCCGGGAGACGGTCCGCGCTATGGCCTGCTGACCATGGGCCTGCAGGCCGCGGTCAGCGGCATGGGCATCGCGCTGCTGCCGGAATTCGTCGCGGGCGACGACCTGCGGGCCGGCCGCCTGATCCGGCTGTCGGACACCAGCTATCTGTCGCCGAAGTCGTACTACTTCGTCTGCCTCGACGAGAAGCGCGCCAACCCTACCCTCGTCACCTTTCTCGACTGGCTGCTGCAGACGGCCAAGGCTGACGCGCACCGCCCCCGGCATCGGCTCACGCCGGCGCGCCCGACCTGACCAGGGTCGACGTCACGAAGCGTCCGGGCCGGTTGGCGGTAGGCACGCCATCGCGCAGCGTCGCCTGCCCCGCAACGAACACGTCCCGGATGCCGACCGACGGCTGCGTTGGCGCATCGAAGGTCGCGCAATCGCGGATCGTCGCCGGGTCGAACACCGCAATGTCGGCCACCTTGCCGACCGCAAGGTGGCCGCGCCCCTCCAGCCCGAAGCGCTGTGCGGGCAGACCGGTCATCTTGTGAACCGCGCGCTCGAGCGGAAACAGGCCGAGATCCCGCGAGTACAGTCCAAGCACGCGCGGGAAGGTGCCCCACAGCCGGGGATGCGGCGTTTCGTCGGACGGAATGCCGTCCGAGCCGATCATCGTGTCCGGGTAGCTTAGGATGTCCCGCACATCGCCCTCGTCCATGATGAAGTACACCGCGCCGCCCGGCAGCAAGGCCTCGGCCACCTCGCGCCGCGAGCGCCGCCATTGCTGGGCCAGATCCTCCAGATAGCGGCCGGCGGCTTCCGGATGCGAGGCCGACCAGGTGATCAGGATGCGGTCGCACTGGTCGACCCGTTCCGGACGCAGCATGGTCGACGAGGCCGCGTACGGATAGCAGTCCAGGCAAAGCGGCATCGTGCTCGCCAGTTCCCGCACCTGCGCCAGCGTCTCGCGGCTGCGGCCGTGATTGCGCTTGCCGACCAGCTTGTGGTGCGAAATCACGGTCGGCACATCGAGCGCCCGGCCCAGACGGGCAGTCTCGTCGATCGCCTCGGCAACCTTGTCGCTTTCGTCGCGCATATGCGAGACCAGCACGCCGCCCAGCCGCCGCATCGGCTCGCACATCCGCAGGATCTCCTGTTCGGGTGCCGCTGCCGACGGCGGATAGAAGGTGCCGGTGGAAACGCCGATCGCCCCCTCCAGCAGGGCCTGCTCGACGTCGCGCCGCATGTGTTCGATCTCCCCGTCGGTCGCAGCACGTCCCAGCTCGGCGACGCGGCGCGCGCGCAGCGTCGATTGGCCCACAAGCACCGAGACGTTGACGGCGGCCGGCCGGGCGGCGAACGCCTCGCGGTAGGCCCGCACCGATTCGAATACGAAGCCGCCGCGCATGATGTCGAGCGGCGCCGGCGGGATGCTGTCGGTGACCAGCGGAAAGAGGCTGATGCCGCAGTTGCCTGCAATGATCGTGGTGACGCCCTGGGTCACCTTGGGCAGCATCTGCGGGGACTCGAACACCATCCAGTCGTCGTGCGTATGGGTGTCGATGAATCCCGGCGCGACCACCATGCCGGTGGCATCGACGACCTCGTCGGCGGTGGCGTCGAGGCCGGCACCGATGGCGGCAACGATGCCGTCGCGCACTGCCACGTCGGCCGAGCGCCGCGGCGCGCCGCTGCCGTCGATCAGGTCGCCGTTGCGGATGATCAGATCGAAATGAGATGACATGCCGTGCACCTTCAATCGACCTTGGCGCCGCTCTTGCGCACCAGCTCGCCGAACTTCACGGTCTCCGATGTCACCAGCGCCTGGAAGTCGCGCGGCGATCCGCCCAGCGGCTCGAACGAGAGCCGGTCCAGCTGCGCACGGAAACCGGGATCTCGAATCACCGCATTGACCTCGCGATTGAGCCGGTCCACCACCTCGGCCGGCATGCCGGGCGCGCCGACCAGCCCCGCCCATGCGGTCAATTCGTAGCCCTTGATGCCGGCTTCGTCCATCGTCGGCACCTGCGGGAAATGCGGCGAGCGCCTGGTCGATGTCACGGCGAGCGCGCGCACCTTGTTGCTGCTTACATAGGGCCCGATCGAAGGCACGTTGTCGAACATCAGATGCACGTTGTTGCCGACCAGGTCCTGCAGCGCCGGGGTGCTGCCCTTGTATGGCACGTGCTCGATATCGAGATGGGCCAGCGTCTTGAACAACTCGCCGCCCAGATGGCTGGTCGTGCCGTTGCCGGCGGAACCCATCGACAGCTTGCCGGGATTGGCTTTCGCATAGGCAATCAGCTCGCGCACCGACTTCACCGGCAGTGCGTTGTTGACGGCCAGGATATTGAATGTCGTCACGAGCCCGACGATGGGCACCAGCTTGTCCGGATCGTACGGCAGCTTGCTATAGAGGAACCGGTTGGTCGCCAGCGTGGCGTTGTTGCCGTAGGCGATGGTGTAGCCGTCGGCGGGCGCCTGCAGCAGGGCCTGCATGCCGATATTGCCGCCGGCACCGGGCCGGTTTTCGACGACGATGGCCTGGCCCAGCCGCTTGGACAGCGCATCGCCGAACAGGCGGGCAACGATGTCGGGGGCACCGCCGGCCGCGGTCGGTACGATCAGCTTGATCGGCTTCTCGGGCCACGCCGCCTGTGCCGACGGCATCGACATGCCGAGTGCGGCCGCCATCAAGATCCATGCGCATGCAATTTTCACGGTGCTCCTCCACGATCGCTGCGTTCGATGATGCAGCGAGTATGGAGTAGCGCGCGGCGCCCCGCGTGAAGTTTTGTCGGCGATGTATTCCACCACGGAATACATCGGCAGGCGCCGCCGGACCGGTACCAGACCGGCGGTGCGCCCGGCCTCGCGCCGGCGAGATCCGCCGGCCGGCGGACCTCAGCCCGTTCAGTCCAGCTTGATGCCGACGGTCTTCACGACCTTGGCCCATTTCTGCGTGTCGCGGTTGACCAGCTGCGTGAACTCGACCGGACCGAGGGCGCTCGGCTCCATGCCCTGCTTGGCGATCGCGTCGCGGATGGACGGCTGGGCGATCACCGCGGCGATTTCCTGTGCAAGGCGGTTGACCGTCGGCATCGGCGTGCCGCCGGTGGTGAACACGCCGTACCACGACACGACCTCATAGCCCGGCACGCCGGACTCGGCGATCGTCGGTACGTTCGGCATCGTGTCGACGCGCTTGGTGCTGGTGACCGCCAGAATGCGGACCTTGCCGGAATCCGCGCCGGCCTTCGCCGACGGCAGGCTGGCGAACGTCATCTGGGCCTGGCCGGCCATCACGTCCTGCATTGCCGGTGCGTCGCCGCGGTAAGGAATATGCGTGATCGAGACGCCCGCCATGCTCTTGAACAGCTCGGCCGACAGGTGCGAGATGGTGCCGTTGCCCGGCGACGTCACGTTCAGCTTGCCGGGATTGGCCTTGGCATAGGCCACCAGCTCCTGCACGGTCTTGACCGGCAGATCGTTGTTGACGACCAGCGCGTTGGCGGACTTGGCGACCAGCGAAACTGGCTGCACGCCCTTGACCGGATCGTAAGGCAGCTTGCTGTAGATCGACGGCGCAATCGCCTGCCCGCCGACCGAACCGAGCAGCAGCACCGAGCCATCGGGCTTGCCGCGCGTCATCTCGGCGGTCGCGATCGTGCTGCCGCCACCGGGCTTGTTTTCGACCACGACGGTGGTCTTGGTATTCAACTGAAACTGCGTCGAAACCAGGCGGGCAATCACATCGTTGCCGCCGCCGGGTGCAAAGCCGACCAGCATCCGGATGGGGCCCGCGGGCAAGTCCTGCGCGATGCCATGGGTGGCGGCCAGTGCGAGGGCGAGAGCCGGGACAATCTTGGAAAACGCCATGGTTGAACCTCGATAGGTAGTGTTGGGGAGTGCTCTCAGGTTTCGTCGCTGTGCTGGTGCAATCGGCAAGACTCGGCATTCCCTCGGGGCGATCCGGCCTTGCTCGCTTATTGTGGTGTTGCTGTGTTCAGGCCGGCCCGCGGCGCGGGCCGGTGGTCTGCATCGCCGTGTCGCGCTTCACTTCTTGAAGCGCACCACGGCCTCGCGCGATGCCTGCGTCTGCGGCAGCGTCGCGATCTCGCCGAGCGTCACCGGCTTGGTCGGAAAACGCAGCCGGTAGTAGCCCACGTCGCGCGGATGGCGCTGCTGCTCGTCGGCGATCAGCTCGGTGACGGTCAGCCCGCAGAAGCGCCCCTGGCAAGGACCCATGCCGCAGCGCAGGAATGCCTTCAGCTGGTTGGGACCCTGGCAGCCGATGCGCGCGGCGTGGCGCACCTGTTCCGCGGTCGCTTCCTCGCAGCGACAGACGATCGTGTCGCCGACCGGGCGCCGGAACTGGGCGAGCGGGCGGTACAGGATTTCGAAGAACTCGCGCCCGCGCGTCGCCCTGGCAAGCGCCGCAAGATGCGTCGCGGCCTCCCTGTCGCGCGTGGCGATGCCGATCCGGCCGAGGTCCGCGGCGGCATGCAGCGCCGCGATCCGGCCGCGATGCTCCGCGGCCACCGCCCCCGCGATGCCGGCGCCATCGCCGGCAATGGTCAGGTGCGGCACCGAGGTCGCGCCCCAGGCGTCCACCACGGGTTCCCAGCAGTCCTGCCGCTCGTTCCATGCATGCTCCGCACCGGCCGCGCGCGACAGGTTGGTATTGGGCACGACGCCCTGGTGCAGCAGCACCTGGTCGACCGCGATCGTGCGGTCCTGCCCACCGGCCTGATAGCGCAATTGAGCGACCTTGCCGTCGGCGCCGGCCAGCGCTTCAAGCGCCGTCACGCCGCTGACGATCGGCACGGCCTTGCGGACCGCGCGCAGCAGCTTCAGCCCCTTGCCGAGATAAGGCGAACGCAGGAAGCCCCAGGCATGCGGCAGCGCCTTGCGCCATTGGCCGGCGTCCGTGGTTTCGAGAATGGCTTCGAGCTTGACGCCCGCATTCAGGTACTGCCACGCCAGCAGATAGAGCAGCGGACCGCCGCCGGCCAGCACCGTGCGCCCCTCCGGGACGACGCCGGACGTCTTCAGCAGGATCTGCGCCGCGCCGGCGGTGATGACGCCCGGCAATGTCCAGCCGGGAATCGGGAACGGCCGTTCCTGCGCGCCGATCGCCAGCACGATATGGCGGCAATGCAGCAGCCCGGCCTGCGGATCCTGGCCGGGCCGCGCGACCGAATAGGCGACCTCGAAGCCCGCGCGACGGTTCTCGCCCTGCCCTTCGGCGCCAGCAGCGGCTTGCCCTTCGCGGGCATTGATCGACCACACGGTGGCGCCGGACAGATGCCGCGCCCCGCTTCTGGCGAACGGCTCGAGCAGGCTCTCGCCGTGCCAGTAGTCCTCGCCGAGGATCGCCCGATTGCGCACCGGCGTATTGCCGATGGCGCGATAGATCTGTCCGCCTGGCGCCGGCTGCTCGTCGATCAGCACCGTCGACAGACCGAGCCCGGCGGCACGGGTCGCGGCAGCCAGGCCGGCGGGGCCTGCGCCCACCACGAGCAGGTCGCAGGTCAAGATGTCCACGGTCATGCGGCCACCTCGCGCGCGCCAAGCTGGCGCTCCACCGTCATGCCCTCGCGCACCGGGGTCATGCAGGCCTGCTGGTTGGGCCGGCCGTCGATGCGCACGAGGCAGTCGTAGCAGACGCCCATCATGCAGAACGGTCCGCGCGCGGCGCCGGACACCGCGGTATCCCGGCACGCGAGCACGCCGGCGGCAAACAGCGCCGCGGCGACGCTGTCGCCCTCCCGGCATTCCAGCGAGGCACCATCGACCGTGACCCGCACCTTGCGGTCCGCCTCTTGCAAGACGGCCGCGTCAATTCTTCGGAACATGAAACCTCCGGGTCGAGAAAGTGGCCAGCTCGGGCGGCAGTTCGCCGGCGGCGATCATCGGGGCCAGATGCAGCGCGTGCGTTGCCGCCAGCGTCACGCCGCTGTGGCAGGTCACGACGAACGCGCCAGGATGCGTGCCCGATTGCTCGTAGACCGGGAAGCCGTCCTTGGCGCGCACGCGCAGCGCGGACCAGGCGCGCACCGCGCGCACGTCGCGCAGCGCGGGCAGCGTGCGCACGGCACGGTCGGCCAGCGTGGCCAGCACGGGCAGCGTGGTGACGTGGTCGTTGTAGCCGGCGTCTTCCTGCGAGTCGCCGACCAGCCAGCTGCCCTCGTCGTTCTGGCGCAGCGTGACCATCGGCGTATCGAGCAGCCGGCGCGTGCGCTCGAGGACCAGGATCTGGCCGCGTTGCGGGGCCATCGGCAGATCGATGCCGACCATGCGGCCCAGATCGCCATTGCGCAGCCCGCCGGCCAGCACGACCTTGCGCGCACGCACGACCCCGTTGGCGGTGGTCAGCACGAATTCGCCGCCGGCCTGCTGTACGATGCCGGTCACGCCGTGGTGCGGCAGGTATTGCACCCCGCTGGTGCTGAAGGCGGTATGGAACGCGCGCAGCAGCTTCAGCGGATTGACGATGCCGTCGTGCGGGGTCCAGATCGCGCCGGTCACATCCGGTCCGAGGCCCGGCACCAGCGACGCGGCCTGATGGTGGTCCAGCAGGTTCCACTCATAGGGCTCGACGTCCGGCTGCGACATCAGCGTGTTGACCCACGCCAGCCGCGCCTCGATCTCGTAGTCACCCATCAGCGGCGTCAGGCCGCCCTTCTGCTCGAGCGCGACGTCGATGCCGGTCTCCTGCAGCAGGTCCGCGGCCAGCGTCGGCCACAGCCGCGTGGACTTGAGTGTCCAGCGGCTGTAGGCGCCCATGCCATAGCCCTTGCTCTGCAGCCAGACCAGGCCAAAATTGCCGCGGGACGCCCGCAGCGCAATATCGCCCTCGTCGAGCACGGCGATCGAACCGGCATGCTGGCGCAGCCCATAGGCCAACGCCGAGCCGACCAGGCCGCCGCCAACCACGGCGACGTCGAACAACGGATATCGGGAAGGTGAGGCTGCCGGCATCAGGCGCGCCTCCGCAGCGAACGATGCGGGCCTTGGGCCCTGGTGAATCTCATGTGGGTCTCGCAGGAATCGTGATGCCACCGGTCGGATCGCCTGTCCGGATTCGACCAGGCCGGTGTGTCGGTTCGAGCGAGTATGCGGCGCGCGCACCGCAGCGGCAAATACGAGTCCGTCAGGCTCCCATGCAATAACCTGATAGGCCCGGCGGCAGCGATGCCATTTCGGCGTCGATCACCTCGATCATCCGCTCGGTGAACCGGTCCACCAGCACGTTGACGGGCCGATTACGGGCGAGCAGCAGATAGCTGACGAACGGAATCTGCGGCTGAAACGGCCGAGCCACCACTTCGCCGGCATGCTCGCGCGCGACCAGCGGGTTGACGATGCCCACGCCGAGCCCGAGACCCACCAGCTTGCAGATGGTGGCGCCGTAGGGCGTCTCGAAATGCATCACGCGCTGGTCATCGCCGGCAAAGGCGGCGTCGACGGCGGCGCGCAGGCCATCGCCGTGGCTCATCGAGATGAACGATTCGCCGGCCAGGTCCGCGGGCGTGATGACTTCCCGTTCGGCGAGCCGGTGGCCGGGCGGCACCACGCAGCATCCGGCGAGCTGCGCGATGGGCTGGGACTCGGTCACGGCGGCCGGCGGCAGGAAGGACACCAGTCCCAGGTCGCAGTAGCGGCTGCCGACGCGGTCGGCGACCAGCTGCGTGCTGCCGGTCTCCATCGCGACGTTGACGTCGGGAAATTCGGCATGAAAACGCTGCAGCACCAGCGGCAGCACCGTCATCGCCAGCGATGGCACCGCGGCAATGCGCAGCCGGCCCTTGCCGAACTGGCGAATATTGCGGGCGGCGTCCTTCAACGCCTCGAGGCCGACGAACGCGCGCTCCACCTCGCGCAGGAACGCCAATCCCTCCTCGGTCGGCGTCAGCCGGCCGGCATTGCGCGCGAACAGCGTCAGCCCGGTGGAGTGCTCGAGCTGCGCAATCATCCGGCTGATATTGGGCTGGGAGGTATAGAGTTCGGCCGCTGCCGCGGTCATCGAGCCGGAGCGCATCACGGCCTGGAACGCACTGATTTCCTTGAACTTCATGCCAGGTACGGACTTCGATCGGGGGACGGAGAACGGAAAGACAAGCCGCGCTCGTGGCGCGCGGCCGCCCGATGGTATAACGAATCCGTATATCCGGTTCCAATAGCCCGGCCTTCCGGTATGACGCCCCGAGCCGGCCGGTTCGCTTGCGTTCCCTGTGCCGAGCGTAGCCGGCACCGACTGTCTGCCGGCTCAGTGATGCAGCAGCGGATAGGCCACCAGACCGATCACGGCGGCACCGAAGACGATCACCGGTTCGGTCAGCCTTTTGAACTTGAGCAGCAAGGCGATGGTGATCAGCGCCACCAGGGCGGTGGGCACATCGACGATCGAACGCTTGGCCAGCACGATCACCGCACCCGAAATGGCGCCGATCGCCGCCGCGGTCACGCCGTCGACGAAGGCGAGGATGCCGGGCAACTTGCCGTATTTCTTGAAGTACGGCGCCGGCACGATGGTGAACAGGTAGCACGGCAGGAAGGTGGCGACCGCGGCCACGCACGCGCCGGGCGTTCCGGCAATCAGATAGCCGATAAAGCCGACCGTGATGACGACGGGGCCCGGCGTGATCATCGCCACGGCCACCGCGTCGACGAACTGCCTCTCGTTGAGCCACTGGTGTTCGGTCACCACGCCGCCGTACAGGAACGGCACGATGGCCAGCCCCGAGCCGAACACAAAGGCGCCGGCCTTCGCAAAGAACAGCCCGATCTGCGTCAGCAGCGGCCAATCGATCGCGCTCAGCAAGCCGCCCGAGGCGGCAATCGGCGCGGCGGCTGCCGCGTTCAGCCGGTTGGGAAGCCATCGGGGCGGCGCGCGCCAGAACCACACCAGAATGCCTGCGGCCAGGAACAACCACGCCATCTCCGACTCGGTGATCACGGTCACCGCCGCCAGCACCAGGTAGACGGCCCACAGCAACCTGTCCTTGCCGACGCTCTTGCTGGTGAGCTTGTACGCACTGATGGCAATGATGCCGATCACGGCCGCGCTGACGCCGTAGAACACGGACTGCATCCACGTCAGCCCGCCGAAGCGAACGTACGCCCAGCCCAGCGCCACTACCATCAGGAACGACGGCAGCACGAAGGCGATGCCGATCAGCGTCGCGCCCACGATGCGGTAATGCACATAGCCGAGATAGATGGCCAACTGCGCGGCCAGCGGCCCTGGCGCCAGTTGTGCGAGCGCGAGGCCCTCCTTGTAGTCGGCCTCGCCAATCCATTGCCGGGATTCGACCAGATCGCGGTGCATATAGCCGGCCAGCGCCACCGGTCCTCCGAAGCCCAGCGTGCCGAGGCGCAGGAAATACAGCACCAGTTGCCGCAGGGTGTAGCCGGGCCGGCTGGCGCCCGGTGTGTCATCGGTCGATGCGGGCGGGGTCTTCGGCGGTTGCTGATGCGAGGTCATGGTTGGCGATCGGCCCCGTAGGTGGCATACCGCGAGCATATGCAGGCCGATCGATCGCGGCAACACCGTAGAAACCGCCATGGCGGCCCTCGCCGGGGCATGCGGGCGGATCGGGCCGCTCAGGCTGATCCGCCTCCCCTGCGCTATACTCGCTCCTCATGGAAACGAAGCCCAATATGAACGCCTGCACGAGGCACAGCACGCCCTCCCGGCAATATTGGTGGCGCGCCTGACCCAGGCGGCCCGTTTCCACACGCACCTCGAAAACGCGATGCCGCCAGCCTGCTGGCGGCATCTTCGTATCTGCGCACAGTGGCTGGTGGTGTCGACAACCGGAACACCATCGAATGACCACGACCTCCCGACCTGTCATCCTGACCGGCGACCGCACCACCGGTCCCCTTCATCTCGGCCACTACATCGGCTCGCTGCGCTCGCGCGTGCAGCTGCAACACGAAGCGAAGCAGTTCCTGCTGCTCGCCGATACGCAGGCGATGACCGACAACGTCGGCCGTCATCAGCAAGTCACCGAGAACGTCGTCGAGGTCGCGCTCGACTATCTCGCCGTCGGCATCGACCCGGACAAGTCCACGATCTTCATCCAGTCGCAGGTGCCCGAGCTGGCGGAACTGACGCAATACCTGCTGAACCTGGTGACGGTCTCTCGCCTCGAGCGCAATCCGACCATCAAGGAAGAGATCCGGTTGCGCGGCTTCGAGCGCGACATCCCTGCCGGCTTTCTGACCTATCCGGTGAGCCAGGCCGCCGATATCACCGCCTTCAAGGCGACCCTCGTGCCGGTCGGGGACGACCAGCAGCCGATGATCGAGCAGACCAACGAGCTGGTACGCCGCTTCAACCAGACGGTCGGACGCGACGTGCTGGTCGAATGCCGGGCCGTGCTGTCGCAGGTGCCGCGGCTGCCCGGCATCGACGGCAAGGCGAAGATGAGCAAGTCGCTCGGCAACGCCATCACGCTCGGTGCCACGCCTGACGAGATTTCGAAGGCGGTCCACGCGATGTACACCGACCCGAATCATCTGCGGGTCAGCGATCCGGGCCAGGTCGAGGGCAACGTCGTCTTCATGTTCCTCGATGCGTTCGATCCGGATACCGCTGCGATCGACGAGATGAAGGCCCACTATCGCCGTGGCGGCCTTGGCGACAGCGTCGTCAAGCGCCGGCTCGACGAGCGCCTGCAGGCGCTGATCGCGCCGATCCGCGAGCGGCGCCGCGAGTTCGAGCGCGACCGCGCCGGCGTGCTGGAGATCCTGCGGCAAGGCACGATGCGTGCGCGGGAAACCGCCGGGGCGACGCTCGCCGAGGTCAAGGGGGCGCTGGGCTTGAATTACTTTGGCGCCTGAATCGCCGGGCTCTGAGGCAGGGTCGCTCAGGTCTGCGGACCGGACTGCCGGACGCGCCGCACCGTGCAGGATCGTCCTGCGAGCGCTCTCCGGCCACGCGGCGTGCAGAAAGTCACGCGCGCATCCGCATTTCGACGTACTCTGATCCAAAGCACCGCAGTGCCTGCAACACGTCCGTCCCCTTGCCGGAGCCCCGCGCAAAGGGCGGCCGCTCGACAACGACGGAGACAGCGATGACCAGGCAGATCAAGAACAAGGCGGAAATCCGCGCCATGATCCGGGCCGAGCAGGCCAAATGGCCCGAGTGCAAGGAGGCGTGCTTCGGCGATATCTGCGTGCAGGCGCCCGACGCCACGGGCTGCAACTGGGGGCTCTCGAAGATGGAAGGCGAGCATGCCGAGGCATGCATGGCAAGGATCCAGCCTTTCATCGAATCGATGAAGGCTCAGTTCAGTGTTCCCGAGGAAGAGAAACGGGGCTGACCGGGAGGTCAATGCGGCAAATCCTCGACGGAAAGCAGCCGCACCGCTGTCTCCTCGTCGAGATCGAGCCGGTACTTTGTCGCCAGGTAGCGCGCCAGATTGGCAATGCGGGACGGCGTCCTTCCCGCGGCCTGCAACTGCGCCCGGTAGGCCTCGACCTCGCAGGCCTGGCGATAGGCCTTCGACAGCAGATATCGCGGCCCGTGCGTGAACGGCCGGCGCCAGAACTGGCGCACATGAACCAGCTCATGCGCGATCAGCCCGGCCGACACGCCGGGGCGAAGCAGCACGATCGGGCCGAGACTGATGCCGTCGAAATGCCGGGGGACAAGCCAGCGGCTTTCAACCAGCAGGCACCTGGGGTCGCGCAACGCCTTCATCGGGACGATCTGCCTTGCATCAGCCTTGCGGGCCCGCCCCCGAATCGCGATCCAGCGCATCGCGGATCAGGGCGCGCCCCTTCGGCGGCGCTGCGAGGTACGCCAGGTACATGGAAGCAGCCAGCGCGAGCCCGGCCACGGCAAAGGCAATGAACGTCGTGCCGGCGATGCCGAGTTTTCCATCGGACATATTGATCTCCAGTGAGTGAGCCAAAGCGGTCGTACAGCAGGGTAATCCATTGACGCCAAGCAAGCCTTGCGCCACCACTGGAATGCAGCGGCTGCCGTTGTACAGGCCGACGCGGGCGGTAAAGATTGCCCGCCCGCCGCAAAAACGGCGCTCGATTGTCGCCTGCGCCGGTGCCTCGCAGACAGCGCGATAATAGCCCCGCCATGCTGCCGAACACGCCCACCATTCCCTCCTTCGAATCCCCGATCGAATTGCTGACCGCCTGCCACGACAAGGCCCGCCGTTTTGCATCGCTGTGCGGCCGCCTTGCCGAACACACCGCCCGGCATGGTGCGGACGACCAGGCACGCACCGCGGCAGCCGGCATCGTGCGGTACTTCACGATTGCCGCGCCCTTGCATCACGCCGATGAAGAAACGGATCTGTTCCCTGCCCTGCGCGCGCTCGGCGACGACGCGCTGACGGCCGCGATGCGGGCGCTGGAGGACGACCACGACGCGCTGGACGCGTTGTGGCATCAGGCCCGGCCGTGGCTGGAGGCAGTGCAGCAGGGTTCGGCCGGCGCCGCGCCGGACGCCCTCGCGGAGTTCGCCGCGCGCTATCTGCGGCACGTCGAGCGAGAAGAGCGCGAGGTCTTTCCCTTTGCGACCCGCCTGCCCGAGCCGACGTTGCGGGCCATCGGCCAACGGATGGCGCAGCGCCGCGGCGCCTGAGGTGGCGTGGCGCCGCCGCCCTCGACCGGGACAGGAACGGGTGGTGCGCACGTCGTCCGAGCGCCTTGCTTGCATGGTTTCCATGTTTCGAATATATTCGAAACATGGAAACCAATACCGCCCTCGAGGCCCTCTCCGCCCTCGCCCATTCCGTTCGGCTGGCCGTCTTCCGCATGCTGGTCCAGGCTGGTCCGGAAGGCCTGCCTGCCGGCCGGATCGCCGAGCTGATGGAAATGCCCGCCTCGTCGCTGTCCTTTCACCTGAAGGAACTGCATCGGGCCGGCCTGCTGCGCAGCCGGCAGGACGGCCGCTCGATCATCTACATGGCCCGCTACGAGACGATGAATGCGCTGCTCGGCTACCTGACGGAGAACTGCTGCGGCGGCAATCCGTGTTCCCCGGTGTCCGGTTGTTCCACCGTATCGGTGTCGTCGCCGCGCGTCGTGGAGCCGAAGGCATGACGGCGGCGGAACGAGCGGCGGAACAGACGGCGACGATATCGCCGGCCGGCGGCATCGGCTTTTTCGAGCGCTATCTGACGATCTGGGTCGCGCTGTGCATCGTGGCCGGGGTCCTGCTCGGCCAGTGGTTTCCCGGCGTGTTCCAGGCCATCGGTGCGATGGAAGTCGCGCAGGTCAACCTGCCGGTCGGGCTGCTGATCTGGGTGATGATCATCCCGATGCTGATCAAGATCGATTTCGGCGCGATGGGTCAGGTGGCGGGCCACTGGCGCGGCATCGGCGTGACGCTGTTCGTCAACTGGCTGGTCAAGCCGTTCTCGATGGCGCTGCTCGCGTGGATCTTCGTGCGGCATCTGTTTGCGCCGTGGCTGCCGGCCGAACAGCTGGACAGCTATGTGGCCGGCCTGATCCTGCTGGCGGCGGCGCCCTGCACCGCGATGGTCTTTGTCTGGTCGCAGCTGTGCAAGGGCGATCCGTATTTCACGCTGTCGCAGGTCGCCGTCAACGACGCCATCATGGTGGTGGCGTTCGCGCCGGTGGTCGCGCTGCTGCTCGGGCTGTCGTCGATCACGGTGCCGTGGGACACGCTGATCGTCTCGGTGGTGCTGTACATCGTGATCCCGGTGCTGATCGCGCAGGCGATCCGCAAGCTGCTGCTGGCGCGCGGCGAAGCGACGTATCGGCGCGTGACCGGCGCGCTCGGCCCGTATTCGATCGCCGCGCTGCTGGCAACGCTGGTCTTGCTGTTCGGCTTCCAGGGCAATGCGATCGTCGAACAGCCGTTGATCATCCTGTTGCTGGCCGTGCCGATCCTGATCCAGGTCGTGCTCAATTCCGGCCTGGCCTATTTCCTGAACCGCAAGCTGGGCGTGGCGCATTGCGTCGCCGGCCCGTCCGCGCTGATCGGCGCCAGCAACTTCTTCGAGCTGGCCGTCGCCACGGCGATCAGCCTGTTCGGCTTCGAATCCGGGGCGGCGCTGGCCACCGTGGTCGGCGTGCTGATCGAGGTGCCGATCATGCTGCTGGTCGTCGGCGTGGTCAATCGCTCGCAACGCTGGTACGAAGCCTCCTGAGAAACGCCCCGGATAAAAAACGTCATGTCCGCTGTCACGATCTATCACAACCCCGCCTGCGGTACGTCCCGCAACACGCTGGCAATGATTCGCAATGCCGGCATCGAACCCACGGTCATCGAGTACCTGAAGACGCCGCCCACGCGCGGCGAACTCGAAGGCATGATCCGGCAGGCCGGCCTGAGCGTGCGCGAAGCCATTCGCGAAAAGGGCACACCCTATGCCGAGCTCGGCCTCGACGATCCGTCGCTGACCGATGACCAGTTGCTCGACGCGATGCTGGCGAACCCGATCCTGATCAATCGGCCGTTCGTGGTCACCGAACTTGGCGTTCGGCTGTGCCGGCCGTCGGAACTGGTGCTAGACATCCTGCCCTCGCCGCAGCAAGGTCCGTTTGCCAAGGAGGACGGTGAGCTGGTCATCGACGCCCAGGGCCGGAGGGTCGGCCGATGAGCGCCGACCTGCCCAACGTCGTGCCGTCGCTGCTCGACATTCCCGACCCGCGCAAGCTGGAGCCGGCGAAGACCAGCACCCACCCGCCGCGCATCCTGCTGCTGTACGGCTCGCTGCGCGCAACATCGTACAGCCGGCTGCTTACGCTGGAGGCCGAACGCATCCTCAAGCGCCTTGGCGCCGAAACGCGCGTGTTCGATCCGCACGCGCTGCCGATCGCGGACAGCGTGCCGGCGGACCACCCCAAGGTCGCCGAGCTGCGCAAGCTGTCCGAATGGTCGGAGGGCCAGGTCTGGTGCAGCCCCGAACGCCATGGCACGCTGACCGCTGTCTTCAAGAGCCAGATCGACTGGCTGCCGCTGGAGAGCGGCGGCATTCGGCCGACCCAGGGCCGCACACTGGCGGTGATGCAGGTCTGCGGCGGCTCGCAGTCCTTCAACGCCGTCAATGCGCTGCGCGTGCTGGGCCGCTGGATGCGGATGGTCACGATTCCGAACCAGTCGTCGGTACCGAAGGCGTATCAGGAATTCGATGCGAGCGGCCGCATGAAGCCGTCGTCGTATTACGACCGCGTGGTCGACGTCATGGAAGAACTGATCAAGTTCACCTTGCTGACGCGCGACCGCTCCGACTATCTGACCGACCGCTACAGCGAGCGCAAGGAGGCCGCGCCGGCGGTCGCCACGACACTGACCGCCGCGGCGATGCGCCACGAGCAGGACGCCAAGGTCGGCGACACCGACGACGGCGAGGTGGAATAAGGCAGCCTTCTGCCGGAGCGAACACGCCGGCACGAGCGCCGACGGTAGATCCGGCCGCCTCAGTCCGGCCAGCGCGAGCCGAGGATGATGCTGCAGAGGTTGCCGCGCTGGAAGTTCGGATCCTTGAACGCCAATACATCGTCGTTGAAGGTGCCGAAGGTGGTATCGGGCCGGTGCTTCATGCCGTCATAAAACGCGTCGATGATGCCGTGCTTGAAGCCATGTCCGCGCGGGTGAGCCGCGATCACCGCTTCGCGCTCGTCGTCGCCGACATCTTCATACCCGCGCCCCGCCACATCCATTCCCGCCCCGGCCTGGATCAGCGCGATCTCGGGATGCATGTGTTGCGGAATGCCGGGTGTCGTGTGCAGGGCAATGGCGGCCCACACTGTCGCGATGTCGCTCTCGGCAATGCCGTGGCTGCGCAGGAAGTCGCGCGCGGCATTGGCACCGTCGACTTCGAAACGCAACTGGCTGTCCCGATAGCGCGAAGTCAGGCCGATATCGTGGAACATCGCCGCGACGTAGAGCAATTCCGGATCGAAACGGAGCTTCCGCCTTCGCCCCAGCAGGCTGCCCCAGAAATAGACCCGAGCGGAGTGGTGAAACAGCAGGTCGCTCTCGGTATCGCGAATCAGCTCGGCGGCTTCGCGGGCGAGCCTGCTGTCCGGAATCGCGATGCCTGCAATCTCGTCGGTGGCCACGGCGGTACTCCCAGAGATGGATCGGAAACGGCGGAACGAACCGGCTACTGCGCCAGCGCGGCCTGCGGCGTATTGCGGAAGCTGATCGCCATGCGGTTGTACAGGTTCATCACGCCGATCGCGATGGTCAGGTCGACCAGTTGGCGTTCGTCGAATACCGCGCGCGCGGCCTGGTAGTCCGCGTCCGGCACGCCGGTCTGCGCGACGCGCGTCACCGACTCCGCCCACGCCAGCGCGGCGCGCTCGCGCTCGTCGAACAGATCGCCGGCCTCGGCCCAGGCCTGCACCAGCGCGAGCTTTTCGACCTTGACGCCCTTCTTCAGCAGGTCGCGGGTATGCATGTCGAGACAGTAGGCGCAATTGTTGATCTGCGACACGCGCAGGTAGACCAGGTCGACCAGCACCGGCGACAGATCGGACTGCATCACATAGCCGTAGGCACCGCCCAGGGCCTTCATGCCGGCCGGGGCGATCTGGTTGTAGTCGAGACGCTTGCTCATTGCTTTGACTCCTTGGTGACAGAGGAATGGATCGGGGTAGTCAGCACCTTGTCCTCGGTGTCGACGACGAACACGGCCAGCAGCTTCGCCGGCTGCGTCGCACTGGCATTGCGGCTGACCGGATGGCGCGAGCCGGGCGACTCGCTGAAGCTCTGGCCCGCCCGGTAGACGCGCCTCGGGCCGTCGTTGACCTGCGACTCGATCGCGCCCGAGACGACGTAGGCGTAGATGAACGCCGAATCCGCATGCAGATGCGCCGGCGACGCGGCGCCGGGGGCGTAGTCCACCACCACGGCAACCAGCGACTTGCCGGGAATGTTGGAAATCGGCTGATTGAAGTTCTCGGTGACGGTTTCTCCGGCGCCATGGGCAAAGGCGGACACGCTCCAGACCACGGCGGCGGCGGCATACGTCGCGGCACAGGCGACGCCAATCAAGGATCGGATATTCACGGGACACTCTCCAGATAAGTGTTCCCATTCTGGTCACGCGCTGGTACAAATAAAAGAACCAAGAATTATCTATTTTTATGTACTACGGCGATGTACCAGGGCGATGTATTGCGTCCCGTACTTCGCGAAGTTGCTTGACCATGAGCCATCGATGACCCAGCCCCTGCATCTCGCCCTCGACCGGTCCGCCAGGACGCCGCTGGTCGATCAGATCCGCGACGGCATCGGCACCGCCATCGAAAACGGCGTGCTGGCGCCCGGCGCGCGGCTGCCGTCCTGGCAGGATCTGGCGACCCAGCTTGGCGTCGCACGCGGCACCGTCAAGGCCGCCTACGAGAAGCTGGCGGACGCGCAGCTCGTCGTCGCCTCTCGCGCCAACGGCACCCGGGTCGCCGACCGGCCCGCGCGGCGCGCCGGCGATGCCGACGAGCGGCCCGATCCCGGCTCGTTCATCGACAAGTATCTGGAATTCATGGCGGGGCCGGCGATTTTCCAGATGGGCGTGCCAGCCCAGCAGAGCCTTCCGGCCAAGCTGTTCTCGCGGGTGCGTGCCCATGCCGCACGCGCCGAACTCGGCGCCGCCGCGCTCTACCCGGATCCGCGCGGCGAAGCGGCGTTGCGCCGCGAAATCGCCGCCTACCTGGCCATCGCGCGCGGCATTCAGTGTTCGCCGTCGCAGGTGCTGATCACCGGCGGATTCGCCGGCGGCCTCGGCCTGGCCTTGCGCGTGCTGGGCCTGGACGGGCGCAAGGTCTGGACCGAGGACCCTGGCTTTCCGTATACGCGCCGCGGCCTCGAACTGGCCGGCCTGTCGCCGGTACCGGTCCCGGTGGACGCCGACGGCATCGATGTCCACTACGGCGTCCAGCATGCGGCCGATGCGGCGGCGGCGGTGCTGACGCCCGGACAGCAGGCCCCGCTCGGCGGCACGCTGTCGCTGCCGCGGCGACTGCAGTTGCTCGATTGGGCCGCGGCGCAAGGCGCCTGGATCATCGAAGACGACTACCTCAGCGAGCTGCGGCTCGAGGGCCGTGCCGCGCCAGCACTGGCCTCGCTGGACCGTGCCGGACGGGTGATCCACATCGGCTCGTTCAGCAAGACCATCAGTCCAACCCTGCGACTGGGCTTTGTCGTCGCGCCGCCGTCGCTGGTGTCCCGCTTCGCCGAGATCGCGGCCTGTCTCGCGCCGGCCCCGGCATCGTCGATCCAGCTTGCCACCGCCGAGTTCCTGCAGGACGGCCATTACCTGCGGCATCTGCGGCGCACCAAGCGGCTCTACGCATCGCAGCGCGACGGGCTGCTGGCCCATCTGCGACCGCGCGTCGGCGACGCGGCGGCCCCGACCGGACTGGCCGTGCTGCTGCGGCTGCCGGATGGCAGCGCCGATGTCGCGATCGCGAAGGAAACGGCGGCGTTCGGCATCGCGCCGTCGCCGCTGTCGGTCTGGTATGCGTCCCCGGCTCGCTCCCGGTCCGGTCTGCTGCTGGGCATCGCGACCGCGCCGCCGAAGCAGGTCGCGGCTGCCTGCGACCGTCTGCTGGCGGTGGTGGAGCGCTTCCGGCGCTAGTGCGATGGCCCCGGCCCGCTGGCATCGACACCCACCATCCAGCAAGATAGAGGCTACTTAGCCACTTTTGCAGCCGCGTTCGACGACGTATGTATAATTCCGGGCTTTCCGGTGCCGGCGGCGTCCATTCGCGTTGGCTGCGACGCCCTCATGGCCTTGCCCACTTCCCGCGGCATGGCGCGACGTCCGGCACGCATCGGATGACCCCACGGCAACGTCCGGCGCCCGCAGGCGCCGGCTCAAAGGTGCTCCCTACATGCGTCGACTTCCCGGAATGGCGCTCAGCCTGCTGCTGATCGTCTATTTGCATTGCTTACCCGCCGCGGCGCCCGCGGCGTTTGGCGCGGACGAGCCGTCCCAGACCGAAGACAAGCCCGCCGCCCCGTTCTCCGCCGCCGCGGCCAGCGCGGAACTCAAGCGGCTGCAGACCGAACAGGACCGCATCAAGCAGCAAGCGTCCAAGGACACCAGCGGCAACCAGTTGACCGAGCTCGATGACGCGGTGCACCGGTTGCTGGCCGACGTCGATACGCTGAGCGGCACGCTGGTGGCCGAGCGCGCCAAGGTACAGGCGCAGATCGATCTGCTGGGCCCGCCCCCGGCCGATGGCAGCGCATCGGAGGCGCCCGCGGTGGCCCGGCAGCGCGCCGAGCTGAACGGGCGCGCCAAGGCGCTCGACGATCAGTTGAAGAAGGCCGAAGAGGACAAGGAAAGCCTGGGCAATCTGGCCGAGCAGATCGCCAAGCTGCAGCGCGGCCATCTGAAGGACCAGGTCGCGCTGCGCTCCAACAGCATCCTCAGCGGCGACTTCTGGATGCCGGCATTCGACCCGAGCCGCCAGGACCGGCAGCGCTTCGAGTCGCTGCGCTCGCTGGTCACGCCGATGGCGAAACAGGCCTGGGACGCCGAACACCGGACCGGTACGGTGATGCTGCTGGCGCTGGCCTTTGCGATCTGGTCGCTGGGCCGCCGGCTGATCGAGCGCGGCATGGCATGGGTTTGCCTGCACCGGCTGCCGGAGCACCGGCTGCGGCGCAGCGCGCTGGCGCTGTCGACGGCGCTGGCCACGGTGCTGACGACCGCGCTGGCGGTGCGCATCGTGCTGTTCGCCTTCACCCGCGACTACGAGCTGTCCGAGCCGATGCGCGACCTGGCCGACGAGCTGATCAAGCTGACCATGACGAGCGCGCTGATCGCCGGCCTGGGCCGCGCGCTGCTGTGCACGCGCCATCCGACCTGGCGCCTGCCGTCGCTGCACGACGACATCGCCCGCGCGCTGCGGCCCTTCCCCATCGTGCTGGCGGGCTTGCTGTTGCTGGCTGGCACCATCGAGCAGTTGAACCGCACCATCGATACCAGCGTCCAGGTCACGCTGTTCGGGCGCGGCCTGGTCTCGCTGGTGGTGACGCTGACGATCGGCGCCGCGCTGCTGCGGGCCAACCGCGTGCGCGCCGCGCTGGTCGCCGCCGGCGAGCGACCGGGCAGCGGCTCGACGCTGACCGGCATCGTGCTGGCCGGGCTGACGGTCACCATCGTCGTGACGCTGGCCGCGCTGCTGACCGGCTATATCACCTTCGCGCGCTTCCTGACCTACGAGATCGTCTGGTTCGACATCGTGCTGTGCAGCCTGTATCTGCTGACCAAGCTGACGCGCGATGCCTGCGAGAGCCTGTTCTCGGTCAACTATTCGAGCGGCCGCATCATCAAGCAGCTGTTCGGGCTCGGCGACAGCCATCTGGACCAGGTGTCGACCGTGCTGTCGGGGCTCGGCTCGAGCCTGCTGTTGCTGCTGGCGGTGATCGCGCTGCTGACCGGCGGCTTCGGCACGACGCCCAAGGACCTGCTGGACAGCCTGCTGATGGTGCTGGGCGGCGAGAAGCTGCGGGCGATGAACATCATGCCCGAGCGCATCCTGAACGCGGTGATCGCCACCGGCGTCGGCGTCTATATCCTGCGTTCGGTGCGCCGCTGGCTCGATGCGGACCTGCTGCCCAAGACCGGCATGGAGCCGGGCATGCGGGCCTCGCTGGTGACGCTGTTCAGCAATATCGGCTACGTGCTGCTGGTGCTGATGACGCTGTCGCTGCTGGGCGTGCGCTGGGACAACCTGGCCTGGATCGTCAGCGCGCTGTCGGTCGGCATCGGTTTCGGCCTGCAGGAGATCGTCAAGAACTTCATCTCGGGGCTGATCCTGCTGACCGAGCGGCCGGTCAAGGTCGGCGACATGGTCAATATCGGCGGCGTCGAGGGCGATATCCGCCGCATCAGCGTGCGCGCCACCGAGATCCAGCTGGGCGACCGCTCGACCATGATCGTGCCGAACTCGCAGCTGATCTCGCAGAGCGTGCGCAACGTGACGATGAACAACAGCACGCTGGGCGTGGCCTCGCTGACGCTGACCTTCCCGCTGAACATCGACCCCGAGGAGGTCCGCGACATGCTGCTCGCCGCCTACGCCGACAACGAGACGATCCTCGACCATCCGGCGCCGTCGGTGACCTTCAGCCAGCTGGCCCCGAACGGCATCACGCTGACCGTGACCGGCTTCGTCTCCAGCCCGCGCATCGCCGGCGGCACCAAGAGCGATCTGCTGTTCGACATCCTGAAGCGGCTGCGCGCGGCGGAGATTCCGCTGACGCATCCGCAGACGCTGCGGCTGGTCAATTCGGAGGTGCTGGCGGCCTGATCGATATCGGCTGCGCACCGGCGGCACTGCGGCGCAGGCCCCGCCCTCCAGCCGTTGTTTCCTGCCAGTTAGCCTTGTGTTGCCTGGCAGGCGCCCAATCGCGTACCGTCGACGCACTAGAATGGCGCGATTCCCGTTCGGAGATCGCGCCGTGGACCTTTCCCTCTTTCCGCAATTCCGCAGCATCGACGTCGAGACCGACAGCGAGGTCACGATCCATGCCGTCGTCGGCGGCGACGGGCCGCCGCTGTTGCTGCTGCATGGCCATCCGCAGACGCATGCGATCTGGCACAAGGTCGCGCCGGCGCTGGCGCAGCGATTCACCGTGGTGGCGTGCGATCTGCGCGGCTATGGCGACTCGTCGAAGCCTGCCGGCACGGCCGACCATGGCAACTACAGCAAGCGCACGATGGCCCGCGACGCGCTGCGCGTGATGCAGTCGCTTGGCTTCGAGCGCTTTCGCGTGCTGGCGCACGACCGCGGCGCACGGGTAGCCCATCGGCTCGGCATGGACCACCCGGACGCGGTCGAGCGCATGGTGCTGCTCGATATCGCGCCCACGCTGGCGATGTACGAGCAGACCACCGAGGCATTTGCCCGCGCGTATTGGCACTGGTTCTTCCTGATCCAGCCGGCGCCGTTGCCCGAGCGGCTGATCGAGGCCGATCCGTCGCGCTATATCCGCGACCTGATGGGCGGCCGCAGCGCCGGGCTGAGCCCGTTCGATCCGCATGCGCTGCGCGAATACGAGCGCTGCGCCGCGCTGCCCGGCGCCGCGCATGGCGTCTGCGAGGACTATCGCGCGGCCGCCGGCATCGATCTCGAGCACGACCGCGCCGATCGCGAGGCCGGCAAGCGTCTGACGATGCCGCTGCTGGTGTTGTGGGGCGAACAGGGCGTGGTCCATCGCTGCTTCCAGCCGCTGCAGGAATGGCAGCGCGTGGCATCCGCCGTCGACGGCGGCCCGCTGCCGTGCGGGCACTATATCGCGGAGGAAGCGCCCGACGTGCTGCTGGCGCGCGCGCTGCCCTTCCTGGAGAAGTCAGGCCGGCCGTGACGCGCGCGTCAAGCCGCCGATAAGCGGCGCTTATGCCCGTAGTCGCAGATTGAATTTCTCGCCGTGGTTCTCCTTCGGTAAAGTCGCTCGCGCATCGCAACCGAGGCGCGCGACCGAGGTGCGCGTCAACAAGGAGGAGACATCATGCAAGGCATTCGTCAGGCCCTCGCCTGCGTCGTTTCGGCGGTGGCATGGATCGGCGCCACGCCGGCCGGCGCCGCGGCCCCGACCGCCCCGACCGATCACTGGCCCAGCAAGCCGATTCAGATGATCGTGCCGCAAGCACCGGGCGGAACGAACGACATCGTGGCCCGGCTGGTGGCCGCCGATCTGTCGCAACGCCTCGGCCAGCAGGTCGTCGTCGAGAACCGTCCCGGCGCCGGCGGCAATATCGGCACGCAGTTCGCGGCCCGCGCGACGCCGAACGGCTATACGCTGCTGATGACCATCAGCAGCTCCCAGGCCATCAATCCGTCGCTATACCGCCAGGTTCCATTCGATCCAATCAAGGACTTCGAGCCGATCGCGCTGGTCGCGACCGTGCCCAACGTGCTGGTGGTCAATCCCGCCTTCCCGGCGAAGTCGCTGCCCGAACTGATCGCGATGGCGAAGGCGAAGCCGGGCCACTATCGCTTTGCATCGGCCGGTAACGGCACGCTGAACCATCTGCTGGGCGAGATGCTGAACAGCATGGCCGGTATCCAGTTGGAGCATGTGCCCTACAAGGGCGTGGCACCGGCACTGAACGATGTACTGGGCAACCAGGTGCCGATGGCGTTCGCCAGCCTGCCTTCGGTGTTGCCGCACATCAAGGCCGGCAAGGTCCGGGCGCTGGGCGTCAGCTCGGCCCGGCGTTCGCCGTTCGCGCCCGATATCCCGACCATCGGCGAGACGGTGCCCGGCTATAGCGGCGACCTGTGGGTCGGCCTGTTCGCGGTCAAGGGGACGCCGAAAGAGATCACGCAGAAGCTGGGCCAGACCATGCAGGCCGCGCTGGCCGACCCCGCGCTGCGCGAAAAGCTCGGTGCGCAAGGGGCCGAAGCCCTGTCCGCCACGCCTCAGCAGTTCGCGACGCAGCTCAAGGGCGATATCGACAAGTGGGCGCGCATCGTCAAGGCTTCGGGCGCGCAGGTCGACTGAGAACAGACCGAAAACAGACTGGCCCGTCCGCTTGTTGCGCTGGACGGGCCAGTGTTGGCGCCTCGGGGCGCCTATGCTATCTGCCGCCTGGTGGGCAGCCGCTTGGTGAGAAGCCGCTTAGCGGGCAGCCGAGCCTGCGGTCGCCTGTTCGGCCTGGGCCTGCATGAAGTCCCGCGCCGCGGACACCGCCTGCATTGCCTCCTGAGTGCCGCCCTTGTCGGGATGGGCCTTCAGCGAGGCCGCCCGGAACGCCTTGCCGATCTTCGCGACATCGGTCTCGCCGGCGTTCAGCCCAAGGATCTCGTGCGGCAGACGGTCATAGCTCCATCCGTCGGGCGCGTGGGGATTGACGGCAGTGGTGGGTCGTTGCGGGGGCGGCGCGCTGTACGATGGTTCGGGCCGCTGCGGGGGCGGTGCGCTGTGCGACGGTTCGGGCCGATGCGGCTGTGACGTGCTGTGCGACGGTTCGGGCCGATGACGCTGCTGTCTGGCGCGCTCGCTTTGCCGATCGTCGCGCTGCTTCGGTTCCGGCTCGGGATTCCGCGCTGGCCACAGCACCACGATGGCCGCCGACAGCTTGCCGGCATTGTCGACCAGCACGACCGCATTGATCTGGATCGGCGCCGCTGCCCGGGGCGCAAATGCATTGGCGGTCAGGTTGGCGATCAGCAGGTTCATCAGCAGCACGTTGACGGCATCCTGCGGCGACATCGCGTAACGCCGATCGGGGGACTTCGCCTGGGGCAGGACCGGCATGTCGAAAGGCCGCTGGGCATGGATGGCAATGGGGGACATTGATAACTCTCCTTGAGGACATGGGGGCTGCCATCTTTGCGCCATGTCCGCAAGGCCGCTACCGCGGAAACCAACTGCCTTTCGCTTTTCCCTCCTGCCGCATGGCGTGCCCATCGCGCCCGGCCGCCCCCTTGGTGCGCTCGCGCACATACCGCTAGCACCGCCATCGCTGCAATATCGCCTTTCCGCATCGACAGGGGCGACGATGAAGCGCGTGTTCCGTATTGCGGGTTGGACGATCGCCGGACTGGCGGTCGTTGCGGGCCTGGTGCTGGCGACCGGCATTCTGCTGGCCGAACGCAAGGCCCAACGGCGCGTGCATGTGCCAGCGGTTCCCGTCGCTTATCGCGATGACGCGCAAGCCCTGGCGCGCGGCAAATATCTCTATGAATCGCGCGGTTGCATGGAATGCCACGGTGCCGACGGCCGTGGCCGCGTGATGATCAACGACCCGGGCGGCATGTTCGTGCGCACGCCCAACGTGACCGCCGGCAATCCGGATGTCGCGCGTTATCGCGAACGGGATTGGGTGCTGGCGATCCGCCATGGCGTCGCGCCCTCCGGCCGGCCGCTGATGATCATGCCGAGCGAGGACTACAACCAGCTCAGCGACGAAGACCTGTCGGCGCTGGTCGCCTATATGCGCAGCCTGCCGCCGCTGCTCAGCGGCATGACCGAGATCCGCCTGCCGATGATGGCGCGCGTGCTCTACGGCTTCGGCATGATCGAGGACGCCGCCGCGAAGATCGACCACAGCCGCCCGCCCTCGCCTGCGCTGGAACCCGCGCCCACCGCGGCGTATGGCGCCTATGTCGCCAACGCCTGCATCGGCTGCCACGGGACCGACCTCGCTGGCGGCAAGATTGCGGGTGCGCCGCCCGACTGGCCCGCTGCCGCCGACCTGCGGCCGGGTGCCGTGATGCTGCGCTACCGCACGCCGGATCGCTTTATCGAGATGATGCGCACCGGCGTGCGGCCGGACGGCACCGAGGTCAGCAAGGTGATGCCGTTCGAAAGCCTGAGCAAGATGAGCGACACCGATCTGACCGCGCTCTATCTCCATCTGAAGGCCTTGCCGGTGACGCAGGCGGCGCGCTGAAGCGACTCGGCCCCGACTGAGCGCGAGCGTTGCCTGCTTGCGACATCGCGCCCGGCACAGAGTCAAAGGCGAAAGTTTTACACGATTGCCGAATTTCACCGAGCCGCAACTACGATAGGGCCTCCTCCCCTCCCCTGATCTCGCGCCGGCCGCTCCGGCGGCCGGTGCCCACGACGGCGATTCTCCGCGCCGGTCCCTGCTGCGGGCATGGGCATTGCAGCGCAACCCACGCCCATGCGGCGTGAAGTACCGCTTGAGTCCCTGTTTGATGTCCGTTGACCGAGATCGGAGGATCCCCATGTTCATTCACAACAAACGATTGCAGTACACCGTACGCGTAGCGCGGCCCGATCCGGGTCTGGCCAATCTGTTGCTCGAGCAGTTCGGCGGTCCGCAGGGCGAATTGGCGGCCGCCATTCGGTATTTCACGCAGGCTTTGGCCGAGGACGACCCGGGCCGCAAGGACATGCTGCTGGATATCGCGACCGAGGAACTGAGCCATCTGGAGGTCATCGGATCGATCGTCGCGATGCTGAACAAGGGAGCCAAGGGTCAGCTGGCCGAGGGTGTCGAGCAGGAAGCCGAACTTTATCGTTCGCTGTCCGGGCCCGGCAACGACAGCCACGTGACCCAGCTGCTGTATGGCGGCGGCCCACCGCTGACCAACTCCGCCGGCGTGCCGTGGACCGCGGCCTATATCGACACGATCGGCGAGCCGACCGCGGACCTGCGCTCGAATATCGCGGCCGAGGCCCGCGCCAAGATCATCTACGAGCGGCTGATCAACGTCACCGACGACCCTGGCGTGCAGGAAGCCCTGGGCTTCCTGATGACGCGCGAGGTGTCGCACCAGAAGTCGTTCGAAAAGGCCCTGTACTCGATCCAGCCCAGCTTCCCGCCGGGCAAGGCGCCGCCGATGCCCGAGTTCGCCAGCGTCTACTACAAGATGTCGCAGGGCGACGCGCTGCGCGGCCCGTGGAATGCCGATTCGACGTTCGAGTTCGTCGAGAATCCCCCGCCGGCGGTCGATGGCGGCAGCGGCATGCCGGAAGTCCAGCTCGAGCCGACCCAGGCCAGCGCCGTGGAAGCGGCGGCGATGCGCACCGAGTCGGACGTCAACAGCGATCCGGTGACCGGCGCCGACCTGGGCAGCGTCGACGAGTCCGAGCTGCCGACCGACACCGGCGCGCCGGGCGCAGGCGGTGCAGGTGGCGCGGCATCGCGTTCGCCAAAGACTCCCCCGGGGCAGGCCTGAACGGCTGCGCTCGTGAGTTGTTGGGCGATGAAGAACCAGGCGGCCGCATCGGCCGCCTTTTTTCCTTTGGAGGTCGGCAACGCCCATCGGTGTTGGCCGGCCTTCGCGATGGCGATCGCTACGGCCACACGGTCGTCGCCAGCAGCGTCACGTTCATGCCGATGATCAGCGTCACCGCGATCACTGCCAGCACCGTGACCCACGGCTTGTTGACGTGGGCCCCCATCACGGAGCGGCGGCTGGTCAGCCAGATCAGCGGCACCACCGCGAACGGCAATTGCAGGCTCAGGATGACCTGGCTCAGGACGAGCAGCTGGCCGATGCCCGCTTCGCCGTAGGCGAGCGCAACGAACATCGCCGGCACCACCGCGATGCCGCGCGTCAGCAGCCGGCGCGCCCAGGCGGGCAGCCGCAGCTTGACGAATCCCTCCATCACGATCTGCCCCGCCAGCGTCGCCGTGACCGCCGAGCTTTGGCCCGACGCCAGCAACGCGATGCCGAACAGCACGCTGGCGATCGCGGTGCCGGTCAGCGGCCCGAGCAGCTGGTAGGCGGCGCGCAGGTCGTTGACCTCGTGCATGCCGCCGGCATGGAACACCGCACCCGCGGTCACCAGGATGGCGGCGTTGATGAAGAAGGCGATCACCAGCGCCAGCATGATGTCGACCGTGTAATACGCGAGCGTGGTGCCGATGCTTTCGTGACCGCGCCGGATCCGCTGCGGCCCGACCATCGACGAATGCAAGTAGAGGTTGTGCGGCATCACGGTCGCGCCGACGATGCCGATCGCGATGTACAGCATGTTGGTGTCGGTCAGCACGCGCGTGCTCGGCACGAAGCCCCGCGCGACCTCGCCCCATTGCGGCTGCACCAGCACCAGATTGATTGCGAAGCAGAGAAACACCACGGCCAGCAGCGCGATGACCACCGCCTCGAGCTGCCGGTAGCCGCGCTGCTGCAGCGCGAGGATCAGCAGCACGTCGAGCACGGTCGCGGCCACGCCCCAGGTCAGCGGAATGCCGAACAGCAGATTCAGCGCGATGGCGGTGCCGATCACCTCAGCCAGATCGGTCGCGCAAATCGCCAGTTCGCACAGCAGCCATTGCGCCAGCGCCGAGCGTTTGCCCGAATGCTGCCGGCAGGCCTGCGCCAGGCCCGATGGTGTTCGAGATGCACGACCTGCAACTGTTCGTCGACCAGCAGTTCGGCTATGGCCATTACCTGCTGCGTTGCGGCCACCAGGATGAGAACGGCAAGGAGAGCGGATCGTGGATGCGCGTTACCGTCGGCCTGCGCAAGACCCCCGAGGGCTGGAAGATCGCGCACGATCATTTTTCCGCACCGTTCGACATGGAAAGCGGCAAGGCGCTGTTCGATCTGCAACCCTGAGCTGCGATTGGCATCGCCTAGACTGATCTACCGACAGGAGATACCGCAATGCGCTTCATGATTCTGGTTCGGGCCACGCAAAAGACAGAAAGCGGCGTGATGCCGGAGGACGGGCTGATTGCCGAAATGGCGGCCTACCACGAAGAGCTATCGAAGGCCGGCGTACTGGTCGATGCGTCGGGCCTGCAACCCAGCGCCAAGGGCTGGCGCATCCGCTATCAAGGCCAGCAGCGGACCGTCACCGACGGACCGTTCGCCGAGACCAAGGAGTTGATCGCGGGCTACACGATCATCCAGGTGAAGTCCCGTGAGGAAGCACTGGAATGGACGCGGCGCTTTCCCAATCCGGCCACCGATGACGACAACTGCGAAATCGAGGTACGCCAGCTGTACGACCTCGAGGATTTTCCACCGAGCGACGGTATCGAGCGCTTCCGCGAGCTGGAACAAATACAGCAGCGACAGCAATCGCCACAACAATCGCAATAACGACGCGATCACGCGCAGGACAGACGGTCCAGGACCGTTCAAACAGCACGATCAGACAGGAGAACCAAGATGGCACAAACGCAAGTCAAGCCGATCCCCGAAGGCATGCCCACGCTGACCCCGCATATCGTCTGCAAGAATGCGCTGGAAGCAATCGAGTTCTACAAGCGCGCATTCGGCGCGGCGGAGGAATTCAAGCTGCTTACGCCGCAGGGCCAGCTGATGCACGCGATGCTGCGCATCGGCAACTCGCCGGTGATGATGGCGGAGGAAATGCCAGAATGGCAGAGCCTGGGGCCGAAGACATTGAAGGGAACGCCGGTGGTGCTGCATCTGTACGTCGACGATGTGGACGCCGCGGTGGCGCGCGCGGTCGACGCCGGCGCCAAGGTCACGATGCCGGTCCAGGACATGTTCTGGGGCGACCGTTACGGCCAGCTCGAAGACCCGTACGGGCATCGCTGGTCGGTGGCCACGCACGTGCGTGACGTACCGCCGGAAGAGCTGGCCAAGGCCGCGGAACACGGCTGCGGTGCTTGATCGGTAGTGGGATAGTAAAAAGCGGCCCGTGCGGCCGCTTTTTTTATGCTCTTGCGTCGGCGCGGACAGTGATTTTCACGGCTGTCCCGCAAAGCAAAACGCCCCAGACCTTGAGGATCTGGGGCGTTTTCAAAGGAGAGCCTGGCGATGACCTACTTTCACACGGGTAGTCCGCACTATCATCGGCGCGAAGTCGTTTCACGGTCCTGTTCG
>NZ_VZOV01000028.1 GCF_008801915.1 Cupriavidus gilardii
GTGCCCGCGCCCGCGCCGCCGGGCAGCGCGGTGCAGGCCCGCACCATTGCGGCCAGCGTGGGCGGCGGCGGCATGGCCTCGGATCGGGCGCGCGCCGCGCTGGCCGCGAAGCTGCGCAGCGGCGGCATCCGCGACGAGCGCGTGCTGCAGGCGATTGCCACCGTGCCGCGCCATCTGTTCCTCGAGCCGGGGCTGGCCTCGCAGGCCTACGAGGATGCGGCGCTGCCGATCGGCCATCAGCAGACCATTTCTAAGCCGTCGGTGGTGGCCCGCATGATCGAATTGCTGCGCCATGGGCTCGCGCCCGCGCAGCCGCTCGAGCGCGTGCTGGAGATCGGCACCGGCTGCGGCTATCAGGCCGCGGTGCTGAGCCTGGTTGCACGCGATGTGTTTTCGATCGAGCGGATCCGGCCGCTGCACGAACAGGCCAAGGCCAATTTGCGTGCGCTGCGCCTGCCCAATCTGCGCCTGCACTATGGCGACGGCATGCTGGGGCTGCCGCAGGCCGCGCCGTTCTCCGCGATCATCCTTGCCGCGGCCGGCATGGAAGTGCCGGAGGCGCTGCTGGAACAGCTGGAGGTCGGCGGCAGGCTGATCGCGCCGGTCGCGGTCGCGTCGGCCGGCACCGACGGCCACAAGCAGGGGCAGGCCGTCTCGCAGCAATTGCTGCTGATCGAACGCCGGAGCCGGCATCGCTTTCACCGCACCGCGCTTGAAGCCGTTTTCTTTGTGCCATTAAAATCGGGCACCACCTGAGTCGAACTATGCACAACACCGTGACTTCGCAACGTCTTATCCGCGCGGGCCAGCTCGCCACCGCCTCGCTGCTGGCAGCCCTGCTGGCCGCCTGCGCTTCCTCGCCGATGCCCGCGCCCGTGATCGACCGCACCGCCGGCGGCACCGGGACCACGATCGCACCGGTCGAGCCCGCGCCCCCCGGGTACTATCGGGTCAAGCGCGGCGATACGCTGTATCGCATCGCCCTCGAGAACGGCCAGTCGTATCGCGATGTCGCGGCCTGGAACAATATCGTCAACGCCAATCAGATCGAGGTCGGCCAACTGCTGCGGATCGTGCCGCCGGGCGCGGACGTCAATGCGGCGACGGGCGTCGCGACCATGCCGGTGGCGCCGGCCGCGGTCCAGGGCCAGCCGCTCGAACAGGCCGGGCTGCCGCCGACCACGCCGGGCGCGACTGCGCCCTCTGCCGCGTCGGCGCCCGCTGCCGCAGCGCCGGCCCCTGGCGCTGCCGCGGACGGCACGATCCAGTTGGCATGGCCCGCGCGCGGTTCGCTGCTCGGACGCTTCGACGAGAAGGGCAACAAAGGCATCGATATCAGCGGTCAGCGCGGCGACGCGGTGCTCGCCGCGGACGACGGTCGGGTGATTCACGTAGGCCCCTTGCGCGGCTACGGGAATCTTGTCATCATCAAACACAACGAGACTTTTCTTACTGCCTACGGCCACAACGACAAGGTCGTCGTGACCGAACAGGCAACGGTCCGCCGGGGTCAGAAAATTGCAGAGATGGGCAACACCGATGCCGATCGCGTGAAACTGCATTTCGAGGTTCGCAGGAACGGGAAACCGGTCGATCCGATGCGGTATTTGCCGCCACAGTGAGGGTTCATGCCACGCCAGAAAACAGTCTCCTCCGGAACCGCCAGCCGCACCCGTCGCGCCAAGCAACCGGAAACACGTTCTGGTGTGGCACATCGTGACGGGCAAGCCGATGGCTACGATCACGATCTGGCGGCCGAGCTGATTCCCCTGACCGACGAACCGATCGCGCCCGGTGCGGGCACCGTCGGTTTGCGCGAGGCCGACCTGATGGCCGACGACGGCGACGCGGTCGCGCGCGACGATGACGAAGGCGAGCGCGAGAGCGACGAGGAAGAGGGCGCGACCGAAGCGGTCGCCACCGAGCAGGACGAATTCCGCAGCGCCCTGCATACCGAACTCGCTGCCGATACCGTTCAGCACTATCTGAACCGCATCAGCATCAAGCCGCTGCTGTCGGCTCCCGAAGAACTCCATTTCTCGACGCTGGCCAAGGACGGCGATTTCTCCGCGCGTCAGGTCATGATCGAGCGCAACCTGCGCCTGGTGGTCAGCATCGCGAAGGGCTATCTGAATCGCGGCGTGCCGCTGCTCGATCTGATCGAGGAGGGCAACCTCGGTCTGATGCATGCGATCGAGAAGTTCGATCCGTCGCGCGGCTTCCGCTTCTCGACCTATGCCACCTGGTGGATCCGCCAGAGCATCGAGCGCGCGATCATGAACCAGGCGCGTACCGTTCGGCTGCCGGTGCACGTGATCCGCGAACTCAATCAGGTGCTGCGCGCCAAGCGGCATCTGGAGAAGGGCGGCACCGACGGACGCGATGCCAGTCTCGAGGACATCGCGCATCTGCTCGGCAAGACCCCCGACGAAGTGCAGGACGTCCTCGCACTGAATGAACACACGACCTCGCTCGATACGCCGTTCGATCTCGATCCGGGTTCGAGCCTGCTCGACTTCCTGTCGGACGAACACAATGCCGCGCCGGACCAGGAGGTCGCACACCGCGAGCTCGAGAATCTGATGAAGCTGTGGCTGGCGCGCCTGTCCGAGAAGCACCGCTATGTCGTCGAGCGCCGGTTCGGCCTGAACCATATCGAGCCGGCCACGCTGGAAGAGCTGGCCGAGGAGATGGGGCTGACGCGCGAGCGCGTGCGCCAGATCCAGCAGGAAGCGCTGGTCAAGCTCAAGCGGCATTTCGCTTCGCAAGGGGTGCGCAAGGACGCGGTTCTATGACGCCTGTGCTGGTATTCGACATCGAGACGGTTCCCGATGTCGCCGGCCTGCGCCGTCTGCACGACCATCCGCCCGGCCTGTCCGATGCCGAGGTCGCGGAACTGGCCTTCGCCGCCCGCCGCGAAAAGACCGGCAGTGATTTTCTTCCCCTGCATCTGCAACGCGTGGTCGCCATATCGTGCGTGCTGCGCCGCACGCAACGCGACGGGACCGCGCTGTTCCACGTCGGCTCGCTCGGCAGCGAGGACGACGGCGAAGCGACGCTGATCCAGCGCTTCTACGAACTGATCGCACGCTACAGTCCGCAACTGGTGTCATGGAACGGCGGCGGCTTCGATCTGCCGGTTCTGCACTATCGCGGACTGATCCACGGCGTCAGTGCGCCCCGCTATTGGGAAATGGGCGAGGGCCGCGACGACGACAGCCGCGACTTCAAGTGGAACAACTACATCAGCCGCTACCACATGCGGCATCTGGATCTGATGGATCTGCTGGCGATGTACCAGCCGCGTGCGAGCGCGCCGCTGGACGACCTCGCCAGGCTGTGCGGCTTTCCCGGCAAGATGGGCATGGACGGCAGCAAGGTGTGGGAGGCATTTCAGCAGGGGCAGATCGGTGCGATCCGCGCCTATTGCGAGACGGATGTCGTCAACACCTATCTGATGTACTGCCGCTTCCAGATGATGCGCGGCGGGCTGACGCCGCGCGAGTTCGATGCCGAAGTCGAACTGGTCCAGGAATCGCTGGCGGAACTGCCCGGCCCGCAATGGATGGAATATCTGCGGGCCTTCCAGCTGCAGCCGGCGAGCCGCGTGGCGGACGACGAACCGATCGACTGAACGGTCTGGCGCTTCCGCTGCCCCTGACGTTTCCCTTTTCCCTCAATCGAAGTCGCGCAGCGACAGGTGCACCGGCTGATGGTCCGATGCCTGTGTACTGCCGTCGACCTCGCATCGGGTCGCCCGTTCCAGCAGATCCTCGGTGACCAGCACGAAGTCGCAGGCGAATGGCGGCTCCTTCCATTGCACCCTGTCATGGAGCGCGCAGGTCGGCGCATGGGGCTGGCCTGGATGCAGATGCAGCCAGGCATCGCGCCACGCCGGCGTGCCGTCGTCGAACGATGCAGTCAGCCTCCGGTAGGCCGTGTCGTCCGGTTTGCTGTTGAAGTCGCCGCAGAGGATGGCGCTGCGCGGACGCGGCTCGGGCGTGAACGGGCCGAAGCGCTGTTCCGCCGGCCCTGGCCGTGCCGCGTGCTGGCAAGCCTCGACATGCCAGGCGCGCAACGCTTCGGCCTGTGCGTCGCGTTGCAGCGCCGAGTAGTACTCCAGATGCGTGCAAATGACGCGCAGCCGCTCCCCGCCTGCCATCACCGTTGCTTCCAGCGCGACGCGCGGCATCGACGCGACCGTCGGATCGGCCGGCCACGGCAGCGCATGGCGGAATACTTCGCAAACCGGCAGGCGCGTCGCGATCAGATTGCCGAACTGGCGCGGCATGCCATCGGACCCGAAGCGGTCGACGCCCGGCGCGAACAGCAGGTGGAAGCCGGGCAGCAGGGCCGCCAGTTCGGCGACCTGGTCCGCGCCCGGACCGCCCGGCATCTCGCCGAAGCCGCGCGTCACTTCCTGCAGGCACAGCACGTCGAAATCGGCCAGCGCGCGCAGCGTCGCCACCGTGCGGGCGAGGTCGACCTGGCCGTCGCAGCCGCGCCCCCATTGAATGTTCCAGCTGATCAGTTCCATCGCTTGCCTCTGCCGGGCGGCGGCCGCATGGCCCGTTCGGATCGCGGCGACTGGTCTACAATCGCGCTTTCGCAAAACAATACGTCAGGTCCCGCTGGTGTCTCAAGCCGTGTCTTCCCCGCAATCCGCCCCTGAGCCGGTGCAACAGCCGGCTGCCTCGCCCGCTCCTGTCCGCAAGCGTGGCGGCGCCGCCGCATCGGCTGCCCCATCGGCTGCCGCATCGGCCACCGGTACCGAGGCTCAGGCCCATCCGACCGTGAAGATCGACAGCCTCGACATGGAGGCGCGCGGCGTCGGACGGCTGGTGAACGAGGACGGCACGCCCGGCAAGGTGATCTTCGTCGAGGGCGCGCTGCCCGGCGAGACGGTGGCCTACCAGAGCTATCGCCGCAAGCCGAGCTTCGAGCAGGCGCATCTGGTCGAGGTCCGCGCTTCGTCGGTGATGCGGGTGCAGCCGGGCTGCGTCAATTTCGGCATCTGCGGCGGCTGTTCGATGCAGCACCTGGATGCGCGCGCCCAATTGGCGATCAAGCAGCGCGTGCTCGAGGACAACCTGTGGCATCTGGGCAAGGTGCGGCCCGAGATGGTCTTCCGGCCGATCGCCGGGCCCGACTGGGGCTATCGCTACCGCGCCCGGCTGACGGTGCGCCACGTGGCGAAGAAGGGCGGGGTGCTGGTCGGCTTTCACGAGCGCAAGAGCAGCTATGTCGCCGACATGAAGTCGTGCGAGGTGCTGCCGCCGCATGTGTCGGCGATGCTGGTGCCGCTGCGCGAGCTGGTGGCCGGATTGTCGATTCGCGACCGCATGCCGCAGATCGAACTGGCGGTCGGCCAGGACGTCACCGCGCTGGTGCTGCGGATCCTGGAGCCGCTGAACGATGCCGATCGCGATCTGCTGCGCGCCTTCGCCGACCGCCACAACGTTCAGTTCTGGCTGCAGCCCAAGGGCCCGGACACGGTGGTGCCGTTCTATCCGCTCGACCGCGAACTGGCCTATACGTTGCCGGAATTCGGCATTCGCATGCCGTTCAAGCCGACCGATTTCACCCAGGTCAACCATCAGATCAACCGCGTGCTGATCAAGCGCGCCCTGCGTCTGCTCGATGCCCAGCCGGGCGACCGGCTGCTGGACCTGTTCTGCGGCATCGGCAACTTCACGCTGCCGCTGGCGACGCAGGGGCGCGAGGTGATGGGGATCGAGGGCAGCGAGGCGCTGACCGCGCGGGCGCTGGCCAATGCCGACTACAACGGCCTCGCCCACAAGGTTGCTTTCGCCTGCCGCAACCTGTTCGAGGTCACCGCCGAGGACATGGCAGCGCTCGGGCGGTTTGACCGCTGGCTGGTCGACCCGCCGCGCGAAGGCGCGCTGGCCGTCAGCAAGGCGCTGGCCGAACTGGCGCAGGCCGGCAGCGACGTGCTGCCCGACCGTATCGTCTATGTGTCATGCAATCCGGCCACGCTGGCACGTGATGCCGGCCTGCTGGTGCACGAAGCGGGCTATCGGCTGCGCGGCGCGGGCGTGGTCAACATGTTCCCGCATACCTCGCACGTCGAATCGATCGCGGTGTTCGAGCGCGCCTAGTCGGCGAACGCCAAGGGACGTGGGGAAAAAAGAAAGGGCCGGCATTGCCGGCCCTTTGTCATCGCGGTGAAGCGATCGCTTATTCGCGGCTGCCGCCGAAGATGCCCAGCAGCGCCAGCAGGTTGACGAAGACGTTGTAGATGTCCAGATAGATCGCCAGCGTCGCGGTAATGTAGTTGGTCTCGCCGCCGTTCACCACGCGCTGCACGTCATACAGCATGTAGGCCGAGAAGATGCCGATCGCGATCACCGAGACGGTGATCATCAGCGAGGGCAGCTGCAGCCAGATGTTGGCGACGCTGGCCAGGATCAGCAGGATCACGCCGACGAACAGGAACTTGCCCAGGCCGGAAAAATCGCGCTTGCTGACCGTGGCGATGGTCGCCATCGCGGCAAAGACTGCCGCGGTGCCGCCGAACGCATACATGATCAGCGCGGGCCCGTTCGAGAACTGCAGCACCGAGCCGATCAGCCGCGACAGCATCAGGCCCATGAAGAAGGTGAAGGCCAGCAGCAGCACGACCCCCATGGCGCTGTTCTTGGTCTTCTCGATCGCGAAGAAGAAGCCGAAGGCGATCGCGAGGAACAGGATCAGCGACAGGCCCGGGCTGGCCGCCATGAAGCTGAAGCCGGTGGCCACACCGATCCACGCGCCGAGCACGGTCGGCACCAGCGACAGGGCCAGCAGCCAGTAGGTATTGCGCAGGACCCGATTGCGGACGGTGACGGCTCCCGCCGTCGCGCCGGCATTGCCGAACCCATAGGTATTCAGCTTGTCGTTCATGATGACTCCTCATTCAAAGGGCGGTGCCGGAAGCGCCGGCGGACACCTTGCCAATGTGGCATCGTCCTTGCACGATTGCAAGTGCAGAGTGATTCAGGAAGCACTAAAAATCGCGAAACCGTCGAGGAACAGATGAGGCGCTTACGTTGCCTTGGATCGATGGGAGGCGCCGGTGTTCCCGTCCCTTTGTCCCATATCGCGGCAATGGTGCGCCGCGATAATGTAGGGGATGCAGCCCCTTTCGTTTCGCCGCCGCCCGCTCTCGAAACGATTGGGGTCTCGTGCTAGAATCTCGTGTTTCCCAATTTGGTAACCCCTTCATTTTTCGGAGTTTTTATGGCAATCGAACGCACCCTGTCGATCATCAAGCCGGATGCCGTGGCCAAGAACGTCATCGGCCAGATCTACGCCCGTTTCGAGGCCGCCGGCCTGAAGATCGTGGCCGCCAAGATGGCGCATCTGTCGCGCGGCGAAGCCGAGCAGTTCTACGCGGTCCACAAGGAGCGTCCGTTCTTCAAGGATCTGGTCGATTTCATGGTGTCGGGCCCGGTGATGATCCAGGTCCTCGAAGGCGAGAACGCGATCGCGAAGAACCGTGAGCTGATGGGCGCCACCGACCCGAAGAAGGCCGAGAAGGGCACGATCCGCGCCGATTTCGCCGACAGCATCGACGCCAATGCCGTGCATGGCTCGGACGCCCCGGAAACCGCGGCCGTCGAAGTGGCGTTCTTCTTCCCCGGCATGAACGTTTACTCGCGCTGATTGTCTGGCCTGAACCCGGACACTAGACTGCTACCCGAAGCCCCGCTGCCGTCATGAACGCTCTCGTCAACCTGCTCGATCTGGATGCGGACGGGCTCGCCACGTACTGCGGCGAGCTCGGCGAGAAGCCGTTTCGCGCCCGCCAGCTGCAGCGCTGGATCCACCAGTTCGGCGCCAGCCGGTTCGACGAGATGTCGGACCTGGCCAAGTCGCTGCGCCAGAAGCTGGCCACGCGCGCCGAGATCCGCGCGCCGTCCGCAATCACGGACCACGTGTCGGCGGACGGCACGCGCAAGTGGCTGCTCGACGTGGGCAACGGCAATGCGGTCGAAACGGTCTATATCCCCGAGGAAACGCGCGGCACGCTGTGCGTTTCCTCGCAGGCCGGCTGTGCCGTCAATTGCCGCTTCTGTTCGACCGGCAAGCAGGGTTTCTCGCGCAATCTGACCACCGGCGAGATCATCGGCCAGCTGTGGATGGCCGAATTCGCGATGCGCGCCCAGCTGGGGCGCGGCCCGAAGGACGATCGCGTGATCTCCAACGTGGTGATGATGGGCATGGGCGAGCCGCTGCTGAACTACGACCAGGTCGTGCCGGCGATGCGGTTGATGCTCGACGACAACGCCTACGGGCTGTCACGCCGCCGTGTCACGCTGTCCACGTCCGGCGTGGTGCCGATGATGGACCGTCTCGCCAGGGACCTGCCTGTCGCGCTCGCCGTGTCGCTGCACGCATCGAACGATGCCTTGCGCGACGGACTGGTGCCGCTGAACCGCAAGTACCCGCTGGCCGAGCTGATGGCGGCGTGCCGCCGCTATCTGGAGTTCGCCCCGCGCGACTTCATCACCTTCGAATACTGCATGCTGGACGGCGTCAACGACGGCGTCGAGCATGCCCGGGAATTGTTGAAGCTGGTGGCCGACGTGCCATGCAAGTTCAACCTGATCCCGTTCAATCCCTTCCCCGAATCGGGACTCAAGCGCTCGAACAACGAGCAGATCCGGCGCTTCGCCCAGGTGCTGATCGACGCCGGCATCGTCACGACGATCCGCAAGACGCGCGGCGACGATATCGACGCCGCCTGCGGCCAGCTCGCCGCCGAGGGGCGCGTGCAGGATCGCACCCGGCTTGCCGAGCGGGGCCGCTTCGGCAAGATTCCGCCGGTGGTGGCGGCGCCGGGCGGGGAGGCGCGATCTGCATGAGGCGTCTGCCTGCCGGTCTGCCCGCCGTGGTTCTGGCCGGGCTGGCGCTGCTGACCGCGTGCCAGTCGACCGGCACACCGGGTACGCAAGGCACGCCGGGACAGCAGGCGCCGCAGGCGCGGGACGCCGATCCTGCACCGGCCGATGCGCATCAACGCGCCGCGCTGCGGCTGCAGCTGGCCTCGCGCTATCTTCAGGCCGGCCAGAGCGCGATCGCGCTCGATGAGGCCCGGCAGGCGATCGCGCTCGATCCGGACCTGACCGACGCCTATCACGTCCAGGCGCTGGCGCAGATGGCGCTGCGGCGGCCCGCCGAGGCCGAGCAGAGCTTTCGTGCCGCGCTGTCGCGCCGCCAGGACGACGGCGACTTGTTGAACAACTATGGTTGGCTGCTGTGCGACCAGGGGCGCTATGCCGAAGGGCTGGCCCAGCTGCAGCGCGCGGTGACCGTGCCCTCGACCGGCGGCACAGCCAGGATGCTGACCAGCCTTGGCGCCTGCCAGTTGCGTCAGGGCGATCTGGCGGCGGCGCACCGCAGCCTGACCGCGGCCCTCGCGCAGCCGGGCCCGATGGCGGGCGCCTATTCGAGCGATGCCGGGAGCGATGCCGGGAGCGATGCCGCGACCCATGCCGCCGCGCACACCCAGCTCGGGCTGCTGTATTGGAAGCAGGGCGATCTGCCGCGCGCCCGTGCGGAGGCGGCGCAGGTCAATGCGGGACGCTACGCCAGTCCGGCCTCGCTGTGGCTGGGCGCCCGCATCGCGCACCGCGAGGGAGACGCGGCCGCGCAGCAGGCATTGCTGACGCAATTACATAAGCGCTTCCCGGACTCGCGGGAGTCGAGCGCATACCAACAAGGAGCATGGGATGAATGAGCACGAGCGCGCCGAGGGCCAGGCCGTCTCGACCAATGCGAGCGGCAGCGCCAACGCGGTCGCACAGGAGATCGGCGCGAGCCTGGCGAAGGCGCGCGCGGCCCAGGGGCTGTCGATACACGACGTCGGTGCGCGGCTGAAGGTGCCGGCACAGAAGGTCGATGCGATCGAGTCCGGCAATGTCGACGCCTTGCCCGATCTGACGTTCGCCAAGGGGCTGATGCGCGCCTACGCGCGTCTGCTGCAGGTCGATATCGACGGGCTGCTGGCCCGGTTCCATGCCCAGGCCGCGCCACCGGCGCCCGAGGTGGCGATTCGCCGCCAGGGCAGCCTGAACGCGAGCTTCGACGATCGACGGCGCTTCCGCGGCAGTGGCGCTTCGACCTCGGGTAGCGGCGGGCGCTGGGTCTGGCTCGCGCTGGTCGCGGCCGTGGTCTGTGCCGGCGCGCTGTTCGGCGTCGACCATGTCAAGCAATGGCTCGATGCACGCGAGCAGCAGTTCACGCAGTCGGCCACGGATACCGCGGTCGAGGCCGAATCGGGCACCGTGACCGCGGTGCTGCCGCATGTGATGGGCGGCGCCGCGAGCGAGGCACCGGGCGCGGCGGCCGGCACGGAAGGCGCCACCGGCACCGGTGCCGCCAATGCGTCCGCCACGCTGGCGACGCCGCTGGCCCCGGTGACCGCTGCGTCGGCCACCGCGAACGAATCGGCCGCCACGGCGGCATCGGCAGCGGCGGTGCCCGGCGCCGCCGCCACGCCGGCCGCCGGCGAGCTGCAGCTGCGCTTCAGCGCGCCGACCTGGTATGAGGTCCGCGACGCCAGCGGCAAGGTCGTGCTGGGCGGCACCGCCAAGGCCGGCGACGAGGTTGCCGGCGGCGGCACGGCGCCGTACAAGGTCGTGATCGGCAACGTCAAGGGCGTCGCGGCAATGACCCGCAACGGCGAGCCGGTCGATCTGCAGGCCGCCAACCGCAACAACGTGGCGCGCCTGACGCTGCCCTGATTGATCCGTCGGTCCGGGATCGTTCCCGTTCGTCGACCACACGCCAATGCAACGAGGTAACCCCATGAACGCACAGGCCTGTCTGCCCGTACTGCCCGGATCGCTGCCGCGCCGCCGCACTCGGCAGGCGCGCGTGGTCTGGGGCGACAACGTGGTGACGATCGGCGGCGACGCGCCGGTGCGCGTGCAGTCGATGACCAATACCGACACCGTCGATGCGGTGGGCACCGCGATCCAGATCAAGGAGCTGGCGCGCGCCGGCTCGGAAATCGTGCGCATCACGGTCAATACGCCGGAAGCCGCTGCCGCCGTGCCGGCGATCCGCGACCAGCTCGACCGCATGGGCGTCGACGTGCCGCTGGTCGGCGACTTCCACTACAACGGCCACAAGCTGCTGCAGGACCATCCGGCCTGCGCGCAGGCGCTGTCGAAGTACCGCATCAATCCGGGCAATGTCGGCCAGGGCGCCAAGCGCGACACGCAGTTCGCGCAGATGATCGAGATGGCCTGCCGGCACGGCAAGCCGGTGCGCATCGGCGTCAACTGGGGCAGCCTGGATCAGGATCTGCTGGCGCGCATCATGGACGAGAACGGCCGGCGCGCCGAACCGTGGCCCGCGCAGAGCGTGATGATCGAGGCGCTGATCACGTCGGCGATCGAGTCCGCGCACCGGGCCGAGGAAATCGGCCTGCCGGGCGACCAGATCATCCTGTCGTGCAAGGTGTCGCAGGTGCAGGAGCTGATCGCGGTCTACCGCGAGCTCGCGCGCCGCTGCGAGTATCCGCTGCATCTGGGATTGACCGAGGCCGGCATGGGCAGCAAGGGCATCGTCGCGTCGACCGCGGCGCTGGCGGTGCTGCTGCAGGAAGGCATCGGCGACACGATCCGCATCTCGCTGACCCCGGAGCCCGGCGCCTCGCGCGACAAGGAGGTCCATGTCGCGCAGGAAATCCTGCAGACGATGGGCCTGCGCAATTTCACGCCGATGGTGATCGCATGCCCGGGCTGCGGGCGCACCACCAGCACGGTGTTCCAGGAACTGGCGGCCAGCATCCAGTCTTACCTGCGCGCGCAGATGCCGGTATGGAAGACCGAGTATCCCGGCGTCGAGCAGATGGATGTGGCGGTGATGGGCTGCATCGTCAACGGGCCGGGCGAGAGCAAGCACGCCAATATCGGCATCTCGTTGCCGGGCTCCGGCGAGTCGCCGGCGGCGCCGGTATTCGTCGACGGCGTCAAGGTGAAGACGCTGCGCGGCGAGCGGATTGCCGAGGAATTCCAGGCGATGGTCGACGAATACGTGCGGACGCACTACGGCAAGGGGAACGCGGCCGCCGGTATTGGCCAATGATCGGCCAGTGATCGGTCACGCCGCCCCCAGCAACAGAATGACAACCATGAACGCATCCGAGAATCCGGCGCCGGCCAACGGCGGCGCCCAGAACCAGGGCAAGGCCCGCGCGCTGCAAGGCGTCAAGGGCATGAACGACATGCTGCCCGCCGACGCCCCGTTGTGGGAGCAGTTCGACCAGGCGGCCCGCGCGATGCTGCGCGCCTACGGCTACCAGCAGATCCGCACGCCGATCGTCGAGCCGACCCAGCTGTTCGTGCGCGGCATCGGCGAGGTCACCGACATCGTCGAGAAGGAAATGTATTCCTTCACCGATTCGCTGAACGGCGAGCAGCTGACGCTGCGTCCCGAAGGCACGGCAGCGGTGGTGCGCGCGACCATCGAGCACAACCTGCTGTACGACGGCCCCAAGCGCCTGTGGTACACCGGCCCGATGTTCCGTCACGAGCGTCCGCAGCGCGGCCGCTATCGCCAGTTCCATCAGCTCGGCGCCGAGGCGCTCGGCTTTGCCGGCCCCGATGTCGACGCCGAGATCATCCTGATGTGCCAGCGGCTGTGGGACGACCTCGGCCTGACCGGTGTGCGGCTGGAGATCAATTCGCTGGGCCAGGCCGACGAGCGCGCGGCCCATCGCCAGGAACTGATCCAGTATCTGGAAGGCTTCCAGGACATTCTCGACGAAGACGGCAAGCGCCGCCTGTACACCAACCCGCTGCGCGTGCTGGACACCAAGAACCCGGCCCTGCAGGAGATGGCGGCGAACGCGCCGAAGCTGATCGACTTTCTCGGCGAGGCCTCGCTGGCCCACTTCGAGGGCGTGCAGCGTCTGCTGAAGGCGAACAATATTCCGTTCACGATCAATCCGCGGCTGGTGCGCGGGCTGGACTACTACAACCTGACCGTGTTCGAGTGGATCACCGACAAGCTCGGCGCGCAGGGCACCATCGCCGGCGGCGGCCGCTACGATCCGCTGATCGCGCAGATGGGCGGCAAGCCGGCGCCGGCCTGCGGCTGGGCGATGGGGATCGAGCGGATCATCGAGCTGATGCGCGAGGAAGGGCTGGCGCGCCAGGCCGACGCCTGCGACGTCTATGTCGTGCACCAGGGCGAGGCCGCCGCGCAGCAGGCCATGATCGCAGCGGAGCGCATGCGCGACGCCGGCTTCGACGTGGTGGTCCATGCCACCGCGGACGGCAGGAGCGGCAGTTTCAAGTCGCAGATGAAGCGCGCCGACGCGAGCGGGGCGTCGCATGCCGTTATCATTGGCGAGGACGAACTGGCCGCCGGCGTGGTGCAGGTCAAGGCGCTGCGCGCCGCCGACGGCCAGACCGAGAACAACGGCCAGCAGGCCACGGTGCCCGCCGAGGACCTGGTCGACTATCTGGTCGAATCGATGGTCGCCGGCATGGGCGGCGAGGCCGGCGAAGACCTTCAATGACGCAGGCGCGGCGCCGGACGCGCGCGCTTGCCTGACAACAAACCAACGCGGTTGAAACCACGAGATGGCTTACGATCTGGAAGAGCAGGAACAGCTTGAAAACATCAAGGCATGGTGGCGCCAGTACGGCAACTTCCTGACCTGGCTGCTGATTGCCTGCCTGCTGGCCTTCGCGGCCTGGAACGGCTGGAACTGGTGGCAGCGCAAGCAGGCCGGCGAGGCCGCGGTGCTGTACGAGCAGGTGCTGAAGGCCGCCGAGGCGCGCGATGTCGAACGCACCAAGCGCGCGGCCGGCGACCTCGAGGACAAGTACGGCAAGACCGCCTACGGGCAGATGACCGCGCTGGTCGCCGCCAAGGTGTTGTACGAGGCCGGCGATCTGGCCGGTGCCAAGAGCCAGCTGCAATGGGCTGTCGATCATGGTGATGGCGAGTACCAGCACCTGGCGCGCGTCCGGCTGGCCGGCGTGCTGCTCGACGAGAAGGCCTACGATCAGGGACTGGCGCTGCTGAAGAACGAGCCGCCGAGCCCGTTCGTCGCGCTGTATGCGGATCGCCGCGGCGATCTGCTGGCCGCGCAGGACAAGCGCGACGAGGCGCGCGCGGCCTACCGCCAGGCGCTCGACAAGCTCGGCGTCGACGAGGCCGGCATGCGCCAGATCATCCAGTTCAAGCTGGACGCCCTGGGTACGGCCTGAGCAGGGCAGCCGTGACCGATGCACCGGCCTGACCGCTGCATCGGTCACGGCTCGATTGCTGACAGAACGCTCCCCATTTCGCTTCCCACCTTTTTTCAGGAACGCAACCAGATGATGTCGATGCCCAACGGCGCTGCCCGGACCTCTCGCCCTGTTCGCTTGACCCAGGCGCTCGTCGTTGCCTGTGCCACCGCCTTGGCTGGCTGCTCGCTGTTCGGCAAGGCCGACAAGAATCCGCCGGCCCAGCTGCAACCGGTCACGCAGACGCTGACAGTCAAGGAAGCCTGGCGCGCCAGCGTCGGCAAGAGCGGCCCGTATTCGCTGCAGCCCGTCGCGGTCGGCGACAAGGTCTATGTGTCGTCGCACGGCGGCGACGTGATGGCGCTCGACGCGACCAGCGGCCGCACGCTGTGGAAGGTCGACACCGACGTGGACCTGACCACCGGTCCGGGCAGCGACGGCAACGTGACGGCGGTCGCGGGCGAGAAGGGCGTGGTGTTCGCCTTCGATGCCAGCGGCAAGCAGCTGTGGAAGAAGCAGATCAATGGCGAGATCCTGTCCTCGCCGCTGGTCGGCCACGACCTGGTGGTGGTGCGCACCACCGATACCCGCGTGCTCGGTCTCGATGCGCAGACCGGCGAGCGCCGCTGGATCTACCAGCGTGCGCAGACGCCGCTGAACCTGCGCGCCGCGATGGGCATGGTGTTCGCCGGCGACGGCATCGTGATGGGCTTCCCCGGCGGCAAGCTGGGCGTGCTGGCGCCGTCCAATGGCGTGCTGCGCTGGGAGAGCACCGTCTCGTATCCGAAGGGCGTGTCCGAGATCGAGCGGCTCAACGACGTGACGGGCCTGCCGATGATCAACGGCCGCCAGGTCTGTGCGACGACCTTCCAGGGCCGCATCGCCTGCCTGGAACTGAGCAACGGCCAGCCGCAATGGGGCAAGGACTTCTCGTCGCCGGTGGGCCCGGCCCAGGATGACGTGTCCTTGTTTGCCGCCAACGAGAATTCGGTGGTCTATGCCTTCGACCGCCAGAACGGCAACGAGCGCTGGCGCAACGAGCAGCTGCGCAACCGTCCGCTCGGCATGCCGCTGGCGCTGGGCCGCTCGGTGGTGTTCGGCGATTTCGAGGGCTACCTGCATTTCCTGTCGCGCGAAGATGGCAAGTTCGTCGCGCGCGTGCGCGCCGGCAGCAGCCCGATCACCGCGGCACCGGTGGTGGCCGGCCAGACCCTGGTGGTGCAGACCCGAGGGGGCGACGTCTACGGCTATATTCCGGAATGAAGCGCTGACCAGAACGCGGACGGCCGCCACGGCGGGCGTCCTGCCGGCGACCGCGCGCTCACCTGTCGGTGCGCGCGATCGCCGGAGCCGACAGCATGGCCGACCCGCCGCGATGGCGGTGTCGGCCACATGCGTCATGCGGGCCCTGGCCCGCGACTTGATTACACCCGACAGGATTGCCGGCCCGGCGCGTTGCGCCAGGCTGTCGGACCAACCTGATTCTTTGGAGGCATGCCCGGCGCACCGCGCCCGGCGTGGCCCTCCACGATTTGCATGAAACCAGTGATCGCACTCGTCGGCCGCCCCAATGTGGGCAAGTCGACGTTATTCAACCGCCTGACCCGCTCGCGCGACGCGCTGGTCGCGGACCTGCCGGGCCTGACCCGCGACCGCCACTATGGCGAGGGGCGCGGCGCCGACCGTCCGTATATCGTCATCGATACCGGCGGCTTCGAACCGGTGGCCAAGGAGGGCATCGTCGCCGAGATGGCCAAGCAGACCCGGCAGGCCGTGGTCGAGGCCGACGTCGTGATCTTCATCGTCGATGGCCGCCTGGGCCTGGCGCCGCAGGATCTGGTCATCGCCGACTATCTGCGCAAGACCGGCCGCCGCGTGATGCTGGCGGTCAACAAGGCCGAGGGCATGAAGTACACCGCGGTCGCGGCCGACTTCTACGAGCTCGGCATGGGCGATCCCTATGCGATTTCGGCCACTCACGGCGACGGCGTGCGCGAACTGATCGAGGAAGCGCTGGAGGCCGCGGTCGAGCAGCGTCCCGAGCTGGCCGAGCCCGAGGACCAGAACACGCGCGGCACCAAGATCGCGATCGTGGGCCGCCCCAACGTCGGCAAGTCGACGCTGGTCAATACGCTGATCGGCGAGGAGCGCGTGATCGCGTTCGACATGCCGGGCACCACGCGCGATGCGATCTATGTCGAGTTCGAGCGGGGCGGCAAGCCGTACACGCTGATCGACACGGCCGGTCTGCGCAAGCGGGGCAAGGTGTTCGAGGCGATCGAGAAATTCTCGGTGGTCAAGACGCTGCAGTCGATCGCCGATGCGAACGTGGTGGTGCTGCTGCTCGATGCCCAGCAGGACGTCTCCGAGCAGGACGCGCATATCGCCGGCTTCATCGTCGAGTCGGGACGGGCGCTGGTGGTCGGCGTCAACAAGTGGGACGGGCTGGACGGCCATACCCGCGACCGGATCAAGCACGATCTGCAGCGCAAGCTGCAGTTCCTCGATTTCGCCAACTTCCATTTCATCTCGGCGCGCGAGCGCACCGGCATCGGCCCGCTGCTGCGCTCGGTCGACGACGCGTACGCCGCGGCGATGCTCAAGATGCCGACGCCGAAGCTGACCCGCGTGCTGCACGACGCGGTGGCCTTCCAGCAGCCGCGCCGCGTCGGCGCGACTCGCCCGAAGATGCGCTACGCGCACCAGGGTGGTTCCAATCCGCCGATCATCGTCGTGCACGGCAACTCGCTGAACGCGGTGCCGGAAACCTATCGGCGTTTTCTGGAAGGGCGCTTCCGCGCGGCCTTCAATTTGAAGGGAACACCGCTTCGAATCGAATTTCGTACGAACAAAAACCCGTACGCGGACTCGAAGGATTGAGTCGGAAAAGGCGGTCAGATGGGGGCGCCGCAGCCCCGTCTGTGGCGCCGAAGTTTCGTTTGCGTTCGTTTGGAACTGCGGCTAAATTCACACTAGCGGGAGCCCCCGCTGGTTGATGCCGGCCTGGTACCGTTTTGACTTTTTTTGACGCGATCTTGCGTCGTCCGACTTGAAACCGGGGATATCGATCCCCATCATTGATCACTAAATCTATAAATTTGGAGTGTGCCATGAGCAACAAAGGGCAATTGCTACAAGACCCGTTCCTGAACGCGCTGCGCAAGGAGCACGTGCCGGTTTCCATCTACCTCGTCAATGGCATCAAGCTGCAAGGTAATATCGAATCGTTCGACCAATACGTCGTCCTGCTGCGTAACACGGTGACGCAGATGGTCTACAAGCATGCGATTTCCACTGTCGTTCCCGCGCGCGCGGTCAATTTCCGCGTCGACGACTCCGCGGAAGGCTGATTCCGACGCCGCTCGCATTTCCCGCCGCGCGCACGCGCGGCAATCACGCTCCGACGCCGCGCCAGCGCCATCCGGTGCTGGCGCGGCATCGTTCTTTGTAGCGTCGCGTTTTGCGGAGCGCGCCTTCCTGTTTCTGATCCCCGTTTTTTCCCGCGCCGCTGTGCGCCCCGAGCTTGCAACCTAGAGCCACTTCCCCCTCCGAACCCACCCGCGCCATTCTCGTCGGCGTCGATTTCGGCAAGCACGATTTCGAAGAGAGCCTGAGCGAACTGGCGTTGCTGACGTCCACCGCCGGCTCCACGCCGGTGCATACCCTGACCGGCAAGCGTTCGCGTCCGGATCCGGCGCTGTTCATCGGCTCGGGCAAGGCCGAGGAGCTGAAGGAAGCGGCCGACGCGCTCGATGCCGACGTGGTGGTGTTCAACCACGCGCTGAGTCCCGCGCAGCAGCGCAATCTCGAACGCTTTCTGAACCGGCACGTGATCGACCGCACGGGCCTGATCCTCGATATCTTCGGCCAGCGCGCGCAAAGCCATGTCGGCAAGGTGCAGGTCGAACTGGCCCAGGTGCAATACCGCGCCTCGCGGCTGGTCCGCGCCTGGAGCCACCTGGAGCGGCAGAAGGGCGGTATCGGCATGCGCGGCGGCCCGGGCGAGCGCCAGCTCGAACTGGACCGCCGCATGCTGGACGACCGCGCCAAGCGGCTGAAGACGGATCTGTCGCGGCTGCAGCGCCAGCACAGCACGCAGCGCCGTGCCCGCGCGCGCAACGAGACGCTGAGCATCTCGCTGGTCGGCTATACCAATGCCGGCAAGTCGACGCTGTTCAACGCGCTGACCAAGGCGCGCGCCTATGCGGCCAACCAGTTGTTCGCGACGCTCGATACGACCTCGCGCCGGCTCTATCTGGATGGCCTGGGCAATGTGGTGCTGTCCGATACCGTCGGCTTCATCCGCGACCTGCCGACCCAGCTGGTGGCGGCGTTCCGAGCCACGCTGGAGGAGACAGTGCATGCCGATCTGCTGCTGCATGTGGTCGACGCCGCCAGTCCGGTGCGACACGAGCAGATCGAACAGGTCAATCGCGTGCTGGCGGAGATCGATGCGGCCGACATTCCGCAGATCGTCGTGATGAACAAGATCGACGCGGCCCCTGAACTGCTCGAACACGGTCCGCGCATCGAACGCAACGAGGACGGTGTGCCCGTGCGGGTCTTCATCAGCGCGCGCGACGGCATCGGGCTGGACGGCCTGCGCGATGCGATCGTCGATGTCGCCCGCTGGCTGGCCGAGCGGCCGGCCGCGCCGGACCCGGCCGACCCGCGGCTGCAGGATCTGCACGAGCGCCGCCAGCCGGAGGGCGACGGCGCGGATGGCGCCGCGTTTGCCGAGCTCGGCGCCGATGCGCAGTCCGACGCGGAAGATGCCGATCCGGATTCGGACTCCGCTTCGGACTTCGGTTCGGACTCCGCTTCGGACTCCGGTTCGGACTCCGCTTCGGACTCCGGTTCCGACGCGGATTTCGACCGCGGTTCGGACCCTGGTTCGGAGCCCCGAGCGCGGGCCGATCGCCGACTTCCCGATCGCGACGCCGACTGACGCGGGCGGCGCCATGCGCCGCCTTCGGCATCAAATGAGCAAAAGTGGCGTCGATGGCTGCTAGAATCCCCTCGTTACAACTTTCCCGGAACCGTGCCCTACATGCCCCAGTTCTCCCGGACCTCTGATACAAGCCTTGCCCGAGGCGCCCGTCGGCCGAGCAGCTGGCAGCGTCTGCGCGCGATCCTGTCGCTGAACGATCCTCGCTGGGGCCGTGGCGACAAGGACGACGAGGACAAGGATGGGCGCGACGGCGGACGCGACAACGGCCGCCAGAACCAGCGCCCGCAGGACGGTCCGCCGGACCTCGACGAGCTGTGGCGCGATTTCAACCGCCGCCTGAACAGCCTGCTGGGCCGCAAGGACAACGGCGGCGGCAACAACAACCAGAACTTCGGCGGCGGCACCCGCACGCCGGGCAAGGGCTCCGGCATCGGCGCCGGCGTGATCGCGGTCGCGGTGATCGCGATCTGGCTGGCCAGCGGCTTCTTCATGGTGCAGGAAGGCCAGACCGCGGTGGTGCTGCAGTTCGGCAAGTTCAAATACACCACCGGTCCGGGTATCAACTGGCGCATGCCGTGGCCGATCCAGTCGGCCGAGATCGTCAACCTGTCGGCCGTGCGCTCGGTCGAGGTTGGCCGTTCGACCTCGATCAAGGACAGCAATCTGAAAGACTCGTCGATGCTGACGCAGGACGAGAACATCATCGACGTCCGCTTCACGGTGCAGTACGACATCCAGGACGCAACCGAATTCCTGTTCTTCAACAAGACCGACCGCGGCGGCGACGAGGAACTGGTGACGCAGGCCGCCGAGACCTCGGTGCGCGAGATCGTCGGCCGCAACAAGATGGATTCGGTGCTGTACGAGAACCGCGAACAGATCGCCCAGGGCCTGGCCAAGTCGATCCAGGCAATTCTGTCGGCCTACAAGACCGGCATCCGCGTGATTTCGGTGAACGTGCAGAGCGTGCAGCCGCCGGAGCAGGTGCAGGCGGCGTTCGACGACGTCAACAAGGCCAGCCAGGACCGCGAGCGCGCGATCAGCGAAGGCCAGGCCTACGCCAACGACGTGATTCCGCGCGCCCAGGGTACCGCCGCGCGCCTGGCCGAGGAGGCGCAGGCTTACAAGGCCCGCGTGATCGCGCAGGCCGAGGGCGATGCCTCGCGCTTCCGCCAGGTGCAGAACGAGTACGCCAAGGCGCCGCAGGTCACGCGCGACCGCATCTATCTGGAAACGATGCAGCAGATCTACGCCAATACCAGCAAGGTGCTGGTCGATACGAAACAGGGCAACAATCTCCTCTACCTGCCGCTGGACAAGCTGATGGCGCAGTCGCAGGGCGATTCCCGCGGGATGGCCGGCGCGGTGCCGCCGCCGGCCACGCCGGCACCGGTGCCGGACGCCAGCGCCGACACGCGTTCGCGCGAAGCGCTGCGCAATCGCGATCGCGATTCCCGTTGAGGAGAGAACCGAGATGAACCGACTGATTTCCTATGCCATCGGCCTCTTCATCGTGCTGGCGATTGCCTCCTCGATGGTGTTCGTGGTCGACCAGCGGCAGTACGCCGTGGTGTTCGCCTTCGGCGAGATCAAGCAGGTGGTGCGCGACCCCGGCCTGCATTTCAAGCTGCCGCCGCCGCTGCAGAACGTGGTCTTCATGGACCGCCGCCTGCAGACCATCGACGTGGCCGCCGGCGAGCGTTTCCTGACCGCCGAGAAGAAGAGCATGATGGTGGACTGGTTCGTCAAATGGCGAATCACCGATCCGCGCAAGTTTTTCGTCGCCTTCGGCGGCAACCTGCGCGGCGCGCAGGACCGCATGACGCAGCGGATCGATGCCGCGGCGCGCGAGGAGTTCGGGCGCCGCACCGTTGCCGAGGTGGTCGCCGGCGAGCGCGACAAGGTCATGCAGAACATCCGCAACAGCATGACCGAGTACGGCCAGTCGGTCGGCGTCGAGATCCTCGACGTGCGCCTGAAGCGCGTCGACCTGCTGCCGGCGATCAGCGAATCGGTCTACCGCCGGATGGAAGCCGAGCGCAAGCGCGTCGCCAACGAGCTGCGCTCGACCGGCGCGGCCGAGGGCGAGAAGATCCGCGCCGACGCCGATCGTCAGCGCGAGGTGGTGCTGGCCGAGGCCTATCGCGAGGCGCAGAAGATCAAGGGCGAGGGCGATGCCCGCGCCTCGCAGATCTACGCCGATGCGTTCGGCCGCGATCCGCAGTTCGCGCAGTTCTGGCGCAGCATGGAAGCCTATCGCAACACCTTCCGCGACAAGCGCGACGTGCTGGTGCTGGAACCCGACTCCGAGTTCTTCCGCTACATGCGCTCGTCGGGCGGCGCGCAGACGGCGACCCGTCGCTAGCGAGCGTACCGGCCTCCGCAGTGCGATAGCGCGATAACGCGGTAGCGCGGCAGTGCGGTAGTCCGCTGTGCCCGAACCCCGGCTTGCCGGGGTTTTGTTCGCCCGCAGGGCGGTGCGCCATCGGCGCCGTCCGCTGACCGATGCCCCTTTTGTGCGAGCCGCCCGCGCCCGGCCCGCGACCCACATGAATCAGAGAAGCACCATGTCCAACCACTGGCTCCTGCCCGAGAACATCGCCGACGTGCTGCCGTCGGAGGCCCGCAAGATCGAGGAGCTGCGCCGCCGCATGCTCGATCTGTTCCGCACCTACGGCTACGAGCTGGTGATGCCGCCGCTGCTGGAATACATCGAGTCGCTGCTGACCGGCACCGGCCACGATCTGGACCTGCGTACCTTCAAGCTGGTCGACCAGCTGTCGGGCCGCACGATGGGCCTGCGTGCCGATATCACGCCGCAGGTTGCCCGCATCGACGCACACCTGCTGAATCGTCCCGGCGTGACGCGGCTGTGCTACGCCGGCAACGTGCTGCACGCGCGCCCGGCCGGCTTTCATGCGACGCGCGAGCCGATCCAGGTCGGTGCCGAGATCTATGGCCATGCGGGCCTGGAGGCCGACGTCGAGATCCAGAATCTGATGCTGGCCGCGCTGCAGTCGGCCGGGCTCGGCGAGGTGCGGCTGGACCTGTGCCATGCCGGCATCGTCGCGGCGCTGCTCGACGGCCTGCCGCCGGCGCGCAGCAACGAGCAGGCCCTGTTCGATGCGCTCGAGAACAAGGATGTGCCGGGCCTGCGCGAGCTGACCGCCGGTTTCCCGCAGGTCGAGCGCGACGCGCTGCTGGCGCTGCCGACGCTGTATGGCGGCCCCGAGGTGATCGAACGGGCCCGCGCGGTGCTGCCGAGCAGTCCGGCCATCGGCCGCGCGCTGGACGAGCTGGCGTTCCTCGCCGGCGAGGTGCGCGGCGCCACGGTCAATATCGACCTTGCCGATCTGCGCGGTTACCACTATCACAGTGGAGTCATGTTCGCGGCCTACGTGGCGGGCCTGCCCAACCACGTCGCCCGCGGCGGCCGCTACGACAAGGTAGGCGAGGCCTTCGGCCGCGCGCGCCCGGCCACCGGCTTTTCGCTGGACCTGCGCGAGGTGGCGGCGCTGTCGCCGGTCGAGGTGCGCGCGCTGGCGATCTTCGCGCCGTGGGACGCCGATCCCGCGCTGCGCACCGCGATCGCGGCGCTGCGCGAGGGCGGCGAGATCGTGATTCAGTCGCTGCCGGGCCACACGCACGAGCTCGACGAGTTCAATTGCGACCGCCAGCTGGTGCGCGACGGCGGCCGCTGGGTGGTGGTGCCGCGCTGAGCGGCCGGTCTTGCCGCGGGCGCCGGTCTGAGCGGTTCTCCGGCCAAAATCGGGGATCGGCCCGCAACAAGAGTAGAATACGTTTTTAACCTTCTGACCAGTTCAACATGTCCGCTTCAGCAGTAAGCCAGGGACGCAACGTCGTCGTGATCGGCACCCAGTGGGGTGACGAAGGCAAAGGGAAAATCGTCGATTGGCTTACCGATCATGCAAAGGGCGTGGTGCGGTTCCAGGGTGGCCACAATGCCGGCCACACGCTGATCATCGGCGGCAAGAAAACGATTCTGCGGCTGATCCCGTCGGGGATCATGCGCGAAGGCACCGTCTGCTATATCGGCAACGGCGTGGTGCTGTCGCCCGAGGCGCTGTTCCGCGAGATCGAGGAACTGGAAGCGGCCGGCCTGCAGGTGCAGAACCGCCTGCGCATTTCCGAGGCGGCCACGCTGATCCTGCCGTACCACGTGGCCATCGACAAGGCGCGCGAGCTGCGCCGTGGCGCCGGCAAGATCGGCACCACCGGCCGCGGCATCGGCCCGGCTTACGAAGACAAGGTGGCCCGCCGCGCGCTGCGCGTGCAGGACCTGTTCGATCCGCAGCAATTCGCCGAACGCCTGCGCGAGAACCTGGACTTCCACAACTTCATGCTGACCCAGTACCTGGGCGCCGAGGCGGTGGACTTCCAGCAGACGCTGGACGAGGCGCTGGCCTATGCGCCGCGCCTGGCGCCGATGGTGGCGGACGTGTCGGCCGAGCTGTACGCGGTCAATGCCGCCGGCCAGAACCTGATGTTCGAAGGCGCGCAGGGCACGCTGCTCGATGTCGATCACGGCACCTATCCGTTCGTGACCTCGAGCAACTGCGTGGCGGGCGCCGCCACCGCCGGCGCCGGCGTCGGCCCGGGCCGTCTGCATTACATCCTGGGCATCACCAAGGCCTATTGCACGCGCGTCGGATCGGGCCCGTTCCCCAGCGAGCTGTACGACAACGACAATCCGCGCCGCCAGGATCCGATCGGCGTGCGTCTGGCCAATGTCGGCAAGGAATTCGGCTCGGTCACCGGCCGGCCGCGCCGCACCGGCTGGCTCGATGCCGCGGCGCTGAAGCGCTCGGTGCAGATCAACGGCGTGTCGGGCCTGTGCATGACCAAGCTGGACGTGCTCGACGGCCTCGACACGATCCGCCTGTGCGTCGGCTATACGCTGGACGGCAAGCAGATCGACATGCTGCCGCGCGGCTCGGACGCCGTGGCACGCTGCGAACCGATCTACGAAGACTTCGCCGGCTGGAACGAATCGACCTTCGGCATCAAGAGCTGGGACGCGCTGCCCGAGGCCGCGCGCCAGTACCTGAAGCGCATCGAGGAAGTGGTCGGCATTCCGATCGACATGATCTCGACCGGTCCGGACCGCGACGAAACCATTCTGCTGCGTCATCCGTATCTGATCTGATTCGACGCCAGCCGCGGGCAAACCGCGGCCTTCGATGGAAATCCGGCCCGCGCAAGCGGGCCTTACTGTATCCCGCGCACGGGAAACCCCTATTACAAAGCAGCGACGAAGAGCAAGCGATGACCCTGCCCCAGAACGATGACGAGAACCTGTGGATCTCGTGGGACGAATACCACCGGCTGATTGCCCGCCTGGCACTGAACGTGCACGAGTCGGGCTGGCGTTTCGACAAGATCCTGTGCCTGGCGCGCGGCGGCCTGCGCGTCGGCGACCAGATGTCGCGAATCTTCGACGTGCCGCTGGCGATCCTCGCCACCAGCAGCTACCGGGAGGCGGCCGGCACGGTGCAGGGCGATCTCGATATCGCGCAGTACATCACGATGACGCGCGGCGAGCTCAGCGGCCGCATCCTGCTGGTCGACGATCTGGTCGACTCGGGCGTGACGCTGGAGCGCGTCGGCCGCCATCTGCAGGAACGCTATCCGGCGGTGACCGAGGTCCGTTCGGCGGTGCTGTGGTACAAGGCCTGTTCGAAGGTCAAGCCCGACTATCACGTCAGCTTCCTGCCGACCAATCCCTGGATCCATCAGCCGTTCGAGGAATACGACACGCTTCGTCCGCATAACCTGGCCGCCTGGCTCAAGCGCGGCAAGCGGGCGGAGGGCGAGGGCGGCCAGGGCTGATTGGCCCGCGGATTTTTCCGTCACCCCGGCCTTCTCCGCTTGCGGGAGAGGGCCGGGGGAGAGGGCGGCGCACCCGCCGCTCCCTTCAATACCCTCTTCAATACCCCACCGTAAGCCGCTCGCGCGAATGCGCGTGCCGCTCCAGTTCGTCGACCAGCGCGACGGCGAAGTCCTCCATCGAGATCCAGCTCTTGCCGTTGGCGTCGGCCAGCAGCTCGTCCTTCCCGACGCGATAGCTGCCGGTACGCTGGCCCGGCTCCAGCAGCGCGGACGGCGACAGGAAGACCCAGTCCAGCTCCTTCTCCGCCCGCAGTGCATTCAGGAAGTCGCGGCCGGCCAGCGCCTCGTCCTTGTAGGCCGCCGGAAATTCGGGCGTGTCGACCAGCTGCACCCCGGGTGCGACATACAGACTGCCGGCACCGCCGACCACCGCCACGCGCTTGACGCCGGCCTGGCGGGCCAGTTGCAGCAGCGGCTCGGGTCCCGCCTGCGCGAAGCGCACCGCGCTGACCAGGGCGTCGTGACCGGCCAGGGCCGGCGCCAGCTTTGCGGTATTGGCCAGATCGGTGATATCCGCGTCCAGCCGTTTCAGGCCCGGACGATCCGCCAGCGTGCCGGCGTGGCGAGCGATCGCGGTCACGGTATGGCCGCGCCGCAGCGCTTCGTCGGCGATGCGGCTGCCGACACGTCCGGTAGCACCCAGGATGGCGATTTGCATGATGGAACTCCTTCACAGGTTGGCTTCGCGAGGAAGCAAAGAGAGCTTCGCATATGAAACTACCGTAGTTACATATGCGGACAAAAAAAATCAGCGCCGCCGCGCGCGCGCCGATCGCTGGACCTCGGCCAGCATGCCGGCGATTGTCGTCTGCGCCAGGTTTTCCTCCATCGCGGCCTGCGCCCGGTCGGTGATGCGGATCAGCGCGCCGGTGATCTCGCGCCCGACCATGCAGGCCGGATTCGGTGCGCCGGCATGCCGCCCGATCACGCTGTCCGACTCCACCGCGCGGAACACATCGCGCAGCGTGATCGTGTTCGCGGCCCGTGCCAGCGAGGCGCCGCCCGCGGCGCCCATCGCGGTGCAGACCAGTCCCGCCTGCGCCAGCACGCCGATCAGCCGGCGGATCAGCGCGGGATTGGTGCCGACGCTGCCGGCGATCAGCGAGGAAGGCAGCGGCTCGTCGGCGCTGGCGAGCAGCGTCAGGATATGAACGGCAACGGCGAATCGGCTGCTGGTGGACATGGCGGAAAACGAATAAGTGAAACCATCGTAGTTACATATAGCCAAACTGTCAACCGCGGCGGAAAACGATGGAGGGAAGGGTGCCGGGCGATCGGAGGGCGATCGGCGGGCAAGCGGCCGGCAAGCGATGCAGACACGAACTCGACAGAATGCCGGAAGCGCCACTGAAGCTGATACACTGCGCGTTGATGCCGAGGCGCGGCGATGACGGTCGTGCCTGACGCAAGGGGCGGCGCAGCCGCGCATCGGTGATACCGATTGCAGGCGCGCCGCAAGCAGTGAAAGATGGTCGTCGGCCGCGCACGGTCGGCACATGGTCGGAATTCGTCGGGACGCGATCCCGGGGATCCGGGGCAACCGGCGCTCGCGGCGCCGAACTGGAGCGCCAATGGCCCGATCAAAGCAGAACGCGCAAGCGATCCGGATGGAAACGCAGATGCACGCGGGAAAGAAAAAACCCGCAGCGCCGGAAAGCGATGCGGGTTTTTTGATCTGGTGCCCAGGAGAGGACTCGAACCTCCACAGTGTTGCCACCGCTAGGACCTGAACCTAGTGCGTCTACCAATTCCGCCACCTGGGCAGGTGTCGAAACAACCGAAGCGCTCATTATAGCGACGACAATCGATTTGTCAAATCCTCTTTAGAAGAAATTGAATCAGAACAACTATCCGATCCCGAGTCGGGAAGAAATCCTCGGCGTCCTGCGTACCTCCGGTTCGCCACTGTCGGCCGGCGACATCGCCAAGGCCCTCGCCGTCACGCGCAAGGAGCATGACGGCTTCCAGAAACGGCTGGCCGCGATGGAACGCGACGGCCAGATCGAACTGAACCGCAAGGGCCGCTACGAGCTCGCGCACCAGCCCAATTTCGTGGTCGGCCGCGTGCAAGGCCACCGTGACGGCTTCGGCTTCCTGATCCGCGACGACGGCGAGGACGATATCTTCCTGCCCGAGCGCGAGCTGCAGAAGGCGATGCACAACGATCGCGCGCAGGTGCGCGTGATCGGCTACGACCGCCGCGGCCGCCCCGAAGGGCAGATCGTCGAGATCGTCGAGCGCGCCAACCGTTTCGTGATCGGCCGCCTGCTCAGCGAGGGCGGCGTGCTGGTGGTGGCGCCCGAGGACAAGCGCATCAGCCAGGACATCCTGATCCCGCCGCGCGCGCAGGGCAAGGCCAAGGTCGGCCAGGTCGTCAGCGTCGAGATCGTCGAATATCCGGACCGCTATGTGCAGCCGGTCGGCCGCGTGGTCGAGGTGCTGGGCGAGATCGACGATCCCGGCATGGAGATCGAGATCGCGGTGCGCAAGTACGGCGTGCCGCATACGTTCTCGCCGGCCGCGCTGAGCGAGGCGGCGGCGCTGCCCGACGAGGTGCGGGAGGCCGACCTGGACCACCGCATCGACCTGCGCGACGTGCCGCTGGTGACGATCGATGGCGAGGACGCGCGCGACTTCGACGACGCGGTCTATTGCGAGCCGGTCAAGATCGGCCGCGCCAAGGGCTGGCGCCTGATCGTCGCGATCGCCGACGTCTCGCACTATGTGCGCCCCGGCACGCCGCTGGACGCCGATGCGCTGGACCGCGCGACCTCGGTCTACTTCCCGCGCCGCGTGATTCCGATGCTGCCGGAGAAGCTGTCGAACGGCCTGTGCTCGCTGAACCCGCTGGTCGACCGCCTGTGCATGGTCTGCGACGCGGTGATCACCGCCAAGGGCGAGCTCAAGGCCTATCAGTTCTATCCCGCCGTGATGCACTCGGCCGCGCGCCTGACCTACAACGAGGTCTGGGCGGTGCTGTCCAACACCAAGGGTCCGGAGGCCCACAAGCGCGCCGAGCTGGTGCCGCATCTGCAGAACCTGTACGAGCTGTACCAGGTCCTGCTGAAGGCGCGCCGCGAGCGCGGGGCGATCGACTTCGACACCACCGAGACCTATATCGTCTGCAATGCGCAGGGCAAGATCGAACAGATCCTGCCGCGCACGCGCAACGACGCGCACCGGCTGATCGAGGAATGCATGCTGACCGCCAACGTCTGCGCGGCCGACTTCCTCGAGCGCTTCAAGCATCCCGCGCTGTACCGGATCCATGCCGGCCCCAGCGAGGAAAAGCTCAAGGCGCTGCGCGAGTTCCTGAGGACCTCGGGCCTGTCGCTGGGCGGCGGCGACAAGCCGCAGGCGTCCGACTACGCCGAGGTCATGGACAAGATCAAGGCGCGTCCCGATGCGCCGATGCTGCAGACCATGCTGCTGCGCTCGATGCAGCAGGCGGTCTACAGCCCGGACAACATCGGCCACTTCGGGCTGGCCTACGAGGCCTACGCCCACTTCACCAGCCCGATCCGGCGCTATCCGGACCTGCTGGTGCACCGGGCGATCAAGGCGGTGCTGGCGCATACCAAGTACCAGCCGGCCTTTGCCCCGGGCACCGCGCTCAATACCGCGATCTCGCCGAAGGCCCGCCGCATGCAGGCCAAGGACGAGGCCGCGCGGGCCGAGAAGATGGCCGGCCGCGCCCGCCGCAACGAAGCGGTGTGGGACGAGCTCGGGCTGCACTGCTCGGCCAACGAGCGGCGCGCCGACGAGGCCTCGCGCGATGTCGAGGCCTGGCTCAAGTGCTACTTCATGCGCGACAAGCTGGGCAACGAGTTCGCCGGCACGGTCAGCGCGGTGACCTCGTTCGGCATCTTCGTGCAGCTCGACGAGCTGTATGTCGAAGGACTGGTCCACGTGACCGAACTGGGCAGCGACTACTTCGAGTACGACGAGGCGCGCAACGAGCTGCGCGGCCAGCGCACCGGCATCCGCTACCGGCTGACCGACCGCGTGCGCGTACAGGTCTCGCGCGTCGACCTCGACGCCCGCAAGATCGACTTCAGGCTGGTGCAGGAGCCGTCGGCCAAGAGCCTGCGCGCGCGCCCGACCACCGAGCCGGCGCCGCATGTGCCCGCGGCGCATGCACTGCCGGCGCGCAAGAAGGGCCGCCAGCTGGCTGCGCTGCTGGGCGGCACCTCCAAGCCGGAGGAGTCGTTCGACGAAACGCTGGATCGCGTGTTCGAGGAGCAGCCCGTGTTCGAGGCGGTGATCACGCCGGTCAAGATCCGGCCAGAGGGCGGTGCGGCCGGCGCCACCGGCAAGCCGTCCAAGCGGGCCGCCAAGCCCAAGCCGGCCGGCGCGGTAGCCAGGACGGGCGGCAGGGCGGGCGGCAAGACCGCGGCGAAGTCGACCGCCAAGCGGGCCGGCAAGGCCGCCGGCAAGACGGCCCGCAAGACCGCGTCGAAGAAGGCCACGCGGACGCGGTAAGCCAGGGCGGGCAGCGGCAGACCGAGCGCTGCTGCCCTCTCCTCGGTCCCGCTCCCGCGAGCGGGAGCGCGAAGCAAAGGGGGCGCGCCGTCCGCGAGGGAGCCTGATGCGAATGCCGCGGCTTTCATCGGGTGCAACCTCGCATGGCGCCGCCGCATGCAGCCCTGCCTCCCGCTGTTGCAAGCCCGGAGACGGCGGGGGAGAGGGCGAGCCCGGGCGGGTACAATCCCGCCCATGGCCAAACAAAAACTTCTGATCGGCTTTCACGCCGTCACCGCGCGCCTGCGCCAGGACGCGGCCGGCGTCTCCGACGTCTATATCGAGTCCGCGCGGCGCGATCGCCGCATGCAGGACTTCATCCGCCTCGCCGAGGGACTCGGCGTGCGTCTCCATCCGGTCGATGCCGAGCGCCTGCGCGGCATGGCGGGCACCGACCGCCACCAGGGCGTGGTCGCCCGCGCCGAGGACGTGTCGCTGGCGCTCAATCTCGACGAACTGCTCGACGGCATCGAGGGCACGCCGCTGCTGCTGGTGCTCGATGGCGTCACCGATCCGCACAATCTCGGCGCCTGCCTGCGCGTGGCCGACGGCGCCGGCGCGCATGCGGTGATCGCGCCCAAGGACCGCAGCGTCGGCCTGAACGCGACCGTCGCCAAGGTGGCCAGCGGCGCGGCCGAGACCGTGCCCTATATCACCGTGACCAATCTGGCCCGCACGCTGCGCGAACTGCAGGAGCGCGGCATCTGGGTCGTCGGTACCGCCGATGGCGCCGAGCGCACCGTCTATGACATCGACCTGAAGGGCCCGACCGCGCTGGTGATGGGCGCCGAAGGCGAGGGCATGCGCCGCCTGACGCGCGAGACCTGCGACGAGCTGGTGTCGATCCCGATGGCCGGCGGCGTCGAAAGCCTGAACGTGTCGGTCGCCAGCGGCGTCTGCCTCTATGAAGCGGTGCGGCAGCGCCGCGCGGTGGCGCGTTGAGCGGACGGGCCGATCAAGTGGGCGCAATGAAGTTGGCGCAATGAAGTTGGCGCAATGAAGGAGGCGCGATGCTGATCGATGCCGCCGACCTGGCCGACGCACGGCGGCGCATCGCCGCCGCCAGCGACATCCTGGTGCTGACCGGCGCCGGCATCTCGGCCGAGTCCGGCGTGCCGACCTTCCGCGATGCGCTGACGGGCCTGTGGGCCCGTTTCGATCCCGAGGAACTGGCCACCGAGGACGCCTACCGCCGCCAGCCCGGCCTGGTCTGGGACTGGTATCAGCATCGCCGCGCACTGGTTGCGGCGGCGCAGCCCAATCCCGCCCATCGTGCGATCGTCGCGCTGGCCGCGCAGAAGAACGTGACGCTGGTCACGCAGAACGTCGACGGGCTGCACCAGCGCGCGGGCAGCCCCGACGTGATCGAGCTGCACGGCAATCTGTTCGCCAACAAATGGCTGGACGGCTGCGGCCGCTGCGAGGCCGCGCCGGACGACGGCCGCAGCCCGCCGCGCTGCGTCCATTGCGGCGCGCCGATGCGGCCCGGCGTGGTGTGGTTCGGCGAGGACCTGCCGCGCGTGGCGCGCTACCGCGCCGAGCATGCGGCGCAGACCTGCGATCTGTGCCTGGTGGTCGGTACCTCGGGCATGGTCTATCCGGCGGCGGGGTTGCCGGGCCTGGCCAAGGACCATGGGGCCGGCGTGATCGTCGTCAATCCGCAGCCGTCGGCGCTGGACGCGACCGCCGACCTGGTGCTGTCCGCGCCGGCCGGGCAATGCCTGCCGATGCTGTGGGACGCGGCCGGCGACTGACGCAGGCCCGCGCCGCGTCCACCGCTCTTCAGGAGAACGTCTCGGCGATCAGCCGTTCCAGCTTGACCGCATCGGCAGCGAAGGCGCGGATGCCCTCGGCCAGCTTCTCGGTGGCCATCGCGTCCTCGTTCAGCTGCCAGCGGAAGGCCGGCTCGTCGCAATGCACGCGGGCGATATGGCCGGCCTGGGCATCGTCGACCGACAGCTTGCGCTCGACCGGCGCGGTGCTGGCCGCCAGCTGTTCCAGCAGCTCGGGGCTGATCGTCAGCAGATCGCAGCCGGCCAGCGACAGGATCTGGTCGGTATTGCGAAAGCTCGCGCCCATCACCTCGGTCTTGTAGCCGAAGCGCTTGTAGTAATCGTAGATCTGCCGCACCGAATGCACGCCCGGATCGGCATCGCCGCTGTTCGCATCGGGATTCCACTTGTCGCCGGCCTGCTTGCGGTACCAGTCGAGGATGCGGCCGACGAACGGCGAGATCAGCTGCGCGCCGGCCTCGGCGCAGGCCACCGCCTGCACCAGCGAGAACAGCAGCGTCATGTTGCAGCGGATGCCTTCGCGCTGCAGCACCTCGGCCGCGCGGATGCCTTCCCAGGTCGACGCGATCTTGATCAGCACGCGCTCGCGCGGCACGCCGGCGCGCTCGTACAGCGCGATCAGGTGGCGCGCCTTGTCGACGGTCGCCGCGGTATCGAAGGACAGCCGCGCGTCGACCTCGGTCGACACCCGGCCCGGCACGATCTGCAGGATCTCGCCGCCGAAGGCGATCAGCAGCGCGTCCATCACGGCATCGACGCCGGCGTCGTGATGATCGCGCACGGCCTTCTCGAGCAGCGGCCGGTATTCGGGCTTCTGCACGGCCTTCAGGATCAGCGACGGATTGGTGGTGGCGTCCTGCGGCGTGTACTGCTTCATCGCCTGGAAGTCGCCGGTATCGGCCACCACGGTGGTGAACTGCTTCAGTTGCGCTAGCTGGTTCATGATGATTGCGTCGGACGGGAAGGGAATCGGAACGGGGTCGCCGCGGCGGGGCTGCATCAGTGCAGTGCCATATCGGTATGCCGCATCGGTATGCCGCCTTGGGGCCACGTCGGGTCATTGTACCGGCCCATTGTGGGACCCCTGGCGGCCAGGGCGCAATCCGTTACACTACGCGGTTTCCGCAACCGACTTTTGCGGCTCGCAACGTACCGCACCGCGGTCCACGGGGCAGCCGAAGGCAGCAGGCAATGACCCAGGATGAACTGAAGGCGCAGGTGGCGCAGGCCGCCACGGACTATGTCGAGAAGGAAGTCCCCGAAGGGGCAGTGCTCGGTGTCGGCACCGGGTCGACCGCCAACCTGTTCATCGATGCGGTGGCGCGCTTCAAGGACCGCTTCGCCGGCGCGGTGTCGAGCTCCGAGGCCTCGACCCGCCGCCTGCAGCAGCACGGCTTCAAGGTGCTGGACCTGAACGAGGTCGACGAGATCCCCGTCTATGTCGACGGCGCCGACGAGATCGACGCCAGCGGCGCGATGATCAAGGGCGGCGGCGGCGCGCTGACGCGCGAGAAGATCGTCGCCTCGGTGGCGCGCACCTTCGTCTGCATCGCCGACGCCAGCAAGCTGGTCGGCGTGATGGGCCAGTTCCCGTTGCCGGTCGAGGTGATTCCGATGGCCCGCGCCGCGGTGGCGCGCCAGCTGGCGGCGCTGGGCGGCCAGCCGCGCCTGCGCATGACCAGGGAAGGCGGCATCTACAAGACCGACAACGGCAATGTGATCCTGGACGTCGGCGGCCTGGCCATCGGCGACCCGAAGGGCATGGAGCAGGCGATCAACCAGCTGCCCGGCGTGGTGACGGTGGGGCTGTTCGCGCTGCGCGGCGCCGACGTGCTGCTGCTGGGCACGGCCGATGGCGTGCGGCGCACGGACTTCTGAGCCGATTCGTCAGCCTGCACAAACGACAAAGGCGCCAGCAAACCTGGCGCCTTTTGTTTTCCCCTGTCCCGCTTGCGGGACAGGGGAACACCATCAGCCGAGAAAATCCTGCCGCGTGCCGCTCAGGCCTGCGGCGGCACATACCCCGCCGCCTGGTCCGCGCCCTCGCCGAAGAAGTACTTCTCGGTCTGCTTCAGCAGATACTGCCGCGCACGGGCGTCGGCCATGTTCAGCCGGTTTTCGTTGATCAGCATGGTCTGGTGCTTGAGCCAGCCGGCCCAGGCCTCCTTCGACACGTTCTGCCAGATCTTCTTGCCCAGTTCGCCGGGCAGCGGCGGGAAATCGAGGCCCTCGGCCTCCTTGTTCAGCTTGACGCAATGGACCATGCGGGCCATGGGGAACTCCTTCTATCCTTCTGTTCGTGTGATCGCGGCGCGATGTCGTGGGGCGTTCGTACGGCGGCTATTGTAGCGAAGCGGACCTCCGGGCCGGGCGCCGCCCCTACCGTCCTTACAGTTTCTTCATCAGCACCATCGACTTGCGCTGCCAGTTGTACAGCTTGCGCTTGTCCTCGGGCAGGTCGTCGACGCTGGCGCGCACGAAGCCGCGCTTCAGGAACCAGTGCTCGGTGCGGGTCGTCAGCACGAACAGCCGCTCCAGGCCGAGCGCGCGGGCCCGCCGCTCGATGCGCTTGAGCAGCCGTTCGCCGTCGCCGGTGCCCTGGGCCTCGGGCGAGACCGTCAGGCAGGCCATCTCGGCCATGCCTTCGCGCGGGTAGGGGTAGAGCGCGGCGCAGCCGAACAGCACGCCGTCGTGCTCGATCACCGAGAAGTTGGCGATGTCGCGCTCGATCAGATGGCGCCCGCGCGGCACCAGCGTGCCGTCCTGCTCGAGCGGCGCGATCAGCTGCACGATCGCGCCGACGTCGTCGAGCGTGGCCTCGCGCAGGCTCTCCAGATCGGTGTCCGACACCATCGTGCCGACGCCGTCGTGCAGGAACAGTTCCAGCAGCACCGAGCCGTCCATGTCGAACGGGATCAGATGCGCGCGCGGCACGCCGCCCTTGAGCGCCTTGACCAGATGCTGCAGGTAGTAGGCGACGTCGGGCGGCAGGTGGTTGTTCTGCAGGCGCTCGACCGCGGTGCGCAGCGACATCTCGGGCATCAGCTTGCCGACCGGGTCCAGCACGCCCGGCACCTCGGTGATGAAGATCAGCTTGTCGGCCTTCAGCGCGGTGGCGGTCGCGCTGGCGACATCCTCCATCGACAGGTTGAAGGCCTGACCAGTGGGCGAGAAGCCCAGCGGCGACAGCAGCACGATCTTGCCGTGCTGCAGCGACATGCGCACCGAATCGCCGTCGATCTTGCGAACGAGACCGGTGTGCTGGTAGTCGGTGCCCTCGACGATGCCGACCGGGCGCGCGGTGACGAAGTTGCCGGATACCACCGACAGCTGCGCCCCGGCCATCGGCGTATTGGGCAGGCCCTGGCTGAACGCGGCCTCGATATCGAGGCGCAGTTCGCCCGACGCTTCCTTCGCGCATTCGAGCGCCGCGTTGTCGGTGATGCGCAGCCCGTCGACGAAGCGCGACTCGACCTGGCGCAGCGCCAGCTGTTCCTCGACCTGCGGACGCGAGCCATGCACCAGCACGATCTGCATGCCCATCGCGTGCAGCAGCGCGACGTCGTTGACCAGCGCGTTCAGCATGCCGGCCTTGACCAGCTCGCCGCCGAAGGCGATCACGAAGGTCTTGCCGCGGAAGGCATGGATATACGGCGCGACCGCGCGCAGCCAGTCGACGAACTGCTGGCGGTCCGGTCCGGGCGCGGCGCGCTCCGGCGTGGCGGGCGCCTTCGGCAGGCTGGGCACATCCGGCGTGGTGGAAGGAACGGCCACGGTCGCGGCCGGCGCATCGATGGCGTCGGCGGCAGGGTCGGGCAGGGGATCGCCGGCTGCGTCGTTGTGCGCGCCGGCTGTCGGGGTCGTGGCGGTTCTGGCGTTCATGGCGCGGATTATAATCCCCGCCAATGTCCGAACAACGCCCCGTCCCACCCGCAGCCCTGCGCCGCAGGCCGCCCCGACCGCAGTCCGCACGCCAGTCCCAGGGTCCATCGAAGAGCCAGTCCGAAGGTTCGCCCCAGGGCCCGACCGAAGACCAGTCCGAACGCAAGCCCGAACGCCGCCCCGAAGGCCGGCCCGAAGGCCGGCCCGCGCGCCGCGCGGTGTTCGCCAATCCGCTGCCGCCGATTACATTCCCCGAAGCGCTGCCCGTCTCGGCACGGCGCGACGAGATCGCGCGCGCGATCGCGCAGCACCAGGTGGTGATCGTCTCGGGCGAGACCGGCTCGGGCAAGACCACGCAGCTGCCCAAGATATGCCTGTCGATCGGCCGCGGCCCGGCGCGTGCCGATGCCGCCGGCGCCGAAGGGAACGGCGAAGGGAACGGCGAAGGGAAGGGCGAAGACCAGGGCAAGGGCAAGGACGGCCAGCCCCGGCGCCGCGGCGGCCTGATCGGCCATACCCAGCCGCGCCGCATCGCCGCGACCTCGACCGCCAAGCGCATCGCGCAGGAGCTCGGCTCGCCGGTGGGCGAGCACGTCGGCTACCAGGTGCGCTTCAACGACACGATGTCGCCCGGCGCGTCGATCAAGCTGATGACCGACGGCATCCTGCTGGCCGAGACGCAGACCGATCCGCTGCTGCGCGCCTACGACACGATCATCATCGACGAGGCCCACGAGCGCAGCCTGAACATCGATTTCCTGCTGGGCTATCTGAAGGAGATCCTGCCGCGCCGCCCGGACCTGAAGGTGATCATCACGTCGGCGACGATCGACGCGCAGCGCTTCGCCGAACATTTCGGCAGCGGCGGCAAGCCGGCGCCGGTGATCGAGGTCAGCGGGCGGCTGTATCCGGTCGAGATCCGCTATCGCCCGATCGCCGACGAAGGCAGCGCGAACCAGCGGGGCGACAAGGCCGACAAGAGCGACAAGGGCGCCAGGGCCGGCGATAGCCCGGCGAAGTCGGCGCAGGCGCGCGAGCGCGACCTGTACGACGGCATCGTCGACGCGGTCGACGAGCTGAGCCGGCTCGGCCCCGGCGACGTGCTGGTGTTCCTGCCCGGCGAGCGCGAGATTCGCGAGGCCGCCGAGGCGCTGCGCAAGCACCATCCGCCGCACACCGAGATCCTGCCGCTGTTCGCGCGGCTGTCGGTGCAGGAGCAGGAGCGCGTGTTCAAGCCGTCGAACGCGCGCCGCATCGTGCTGGCCACCAACGTCGCCGAGACCTCGCTGACGGTGCCCGGCATCCGCTATGTGGTCGACACGGGCCTGGCGCGCGTCAAGCGCTATTCGTATCGCAACAAGGTCGAGCAGCTGCAGATCGAGCCGATCTCGCAGGCGGCCGCCAACCAGCGCGCCGGCCGCTGCGGCCGCGTCGCCGACGGCGTCTGCATCCGCCTGTACGACGAGGCCGATTTCGCCGCGCGCCCGCGCTTCACCGATCCCGAGATCCTGCGCTCGTCGCTGGCCGCGGTGATCCTGCGGATGAAGGCGCTGCGCCTCGGGGCGATCGAGTCCTTCCCGTTCATCGAGCCGCCGCTGGGCCGCGCGATCGCCGACGGCTATCAGCTGCTGCAGGAGCTGGGCGCCGTCGACGAGGCCAATGCGCTGACGCCGCTGGGCAAGCAGCTGGCGCGCCTGCCGCTGGACCCGCGCGTGGCCCGGATGATCCTGGCCGCGCGCGACCAGCATTGCCTGCGCGAGGTGCTGATCATCGCCAGCGCGCTGTCCGTGCAGGATCCGCGCGACCGTCCGCAGGAGGCGCAGGAGGCCGCCGACCAGGCGCACCGCAAGTTCATGGACGAACGCTCGGAATTCCTCGGCTGGGTCAAGCTGTGGAAGTGGTTCGAGGACGCGGTCGCGCACAAGAAGAGCAATCGCCAGCTGCAGGACCAGTGCCGCGCCAACTTCCTGTCGCATCTGCGGCTGCGCGAATGGCGCGACGTCCATTCGCAGCTGCTGACCACGGTCGCCGAGCAGGGCTGGAAGCTCAATGACAGCGAGCCGACCTACGAGCAGGTCCACAAGGCGCTGCTGACCGGTCTGCTCGGCAATATCGGCCAGAAGCTGGACGAGGCCGACGGCCGCGGCCGCGAGTACCTGGGCGCGCGCGGCATCAAGTTCCATCTGTGGCCCGGCTCGCTGGTGGCGCGCAAGATGGGCCGCTGGCTGATGGCCGCCGAGCTGGTCGAGACCAGCCGGCTGTTTGCCCGCACGCTGGCGCGCATCGAGCCTGACTGGCTCGAGCAGGTCGGCCGCCATCTGCTGAAGGTCAGCTGGAGCGATCCGCACTGGGAGAAGAAGGCCGGCCAGGTGCTGGCGATGGAGCGCGCCACGCTGTATGGCCTGACGGTCTACCAGCACCGGCGCGTGCACTACGGCCCGATGAACCCCCGGGAAGCGCGCGAGCTGTTCATCCGCCGCGCGCTGGTCGAAGGCGAATTCGATACGCGGCTGCCGTTCTACGCGCACAACCAGCGGCTGGTGCGCGAGATCGAGAACCTCGAGCACAAGGCGCGCCGGCAGGACGTGCTGGTCGACGACGAGCTGATCTACGCCTTCTACGATCGCCATATCCCGGCCGACATCCATCAGCAGACCCAGTTCGAGCAGTGGTACCAGAAGGAGAGCGCGCGCGACCGCAAGCTGCTGTACCTGAACCGCGAAGAGCTGATGCGGCACGAGGCGGCCGGCATCACCACCGACCTGTTCCCGAAGACGCTGAACGTCGCCGGCGTCGACATGGGTTTGAGCTACCACTTCGAGCCCGGCAGCCATCGCGACGGCGTCACGCTGACGGTGCCGCTGTACGCGCTGAACCAGGTCCGGCCCGAGCGCGCCGACTGGCTGGTGCCCGGCATGATCAAGGAGAAGGTGCACCTGCTGCTCAAGTCGCTGCCGCAGAAGCTGCGCCGCCATTGCGTGCCGCTGCCCGACTATGCGGCGGGCTTCGTCGAGCGCCGGCCGTTTGGCGAGGGCGAGCTGATCGACGTGCTGATCGCCGATATCCGCGAGCAGACCGGCACGATGATCCGGCGCGCGGACTTCAAGCTGGAGACGCTGCCGGCCCACCACTTCATGAACTTCAAGGTGGTCGACGAGCACGGCCGCCAGCTCGACATGGGCCGCAACCTGGCGCAGCTGCGCGCGGAACTGGGCGGGCAGGCGCAGCAGTCGTTCCAGAGCCTGGTCGCGCGCGAGGCGCCGGTGGCCGAGGCCGCGCAGTATGAGGGGCTGACCGGGTGGACCTTCGGCGAGCTGCCCGAGCTGCTGGAAATCCGCAAGGGCAACCGCACGCTGTTCGGCTATCCGGCGCTGGTCGACCGCGACACCCACTGCGACGTCGAGGTGTTCGACGACCCGCAGGAGGCCGAGCGCCTGCACCACGCCGGGCTGCGGCGGCTGTTCGCGCTGCAGCTGCGCGAGCAGGTCAAGTTCGTGCAGAAGAACATCCCCGGGCTGTCGCAGATGGCGATGCAGTACATGACGCTGGGCACGCAGGACATGCTGCGCGACCAGATCGTGACGCTGGCGCTGGAGCGTGCCTGCATGCAGGCGCCGCTGCCGCGCAACGAGGCCGAGTTCGCCGCGCGCAAGGAGGAGGGCCGCGGGCGGCTCGGCCTGCTGGCGCAGGAGATCGCCCGGCTGGCCGGCACCATCCTGGCCGAGTACGCGGCGCTGCCGCGCAAGCTGCTGCAGGCCAAGCCCTTCGCCGCCGCCCATGCCGACATGCAGGCGCAGCTGTCGCAGTTGATGGGCAAGCATTTCCTGGCCGAGACCCCGTACGACAGGCTGGTGCATTTCCCGCGCTATCTGAAGGGCATCGCGATGCGGATCGACAAGCTCAAGGGCGATCCGGCCCGGGATGCGCAGCGGCAGCAGGAAATGGCGCCGCTGCTGCAGCAGTGGCAGCGCGCCGACAGGCAGCGGCGGCAGGCCAGGGGCGGCGAGGACGCGCGGATGGAGGAATTCCGCTGGATGCTGGAGGAGCTGCGCATCGCGCTGTTCGCGCAGGAATTGCGAACCCCGGTGCCGATGTCTGTCAAGCGCCTGCAGAAGGTGTGGGAGTCGATGCAACGGTAGGGCGGCCGGCGCACGATTTTGGCGCATCCGGTCATCGAAACGAGGGGGCTCGACGTTAGAATGCGTGGGCCTTGGCGGTCGCATGTTTGCGGCCGCCTGGACCGCCTGGACGGACGGTCCGGCGCTTGCGTGTTCCGCCGCCGGTTCCACGTTCCGTCCGTTCCGTTTCCTTGTTCGATCCCTGCCGCCGACCGTCCCGAACGGTCCGCCAACCGTTCCGTTCGCCGTGTCTATGCCCGCCTTTCGCCGTGTCGTTGCTGCCTGTTTATCCTGGACCTGTCTTGGCGCGGCGGCCCTGCCAGCCCGGTCGGCCCATGCCGAAGTGGTCGTGGTGCTCAATTCGGGTGACGCAAGCGTTACTCTGATCGACCGCGACAGCCACAAGGTGCTGGAGACCTTCCCGGTCGGCAAGGAGCCCCACCACCTGATCGCGACGCCCGACGACCGCTCCCTGATCGTCGCCAACGCGGTCGGCAACGACCTGGTCTTTCTAGACCCGGTCAGCGGGCGGGTCCAGCAGCGCGTGCCGGACATCGACGACCCGTATCACATCGGCTTTTCGCCGGACCAGAAATGGTTTGTCGTGACCGGCAACCGGCTCGACCGCGTCGACCTGTACCGCTGGGACGGCCGCGCGCTGAAGGCGGCCAGGCAGTTGCCGCTGGGCCGCACCCCCAGCCATATCGCCTTCACCGCGGACAGCCGCATCGCCTTCGTGACGCTGCAGGACTCGAACGAGGTGGCCGCGATCGATCTGCCGACGCAGACGCTGCTGTGGCGCATGGAGGCCGGCTCGGCGCCGGCCGGCATCTGGGTGACGCCGGACCAGCGCTACCTGCTGGTCGGCATGACCGGCGCCGATTATGTCGCCGTGATCGACTGGCGCACGCGTGCGGTGGTCAAGCAGATCCAGACCGGCAAGGGCGCGCACAACTTCCGCGCGCTCGGCGACAAGCGGCATCTGCTGCTGACCAACCGCGTTTCCGGCACCATCAGCATCCTGGACCAGCAGACGCTGACCAAGGTCGGCGACATCACCGGCCTGCCGCCGGGCCCGGACGACATGGAACTGGCTGCCGACGGCAAGACGCTGTGGGTGACCTTCCGCTGGGCCCGCTCGGTCGGCGTGATCGACGTGCCGAGCCGCAAGCTGATCAAGACGATCCGCGTCGGACGCTCGCCGCACGGCATCTATTTCCGCACGCGGGCGCCGCTGTATTGACGGGGGTGGTATGAGCCTTGGCAACCTGCTGCCGGCATCGATGCTCGCGTTTCTCTCCCCGCTCCGGCCCGGCGGGAGCGGGGTGGGAGCGGGGAAGCGGTCGCGCGGGCGTGGGTGGCTGGCGCGGGCCTGGGCGGCCGCGCTGTTCGGTCTGGCGCCCGTCATGTCGCCCGCCGCCGATGCCGCCCCCGACGACTGCCGCGCCGGCACGCTGTACCTGACCTTCGATACCGGCAGCATGAGCCAAGCGCAGCTGATCGCCGACGTGCTGCGCCGCCAGCGCGTGCGCGCGACCTTCTTCCTGGCCAACGAGCCGACCGTGCGCGGCGACCATTCGCTCGATCCCGGCTGGGCGCCGTACTGGAAGGCGCTGGCGGCCGACGGCCACGTATTCGGCTCGCATACCTTCGACCACGTGTACCTGCGCAGCACGCGCGGCGGCAAGGTCGTGATGCGGCCGCAGTTCGGCCCGAAGGCCGGCCAGGACATCGCGATGGACCAGGCCGCGTTCTGCGCCGAACTGGATCGCAGCGCCGCGGCGCTGCAGCGGCTCGCCGGGGTGAAGATGGATCCGCTGTGGCGGGCCCCGGGCGGCCGCACCGCGCCGCAGACGCTGGCCTGGGCGCGCCAATGCGGCTATCGCCATGTCGGCTGGGCGCAGGCGGGCTTCCTCGGTGACGAACTCGATTCGGACCGCTATCCGAACACCGCGCTGCTGACGCGGGCGCTGCGCGACCTGCGCGACGGCGACATCGCGATGGCGCATCTGGGCATCTGGTCGCGGCGCGATCCGTGGGCGCCGGCCGTGCTCGAGCCGCTGATCGAGGGCCTGCGCCGCAAGGGCTTCTGCTTCGCCACGCTGCGCGAGCATCCGGACTACCGCCAGGCCAAACCGGCCGGCGCCGCGGCACGCCATACGGGAGGGGCCAACTGATGCTGCAGACCTTGGACGCCTGGCTCGGCGATCTCGAAGGCGCGCTGTTCCAGCACGTGGTGCTGCCCGTGGTCTATGCGCTGGGCCTGGGCGGCTATGCCGAGGACGCCTTCGCCGGCACCGAATGGCTGGTGGTCGGGCTGCTGCAGCTGACCGTGATGGTCGCGCTGCTGTGGCCGCTGGAGCGGCTGCGTCCGGTCGAGCCGGTCACCGATCGCGCCGCGATCCGCACCGACATGATCTACACGATGATCCACCGGCTCGGCCTGTTCCGGCTGGTGCTGTTCTTCCCGCTCGATCCGGCGGTCGACGCGATCGAAGGGCGGCTGCATCTGGCCGGCTGGCAGCGCATCAATGTCGAGGACTGGTGGCCCGGCGTCACCAGCGAGCCGCTGGTCAGCTTCCTCGTCTACCTGCTGCTGTTCGACCTGCTCGGCTACTGGTATCACCGGCTGTCCCACACGGTGCGCTGGTGGTGGTGCCTGCATGCGGTCCATCACAGCCAGCGGCAGATGACGCTGTGGAGCGACAACCGCAACCATCTGCTCGACGATCTGCTGCGCAGCCTGGTGTTCGCACTGACCGCGCTGGCCATCGGCGTCGAACCGTCGCAGTTCCTGCTGCTGGTCGCGCTGTCGCAGCTGATGCAGAGCCTGCAGCACGCCAACGTGCGGCTGCATTTCGGCCGCGTCGGCGAACGCCTGCTGGTATCGCCGCGCTTTCACCGCACCCATCATGCGATCGGCATCGGGCACGAGGCGCACGGGCAGCCGGCGCGGCTCGGCGGCTGCAACTACGGCGTGCTGTTCCCCTGGTGGGACATGCTGTTCGGCACCGCGCGCTTCGCCGACGACTACCCCGCCACCGGCATCCGCGACCAGCTGCCGCCGCCGGCTGGGCGCGGCCGCGACTACGGTGCCGGCCTGCTGCAGCAGCAGTGGTACGGCATCAAGCGCTGGTTCCGGCGCGCCTGAGGCCGTCGCGCACGGCGATCCTGCCGTGCCGACACGATGCGTTGCCGGCACGTGTGCTAGTCTGTCCCACCTGAATCGGCCCCGATGGCCGGCCCCGCGCCGCCGCGCTGCCCGCGCCGTCCGCGCCCGCGCCGATCCGTTTCGACCTTCGCATTGCATGAACGACCTCGTCCGCTCCTTCGTCCGCGCGCTGATCAGCCAGCTGCATCCGCGCATGCTGGCGCTGACCGTGATTCCCTTCGTGCTGGCCACCGTGTTCTGGGGCGGCCTGCTGTATTTCACCTGGGATCCGGTGATGACCGCCGCGCGCGGCTTCCTCGAAAGCTCGATCTTCACCAGCTGGATCTACGGCGCGCTCGACTGGTTCGGCCTGTCGTCGCTGCGCGCGGTGGTGGCGCCGCTGTTCGTGGTCGCGCTGACGATTCCGCTGGCGGTCGCCTCGCTGCTGCTGTTCATCGGCCTGTGGTCGGTGCCGGCGGCGGTGCGCTTTCTCGAGCGCAGCTATCCGGAGCTGGCCAAGAGCAAGGGCGGCAGCGTGCTGGGCAGCGTCTGGCATTCGCTGTCGAGCACCGGCGTGTTCCTGCTGCTGGTGCTGATCTCGCTGCCGCTGTGGCTGGTGCCGCCGTTCTTCGCGCTGGTGCCGCCGCTGCTGTGGGGCTGGCTGACCTATCGCGTGATGACCTACGACGCGCTGGCCGACCATGCCAGCGCCGACGAGCGCAAGGCCATCATGCGGCGCCACCGGATGCCCCTGCTGATCATCGGCGTGGTGGTCGGCCTGCTGGGCTCGGCGCCGACGCTGCTGTGGGTCTCCTCGGCGGCGATCATCTTCCTGTTTCCGTTCGTGCTGGCCGGCGCGCTGTGGCTCTACGCGCTGATCTTCATCTTCTCGGCACTGTGGTTCGGCCACTACTGCCTGCATGCGCTCGGCCAGCTGCGCGCCGAGCGGCAATCGGTGGCGCCGCCCCCGGCCGGGCCGGATGTCATTGAACTGGCGCCGTCGGACGTGCGCCGCATCGAATCATCGTAAAAAGAGGGGCATCATGGGTTTCGGCCTGATCGTGATCGGCGACGAGATTCTGTCGGGACGACGCGAGGACAAGCACATGCGGCGCGCGATCGCGCTGCTGGCCGAGCGCGGCCTGGCGCTGCAATGGGCCGAATATGTCGGCGACGAACGCGAGCGGATCACCGCGACGCTGCGCCGCACGCTGGCGGGACCCGACGTGGTGTTCTGCACCGGCGGCATCGGCGCCACGCCGGACGACCACACGCGCCAGTGCGCGGCGGCGGCGCTGGGCGTGCCGCTCGAGCTGCATCCGGAGGCGCGGGAGCTGATCGCGCAGCGCATTGCGGAAACGGCGGGCGGCGATCCGGTCAAGGGCGACCTGTCGCTGCCGGAGAACCAGCACCGCTTCAAGATGGGTGAGTTCCCGCGCGGCGCCCGCATCATCCCGAACAGCTACAACCGGATTCCGGGCTTCTCGATCGGCCACCACCATTTCATGCCCGGCTTCCCGGTGATGGCGTGGCCGATGATGGAGTGGGTGCTGGACAACGAGTATTCGCACCTGTTCCATCAGGTCCAGCACGTCGAGCGGGCCTTCCTGGTGTTCGAGGCGCCGGAATCGACGCTGACGCCGCTGATGGAGCAGGTCGAGATGGCGTTTGCGGGCGTGCGCGTGTTCAGCCTGCCGTCGGTCGGCGACGCGCAGCGCGGCGAGCTCTATGCGCGCCGGCATATCGACCTGGGCGTCAAGGGCGCGCCCGCGCTGGTGGAGCCGGCCTACGCGATGCTGCGCGACGGCGTGCGCGCGATGGGATTCGAGGTGGTGGAGAACGCGGGAGCGGGCGTCAGCGCGGGGTAAGGTGGCATTGCGCGATCGCGCCGCAAAGGGGCGGGTTTGCTCCCGTCTCCCGCGGGGCTGGGGAGGGGGCGGTGATGCGCCAGCGTGTCGCCGTGGCGAGCGCCTTTCTCTCTCCCTCGGACCCTCTCCCCGACCCCTCACCCGCAGAGCGGGAGAGGGGAGAAAACGAGCGGATGGACGAAGCTGTCCGGTCCTCAAGCCCCGTGCCAAGGCAATCCGCGCACGCACCAGCCCTCGACGGTCTTGCGGTGATGGTGCTCGTCGCGCGCGCCTTCGAAGCCTTCCAGCACGTCGATCGCATAGCGGTAACCGGCTTCGGTGGCCACCCGGGCGGCGTGCTTGGAGCGCGCCGCGCTGCGGCACAGGAACAGCACCGGCGCGTCCTGCGGCACCTTGGCCTTCAATTCCTCGACGAAGCGCGGATTCTGCGCGCCGCCCGGATAGCCGGACCATTCCACGTGCAGCGACTGGCGCTCCGGCACATCGGGGCCGCCGACCCAGTCCAGCTCGGCCTGGGTGCGTACGTCGACCAGCACCGCGGCGGGATCGGCCATCAGCAGATCGTAGGCCTGCTGCGGCGTCAGGGCGCCGTAGTAGGGCAGTTGGTCCTGTTGTTGCCGCGCGTTGGCGGCCTGCAGAAGCGCGTCTCGGTTGGTCATTGCAAGGGACGGTTTGGATCGATAAGGGGCGTGACGCCGATCGCGGCCACACCTGCTGCAAAGACCGTTATTCTACTCCGCCGGCGCGGCGCGGCCGCAGTGCGAGGCCAGCGGCAGACTCGACATCGGGCGCTGGCGCCAGCATGGTGCCGATGGCACCATGGCGGTGCATTCGGCGGCGAGGGTGCACCGGTTTGGGGTGCGCGGCCCGTCGGACGGCGCAGCGGCCGAGCCGGCGGAGCGCTGTTGCGGCGTGTCCGGCATCCGTCCCGGTCCTTGCGCCAGCGCGGTGCGATGGCGCCATCCCGCGCCGATGCACAGCTTTCGGGAACGGCGCGGGGACGGCATGGCGGCAACGCCACCCCCGCGCCAAATCCGTGCGGACGTTGGCATGCTTTCTGCTAACATGCTTCGTCCTTTTGATGGCCGGTCGCCGCCGGCAGGCGGCAGCGATGCGCCCCCGGCGGCCGGCACGTGAATGGCTCCAACTGAACTCAGCCGAATTACCAGGAGATAGGCATGGCGCAGAGCGTTGCAGATGTGATGAAGCTGGTGAAGGAAAACGACGTCAAGTTCGTCGACTTCCGTTTCACCGACACCAAGGGCAAGGAGCAGCACGTGTCCGTGCCGACCTCGCACTTCGGTGACGACAAGTTCGAGAGCGGCCATGCTTTCGACGGCTCGTCCATCGCTGGCTGGAAGGGTATCGAGGCCTCCGACATGCTGCTGATGCCGGATCCGAACACCGCCCATATCGACCCGTTCTACGAAGAGCCGACGCTGGTGCTGACCTGCGACGTGGTCGAGCCGTCGGACGGCAAGGGCTACGACCGCGACCCGCGTTCGATCGCCAAGCGCGCCGAAGCCTATCTGAAGAGCACCGGCCTGGGCGACACCGCCTACTTCGGTCCGGAGCCCGAGTTCTTCATCTTCGACGGCGTGACCTGGAACGTCGACATGCAGGGCTGCTTCGTCAAGATCCACTCGGAAGAAGCGCCGTGGTCGTCGGGCCGCGAGTTCGAACACGGCAACAGCGGCCACCGTCCGGGCAAGAAGGGCGGCTACTTCCCGGTCGCCCCGATCGACACCTTCCAGGACATGCGTTCGGAAATGTGTCTGATCCTGGAGTCGCTGGGCATCCCCGTCGAAGTCCACCACCACGAAGTGGCCGGCCAGGGCCAGAACGAGATCGGCACCAAGTTCAGCACGCTGGTGCAGCGCGCCGACTGGACGCAACTGCAGAAGTACGTGATCCAGAACGTCGCCCACACCTACGGCAAGACCGCGACCTTCATGCCGAAGCCGGTGGTCGGCGACAACGGCTCGGGCATGCACGTGCACCAGTCGATCTGGAAGGACGGCCAGAACCTGTTCGCGGGCAACGGCTACGCCGGCCTGTCGGAGTTCGCGCTGTACTACATCGGCGGCATCATCAAGCACGCCCGTGCGCTGAACGCGATCACCAACCCGGGTACCAACTCGTACAAGCGTCTGGTGCCGGGCTTCGAAGCGCCGGTCAAGCTGGCCTACTCGGCCCGCAACCGCTCGGCCTCGATCCGCATCCCGTACGTGGCGAACCCGAAGGGCCGCCGCATCGAGACCCGCTTCCCGGATCCGCTGATGAACCCGTACCTGGGCTTCTCCGCGCTGATGATGGCCGGCCTGGACGGCGTGCAGAACAAGATCCACCCGGGCGAGGCCGCGGACAAGAACCTGTACGACCTGCCGCCGGAAGAGGATGCGAAGATCCCGACCGTGTGCGCGAGCCTGGATCAGGCGCTCGAGTACCTCGACAAGGACCGCGAGTTCCTGACCCGTGGCGGCGTGTTCAGCAACACGATGATCGACGCCTACATCGAACTGAAGATGGAGGAAGTGACCCGCTTCCGCATGACCACCCATCCGCTCGAGTTCGAGATGTATTACTCGCTGTAAGCGCTCGCTGCCAGCACGCGCTGTAAGCACACCGTGCTTGTTGCACCAGGAAGGGGCGGCCTCGGCTGTCCCTTTTTGTTTGGCTCGCTAGAATTGGGCTTCCTCCGATCTCGATGCCTGCCGATGCGACGCCCGTCCATGACCGCGACCCTGTCTTCGTTCCGCTTGCCGCACCGCCCCGGTGCCGAACCGGCGCCACTACCCCGGACCGGTGCATCGGCCGCCCTGTGGCTGGGCATCGCGGCGGGGGTGGTGGCGGCGCTCGGTCCGCTCGGAGCGTTGCCCGCAGCGGCGCAGTCCGCGCCGAGCGGTTCGGAGATCTACGTCTGCAGCGGCCCGAAGGGCGTGCCCGAATACCGCAACGGCAACGGCGGCAAGGGCTGCAGAAGGCTGGACCTGCCCGAGGTGCTGACCGTGCCGGTGACGCGGCAGCCGTCGCGCGGCGGCGGCGGTGGTGGCGGTGGTGGCGGTGGTGGCGGTGGTGGCGGTGGTGCGGCGCCGCTCGAAGGCGCGACCGCGGCGAATTTTCCGCGCATCGACGCCGCCACGCAGCGCCGCCGCGACGGCGAACGACGTGCGGTGCTGGAAGAGGAGCTGCGCAGCGAGCAGGCCAGGCTGGCCGCGCTGCGCGCGCAATTCAACGAGGGCCAGCCGCAGCGGCAGGGCGACGAGCGCAACTACCAGCGCTATCTGGACCGTACCGCCGCGCTGCGCGAGGACATCGCCCGCAGCGAGGCCAATGCGGCCGCGCTGCGGCGCGAGCTGGCCAACCTGAAGGACTGAGGATCGATCGATGCGCCGCCTGATTCGCAGCGTTTCCCGCAAGGTCGGCGGCGGCGAACGCGCGCCGGCCGACGACGCCGCCGTGTCGCCGGCAACGGCCGCGCCGCCGGTGGCGCCCGCGTTGGCCGCGTTGAGCGGACTTGCGGCCGGGCTCGACATGATGCCCAACCCCGTGCTGCTGGTCGCGCAGCCCGGCATGCGGATCGTCTATGCGAACCCGGCGGCCGAGGCGAGCTTCGGCCTCTCGCGCAAGTCGATGCTCGAGCTGTCGCTGTCGGCGCTGTTCGGGCGCGCCGACGAGCTCGACGCGATGATCGATTCGGTGCTGGCGCGCCAGGTCGATGCGCGGCGCCAGGACGTGGTCCTGCAACCGCCGCTGCGCGAGCCGATGCACGCGCATGTGGTGATCGGCGGCATCGACGCGAGCCCCGGCACCGCGCTGGTCGAGGTGCTGCCCAACGAGCAGAAGGTCCGCAGCGAAAGAGAGGAACGCATCCTCGACCTGACCTCGGCCAACAAGGAGCTGATCCGCAATCTGGCCCACGAGATCAAGAACCCGCTGGGCGGCATCCGCGGCGCCGCCCAGCTGCTCGAATTCGAATTGCCCGAGCGCAGCCTGCGCGAATACACGCAGGTCATCATCAAGGAGTCGGACCGCCTGCAGACGCTGGTCGACCGGCTGCTAGAGCCGCACCGGCATCCGCATATCGTGCGCGAGCTCAATATCCACGAGGTGCTCGAACGCGTGCGCTCGGTGGTGCTGGCCGAATTCCCCAACGGCCTCGAGATCGTGCGCGACTACGACGCCAGCCTGCCCGAGCTGTCGGGCGACATCGAGCAGCTGATCCAGGCCGTGCTCAACATCGTCCATAACGCGGCGCAGGCGCTGGCCGAGCGCATCGCGCACGGCGATGCGCAGATCGTGCTGCGCACGCGGGTCGCGCGCCAGGTCACGATCGCCAAGCGGCTGTACAAGCTGGCATTGGACTTGCATGTGATCGACAACGGTCCGGGCATTCCCGACGATATTCGCGAACGCATCTTCTACCCGCTGGTGTCGGGCAGGGATGGCGGCAGTGGGCTCGGTCTGACACTGGCGCAGACCTTCGTGCAGCAGCACGAGGGATTGATCGAATGCGAGAGCCGGCCCGGCTGTACCGATTTCCGCATCCTGCTGCCGCTGCGCTGAATCGCCCGAGATCGGCTCACGATCGATGCCTCCCACGCCGGGCGGCGGGCGGACGGCGCAGCGAAGGCGGACCTCCGAAACACCGAGCAGACAAGCGACGCACATGAAGCCGATCTGGATAGTCGACGACGATCAATCTATTCGCTGGGTCCTGGAAAAGGCCCTGGCCCGGGAGAGCCTGCTGTCCCGCAGCTTTACCAATGTGCGCGACGTGCTGTCGGCGCTCGAGGAAGACGAGCCCCAGGTCCTGATCTCGGACATCCGCATGCCCGGCGGTTCGGGTCTCGATCTGCTGCAGGCGATCAAGGCCCGCCATCCGGGCCTGCCGGTGATCGTGATGACCGCCTACTCGGATCTCGACAGCGCGGTGGCGGCCTTCCAGGGCGGCGCCTTCGAATACCTGGCCAAGCCCTTCGACGTCGACAAGGCCGTCGAGCTGATCCGCCGCGCGCTGGAGGAAAGCCTGCGCGAGGAGGAGTTGGACGACCGCCTGCTCGACGCGCCCGAGATCCTTGGCCAGGCGCCGGCGATGCAGGACGTGTTCCGCGCGATCGGCCGGCTGTCGCAGTCGAACGTGACGGTGCTGATCACCGGCGAGTCCGGCACCGGCAAGGAGCTGGTCGCGCGCGCGCTGCACAAGCACAGTCCGCGCGCCAACGGCCCCTTCATCGCGCTCAATACCGCGGCGATTCCGAAGGACCTGCTCGAGTCGGAACTGTTCGGCCACGAGCGCGGCGCCTTCACCGGCGCGCAGACGATGCGGCGCGGCCGCTTCGAGCAGGCCGAGGGCGGCACGCTGTTCCTCGACGAAATCGGCGACATGCCGTTCGACCTGCAGACGCGGCTGCTGCGCGTGCTGTCGGACGGCAACTTCTATCGGGTCGGCGGCCACAATCCGCTGCGCGCCAACGTGCGCGTGATCGCCGCCACCCACCAGAACCTCGAGACCCGCGTCAAGGAAGGGCTGTTCCGCGAGGACCTGTTCCACCGGCTGAACGTGATCCGGCTGCGGCTGCCGCCGCTGCGCGAACGGCCGGAGGACATCACGCTGCTGGCGCGGCATTTCCTGCAGAAGAGCGCCAAGGAGCTGGGTGTCGAACCGAAGCGGATGTCGGACGAGGCGCTGGCCTATGTCAGCACGCTGCCGTTCCCCGGCAACGTGCGGCAGCTGGAGAACCTGTGCAACTGGCTGACCGTGATGGCGCCGGCGCAGACCATCGAAGTCAAGGACCTGCCGCGCGAGATGATCGGCGGCGGCGCACCGGACGGGCAGGCCGGCATGGCCGGCTACGGCGTCGCGCGCGCGGCCGAGCGCGACGCGCAGGGCGGCGTCGAGGCGGTCGATGCCGCCGCCATGTCCGGCGGCATCGGGGGCGGGTTGGGCGGTGCGATGGCGGGCGGGTTTGCCGCCGACGGCGCGGCCACGCTGGCGCCCGATGCGGAGGCGCCGGCTTACGGCGGCCGCCTGGC
>NZ_VZOV01000029.1 GCF_008801915.1 Cupriavidus gilardii
GCGGCGGCCGGAGCCGGTGCCGGGGACGGTGCCGCGGCGGGCGCCGGGGCCGGGGCAGCCGCCGCCGGAGCCGGTGCGGGAGCGGCGGCGCCCGCGGGTTCGAGCATCACCAGCACCGAGCCTTCGGCCACGTTGTCGCCGACCTTGACCTTGACTTCCTTGACGGTACCGCCCTGCGGCGACGGCACGTCCATCGTCGCCTTGTCCGATTCCAGCGTGACCAGCGCATCTTCGGCGTTGATCGTGTCGCCCGGCTTCACGTGGACTTCGATGACGGGAACGGCGTCGTAGTCGCCGATATCCGGCACCTTGATTTCAATCGCTTGACTCATTCAGTGTCTCCTGGACAGGACGGCGCGCGTGACAACGAAGCGTCGAGATTACTTTGACGCACGTGCCTTGTCACGCCGCGGCGCCCCGGCCATTTACTGGACAACGCCCAGGCAAGGCCCGGGCGACCCGGGCACGGCACTGCCATGCCCAGGGGTTCGCGGGAGTGACAGCCGGATCAGACCGTCATCGGGTTCGGCTTGTTCGGATCGAGGTTGTACTTCTTGATGGCCTCGGCGACCTTGTCGCGCGCAATGGCGCCTTCGTCGGCGAGCGCCTTCAGCGCGGCCAGCGTGACCCAGTGGCGGTCCACCTCGAAAAAGTGGCGCAGCTTCTCGCGGGTATCCGAGCGGCCGAAGCCGTCGGTGCCCAGTACCACGTAGCGGCGCGGCACGAACGGGCGGATCTGCTCGGCGAACGCGCGCACGTAGTCGGTCGACGCGATCACCGGACCGCGCACCGACTTAAGGCACTGGGTCACGTGCGATTCGCGCGGCGTTTCGGTCGGATGCAGCAGGTTCCAGCGCTCGGCGGCCTGGCCTTCGCGGGCCAGCTCGGTGAAGCTCGGGCAGCTCCACAGATCCGACTCGACGCCCCAGTCCTTCTTCAGCAGTTCGGCGGCGGCGATCACCTCGCGGAAGATCGTGCCCGAGCCCAGCAGCTGCACGCGCGGCGCGTTGCTGTTCTCGGCGCCCTTGCGGAACGCGTACATGCCCTTGACGATGTCCTTCTCCACGCCAGCCGGCATTTCCGGATGCTCGTAGTTCTCGTTCATCACCGTCAGGTAGTAGTAGACGTCCTCCTGCTCCGCGTACATGCGGCGCAGGCCGTCCTGCATGATCACCGCCAGCTCGTACTGGAAGGTCGGGTCGTACGAGATGCAGTTCGGGATCACCGCGTGGAACACGTGCGAGTGGCCGTCCTCGTGCTGCAGGCCTTCGCCGTTCAGCGTGGTGCGGCCCGAGGTGCCGCCCAGCAGGAAGCCGCGCGAACGCATGTCGGCGGCGGCCCAGCACAGATCGCCGATCCGCTGGATGCCGAACATCGAGTAGTAGATGTAGAACGGGATCATCTGCACGCCGTGCGTCGAGTACGACGTGGCGGCCGCGATCCAGTCGCACATCGCGCCGGCTTCGTTGATGCCTTCCTGCAGCACCTGGCCAGTCTGCGATTCCTTGTAGAACATCAGCTGGTCGTGGTCTTCCGGCACATACTTCTGGCCCTGCTGGTTCCAGATGCCGATCTGGCGGAACAGGCCTTCCATGCCGAAGGTGCGCGACTCGTCCGGGACGATGGGCACCACATGCTTGCCGATCTGCTTGTCCTTGAGCAGCGTGTTCAGGATCCGCACGAAGGCCATCGTGGTCGAGACCTCGCGGCCCTCGCCGGTGGCCTTGAGCAGCGCCGAGAACGCCGACAGGTCGGGCACCGGCAGCGGATCGGCCTTCTGGCGGCGCGTCGGCAGATAGCCGCCGAGCTCCATGCGGCGGGCGCGCATGTATTCGAGTTCCTTCGAGCCTTCCTCGAAGGTCAGGTACGGGACCTCTTCCAGCTTGTCGTCCGGCACCGGCAGATTGAACTGGTCGCGGAAGCGGCGGATCGCCTCGACCGGCATCTTCTTCTGCTGGTGGGTGATGTTCATCGCCTGGCCGGCATCGCCCATGCCGTAGCCCTTGATGGTCTTGGCCAGAATCAGCGTCGGCTGGCCCTTGTGCTCGGTGGCGGCCTTGTAGGCGGCGTAGATCTTGTGCGGATCGTGGCCGCCGCGGTTCAGGCGCCAGATGTCGTCATCGGACCAGTCGGCCACCATCGCCTTGAGCTCGGGCGTATTGAAGAAATGCTCGCGCACATAGGCGCCGTCCTTGGCCTTGAAGGTCTGGTACTCGCCGTCGACGCATTCCATCATGCGCTTCATCAGCAGGCCCTTGGTATCGCGTGCCAGCAGCGAATCCCAGCGGCTGCCCCAGATCACCTTGATCACGTTCCAGCCGGCGCCGCGGAACTCCGACTCCAGCTCCTGGATGATCTTGCCGTTGCCGCGCACCGGACCGTCCAGGCGCTGCAGGTTGCAGTTGATGACGAAGACCAGGTTGTCCAGCTGCTCGCGGCCGGCCATGCCGATCGCGCCCAGCGATTCCGGCTCGTCGGTCTCGCCGTCGCCGAGGAAGGCCCAGACCTTGCGGCCTTCGGTATTGACCAGGCCGCGGCTCTGCAGGTACTTCATGAAGCGGGCCTGGTAGATCGCCATGATCGGGCCCAGGCCCATCGATACGGTCGGGAACTGCCAGAAGTCCGGCATCAGCCACGGATGCGGGTACGACGAGATGCCCTTGCCGTCGACTTCCTGGCGGAAGTTGTCGAGCTGCTCGGTGGTCAGCCGGCCCAGCAGGAAGGCGCGCGAATAGACGCCCGGCGCCGAGTGGCCCTGCACGAAGACCAGGTCGCCGCCGTGCTTGTCCGACGGGGCATGCCAGAAGTGGTTGTAGCCGACGTCGTACAGCGTGGCCGCCGACGCGTAGGACGAAATGTGGCCGCCGACGTTGGTGTGCTTGTTGGCCCGCAGCACCATCGCCATCGCGTTCCAGCGCGAGTACGAACGGATGCGGTGCTCGATGTCCTGGTCGCCCGGGATGCGCGCCTGCTGCTCGACCGGGATCGTGTTGATGTACGGGGTTTCCGCGTGGAACGGCTGGGTCACGCCGTTGACGCGGGCATATTCGATCTGCTTGTCGATCAGGAAGGCCGCGCGCTCGCTACCTTCCGCGCCGATCACGCCCTGCAGGGCCTCCAGCCATTCTTGGGTTTCCTGCGGGTCGGCGTCGTTGGCGCCGGCTGCGCCGAGGATCTGCTCTGGTACGGCTGACATGGATCGTCTCCTGTGGAATGCGTGCGCCAGCAACGGCCGCTTTCGTGGGTGGCTGGCCTGGCGCTGTCTGACGGGGGTGCGGAGCGAAGCGTGGATGGGCGGATGGGCTGGCCTGTCACCGGCACCCGGACAAGGTCCGACCGCCTTCCTCCCGCATCGTTCGGTCGGCACCGATTCTATGGAAGGCCATTTCCCAGCACAAGCGAAATTTTCAAATTACGGTATCGTTTCTCATGATGCGAAATATTGCGGCGACGCACCACGAACCCGCCAGCCGCGCCACCATGCGGCCTGCGGGCAAACGGCCGGCGGCGCGTGCCGCATAGGCGCTTTCCCCAAGCGACGCACTGCAACAATCGAGCTACACTGCCCGGTCAGTCGTCAATCCCATCATGCTGTCCATCCACCGCCTCGTCCGCCGGCTGCTGCCGGCCCTCCGCCTGCCGATGATCCCCCCCTCCGCCGATGCCTCCCGCGATGCCGGCGGCGCCGGTATCGGCGGCGGCAGCCACGGCGCGATCGACCAGTTGAGCGCGCTGACGCCGCTGGATGCGCTCGAGGGGCTCGGCCCCGCCGACGAGGCCGCCGACGGCCGCCCCTTCACCGGTCCGCCGCGCGGACTGTGGTGGCTGCGCTGGCGCAACCTGGTCGCGACCAGCTGGTTCATGTTCATTCCGCTGGTCGCGATCGTGCTGTTCTCGGGCGCGATGGGCGTGATCCTGTGGTCGCTGCACGAGACCGAGCGCCAGCAGCAGCGCGACGCGCTGTATCGCGACGCCGCCTGGGCGCAGCAACGCGTGCGGCTGTCGCTGCTGAGCAATCAGGACCAGCTGGCTTCGCTGGCGCGCGACATCGCCGCCGCGCAGCTGGACCAGCGCGCCTATCGCACCGCCGCGCAGGAGGTGCTGCGCGAAAACCCGGAAATCGTCTTCATCAACTGGCTCGACGCCACGCGCCGCGCGCGCTGGTCGCTGCCGTCCACGTCGGAGTTCGCGGCGCGGCTGCGCGAGACGCCGGAGCAGCCGCTCGAGCCGGAGGTGCTCGACACCTTCGACACCGCGCGCGAGACCCAGCGCGTCGTCTATTCGCGTCCGCTGGTCAACGAGCGCGGCGACAGCTTCATGCTGATGCAGGTGCCGATCGTGCGCGACAACGAGTTCCTCGGCACGCTGGGCGCGCTCTATTCGATCAACGGCATCCTGACCCATCTGCTGCCGCCCGAGCTGACCGAGCGCTACCGCTTCTCGCTGATCGACAAGAACAACCAGTTGCGCGCCAGCACCTCGCTGCGGCCGGTGCCCGCCACCGCGCTGTCCTATGAGGTGTTGCTCGACCCGCCGGGGCACTCGCTGTCGCTGCGCGCCGATGCCTATCCGCCCGCATCGAACCTGCCCAACAACATGCTGCTGTGGCTGGTGGTCGGGCTGTCGTGCTTCCTGCTGTGGAGCCTGTGGAGCATGTGGCGGCATACCAGCCGCCGCTCCGAGGCGCAGCGCGCGCTGCTCGCCGAGACGTCGTTCCGCCGCGCGATGGAAAACTCGATGCTGATCGGCCTGCGCGCGCTGGACCTGAACGGCCGCATCACCTATGTGAACCCGGCCTTCTGCCGCATGACCGGCTGGCAGGAACACGATCTGGTCGGCCGCGTGCCGCCCTTCCCCTACTGGCCGCCCAACGACCAGCAGGAAATGCAGCGCCAGATCGATCTGACGCTGCAGGGCAAGTCGCCCACCGGCGGCTACGAGATGCGCGTGATGCGCCGCGACGGCACCAGCTTCTTCGCCCGCATGTACGTGTCGCCGCTGATCGACAGCCGCGGCCGCCATACCGGCTGGATGAGCTCGATGACCGATATCACCGAGCCCAAGCGCGCGCGCGAGGAACTGGCCGCCGCGCACGACCGCTTCACCACCGTGCTGGAGAGTCTCGACGCCGCGGTGTCGGTGCTCGCCACCGACAAGCCGGAACTGCTGTTCGCCAACCGCTACTACCGACAGCTGTTCGGCTGGGAACCCGAGGGCCATCTGAAGCTGGCCGGCGGCGAGGTCGAGCAGGAGCAGGTGACCAGCGACCATACCGATTTCGTCGACGCCTATGCCGGCCTGCCCGCCTCCGAGCTGATGCCGTACGCATCGGACGCGCGCGAGATCTTCGTGCCGGACATGCAGAAGTGGTTCGAGGTGCGGCGCCGCTATATCCAGTGGGTCGACGGCCATCTGGCGCAGATGCAGATCGCCACCGACATCACCGTACGCAAGGCGGCCGAGGAAATGGCCCGCCAGCACGAGGAACGCCTGCAGTTCACCAGCCGCCTGACCACGATGGGCGAGATGGCGTCGTCGCTGGCGCACGAGCTGAACCAGCCGCTGGCGGCCATCAACAACTACTGCATGGGCGCGGTGGCGCGGCTGCGCTCGGGCCGCAGCACGCCCGAGGACCTGATGCCGATCCTGGAGAAGACGTCGGCCCAGGCCGTGCGCGCCGGCACGATCATCAGCCGCATCCGCGGCTTCGTCAAACGCAGCCAGCCGCAGCGGCGCGAGACTGCGCTGCACGATATCGTCGCCGACGCGGTGGGCCTGGCCGATATCGAGGCGACGCGCCGCCGCGTGACGATCCTGACCCGGCTGCCGCCCCCGCCGGTCATGCTCTATGTCGACCCGGTACTGATCGAGCAGGTGCTGGTCAATCTGCTGAAGAACGCGGTCGAGGCGATGTCGGGCCTGCCGGCGATGCGCGCGGCCGGCGTGGTGAGGCTGCACGCCCGCATCGACCAGGGCGAGCTCGGCCAGACCGTCTGCATCGACGTGATCGACCAGGGGCCGGGCGTGGACGAGGCCACCAAGGAACGGCTGTTCGAGCCGTTCTTCAGCACCAAGTCCGACGGCATGGGCATGGGCCTGAATATCTGCCGCTCGATCATCGAGTCGCACCAGGGCCGGCTGTGGGTCGAAAACAATGCGGACGGCATCGGCTGTACGTTTAAAATCATGCTGCCGCTGGAGCCGGAGGTTGCCGATCAGTGAGGCCCGCCGATGAGGGCCGATCGCCAGGCAACCGCTCCGCTGCCCCCGCCGTGGCGGGTGTGCGGCGCAGGCGGCCGGAGTTACACTAGCCGAATCGCACAGACGCAGCATCAGGAGACTTCATGACCGTAGCGCCAAACCCCACTCCCCACCGCGGTGAGACCGTCTTCATCGTCGATGACGATGAAGCGATGCGCGACTCGCTGACCTGGCTGCTGGAGGGCAATGGCTACCAGGTTCGCAGTTTCGCCAGCGCCGAGCAGTTCCTGGCCGCCTACGATGCCAACCAGGTCTCCTGCCTGATCCTGGACGTGCGGATGCCGGGCATGAGCGGTCCGGAACTGCAGGAGCGCATGATCGCGGAGAACATTCACCTGCCGATCGTCTTCATCACCGGCCATGGCGACGTGCCGATGGCGGTATCGACGATGAAGAAAGGCGCGATCGACTTCATCGAGAAGCCGTTCGACGAATCCGAGCTGCGGGCGCTGGTCGAGCGCATGCTGCAGAAGGCCCGGGCCGACCACTCGGCCGCGCGCGAGCAGCGCGCCGCGCAGGACCTGCTGGGCAAGCTGACCACGCGCGAACAGCAGGTGCTCGAGCGCATCGTCGCCGGACGGCTGAACAAGCAGATCGCCGACGACCTGGGCATCTCGATCAAGACGGTCGAGGCGCATCGCGCCAACATCATGGAAAAGCTCAACGTCAACACCGTGGCCGACCTGCTGCGGCTCGCGCTGTCGCGCAACAGCTGATCCGCGGGGACAGGCCGGCTCGCGCCTGCCGCGTCCCGCGTTTGCTCTTCTTCGCAACCGATCCCATCTGGCCAGCGGCCGGCTTCTCGCCGGCGCTGGCCAGTTCGTTTTGCACCGCGCCTTGACGCCGTCCGCGGGTGCCGCCGCGGCGCGACACCTTATAATGTCACCCCTGCGACCCGGCCGGCCCTTCCCCGATGCGTCGGCCGATGGCGTCGCACCCGATTTCCATCTCCCAGCCGCTCTGCGTCCCCGCCCATGCCTGCCCAATTGATCGACGGCAACGCCCTTGCCAAGCAAATCCGTTCCGAAGCCGCCCAGCGCGCCGCCCGCCTGACCGAACGCGGTCACCAGCCCGGGCTCGCCGTGGTCCTGGTCGGCGAGGACCCGGCCAGCCAGGTCTATGTCCGCAACAAGGTCAAGGCGTGCGAGGACAACGGCTTCTTCTCGTCGCTGGACCGCTACCCGGCCGATCTGTCCGAGGCCGACCTGCTGGCCCGCATCGACGAACTCAATCGCGATCCGAAGATCCACGGCATCCTGGTGCAGCTGCCGCTGCCGAAACACATCGACAGCCACAAGGTGCTGGAGGCGATCGCCCCGGAGAAGGATGTCGACGGCTTCCACGTCGCCAACGCGGGCGCGCTGATGACCGGCGCCCCGCTGTTTCGTCCCTGCACGCCCTATGGCTGCATGAAGATGCTCGAGTCGATCCAGTATCCGCTGCGCGGCGCGCACGCGGTGGTGGTCGGCGCCTCCAATATCGTCGGCAAGCCGATGGCGATGCTGCTGCTGCAGGCCGGCGCGACCGTGACGATCTGCAACAGCAAGACGCGCGATCTCGGCGCCCATACGCGCCAGGCCGACGTGATCGTCGCCGCGGTGGGCCGCCGCAACCTGATCACGGCCGACATGGTCAAGCCCGGTGCGGTGGTGATCGATGTCGGCATGAACCGCGATGACGCCGGCAAGCTGTGCGGCGACGTCGATTTCGCCGGCGTACGCGAAGTGGCAGGCTATATCACGCCGGTGCCGGGCGGCGTCGGTCCGATGACGATCACCATGCTGCTGGTCAATACGCTCGAGGCGGCCGAGCGCGCGGCGGGCTGAGGCGAGCGCCGGTACACTCAGCGCAGAGCGCGCCGGGAAGCTGCCGGCAAGCCGTCGGGAAACCGCTGGAAAATCGCGGATATGCCCCAAGTTGCGGAATATCCGAACGTCAACGCGAACGTCAACGCCACGCCAACGAGAAAGCCATGGATCAAGCCGACAAGAACGCCGCCAACCCGTTGCTGGACTTCAGCGACCTGCCCCGCTTCGCCGAGATCCGCCCCGAACATATCGGCCCGGCGCTGGACGTGCTGCTCGAAGCGGCGCAACGCGCCGTCGCGCTGGTCGAGGATCCGGCCCGGCCCGCCACGTGGGCCGACACCGTCGACACGCTGGAGCAGGCCACCGAGCCGCTGGGCCGCGCCTGGGGCGTAGTCGGCCACCTGAGCTCGGTCGCCGACACGCCGGCGCTGCGTCAGGCCCACGCCGAAAACCTGCCGCGCATGACCGAGTTCTGGTCCTCGCTGGGCCAGAACCTGGCGCTCTACGAAAAGTACAAGGCGCTGGCTGCCAGTCCCGAGTACGCGACGCTGAGCCCCGCGCGCAAGCAGCTGCTCGACAACGAGCTGCGCGGTTTCCGCCTCGGCGGCGCCGAACTGCCGGAGGCGCAGAAGCCGCGCTTTGCCGAGATCCAGGAGCAGCAGGCCCAGCTGGGCAAGGCCTTCTCGGACCACGTGCTGGACGCGACCAACGCCTATTCGCTGGTGATCGATGACCCGGCGCGCCTGGCGGGCCTGCCGCCCGACACGCTGGAAGCGGCGCGCGAGGCCGCGGCCAAGGATGGCAAGGAAGGCTGGAAGTTCACGCTGCATTTCCCCTCGTATTTCCCGGTGCTGCAGTACGCCGACGACCGCGCGCTGCGCCGGACGCTGTACGAGGCCAACGTCACGCGCGCTTCCGAACTGAGCCCGCAGTACGGCACCGGCCAGGCCGACTGGGACAACACCGGCAATATGCGCGAGCAGCTGGCGCTGCGCCGCGAGGAGGCCCGCATGCTGGGCTATGGCTCGTACGGCGAGGTGTCGCTGGTGCCCAAGATGGCCGATTCGCCCGCGGAAGTACTGCGCTTCCTCGACGAACTCGCCGCCAAGGCGCGCCCCTATGCCGAGCGCGACTGGGCCGAGCTGCGCGAATTCGCCGCCAAGGAGCTCGGTCTGGCCGAACTCGCGCCGTGGGACGTCGCCTATGCGTCCGAGAAGCTGCGCCAGCAGCGCTATGCCTTCTCGGAACACGAGGTCAAGCAATACTTCCCCGAGCCCAAGGTGCTCGAAGGCCTGTTCGGCGTCGTGCAGAAGCTGTTCTCGGTGCGCATCGCACCGGACGAGGCGCAGACCTGGCACAAGGACGTGCGCTTCTATCGCGTGACCAGCCCGGACGGCACGCTGCTCGCGCAGTTCTACCTGGACCTGTACGCGCGCGAAGGCAAGCGCGGCGGCGCCTGGATGGACGACGCGCGCGGCCGCCGCGAGCGCGGCGACGGCACCGTGCAGACACCGGTCGCCTACCTGACCTGCAACTTCTCGGCGCCGGTCGGCGACAAGCCGGCGCTGTTCACGCACGACGAGGTCATCACGCTGTTCCATGAGTTCGGCCACGGCCTGCACCATATGCTGACCCAGGTCGGCGAGCTCGGCGTGTCCGGCATCAACGGCGTCGAATGGGATGCGGTCGAGCTGCCCTCGCAGTTCATGGAGAACTTCTGCTGGGAATACGAGGTGCTGGCCGACATGACCCGCCACGTCGATACCGGCGAGCCGCTGCCGCGCGCGCTGTTCGAGCGGATGCTGGCCGCGAAGAATTTCCAGAACGGCATGATGACGCTGCGCCAGATCGTGTTCTCGGCGTTCGACATGCATCTGCACACGGACTTCGATCCGGACGGCGACAAGTCGGTACTCGAACTGTCGCGCGAGATCAACGACCGCATCCACGTGGTGCCGCAGTACCCGCTGTCGCGCTGGCCCAATACCTTCAGCCATATCTTCGCCGGCGGCTATGCGGCGGGCTACTACAGCTACAAGTGGGCGGAGGTGCTGTCGGCCGATGTCTACGCCGCCTTCGAGGAAGCGGCGCAGCTGACCGGCAGCGTGCTCGACAGCGAGACCGGCGCGCGTTATCACCGCGAGATCCTGTCGGTCGGCGGCAGCCGCCCGGCGATGGAATCGTTCACCGCGTTCCGCGGCCGGCCGCCGCAGATCGATGCGCTGCTGCGCCACGGCGGGATGGCGGCATGAGCGGCGCGCCCGACGACCTGCTGGCCGGCATCGACGGCGCCGGCGCGGTGCCGGCCCCGGGCAGCACGCTGCCGCCACCGCTGCCCGCCACCGCGCCGGCCACGCTGCGGATCGCCTCGTGGAACGTCAACTCGCTGAAGATCCGGCTGCCGCAGGTGCTCGACTGGCTGATCGCGCAGGAAAACGCCGACACGCCGATCGACGCGCTGTGCCTGCAGGAACTGAAGCTGCCCGAGGACAAGTACCCGCTCGCGGAACTGGAGAGTGCCGGATTCCACAGCATCTTCGTCGGCCAGAAGACCTATAACGGCGTGGCGATCCTGGCGCGCAATACCACGATGCCGCCCGCCGCCGACGTGGTGCGCAATATCCCGGGCTTCGAGGACGAGCAGCAACGCGTGGTCGCCGGCACCTATGGCGACGTGCGCCTGGTCTGCGCCTATTTCCCCAACGGCCAGGCGCCCGACAGCGACAAGTTCGCCTACAAGCTGCGCTGGCTCGAGGCGCTGACCGCGTGGCTGCGCGAGGAACTGCAGCGCTATCCGAAGCTGGCGCTGCTGGGCGACTTCAATATCGCGCCCGAGGATCGCGATGTGCACGACCCGGCCAAGTGGGAAGGCCAGAACCTGGTCTCCCCGCCGGAGCGCGCCGCCTTCCAGCGGCTGCTGGAACTGGGCTTCGCCGATGCCTTCCGGCTGTTCGAACAGCCCGAGAAGAGCTTCTCGTGGTGGGACTACCGGATGCTGGCGTTCCGCCGCAATGCCGGCCTGCGGATCGACCATATCCTGCTGTCGCCGGCGCTGCGCGAGCGCTGCACCGACTGCACGATCGACCGCACGCCGCGCAAATGGGAGCAGCCGTCGGACCATACGCCGGTCGTCGCCACGATGCGGCTCGGCTGAGCTTCATCGCTTAGAGCACATCGCCCGCCCGGGCGATGTTTTTCGAATGGCGGCGGCATCGCTTATCATGCGGGGCAGAGACACTACCGACGCGCCGGACCACGAGCCGGCGCGCAGCCCCTCGGGCCCGCCATGCAAGCCGTGCAACCGTTCCCTTCCTTCGCCTTTGTTCCCGCCCGCCTGACGACCGTCGCCGGCGCCACTGACCTGCCGCGGGACGCCGTTCCCGCGACCATCCGGTGACCGCGCCGGCGGCAAGCCGCCCCGTCCGCGGCTGGCAACGGCTGCTGCCGGCCTGGCGCCATCGCGTCAGCGCGGCGACGCTGCGCGCCGACATGCTGGCCGGGCTGCTCGGCGCGGTGCTGGTGCTGCCGCAGGGCGTGGCCTTCGCCACGCTGGCCGGGCTGCCGCCGCAGTACGGCATCTACGCGGCGGTGGTGCCCTGCATCGTTGCCGCGCTGTTCGGCTCGAGCTGGCACGTGATGTCCGGCCCGACCAATGCCAATTCGCTGGCGCTGTTCGCGATGCTCAGCCCGATCGCGTTCGCCGGCAGTCCCGAATACATCAATCTGGCGCTGGTCGTCACGATCCTGGTCGGCGTGCTGCAGTTGGCGGTCGGCACGCTGCGGCTCGGCTCGCTGGCCAACTTCATCTCGCCGTCGGTGCTGCTCGGCTTCACCTGCGGCGCGGCGTCGCTGATCGCGCTGTATGCGCTGAAGGATCTGTTCGGGCTGCAGGTGCCGACCGGCACCAGCGCCTTCGGCGTCGTGCGTCACCTGTTCGAGCAGGCCGCCACGATCAACTGGAGCGCCGCGGCGGTCGGCGCCGTGACGCTGGCCGTCACGCTGGCGGCCAAGCGCGTGTCCCGCCGGCTGCCGTTCATGCTGCTGGGGCTGCTGGCCGGCTTCCTGTGCGCCTGGCTGCTGAATCGCAGCGGCTGGGGCGGCGCCCATCATGTCGACGTAGTCGGTCCGATTCCCGCCGCGGTGCCGCCCTTGCGCATTCCGGATATTCCCTGGGACCGGCTGTCCGATCTGCTCGGCATCGCGTCGGCGCTGACCATCGTCGCGCTCGGCCAATCGATCTCGATCGCGAAGGCTGTCGCGCTGCGCTCGGGCCAGCACATCGACGCCAATCGCGAATTCATCGGCCAGGGGCTGTCGAACATCGCCGGCGGCTTCTTCTCGGCCTATATCTCCTGCGGCTCGCTGAACCGCTCGATGCCGAATTTCGAGGCCGGCGCGCAGACGCCGCTCGCCAGTGTGTTCTCCGCCGTGCTGCTGGTCGCGCTGGTCGCGGTCAGCGCGCCGCTGCTGGCGCAGATTCCGCTGGCGGCGATCGCCGCGATGCTGCTGCTGGTGGCCTGGGGCCTGTTCGATTTCGCCCGGCTGCGCCGCATCGCGCGGCTCTCGCGCACCGAGTTCGCGATCGCGCTCGGCACCTTCGCCGCCACGCTGGTAATCCGGCTGGAAATGGCGGTGCTGCTCGGCACCGTGCTGTCGCTGGTCGCCTATCTGTACCGCACCTCGCGGCCGGCCGTGCGCACGCTGGTGCCCGACGCCGACGATCCCGACCGCCGCTTCACGCCGCTGGACGAACTGCGCCGCCCGCAGCCGGAATGCCCGCAGCTGAAACTGATCCGGATGGAAGGCGCGATCTTCTTCGGCGCGGTGCAGTACGTGACCGACCGGCTGCACGAGGCGCGCGCGCAGATGCCGACGCAGACGCGGCTGCTGGCGATGACCAAGAGCATGAACTTCATCGACCTGGCCGGCGCGGAAATGTGGGAGACGGAACTGGCCGAGCGCCGCGCGCTGGGGGGCGACCTCTATTTCCATCGCCCGCGCTCGCAGGTGCTGCAGACCTGGGCGCAGACCGGCTTTATCGCCAAGCTCGGCGAGGACCATATCTTCGCCACCAAGCGGCACGCCTTGCACAGCATCGTGCCGACGCTCGACCCGAAGATCTGCGCCACATGTACGGTGCGGGTGTTCGAGGAATGTCCGCATGAGCCCGCGGCTGGCGCGGTGGAAGCGGGGAAGGCAGTGGAAGCGGTGAAGCGGTGAAGCGCAAATGAAAAACGCCGGCATGAAACCGGCGCCAGACTGGGTCCAGCCGCAGCGCGCCCTGTTGCCCGGACCGTAGCGGCCCGGTGCGGGCGCCCCTGCTCAGACGGGCGCCACGTGCGCGCGCTTGACCACGATGGGCTGCGGCACGCCCTGTTCGATCAACACGACTGCGGCGCGTTCGATGGTATCGCGACCGGCGCGGAATGCCTCTTCGAGCGACAGCACCTGGTCGGCGCTGAACCCTTCCCACAATGCCTCGCGCGTGACCACGCAGGTCACCTTCTGGCCGTCGACAATGGCATGAAACAGCAAGCCTTCGTTATTGATGTCATAACGATCTTGCTCCTGGAATTTGATCTCCATCGGTACAGCCCTCCATTGCAAGTGAGTGGGCATCCTAACATGGGTCCCGCCGACGCCGCAGAAAAGTCCTTTGCGAAGATCGGTCATCTGCCGAGACTGCCGCGCTCATGCCGAGTTCCGTCGGCGCGCGCAAATTTCGTCACGGGCAACGAAGCGAGTTTCCGTGCCGGCATTTGACAACTTCTCAAATGATGCTAGAATCTCGGACTTCGTTGGGGCGTTAGCTCAGTTGGTAGAGCAGCGGACTCTTAATCCGTAGGTCGAGTGTTCGAGTCACTCACGCCCCACCAGCGAATATTGTAGAAAAGGCCGGGCTGCTTCGCAGCGCCGGCCTTTTTGTTTGGGCTCGCATCGTGCAGCGATTCGCAGCCCTTGGCATCGGCTTCAGACAGTAGCCGCGCGATAGCCAGCGTTGGATATTCGACGCCAATTCAACGCCTCGCCGCGGCCAGTTCCCGCGCCAGGCGCCGATGCTCGGTCAGCACCGTCGGCAGATCGGCGCTCAGCAGCACGCCGTCGCGCACCACTATCCTGCCGTTGATCACGCTGGCCGACACCGTGCCGGGCGTGCAGAACACCAGCGCGGCGACCGGATCGTGCCCGGCGCCGGCATAGCCGACCGCCGACATGTCGAAGGCGACGAAGTCGGCCGACATGCCCGGCGCAAGCGCGCCGATATCGTCGCGGTTCAGCACCTTCGCGCCGCCCAGCGTGGCGATCTCCAGCGCCTCGCGCGCCCATCGCCGCGGGCCCATAGCCGACCCGTTGCAGCAGCATGGCCTGGCGCGCCTCGCCCAGCATGTGGGCGCCATCGTTCGATGCGCTGCCGTCCACGCCAAGCCCGACCGGCACGCCGGCGTCGCGCATGGCACGCACCGGCGCAATGCCCGAAGCCAGACGCATGTTCGAACAGGGGCAGTGCGCGACGCCAGTGCCGGTGCGTGCGAACAGCGCGATGCCATCTGCGTCGAGCTTGACGCAGTGCGCGTGCCAGACGTCGTGTCCGACCCAGCCCAGGTCCTCGGCATACTGGGCAGGCGTCATGCCGAAGCGCTCCAGCGAATAGGCGACGTCATTGTCGTTCTCGGCCAGATGGGTATGCAGGGAGACGCCATAGTGGCGCGCCATCGTGGCCGACTCGCGCATCAGCTCGCGCGACACCGAGAACGGCGAGCACGGGGCCAGCACCACGCGCAGCATCGCGTGGCGCGAGGCATCGTGGTACTGCTCGATCAGCCGCTGGCTGTCGCGCAGGATCGCCTCCTCCTGCTCGACCACCGCATCGGGCGGCAGCCCGCCCTTGCTGCGGCCGACGCTCATCGAGCCACGCGCCGCATGGAAACGCATGCCCATCTGCGCCGCCGCCTCGATCGCGTCGTCCAGCCGCGAGCCGTTCGGATACAGATAGAGGTGGTCGCTGGTGGTGGTGCAGCCCGACAGCATCAGCTCGGCCATCGCGGTGCGGGTCGACGCGGCGATCATGCGCGGCGTCAGGTTGGCCCACAGCATGTACAGCTCGCCGAGCCAGCCGAACAGTTCGGCATCCTGCGCGGCGGGCACCGCGCGCGTCAGGCTCTGGTACATGTGGTGGTGCGTGTTGATCAGGCCGGGCAGCACGACATGGCCTCGCATGTCGAGGACCTGCGCGCTGCCATCGTCGATGCGCGCGCGCCAGTCGGCCGGCAGGTCGGCGGTCGCGCCGACCCACTGGATCGCCGGCCCTTCGGCGACCAGCGCGCCGTCGGCGATCTCGCGGCGGTTTGCGTCCATCGTCACCAGGACGTCGGCATGGATCAGGATCAGCGTCATAGCGGGGGTCTCCGTGGCGAATCAGACAGCGGGCGCCAGTCTACTGGCCACCCGCCGGGCCGCGATAGCGCCGATTTGCGCCCACGGTGTGCACATTGCGCGCACACCGGCGAGGATCGGGCCCCGGCGACGCCTTCGCCGACCGCAAGCCAACGTCAACGCTGCGCCCCGCCGGACAGCGCCTTCAGCGCGGCCCCGATCCGCTCGGCCATCAGCGCCGCCGCCGACTCCAGCTGGCCGCGTGCCCGCGCGCACAGCGTGAGCCGTTGCAACGGCAAGGCCGGATCGCGCAACGGCACGAACACCAGCGTGCCGGCCTCCAGCTCCTCGATCGCGTCGAGCGGATTGAGCAGCGCGATGCCGGCGCCCAGCATCACGAGCCGGCGCATCAGTACGGTGGAACCGGCCTCGACGGCCGGCGGCACGGGAATCGCGGCACGGACGAAGGCGTCGTCGAGCAGGCCGCGGATCGACATCGTCGCGACCGGCAGGATCAGCGGATAGCCGACGCACTCGGCCAGCAACGCCGACGATTGCTCGGCCAGCGGATGCCCGGGCGCGACCACCGCGCCGATCGGCCATTCCCCCGCGGCCAGTGTCGCGAACGCCGGCGTCGGCGCCAGGTCGTAGCCCAGCCCGAGGTCGGCGTCGCCCTCGGCCAGCGCGGCAACGATCTCGGCGACCGGCAGGTCGAGCACGCGCACCACGATGCCGGGATGGCGGCGGCGGAAATCGTGAATCAGCGTAGGCAGCAGCGAGCCGGCCAGCCCGGCGGTGGTTGCCACCGTGACGATGCCCTGCTGCCCCGCGTTGTACGCCACGATCCGCTCGCGCAGCGCGTCATGCTCGCGCAACGTCTGCCGCACGTGGGCCAGCACCATCTCGCCCAGCGGCGTCAGCCGCAGCCGGCGCTGGATCCGCTCGAACAGCGGCGCGCCCAGCTCCGCCTCCAGATCGAGAATCTGCCGGTTGATCGCGGTCGGCGCGACGTGCAGCGCTTCGGCCGCCTTGCGGATCGAACCGCGGCGGACCACTTCATCGAGATAGCGCAACACGCGGGCATGCATCGGACCAGGTCTCCGGGATACGGCGGCGCGGCGGGGGCCGCGGGACAGCGGGGCATTGTAGCCGCGGAGCCGCGGAGACCCGCGCCAGGCGCTGCCGGCATCGCTTCGGCACTTGCAAACCCGAAAGGCCCACGCTAGAATAGCGGACTTCGTTGGGGCGTTAGCTCAGTTGGTAGAGCAGCGGACTCTTAATCCGTAGGTCGAGTGTTCGAGTCACTCACGCCCCACCACCGAATTCCAGACAAGGCCGGACTGCATCGCAGCCCGGCCTTTTTGTTTGCCTCCGTCCTTCCGTCGTCCCTCCCTGGTACGCAGCCCTTGTTACGGGTTGTTACGGATATCCCCGCCACGCCTTTCCGGGTTGAATGCCGGTCCGGGCATATTACGAAACCAAGTTCCGCAATACGGAACCATGCCCGCCCCGACCGGCGCCCCGCCCTTCGCGGCGCGCCGGCCAACGCAACAGATGGAGGCATTCTTGAAATCCGCATTGACCGCCAGCGTGGCAGCCTGCCTGGCCGCATTCGGCCTGACCCATGGCGCCGCGCATGCCCAGGGCAACTATCCCAACAAGCCGGTGCGGCTGATCGTCCCGTTCGCCGCCGGCGGCACCACCGATATCGTGGCCCGCGCCGTGTCCGACGCGCTGGGCCGCGCGCTGGGCCAGGTCGTGGTGGTGGAGAACCGGGGTGGCGGCGGTGGCGCGATCGGCGCCGACGCGCTGGCCAAGTCGGCTCCCGACGGCTACACGATCGGCATCGCCACGGTCAGCACGATGGCGACCAACCCCGCCACCAATCCGAAGAACCCATACGATCCGCTGAAGGACTTCGCGCCGATCACCAACCTGGTCAACGTGCCGAACGTGCTGACGGTCAATCCGAAGGTCCCCGCCAGGAACCTGAAGGAGTTCATCGCGCTGCTGCGCGCCGAGCCCGGCAAGTACAGCTACGCGTCGGCCGGCAAGGGCAGCATCTCCCATCTGGACGGCGAGCTGTTCAAGCTGACCACCAGGACCGACATGGTTCACGTGCCGTACCGCGGCTCGGGCCCGGCGCTGAACGACACGCTGGCCGGCCAGGTCAGCGGCCAGTTCGACAACCTGCCGTCGTCGATGCCGCATATCCAGGCCGGCAAGCTGCGCGCGCTGGCGGTGGCGGCGCCCAAGCGCGTCGAGGGCCTTCCCGATGTGCCGACCTTCGCCGAAGAAGGCATGAAGGACAACAACAATATGGCATGGTACGGCCTGGTCGCGCCGGCCGGCACGCCGCCGGCGATCGTCGCGCGCCTGCACGAGGCCGCGGTCAAGGCCCTGCAGGATCCGGCCGCCAAGCGCCGGCTGACCGAGAGCGGCGCCTATCCGGACGGCAACACGCCGCAGCAGTTCGCCGCGCAGATCAAGCGCGAACTGGAACTGCGCAAGAAGATCGCGCAGGAGCAGAAGATCACGCTCGAGTGATTCCGTACTGAACGTGCTGGCGGACCGCCCCACTCGGCGGCGGTCCGCCTGCGGTTGCACTATTCCCGCCCCCCCTTCACGCAGCCCCTTCACGCGGCCCCGTCACGCGGCCCCTTCACGCAGCCTCTTCACGCGGCCTCATCAGGCTGCTCAAGACACGCCGCACGCTGGGTGACCACGCTGCCGCCCTGCCGCCCTACAGCCCTCTTGCCGCGCCAGCGCCGGCCACGCCGGCCCCTCCGCTCTCCTCCCGCTCTCCCCCCGCTCTCCCCCCTTTCCCGCCACCGCTGTGTTTTTGCTCTACATTAAGAGCAGGCACCGGCACTCGCTTCGCCCTGCGACTCGGCGCGGCGCATCGCACCGATACGACGGGCGGCGGCTTTGCCCAAGGAGAGATCATGCAAGCGGACAGCGAAGAACGCGTCGAACAACGACTGGCCGATCTGGTGGAGTTCGCGCGGGCCCGCCTGCCCGAGGCCACGTTCGCCACCGCACAACCGCTGCTGCGCCACTACTACGACGTGTCCGATGCCGAGGACCTGGCCGAGCGCGATATCGCCGATCTGTACGGCGCGGCGATGGCGCACTGGCAGACCGCGCAGCGCTTCGTGCCCGGCAGCGCCCGGATCCGCGTCTACAACCCGAATCTCGAACAGCACGGCTGGCATTCCGACCACACCGTGATCGAGATGGTCAACGACGACATGCCGTTCCTGGTCGACTCGGTGACGATGGAGATCAACCGGCATGGGCTGACGCTGCATTCGGCCTTTCATCCGGTGTTCCGCGTCTGGCGCGGTCCGGACGGCGGCATCGCGCGCATCGCGCTGGGCGGCGACAAGGCGCCCGACCCCGAATCGCGGCTCGAATCGTTCATCCACTTCGAGGTCGATCGCTGCAGCGAGCCGGCGCAACTGGAAGCCCTGCGGGCCGGCATCACGCGCATCCTCGGGGATGTGCGCGCGGCGGTCGAGGACTGGCCGAAGATGCTGGACATCGCGCGCGCCAGCATCGCCGATCTGCAGCGGCTGCCAGGCGGCAACGAGGGCGACACGGCCGAAGCGTGCGCGCTGCTGCAGTGGATGGTCGACGACCATTTCTGCTTTCTTGGCCATCGCGACTACCAGCTGGTCGAGCAGGATGGACGCTTCTTCCTGCGCGGCGTGGCGGGCTCGGGCGCAGGCATCCTGCGCGAGAGCCGGCGCGCGCCCACTGCCGACGAGCTGACGCCGCTGCCCCCTGCGGCCACCGCGATCATCCAGGGCGAATCGCCGATCTTCCTGACCAAGGCCAACTCGCGCTCGACCGTGCACCGGCCCGGTTATCTGGACTACATCGGCATCAAGCTGGTCGATGCCGACGGCAAGCTGTTCGGCGAGCGGCGCTTTCTCGGGCTCTATACCTCGACGACCTATATGGTGTCGACCAGCGAGATTCCGCTGGTGCGCCGCAAGTGCGCCCATATCCTGGCGCGCGCCGGCTTTCTGCAACGCGGCCATCTGTACAAGTCGCTGGTCACGATCCTCGAGCAGTATCCGCGCGACGAACTGTTCCAGGCCAGCGAGGACGAGCTGTTCGATATCGCGCTGGGCATCCTGCGGCTGCAGGAACATCAGCGCATCCGGCTGTTCGTGCGGCGCGACCGTTTCGACCGCTTCGTCTCCTGCCTGGTATTCGTGCCGCGCGACAAGTACAACACCGATCTGCGCCAGCGCATCCAGAAGCTGCTGATGCAGGCGTTCGGCGGCACCAGCTGCGAGTTCACGCCGCAGCTGTCCGAATCGCCGCTGGCACGGATCCACCTGACCGTGCGGGGCGAGCCCGGCACCATGCCCGAGGTCGACACGCGGGCGCTGGAGGAACGCATCGTCGCGGCGACGCGCCGCTGGCAGGACGACCTCGCGGTGGCGCTGCTGGACAAGGCCGGCGAGGAACAGGGCAACCGGCTGCTGCGCCGCTACGGCGACTCCTTTCCGGCCGGCTATCGCGAGGACTATCCCGCGCGCACCGCGGTCCGCGATATCGAGCTGATGGAGCAGGCGCGCCGGCGCAACGGTCTGTCGATGAATCTGTACCGGCCGATCGAGGCGCCGCCGCGCGCGTTCCGCTTCAAGGTCTACCGCGCCGGCGAACCGATCGCGCTGTCGCACAGCCTGCCGATGCTCGAGCATCTGGGCGTGCGCGTGCATGAGGAACGCCCCTATCGGATCGAGCCCGACGAGGGCGCACCGCTGTGGGTCCATGACTTCGGCCTCGAACTGGTCGGCGGCGCCGAACTCGACATGGCGCGCGCGAAGGACCTGTTCGAGGACGCCTTCGCCCGCGCCTGGGATGGCGCGATCGAGAACGACGACCTGAACCGGCTGGTATTGCTGGCCGAGATGCCGGCGCGCGACGTGACGATCCTGCGCGCCTACGCCAGGTACCTGCGGCAGGTCGGCTCGACCTTCAGCGACGCCTATATCGAGCGCGCGCTGACCGGCAATCCGCGCATCGCGGCGCTGCTGGTGGCGCTGTTCGCCGCGCGCTTCGATCCGGCGATCGATCCCGGCTCGACTCCGGCGCGCGAGGCGCGCTGCGCGCAGCTGCTGGAGGCGATCGGCACCGCGCTCGACCAGGTGCCCAATCTGGACGAGGACCGCATCCTGCGGCAGTTCCTCGGCGTGATTCAGGCCACCACGCGTACCAACTGCTTCCGCCAGAGCGCGGACGGCACGCCGCGTCCCTGCCTGTCGTTCAAGCTCGATCCGGCGCGCATCGCCGGCCTGCCCGAGCCGCGGCCGATGTTCGAGATCTGGGTCTATTCGCCGCGCGTCGAGGGCGTGCATCTGCGCGGCGGCCGCGTCGCGCGCGGGGGCCTGCGCTGGTCCGACCGGCGCGAAGATTTCCGCACCGAGGTGCTGGGGCTGATGAAGGCGCAGATGGTGAAGAACACCGTGATCGTGCCGGTCGGCTCCAAGGGCGGCTTCGTCGTCAAGCGGCCGCCCTCGCCCGCCGATCGCGATGCCTGGATGGCCGAAGGGGTGGCCTGCTATCAGACCTTCCTGCGCGGCCTGCTCGATGTCACCGACAACCTCGCCGCCGGCGCGGTGGTGCCGCCGCCGCAGGTGGTGCGCCACGATGACGACGACCCCTATCTCGTGGTCGCCGCCGACAAGGGGACTGCCAGCTTCTCCGACTATGCCAACGCAATCTCCGCGGAATACGGCTTCTGGCTCGGCGACGCCTTCGCCTCGGGCGGCTCGGTCGGCTACGACCACAAGAAGATGGCGATCACCGCGCGCGGCGCCTGGGAATCGGTCAAGCGGCATTTCCGCGAGCTCGGCACCGACATCCAGTCGACCGACTTCACCGTCGTGGGTATCGGCGACATGTCCGGCGACGTGTTCGGCAACGGCATGTTGCTGTCGCCCCATATCCGGCTGCTCGCCGCGTTCGATCACCGCCATATCTTCCTGGATCCGGACCCGGATCCGGCCGTCAGCCTGGAAGAACGGCGGCGGCTGTTCGCGCTGCCGCGCTCGAGCTGGGCCGACTACGATGCAGGCAAGATCTCGGCCGGAGGCGGCGTGCATCCGCGCAGCGCCAAGACCATCGCGCTGACGCCGCAGGTGCGCGCCGCGCTCGGCATCGAAGCCACCGCGCTGACGCCGGCCGAGCTGATCCAGGCGATCCTGACCGCGCCGGTCGACCTGCTGTACAACGGCGGCATCGGCACCTACGTGAAGGCCAGCGACGAGACCCACCAGCAGGTCGGCGACCGGGCCAACGACGCCGTGCGCGTCAATGGCGCGGCGCTGCGCTGCAAGGTGGTCGGCGAAGGCGGCAACCTCGGCTTCACGCAGCTGGGCCGCATCGAATACGCGCGCGCCGGCGGCCGCATCCATACCGACGCGATCGACAATTCGGCCGGCGTCGACTGCTCCGACCATGAGGTCAACATCAAGATCCTGCTCGGGCTGGTGGTCGCAGACGGCGAGATGACCGACAAGCAGCGCAACAAGCTGCTGGCCGAGATGACCGACGAAGTCGCGGCGCTGGTGCTGCAGGACAACTACTACCAGACCCAGGCGCTGTCGATCGCCAACCGCCGCGCCGCCGAGCTGCTCGATGTCGAGGCGCGGCTGATGCGCGCGCTCGAACGCGCGGGACGGCTCAATCGCGCGCTGGAATTCCTGCCGCCCGACGACGAGATCGTCGAACGCAAGGCCGCCGGGCTCGGGCTGACCTCGCCCGAACGCGCGGTGCTGCTCGCGTACAGCAAGATGTGGCTGTACGACGCGCTGCTCGCCTCCGACGTGCCGGAAGACGCGACGGTGGCCGGCCTGCTGGCCGACTACTTTCCGCAGCCGCTGCGCGCACGTTACGCCGAGACGATGCAGCGGCACCCGCTGCGGCGCGAAATCCTTGCCACCTATCTGACCAACACGCTGGTCAACCGCGTCGGCCCCACCTTCGTGCACCGGATGATGGAGGAGACCGATGCGCGGCCCGCCGATATCGTGCGCGCCTGCCTGACCGCGCGCGACGTCTTCGGACTGCCCGGGTTGTGGCACGCCATCGACGCGCTCGACAACCGCGTCGCCGACGAGGTGCAGGCCGGCATGTTCGGCGGGCTGGCCCGGCTGCTGGAGGGCGCCACGCTATGGCTGCTGCGCCGACGCCCGACCAACGGCGCGCCGGCCGGCGTGCGCCCCGACTACGCCGCCGCGGCAGCCTGGCTGACGCCGCGGCTGCCGACGCTGCTGGCCGAGCACGAGGCCGCCGCGCTGGCCCAGCGGCGCGAGTCGCTGACCGCGCTCGGCATCGACGACGCGCTGGCGCTGCAGGTCGCGGCCGGCGATATCGCGGTCGCCGCGCTCGATATCGCGGAGGTGGCCTCGGGCTGCGAGCGCAGCCTGGCGCAGGTCGCCGATGTCTATTTCGCGCTGGACCGGCATCTGAGCTTCGGCTGGCTGCGCGAACGCGCTCAGGCGCTGCCGGCCGACACGCATTGGGACCTGCTGGCCCGCACCACCACGCTCGACGACCTGGACCGGCTCAAGCGCGCGCTGACGGTCAGCGTGCTGCAGCAGACCGGCTCCACCGCGCGCGACGAAGGCGCCGATGGCCTGATCGAGCGCTGGCGCGAGGCCCGGCAGGCGCCGCTGGAGCGCTTCGGCCGCATGCTGGCGGACCAGCGCGCGGCCGGCGCCACCGGGCTGTCGATGCTGTCGGTCGCCACGCGCGAGATCGGCATGCTCGAACACGCAGGCTGAGGCGATCGGCCAGCAGCATGGCGGACACCGCCTCGACGTGCTGGCACGCCCTGTTGCGCAGCGCAACACTGCGTGTGGCAACGCACGGACGTTCGACAACCCGAACCATAGATTGGGCGTGTCGAACCGGCCCATGCCTCTCGCGCCTCACCCGGGCGCGCGGCAGGCCGTCCCGCGTCATCCCGCGATCGCCAGGCTGCCGGAGAACCCCCATGGTACTGCGTCCCCCCTCGCACCCAGCGAGCTTGCGTACGACCGTCTGCGTGGTCGGCTCAGGGCCGGCCGGCATCACCTGCGCAAGGGAGCTGGCGCGGCGCGGCATCGCCGTGATGCTGGTCGAAAGCGGCGGTGAGACCTTCGAGGACCAGGCGCAGGCGATGTGCGACGCCGAGATCGCCGATGCGCGCCGCCATGCCACGATGCAGGACGCCGTGCGGCGCGCGTTCGGCGGTACGTCGTGGCTCTGGGGCGGGCGCTGCATCCCCTTCGATCCGATCGACTTCGAGCCGCGCGACTACGCGCCCGGCACCGCCTGGCCGATCCGCTACGAAGAGCTGTCGCCCTACTATGCGCGCGCCTGCGAGTACGCCAACTGCGGCGAGCCCGCCTTCACGCTCGATTGCCTCGCCGCCGAATCGGCGAGCCGGCCCATCACCGCGCGTTTCCAGCCGGGCGACGTGATCGCCTCCGATCTGGAGCGCTGGAGCGGCGAGCCGAATTTCGCCCGCCGCTATCGCGACTGGTTCGAGCGCGATCCCACCGTGCAGCTGCTGCTGGGCGCGACCTGCGTCGATATCGAACCCGACGGGAGCCGCGAGCATGTCGCCAGCATCGTGGTGGCCCGCGGCTCGGCGCGCACGCGCATCGTCGCCGACCATTTCGTGCTGGCCTGCGGCGGGCTGGAAGCGACCCGGCTGCTGCTGAACGTCAACGCGCGGCGCGGGGACCGGCTGGGCAACCGCAGCGGCCTGCTGGGCCGGCATTACATGGGCCACATCTCCGGCAAGATCGCCAGCGTGCGGTTCGACTCCGAGGCGGCGCGCACCATCTATCATTTCGAGCGCGACGCGCAGGGCTTCTATGCGCGCCGGCGCTTCACCGTGCCGGCGCGTGTGCAGCGCGAGCAGCGGCTGCTCAATACCGCGATGTGGCTGGACAACCATCCGCCGGCCGATCCCGCGCACGGCAACGGCATCCTGTCGTTCGCCTACCTGGCGCTGTGCACGCCGGTGATCAGCCGCTTGCTGGCGCCGCCAGCGATCGCCAGGCTGGTCGCCAACGCCAGCGCGCGCAAGGACCGCGGCGCCCATGTCCGCAATGTCTGCAAGGACCTCATCAAGATCGCGACGTTCGTGCCGCCGTTCGTCTATCGGCGCTATTTCGCGCGGCCGCGGCTGCCGGGCTTCTTTCTGCCCAGCCCGAACAATGTCTACGCGCTGCACTACCATGCCGAGCAGTTGCCCTCGCGCGAGAGCCGCGTGACGCTGGCCGACAGCACCGACTGCCACGGCATGCGGCGGCTGCGGATCGATCTGCGCTATCAGCAGGCGGACGCCGATTCGGTGGTGCGCTGCCATGCGTTGCTGGACCGGCATCTGCGCAAGACCGGTGCCGGGCGGCTCGAATACTGGATGCCGGAAGCCGAGCGCATCGATGCGGTGCTCTCGCAGGCCGCCGACGGCTTTCACCAGATCGGCACCGCGCGCATGGCGGCGCACTGGCGCGACGGCGTGGTCGACCCGCGCTGCCGCGTGTTCGGCACCGACAATCTGTATGTCGCCAGCAGCGCGGTATTCCCGTCTTCGGGGCAGGCCAACCCGACGCTGACCATCGTCGCGCTGTCGGCGCGCATTGCCGACGACATCGCGGCACGGCTTGCCAACGATGCAACAAGCGATACAGCACGCGATGCCGCGAACCGAAACGACGCCTGCATGACTAACGACATGGCGACCGACGCCACGCCCGTGGCGGACCGGATGCCCCCGTCCGTCGAACCGATCGACGAGCCCGTTGCCGTAGCCACCGCAGGAGCGCCAAGGTGAGTGAGCATTCCCAGGAACTGTCGGGCCGATTGGGCTTTGGTTGTGCGCCCATGCTGGGCCGGGTGGGCAGGAAGGAATCGCTGCGGGCGCTGGCGATCGCGTATGACAACGGCATTCGCCATTTCGACGTCGCCCGCTCCTACGGCTTCGGCGAGGCGGAGGCGCTGCTCGGCGAGTTCCTCGCGGGCAAGCGCCAGCACGTGACCGTCACCAGCAAGTTCGGCGTGGTGCCGCCGCGCAATACGCGCGCGCTCAGTTTTGCCAAGAGCCTCGCGCGAGGCTGGATCAAGCGCATGCCCGGTGGCCGGCGCATGGTGCATGCGGCCTCGCGTGTCGCGCTGTCGCAGCGCAACTATGAGGTCGCCTATGCGCGCAGTTGCCTCGAACAATCGCTGCGCCAACTGCGCAGCGAGCGCATCGACTACTACCTGATCCACGAACCGCCTTCGCCCGAGGTGCTGACCGACGAACTGCAGCGCTTCCTCGACGGCGCACAGCGCGACGGCAAGATCGGGCAATGGGGCGTGACCATCGATGCGCCGGAGATCATGGCGTCGCCGCTCGCCCAGCAGGCGCCGGCATGGCTGTTCGAGGCAAACCTGAACGTGCTCGACCGCCTGCATCCTGGCATCGGCGCCGGACGGCAGCGCTTTCTGTCGCGGCCCTACGGCGGCGGGCCGGACAGCCTCGCAGCCGGCGCGGCCAGCCGGCCCGTGCGCGAGGCCGTCGACAAGCTCGGGCTCGACGGCCTGAGCGAGCAGGAACTGGCGATGCATTTCGCGCTGAGCCTTGCCGGCGAGCACGGCATCGTGATCACGTCGATGTTTTCCGAGCAGCATATCCGCCAGAACCTGGCGCTGCTCGAGCGGTATCGCGCGCTCGGCGAGCTCGGACGGGCGCTGGCGCCCACCATCCTGGGCGAGGGTTCGGCGCGGCCATGCCGCAATGGGCCTTGCAACGATATGCCGGAGCGCCAGCCGGCATGAGGCGGCGATCGCGCGCTGGCTCGCCGCGGGTGCGCCGGCGGTGTGCAGCCGGCGCGCCGATCAGGAGGCCGGTGCGAACGGGTCCTGCGGCGCCGCGGGATTGTCGGACAAATCGAACTCGTCGCGCACCTTGTCGACCACGGCGCGGATCGCGCGCTCATGGCCGCGAACATGGCCGAAGCCCTGCATATCCCAATTGCGGCCGCGCGCATCGCGCGGATGCGGCTGCGGCACCGGCACCCGCACCTTCAAACCCTCGTCCACGATCTCGTCCAGCCGCTGGATGCGCCGGCTGACTTCGTCCTGCAGCGCACGTGCGGGCCGTTCGCGCTTGGCCATGATGTTCTCTCCCGTGACCTGGATCGGGCCATGCTAGCATGCGCGCTGCCTTGCCAACGTGCGCTATCCGATCCAGCGCTTGTTGTTCCCGCCATCCCGCCGGACCCTTCCGCCATGTTCGACGCCTTGCGCGCGTGGGCCGCACGACTGCGGCGCGACGTGCTGACGCTGTGGTTCGCCTGCCGGCATCCGGCGACGCCGTGGCTGACGCGCGCCCTGTGCGCGTTGATCGTCGCCTATGCGTTCAGCCCGATCGATCTGATTCCCGATTTCGTGCCGGTACTGGGCTATCTCGACGAAATCGTGCTGCTGCCTGCGCTGATCTGGTGCGCGCTGCGCACGCTGCCGGCGCCCCTGGCCGCGTCCTGCCGCGAGCAGGCTCATCGCTGGATCGAGCAGCGGCGCGGCAAGCCTCGCAGCTATTGGGGCGCCGCGATCGTCGTGGCCCTGTGGCTGGCGGCGGCGCTGCTCGCGTGGCGATGGTGGCTGAGCTGACGCGTGCTGCCATGCGCAGCATCCACGCTGCATGACCTGGCGGTGCCGTCCATCGTCCGGCCCACTGTCGGACAGCCACCGATACCACGCACCCCGCCCCCGCTCTAGAAAGGAAGAAAGTCCCGATCAAGAGGTGCCACCATGGCAGCACGCAATATCCATGTGACGCCGCATGGCAATGGCTGGAACGTCAGCCGCGAAGGCGAACCGGTCGCCAGCTCGCATCACGACACGCAGGAAGAAGCGATCGAGGTCGCCACCGACGCGGCACGGCGCGACCGCGTCGAATTGCTGGTCCACGGCCGCGATGGGCAGATCCGCATGCGCAACAGCTTCGGCCACGATCCCGCGGCATCGAAGGGCTGACGTAGGACTAACTCGCATACAGGGCGACATCCCGATGCACTACGATGCAGGTTCCCTCCGCTCTCGACCGAAGACCATGCCGCGCAACTTCGTATTGAAAGCCACCCATACCGGATGGGAATTGACCGTCGAAGGCCAGGCACAATCGATCCTGCGCTACGACGCCCGCGATGACGCGCTGCAGCTCGCCATGGCCGCTGCCCGGCGGCGCGGCGTCGGCCTGCTGGTCCAGGAGGCCGACGGCGAAATCCGCCGGCTGACCGAACAGGAAAGCCTCGCAGCCTGATCCCGGGCAGCACGGCGGCGCTGTGCCGCCGGCCGCTGCCGCAATGGAAGACGACCATGAACCGTACCGTCCACGTGCTGCCCTCCGACCGCGGCTGGGCGGTGACCGTCGAAGACACCGACGGCGCCACCTCGCACTACCCTTCACAGGAAGAAGCCGTCGCGGCCGGACGCGAAAAGGCCAGCAAGGACCAGGTCGAACTGGTGATTCACGGCCCGGATGGGCAGGTTCAGCAGCGCACGCGCCATGACCGTGGCGATGGTCACGGCCATGATGGCGATGCGGGGGACGGCAGCGGTGATGGTGGCGGTGGGGACGGCGGCGGTGGGGACGGCGGCGATTGACTCGCTTGCTGCTCGGCGAAGCCGGCAGAGTCGGCAACCGACGTCCTGATATGATCGGCCGCGCGACAACGAACCATCAGCATCCCCATGTCGAGTACCGACACCGAAACCGACGCCGACTCCGATAAGATCGACCATCGCAGCCAGAAGGAAAGAATGCTTGCCGGCGATCTCTATATCGCCGAAGACCGCGAATTGCAGGCCGCATCGCGCCGCGCGTATCGCCTGTCTCGCGAATACGAGACGCGCTATGCCGTCGATCTCGACAGCGCGCAGCAGGTCCTGCATCAAATGCTTGGCGCCGTCGGACCGGACGTCAATATCAAGCCACCGCTTTACGTCGACTACGGCAAGTACATCACGGTCGGCGCGCGGACCTTCGTCAACTACGGATTGATGGCGCTCGACGTCGCGCCGATCACGATCGGCGAAGACGTGCAGATCGGGCCCAACGTCCAATTGCTGACGCCGACTCATCCGATCGATCCGGAGCTGCGGCGGCAGAAATACGAAGCCGCCAAGCCCATCGTCATCGGCAACAACGTCTGGCTCGGCGGCGGCGCCATCGTGCTGGCGGGCGTCACGATCGGCGAGAACAGCGTGATCGGTGCCGGCGCGGTCGTCACGCGCGATATTCCGCCGAACGTGGTGGCGGCAGGCAATCCGGCGCGTGTGATTCGGGAGATCGCGCAGACGCCGGACGATGGCGCCGACGCATGATGCGCTCGCGCGCTCGCGGCATGTACCGGCAATGGCGGCGCTGATCCGGCTCGCAGACCGCAGCGACGCCGCATCGCTGCCGGACATCGAACGCTCCGCCGCCGAGCTGTTCCGCAGCGTGCCGGCATTGGCGTGGATCGCAGACGACGACGTGCTGGCCCCCGAAGTCCACCTGCGCTTCATTGCCGCGGGCACGGCCTGGGTCGCCGTCGACGACACCGGCAAGGTGCGGGGCTTCCTCAGCGCCGAGCGCTTCGGCCAGGCGCTGCATATCTGGGAGCTCGCCGTCCATCGCGATTGGCAGGGCCAGGGCTGCGGCCGCGCGCTGGTCTCGCAGGCCATCGAACATGCCCGGCGGCAACGGCTGTCCGCCGTCACGCTGACAACCTTCCGCGACCTGCCCTGGAACGAGCCCTTCTACCGCCGGCTGGGATTCGACGCGATAGAAGGCGATGCACTGGACGAACGGCTTACCGCGGTACTTCAGCACGAACGCGAACTCGGTTTGCCGGTGCATCTGCGCTGCGCGATGCGGCTGGTGCTGGACGTGCCGCGCTCCGGCACCGAGGCCGCTCCGCCGGCGTCGCCGTAGAATCGCCGATATTCCAACCCGACGGGACTTCGTATGGCACGCTTGATCCGACCGCATCGCGCCCTGCTCGCCGCCCTGTTCGCGACCGCGGCCTGCGCCGCCATCGCGCAGGACAACAGCCCGCTGACCGACTCCCAACGTCAGGCACTCGACCGCGCCATCGGCACCCTGCGCACGCCCGCTGACCGCAACGTCGCGAGCCAATGGAGCGACGCCAAGAAAGTCGCCGAGGTGATGTGCCGCCCGCTGGCCCTGCAGGAATTGAAGCGCACCGACGCCAAGGTCGACCGCGTCTTCCTCGGCGACGACACGCCGCAAAGCCTGACGCTGAAAGGCAATACCGTGCTGGAAGGAAAGGGCCAGGCCCGCGGCCGCAAGGGCTGGCGTAATTTCACGTTTACCTGCGCGCTCGACGCGGAAACGGCTCGGGCCACGGCGTTCCAGGCAACGTTCGCAGACGCCAGGTAAGGGCCCGCGCCACGGGACTACGGCGCGATCACGGGTTCCTGGTCCAGGTGCGACAAGGCATCGACGGACCAGGAGATGCCGGTCCTGACAACGCGTGCCGGGTTGCCAACCGCTACGCACGATGCGGGGATATCGCGCGTGACGATCGAACCCACGCCGATCACGCTGCCTTCCCCAATGGTCACGCCTTTGAGAATACGAACGTCGGAGCCGACCCACACCTTTTCGGCAAGCCTGACCGGTGCCGGCATATTGATCCGCCGCCCGCTTTCGATATCGAAGATCGGATGCCAGTCGCTGGTGCGGATTTCGATGTTCCACGAGAACAGGCACCACGGCCCGATTTCGATGCGACTGTGTCGTTCGACGGCGAACAGCTTCGCTTCAATGATGTTTGTCCCTTCGCCGATTTCCACCGAGACGCAGTCGCCACCGAGAATGATCTGTCCCTGGGAGTATTGAACGCCCCGTCCGATACGCGTACGCGTCAGCTTCACCGCATTGCGGCCGGCGCGATCCACCCAGGCCTTGATGATGGCGTTCGTTACACAGCAATCTTCGTCGAACTCGATCACATTGTCGTCGCCGTGGATCTCGATGACGACATTGCTCAGGCAGGACCGCCCCATTCGAACGGTGTTTCCATTGCCGACGAATGTGATTTTTACGTTATCAAGGATGGCGTCGTCAGGATGCTCAATGCTGTTGCCTTGTCCGTCGCTCTGGAGGTCAATGCCGGTCATGCGTGGGCCTGGTCTTGAGTAGACGACATGATACTCCGTTCGCGTGCTCTGCCACATTGAATGTCTTCTACATCACAATTAAAGCGATAACCTACCGCCGTAGGTTGACCGATGCCAACAAAGAAGCACAATTCTCTTCTTTCTGCCAGTCGGTAAATCGACGGTCATTTTTCCTCTGCTACGATCCGGACACCACGAGAAAATCCGCCCGATCGGACACGGCCTGATACAAACAGGGGCAAACAAGCCGGATATGCCAATTGGCAGTCGGGTTGGCCAAAAAACGATTCAGGTCCCTGCCGTGGCGCGAACAACGTCTGCGGCATAGGGACAGCAGTCCGTTCGTCGGCAGGCATCCACTGCAGCAAGATGGCCTCGCGACTCGCGAGTGTGCACAACGCAATAGTCAATTCTCGGAATATGTCGATCCCTTTATTGTCTTTGGTAGTGCCATTCTTTAACGAGGAAGAAGCAATTCCCGAATTCTTTCGGCGTGTCATTCCGTGCCTGGAAGCGCTCGACAGTATCGACTTTGAAATTGTGTGCATCAATGACGGAAGCACCGATCGCACGCTCGAGCGCCTGATTTCTGCCGCAGATACCGACGAGCGCGTGCGGGTCATCGACTTGTCGCGAAATTTCGGCAAGGAGGCGGCCATGTCCGCCGGGCTGGCCGAAGCGCAAGGCGACATCGTTGTACCGTTCGACGCCGACCTGCAGGATCCGCCGGAAGTCATTGGCCAGCTGGTGGCCAAGTGGCGGGAGGGATATGACGTGGTACTGGCCCGACGGGTGGACCGTACGACCGATACCTTCCTCAAGCGTTTCTCGGCCTCGAACTTCTATCGGCTTCACAACAAGCTTGCCGATGTCAAGATCCCCGACAACGTCGGCGATTTCCGCTTGATGACGCGCGAGGTCACCGATGCGGTCAATTCCCTTCCGGAATCGCGCCGTTTCATGAAAGGCCTGTTCGCGTGGGTCGGATTCCGGACTGCGGTGATCCCGTACTCGCGCGACCGCAGGGTGGCCGGCACGACCAAGTTTTCGGGCTGGAAGCTATGGAACTTCGCACTGGAAGGCATCACCAGCTTCAGCAGTCTCCCGTTGCGTATCTGGACCTACTTCGGCCTGCTTGTTTCGGCATTGTCCTTCCTGTATGCGGCATACCTTGTGGTCCGCACCCTCGTGCATGGCATCGATGTACCGGGCTACGCTTCGATCTTCGTTTCGATCCTGTTTTTCAGCGGCATACAGCTGATCGGCATCGGCATCCTCGGCGAATACATCGGGCGCATCTACATGGAATCGAAACGGCGCCCGCTGTACCTGATCCGGGCGCAGTACGGCAGAAAGGTCAAGCATGCCCGGTAGTGCGACGCTGCAACGGCTGGTCAAGTACACGATCATCGGCGCTGCCGGCACCGCCGCCCACTATGTCGTTCTGATCGGGCTGATCGAATCCAGCCTGCTGGCCAGCCCCGTCGTGGCCTCTTCGGTTGGCGCAGTGGTCGGCGCGCTCATCAACTACTTCCTCAATTACAGGTTCACCTTTCAAGCCACGAGCAGCCACCGGTCCACGCTTCCCAAATTCTTCCTCATTGCAGGAGCGGGCGTAGTGCTCAACGGTGTCGTCATGGCGATACTGACGCATCTGACAAGCTGGCTCTATATCGTCAACCAGTTGATCGCCACTGCCGTGACGCTGTTGTTTACCTTCGCCGTCAACTCCGCCTGGACGTTCAAAGAAAAAAGACATGGCTAAGCTACCAAGAACGGGAGATTCATGGATTGCCGTACTGATCGGCCTGACGATCTTTTTCGCATTCAGCGGCGGAAAAATCGTCAATCCGGCCAATGTCGACTGGATCATGGCAAGCGGCGGCGACCCGATTCAGCACTACATCGGCTGGAATTTCTTCCGTCACGGCGATTTATTGCAATTCCCGATCGGGTTGAACACCAAATACGGCGAAACCATCGGCAGTTCCATCGTATTTTCCGACTCGATCCCGTTGCTGGCGATCCCGTTCAAGTATCTCCGCGCCCTGCTGACGCCGCAGTTTCAATATTTCGGCATCTGGATCGCCCTGTGTTTCGCACTTCAGGCCTTTTTTGCCTGGCGCATCCTGTCACTGTTTTCCGAGGGCATGCTCGTACGCGCCATCGGTGCCGCACTGCTGACACTATCTCCGCCAATGCTGTGGCGGCTGCTGGAGCACGAGGCACTGATCGGGCACTGGATCCTGCTGGCGGGTCTCTACCTGTATCTGCGAGGCCTTGCCACGCCCTTCCAGTGGATTGTGCTGCTGTGCGTGGCGGCGCTGGTCCACCCCTATTTGCTGGCCATGAGCCTGGGCCTCTGGACCGCGGATCGGTGGCGCGCCTGGCAGGCGCGGGAAGTGACCGCGACATCGCTGACGATGGAAATCGGTCTTGCCTTCCTGTTGCTGGCCGGCACCGCGATTTCGGTGGGCTATTTTGCGGTGCGGGGGGTCGGGTCGGAGGGATACGGGTACTACCGCTTCAACATCACGTCGCCCCTGCATCCGCTCGACATCTGGTCCATCTGGCGGCAAACGCCATATGTCGGCGGCAATTACGAAGGCTTCAGCTACCCGGGTGCGGGCATGTTTGTCCTTGCTCTGCTGGTGGCGGCCCTGCTGGCTTTCCGATGGCGGCATGTCGAGTTCGCGTGGCGCCCGGCGTTCCCGCTTATCGCAGTCTGTGCGATCTTCTATGTCTATGCGCTCTCCAATCGCATAGCGTTTGGCGGACACGAACTGATCCAGTTTCAGGTACCGGCCATTTTCGAGAAGGTCGTATCGACGTTCCGCTCCACTGGCAGATTCATCTGGCCGGTCGTCTATGCCGTGGAGATACTCTTGCTGGTGCTCCTGCTGCGGCTGTCGCCGAAACGGCTGCTGGTGCCGGCGCTCGCCGTGATCCTGCTTTTCCAGGCCACCGACCTGTTGAATGCGTCCGCCTTTTTCCGGGCCCGATGGGCGCAGCGTTGGGACAATCCGCTGAAGTCGGCGTTCTGGAACGATGTCCCGAAGCAGTACAAACGCATTGCATTCGTGCTTCCGCTGGACGGCGGCGAGCGATACGCTCCCATTGCGTTCCTGGCCTCCAATGCGCGAATGAGCATCAATGGCGGGTATTTCGCCCGCGTCGACTTCGACAAGCTGAAAGCGGTGGAAGACGAACTGCTTGCCGCCATTGAGACCGGCAATTTCAGGGAGGACACGCTCTATATCTTCAACAAGGAAACGCACTGGGACAAGGCGCGCGGCAACCTTGGGGGCAAGGGCTTCGCGGGGTATGTGGACGGGTTTCGCGTGCTGGCGCCCGCATGGCGCGGGTGTACGCAGACATGCGCGTTCCGCTCCGAAATTGCCCGTATCGATTTCAGGAACACCGCCAGCGAGCGCTATCTGAAGCGAGGCTGGTCGACGACGGCCGGCGAAGGCGGCCGCTGGACCGATGGGCACGAAGCAGCGCTGTCGATTCCGCTGGGGAGCGAATCCGCGCAGGAACTCTCGGTCCGCCTGCGTTTTGTTCCGTTCATCAAGCCGGGGCAGGAACAGCAACAAGTCATCGTCGTTGTCGCCGGGAAAGAGATCCAGCGCTGGCGGCTCACAAGGGAACAGGTCGAGACACGCGAGTTCCGCGTACCGGCCTCGCTGCTGACGTCCGCACGGGGATCCCTCGATGTCAGACTCGAGTTCCCCGACGCGCGCGCGCCGGCCGAGCTCGGTATCAGCGGCGATACGCGTGTACTGGCACTGAATGTCGATTCGATGGAGATCTATGGGCGGTAGTCGGCGGTAGAACCGTGCACGCGTCAACGCCCGACCTTTGTATTGAAACAATATGAAAGGAGACGTCAACCGTGCCCAACGCCTTACCGTATTCCACGCTGGGACAGCTGATCGCTTCCGGCATCGTGACGATCGATTACGAGAAGCTGCTGGAATCCCACTACAAGAAATGGCTGCGTCCCGGCGACGTGGTGGTCGATATCGGGGCCCATAGTGGCCGGCACCTGCGGCACTTCCTGACTTCGGTCGCCAATACGGGCCGCGTATTCGGCTTCGAGCCGCTGCCGGATCAATACGCAAGCCTGGCCAAACGATTCGATGTCGATAACGCCAAGCTGCACAATATGGCGCTATCGAACTGCTCGGGCACGGCGGAATTCACATACGCGGAAGGCTCGCCGCAGGAAAGCGGTCTGCGCCAGCGGATCTACAACGATCCGGAATCGGCACGCCCACGCACGATCGTCGTTGCGGTCGAAAGGCTCGATACCTTCGCGGACCAACTGGAAGGGTTGAGCTTCATCAAGATCGACATTGAAGGCGCCGAAATCGATTGCCTGCAGGGCGCACGGGCCGTTCTCGACAAGTACCGGCCCTTGATCAGCGTCGAATACGGCATGCAGGGTTATAGCGTCTATGGCAACACCAGGTGGACACTGTTCGAGTTTTGCCGCGCACACGACTACGTGCTGTACGACATGTTTCTGAACCGTCTTGCCTCGCGGCAGGCCTGGAACGCTGCCGTCGACAGTATCTACTGGGATTACTTCATGGTGCCGCGGGAAAAGGAGGACGCCTTTCTCTCCCGCCTTCGCCCCCAAGACAGGACGAGGCCCGATGGGTATTCCTTGATCACGTCCCAATCACTGACGATTGCGGCCGCGCCGGCTCTTACGCTTCTACAGGGATTCTCGAGCCCCGAACCGTGGGGATATTGGACCGATGGCTGGCATTCGTCCCTGCGCCTGACCCTGCCGGATCCCCCAGACAACGATCTGCTCCTCGTCATCGAGGCGCACGGCTTTGTCCACGCGCATCATCCCGAAACCGAGGCCACGGTCTCCGTCAATGGCATCGAGGTCGGCAATCTGGCGTTCGCGTTCAGCGGGCCCAAGTCGGACGCCGACATCTTCGAATTCACGGTGCCGATTCAGTTTTGCCGGGTAAACGCGCTCGTGATCGATTTCCAGATTCCCAAGCCTTGTTCGCCTTCGCAATTGGGAATATCCGAAGATCCGCGGCATCTCGGCATCGGGCTCCACCAGATCTCCCTCTACGAACGACTCGGCGTGCACGATTGAGCCGATGTTTCGCTCGCCGGCGTCCACCAATGAAAAGGCCGAGCCCCGTTCACCACAGGACTCGGCCCTTCCCGCTTCCGGGGCAGCGTATCGCTGACGCTTACGCGCCTTCGCGTGCCGCGCGCTTGCGCTCGTGTTCCTTCAGGAAGCGCTTGCGCAGGCGGATGCTCTTCGGCGTGATTTCGACCAGTTCGTCGTCGGCGATGAACTCCACCGCGTATTCGAGCGTCATCTGGATCGGCGGTACCAGGCGTACCGCTTCATCGGTGCCGGAGGCGCGCACGTTGGTCAGCTGCTTGCCCTTGATCGGATTGACGACCAGGTCGTTGTCGCGGCTGTGGATGCCGATGATCATGCCCTCGTACAGCGGGTCGCCCGGCTTGACGAACATGCGGCCGCGATCCTGCAGCTTCCACAGCGCGTAGGCCACGGCCTCGCCGTCGTCCTGCGAGATCAGCACACCGTTGTGGCGCTCGCCCAGGCCGCCCTCGCGCACCGGCGCGTAGTCATCGAAGATGTGCGAAATCAGGCCGGTGCCGCGCGTCAGCGTCAGGAACTCGCCCTGGAAGCCGATCAGGCCGCGCGCCGGAATGCGGTATTCCAGGCGGGTGCGGCCCTTGCCGTCCGACGCCATGTCGAGCAGTTCGCCCTTGCGGCGGCCCAGCTCTTCCATCACGGCGCCCTGGTGGCCATCCTCGACGTCCACGGTCAGCAGCTCGTACGGCTCGTGCTTGACGCCGTCGATTTCCTTGAACACCACGCGCGGGCGCGACACGGCCAGCTCGTAGCCTTCGCGGCGCATGTTTTCCAGCAGGATCGTCAGATGCAGTTCGCCGCGGCCCGACACTTCGAACACCGTGTCGTCGCCGGTTTCGGCCACGCGCAGCGCGACGTTGGACTTCAGTTCGCGGTCCAGGCGCTCGCGCAGCTGGCGGCTGGTAACGAACTTGCCTTCGCGACCGGCCAACGGCGAGGTGTTGACGCAGAAGTTCATCGTCAGCGTCGGCTCGTCGACCTTCAGCATCGGCAGCGCGTCCTGCGCGTCGGGCGCGCAGACGGTGCAGCCGATACCGAGCTCTTCGATGCCGTTGATCAGCACGATGTCGCCAGCCTCGGCCTCGGGCACGATCTCGCGCTCCAGGCCGCGGAACTTCAGCACCTGGTTGATGCGGCCCTTGATCGGGTTGCCCTCGGGACCGAACTTGACGACCACGTCCTGCAGCGGACGCGCGCGGCCGCGGGAAATACGGCCGACGCCGATCTTGCCGACGTAGCTCGAGTAGTCCAGCGAGATGATCTGCAGCTGCAGCGGACCGTCCGGGTCGTCGTTACGGACCGGCACCTTGTCGAGCACAGTCTCGAACAGCGGCTTCATGTCGCCGTCGCGCACGTCCTCGGTCAGGCCGGCGTAGCCGTTCAGGCCCGAGGCGTAGATCACCGGGAAGTCGAGCTGCTCATCGGTCGCGCCCAGCTTGTCGAACAGGTCGAAGGTCTGGTTGATCACCCAGTCCGGACGGGCGCCGGGGCGGTCGATCTTGTTGATCACGACGATCGGCTTCAGGCCCAGCGCCAGCGCCTTGCGCGTGACGAAGCGGGTCTGCGGCATCGGGCCTTCGACAGCATCGACCAGCAGCAGCACGCCGTCGACCATCGACAGCACGCGCTCGACCTCGCCGCCGAAGTCGGCGTGGCCCGGGGTGTCGACGATATTGATATGGGTGCCGTTGTACTCGACCGCACAGTTCTTCGCCAGGATGGTGATCCCGCGTTCCTTTTCCAGGTCGTTCGAGTCCATCACCCGCTCCGCAACCTGCTGGTTCTCACGGAAGGTGCCTGCCTGGCGCAGGAGTTGGTCCACCAGGGTGGTCTTGCCATGATCGACGTGGGCGATGATGGCGATATTGCGGATTGCGCGGGTCATTGCGGCTCTCGCTTGCAGCTGGGCATCAAAAATTCAACCCGCCATTCTAGCATGTTGCGACGCAAAACAGCGGAGCACGGCTCGGACTGTCTTTCGCCTTGCTGCAAGGCCTTGCGGCGCACTATTTCGGAATCAGAAATGACGAATTGACGTTCTTGCTGTTCTCTCAATCGCCGCATATATTTGCCACGACAAAGATTGCATAGGCAAATGATGAACAGCACCGGCACCGGCGATACCTTCCCCTTCGATCCCGCCTCCTATCGGATTTGCGACAGCGTCGGCTATCTGATGGCGCGGGCCAAGGGCGAGGTGTCGCGCGACGTCGAGCAGGAGGTCGGCGCGCTCGATATCACGCACGCCCAGGCCTCGTGCCTCGTGATGCTGGCTCACGACCGCGCCCGTACGGTGACCGACCTGGGCCGCGAACTGAATACCGATATCGGCTCGGTCACACGCCTGATCAGCCGCATGGAGAAGCGCGGGCTGGTCGAGCGCCAACGCAGCGACGCCGACCGGCGCATCGTCGATCTGCGTGTCACGCCGGCCGGCCTGGCGCTGGTCGAGCAGTTGCCCACGATCTTCTGCCGGGTGCTGAACCGGCGCTTTCGCGGCTTCTCGGAGGCGGAGATCGCCCAGTTCCGCGACATGCTGCAACGGGTGATCGCCAACAACTCCGGATAGCGGCGCCCCCGCACTCCAATCGTCCCCGATCCATCGGCGGCCCGTGCCCTGCGGCACCGGACCGCGGCATCCGTCTTTCGTTGTCGCCAACCCATGAACCACCAACTTTCGACTTCCCGCCGCGCCGTGGCACGGCAACCGGCCCGCCGCCTCGGCACCTTCGCGCTGAGCGCGCTGGCCGCCGCCGCGCTGGCCGGCTGCGCCGCCTTCGGCAACTCGCACACCACCCAGGTCATGACCGAACCCGCACAGCTCGCCACCGCGCAGACGCTGCCCGGCCAGCATGGCCAATGGCCGTCGCAGGACTGGGTCGACCAGTTCGGCGATCCGCAACTGCGCGCACTGGTCGACGAGGCCGTGCAGAGCAGTCCGAATCTGCAGGCGGCGCTGGCGCGCGTGCAGGCCTCGCGTGCGATGGCCGATGCCACCCGCAGCGCGCTGTATCCGCATATCGACTTCGATGCGTCGCTGACGCGTCAGCGCTTCTCGGAGACCGATCTGTATGAGGGCACGCCGCGCGCCGGCTCGTGGCAGAACCTGTCGCGGATGCAGGCCGGCCTGTCCTGGGACCTCGATTTCTGGGGCAGGAACCGCTCGGCGCTGGAAGCGGCGCTGTCCGACGACCGCGCCGCCGAAGCCGAAAGCCAGGCCTCGCGGCTGCTGCTGACCACCGCGGTGGCGCGCAACTACGCGCGGCTGGCCGCGCTGTTCGCGCAGCGCGATGTGGCCGAGCGCGCGATCGCCCAGCGCGGCGACCTGACCGAGCTGTCGCGCCAGCGCCTGTCGGCCGGTCTCGACACCCAGGTCGAAACCACACAGGCGCGCGCGACGGTGGCCTCGGCCCGCACCGATCTGCAGCGGATCGACGAAGAGATCGCGCTGGCCCGCAACCAGATCGCCGCGCTGCTGGGCAAGGGTCCGGACCGTGGCCTGGCCATCCAGCGGCCGACGCTGCTGGCGCATGCGACCCCAACGCTGCCGGACAACCTGGCGATCGACCTGCTCGGCCGCCGGCCCGACCTGGTGGCGGCGCGCTGGCGCGTCGAGGCTTCGTCCAAGGACATCGACGTCGCGCGCGCCGAGTTCCTGCCCAATGTCACGCTGAGCGCCTTCGCGGGCCTCGCCTCGCTCGATCCGTCCAACCTGCTGCTCGGCATCAGCCGCCAGTTCGGCTTCGGGCCGGCGGTGCGCCTGCCGATCTTCGAGGGCGGGCGGCTGCGCGCGAACCTGAAGGGCAAGCATGCGCAATACGACCTGGCGGTGGCCAACTACAACCAGACGCTGGTCAATGCGCTGCGCGAGACCGCCGATACGGTGACCAGCATCCGCAGCGTCGATCAGCAGATCCAGACGCAGCGCGAGGCACTGGAGCTGGCCGAGCACGCCTATGCGCTGGCCACCACCCGCTACAAGGCGGGCCTGGGCACGCAGCTGACCGTGCTGAACGCCGAAAGCAATGTGCTGCAGCAGCGGCGCCTGGCCACCGATCTGCAGGCGCGGCGACTGGATCTGCAGATGGCGCTGGTCAAGGCGCTCGGCGGCGGCTATCGGCAAGCCGGCGAGCCGGGCGATTCCGGGCCGGCACAGGCCGGGGGGGCCGCGGCGCCGGCGCCCTCCTCCGCCGCGACTCGTGCCGCGGCGCACGGCTGAGGCGCCCGAGCACCAACCACCCGACATCGAAGAACAACGACAACGTCCGAACCGTTTTTAGCGACCGACATCATGAGCGACCAACAACAGAACGCGGCGACCCGCACGCAACCCTCCGACAACAACAACGGCAAGCGCAAGCGCCTGCTGCTCTCGCTGACCGCCGCCGTGGTGGTCGCGGGGCTGGCCTACGGCGGCTACTGGGCCCTGTACGCGCGGCATTTCGAGAGCACCGACGACGCCTACGTCGCGGGCAACGTGGTCCAGGTGACCCCGCTGGTGCCCGGCACGGTGGTGGCGATCGGCGCCGACGATACGCAGCTGGTCAACGCCGGCCAGCCGCTGATCCAGCTCGACCGCGCCGACAGCGAGGTCGCGCTGGCCCAGGCCGAGGCCCAGCTGGCACAGGCGGTGCGCGAGGTGCGCACGCTGTATGTCAACAACGGCTCGCTGGCGGCCAACGTGGCGCTGCGCCAGGCCGATGTCGCGCGCGCCCGCGAAGACCTGAAGCGCCGCCAGGCGATCGCGGGTTCGGGCGCGGTCTCGTCGGAAGAACTCGCGCATGCGCGCACCACGCTGCAGGCGGCCGAGTCGGCGCTGCAGGCCGCGCGCGAACAGCTCGCGTCGAACAAGGCGCTGACCGACCAGACCACCGTCGAAAAGCATCCGAACGTGCAGCGCGCCGCCGCCAACGTGCGCGCCGCCTATCTGAGCTATGCGCGCTCGCAGCTGCCGGCACCGGTGACCGGCTATGTCGCCAAGCGTTCGGTGCAGGTGGGCCAGCGCGTCAACGCCGGCGCGCCGCTGATGGCGGTGGTGCCGCTCGATCAGGTCTGGGTCGACGCGAACTTCAAGGAGGTCCAGATCACGCATATGCGGATCGGCCAGCCGGTCACGCTGCATGCGGACGTCTACGGTTCCGACGTCGAATACCACGGCAAGGTGGCCGGCTTCTCGGCCGGCACCGGCTCGGCGTTCTCGCTGCTGCCGGCGCAGAACGCCACCGGCAACTGGATCAAGGTGGTGCAGCGGCTGCCGGTGCGTATCGCGCTCGATCCGCAGCAACTGAAGGACCATCCGCTGCGCATTGGCCTGTCGATGAACGTGACCGTCGACGTGCGCAAGACCGAGGGCGCGGCGATGACGACGACGACCGCCAGCAAGCCGATGCAGACCGATGTCTATGACAAGGTCGGCCACGATGCCGATGCGCTGATCGCGCGCATCATCGCGACCAACAGCGGCCGCCAGGGCGCCGAGCCGGCGGTGTCCGCGCCGGCATCCGCGGCCCGGGCATCGACTGCCAAGCCCGCCGCCACCGCGAAAGCGACTGTGAAAGCAACCACGCACGCCTGATCATGGCCGATACGCTGACCGCCCGCGAGGGCGCCGAACCCGCGCCGGCACCGCGGCCCGCGGCCCCGGCCCGCCCCGCGCACCAGGAACCGCTGACGGGCGGCAAGCTGATCGTCGGCACGATCGCGCTGTCGCTGGCCACGTTCATGAACGTGCTCGACTCGTCGATCGCCAACGTGTCGATTCCCGCGATCTCGGGCGACCTCGGCGTGTCGCCGAACCAGGGCACCTGGGTCATCACGTCGTTCGCGGTCGCCAACGCGATCTCGGTGCCGCTGACCGGCTGGCTGACCACGCGCTTCGGCGCGGTGCGGCTGTTTGTCACGTCGATCCTGCTGTTCGTGCTGTCGTCGTGGCTGTGCGGCGTCGCGCCGAACCTGGAAGTGCTGCTGGCCGCGCGGATCCTGCAGGGTGCGGTCGCCGGGCCGATGATTCCGCTGTCGCAATCGCTGCTGCTGTCGAGCTATCCGCCGCACAAGAGCACGATGGCGCTGGCGCTATGGGGCATGACCACGCTCGTCGCGCCGATCATGGGGCCGCTGCTGGGCGGCTGGATCTCGGACAACATGACGTGGCCGTGGATCTTCTACATCAATATCCCGGTCGGCATCCTGGCGGCGTACGCGACCTGGGTCATCTATCGCGACCGCGAGACGCCCAAGCGCGTGCTGCCGATCGATACCATCGGGCTGGCGCTGCTGGTGATCTGGGTCGGCGCGATGCAGCTGATGCTGGACAAGGGCAAGGAGCTCGACTGGTTCCATTCGACCGAGATCGTCACGCTGACGGTGGTGGCGGTGGTCGGCTTCCTGTTCTTCCTCGCGTGGGAGCGCTACGAGAAGCATCCGATCGTCGATATCAGCCTGTTCAACGGCCGCAACTTCAGCGCGGGCGTGGTCGCGATCTCGGTCGCCTACGGGCTGTTCTTCGGCAATCTGGTGATCCTGCCGCTGTGGCTGCAGACCATCGTCGGCTATACCGCGACCGATGCCGGCATCGTGATGGCGCCGGTGGGCATCTTCGCGATCCTGCTGTCCCCGGTGATCGGGCGCAATCTGCCGAAGATGGACCCGCGCTGGGTCGCCACCGCGGCCTTCGTCACGTTCGGCATCGTCAGCCTGATGCGTTCGCGGTTCACGATCGACGTGGACACCACCACGCTGATGATTCCGACGCTGATCCAGGGCGCGGCGATGGCGATGTTCTTCATCCCGCTGACGTCGATCATCCTGTCGGGACAGCCGCCCGACAAGATTCCGGCGGCCTCGGGCCTGTCGAACTTCGTGCGGATCACGTTCGGCGCGATCGGCGCCTCGGTGTCGACCACCGTGTGGGAGAACCGCTCGGCGATGCACCATGCGCACCTGGTCGAACAGGCCAATCCGTACAACCCGATCTACAACGCCCAGGTCGAACACCTGATGCAGCAGGGCATGAGCCATCAGCAGGCGGTCGGCATGATCGAGCGCACCATCTCCCAACAGGCGTCGATGCTGGGCGCCAACGATATCTTCTGGATCTCGGGGGTGATGTTCTTCGCGTTGATCGTGTTCGTCTGGCTGACCAGGCCGAAGAGCGGCGGAGGCGGGTCGGCGGATGCGATGGGGGCGCATTGAGGGCTCGCGCAATGGCGCACGCCGCCTGCCCTCTCCCCCGCCCCTCTGCCGCAGGCGGGAGAGGGAAGAAAACACGCTGCAATCCGGACGCTTCGCACGCGTAGAGGACCGACGGTGCTTTCCCTCTCCGGTTTGCGGGAGAGGGAGAAAACCCACTGCAATCCAGACTCTTCGCACCAGTAGAGAACCGACGGGGTTCTCCCTCTCCCGCTTGCGGGAGAGGGCCGGGGAGAGGGAAATCCGCCCTGATCAGTCCGCGGGAGTCAATCTCACCAGCCGCTCCGGCCGCAGCGCGCCTTCGCGCCATCTGGCCACGCCCAGCAGCCGCGGCGGTTCGCCGCCATAGACGCGCGCCAGCGTGTCTTGCTGCGATCCCAGACCTTCGAACGCCTGTGCCGGCAGATCGCGCCCGGCGATCCGTTGTCCCTGCAGAAAACGCTGCGTCGCGGCGGCGTCGAGCGTCACCGGCACGCAGCGCTGCAGCAGCGCGTCGACCGGCGCCAGCAAGGCCGGCCGTGCCGCGTCATCGTGCTCGCCCAGCTGTTCCAGCGTGACCGCGCCGTCCAGCGTCAGATCGCCGACCGCGGTGCGCCGCAGCGCGGTCAGATGCGCGCCGCAGCCGAGCGCCTCGCCGATGTCCTCGGCAAGCGTCCGGATATAGGTACCCTTGCTGCACGTCACGCGCATCGCGAACACCGGCGCGGCGGGCAGCTCGCAGCCGAGCAATGCGATGTCATGGATCGTCACGCGGCGCGCCGCGCGCTCGACGGTCTGCCCGGCGCGCGCGTACTCGTACAGCGGCCGGCCGTCCTTCTTCAGCGCCGAATGCATCGGCGGCACCTGCTCGATCGCACCGACGAAACGCGCCAGCGCTTCGTTCAGCGCCGCGGCATCGCAGCCGACCGGGCGTTCGGCGATCACCTCGCCTTCCGCATCGCCGGTCGAGGTCCGCTGCCCCAACCGCACCGTCGCCTCATAGGTCTTGTCGGCATCGAGCAGATCCTGTGAGAACTTGGTCGCCTCGCCGAAACACAGCGGCAGCAGCCCGGTCGCCAGCGGGTCCAGCGTGCCGGTGTGGCCCGCCTTGTTGGCGCGCAGCAGCCGCTTGGCGCGGATCAGCGCATCGTTCGACGACAACCCGAGCGGCTTGTCGAGCAGCAGCACGCCATGCACGTCGCGGCGCGGCAGCCGGGGCGGACGTGGAGCGTTGGAATCGGTCATGGAAGAGGAAACGGCGGGGAGCGGTGCCTTGCTCGGGAGAACGACGACGACGCAGGACGCGCCGGCGCCGCGGACTTACTCGTCCTTGGCGCGCGTGGCGTTGGCCTGGTCGATCAGCTTCGACATCTCGATCGCGTGTTCGACCGAGGTATCGTGGACGAAGCGAAGCGTCGGCACGGTATGGATATGCAGCCGCTTGAACAGCAGCGAATGCAGGTAGCCGGCCTTCTCGTTGAGGATCGCCTCGGCGTCGGCCGGTTCGGCGCCCAGCACCGTGAAGTGGACCTTGGCGTGCGCGTAGTCGGGCGTCAGCGACACCGATTGCAGCGTGACCAGGCCCAGGCGCGGGTCGCGCAGTTCGCGCTGGATCATCTCGGCCAGATCCTTCTGGATCTGATCGGACAGGCGCAGGTTACGGGAGGAAATATTGCCTTTCTTGGCCATGCGATACGACTTTGCCAGCGGCGTCGCCGGCGAAGGCGATGGGACCGACGGCGTGGATGGGCCGGCGGCGGCGGACCGGTGAAGGCCCGCCGCCGCGGCGCGCCGCCTTACAGCGTGCGCGCGACCTCGGTGATTTCATACACTTCGAGCTGGTCGCCTTCCTGAACGTCGTTGAAGTTCTTGATCGACAGACCGCACTCGAAGCCCTGCTTGACTTCCTTGACATCGTCCTTGAAGCGCTTGAGCGAATCGAGCTCGCCCGAGAACACCACGACGTTGTTGCGCAGCACGCGCACGAAGGCGCCACGCTTGACCAGACCGTCGGTGACCATACAGCCGGCCACCGCACCGATCTTCGGCACGCGGAACACCTGGCGCACCTCGACCTGGCCGATCGTCACTTCGCGCTTCTCCGGCGCCAGCATGCCCGACATCGCCGCCTTGATCTCGTCTACCGCATCGTAAATGATGTTGTAGTAGCGGATGTCGATGCCGTTGCTCTCGGCCAGCTTGCGCGCGCCGGCGTCGGCACGCACGTTGAAGCCGATGATGACCGCCTTCGATGCCGTCGCCAGGTTGACGTCCGATTCGGTGATGCCGCCCACCGCGCCGTGCACGATCTGCACGCGCACTTCGTCGGTCGACAGTTTCTGCAGCGACTGCACCAGCGCTTCCTGCGAACCCTGCACGTCGGCCTTGACGATCAACGGCAGCGTCTGCACTTCGCCCTCGGTCATCTGCTCCAGCATGGTCTCGAGCTTGGCCGCCTGCTGCTTGGCCAGCTTGACGTCGCGGAACTTGCCCTGACGGAACAGCGCGATTTCGCGCGCCTTGCGCTCGTCGGGCAGCACCAGCACTTCCTCGCCGGCCGCCGGCACCTCGGACAGGCCCTGGATCTCGACCGGAATCGACGGGCCGGCCTCCTTGGTCGGCTTGCCGTTCTCGTCGAGCATCGCCCGGACGCGGCCGTAGGCGCTGCCTGCCAGCACGACGTCGCCACGCTTGAGCGTCCCGCTGTTGACCAGCACGGTTGCCACCGGGCCCTTGCCCTTGTCCAGCTGCGCTTCGACGACCAGGCCCTTGGCCGGCGCGTCGACCGGCGCCTTCAGCTCCAGGATTTCAGCCTGCAGCGACACCTGCTCCAGCAGTTCTTCGACGCCAGCGCCGGTCTTGGCCGACACCGGCACGAACGGCGAATCGCCGCCGTACTCTTCCGGCACGACCTGCTCGGCCACCAGTTCCTGCTTGACGCGGTCCGGGTTGGCTTCGGGCTTGTCGATCTTGTTGATCGCCACCACGATCGGCACACCGGCCGCCTTGGCGTGGGCGATCGCCTCCTTGGTCTGCGGCATCACGCCGTCATCGGCGGCCACCACCAGGATCACGATATCGGTCGCCTTGGCGCCGCGCGCACGCATCGCCGTGAAGGCCTCGTGGCCCGGCGTATCGAGGAAGGTGATCACGCCGCGATCGGTTTCCACATGGTAGGCACCGATATGCTGCGTAATGCCGCCCGCTTCGCCGGCCGCGACCTTGGTGCGGCGGATGTAGTCCAGCAGCGAGGTCTTGCCGTGGTCGACGTGACCCATCACGGTGACGACCGGCGGACGCGGCAGCTGCTCGGCGTCCGACTGGTCCTCGCCGCCTTCGATCAGCAGCGCTTCCGGATCGTCCAGCTTGGCCGCCAGCGCCTTGTGGCCCATTTCCTCGACCACGATCATCGCGGTCTCCTGGTCCAGCACCTGGTTGATGGTGACCATCTGGCCGAGCTTCATCATCTGCTTGATGACCTCGGAGGCCTTGACGGCCATCTTGTGGGCCAGGTCCGCAACCGAGATGGTCTCGGGCACATGGACCTCGCGCACCACCGGCTCGACCGGTGCCTGGAAGCCGCTGCGGTCGTCCTGCTGATGCTTGCCGCCACGGCCGCGCGGGCCGCCGCGCCAGCCGCCGACACCGCCCGACGAATCGCCGCGGGTCTTCAGGCCACCGCCCTTCTTGCGCGAACCCTCGTCCTGCCAGGTCGACGAGCCCTTGACCACCTTGCCGGTCTTCTTGTCGACCGTCGTGGCAGCCACCGCGGGCTTCTTGTCGTCCTTCTTGGCCTCGACCGTGCCGGCCGGCTTGACCGGCTTGTGCAGCGTGCCGCTCTGCTCGGCCTTCTTTTCCTCGGCCTTGCGCTCGGACGGTGCCTTCAGCACGCGCGCCGGCGCATTGAGCATCTGCTGGATCGCGCGGGCCTCGGCCTCGGCGGCCTCGCGGCGCTTGCGGGCCGCGTCCTGCTCGGCGCGCACCTTGTCGGCGGCGGCCTTGGCATCGTCGGCGGCCTTCTGCGCGGCGGCGCGTTCGGCCGCCAGACGCGTCTTGTCGTCCTCGGCCTTCTTGCGGTCCGCATCCTCGTTGGCCTCGCTCGCGGCGCGCGTCGCCGCGGCCTCTTCCTCGGCCTTGCGGGCGGCCAGCTCGGCCTGGCGGCGCTCTTCCGCCTCCAGCGCTTCCTGGCGTGCGCGGCGCTCGGCTTCCTCGCGTTCGGCCGCCTCCTGGCGGGCCTTCAGCTCGGCTTCCTGGCGCGCCAGCAATTCGGCCTGGCGGCGTTCCTCTTCGGCGCGGCGCGCCAGCTCGGCCTGGTCGACCACCGGCTCGGACACTTCCTGGCCGTCGGCCGCGCCATCGGCGGGCGTCTCGTCGCGCTTGATCAGCACGCGCTTCTTGCGCACCTCGACCTGCACCGTGCGCGTCTTCCCGGTCGCATCCGCCTGGCGGATCTCCGAGGTTTCGCGCTTGGTCAGCGTGATCTTCTTGCGCGAGCCGTCATCGGCCTGACCGTGCGAACGCTTCAGGTAGTCCAGCAACCTGGCCTTGTCGGTCTCGGTGACCACGTCCTCAGGCTTGGACTTGCCCACCCCAGCTGCCTGCAATTGTTCCAGCAGGGCAGCTGCGCTGCGACTCAGTTCTGCGGCCAGTTGGGCAACTGTTGTGCTTGCCATTCAAACCCTTTCAATGCTCGGTTTCTACGTCGGGACAGTCTTGTGCGGAAAGCGCGCTCTATGCGAACGTGTCCCTCAGTTGAACCAGTGTTCCCGTGCTTTCATGATCAGCGCCTTGGCTTCTTCTTCGCTGACCCCGGTCATCTCGACCAGTTCGTCGACCGCCAGTTCGGCGAGGTCGTCACGCGTGTGGATGTCGCCCTCGGCCAGCTTGCCGATCAGCTCCGGCGTCAGGCCGTCCAGCGAGCGCAGATCCTGCGACACCGACTCGACCTTCTCTTCGCGGGCCAGCTCCATCGTCAGCAGCGCATCGCGGGCGCGATTGCGCAGCTCGTTGACGGTGTCCTCGTCGAAGGCCTCGATCTCCATCATCTCGCTGATCGGCACGTAGGCGACTTCCTCGAGCGAGGAGAAGCCTTCCTCGATCAGGATGTCGGCCACTTCCTGGTCCACGTCCAGCTTGGACATGAACAGGCGCCGCACCACTTCGCTTTCCTCGGCCTGCTTCTGCGCCGATTCTTCCTGCGTCATGATGTTGATCTGCCAGCCGGTCAGCTCGGACGCCAGGCGCACGTTCTGTCCGCTGCGGCCGATCGCGACGGCGAGGTTTTCCTCGTCGACCACGACATCCATGCTGTGCTTCTCTTCATCGACGACGATCGACTGCACTTGCGCCGGCGCCAGCGCGCCGATCACGAACTGCGCCGGATCTTCCGACCACAGCACGATGTCGACCGCTTCGCCGCCGATCTCGTTGCGCACCGCGGTGACGCGGGTGCCGCGCACGCCGACGCAGGTGCCGATCGGATCGATGCGCTTGTCGTGCGCCACCACCGCGATCTTCGCGCGCACGCCCGGGTCGCGGGCGGCGGCCTTGATCTCCAGCAGGCCCTGCTCCATCTCGGGCACTTCGTTCTCGAACAGCTTGATCAGGAACTGCGGCGAGGTGCGCGACAGCTCGATCTGCGGGCCACGCGCGGTGCGGTCCACATTCAGGATATACGCTCGAACGCGGTCGCCGGTACGCAGATTTTCCTTCGGAATGATCTGATCGCGCGCCAGCAACGCCTCGACACGGCCGGACTCGACGATCAGGCCCTTCTTGTCGGCGCGCTTGACCGTGCCGGTCATGATCTTCTCGCCACGCTCCAGGTAATCGTTGAGGATCTGCTCGCGCTCGGCGTCGCGGATCTTCTGCAGGATCACCTGCTTGGCGGCCTGCGCGCCGATGCGGCCGAATTCGACCGATTCGATCTGCTCCTCGACGAATTCGCCCAGTTCGATATTGGCATCCTGCTCACGGGCTTCGAACAGCAGGATCTGCTTGTCCGGCTCCTGCAGGCCCTGCTCGTCGGGCACCACCAGCCAGCGGCGGAAAGTCTCGTGCTCGCCGGATTCCCGATCGATGTGCACACGGATATCGACGTCTTCCTCGAAACGCTTCTTGGTGGCCGAAGCGAGAGCCGCTTCGAGCGCACCGAATACCACATCCTTGTCGACGTTCTTCTCGCGCGCAAGCGCATCGACGAGCAACAGAACTTCGCGGCTCATTGCTTGTTCCCTTTTCTCTGATTTCCTTTGAAGTCGATTACCGGCACCAGGCGCGCCTTGTCGACATCGGATACGGTAAATTCCAGCAGCGCCGGGCCATCCTTGCCCTCGAATTCCAGGCCGATCTTCTCGGCGCCGGGCTCGCCGGTGGGCGGCTGCAGGATGCCGACGAAGTTCTTGCGGCCGTCGATCGGCAGGCGCAGCGTCACGCGCGCCTCCTCGCCGGCAAAGCGAACATAGTCGGCCAGTTTTTTCAGCGGACGGTCCAGTCCCGGAGAGGAGACCTCGAGCCGTTCGTAATCGACGTTCTCGACGGTCAGCACGTGAGTCAGCTGGCGGCTGACCTTCTCGCAATCCTCGATGGCAATGCCGGTGTCAGGCTGATCGATATAGACGCGCAGCAACCCGCCTGGGGCGCGTTCGAGTTCGACCAGCTCATACCCCATGCCGGTCAATGTGGTTTCGATCAAATCTGCCAGATGCACTGTCGTTCCGAAAAATGGCCATCAAACTACCGGGCGAGGCCGCGGCGAATGGCCGGCTGCCTGCCGTCATCTCCGGCGGAGCCCCACATCGCGATTTTCCGCGTGTTCGGACGATCGGACGAACCAAAAAAAAATGGGCGGAACGCCCATCATTCGCCCATCCCCTTGGAGGATGACTTTTTGAATAGACTCGCATTATACGCGCTAGGGCCACAAAAGGCAAAGCCGAGCGAAGTGGGCACGGAATGTGCCCGCCCTCGCCCCGTTGCGCCTCGCGGCCGGGCGCGCCTGCGCCTCAGCGTTTGCCGCCGCGCGGGCGTCCGCGGCCGGGACCGCTCGGCTTGCCAGCCTTGGGCATCACATTGCCGTTCGGTTCGCCGCCGCGCCGCTGCGCCCGTCCCTGGCCCTGGCCGCCCTGTCCCTGCGCGCCGCGCGCACCGCCACGCGGACCGCCGCGGCCGCCGCCGGCCGGG
>NZ_VZOV01000030.1 GCF_008801915.1 Cupriavidus gilardii
CGAACAGGACCGTGAAACGACTTCGCGCCGATGATAGTGCGGACTACCCGTGTGAAAGTAGGTCATCGCCAGGCTCTCCTTTGAAAACGCCCCAGATCCTCAAGGTCTGGGGCGTTTTGCTTTGCGGCGGGCTGGTATGGAGCGATATCGGCAGCACTTTCCCGCTCCCCGCAAGTGCCTCACAATGCCGGTTTCGCGACCGCGCGCTTCATTCCCTCCGAAAGTGACCACGCCATCCGACCATAGCTGGTACCTGTACCTGCTCGAATGCGCCGATGGCAGCCTCTATACCGGCATCACCACCGATGTCGGCCGCCGTTTCGCCCAGCACCAGGCTGGCACGGGTGCCCGCTATACGCGCTCGCGCAAGCCGATCGCGATCGCCGCGCAGTTGCGATGCGCCGACCGGGCGGAAGCCTCCCGGCTGGAAGCGCTGGTCAAGCGTCTGCACGTGACGCGAAAACGCGCGTTTTGCGCGATGCTGGAGCTGGACCACGCCGAGATGCCCGATTTGCTGGCGTGGCTTCGCGACGGCGGCCGTCCGTCCCTGCCCGCGGCATCGCCCGGAAAACTGTGATTTGGCGACGACCGGTCGTCGCTTTCCTTCCTTTCTTTCCTTAAGGCTCGTTTAAGTCTCGGCCCCTAGCATGTCCTCGTCGCGCCTCCCTGGGCGCCGAACCAACGAGGAGAACCAGATGATTCGCCGAACTGTTGCTCGTACCGCCATCGCCATTGCCGCCGTGGGCGTGCTGGCAGGCGGGTACAACTATCTCCAGAAGGAAGCGGTGTCATCGAGCTATGCCGCGCCGACTCCGGTGGTCGCGCAGGTCAGTGCCGCGCCGGGCCGCGCGATGGCAACGCCGACCGATTTCTCCGGCATCGTTGACCGTTACGGTCCGGCCGTCGTCAATATCAGCGTGACGGCACGCGCGCAGCGCACTGCGGCGCAGATGCCGCCGGGCATGGATCCGGACGATCCGATGTTCCAGTTCTTCAAGCGCTTCGGCATCCCGTTCCCTTACGGGCCGCAGCCGGACCAGCCGCAATTGGCGCGGGGCCTGGGCTCGGGCTTTATCGTCAGCCCGGACGGCATGATCCTGACCAATGCGCACGTCGTCGATGGGGCGCAGGAGGTCGTCGTCAAGCTGACCGATCGTCGCGAGTTCAAGGCCAAGGTGCTGGGCGTCGACAAGCAGACCGATATCGCGGTGATCAAGATCGACGCGAAGGACCTGCCGACGGTGCAGCTGGGCGACCCGTCGCAGGTTCGCGTTGGCGAGCCGGTCGTCGCCATCGGTTCGCCGTACGGCTTCGAGAACACCGTGACCGCCGGCATCGTCAGCGCGAAGTCGCGCGCGCTGCCCGACGACACCTATGTTCCGTTCATCCAGACGGACGTCGCGGTGAACCCCGGCAATTCCGGCGGCCCGCTGTTCAATCAGCGCGGCGAAGTGATCGGCATCAACTCGCAGATCTACAGCCGCACCGGCGGTTATCAGGGCCTGTCGTTCGCGATCCCGATCGACGTCGCCACCAAGGTTCAGCAGCAGCTGGTTGCGCATGGCAAGGTCACGCGCGGCCGCCTCGGTATCGGCGTGCAGGAGGTCAACCAGGCGTTGGCACAGTCGTTCGGCTTGCCGAAGCCGGCCGGCGCGCTGGTCAATACGGTCGAGCCGGACGGCCCGGCGGCGAAGGCGGGCCTGAAGCCGGGCGACGTCATCGTGCAGATCGGCGACGACACCGTCGATCGTTCGACCGACCTGCCGGAACACGTCGCGGATCTGAAGCCGGGCACCGAAACGACGCTGAAGGTTGTTCGAGAAGGCAAGCCCGTTACGCTGACCGTCAAGGTGGGCGCGGCCAACGAGCAGAGCGTCGCGCAAAAGAGCGAGGGCGCCGAGTCCGGCGGCAAGCTTGGCCTCGCGGTGCGGCCGCTGTCGCCGGCGGAACAGCGCGAGAGCGGCATCGCCGGCGGCCTGGTAGTCGAGGGCGCGTCGGGTCCCGCGGCTCGCGTCGGCATTCAACCCGGCGACGTGATCCTGGCCTTCAACGGCACGCCGATCAAGTCGGTCGAGCAATTGCGCACGATGGTGTCGAAGGCCGGCAAGGAGGTGGCGCTGCTGGTGCAGCGTGACGACACGCAGCTGTTCGTGCCGATCGAACTGGGCTGATCGAACTGCGCGGATAGCGGCCATGCAAGGGCGTCGCGAACGGGCATCGACAAGCCCGGGCGCGACGCCTTTTTTGTTCGCGGACTCTCGCCCCTTGGCGGTGCGCGGCGAGATGACTGCGAGGCAGGCGAGCAGAGATACGCGGCAGGTATACGCCCACGTATACGACCCCGTATACCTGCCGTATACGCGCCCATGTATACGGCAGGTATACGTATACGTACCCACCCCGAAATCCTTGCCCAGAGCGGTTTTCCGGGCTGCATAGCCACACAGGAACGCAATCACGGCGTATCATCTCGACTGCGATGCATGACGAGGCATCGGTGCCATCGTCTTGTGGACTCGATCGAAAAGGAAGTCTATGCAGTTGGATCTCACGCGTGCATCTACGGTGACGGCGACCGACCGGGCGCGGCGCATGCCGCGCGCGACGCCGTCGCCCCGTCGTCGCAAGAAGGTAGAGGTCACCTATTGGGAGCGCGGTTATCGCTCCCACTACTACCGCAACGAGCGCGGCGACAAGCTGGGCGAAGTACATCTGTCCGAGCGTGGCGAAGTGCCCGTGGTCTATCGCTGGGCGGCCGGCAACTATTCGGGTGCCGAAGGTTCGCTGGCGCATGCGCGCATGCGCGTCGAAGAGACCGTCGGGTTCGGTATGCGCCAGCTGCCGCTGTTCTGACGACGGCAACGCAGCCGGGCAACACCCTCACACCGACCGCAGCCTCTGCCGCGGTCCCGCGCGGCGCGCTCAATCGAGCCGACGCTGCCACAGCATCGCTGCCGCCGCACACAGCGCGAGCAGCGCGATCCAGCGATACAGATCCTCGCAGGCGATCAGCCTGGCCTGTTGGTCGACCAGCCGCGCCAGCCATGTCAGCGCGAACTGATGCGCATGGGCGGCATCGAGCCCCCGCGCAGCCAGCGTGGCCTCCATCGCGCGCATCCATTGCGCTGTCTGATCGGGCCGATTACCGAGCGAATCGACGATGCCATGGTGAACCGCAAACTGCCGGTTCTGCAGCAGGATCGCGCCGAGCGCCGAGGCGAACGAGCTGGCAATCTGCCGCATCAGATTCTTGCTGCGATAGCCGTGCGCGAAGTCCTCGTGCGATAACGGGCGAAACGTCAGCCCCGCGATCGGGATGATCACCATCACACCGAACAGGCCCTTGCCGACCAGGCCCCAGGCGAGCGCGCCGATGTCGGCGTCGGGCGGCAACCGCGAGAACCACCACGCCGCGCCGGCCATCACGAGCAGGCCCGCGGTCATCAGCGGCTTCTTGCGTGACAAGCGCGGCGCGGCCTTCAGGTAGATCGCAATACCGGCGAGGCTGACCGCGGCCGAGAACGTGTTGAGCCAGCCGGTCGTCTGCAGCGGCAGTCCCAGTGCCTGCTCGGCATAGATCGGAAACAGGTAGCCGCTCAGGTTGTTGATCAGGTAGTAGACGAAATACATCGCCAGGCCGGTCAGGTAAACCGGATGGCGCAGATTGCGCAGCGCCAGCAGGGGCTTGCCGTGATGCCACTGGTGCCACAGGAACAGCCCCAGCAGCGCGGCACCGCTGGCGGCCAGCGCCGCGAGCCGCAAGGGGTGCGACAGCACATCGAAGCGCGCTTCGCTCAATGCGGCCTGGAGCGCGACGATGGCGACGCCGAACAGCAGCAGCGGCCCGATGGCCGGTGCTTCCGCGGCGGCCGAGCGCTCGGCATCGGGCAACAGCCGCCACGCCGCGAACGCGGCCAGCGCGGCAAAGGGCACCACGCCGTAGAACACATCCTGCCAGACGCCATGCTCGATCAGCGCGGCCGCAAAGGCCGGGGCCAGCGCCGACGCGCCGAAGATCCCCAGCATGAAGATCCGCAAGGCCCGCGGCCGGTCTGCCGGCGAGAACATCAGGTTGACCAGGATGCGGCAGCTGGTAAACAGCGCGCCGCCGCCGAGCCCCTGCAGCAAGCGCGCCGCGGCAAGTTGCGTGACCGAATGGCTGGCCGCGGCGGCCAGCGCCCCGGCAATGAACAGCAGCAGCGCGCCGGTCAGATAGCGGCGATAGCCGAAGCGCTGTGCCAGCCAGGGCTGCTTCAGGATCGTCAGCATGCTGCCGAGCGCGTAGGCGGCCTGTACCAGCGCGAAGCTGCGCGGATCGCCATCGATGCCGCCGACAATATGGCTGGCGGCGAAGACGAACATGATGTTCTCGAGGAACTCGACGGAGGTGGACAGCGCCAGCAGCAGCATCAGCAGGGTCTGGCGTTGCCGATGGCCGAGCGGCCGCAGACGGCGCAGGCTGCGATGCAGCGTGGAGCTGTGCGGCGCAGCCTGCGGTTTCATGATTGCAGCGTGTCCAGATGCTGGTGCAGCTTCGCGAGCGCGCGAGTCGCACCCGCCAGCCCCGTTTCCCCCAACGGACCCCAGGCTTCGCCGTACGCTGCGTGCACGACTGGTGCGGCGCGCTCGACCATGCTGCGCCCCGCCGCGGTCAGCCGCAGTTCGAGGCTGCGCCTGTCCTGGGTCGAGGCGCGCCGGCGCAGCAGGCCGCGCGCTTCGAGCCCGTCGAGCAGCCGCGTCATCTGCGTGCGCGTCGCATCGAGCGTGTTGCCCAGTTCCGATGGCATGCTGGGCTGGCCTTCGTCGGCGGCCAGCATGCTCAGGCACAGGTATTGCGACATGTCGAGCTCGAACGGCGCGAGCGCCCGGTCGATATGCGCGCGCAGCAGCCGGGCGGTGCGCATCAGCAGCCGGGACGCGAGAATCAGGTCGCGCGGCGCTTCGGGATGGGCAGCGCAGAAGCGGTCGATACGGTCTTCAAAGGACATGGCGATGTTACCCAAATAATTACAAATGTAATTATATCGAATGGTATCAATCGCTGCTCGGTACGGGGGCGCGTCTCGCCAACGTCGTCGCGGCGTGCTGCTTGCGCACGCCGCGCCCGCTTCTGGCATCATCCCGAAATTGACGCGCGAAACCGCCCCCTTCGCGCCTGGCTGAACCCGCGGCAAAGCCCATCGCCTCGCCGCCTTGCCCGTCCCGCTGTCGCCATGACGACCCCTGCCGCTCCCCAGAAGCCCGATGCAAACGGCGATGCCGCCGCGCCGCCGGCCACCTCGTCCTTCGATGCACAAGAACTCGAGGCGCTCGCCGCGGCGTTTCACCGCGATGGATTCGTGGTGCTGCGCGGCCTGGCGGAGCCCGCATTGTGCGATGCGATGGAGCGCGTGGCACGAGCCCAGCTCGCCGAGGCGGTCGCGCCGGTCGAATACGAGGCCGAACTGGGCTATCCCGGCGCGCCGTCCAGCCGCGAGGCGGCCGGCGGGGCGACCGTACGGCGGCTGCGTCAGGCCTACGATCGCGATCCGGTATTCCAGCAATGGGCGACCGACCCGCGCGTGGCCACGCTGGTCACCGCGCTGCTGGGCGAACCGGCGCAGCTGACGCTGGCCCACCATAACTGCGTGATGACCAAGCATCCGACCTACGGCAGCCAGACCGGCTGGCATCGGGACACGCGCTATTGGTCGTTCGCCAGTCCGGAACTGGTGACGGTCTGGCTGGCGCTGGGCAACGAGGACGAGCGCAATGGCGCGTTGCGCGTGATACCCGGCTCGCACCGAGCCGCGCTCGAGGCGGGACAGCTCGATGCCGCGGAGTTTCTGGTGGACAGCCATCCGGCCAGCGCGGCGCTGCTGGCGGGAGCGACGCCGTTGTCATTGCAGCGCGGCGACGTGCTGTTCTTCGACAGCCGGCTGTTCCATAGCGCGGGGCAGAACCTGTCCGACGCGGTCAAGCTGTCGGTGGCCTTTGCCTATCTGGGGCTGAGCAACCGGCCGCTGCCCGGCACGCGCTCGGCGCAGCACGGCATGGTGCAACTGCCGGCGCCAATGGCGAGCTGAGCGAACACACGGCAACGACGTCGGACGCGCCCTTCAGGTGCGCAGGCTGACCAGGTTGGTGATCTTCTCGGACGCCTCCAGCAGCGGCGGCAGGAAACGGCGCACCATCTCCTCGGCGCTGGTGCGATTGGCCTGGCCGCTGATGTTCATCGCGGCGATGACCTGGCCGGCGCGGTTGCGGATCGGCGCCGACAGCGACACCAGCCCTTCCTCGAGTTCCTGATCGTTCTGCGCCCATCCCTGGGCGCGGATGCGCGCGATGATCGCCTTCAGTTCGTCGATATCGGTGACCGTCCGCTGCGTGCGCTTGCGCAGGTCGCTGGCGTGCAGCACGCGGTCGAGCTCCTGGTCGGACAGTCCGGCCAGCAGCACGCGGCCCATCGACGAGCAATAGGCGGGCAGCCGGCTGCCGATCGACAGATTGATCGTCATGATCTTGCGCGCGGGGACGCGCAGCACGTAGACGATTTCCGTCCCGTCCAGCACCGACACCGAGCAGCTTTCGTGCACCTGCTGCGACAGCGCCTCCATGATCGGCTCGGCCAGGTTCCAGAACGGCATCGAGGTCAGATAGGCGAAGCCGAGGTCGAGAATCTTCGGCGTCAGCCGGAACAGCCGGCCGTCGGCCTCGACATAGCCCAGGCCCACCAGCGTCAGCAGGATGCGGCGCGCGCCGGCCCGGGTCAGTCCGCTGGCCTGCGCGATTTCCGTCAGCGTCTGCGCCGGACGCTGGGCGTTGAAGGCACGGATCACCGACAGCCCGCGTGCGAAGGACTGGACGTAGCTGTCGCTGGGCTTCTCGGCTGCGGTGCCGGCGTTGGCGGCGCTGCCCGGGGTTTCGGCGGCGGACGGCGGGGAATCCTTGGAATCGTTCGGGGCGTGGCTGGCCATCGAGGTATACGGCTGGATGCCGAATGCGCACGGAAAGGCCGAAAGAGTAGTGGAAAAGGCCGCAAACCGCCAGAGGGGCATGCCGCAATGCCCCGTTGTGTCGCGTACCGCGGTGGGCAGCGCCCAGCAGTGCCCGAGACCCCTCTCGCCGCGGTGCGGCGCCTCAGCGGAAACTCTTTTGCACCAGCACGAAGACCGCGATCAGTACGCAGACCAGCGCGAAGCCGTGCAGCAGATCCATGCCGGCCAGCAGCGTGGCCTGGCGGTCCACCTCCTGAGACAGCCGCGCCAGATCGAAGCCAGAGAGCCCGCCGCCCTGCTGCAGCGCGGGCTCGAAGCGCGTCACGTGCTCGATCAGATGGGTGCGGTGCGTGGCCGCGCCTTCCTGCATCCACATGCTGGCCAGCCCGGTGCCCGTGGCCGAGGCGATCTGCTTGCAGACGTTCTTGAACTGGTAGGCGTGGGCGAAGTCCTCGACCGGCAGATCGAGGTAGGTCATCGAGGCGACCTGGATCATCAGCAGCACCGGCGTCAGTCCCTCGAGCAGCACCACCGGCACCAGCGCATAGTCGGGCGCGCCCGGCATCAGCCGCTGCGACAGCAGCATCGCGGCGCAGGCATAGACCACCAGGCCCGCCGCGATCACCCGCCGCTTGCGAAACACCATCGCCATGCACAGCGTCAGCACCACCGCGCCGATCGCCGACACGGTGCCGCTGACCGACAGCAGCATGCTGGTGGTGCGGAAGGTCAGGCCAAGGCCGCTCTGTGTCAGCGTCGGCAGCAGATAGGCCCAGATCGCCGACAGCAGGTAGTACAGCGTGTAGAAGCCGAGCCCGTACAGATAGCGCCGGCCGAGCAGCCGCGACGGATCGATCCACGGATCCTGGTGGCGATGCAGCCGCCAGGCGCAGAACAGCAACAGCGCCAAGCCGGCGGCGGCCATCAGCGGCATGTGCGGCGTGCTGAAGAAGCGCGTGTAGCGCATCTCCTGCAGCGTGTGCAGCAGCACCAGCGCGCCCGCGGCGGCGCTGAGCGCCGCGGGCCAGTCCAGCGTCGATACCGGCGGATGCGGGTCGCGCGGACCGCGGCGCGGGTAGGTCAGCGCCACCAGCGCCAGCACCGGCAGCGCGATCACGGCCTGGAACAGGAACACCGCGCGCCAGCCGATCTCGTCGAGGAAGATGCCGGTCAGCCATGGCGTCACCGCCAGCAGCCCGAACGATCCCAGGCCGAAGCGCAGCAGCAGCGCGGCGCGCTCGGCGGGCGCCGTCAGCAACTGCACCAGGATGCGCGAGGCCGCGAACAGGCCGCCGGCGCCCAGGCCCTCGACGGTCTTGCCGACGATCAGGCCGGTGGGCGAGCCCGCCTCCGCGCACAGGACCGCGCCGAGCACGAACACCGCCAGCGACGCCATCGTGAAGCGCTTGTAGGTGATGCGCCGCGCGATCTGGTCGAGCAGCATGTTCATCAGCACGGCGGCGGCGGCATAGGCGCTGACCGCGTACAGGTAGTCGCTCGGCGTCGCATTGACGCCGCCCTGGATGTGCTGGCTTGCCACCGCCATCATCAGCGTCGAGGAGAAGTCGAGCCCGGTGACGAGCCCCAGCGTCAGCCCGAACGCCGACAGCTGCAGCGGTCCCATCTCGGGGTGCGAGGCGAGGCGCAGCGAAGGGGGCGGGGAGGGATTTGGCGCGGGCAGGCCGGCCGGCACAGGTTGGTGGGGCATGGGCGCCAGCTTAGCGGCGCGCGCGTGCGCGAAAAACCGGCTGTGCTGGAAACTTCGTCCGGCTGCCGGAACAATCGGCGCCGGGCGCACCCATGAAAAAACCGGCCCGCAGGCCGGTCTTCATTGGCACGCCGCAGCGCGCGAGGACGTCAGGCGCCCTGGCCGAAGCGGTCGCGGTTGTCCGACACGTGGTCGGCGCGGGCGCCGTCCGTGTAGGCATCGACGCTGCGGGCGCCGTCGGTGTAGGCGTCCACCGTGCGCGCGCCGTCGGTGTACGGGTCGGCCTTGCCGACGTGCATCGACGCGCCTTCGAGACGCAGCACGTCGCGATCGAGCGTGGTGGCGTGCAGCGCGGTGGCGGACAGGGACAGGCCGGCGGCGCAGAGCAGCGCGAAGGCCAGGCGACGGGGTTGTGCAAGAGTCTTCATGGTTTTTTTCCTTTGATCAAAGCGGTGTGGCCGGCATCAGCCGACCACACCGCCCAAATCTACGCCCGTCGATGGCGTGGAAAAAGAGGCTCTGCAGCAACACACTGTTCAGGCATGCGGACAATGGCGGCCAACCCTCGTCCGGACAAGACCGCGCCGGCAGCAGCGGGACAGCGGGGCCTCAGAGCAGATGCCGCAGGCCGAACAGATTGACGCTCAGTCCCGCGATCACCATCAGCAGCACCTGGGCGAGGATGAACAGCACCAGCGGCGAGATATCGAAGCCGCCCAGGCGCGGGACCACGCGGCGGATCGGATCGAGCAGCGGATCGGTCAGTTGCTGGATCACCGGCGTGATCGGCGAATGCGGATTGACCCAGGACAGGATCGCCATCAGCAGCGTGACCCACATCACCAGGCTGATGCCCCACTTGAGCACATTGAGCACCGCGATGCCGAGCACGGCGGGCAGCAGGCCGAGGGGGTTGCCGGCAGTCAGTCCGATGACGGCCAGCAGGAACACCACGGCGGTCAGCCAGGCCGCGACGACGGTGGCCCAGTCGATGCCGCCGACGCCCGGAATGATCCGCCGCAGCGGCCGCACCAGCCAGTCGGTGACCTGGAACACCGCATGCGAGATCGGGTTGCGCGCGGGCAAGCGCGTCAGTTGCATCCACAGCCGCAGCAGCAGCGCCATGCCGAAGAGCGTGAAAACGGTGTCGAGCAGAAAGATGGCGATTTGCGAGAGCATCGGATTTCCGTGGTCGTGACGCAGGTGTCTGCGGACGCACAGATTCTGCCATAGCCCGCATGCCCCGCGTAGCGCAACGGTGGCCCGGGCCGCAGAGGCATGCCGGGGCGCCGCATCGTGCCTGACTGCCTTGCCGCGCACCTATAATGACGGCCGACTCCAGATTGCGGCCGCGCTGCCACGCCGGCCGCGCCAATCGCACGCCATGACCCAGCCCCGTTCCCCGAGCGCCGCCGAGCTTGCCAAGCAGGACTTCGAGGCGTTGTCCGACTTCCGCTACCAGCTGCGGCGCTTCATGCGTTTCTCCGAAGACGCCGTGCGCGAGGAGGGCCTGACCGTGCAGCAGTATCTGTTGCTGCTGCATATCCGCGGCTTTCCCGGGCGCGACTGGGCCTCGATCGGCGAGCTGGCGGAGCGGCTGCAGGCCAAGCAGCACGGTGTGGTCGCGCTGGTCAATCGCTGCGAGGCGGCCGGGCTGGTCAAGCGCAAGACCAACGCGGCCGACCGCCGCGTGGTCCAGGTCCATCTGCAGCCCAAGGGGGAGCGTTGCCTGAATCGGCTGGCGCTGCTGCATCGGACCGAACTCGAATCGCTGCGCCACACCTTCCGCATCTCGCGGCTGACCGCCTTCAACGACGACGGCGTGGCGCGCGGCTAAGGCCGGCGCTCAGGCCGGCTGGGCCAGCGCTTGCGCGAGGAAGGTCAGCGCGCGGCCGTGGGCCAGCACCGCCGACGGCTGGTGATAGGAGCCGCGGGCCCAGCAGTTGAAGCCGTGGTCGGCACCGGGGTAGACGTGGACCTCGGCGCGCGGATTGCCAGCCATCGCGGCGCGCACCTGTTCGACTGCCTCGGGCGGAATATTGGCATCGTGCTCCCCATAGTGAAACTGGATCGGCACGCGTACCGCCCCCGCCTGGTCCAGCCGGCGCTGGATCCCGCCGCCGTAGTAGGGCACCGCCGCGTCGACCAGGCCACGTGCCGCGCTCAGATACGCCAGCAGACCGCCGAAGCAGTAGCCCACCGCGGCGATCCTGCCGTCCGCTCCGATCTGCGCGCGCAGCGCCTGCGCCGTCAGCGCGATGTCGTCGACGATCGCATCGGGGTCGGTGGCCTTGTACAGCGCCATCGCGCGCTCCTTGTCGGCGCCCGTATAGCCGAGCTCGATGCGCGGCGCCTCGCGCCAGAAGATGTCCGGCGCCATCACGACGTAGCCGTCCAGCGCGTACTGGTCGGCCACCGCGCGGATATGTTGGTTGACGCCGAAGATCTCCTGGATCAGCACGATGCCCGGCGTGCCCGGGCGCGTGCCGCCGGGCGGCAGGCTCAGGTAGGCATCGAATGCATGCGAGTCGGTGCCGACGCGGATCCAGCGGCGCCGCGCATCGTTTGCGGACAGGGTTGCGGTCATCGTTTTCCTCCATCGATAGGGCGGACAGGGTAAGACAAGCGGCGCGCGCTTGCCAAGCGCGCGCGGGCGGTCCCAGCCCCATCGAGGACGCTGCCCACATCGCGTGTAGGCGGATTCCGACAAGCGCCGGGGCCGGCGGCGGACGGCGGTTCGGTGCAGGGGTTGCCATACTGCTGGCGGAGGTCCGCCGGACATCCTGGTCCCGCCGCGCCTCCTTTCGTTTCCGCAGGGATGTCGATGACCGCTGAAGACGCGCCTGAAGACCGGCATGGTGCAGCCGGCGTCGCGCGGACGGAGCGCCGCGATGGCGCGCCGCCCGCCGCCGGGCAACGTGCGCCGGCCGCCGCGGCCGAGCCGCTGCTGCAGCCCGGCCGCAATTGCTGGCGCATCGAACGCGCGTCGCGCTTCGCCATGCTGGTCGATGGCGAAGCGTACTTCCGCGCGCTGCGCTCGGCGCTGATCCAGGCGGAACACACGGTCTTCATCCTCGGCTGGGACATCGACAGCCGCTTCGAACTGGTGCCCGGCGGCGCCGACGACGGTTTTCCGCGCGGGCTGCGCGATTTCCTCGACGCGCTGGTGCGCCGCCGCCGCCGGCTGCGCATCTACGTGCTCAGCTGGGACTTCGCGATGGTCTACGCGATGGAGCGCGAATGGCTGCCGGCGGTCAAGCTGGACTGGCAGACCCATCGCCGGCTGTCGTTCCGCCTCGACGCCCGGCATCCGGTGGGCGCCTCGCATCATCAGAAGGTGGTCGTGATCGACCACAGCCTGGCCTTCGTCGGCGGGCTGGACCTGACGCGCTGCCGCTGGGATACGCCCTCGCATGCGCTGCAGGACCCGCGCCGCGTCGATCCGGACGGCAAGCCCTATGGCCCGTTCCACGACGTGCAGGCGGTCGTCGAGGGCGACGTGGCGCGTGCGCTCGGCGAGATGGCCGCGGAGCGATGGCGCCGCGGCACCCGGCGCGAGCCGCGCGCACCCGACCCCGCCGATGCGCGCGGCCGGCGCTTGTGGCCCGACGGCGTCGCCCCGCTGCTGACCGATGTGCCGGTGGCGATCGCACGCACCGCGCCGGCGTTCGCCGGCGATCCAGGCGTCGGCGAGATCCGCGCGCTGCATCTGGACGCGATCGCCGCCGCGCGCCGGACCCTGTATCTGGAGAACCAGTATTTCAGCTCCGGCGTGCTGGCCGACGCGCTGGCCGCGCGGCTGGCCGAGCCCGACGGACCCGAGGTGGTGCTGGTCTCGCGCCGCAGCGAAAGCGGCTGGCTGGAGGAGCACAGCATGGGCGTGCTGCGCGCCCGCGCGCATCGCAAGCTGCGCAGCGTCGATGGCGGCCATCGCTATCGGCTGTACTACCCGCATCTGCCCGGCGAGGGGGAACCCGGTCCCGACGGCGCCCCGCTGCCCGGCATCAACGTGCACAGCAAGGTCATGGTGGTCGACGACACCTTGCTGACGATCGGCTCGGCCAATCTGAACAATCGCTCGATGGGGCTCGACACCGAATGCAATCTGGTGATCGAGGCGCGCGGGGATGCCCGCGTCGCGGCCGCGATCCGGGCAATGCGCGCGCGGCTGGTGGCCGAGCATCTGGCCTGCGATGCCGACGAACTGGCTGCCGCCCATGCACGCGGCGAGCCGCTGCACGACACCATCGCCCGATGTTATCGGGCCGGCCAGCGGACCCTGCAGGCGTTCGATCCGCCGCTGGTTCCAGAGGTCGACGCGGTGGTGCCCGACGAGCGGCTGCTGGACCCGATCGAGCCGATCGATCCGGACGGGCTGGTCGACGAATTCCTGACGCACGAGGCCCGTCCGCGGGTCATCGGACGGCTGGGCATGGCGATCCTGCTGCTGGTCGTGCTGGCGGGCCTGGCATTTGCATGGCGCTATACGCCGCTGCGCGAATGGGCGGATTTCCGCCGCGTGCTCGATGTGGTCGAGCGGATCCGCGACATGCCGCTGGCGCCGCTGGCGATGCTCGGCGCCTATGTTGCCGCGGGCCTGGTGATGGTGCCGGTGACGCTGCTGATCGTGGTCACGGTGATCGTGTTCGGCCCGCTCAAGGGCGCGCTGTGCGCGCTCGGCGGCGTGGTGCTCAGCGCCGCCACCGGCTACGGCATCGGCCGTTTCGTCGGCCGCGATGCGGTACGGCGCTATGCCGGCAAGCGCCTGAACGCGTTGAGCCAGCAGCTCGGCCAGCACGGCCTGCTGGCGATGGTGGTGCTCCGGCTGGTGCCGGTGGCGCCGTTCACGCTGGTCAATCTGGTGGTGGGGGCCTCGCGCATCCGTTTTCGCGACTGCCTGCTCGGCACGCTGATCGGCATGACGCCGGGCATCGTGATCTCGGCCTCGCTGGTGGACCGCATTGCCGCGGTGGCGCGCAACCCGAATCCGCTGACGGTGGCGCTGCTGCTGCTGGTGCTGCTGATCCCGCTGAGCGTGTTGTGGCTGCTGCGCCGGCGCCGGCGTGCGGATGCCGCCCAGGCGGCGCAGGCGGCCGAGGCCGCGCAGGCCGCCAGGGAGGCCCAGGTCGCGCAGGCGATGCAGCCGGCGCAGACCGCCCAGGCGGTGCACCGCGCTGCCATCGGCGAACCCCGCCATGGAGGGCATGCATGAGTCGGATCTATCCATTCCGTGCCGGCGACGTCGCGGAACCGATGCCGCAGACACCGAGGGAGGCAGCCGCCGCCGCGGCGCCGGCGCAGTTCCTGGTGGCCAGCTACAACATCCACGGCGGCATCGGCGTCGACGGGCGTTTCCTGCCGAAGCGGATCGCCGGCGTGCTGTCGGAACTGCAGGCGGACATCGTCGCGCTGCAGGAGGTCGAATCGCGCAGCACCGGCTTCGACATGCTGGCCTATCTGCGCGACGAAACGGGCTATCACGCGATTCCCGGACCGACGCTGACCCGGCACGACGGCGAATATGGCAACGCGCTGCTGACGCGCTTTCCGCCGAGCCGGGTCCGGCAGATCGATCTGAGCGTGGGCCGGCACGAACCGCGCGGCGCGATCGACGCGACGCTCAGCTGTCCCGACGGCGTCCATGCCGCGCCGCTGCGCGTGATCGCCACCCATCTGGGGCTATGGCCGGGCGAGCGCCGCATGCAGGTGCGCCGGCTGCTGACGTCGCTCGCGGAGCAGCCGGGCGTGCCCACCGTGCTGCTGGGCGACGTCAACGAATGGTTCCTGTGGGGCCGGCCGCTGCGCTGGCTGCACGCGTACTTCGACGGTGCGCCGCATGTGGCCACGTTCCCGTCCCGGATGCCGGTGCTGGCGCTGGACCGGCTCTGGTGCTGTCCGCGCTCGGTGCTGGCCTCGGTGTCGAGCCACCGCAGTCCGCTGGCGCGGATCGCATCGGATCATCTGCCGCTGCTGGCGCGGCTGCACGCGCGGCCGGCCGTGACGGCGGCCCCGACTTCCGCCGCGGTGGCGGACGAGGAAGAGGACCTGGCCAGGCAGGCCGATCAGCCGTCGCGATAGGCGTCCAGGCGGTTGTACAGCGTCTTCAGGCTGATGCCGAGCGCCTGCGCCGCGCGGCGCTTGTCGCCGTCGAAGCGGGCCAGCGTGGCGAGAATCAGGCCGCGCTGCGCATCGGCCAGCGTGGTGCCGATGCGCACGTTCAGCACGCCGTCGGCCGCGGTGGGCAGCGGCGGCTGGGACGCGATGTTCGGGTTCGGCAGTTCGATCACGCGGTCGGCCAGGATGAAGGCGCGATAGACCGTGTTGCGCAGTTCGCGCACGTTGCCGGGCCAGCCGTACTGGCACAGCCGCTCCAGCGCGCTGGCCGAGAACACCTTGTCGGTGCCTTCGGCGGCGTTGAGCTCGGCCAGGAAGTGCCTGGCCAGCGGAACGATGTCCTCGCGCCGTTCGCGCAGCGGCGGGATATGCAGCGGCACCACGGCGAGCCGGTACAGCAGGTCTTCGCGCAGCACGCCGCTGCGCACGGCTTCGAGCGGATCGCGGTTGGTCGCCGAGACGATGCGCACGTCGCAGACCACCTGGGCGTCGCCGCCGACGCGATGGAAGGTGCGCGTCTCCAGCACCCGCAGCAGCTTGATCTGCATGTCGGGGGCCATCTCGGTGACCTCGTCCAGGAACAGCGTGCCGCCGTGCGCCTGTTCGAAATAGCCGGCCTTCTGCTGCATCGCGCCGGTGAAACCGCCCTTTTCGTGGCCGAACAGTTCCGATTCGATCAGCGTCGGCGCGATCGCGCCGCAATTGACGGCAACGAAGGGCTTGCCGCGCCGGTTGCTGCGCTCATGTATCGCGCGGGCCACCAGTTCCTTGCCGGTGCCGCTTTCGCCGACGGCCAGCATCGGCACATCGGTGGCGGCGACGCGCGGGATCTGCTCGAGCAGCCGGCGCATCGCCGGCGAGGTGCTGCGCCATAGCAGCGCAAAATCGTCGCGCGCGGGCCCGTGGCCGCCATCCTCGCGTGGGTGGTCCCGCGCGGATTCCCGATGACGGGAGCGCGTCGTGTCCGGCAGATCGTTCGAGGTGCTGGTCGACATGTAGCGAAAGGCGGAGCGGAAATAGAAACGACAGTAGAGCCGGGCGGCCGGCGTGCGGTGGACGGGGTGGTGGCAGGCGTCCACGCCTCGCGAGCGCCGCATCGTGGCTCGCGTAACGCCATGCTAGCCTGCGATCGGGCCCGCCACCATTGCCGTTTGTCCGACAAGCCGGTCCGGCGCGCGCGGCGGCCGATGTCAGACTAACACCGGTATGGCGGCGCTTGCCGCTTGCATAGAATGGGGTCTATTCAGGGCAGCAACGCCCGCCGCGGCGGCAACGGCTGCGGCGCCTGTCTCATTTCCACCATTCCGGTCAAGGGTTTCAGCGGCCGGCATCAGTCAAGCCTATGCCTCACATCCTGATCGTCGACGACGACGAGAACACCTGTGCAGCGCTGGCCGAGATCGCCGCGGCGGAGGGCTTCACCGCGGCCACCGCGGGGGACCTGCGCGAAGCGTGCCTGCAGATCGGCTGGCAGATGCCCGATGCGGTGCTGGCCGACCTGAAGCTGCCCGACGGCGACGGCAAGGATCTGTTCAACGAAGTCGGCTCGGCCGGCGTCGACATCATCCTGATGACCGGCTACGCCAGCGTCGAAAGCGCCGTCGAGGCGCTGCGTCTGGGCGCGACCGACTATCTGGTCAAGCCGATCAACGTGGCCCGCCTGCAGACGGTGCTCAAGCGCATCGCCACCACGGGCGACCTGAAGGCGGAAGTGCGCTCGCTGCGCGGCGAACTGCGCCGCTACGGCCGCTTCGGCCGGCTGCTGGGCAGTTCGGAGGCAATGCAGGCGGTCTATGACCAGATCAGCAAGGTCGCGCCGACCGAGGCCACGGTGCTGCTGGTCGGCGAGAGCGGTACCGGCAAGGAGCTGGCCGCGCAGACCGTGCACGAGCTGTCGCCGCGCCGGCGCCAGCCTTTCCTTGCCGTCAACTGCGGCGCGATTTCGCCGAACCTGATCGAGTCCGAGATGTTCGGCCACGAGCGCGGCAGCTTCACCGGCGCCGAGCGCCAGCACAAGGGCTATTTCGAGCGCGCGGCCGGGGGCACGCTGTTCCTGGACGAAATCACCGAGATGCCGATCGAGCTGCAGGTCAAGCTGCTGCGCGTGCTCGAGGCCGGCACCTTCATGCGTGTGGGGACCAATCGCGAGTTGCGCGCCGACGTGCGCGTGGTTGCGGCGACCAACCGCAACCCGGAGGAGGCGGTCGCCGAGGGCAAGCTGCGCGCGGACCTGTACCACCGGCTCAACGTGTTCCCGATCGAACTGCCGCCGCTGCGCACGCGCGGCGACGATGTGGCGCAGCTGGCCGGGGCCTTCCTCGATCAGCTCAACGCGGAACACGGCACGCAGCGGCGCTTCGGGCCCGACGTGCTGGCCAATCTGCGGCTCCATTCGTGGCCGGGCAATGTGCGCGAGCTGCGCAACTTCGTGCAGCGCGCCTTCATCATGGCCGAGGACGACGTCATCGCCGAATCGCCGGTGCCGCTGCAGGCCGCCGCGTCGCAGGTGCCCGCTACGGCGATCGTCACGGTGCCGGTCGGCATGTCGCTGGCCGACGCGGACCGCGAGTTGATCTTCGCCACGCTCGAGCAATGCGCCGGCGTCAAGAAGCACGCGGCGGAAATCCTGGGCATCAGCCTGAAGACGCTGTACAACCGGCTCGAAGAATATGCGGCCGGCGGCAAGCTGCCGGAGTCGTTCAAGAGCTCCGGCAATGGCGCCAGCAATGGGGCCGGCAGCGGCCCTAACAACGGCCCCAGCAACGGCCCCAGCAACGGCGCGCACGAGCGCCCGCCCGCCACCAGCTGACCACACACGAGACTGTCCTGCCCGCCCACCACGACAGAAGCCTCGGGCTGGCCCGAGGTATGCTTCGGCTCGGAAATCCGGCCCGCCGCAATGGCGCGGGGACCCTGAGATGACCCAAACCTTCATGTCCAAGCGACCTCTCCCCTCCAGCCGCGCCGATGCGGAAAACGGTGGCCAGTCCGGCGGGGCGGGCACCGAGCACTGGGTGCCGGCGACTGTCGATGCGACCTCCGAAGTCACGACGCTGATCGACCAGGTGTCGCACGATCTGCGCTCGGCGCTGAACGGCGTCCAGAGCTGGGCCTACGTGCTGGACCATTCGCTGGACGCGCCCAGCGCGCCGGTGCAACGGGCGCTGGCGGGCTTGCGTACCGCGATGCAGCAGCAGGTCACGCTGATCCAGCATATGGAAGAGGCCGTGCGGCTGCTGGCTGACGAAACCGAGCCGCAATGGCAGGCGGTCGATCTCGCGGCCGCGATGGCGCAGGCGATGGAGTCGGTCAAGCCGGCCGCAGAATCGCGCCGCGTCACGCTGGCCGATGTGCTGGTGCACGAAGCCCGCGGCGGCCGCGGCGATGTCCTCGTGCAGGCCGACCCGCGCCGGCTCGAGCCGATGCTGCGCCATCTGGTGCTGCATTGCCTGAAGCAGGCGCGCAACGGCGACACCATCGACGCGCACCTGGAACCGATGGATGACCATGTGAAGCTGCGTCTGACCGAGAGCCGCGCGACTTCCGATCGCGTCAGGGAGCGCCTGTCGGTACTGTCCGAGTTCTTCCGGCGCGATGTGGGCAATGCGGGCGCCGCGCCGGCGCGCCAGAGTTCGGCGCTGCTGCTGGCGCGCCGCATGGCGGAGCTGCATGGCGCCACGCTGGGAGCCGAACCATCGACGCAATGCGAGCAGGACGGCGACAGCGCCTGCATCGCGGTGACCTTTCCGCGCCTGCCGCCGGCGGCGGCCGCGGCCGGTCATGACGCGCCGATCGGACCCGCTGCGGGGCCTGCCTGAGGCAGGCTGCAGGCCTGACGCGCGCGGGTTCCCGCGCCGTCCTCGGCTGCCGGATCTGCCCGTTATTTCGTCCCTTCCATTCCTCCCTTCGTCCTCGTCTTCCCCGTCCTTTTCCCCCTTTTCACACGCGCGCGGCGGGCGATTGCGACGCTAGTACTTTTTACGTGCGATGCACTTTGTGCAACGCCGAGTGCTGTCGCATACGCCGCTTGCGCGCCGGTCCCGGCATCTTCGCTTCTGGCCCGTCGCTTGCATCTGTTCCGCTATTCCAAACGAGCAGGAGCCGATGATGCAGAAGGCCAAGACCGGGTCCGCATCCGCCCATGGATCCGCCGCGAAGTCTGCTTCCGCCAGCGCGGCAAAGCCGGGCAAGAAGGTCGACCGGCAGGACGACGTGAAGCAGAGCGACGCGTGTACGTATCAGCAGGCGGTCGACGAATCGGTGGAGATGACTTTCCCGGCGAGCGATCCGATTTCTCCGAGCGCCGCCATGCATGCGGAGAAGGAAACCAGCACCGACGTGGATGACACCGACTGGGAAATCGAACCGGGCAGCGCCCATCAGCCCGAAGGCGCGCGTCCCGCCGCCGAGCGCAAGGGCGCCGCCGACAAGGGGACTACCCGATCCGCAACGAAATCCCCGTCGAAGGCCAGGTCCTGATGCCAGCCTGGCTGGCGTCGCGACCGCGGAACGCCATGCCGAATCCGATTGCCGATCCATCGCTCGCCAGGCGGGTGTCTGCCAACCGATTCGAAGGAGCCAGCATGTCCCTGATCATCGCCGGACGCTTTGATACGTTCGCCCAGGCCGAGGCGGCGGCGGGCCAGTTGTTTGCCCGCGGGTTCGCCGAGGATGATGTGACCCTGTTCTTCGTCAATCCCCCGGGGCAGCATGGACGCTTCCCGATCGGCGGCGACGTCGCCGTCGATGCGGGTACGCGCAAGGCCGGCGCGGGCGCGGGCCGCGGCATCGTGTTCGGCGCCATTGCCGGGGCCGTGATCGGTGCGGTGGCGCTGGCCTTGATGCAGGCGTCCGTGCTGGTGCTGGCGCTGGCCACTGGCCTGGGCGCCTATCTGGGTTCGCTGGTCGGCGCGCTGTCGATGACGCGCGATCCCGACCGCGTATCGAATGCGCCCGATCCCAGTCGCCAGGTCAAGACCGAGCGCGATGCCGGCGTGCTGCTGGCGGTGCATGTCAATCCCGATACGCGCGAGACCGCCGCCGAGGTATTGCGGCAGGCCGGCGCCAAGGACGTCGAACGGGCCTATGGGCGCTGGAGCGAAGGCCGCTGGGTCGATTTCGACCCGCTCGCGCCGCCGGTGCCCGCCAGCCGTCCGTGAGGGGTGCCGTTCCAATGCGTGCCGCGGCGGCAGCGGCGATCAGGGGCGCGCGAGCGCCATTGTGTCAACCGACAACCGAAGCAGGAGTCGCCAATGAACCCACTGGACAGAGACCCGCGCGATCCGCGAGACATCAGAGACCCACGCGATCCCCGCGACCCGCGTGACCTGCGCGATCCCGCGGCGGCACGCGCGCCTGCCGGCGCCACCATCGTCGGCGATGTCGATGCCAATGCCAGCGGGCCCGGCCCCTTCGTGATGGCCGCCGATACGCTGGAAGGCAACAGCGTGATCGGGCCGGCCGGCGAAGACCTCGGCACCATCGACCACATCATGCTGGACGTGCAGGGCGGCCGCGTCGCCTATGCGGTGCTGTCGTTCGGCGGCTTCCTCGGCATCGGCGAGAAGCTGTTCGCGGTGCCGTGGTCGGCGCTGACGCTGGACACGCGGCGCAAGTGTTTCGTGCTGGGCGTCGACAAGGACAAGCTGAAGGCCGCGCCGGGCTTCGACAAGGACCACTGGCCGGCGATGGCGGACCCGCAATGGGCCACCAGCATTCACCAGTACTACGGGACCTCGCCGTATTGGAAGGAGGACTCGTACGATCCGTGGGCCTGATGTCGGCTGAGCCCGCCGAGGCGCCCTGGATGCCCGTCCTGGATGCCTTGACCCGTTGATGATGCTGGTGACGCCCCTGACGGCCTTCCGAAGGCCGCCAGGCGGCGTCGAACGACGAGCGCTGAACCGGCAGCGTTGAAGGAGGCGCGTCGCGCTACGCCCGCTTGCGCTGCGGGCTGCGCGACCCGCTGTCGGCCGCGGCACGCTTGGCGGCGGTCTTCTTCGTTGAAGCCGACGCCTTGCCCGACTTGGCCGCGCTGTTGCGGCTGCTTGCCGGCTTGGCTTCCTTGCCGTCCTTGGCTCCGGCACGAGAGGTCGATTTGCGCGCCGTCTTGCGAGCGCCCGTGCTGCGCTTGCGCGGGGGCTCGCGCGGAGCCTCGTCTTCTTCCTGCTCGTCCGCTTCTCCGTCCCGGGCGTCCTCGCCAGCCTCCGCCCGCGCACCGCCGCGGCCGCCACGGCGTTTGATGCTCTCCTTCAGCAGCGCCATCATGTCGATCACCTCGGCGGACTTGCGCGGTTCCTCGCCGCCCGGCTCGGCCGGGGTCAGCAGGTGCGTCTTGCCTTCGGCGATCTTGCCCTCGATGCGCTCCATCAGGTCGTCGCGATAGGTATCGCGATAGGCCTCGGGGTTCCACTCCTCCTGCATGTCCTCGACCAGCCGCGTCGCCATCTCGATCTCGCGCGCGCTGACGCCCTGCTGCTTGCCGCTGCTCTTGGGCAGCTTCAGCTCGTCCATCGGCAGCACTTCCTCGGCCCAGCGCATGGTGTTGAGCACCAGCGCATCGCCCAGTACCAGCACCGCCGCCAGATGCTGGCGGTTGTGGATCACCACCAGCGCCAGCGCGGCGCGCCCGGTGCGGCGCAGGGTCTCGCGCAGCAGCGCATAGCCCTTCTCGCCGCGCCGGTCCGGCTCGAGGTAGTAGGGCGTCTCGAAGTAGTACGGCGGGATCTGGTCGGCCTGCACGAAGCTGACGATATCGACGGTCTGCGTCGCCTCGACGTTGGCCTGGCGGAAGTCCTCCGGCGACAGCAGCACGTATTCGCCCTTTTCGTACTGGTAGCCCTTGACGATATGGTCCTTGTCGACCGGCTTGCCGGTCTTCTTGTTGATCCGCTGGTAGCCGACCGGCGCCATGTCGCGCTCGTCGAGCCAGTCGAAGTCGAGCGCGTTGTCGCGCGCGGCCGCCTTCAGCACGACCGGGATGTTGACCAGCCCAAACGAGATGGCGCCTTTCCAGATGATGCGCGGCACAGGGCGGCTCCGGTCAGGCGCGCTGCGGCGGAGGCGGCGGCACGTCGCCCGGCGGCGGGTCGATGACCGGCTCGTGCGGATCGATTGGCGGCACCTCCGGTTCGGGCGTCCTGGGCGGCTGGTCCGGGGTTTGATCCGGTTCTGGCGTGGTATGCATGCGTTTCTCCGTGGAAGCGTTCGGACTGGTGGCCGCGTCGGGTCCCGCCGGATGCGCCAATGGCGAATGCAGCGGCGGTGGAGCACCGGCGCCCGCCGTGGCATCCGCGCCGCCATCGCTGCGGCCATCGCCACGGCATTCGTCGAGCAGGCGCGACAGCACCTCCAGGTCGACCGGCTTGGTCAGGTGGTCGTCGAAACCGGCCGCCTGCGTGCGCAGCTTGTCGCCGGGCTGGCCGTAGCCGGTCAGCGCGACCACCTTCATCGCCTGCAGCTCCGGTATCGCCCGCAGCCGCTGCGCGATCTCGAAGCCGTCCATGCCCGGCATGCCCAGATCGAGCAGGACCAGTTCGGGCTTGTACTTGACGGCGCGCACGATCGCGGCGGCGCCGTCGAGCGCGGTGATCACGGTATGGCCCAGCGCTTCGAGCGTCATCGCCATCGCCTCCAGCGCGTCGACGTTGTCGTCGACCACCATCACCGTGCGCGGCTTGCCGGCCGGTGCCTGCCGTCCGCCCAGCGTCGGCTGCCAGCTGCGCCACGGCTGCATCGGCAGCTGCACGATGAAGCTGCTGCCGTGACCGGGTCCGTTGCTTTGCACCGACAGCTGGCCGCCATGCATGCTGACCAGCCGATGGACCAGCGACAGGCCGATGCCCGGGCCGTTGCCGCCGGCCACGGCGATATTGCCGTTGGCGCCGTCGCGCTCGAAGGTCTCGCGCAGGCCCTGCAGCCGTTCGGGCGACATCCCGGCACCGTTGTCGGTGATCTTGATGGTGACCATGCCTTGATCGGCCTGGGCCTCGATCGACAGCAGCCCATCGGGCGGCGTGTACTTGGCCGCATTGTTCAGCAGGTTGCCGAAGATCTGGGTCAGGCGCACCAGGTCGCCGCGCACCGGCATCGGCCCCTCGGGCACCGACAGGCGCAGCTGATGGTTGCGCGACTCGATCAGCGGGCGGACCGTCTCGACCGCGGTGTTCAGCGCGGAACGCAGCTCGACCAGGTCGTCGCGCAGCGTGATGGTGCCGCGCGTGAAGCGCGAGATGTCGAGCAGATCGTCGACCAGCCGGGTCAGGTGATAGAGCTGGCGGGCGATGATGTCGCGCGCCTTGAAGCTGTCCTCGCGCGAGGGCGCGCAGTGCATCAGCAGATCGGCGGCGCTGCGCATCGGCGCCAGCGGGTTGCGCAGCTCGTGCACCAGCATTGCCAGGAAATCGTCCTTGCGGCGTTCTTCCTCGCGCAGCATCTTCTCGGCGCGCTTCTGCTGCGTGATGTCTTCGCACACGCCGACCACGCGATAAAACTCGCCGCTGGCGTTGTTGACCGGGAAGGCGCGCGCGCGGACGTCGCGCGTCTGGCCATCGGCGTGGATCAACGCGAATTCGAGGTCCATATGGCCGTCGCGCAGCATCGCCTCGCAGGCCGTGCGCACGCGCTCGCGATCGGACTCGGCGATCCAGCCGAAACAGGCGCTGCCATGCTGATGCAGGTCTTCCACCGGGCGGCCGGTCAGCGTGACGAAGGCCGGTCCGACGAACAGGAACCTGCGCTCCTGCGGATCGAAGATCCACAGCACGTCGGACAGGTTGTCGGCCAGCTGGCGGAACAGGAACTCGTTGTCGCGCAGCGCCTGCGAGGTACGGTGGTAAGCCTCCTCCGCACGCCGCAGCCGCAGCAGCGCCTTGACGCTGGACACCAGTTCCTCCGGCTCGACCGGCTCGACCAGATAGCTGTCGGCGCCGTGGTCCAGGGCCTCGACCCGGTAGCGCGGGTCGCTGGTCGAGCCCGACGTATGCAGGATCAGCGTGCGGCAGCTTTGGGGGTCGTCCTTGATGATGCGGCAGACGTCGAGTCCGTCGATGTCCGGCAGCTTCAGGTCCAGCAGTACCAGGTCCGGCGCATAGCGGCGCACCAGCGACAGCGCCGACTCGCCGGTCGACGCCTCCAGCACCGCATAGTCGGCGCGGCGCAGGATGCGGCTCTTGATGTAGCGGGAGCCCTCGTTGTCGTCGACCACCAGCACCAGCGGCCGGTTGTCGCGCGAATCGGACGACGTTCTGGTTTCGATCGGACTCATGCTGTCCTCGCCATCGGCAGGCGTGCGGCGTGGTAACGGGGTGGCAGGTCGGTTTTTGCGTTCGGCGCGATGCTGCCGCCCTCGCGCTTTGTAATAATTACCAATCTAGCTCTCCAACACTTGTAGTTGATGCAAAGCCACTTTTGACGAGAAATTCGCCCTGATATGTGGCTTCAGCGGCGCTGCACTTGCCCCGAGTGGGCTTCCGCGCTGGGGGCGGTGCCGCCGTGCGGACCGCTGGGCCGCACCTCGGCCGCTTTCTGCGAGACCTCGCCCGGCGGCGTGGTGCCGGACGGCTGCGCGCCCTTGCCGAAGCGGGCGGCGATCTGGTCCTGCACGCGCGCAAGCGCGTCGGCCTGCTGTTTGGCGACTTCGGCCTCCTTGGCCTTGCGTTCGTCCGCGGCGCGCTGCTGTTCGGCGGTAGGGGCGGGCAGGCGGGCCTGCGCGGGCGCCCAGGCGAGTGCCGTCATCAGCGCCAGGGCGGCATAGTGGGCAATGCGGATCGTGGTCCGAGGGGTTGTCATGGTGGCTCCCGGTTCGTGCTTGCGTCGTCGTTCCGTCACGCGTCCGTCGCTGCAATGCGCGGACGCATGAGTCCGAAGTGGCAAGAACCATGCCCTCGTTTGTCCGACACGGAACCGCCGCATGATGCACGGCGGAGGCGAAAGGGGAGGGCGGGGCGCCGGTCGGGGGGCTTCAGCCGTTGCCGAGGCGCCGGATGGCGGCGGTCAGCGTCTGGCGCGTGCTGCCGTAGTCCGCCCAGGGATCGGCATGCTCGGTCTCTTCGATGCGCGCCAGCGCGTTGGCGATCGTCCATTGCGCGCCCGAGCGCAGCGCTGGCAGCTCGTCCCAGCTGCAGGGGATCGACACGCCCAGGCCCGGCCGGGCGCGCGCCGAGAACGCGGCCACCGTGGTGGCGCCGCGCCCGTTGCGCAGGTAGTCGATGAAAATCTTGCCGACGCGGTTGCGCGGCCCGCTCTTGGAGACGAAGCGCTGCGGGATGGTCTTCGCCATATGGACGACCAGCGCCTGGGCAAAGTCCTTGACCTCGTCCCAGCCGAGCCGGCGCGCGATCGGCACCACCACGTGCAGGCCCTTGCCGCCGCTGGTCTTCAGGAACGCCGTCAGCTCGAGCTCGTCGAGCATGCCCTTGGTCAGCGCGGCCGCCTCGACCACATGCTTCCAGGGCACGCCCGCGCCGGGGTCCAGGTCGAAGATCACGCGATCGGGCTTTTCGATCTGGCGCTTGTCGGCGTTCCACGTATGGAACTCGATCACGTTGAGCTGCGCCGCGGCGACGATGCCGGTCTCGCTGGCGACCTCGATCATCGGCGGGTGGCCCGGCCACAGCGACGGATCGAGCCGATTGACGCCGGCGATGTTGAAGGTCTCGGCATGCTTCTGGAAGAACAGCTCGCCGCCGACGCCGGACGGGCCACGCAGCACCGCCAGCGGGCGGCCGCGCAATTCCGGCAGCATGCGGGGCGCGACCGCTTCGTAGTAGCGCACCAGGTCGCCCTTGGTCGCGCCGGTCGACGGATCGATGACGCGATCGGCATGGCTGACGCGAACGTTGCCGATCTGCTGGCGGCCGGAGGAGGACTTCGTCGCTGCAGCGGGTTTGTCCGACGGCGGCGTATCGGCGCTCTCAGCCCGGTCGGCGTGGGCCGCCTTCCTGGCGGACTCCGCCGGTTTGTCGCCGGCCTTGTCCTTCTTCCCCTTGCGCGCTGTCGCCGCGGCTTTCGCCTCGCCCACGCTCTTGCCGGGGGCCGGCATCGCCTTTTCCTTGCCGATCGCGCTGGCGCTCTTGTCCGACCGCAAGCCATGGAACACCGCATGGCGGATCAGCCCGTCGCGCGTCCACGAGCCGAACGACACCTCGGCGACCGCCTTCGGCCGAACCCAGATGCCCTTCACGCCTTTGGCGATTGCCGGCATCTTGTCGAACGGGGAGGCATCGGTGCGCAGGGCATCGAGCTTGGCGCGGATCGTATCGAGCGTCTTCGTGTCGAAGCCGGTGCCGACCTTGCCGGCATAGATCAACCGGCCCGATTCGTCGTGGATGCCCAGCAGCAGCGCGCCCAGGCCGTTGCGCGTGCCCTTGGGCTCGGTGAAGCCGCCGATCACGAACTCCTGCCGTTCGCTGCATTTGAGCTTGATCCAGTTCGGCGAGCGCGCGGACACGTACGGCGCATCGACACGCTTGCCGATCAGCCCCTCGAGCCGCAGCCGGCAGGCCGCGCTGAGAATCTCCTCGGGGCCGGCTTCGAAGCTCTCGCTGAAACGCAGGTGCGCCGACACGTTGTGTTCTTCGAAGAGTCGTCGCAGCAGGTCGCGGCGCTCGACCAGCGCGACCTGGCGCAGATCGTGGCCGGCATAGAAAGGGATGTCGAACACGAAGAACTGGATCGCATCGGTGCGCTCGCTGTCGAAGGCGTTCTGCAACGCCTGGAAATCGGTGCTGCCGTCCTTGTCGACGATGACGATCTCGCCGTCCAGCCACGCCGATGGCAGGTTCAGCGTGCCGAGCTCGCGCGCCAGCGTCTTCAGCTTCGATGTCCAGTCGTGCCCGTTGCGCGTGAACAGCTTGACGTCGCTGCCCTCGATGCGGGCCAGCACGCGATAGCCGTCGAACTTGAGCTCGTAGATCCAGTTCTGCGCATCGACGGGCGGGCCTTGCACCAGCGTCGCCAGTTGCGGCGCCAGCGTCAGCGGCAGCGCCGCGCGCCTCGCGGCGCTCGGCAGTTGGATTGCGCCGGCGGCGGACCGGCCTTTGCCGGCCGTCTTGCCGGCGCTCTTCCCAGCTGCCGCCCCCTTGCCCGAAGCCGATCCTGTCGCGGCTTTCGCCGCCGTCCGCGGCGCCTTCCTGGCCGCGGTGCTGGTCGCGCTCTTCGCCGATGCCTTGCGCGCGCCCTCGTCGTCGGCGCTCGGCGTGCCACCCCCGAGCACGCTGTCCGGCATCGCCTCGGTGATGTCGAACTCCGCCGCCGGCCGCGCCGCATCGTCGCGCTCCTTGATCAGCAGCCACGGTTCCTGCCGTTCGTCCCGGCCCCGCATCCGTACCAGCGTCCAGGCGCCATGCAGCTTCTCGCCCTGCAGCTCGAACTTCAGCTTGCCGTCGCGATAGCCCTGATGCGGATCGCCGATCGGTACCCAGGTGCCGCGGTCCCAGACGATCACGGTGCCGGCGCCGTACTGCCTTTCAGGGATCACGCCTTCGAAGTTCGCATATTCGAGCGGGTGGTCCTCGACGTGGACGCTCATCCGTTTGTCGGCCGGGTCCAGGCTTGGACCCTTCGGAATGGCCCAGCTCTTGAGCGTGCCGTCGAGTTCGAGGCGGAAGTCGTAGTGCAGGCGGCGCGCCGCGTGTTTCTGCACGACGAACGACAGCGCTTCGGCGGTTTTCGCCGCGGCACGCTGGGCGACCGCGCGGCCGGCCGGTTCCGCCGTCGTGCCAAAGTCGCGCATCGTGCGATAGCGCTGCAGCGGGTCGGGATTCGCGCCTCGCGCCGCGCGCGGTGCCGCCGGACGCGCGGCGGCGCGCGACGTCGACCGTGTGGCCGCGCCTTTGGCCGCGGCTGCAGGGGTCTGCTTGCCGGTTCGCTTCGCTGCGGCCTTGGCCGGCTGCTTTGCTGCTCGCTTTGTCGCCATTGCGGCCGCTCCTCGATCGGAACACGCGGAATTGCGTGGCCCTGGTCCTTCGCGTCAAGCGCGGCATTTGAATTGCCGTGATTTCGCTTGAGATTTCGCTTGTTATTTCGCTTATAGGCAATCGGAATGCGGCGATCCATCGGCCACCGTCCTACATCGGCAATGACCGGAACGATCGCCACCATGGCGGGATAGCGGGGGCGAGCGGATCCGCATGACGAACAGCGGGCATGTTGCCGCGCTATGGGCGCTGCCGCACAGACGCCGCCGTGCACATCCTGCATGGCCGAGTAAAAAGTACGAGCGAGACGCATCGCGAGGCGGGGTTTCGGGCCGCGGCAGCGTGTCGCCGTGGCGCGGCGTCAGGCACTTGCCGCGAGCCCTTGCGTCACCGTGGCGCGCGGCCGAATGTGTCGGCCTCGCGTGGAACGCCTCGCGTTTCTGGCATGTGTTTCGCGTCATCGAGATCGTAGGCCGGGTCCTGCGCGGGGCATCGCCGTGCCGGCAGGACCTGTTCGCGAACCCGCCTGGCGCGGTCGCCGGCGCGCCGCCAATGCGGGCGTTACGTGGCATGCGCGGGCCAGTCTCAGGAGTGAACAACATGACGAAACACCACCTCGTACGCAGCGCCGTCGCGGCGCTGGCATTGACCGGTTCCTGCGTGGCACTGGCGCAGGTGCCGGGTGACCGCGGCGCTGCCACCGGCACCGCGCCGGGTACCGCACCGGCGGGCCAATACGATCCCGCCAATCCGGCCGCGGCAGGCACGCGCGATCCGTACAGCAGCGGCGCCCGCGTGGGCGACAACTTCGATCCGTACACGCAGGGCACCAACCAGCCGACGCAGCAGTATCTGGCGCCGGCGGGCACGCAGCCGATGCCGATGAGCGGCAGCTACGACGCGCGCATGGAGAATCACGACACGCACTATCACGACCTGTCGACGCTGGGCTCGCGCGTCGGCAAGCGCAGCCAGTTCCTCGACGGAGGTTGATCGGCCGGCTGCATCGATTCGAGTACCGGAGACAGCAAGGAGCGCGGCGGGCATCGGCCCGCCGCGCTCCTGTCGTTTCAACGAGGCCGCCACTAAATGCCGTCGATTCGGTGTCCCTCTATCGCAGCGGCGGAAACACGTACCACGAACCGTCGCGATGACGGAAGAACACGATCGACAGCCGTTTCCCCGCGCGTTCGAAGCCGATGCACGCATAGGGCACGCGGCGGCTGCCGGTATGTCCGAAACCGGTGACCCGGCATGGGTGGCTGGCCGACAGCGGCAGCCATTTCTGCGCGGCCTCGCGCAGCGACGTCGTCTTGCCTTGCATCGCACGCTCCCCTTGATGTTGGTCACGCGATGCCGCGCTCGCGAATGCAGCGCGGCGGCGCGATCTTGCGTTCCTGCTTACCAGCGTAGAAGCGACGGCGCGCGCGACACGTCGGCTTGACCCGCAGCGCGGCCTCGGCGATCGGCGGATTGCGTTGTCAGCGAATGACCACAGCGATGCCGTGCGGAATTTTCACGCGTCGTAAGAAGGGGAGGGAAGGGGAAGAAAAAAGGGACGCATCCGCGTCCCTTTGCTGCCGACAGAAGGCAGTGCCGATCATCGGCAATTACCGCTCGCGGTTCTGGCCCGACTGCCCGCCCGAGGACTGCTGGCCGGGCTGGCCGCTGGTGCCGGACTGCTGCTGTTGCTGGCCGCCGCTCTGGCCGCCCATGCCGCTTTGCTGACCGCTCTGCCTGCCGCCTTGCTGCTGCTGGCCGCCTTGGCCACCCATGCCGCCCTGCTGGCCGGCCTGGCCGCCGCCTTGCTGCGACTGGCCGCCCATGCCACCCATGCCGCCTTCGCTCTGGCCCATGCCGCCCTGCTGACCGCCCTGGCGACCGCCTTGCTGTTGCTGACCGCCCTGGCCGCTTTGGTTGCCCATTCCGCCCTGTTGGCCGGTCTGGCTGCCGCTCTGCTGATGCTGCTGAGACGATTGGCCACCCTGGCCCATGCCACCCTTTTCGGTGCCGCCTTGCTGCGCCTGCGGTTGCTGTTGCTGTTTCATTGCTGGTCTCCATCAGCGGCGAAATGCCGCGCCTTGGTGTCGTGCAATGGGCGTGCCATCGCGTTGCAACATCAATGAACGCCGGCCGATCGGGCGCGACACGGCGCAGGTATGGCGTTTGCGTGTCATCGATGGTCAACATTCGGTCAGGGAGGGCATATGACCAAGCAACCGACGCATCCGGAACGCGAACCTCGGCAGGGCCAGTCCGGCGGACGGCCACAGGGCGAGACGACCGGAGTCAGGACGGCACAGGGAACCAGCGAGGGGCCGGGACCGCTGGCAGAGCAGTCGCGGCCGGACCCCGGCACGCTGCCGCAGAAGGGTGGCGGCGAACCGATGCCGCGCCTGCCGCACGAGCGCGACGAATCGCATCAGAGCCAGCACACCGGCAGCCGGCCGGTGGGTCGTCAGGCCGCGCGCGATATCGAGCGCGGACTCGAGGAAACCGATCTGTACGGCTCGCGCGGGCGCCGCGGCGGCGCGGCCGCGGAGGACAACGATTGAGCCTAGTACGGCAATGACAGCCGATGCCGGCTCTGCCAATTGTCGACGTAGCGCTTGACCAGACGTGCATCGCCGCGAATCAGGATGCCGTTCTCGGTGTTGCGCTCCTCGGCCGATTTGGTGAAGTTGAACGAGCCGGTGAAGACCGCCTCGCCGTCGAAGATCATCACCTTGTTGTGCGCGATCGCGGGGCGCGAGTCGATCATCACCTCGATGCCCTGGTGCTTCAGAAACGTGGCACTGGTATAGCGCTCCGACACCTGGCTCTTGTCGAGGATCACGCGCACATCGACGCCGCGCTTGCGCGCCTGCATCAACGCCTCGGCAATCGGCTTGCTGGTGAACGAATACGCCTGCACCAGCACGCTGCGCCGCGCATGGCGGATCGCGTCGACCAGCATGGCCTGGCAGCTTTCGCCATCGGGCGTGAAGCACAGCGCGTAACTGGCGCCATCGGCGAAGTTGCGCGCGCCGTCAGGGAGGGCCATCGGTGCTTCGCCGCTGCGGGGCAGGATGCGTGCGGACGCGGCGGGCGCCAGCACTGTAGAACAAAGCAGAACGGACAACAGGGCGCCGGCGACGATGGCGGGCGCGCGAAACACAAAGGACATGAGACCGCGTGAAGGCATTGCCGCGGAGCGCGCCGCTCGCGACAACGGTAGCCAATTGAATAACGAATCGAAATGGAAACGTTGCGAGGCGGGGAAGTTAGCAGCGTGAGCACGCAAAGGCAAGGCGGTTGGAACGGCCCGGCACGGCTGCCTATGATGAAACGCGTGTCGGCACATGCCGACGCCGCTCGGTTATCCCAAACCTGGCGCCAGTAGCGCGGCGCCCAATCCTGGAGACAAGCGATGTCGAATCACACCTACAAGCTCGTCGAAATCGTCGGCACGTCGCCCGACGGCACCGATGCCGCGATCCGCAGCGCGCTGGCCAAGGCGTCGGAGACCATCAAGAACATGGATTGGTTCGAGGTGGTCGAGATGCGTGGCCATATCGTCAATGGCCAGATTGCGCATTACCAGGTCACGTTGAAAGTCGGCTTCCGCGTCGAATGAGCGTGCCGCACGGTCGGCGCCGCGCATGCCGCGGTGGCCGCCGCCGTGTTCGGTTCTTTCCTTCCGTTCTTCCCTCCGTGTTCTTCGCTGCCGCGCGGCTGTCTTGCGGAAGCGGCGAGCGGCATCCGGTTTCCAGGCCTTTCTTGCGGGCGCCGGGCCACTGCCTTGACCCCGCCACCGCACGGGTGTAACCTTTGCGCTCGGTGTTCATTCTGCGAATTGAAGTTCGTATAGCGAACACCAGCAAGAACAAGAGTCCGCAAGACGGACCACCGTTTGACTGCTAGGGCCTTTATGGGCGCCGCCACGGCGCGCCCGGAACCACGCCAGGCAGAACCCTCCGGAGACGACGCTTCCAGCGACCGCCCAATCCTCGGGCGGCGGGCTCCGGCCGGTCCGGCCAGGCCATCTCGACTGGAACGCAATTGATCAACAAGCTCTTCGACTCGGTGGAATCGGCGGTGGCCGACATCCATGACGGCGCGACCATCATGATCGGCGGCTTCGGCCTGGCCGGCATGCCGGCGCAACTCATCGATGCGCTGATCGCCCAGGGCGCGCGCGACCTGACCATCGTCAACAACAACGCCGGCAACGGCGAAACGGGCCTGGCCGCGCTGCTCAAGGCCAAGCGCGTGCGCAAGATCATTTGCTCGTTCCCGCGCCAGGTCGATTCCTACGTGTTCGATTCGCTGTACCACGCCGGCCAGATCGAGCTGGAACTGGTGCCGCAAGGCAACCTGGCCGAGCGCATCCGCGCCGCCGGCGCCGGCATCGGCGGTTTCTTCACCCGCACCGCCTACGGCACGCCGCTGGCCGAGGGCAAGGAAACCCGCATCATCGACGGCCAGGGCTATGTGTTCGAGTCGCCGATCCACGCCGACTTCGCGCTGATCAAGGCCGACACCGCCGACCGCTGGGGCAACCTGACCTACCGCAAGACCGCGCGCAACTTCGGCCCGATCATGGCGATGGCCGCCAAATGCGCGATCGTGCAGGTCAGCCGCGTGGTCGAACTGGGCGAACTGGATCCGGAGCACATCGTGACGCCGAGCCTGTTCGTCAAGCGCGTCGTCAAGGTCGACGCCGCTGCCGCCAACGCCGCCTGACGCGCGGACGCGCCCAACCCGCATCGAAGAGAGAAGCGATATGCAACGCCTGACCCGCGATCAGATGGCCGCCCGCGTGGCCCGAGACATTCCGGACGGTGCCGTGGTCAACCTCGGCATCGGCCTGCCCACCCTGGTCGGCAACCATCTGCCGGCCGACCGCGAAATCCTGCTGCACAGCGAGAACGGCCTGCTGGGCATGGGCCCCGCGCCCGCGCCCGGCGAGGAAGACGGCGACCTGATCAACGCCGGCAAGCAGCCGGTCACGATCAAGCCGGGCGCCTCGTATTTCCATCACGCCGATTCGTTCGCGATGATGCGCGGCGGCCATCTTGACTACTGCGTGCTGGGCGCGTTCCAGGTGTCCGCGACCGGCGACCTGGCCAACTGGCACACCGGCGCGCCGGGCGCGATTCCGGCCGTCGGCGGCGCGATGGATCTGGCGATCGGCGCCAAGCAGGTGTTCGTCATGATGGAACACCTGACCAAGCAGGGCGAGAGCAAGATCGTGCCCGAATGCACGTATCCTCTGACCGGCATCGGCTGCGTGACCCGCATCTACACCGATCTGGCCACCATCGACGTGACACCCGACGGCCTGGTCGCCCGCGACCTGGTCGAAGGCCTGTCGTTCGAAGAGCTGCAGCGCCTGACCGGCGTGCCGCTGAAGCAGGCGCAGCCCGCTTGATCCTTCACCCGATGCCCGACCCGATGGCGGCGGATCGCACTGGCCGATACCGCTGCCGCCACCACTGAAACCAAGGACGAGACAACCATGACCGAAGCCTTTATCTGCGACGCGATCCGCACCCCCATCGGCCGCTACGGCGGCAGCCTGTCCGCGGTGCGCGCGGACGACCTGGGCGCGGTACCGCTGAAGGCGCTGATGGCGCGCAATCCGAACCTGGACTGGAGCGCCATCGACGACGTGATCTACGGCAACGCCAATCAGGCAGGCGAAGACAACCGCAACGTCGCCCGCATGTCGCTGCTGCTGGCAGGACTGCCGCAGAGCGTGCCCGGCGCGACCATCAACCGCCTGTGCGGCTCGGGCATGGACGCGACCGGCACCGCCGCGCGTGCGATCCGCGCCGGCGAAGCCGGGCTGATGATCGCCGGCGGCGTCGAGAGCATGAGCCGCGCCCCGTTCGTGATGGGCAAGGCCACCAGCGCGTTCTCGCGCGATGCGCAGATCTTCGACACCACCATCGGCTGGCGCTTCATCAACCCGGCGATGCGCGCGGCCTACGGCGTGGACTCGATGCCCGAGACCGCCGAGAACGTCGCCACCGACTACAAGATCAGCCGCGAAGACCAGGACCTGATGGCGCTGCGCAGCCAGGAAAAGGCATCGCGCGCGCAAGCCGACGGCACGCTGGCGCAGGAAATCACCGCGGTCACGATCCCGCAGAAGAAGGGCGATCCGATCGTCGTCGAGCGCGACGAGCACCCGCGCGCCACCAGCATGGAAGCGCTGGCCCGGCTCAAGGGCGTGGTACGTCCGGACGGCACCGTGACCGCCGGCAACGCCTCGGGCGTCAATGACGGCGCCTGCGCGCTGCTGCTCGCCAGCGAGGCCGCCGCTCGCCAGCACGGCCTGACGCCGAAGGCCCGCATCGTCGGCATGGCAACCGCCGGCGTGGCGCCGCGTGTGATGGGCATCGGCCCGGCGCCGGCCACGCAGAAGCTGCTCAAGCAGCTGGGCATGACGATGGACCAGATCGACGTGATCGAGCTGAACGAAGCGTTCGCCGCGCAGGGCCTCGCGGTGCTGCGAGAGCTCGGCGTCGCCGATGACGATGCGCGCGTCAATCCGAACGGCGGCGCGATCGCGCTGGGCCATCCGCTCGGCATGAGCGGCGCGCGCCTGGTGACCACCGCGATGTACCAGCTGCACCGCACCGGCGGCCGCTTCGCGCTGTGCACGATGTGCATCGGCGTGGGCCAGGGTATCGCGATGGTGATCGAGCGCGTCTGAGCGGCGCCCGCATTCGCAGCGCCGAGAGGACGCTCGAGCTGCGCAAGCCGCTCGATCCGCTCAAGTTTCGCGGCGCGCCTGCCGTTGACCGAGGCAGGCGCCGACGCTCAGCGCTGCGACAGATTTCCCAACGCAGTTGGTGCGGCCGGGCCGACTGGCTCGCCGGTCCGCCGCACGCTTTCTTTGCGCCCGAATTCGCGCGGCAGTTCCGCGGCGGCATTCGATCGGTTTCCCGCCGCATGCGCTGCTGAACTTTCGCTCAATTCCTGCTGAACCTTCGCAGTACCGGTTCCGTACCGGCATGGAGTAATCGGATGTCTCTTCCCGTTGCCACGCTCGTCACCGGCGCCAGTTCCGGCATTGGCCGCGCCATCAGCGAAATGCTGCTGGCCGATGGCGTGACCCGCGTCGTCAATGTCGACTATGCCGCCCCGGACTGGTCGCATCCCAACATGACCTTTGTCCAGGCGGACCTGACCGATGCCGCGGCCACGCGCGCGGCAGCCGCCGAGGTGACGTCGCGTTTCGCCATCACGCGCCTGGTCAACAATGCCGGCGCAACCCGTCCCGGCACCGCCGATACCGCGACCGTCGAGGATCTGGATTACGTAGTGGGCCTGCACCTGCAGGCCAGCCTGCTGCTGACGCAGGCCTGCCTGCCCGCGATGCGCGCCGCGGGCTTCGGCCGCATCGTCAACATGGCCTCGCGCGCGGCGCTGGGCAAACCCGAGCGCGTGGTCTACTCCGCCACCAAGGCGGGCATGGTGGGCATGACGCGCACGCTGGCAATGGAACTCGGCGGCGACGGCATCACCGTCAACGCGGTCGCGCCCGGCCCGATCGCCACCGAACTGTTCCGCCGCAGCAACCCCGAGGGCAGCGAGCAGACCAGGCGCATCCTGGCCAGCATCGCGGTCAAACGCATGGGCACGCCCGAGGACGTGGCGCGCGCCACGCTGTTCTTTCTCTCTCCCGAAAACGGTTTCGTCACCGGACAGGTGCTGTACGTCTGTGGCGGTACCACGCTGGGCGTCGCACCGGTCTAGGCGCGGCCCCTATTACAAGTCGTGGCCCGCATGGACGGCCACCGAGGAAACTCCCTGGAGCATACGATGAAGTTCAAGTCGCAACCGTCGCAGGCGCGCCGCCGCCTGCTGGCCGCTGGCGTCGCGCTGGCTACCACGTTCGCCGGCGTCTCCGGCGCTGCGTTCGCGGACACCTATCCGACCAAGCCGATCACGATGATCGTGCCGTTCTCGGCCGGTGGCACCACCGACATCCTGGCCCGCATCGTCGGCCTGCAGCTGGGCAAGGCGCTCGGCCAGCCGGTGGTCATCGAGAACCGTCCGGGCGCGGGCGGCAACATCGGCGCCTCGCTCGCCGCCAAGGCACCCGCCGACGGCTACACGCTGTTCATGGGCACCATCGGTACCCACGCGATCAACCAGTCGCTGTACTCGAAGCTGCCGTACGACCCGGTCAAGGACTTCGCGCCGATCACCCGGGTCGCGATGGTGCCGAACCTGGTGGTGGTCAACCCGAACGTGCCGGCCAAGAGCGTCAAGGAGCTGATCGCCTACGTGAAGGCGAATCCGAACAAGATCAGCTACGGCTCGTCGGGCAACGGCTCGTCGATGCACCTGTCGGGCGAACTGTTCAACTCGATGACCGGCCTGAACATCCAGCACGTGCCGTACAAGGGCAGCGCCCCGGCGGTCAACGATCTGCTGGGTAACCAGATCGGTCTGATGTTCGACAACCTGCCGTCGTCGTACCAGCACGTGAAGGCCGGCAAGCTGCGTCCGCTGGCCGTGACCTCGGCCAAGCGCTCGCCGGCGCTGCCGGACGTGCCGACCGTCGCCGAAGCCGGCGTGCCGGGCTATGAAGCGACCTCGTGGTTCGCGCTGTACGCCACCGGCGGCACGCCCAAGCCCATCATCGATCGCCTGAACGCCGAAGTGGTCAAGATCCTGGCCATGCCGGACGTCCAGAAGCAGATGGCGGGTCAGGGCGCCGAGCCCAACCCCGAGAAGCCCGAACAACTGGCTGCGTTCATGAAGAGCGAAGCGGCCAAGTGGGCGAAGGTGGTCAAGGCCTCTGGCGCGACCGTGGACTGATCGTCGCGGGGCTTCGCGCGCCAGGCGCGCGGCGCCACGACAGAAAGCCGGCCTTCGGGCCGGCTTTTTTCATGGGCGGCACGGCATTCGGATCGATGCCGGCGGGACACTTCCGGGAATGCGGCACGGAATGCGGTGTTGACTGCCGGCGCTCGCTACCGGCGGACCGCGCCGGCAAAAAAAAGCTCGCGACTGGCAGCGAGCTCGAGTTCCGGCCCACCCGGGCAGGAGGAGACATCGTTGGCGCGCGGGCAGCAGCTGCCGCGGCCTGGGCGTCGGGCGGGTTTGGGTTGGGTCTGGGCTCAGTTCAGGCTGACCTTGACCACCTGTTCCTCGACGCCGACAAAGCGAACCAGCTGGCGCAGCCCGCTGGGATACTCCTTGATGTGATGGCCTATCGGGGTATCCGGCAGGCGGTAATAAATGGCGCTGGACGGGGCGGCGATTCGGCCTTCCACTGCGGAGGGACCGTCGCCTTCCCAGGGAATATCCCGCTCCTCGGCGAGATCATGCGATCCGGGCATGGCGGCTGTTCCTGGTCAAATGCGGCTTTGTCTCCAATGTATTGCAGCACCAGCCGATTTGCTATTTCACCTTTTTTAATTCTGGCCTAGCCATCGGCTCGATTTGTCATATTGCGAGCAATAGGGTGCAGGGCCCAGCCGATGGCTTGCGCGCCGCCTCCATGCGCTAACATTGGCGCTTTGCGCGCACTCCGGCGCGCATTCCGCTCCCATCGCCCGCATGTCGATCCAGCACGCCCTTCTGACCTCGTTGATGGAGAAGCCCTCGTCAGGCTACGAACTGGCGCGGCGCTTCGACAAGTCGATCGGCTATTTCTGGCATGCCACTCACCAGCAGATCTATCGCGAACTTGGCCGCATGGCCGAACGCGGCTGGATTGCCGCGCAAGACGACGAAGGGGACGTGCGCAGCCGCAAGAAGGTCTATCGCGTGCTGCCGGCGGGCCGGGAGGAGCTGGTGCGCTGGGTGCTGTCGCCGACGGCCGGGCTGGATCAGCGCGACGAGATCCTGGTCAAGCTGCGCGCCGACGCGGTGGCCGGCCCGCTCGGACTGGGCGACGAGATGCGGCGGATGATCGCGCTGCACGAGGAAAGGCTGGCAACCTATCGCGCGATCGAGCAGCGCGACTTCGCCGCTCCGCACCCGGACCGCGCCCAGCAGCTGCGGCATGCGCTGCTGCGGCGCGGGATCCGTTACGAAGAGGACTGGGTGGCGTGGGGCACGGCGGTGTTGCCGTTGCTGGAGCCGGAGGGCGGGCGGTAGCCCGCGCGGCAATGGTGTTGTTGCCCGCCATCGCCGCACCAGGATGTCGATATGGAATGGGACTTCGCTAACCGATACCGCAGATCGCTGCCACCCGCAGCCGAATCTCTTTGAGTTCCTGTTCGGTCGCGCATTGCCCATCATAGCGGGCACTTCGGGCGATCCAATCCAACGTGGTGATTTGATCCGGCAAGGCCGCGCATTCGCGCGGCATGCCCGATATACGCACTTGCATGCGGGCACGAGCGGTGCCGGCGGGCGCGAGAGAGGTCGTCAGCGGAACCCCGATAAAGCGCTTTGTCGGGCCGTTGATTCCTGCCGGCGACAACACCAGTATGGGCCGGAAGCCCGCTTGTTCATGTCCCTTCGTTGGATCGAGGCTCATCCACCAGATTTCACCCGTTTGGGGAACTCGATGCTGAACGTCGGCCGTTGCGAACGCGCCGATTGCCGTGCCGCTCGTCGTGGTTGATCGCATAGACAATCATCAGTCGTTATCAGGATTGCCCGCGGCACCAAATTCATTGCCTACCGGAGCTCCCCAATCAACGGTAGCCTCGACCTCATGCCCGGCTTGCAGTTCGAGGATGAACTCCTCCAGCGAGAAGGAAGGCTCGGCCTTCTTCTCCAGGACCAATTTCCCCTCAAGTACCGTCGCCTCTATCACCGCGTTCTCAGTGATATTTGCTTCTTCAGCCAAGTACGACGGAATGCGAAGAGCAAGACTGTTGCCCCAACGCTTCACTGTCAATGCGGTCATTAGCTGTTCCTCCACTTTCAAACTTCGCGCGTGAGGAGAGCCCCCCGTGATCTGGTCGTCATGTTCGGGGAGCGGGACCGCAGGCTATATCGCGGACAGCTCCATTCTTTAGCTCCACCGTCAACCAATTCATAACTTTGGTAACGGGACGGCTGCGGTGCGGCGTCCTCACGTATCTACAGTGTAGATACGTGAATAGGGGGTGTCAATCTGGCTCACTGCAATGGAGACGGGGGCCAGGACGGTCCCCCGTCCGGTTTCGTTTACACCAGATCCCTCACCCCAACGCCCGCGCCGACGTCAGCCAGCCCCAGCCGGCGGCGGGCCAGCGCGTATTCCTCGGCGAAGCGGTCGACCAGGTCGGCGGCGGGTACCACGCGCTTGATGGCGCCGACGCCCTGGCCGGCGCCCCAGATGTCCTTCCAAGGTTTGACCCGGTTCGAGCCGAAGTTCATCGCGGTCGGGTCGGAGGCGGGCAGCGCTTCCGGATCGAGGCCGGCGTTGACGATGCTCTGGCGCAGGTAGTTGCCGTGCACGCCGGTGAACAGATTCGAATAGACGATATCGCCGGCGGTGCTGTCCACGATCATCTGCTTGTAGGCCGGCTGCGCATTGGCTTCCTCGGTGGCGATGAAGGCCGAGCCGATATACGCGAGGTCGGCGCCCGCGGCCTGCGCCGCCAGGATGCCGTTGCCGCTGGCGATGGCGCCCGACAGCAGCAGCGGACCATCGAACCACTCGCGGATCTCATGCAGCAGCGCGAACGGCGACTGCGTGCCGGCATGGCCGCCGGCACCCGCGGCCACCGCGATCAGGCCATCGGCGCCCTTGTCGATCGCCTTGTGGGCAAACGTGTTGTTGATGATGTCGTGCAGCACGATGCCGCCGTACGAGTGCACCGCCTGGTTGACTTCGACGCGCGCGCCCAGCGAGGTGATCACGATCGGCACCTTGTAGCGCACGCACAGCTCCAGGTCGTGCTCCAGCCGGTCGTTGGACTTGTGCACGATCTGGTTGACCGCGAACGGCGCAGAGGGCCGGTCCGGATGCTTGGCGTCGTGCTCGGCCAGCTCCGTGGTAATGCGGTCCAGCCACTCCTCCAACAGCGAGGCCGGCCGTGCGTTGAGCGCGGGGAAGGAGCCGACCACGCCGGCCTTGCATTGCGCAATCACCAGATCGGGGTTCGAGATGATGAACAGCGGCGAGCACACCACCGGCAGGCGCAGGCGTTGCAGGAGCGGAGGAAGGGACATGGCGGCCTCGGTTCGAAAAGAAGGGTTGTGGTCGTTGGATGGCTGCGGTCGATGGCTGCATCGATATGCAACCAGTTGCATAGTGAGTCGAAAGTTAGCACGGCCTTCGCCGGCTTTCAATAGCGGCGACCACGGCCATGGCGCGCTGTGACGCCTGCGCCGGGCGATTACCGTACGGTGCCGCGCATCCGCTGCGTGGGGACGCGGTGGCGCCTTGTCTACAATGTGCCCAATGAATCAGCAGGAGTGCAGGTGAGCGACGATCCTCGACCGGCAACCGGAACCCGCCGCGATCTGTTCGAAGGCAATCTGGCGGACTGGCATGCCGATCCCGAGCGGGCCTTCGATGGCTGGCTGGCGATCCATGGCTTCGGCCATGGCACCGCGGTCGTCTATCGCGCGATGTGGGGCAAGCTGCTGCGCTGGTCGCGCGAGCATGGCGTCGCGCCGCTGTCGTGGTCTGCCGCCCAGATCGGCGCCTTCCTGGATGCCGAGGGGCTGCACAAGCGCCATCGCTATCGCTATACGCGGCTGATCGAGCGCGTCTTTCATTACCTGTCGCTGCAGCAGGCCGGCCTGCATAACCCGGGCAGCCAGGCGGCAAGAGCCCATCTGGCGGATGGCGACAACGATCCGACGCCCTTTCTGTTGCCGGCCGAGCGCGACGCCGTGGTGGCGCGTGTGCTGGAACCGGTCACGATGCCGGACGCCAATGCGACCCCGAGCCCGACCGCCTGGAAACGCGCGCGGGATGTCGCGGTGGTCGCCGCGATGCTGGGCGCCGGCCTCAAGGTGGGCGAGGTGCGGGCGCTGCGGCTCGACAGCATTGCGGCGGACGCCAGCGAGCTGCGGCTGACCCGTACCGACAACGGCCGCACCTATCGCGCGCCCGTGTTCGACTTTGCCCGCCGGCCGTTGCTGGCCTGGCTGGCGGTGCGAGAGGCGGGCGGCACGCTCGGCACGCTGGTGTTTCCGGCACAGCCCGCGGGGCGGCCGCTGCACGCCGCCTCGCTGTACCGGCGGGTCGAGCAGTTGCTGGACGAGGCCGGCGTGCTGGACGGACGCACCGAGCGCGCCTCGCCGCAGACGCTGCGCAACAGCTATGGCGCGCTGCATTTCGAGGCCGGCGCCGAGCCGGCCACCGTCGCGCAGTATCTGGGCATGCGCGATCTGGAGTCGGGCTGGCGGCTGCACGCGGCGTATACCGCCTGGCAGGCGCGCAGCGGCCAGCTTGCCGCGGCCGGGGCGGCATCGCCGCCCGGGTTACCATAACGCCCCTGACGGCGGCGGCTCGGCCCCGCCGTCCGCATGTTCAATCGATAAAGTTCACGATGCCAGACACTCTGCTGCTGACCGGTGCCACCGGCTATATCGCTTCGCATACCTGGGTTGCACTGCTCGCGGCCGGCTACGATGTGGTCGGGCTGGACAATCTGTCCAACAGCAACCGTGCGGTGGTCGACCGGATCGCCACCATTTCGGGCCAGACGCCGCGGTTCGTCGAGGGCGACGTGCGCGACCGCGCCCTGCTGGACCGGGTGTTCGCCGAGCACAGGATCGCCGGCGCGATCCATTTCGCCGCGCTGAAGGCCGTCGGCGAATCGATGGCGCAGCCGCTGGCCTACTACGACAACAACCTGAACGGCCTGCTGACGCTGTGTGCGGCGATGCAGGCGGCCGGCGTCAAGACGCTGGTTTTCAGTTCCTCGGCCACCGTCTATGGCAATCCGCATGCGGTGCCGATCCGCGAGGAGTTTCCGCTGTCGGCCACCAATCCGTACGGCCAGACCAAGCTGATGGGCGAGCAGATCCTGCGCGATCTCGAACGCGCCGATCCGCACTGGCGTATCGCCTATCTGCGCTATTTCAATCCGGTTGGCGCGCACGAAAGCGGGCTGATCGGCGAGGATCCGGGCGGTGTGCCGAACAATCTGATGCCGTATGTGGCGCAGGTGGCGGCCGGCCGGCGCGAGCGCCTGATGGTGTTTGGCGGCGACTATCCGACCGCGGACGGCACCGGCGTGCGCGACTACATCCACGTCTGCGATCTGGCCGACGGCCATCTGGCGGCGCTGCGCTATCTGAACGAGCGCGGCGAGGGGATGACGGTCAATCTGGGAACCGGCCGCGGTTACAGCGTGCTCGAGGTGGTGGAGGCGTATCGGCGCGCCAGCGGCAAGCCGATCCCGTATGAGATCGTCGCGCGCCGCCCCGGCGATATTGCCTCGTGCTATGCGGACCCGGCATTGGCACAGCGCCTGCTGGGCTGGCAGGCGCGTCACGATCTGGACCGGATGTGCGCGGACTCCTGGCGCTGGCAGTCGATGAATCCGCTGGGGTTTGCGTCCTGATCTGGGATTGCGGCAACAATGGAAAACCGGGCCTGGTTTGGCCCGGTTTTTTTATTGCTCCGCGGCGGCCCCGAATGCCCGGGGGCCGCGGGTCGCCGGTGTAGTGACGCCGCAAGGCGTCCCGGCCGATGCTGCGTTTATCGCACCAGGAAGTCGTCGATCGATTTTCCGGAGGCCAGCGCCTGGGTCAGCCAGCCGGGGCGCTTGCCGCGGCCCGTCCAGGTATTGCCAGCGCTGTCACGATAGCGCACGGGCACTTTGCGCGCGGTTTTCTTGCCGGGTACCGCCTTGCTGCCAAAACCGAGATCTTCGGCGGTCAAGCCATATTCTTCGATTTTCTTGCGGATATCGTCGATTACCGCCGCCTGCTCTCGAGCCTTGATCTCTTCGGCTTGCTTCTGCAATTCGTTGATTTTCTGAACGATTTCCTGATAGGTTGCCATTTTGAGACCTCTGATTACGGTGGGCGAGATGAACGGCATGAATTATAACGGCCTGCGATAGCGATGCAAATGCTGGCGCAGGTTGAAACCGATTTTTGACAAAATCGGTCACGAAACCTTTCATGATGAACTTTTCACACGCCGATCTGTCGCCTGCGTCATCTCTGGCGCCATTCCGGGCGATGGCAGCCTCGCCGGCGCGGTTTTGCGACGCCATCGGCCTGGCTCTTTCGTTTGTCGCATTCGTTTTGAGCAATATGGCGCGGTAAAACGGATGCGATGTTGCCCTCGTCGCGTTTCCATTGCCCGTCGGCGTCGCCGATCACCGCCACGGAGCTGCGCGCCGCCATTCCCCGATTCAAGTAATCCGCCCCGGCGGTCGATATCCCCACAGCATGGGCTGTCGCCCGGCAGGTTGGCGGACTGTCCGCCGCTATTGATCGATCCGAGTCGTCCCATGTCCTTGCGTCGCCCTGTTCCGTCTTCGTCATCGAATGTCCGCGCGCGGCCTGCCGCCGGCGCGAACGAAGCCGGGGAACGTGCGACGGCGGAGGGGCGCCTTCGTTGCAATAAGGTGACGCCGCGTGCACTACGCGCGGTGGCTATGCTAACGTCCCGGGCGGTGCGTGGCCGGCTGCCAACCGCAGTCGGCGCATGCGCTGTGCGCCGGGGCCCCGCACCACGATTCGCCGCGTTCGACGCGGTTCGGCAATACCCAGGGCGTCCCGTCGCCGGCCTTCGGGCCGGATCCTGACGGCGCGCCATCTACACGCATTCCGCAGCGCCCCCTTCGATATGAGTTTTAGCGTTCTGCTGCTCGCCATCCTGCTCGGCATCGCCGTCGGCCTTCGCGCTGCCGGCCGCGGCCGCGATGGGACGGGATGGTCCGGCCGCATGATGGCCCTGACCGCGGGGCTGGTGTCGCAGGCGTCGATCGGCCTGCCGGTCTGGGTCGTGTTGCTGTCCGGCTCGGTGCCGCGTTCGGCCGAGTGGTCGCAGGCGCTGGCCGCGCTCGTTGGCGGCATCGCCACGACGGTGCTGGCGCAATGGCTGCACCGGGCGCTGGCGTACTGGCGCGGTGCCGCGATGCTCGCGACGCTGGCCGGCGCGGGCGTGATCGCCGCGGCCGGGATCGGGCTTGGCCACCAGTGCGGCGGCGCCAGCTCGCGCACCGCCTGCATCGATGCGGTGAACCTGCTGCATCCGGCCTGGTTCGGCCTGGGCCTGGCCGTGCTGGGCACGGCGGCGTTCGCGCTGTTGTCGTTGCTGGACCGCCGCCATGCGCCGCAGCGCGAGCGCGACGTGCTGCTCAGCGATGCCGGCGAGCCCGAGGGCGAGCGCAGTGGCAGTGCGCCGCCGGGTTTGCCGACGCGCATCGTGCGTCGGCTCAACGGCCGCATCCCCGGCCGGCTGACGGTCCGCCCGGTGGGCCGCGGCCAGGCGACGGTCGGCGAATACAGCGTGGCCACCGACGTGCCGGACCGCGCCGCGTTCGCCCGCTGGCTCGACCAGTCGATCGCCCATGCACGGCTGGCCGAGACCAGCTGTGCGGTGCTGCTGATCCATATCGCCGACTTCCGCGAGGTCGATGAAGTCTTCGAGGTGCGCGCCGACGACATCCTCGCGCAGGACGCCAGCGTGCTGGCCCAGGCCGCGCTCGAGCCGCACGACTTCCTGGCCCGCCTGGCGCGCGACGAGTTCGCCGTGGGCGTCCCGGCGCTGCTGAACTCCAATCGCGCGCACGAGCTCGGTTCGCGCGTGCTGGCATCGATCTCGGAGTTCGTCACCGCGCGCGGCCTGCAGATGCAGATCGGCGTCAATATCGGCATCGCGGTCTACCCACGCGATGCGCAGAGCTCGGAAGGCCTGATGCAGGCGGCGCGGGTCAGCCTGTCCGAGGCGCGCGAATCTGGCTCGAACCAGGTGCGCACCTTCAACTCCGCCGCCGGCGAGCGCGCCCGCCGCATGCGGGTGATCCGCCGCGATCTGTGGCTGGCGATCCAGGATGACGGCCTGTCGCTCGAGTACCAGCCGAAGTTCGACGTCGACGCGCGCACCGTGGTGGGTGCCGAGGCGCTGTGCCGCTGGCGCCATCCGACGCTCGGCGCGGTCAATCCGGCCGAATTCATCATGGTGGCCGAGCAGTCCGGTCAGATCGACAAGCTCGACGACTGGGTCATCGCCAGCGTCTGCCGCCAGGTGCGCGAGTGGCAGGACGCCGGCCTGCCGGTGGTCCCGGTTGCCATCAACGTGTCGGGGCTGCGTTTTGCCAGCCGCGACTTCCCGCAGTACCTGCTCGAGCAGATCCACCAGCACGACATTCCGCCGTCGGCGATCACGCTCGAGATCACCGAGACGGCGGCGATGAAGGACATCGCGCAGTCGCTGGAGACGCTGACCGAACTGCAGGCGCTCGGCATCCACGTCGCGCTGGACGACTTCGGCAGCGGCTATTCCAGCCTCGGCTATCTGAAGCGGCTGCGGGTCGGCACGCTGAAGATCGACCGCACGCTGATCGGGGGCCTGGAGTCGGATCCGCAAGGCCGCGCCATCGTCGGCTCGATGGTCGCGCTGGCGCACGAGCTGCGCATGCGCGTGGTGGCCGAAGGCGTCGAATCGCAGGCCCAGCTCGACATCCTGGCGCGCATGGGTTGCGACGAGGTGCAGGGCTATCTGCTGGCCCGCCCGATGGAAGCGCCCGGCTTCGCGGACCTGCTGTCCAGCCCGCGCCGCTGAACGCCGCGCGCGGCCACACCGTGCGCTAAAGGAAGCGCGCCGGGCCGCCGATAAGCCTGATTGGCGCACAGCGCCGCGGTATGGGACCGAGCCCGGTCCGATATGGCGGCCCGCGCCGCAGCGATGCGCCGGCAGGGGCCGGCGCCGACCAGCATAGAACACGGATCGCCCCGCGCCGTCTGCCGGCCGATCCGCCGCCGTTTCGAGGTAGCCGCCATGCCAGCTCAACGCATTCTTGTCGTCGACGATTCGCCCTCCCTGCGCCGCATGATCGCCGCCTGCCTGCGCGCCGGCGGCTACGACGTCGCCGAGGCAGCGGACGGCGACGAGGCGCACGCGGTGGCCGAGGCCGCACCGCCAGCGCAGCCGTTCGACATGCTCGTCACCGACCAGGTGATGCCGGGCATGGACGGCCTGACGCTGATCCGCCGGCTGCGCGCCGCGCCGCGCTACGCGGCGATGCCGATCCTGATGCTGACCACCGAGGCCGACGGTCAGATCCGCGCCCAGGCCCGCGAGGCCGGCGCCAGCGGCTTCCTGCCCAAGCCCTTCGATCCCGACCAACTGATGCAGTCGGTCGCCGCGCTGCTATCCCCCTCCGAAGAGGGGTAAAAGCGGCCGCTTCCGACCCTTCAGTCGCGCATCGGATCTGCCGATAACCAGCAAGGGGCGAGGCGCGCGGTCAGTGCGCGCCCTTGGAGCCGCGCCATCGCGGCGCCATCGCCATGCAATTGCCAGGGCAGTGGCCACGCAGTGGTCGATAAAGGCGGTCGGGCCGGCTGGGGTGCACTCCGCCAGCGCGCAACGACGGCCACAACCGGGGAGCGGGAGCGCAAGATGAACGTCAGCAGCAAGACCGAAGGAAGCGGCGAGGAGTTTCTCGCCTTCACGCTGGGCCGCGAGGAATACGGCGTCGACATCCTCAAGGTCCAGGAAATCCGCGGCTACGAGGCGGTCACGCAGATTGCCAACGCGCCGGCCTATCTGAAGGGCGTGATCAACCTGCGCGGCACCATCGTGCCGATCGTCGATCTGCGCATCAAGTTCCAGCAGCAGACGGTCAGCTACGACCAGTACACGGTCGTCATCATCGTCGATCTGAACCACCGCACCACCGGCATCGTGGTCGACGGCGTCTCGGACGTACTGACGCTGACTCCCGCCCAGATCAAGCCCACGCCGCAGTTCTCCGGCAATCTCGACACCGAATACATCCGCGGCCTCGGCTCGGTCGAAGACCGCATGCTGATCCTGGTCGATATCGAGAAGCTGCTGGCGACCGAGGAACTGGCCGCCATCGAAGCCGCCGCCGCGGCCTGAGGCGCGCCCCGAACGAATCGAGCAGCACAACGTCATGAGAAACAACCAGCCTGTCACCGCGCGCGAATACAAGCTCGCGCCCAACGATTACCTGATCTCGCGCACCGACCTGAAGGGCCGCATCACCTTCGCCAACCGCGCGTTCATCGAGGTCAGCGGCTTCACCGCCGAGGAACTGCTCGGCGCGCCGCACAACCTGGTGCGCCATCCCGACATGCCGCCAGAGGCGTTCGAGGATCTGTGGCGCACGCTGCAGGCGGGCCGCTCGTGGGTCGGGCTGGTCAAGAACCGCCGCAAGAACGGCGACTACTACTGGGTCAGCGCGACGGTGACGCCGACCCGCGTCGACGGACAGACCGTCGGCTACACGTCGGTTCGCTCGATGGCGAGCGCCGAGCAGATCGAGGCGGCGCAGGCCGCGTACGCGCGCATTCGCTCGGGCAACGCCGCCGGCATCCGCATCCGCGAAGGCGTGGTGGTCCGCCGCGGGCCGCTCGGCTGGGTCGACGGCTTGCGCCGGCTGGGCCTGCGCGGCCGCATCATGCTGTCGCAGGGCGTGGGCCTCGCATGGTTCCTGGCCGCGCTGGCCGCGTTCGAGCTGCTGGCCGAGCCGCAGACGCGCGCGGCACTGCGGCCGTGGCTGTGGGGCGGCTTCGTACTGGCCGGCCTGTCGGCGATGGCCACCGGCGCGGCGCTGCTGGCGATGGTGCATCGCCCGATGCGCGAGATGCTGGACTTCGCGCTGCGCCTGGGCGCGGGGGATCTGGCCACGCGCTACGAGTTCTCCAGCAACGACGAGATCGGCGCGCTCGCCAAGGCGATGCAGACGATGCAGCGCAGCCTGCTGTCGGTCGTCCATGAAATCCAGGAAGGCATGAGCGCGATCGCCACGGCGACGCGCCAGGTCGCCGCGGGCAACAACGACCTGTCGCAGCGCACCGAGCAGCAGGCGGCCTCGCTGGAAGAGACCGCGTCGAGCATGGAAGAGCTGACCGGCACGGTGCGGCAGAACGCCGACAACGCGCGCCAGGCCAGCGGCCTGGCGGCCAACGCGTCGGAGACCGCGGTCAAGGGCGGCGAGGTGGTGGGCCGCGTGGTGCAGACGATGGACGAGATCAACGGTGCGTCGAAGAAGATCGTCGACATCATCGGCGTGATCGAGGGCATCGCGTTCCAGACCAACATCCTGGCGCTGAACGCGGCGGTGGAAGCGGCGCGCGCGGGCGAGCAGGGCCGCGGCTTCGCGGTGGTGGCCGGCGAGGTGCGCAGCCTGGCGCAGCGCAGCGCGAACGCGGCCAAGGAGATCAAGGGGCTGATCGGCGATACGGTGGCGCGGGTGGACAACGGCTCGGCGCTGGTGGGCCAGGCCGGCCAGACCATGGGCGAGATCGTGCAGGCGGTCAAGCGGGTGACGGACATCATGGGCGAGATCAGCGCGGCGTCGGCCGAGCAGAGCTCGGGCATCGAGCAGGTGAACCAGGCGGTGGCGCAGATGGACGAGGTCACGCAGCAGAACGCGGCGCTGGTCGAACAGGCCGCCGCCGCGGCCGGCTCGCTCGAGGACCAGGCCGCGCGGCTGCGCGACGCGGTGGCGGTGTTCCGCGTCAGCCTGAACGCCGAGCCGCGCCCGCTGCGTCCGCGCGCGGGTGCGGCGGACGCGGCGCAGAAAGCAGCGGCGCCGCGACTGGCACGCGCATGAAGATCGGCATTTGACGGGCGATCGGGCACGGACGCCGGCAGGCGCCGGGCACCGATCCCAGCACGGACAGCAGTATCAACCGGCGCGACAACGAAGCCGGAAAGCAAGCCGGCAAGCGCACCGATCGCTGGCGATCGGCGCCGCATCCGGCCGGACGGTCATCCAGAAGAAGAGGTAGTTCTCATGCAATGGTTCAAGCAACTGCGAGTCGCGACGAAGCTGGTCGTCGGCTTTCTGATCGTTTCCGTCATCGGCATGGCGATGGGCCTGCTGGGGGTGGTCAATATGGGCCGGATGACCGAGTGGACCAGCCGGATATACAACACCGACCTGCAGGCGCTGAAGGCCGTGCAGGACGCCAACATCAATCTGCTGTACGCCAGCCGCGCGCAGATCGCGCTGCTGTCGGCCTCGACGATGGGTGAACGGACGACCGAGAAGACGCTGATCGAAAAATCGTTCGGCGTGGTCGACGAGCGCATCAAGCAGGCCCGCAATTCCTTCCAGACCGAACAAGGTCAGGCGCTGATCAAGCAATTCGACGCGATGCTGCCGGCCTATCGCGACCGCATGGCCAAGTACGTCGAGCTGGTCTCGCGTCAGCCGCTCGATACCTCGCAGTTCGAGAGCCAGGTGTTCGAGGAAAGCACGGCGCTGCTCAAGGATGGCCATGCGATCGAAGAACTGATGTTCAACATGGTCAAGCGCCGCGATGCCGGTGCCCGCGCCAACATGGAAGAGGCGCAGGGTGTCTACGAGAGCTCGCGCCTGTGGATGCTGGCGTTGGTGCTCGGCGGACTGGCGGTGTCGTTGCTGCTGGGCGTGTTGCTGGCCCGCGCGCTGTCGCGGCAGCTGGGCGGCGAACCGGCCTACGCGGCCTCGATCGCCTCGCGCATCGCGGATGGCGACTTCTCGACCGAGATCAAGCTGCGCGCCGGCGACCGCGGCAGCATGCTGTACGCGATGAAGCAGATGCAGCTGCAGCTGTCGGGCATGGTGCAGGAGTTCAAGGCCGCGGCCGAGTCGATCGCATCGGCCTCGCGGGAAATCGCCGCGGGCAACAACGACCTGTCGCAGCGCACGGAGCAGCAGGCGGCCTCGCTGGAAGAGACGGCCTCGAGCATGGAAGAGCTGACCGGCACGGTGCGGCAGAACGCCGACAACGCGCGCCAGGCCAGCGGCCTGGCGGCCAACGCGTCGGAGACCGCGGTCAAGGGCGGCGAGGTGGTGGGCCGGGTGGTGCAGACGATGGACGAGATCAACGGCGCGTCGAAGAAGATCGTCGACATCATCGGCGTGATCGAGGGCATCGCGTTCCAGACCAACATCCTGGCGCTGAACGCGGCGGTGGAAGCGGCGCGCGCGGGCGAGCAGGGCCGCGGCTTCGCGGTGG
>NZ_VZOV01000031.1 GCF_008801915.1 Cupriavidus gilardii
AAATGGCAAAGGAAAAGTTCGAGCGGACCAAGCCGCACGTGAACGTTGGTACGATTGGTCACGTTGACCACGGCAAGACGACGCTGACGGCGGCGATTGCGACGGTGCTGGCTTCGAAGTTCGGCGGTGCCGCGAAGAAGTACGACGAAATCGATGCGGCGCCGGAAGAGAAGGCACGCGGTATTACCATCAACACCGCGCACGTCGAGTACGAGACGGCCAACCGCCACTACGCGCACGTTGACTGCCCGGGCCACGCCGACTACGTCAAGAACATGATCACGGGCGCCGCGCAGATGGACGGCGCGATCCTGGTGTGCTCGGCCGCTGACGGCCCGATGCCGCAGACGCGCGAACACATCCTGCTGGCCCGTCAGGTGGGCGTGCCGTACATCATCGTGTTCCTGAACAAGTGCGACATGGTGGACGACGCCGAGCTGCTCGAGCTGGTGGAAATGGAAGTGCGCGAGCTGCTGTCGAAGTACGAGTTCCCCGGCGACGACACCCCGATCATCAAGGGTTCGGCCAAGCTGGCGCTCGAAGGCGACAAGGGCGACCTGGGCGAAGAGGCGATCATGCGCCTGGCCGAGGCGCTGGACACCTACATCCCGACGCCGGAGCGCGCCGTGGACGGCACGTTCCTGATGCCGGTCGAAGACGTGTTCTCGATCTCGGGCCGCGGTACCGTGGTGACCGGCCGTATCGAGCGTGGCGTGATCAAGGTCGGCGAGGAAATCGAAATCGTCGGTATCCGCCCGACGGTCAAGACCACCTGCACCGGCGTGGAAATGTTCCGCAAGCTGCTGGACCAGGGCCAGGCTGGCGACAACGTCGGTCTGCTGCTGCGCGGCACCAAGCGTGAAGACGTCGAGCGCGGCCAGGTGCTGTGCAAGCCGGGTTCGATCAAGCCGCACACGCACTTCACCGGCGAGGTGTACATCCTGTCGAAGGACGAAGGCGGCCGTCACACCCCGTTCTTCAACAACTACCGTCCGCAGTTCTATTTCCGTACGACCGACGTGACCGGCTCGATCGAGCTGCCGAAGGACAAGGAAATGGTCATGCCGGGCGACAACGTGTCGATCACCGTCAAGCTGATCGCCCCGATCGCGATGGAAGAGGGCCTGCGCTTCGCCATCCGTGAAGGCGGCCGCACCGTCGGCGCCGGCGTCGTCGCCAAGATCCTGGACTAAGCAGTCACGACAGCAAGCGCGGCACCAACCGGCCGCGTTTGCCGCCAGTGGGGTTGGCTCCAGCCGACCCCAAAGTTGTTTTAGGGGTATAGCTCAACTGGCAGAGCGTCGGTCTCCAAAACCGAAGGTTGGGGGTTCGATTCCCTCTGCCCCTGCCAATTCAATCAGCCGCGTCGGGCGGATCCACAGAGGATCCATCGTGACGCGGCTTAGTCTCGTTTGCGAAACATGGCCAATCCCAACGTCGAAACCGTCAACACCTCCAGTGGCAAGTGGCTGCTGGGCGTGGCCGTGCTGCTCGTGGTGGCCGGCGTGATCGGTTTCTACGCGCTGGCACAACAGCCTGCCTACGTGCGCGGCGCCGCGCTGTTCGTTGGCATCGCGCTCGGCGTGATCGTCGCGCTGGTGTCCGCGCCGGGCAAGGAATTCGTGGGATTCGCCAGGGAATCGTACCGGGAAGTCCGCAAGGTGGTGTGGCCGACCCGCAAGGAAGCCGGACAGATGACGGGCCTGGTGTTCGTCTTCGTGGTCGTGATGGCGCTGTTCTTGTGGTCGGCCGACAAACTGATCGAGTGGGTGATCTTCTCCCTCGTGCTGGGCTGGAAATAAGGGAAAGGACATGACGGACGACGCAAAGCAGGAATCCACTCCTACGCAGCCGCCTTCGAAGAAGCGCTGGTACGTGGTCCACGCTTACTCCGGCATGGAGAAGAGCGTGCAGCGCGCACTGCAGGAACGCATCGAGCGCGCGGAGATGCAGGACAAGTTCGGACGCATCCTGGTGCCGTCCGAGGAAGTGATCGAAATGAAGGGCGGTCAGCGTTCGGTGACCGAGCGGCGCTTCTTCCCGGGCTACGTGCTCGTGGAAATGGAGATGACCGACGAGACGTGGCACCTGGTCAAGAACACCAGCAAGGTCACCGGTTTTGTCGGCGGCGCGCGCAACCGTCCGAGCCCGATTTCCCAGAAGGAAGTCGACAAGATCATGACGCAGATGCAGGAAGGCGTCGAAAAGCCGCGGCCCAAGACGCTGTTCGAGGTGGGCGAAATGGTGCGCGTCAAGGACGGCCCGTTCACCGACTTCAACGGCAACGTGGAAGAGGTCAATTACGAGAAGTCGCGCCTGCGCGTCTCGGTGACCATCTTCGGTCGTGCCACCCCGGTCGAGCTCGAGTTCGGCCAGGTCGAGAAGGTCTGATCGTCACAGGATTCGCAGGGTCGCGCCGTTTTCGGGCGGTGCGGCCGGCGACGCTCCGCAAGGGGCACAAGAGGAGCGTGAGGCCGGTCCCGCCGCAGGCGGACGGCGACAGCGCGTTACGACTCAACAGGACCGATTGCCCAAGGTGCAGCGGTCCGGATTGGAGTAAAGATGGCCAAGAAGATTATTGGCTTTATCAAGCTGCAGATCCCGGCTGGTAAAGCGAACCCCTCCCCGCCCGTGGGCCCGGCACTGGGTCAGCGCGGCCTGAACATCATGGAGTTCTGCAAGGCGTTCAACGCGCAGACCCAGGGTATGGAGCCCGGCCTGCCGGTGCCGGTGGTGATCACCGCCTACGCCGACAAGAGCTTCACCTTCGTGATGAAGTCGCCTCCGGCCACCGTGCTGATCAAGAAGGCTGCCGGCATCACCAAGGGTTCGGCCAAGCCGCACACCGACAAGGTTGGCAAGATCACCCGCGCCCAGGCTGAAGACATCGCCAAGGCCAAGAACGCCGACCTGACCGCCGCCGATCTGGACGCGGCAGTGCGCACCATCGCCGGCTCGGCCCGCTCGATGGGTATCACCGTGGAGGGTCTGTAAATGGCTAAGGTTTCGAAGCGCGTAGCGGCCAACAAGGCCAAGATCGAGCGCACCAAGTTCTACCCGATCGACGAGGCGCTGGGCCTGGTCAAGGAATGCGCGTCGGCCAAGTTCGACGAGTCGATCGACGTCGCCGTGCAGCTGGGCATCGACGCCAAGAAGTCGGACCAGGTGGTTCGTGGCTCGGTGGTGCTGCCCGCCGGTACCGGCAAGACCGTCCGCGTGGCGGTGTTCGCCCAGGGCGACAAGGCTGAAGCGGCCAAGGCCGCCGGCGCCGACGTGGTCGGCATGGAAGACCTGGCCGAACAAGTGAAGGCCGGCAACCTGAACTTTGACGTCGTGATCGCTTCGCCGGACACGATGCGCATCGTCGGTACGCTGGGCCAGATCCTGGGCCCGCGCGGCCTGATGCCGAACCCGAAGGTCGGTACCGTGACTCCCGACGTGGCCCAGGCAGTCAAGAACGCCAAGGCCGGTCAAGTCCAGTTCCGCGTCGACAAGGCCGGTATCATCCACGCGACCATCGGCCGCCGTTCGTTCGAGGACGCCGCGCTCAAGAGCAACCTGTCGGCGCTGATCGACGCGCTGGTCAAGGCCAAGCCGGCCACCAGCAAGGGTGTCTACCTGCGCAAGATCGCGGTCTCGTCGACCATGGGCGTGGGCGTTCGCGTCGACCAGGCTTCGCTGGCCGCCTAAGCGGTTGGCATCGCGCTGACCGGACCCGATAACACCGGTCGGCGAAAGCATTCGAGGTTCCGGCCCTGCGCCGGAACCGGTCCGCCACGGCGGGCCAGAGAAAGGCTTTGGGCAGTGGTGCCGGCGTCAGACGCCGGTCCCGCTGGTTATCAAAGACCGCTGGCGGTCATTGTTCGCGCGCAAGCTGCGGCATGGCCTTAATCGGTGGGACCGTACACGGCAGCAAGGTGACGGCAACCTGCCCGCCAGCGTAGATGGCGAACCCGAAGGTTGGAATGGTCCGGGGCGAGACCCCCGGGTGATTCGGGCCAATCGGACGCCGTTCGTTTGGACTGATGCAAGGTCCTCCGTCGCCGGAGTACCACGCATCGTTTTGGAGCTTAACCGTGCCACTCAATATTGAAGATAAGAAGGCCGTCGTTGCTGAGGTGTCGGCGCAAGTCGCCAAAGCCCAGACCATCGTCGTGGCCGAATATCGCGGCATCACGGTTGGCGATCTGACCAAGCTGCGTGCCACCGCCCGCGAGCAAGGCGTCTACCTGCGCGTTCTGAAGAACACGCTGGCCCGCCGCGCCGTGGAAGGTACGCCGTTTGCCGCGCTCGCGGAGCAACTGACCGGTCCGCTGATCTACGGGATTTCCGAAGATGCAGTGGCCTCGGCCAAGGTTCTGAACGACTTCGCCAAGACCAACGACAAGCTGGTCCTGCGCGCCGGTTCGTTCGACGGCAAGGTGCTCGACGTCAACGCCGTCAAGGCGCTGGCCTCGATCCCGAGCCGCGACCAACTGATTGCTCAGCTGCTTGGCGTCATGCAAGCGCCGGTGTCGGGCTTTGCCCGCCTGCTGGCCGCGCTGGCCGAGAAGAAGAGCGAAGGTGCCCCCGCCGAGGAAGGCGCCGCGGCCTAAGGTCAGGCTCGTCCCGATCGCAATACCGATACCGAATCAAATCTAGGAGTATTTCCAAATGGCAATCACCAAAGACGACATCCTCGAAGCCGTTGGCGCGATGTCCGTGATGGAACTGAACGACCTGGTCAAGGCGTTCGAAGAGAAGTTTGGCGTGTCCGCCGCTGCGATGGCCGTGGCCGCCGCTCCGGGCGCTGCTGGCGCTGGCGCCGCTGCTGAAGAGAAGACCGAATTCAACGTCGTGCTGGCCGAAGTCGGCGCGAACAAGGTCGGCGTCATCAAGGCAGTTCGCGAAATCACCGGCCTGGGCCTGAAGGAAGCCAAGGACCTGGTCGATGGCGCACCGAAGCCCGTCAAGGAAGGCGTGGACAAGGCTACCGCCGACGAGGCCAAGAAGAAGCTGGAAGAAGCCGGCGCGAAGGTCGAAGTCAAGTAAGTGGTACTCGCGTGCCCTCCGGCACGCGAATGGGGCTGGCAAAGGGGAAATCCCGGCGCCAGCCTTTTTGCGCTTCTGTGATGTGTGTTTTATAGGACACCCCATCGCGCATGAAGTGATGCATTGCCTACTCGGCGTCGGGGTGAACCTCGGGGCCGCAGCAGAGGCCAAACATCAGTGGCACACTAAGCGGTTGCTGCTGATGTTTGTCTTCTGAACCGACTGCAGAAGACAAGTTTGGTCGGGTGTTCCCCGGACCGGCGCGCGTGGATGATGGCGCCGGTTCGCAGCGCGCGGACACCGTCAGCCAGAGGTTGGTAGCGGCCAACCGCCAAATCCCCTCCCAGTCGCTGAACACCTCAGGCGCCGGTCAGGTCCAGCCAGCCCTGCGATGATTCGGAGATCCCATGGCGTACAGCTTCACCGAAAAGAAGCGCATTCGCAAAAGCTTTGCGAAGCGCGCGACGGTTCACCAGGTTCCATTCCTGCTAGCCACCCAGATCGAATCGTACACCCAGTTCTTGCAAGCGGATACGCCACCCGCGCGTCGCAAGAGCGAAGGCCTGCAAGCGGCCTTCAACGCAATTTTCCCCATCGTCTCCCATAACGGGCTCGCCCGTATGGAGTTCGTGTCGTACCACCTGTCCAACCCGCCGTTCGACGTCAAGGAATGTCAGCAGCGCGGCCTGACCTTCCACTCGGCCCTGCGCGCCAAGGTTCGCCTGATCATCAACGATCGCGAGAATCCGGGCAAGGTCAAGGAGGTCAAGGAGCAGGAAGTCTACATGGGCGAGATCCCGCTGATGACCTCGACCGGCTCGTTCGTGATCAACGGCACCGAGCGCGTGATCGTCTCCCAGCTGCACCGTTCGCCGGGCGTGTTCTTCGAGCACGACAAGGGCAAGACGCACAGCTCGGGCAAGCTGCTGTTCTCGGCACGGATCATTCCGTACCGCGGCTCGTGGCTGGACTTCGAGTTCGACCCGAAGGACATCCTGTACTTCCGCGTCGACCGCCGCCGCAAGATGCCGGTGACGATCCTGCTCAAGTCGATCGGCCTGACGCCGGAACAGATCCTCGCGCACTTCTTCGTGTTCGACAACTTCACGCTGCAGGCCGAAGGCGCGCAGCTGGAGTTCGTGCCCGAGCGCCTGCGCGGCGAAGTCGCGCGCTTCGACATTGCCGACAAGAACGGCCGTGTCGTGGTCGAGAAGGACAAGCGGATCAACGCCAAGCACATCCGTGACCTGGAGTCCGCCGGCACCAAGCTGATCAGCGTGCCGGAAGACTATCTGCTGGGCCGCGTGCTGGCCAAGAACATCATCGACCCGGATACCGGCGAGGTGATTGCCAACGCCAACGACGAGCTGACCGAAACGCTGCTCGAGTCGCTGCGCGAAGCCGGCGTCAAGCAGATCCAGACGCTGTACACCAACGATCTGGATCAGGGTCCGTACATCTCGCAGACCCTGCGCACCGACGACACCGCCGACCAGACCGCGGCCCGTATCGCGATCTACCGGATGATGCGCCCGGGCGAGCCGCCCACCGAGGACGCCGTCGAAGCGCTGTTCCAGCGCCTGTTCTACAGCGAAGAGTCGTACGACCTGTCGCGCGTGGGCCGCATGAAGGTCAACAGCCGCCTGGGCCGCCCGAGCGGCGAGGGCAGCATGGTGCTGCAGGACGAGGACATCCTCGAGACCATCAAGATCCTGGTCAACCTGCGCAACGGCAAGGGCGAAGTCGACGACATCGACCACCTGGGCAACCGCCGCGTGCGTTGCGTCGGCGAACTGGCCGAGAACCAGTTCCGCGCCGGCCTGTCGCGCGTGGAGCGCGCCGTCAAGGAACGTCTGGGCCAGGCCGAGACCGAGAACCTGATGCCGCACGACCTGATCAACTCGAAGCCGATCTCGTCGGCGATCCGCGAGTTCTTCGGTTCGTCGCAGCTGTCGCAGTTCATGGACCAGACCAACCCGCTGTCCGAGATCACGCACAAGCGCCGCGTGTCCGCTCTGGGCCCGGGCGGCCTGACGCGCGAACGCGCGGGCTTCGAAGTCCGCGACGTGCACCCGACCCACTATGGCCGCGTGTGCCCGATCGAAACGCCGGAAGGTCCGAACATCGGTCTGATCAACTCGCTGGCACTGTACGCCCGCCTGAACGAGTACGGCTTCCTGGAAACGCCGTACCGCAAGGTCGAGAACGGCAAGCTGACCGACCAGGTCGACTACCTGTCGGCGATCGAGGAAGGCAAGTACGTGGTGGCGCAGGCCAACGCGACGGTCGATGCCGAAGGCAACCTGATCGACGAACTGGTGTCGGCGCGCGAAGGCAGCGAGCGCGAGACCCGCATGGTCACGCCGGACCGCGTGCAGTACATCGACGTGGCGCCGTCGCAGATCGTGTCGGCCGCGGCCTCGCTGGTGCCGTTCCTCGAGCACGATGACGCGAACCGTGCACTGATGGGCGCGAACATGCAGCGTCAGGCCGTGCCTTGCCTGCGTCCGGACAAGCCGCTGGTCGGCACCGGCATCGAGCGCACCGTCGCGGTCGACTCGGGCACCGCCGTGCAGGCGACCCGTGGCGGCGTGGTCGACTATGTCGACGCGAACCGTATCGTGATCCGTGTCAACGACGACGAAGCCGTGGCCGGCGAAGTCGGCGTGGACATCTACAACCTGATCAAGTACACGCGTTCGAACCAGAACACGAACATCAACCAGCGTCCGATGGTCAAGGTGGGCGACCACGTGGCCCGCGGCGACGTGATTGCCGACGGCGCCTCGACCGATCTGGGCGAGCTCGCGCTCGGCCAGAACATGCTGGTCGCGTTCATGCCCTGGAACGGCTACAACTTCGAAGATTCGATCCTGATCTCGGAACGGGTCGTTGCCGAAGACCGCTACACCTCGATCCACATCGAGGAGCTGTCGGTGGTCGCCCGCGACACCAAGCTCGGACCCGAGGAAATCACGCGCGACATCTCGAACCTGGCTGAAGCGCAACTGGCCCGTCTGGACGAGTCCGGCATCACCTACATCGGTGCCGAGGTCGAGGCCGGCGACGTGCTGGTCGGCAAGGTCACGCCCAAGGGCGAGACCCAGCTGACGCCGGAAGAGAAGCTGCTGCGCGCGATCTTCGGCGAGAAGGCGTCCGACGTGAAGGACACCTCGCTGCGCGTGCCCTCGGGCATGAGCGGCATCGTGATCGACGTGCAGGTCTTCACCCGTGAGGGCGTGACCCGCGACAAGCGCGCGCAGTCGATCATCGACGACGAACTGAAGCGCTATCGCCTGGACCTGAACGACCAGCTGCGTATCGTCGAGGGCGACGCCTTCCAGCGTCTGGAGCGCCTGCTGATCGACAAGACCGTCAACGGCGGTCCGAAGAAGCTGGCCAAGGGCGCGAAGCTGACCAAGGAGTACCTGGACGATCTGGACAAGTACCACTGGTTCGACATCCGTCCGGCCGACGAGGAAGTCGCGGCCCAGCTCGAGGCGGTCAAGGAAGCGATCGAGCAGAAGCGCCACGAGTTCGACCTGGCCTTCGAGGAAAAGCGCAAGAAGCTGACCCAGGGCGACGAGCTGCCCCCGGGCGTGATCAAGATGGTCAAGGTGTACCTGGCCGTCAAGCGCCGCCTGCAGCCTGGCGACAAGATGGCCGGCCGTCACGGCAACAAGGGCGTGGTGTCGAAGATCGTGCCGATCGAGGACATGCCCTACATGGCCGACGGCACGCCTGCCGACATCGTGCTGAACCCGCTCGGCGTGCCGTCGCGGATGAACGTGGGTCAGATTCTCGAGACCCACCTGGGCTGGGCCGCGCGCGGTCTGGGCCAGCGCATCGGCGACATGCTGAAGGCACAGGCCAAGGCGCAGGAACTGCGCGCCCTGCTCGCTCAGATCTACAACGAGAGCGGCAAGGCCGAAGACCTCGACAGCCTGTCGGATGCCGAAGTGCTGGAGCTGGCGAACAACCTGAAGAAGGGCGTGCCCTTCGCGACCCCGGTGTTCGACGGCGCGCACGAGGCCGAAATCCGCCGCATGCTGGATCTGGCGTATCCGGACGAGGTGGCCAAGGAGAAGGGCCTGACGGCGTCCAAGCAGCAGGTCACGCTGTACGACGGCCGCACCGGCGAAGCGTTCGAGCGTCCGGTCACGCTGGGTGTGATGCACATGCTCAAGCTGCACCACCTGGTCGACGACAAGATGCACGCCCGCTCGACCGGCCCGTACTCGCTGGTCACCCAGCAGCCGCTGGGCGGCAAGGCGCAGTTCGGCGGCCAGCGTTTCGGCGAGATGGAAGTGTGGGCGCTGGAAGCGTATGGCGCCTCCTACGTGCTGCAGGAAATGCTGACGGTCAAGTCCGACGACGTGAACGGCCGTACCAAGGTGTACGAAAACATCGTCAAGGGCGAGCACTCGATCGATGCCGGCATGCCGGAGTCGTTCAACGTGCTGGTGAAGGAAATCCGCTCGCTGGGTATCGATATCGATCTGGATCGCTATTGATCGTCAGATCGAAACGGGGACGGCAGTGAAGCCGTCTCCGGCGGATTTCCCACAGGATGAATGCCGGCGGCCCGTTACCTCGGGCCGGCGGCGAAACAAGGAGTTGCAATGAAAGCATTGCTCGATCTCTTTAAGCAGGTTCAGCAGGAAGAGCAGTTCGACGCGATCAAGATCGGTCTGGCCTCGCCCGAGAAGATCCGCTCGTGGTCGTACGGCGAAGTCAAGAAGCCGGAAACCATCAACTACCGTACGTTCAAGCCCGAGCGCGATGGTCTGTTCTGCGCCAAGATCTTCGGTCCGATCAAGGACTACGAGTGCCTGTGCGGCAAGTACAAGCGCCTGAAGCACCGTGGCGTGATCTGCGAGAAGTGCGGCGTCGAAGTGACGCTGGCGAAGGTGCGCCGCGAGCGCATGGGCCATATCGAACTGGCCGCGCCGACCGCGCACATCTGGTTCCTGAAGTCGCTGCCGTCGCGTCTGGGCATGGTGCTCGACATGACGCTGCGCGACATCGAGCGCGTGCTGTATTTCGAAGCGTTCGTGGTGCTCGAGCCCGGCATGACCCCGCTCAAGAAGAGCCAGATCATGTCCGAGGACGACTACATCGCGAAGTGCGAGGAGTACGGCGAGGGCGAGTTCGTCGCGATGATGGGTGCCGAGGGCATCCGTGAACTGCTGCGCGGCATCGACATCGAGAAGCAGATCGAACAGATCCGCGCCGAGCTGCAGGCCACCGGTTCCGAAGCCAAGATCAAGAAGTACGCCAAGCGCCTGAAGGTGCTCGAGGCCTTCCAGCGTTCGGGCATCAAGCCCGAGTGGATGATCCTCGAAGTGCTGCCGGTGCTGCCGCCCGAACTGCGTCCGCTGGTGCCGTTGGACGGCGGCCGCTTCGCGACCTCGGACCTGAACGACCTGTATCGCCGCGTGATCAACCGCAACAACCGGTTGAAGCGCCTGCTCGAGCTGAAGGCCCCCGAAATCATCGTGCGCAACGAAAAGCGCATGCTGCAGGAAGCGGTCGACTCGCTGCTGGACAACGGCCGTCGCGGCAAGGCGATGACCGGCGCCAACAAGCGCCCGCTGAAGTCGCTGGCCGAGATGATCAAGGGCAAGGGCGGTCGTTTCCGTCAGAACCTGCTGGGCAAGCGCGTCGACTACTCCGGCCGTTCGGTCATCGTGGTCGGTCCGACGCTGAAGCTGCACCAGTGCGGCCTGCCCAAGCTGATGGCGCTGGAGCTGTTCAAGCCCTTCATCTTCCACAAGCTGGAAACGATGGGCATCGCCACCACCATCAAGGCGGCCAAGAAGGAAGTCGAGAGCCAGACGCCGGTCGTGTGGGACATCCTCGAAGAGGTGATCCGCGAGCACCCGGTGATGCTGAACCGCGCGCCGACGCTGCACCGCCTGGGCATCCAGGCCTTCGAACCGGTGCTGATCGAAGGCAAGGCGATCCAGCTGCATCCGCTGGTCTGCGCGGCGTTCAACGCCGACTTCGACGGCGACCAGATGGCCGTCCACGTGCCGCTGTCGCTGGAAGCGCAGATGGAAGCCCGCACGCTGATGCTGGCGTCGAACAACGTGCTGTTCCCGGCCAACGGCGATCCGTCGATCGTGCCGTCGCAGGACGTGGTGCTGGGCCTGTACTACACCACCCGCGACAAGATCAACGGCAAGGGCGAGGGCATGACCTTCGCCGACGTCAGCGAGGTGATCCGCGCCTACGAGAACAAGGAAGTCGAACTGGCTTCGCGCGTGAACGTGCGCATCACCGAGTATGAGCTGGTCGACAAGGACGCCGAGGGCGACGCGCGTTTCGCGCCGAAGGTCACGCTGCAGGCCACCACGGTCGGCCGCGCGATCCTGTCCGAGATCCTGCCGAAGGGCCTGCCGTTCTCGGTGCTGAACAAGCCGCTGAAGAAGAAGGAAATCTCGCGCCTGATCAACACCGCATTCCGCAAGTGCGGCCTGCGCGAGACGGTGATCTTCGCCGACAAGCTGCTGCAGTCGGGCTTCCGCCTGGCCACGCGCGCCGGTATCTCGATCGCGATCGACGACATGCTGGTGCCGCCGCAGAAGGAAAAGATCATCGCCGACGCCGCGGCCAAGGTGAAGGAATACGACAAGCAGTACATGTCGGGTCTGGTGACGGACCAGGAGCGCTACAACAACGTCGTGGACATCTGGGGCGCCGCCGGCGACCAGGTCGGCAAGGCGATGATGGAGCAGCTGCAGCACGAGGACGTGGTCGACCGCAACGGCAACACCGTCAAGCAGGAGTCGTTCAACTCCATCTACATGATGGCCGACTCGGGCGCACGGGGTTCCGCGGCGCAGATCCGTCAGCTGGCCGGTATGCGTGGCCTGATGGCCAAGCCGGACGGCTCGATCATCGAGACGCCGATTACCGCGAACTTCCGCGAAGGCCTGAACGTTCTGCAGTACTTCATCTCGACCCACGGCGCCCGTAAGGGCCTGGCCGATACCGCGCTGAAGACCGCGAACTCGGGTTACCTGACCCGTCGTCTGGTCGACGTGACGCAGGATCTGGTGGTGGTCGAGGAGGATTGCGGCACCACCAACGGCGTCGCGATGAAGGCGCTGGTCGAGGGCGGTGAAGTCATCGAAGCGCTGCGCGACCGTATCCTGGGCCGCGTGACGGTGTCGGACGTGGTCAACCCCGAGACGCAGGAAACCGCGATCGAGGCCGGCACGCTGCTGGACGAAGATCTGGTCGACCTGATCGACCAGATCGGTGTCGACGAGGTCAAGGTCCGTACCCCGCTGTCGTGCGACACGCGCTATGGCCTGTGCGCCAAGTGCTATGGCCGCGATCTGGGCCGCGGCACGCTGGTCAACACCGGCGAGGCGGTCGGCGTGATCGCCGCGCAGTCGATCGGCGAGCCGGGCACGCAGCTGACGATGCGGACGTTCCACATCGGTGGTGCGGCATCGCGCGCGGCGGTTGCCTCGAGCGTCGAAGCGAAGGCTACCGGCACGGTGCGCTTCACCGCGACGATGCGCTATGTGACCAACGCCAAGGGCGAACTGATCGTGATCTCGCGTTCGGGCGAGGCGCTGATCACCGACGACCACGGCCGCGAGCGCGAGCGCCACAAGATCCCGTACGGCGCCACGCTGCTGGTGCAGGACGGACAGGCGATCAAGGCGGGCACGCAGCTGGCGACGTGGGACGCGCTGACGCGCCCGATCGTGTCGGAGTACTCGGGCACGATCAAGTTCGAGAACGTCGAGGAAGGCGTGACCGTCGCCAAGCAGATGGACGAGGTCACCGGTCTGTCGACGCTGGTCGTGATCGACGCCAAGCGCCGTACGGCTGCCACCAAGGGCCTGCGCCCGCAGGTGAAGCTGCTCGACGCCAACGGCCAGGAAGTCAAGATTCCGGGCACGGACCACTCCGTGACCATCGGCTTCCAGGTCGGCGCGCTGATTACCGTCAAGGATGGTCAGCAGGTGCACGTCGGTGAAGTGCTGGCGCGTATCCCGACCGAGTCGCAGAAGACCCGCGACATTACCGGTGGTCTGCCGCGTGTGGCCGAGCTGTTCGAAGCGCGTTCGCCGAAGGACGCCGCCGTGCTGGCGGAAGTCACCGGTACCGTGTCGTTCGGCAAGGACACCAAGGGCAAGCAGCGTCTGGTCATCACCGACCTCGACGGCAATGCGCACGAGTTCCTGATCGCCAAGGAAAAGCAGGTGCTGGTCCACGACGGTCAGGTGGTGAACAAGGGCGAGATGATCGTCGAGGGTCCGGCGGATCCGCACGACATCCTGCGCCTGAAGGGCATCGAGGAGCTGGCGCACTACATCGTCGATGAAGTGCAGGACGTCTACCGTCTGCAGGGCGTGAAGATCAACGACAAGCACATCGAAGTGATCGTGCGTCAGATGCTGCGCCGCGTGCAGATCGTCGATGTCGGCGACACCAAGTTCATCCCGGGTGAACAGGTGGAGCGCTCGGAGCTACTGGACGAAAACGACCGCGTGATCGCGGAAGGCAAGCGTCCGGCGACCTACGAGAACCTGCTGCTCGGTATCACCAAGGCGTCGCTGTCGACCGACAGCTTCATCTCGGCGGCATCGTTCCAGGAAACGACGCGCGTGCTGACCGAGGCCGCGATCATGGGCAAGACCGACGACCTGCGTGGTCTGAAGGAAAACGTGATCGTGGGCCGTCTGATCCCGGCCGGTACGGGCCTGGCCTACCACCGCGCCCGCAAGGCGCGCGAGGCGGCCGAGCGCGAACGCGCCCAGGCAATCTCCGACGAAGAGCAGTCGCTGTTCATGGAGCCGTCGGAGGTGCATGCCACCACCGAGAACGGCGGGGACAACCCGGCGGTCTGAGGCCGATGCGGTAACGCTGTAAAGCCGTAGCGAAAAGCCCGGTGCGAGAAATCGCACCGGGCTTTTTTTTCGCCTCTGTTCGGAGCCGGCGGCAGTACACCGTGGCGTCAGCGCCTCAGACGTAGGCGCGCGCCGCGACGGTGGCGGTGGCCGCGGTCGGCGACGTGGGTGCGGCGTCGCTGGAGGCGAAGCCGCCCGGCTTCTCCAGCGATTTCATGATCAGATCGGACAGCATGCCGAATTCACGCGAACCCAGCTTCTGGCCATATTGCTTCAGGAAGGCGTCGATCGGCACGCCGGCATTGCGCAGCGACTTGATCTCCGAGTCGCTGAGCGTCACGGTTTCGTAGTTGCCGCTCTGCTGCGACAGCCTGGCCAGTTCATTGGCCTGTTCGCGATAGAACGTGGCGGCGGCGAACAGATCCAGGTCGCCGCTGGCGCCGATGCCGGCGCTGAGGGACACGGCCTGGGCGGCGCCGCCGACTTCCGGCGTCTGCGTTGATGCGGCGAGCGGCTGGACCGGGTGTTGGGGAGGGGAAACGGGGGATACAAGCATGGTAACGCTCCAGGAAACTCCAAAAGACTGCGATGGTTCTGATCGTCGTCATCGTTGCTTGCACAACGATTGGACGAGGCAGATGTTCGTCGCCACGAGACGGCGCTGTCTTGCGGTTTCCGAAGCCGACTTGGGGTTCTCGAATCGTTCGCCGTATGTCACGCAAGCCCGAGACGAAATTCGCAAATCGGCGGAGTCCGAGTGTGATACGGCGAAGGCCTGATTCCGCGCGCCGCACCCGCGTGGCAGCCCGTGGGCTCCGCATCGAGCCAGCCGTGACGCCACGCCGGCGATGGCCGGCGTCGTTACGATTCGAAGGGATCGCCAGCCGGTGCGGTGGTATGGTTACGCCTTTCCGATACGTTGCCCGTTTCCCGCTGTTCCTATGTCTGCTGCCCTGGCGATACTCAAGGATGTCTTCGGCTATCACGCCTTCCGTGGCCGCCAGGCGGAAATCATCGAACACGTGGCCGAGGGCGGCGATTGCCTGGTGCTGATGCCGACCGGCGGCGGCAAGTCGCTGTGCTATCAGATTCCCGCGCTGCTGCGCCAGCGCGCCGGCCATGGCGTCGGCATCGTGGTATCGCCGCTGATCGCGCTGATGCAGGACCAGGTTGCGGCGCTGACAGAAGCGGGCGTGCGCGCCGCGGTGCTCAATTCCACGCTGACCGGCGCGGAGGCATCGGCGGTCGAGCGCGACCTGCTGGCCGGCCGCCTCGAGATCCTGTACGTCGCGCCGGAACGGCTGATGACGCCGCGCTTCCAGGATCTGCTGGATCGCACCCGCGTCGGCCTGTTCGCGATCGACGAGGCGCACTGCGTGTCGCAGTGGGGCCACGACTTCCGGCCGGAATACATCCAGCTGTCGGTACTGCACGAGCGCTTCCCGCAGGTGCCGCGCATCGCGCTGACCGCGACGGCCGACGACGTGACGCGGCAGGAGATCGTCGAGCGCCTGGCGCTGCACGACGCCCGCGTCTTCCTGTCGAGCTTCGATCGTCCCAATATCCGCTATCGCATCGTCGAGAAGGACAACGCGCGCCAGCAGCTGCTGGCCTTCATCAAGGCCGAGCACATGGCCGCGGACGGCACCCACGACAGCGGCATCGTCTACTGCCTGTCGCGCCGCAAGGTCGAGGAGACCGCCGACTGGCTGCGCGGCCACGGCATCAACGCGCTGCCTTACCACGCCGGCATGGATGCGGCCGTGAGGCAGCAGCACCAGGCGCGCTTTCGCGACGAGGAAGGGCTGGTGATGGTCGCGACGATCGCCTTCGGCATGGGCATCGACAAGCCGGACGTCCGCTTCGTCGCCCACCTCGACCTGCCCAAAAGCATGGAGGGCTATTACCAGGAGACCGGCCGGGCCGGCCGCGATGGCCTGCCGGCCAATGCCTGGATGGCCTATGGGCTGGGCGACGTCGTGCAGCAGAAGCGGATGATCGACGAGTCGGAGGCCGACGAGACGCACAAGCGCGTGTCGTCGGCCAAGCTCGACGCGCTGCTGGGCCTGTGCGAGACCGCCGGTTGCCGCCGCGTGCGCATCCTCGCGTATTTCGGCGAATCCAGCGAGCCCTGCGGCAACTGCGACACCTGCCTGGAGCCGCCGGCGACCTGGGACGGCACGCGCGAGGCGCAGATGGCGCTGTCCTGCGTCTATCGGACCGCGCAGGCGAGCCGCGTGCACTTCGGCGCCACCCATCTGATCGACGTGCTGCGCGGCAACGCGACCGAGAAGATCCGGCAATGGGGCCACGACAAGGTGTCGACCTTCGGCATCGGCGCCGACCGGTCGGTGTCGGAGTGGCATGCGATCTTCCGGCAGCTGATCGCGCACGGCCTGCTGGTGATCGACCACGGCGGCCACGGAGCCCTGCTGCTGGGCGAATCGGCGCGGGCGGTGCTCAAGGGCGAGACCAGCATCACGCTGCGCCGCCAGGTCAGCAAGCCGGCGCGCGGCGAGCGCGGCGAACGGGGAGGGGCCGGGCGTGGCAACCGCGTGGACCATACCGCCCAGATGGATGAGCAGCAGCTGGCCAAGTGGGAGGCGCTGCGCCGCTGGCGCACCGAGACGGCGCGCGAGCATGGCGTGCCGGCCTATGTGATCTTCCACGATGCGACGCTGGCCGAACTGGCGCGCAGCGCGCCCGACAGCATGGCGGAACTGGCCGAGGTGCCGGGCATCGGCGCGGCCAAGCTGGAACGCTATGGCGACGAATTGCTGGAAGTGCTGCAGAAGGCATAGTCAGCGGGGCGACACGCGGGTGGAGCGCCGCAATGCGGCGCCTGCCGTCGCGCCGACATGTTCGCGCAGGTAAACCGCTTGACCGTTGATCGGTGCGCTGCTAGCATGCCGGATTCGAGTTTTTGGCTTCGGATTTCGCTCGCGCGTCGTTCGGCACCCGGTGTCCGACGATCGTCCCGGCAGTTCAGTCAGTCCTGACTGATTTCGCCAGCGGGATCCCAGGCGAGCTCGCGCTCTTTGGCAAGTCTGGTTGTTCACACAGTCCCGTCCCAGAGCGTTCTGCTCGCCTGCTCCCGCCCAAAACCCGTCCTACCGTTTCGTCGATCGTCGTCGCGCTTGCGGGCGTGCCGCCGATTCGTCGTCGAAGCGGTGTTTTTTTGTAAAACCAAGCTGGATTGAACAATGCCAACTATCAACCAACTGGTTCGCAAGCCGCGCGTCTCTGAAGTCGTCAAGAGCAAGAGCCCGGCGCTTGAGAACTGCCCCCAACGCCGTGGCGTGTGCACCCGTGTGTACACCACCACGCCGAAGAAGCCGAACTCGGCACTGCGTAAGGTCGCCAAGGTGCGTCTGACCAACGGTTTCGAGGTCATCTCGTATATCGGCGGTGAAGGCCACAACCTGCAGGAACACTCGGTCGTGCTGATCCGCGGTGGTCGTGTCAAGGACTTGCCGGGTGTGCGTTACCACATCGTGCGCGGTTCGCTCGACCTGCAAGGCGTCAAGGACCGCAAGCAAGCGCGTTCGAAGTACGGCGCGAAGCGTCCGAAGGCTGCGTAAGCCTGCAACACAAGCGATGGTGGCTGGCGCCCAGCGTCATGTTGCTGTCAACAAGCGGCGGTACAACGGCCCATTTGCTGCGCCGTGCCGTCGAGTAAGTGGTCCACCCGGCGAATTTGCCGCGCCCGGAGCGCAGGAAGGCAAGCTAGTTGGTGGCCGGAGCGCGGAAGACCCCGCACTCAACTGAATCCAAAGGAAAGAAGATGCCACGTCGTCGTGAAGTCCCCAAGCGGGAAATCCTGCCTGATCCGAAGTTCGGTAACGTCGAAGTTGCCAAGTTCATGAACGTGCTGATGCTGGACGGCAAGAAGTCGGTTGCCGAGCGCATCGTTTATGGCGCATTCGACCAGATCGAAAAGAAGGCAGGCAAGGCCCCCATCGAGGTGTTCTCCGTTGCGATCAACAACGTGAAGCCGGTGGTGGAAGTGAAGAGCCGCCGCGTCGGTGGCGCCAACTATCAGGTTCCGGTCGAAGTCCGTCCGTCGCGTCGTTTGGCATTGGCGATGCGCTGGCTGCGCGAGGCCGCAAAAAAACGCAGCGAGAAGTCGATGGCGCTGCGCCTGGCAGGTGAGCTGCTCGAAGCCGCGGAAGGCCGTGGTGGCGCGATGAAGAAGCGCGACGAAGTGCACCGCATGGCCGAAGCCAACAAGGCGTTCTCGCACTTCCGCTTCTAAAGCGCGCGGGATTCGCAGTTGGTTGCCGGGCGGGCTGTGTTTTTACACATCTCGCCCGTTTGTGTTAGGGGCGTAGGCGAAGAGATGCCGGCGCCTCACTGACGAATTAGAGGATTAAAGTGGCTCGTAAGACTCCCATCGAGCGTTACCGCAATATCGGTATCTCGGCTCACATTGACGCGGGTAAAACCACCACCACCGAGCGCATCCTGTTCTACACCGGTGTGAACCACAAGATCGGTGAAGTGCACGATGGCGCCGCCACGATGGACTGGATGGAGCAGGAACAGGAGCGTGGCATCACGATCACCTCGGCTGCGACCACCGCCTTCTGGAAGGGCATGGCCGGCAACTACCCCGAGCACCGCTTCAACATCATCGACACCCCGGGCCACGTGGACTTCACCATCGAGGTGGAGCGTTCCATGCGCGTGCTGGACGGCGCCTGCATGGTGTACTGCGCCGTGGGCGGCGTGCAGCCGCAGTCCGAAACCGTCTGGCGTCAGGCCAACAAGTACGGCGTGCCGCGTCTGGCGTTCGTCAACAAGATGGACCGTACCGGCGCCAACTTCTTCAAGGTCTACGAGCAGCTGAAGACCCGCCTGAAGGCCAACCCGGTGCCCGTGGTGGTGCCGATCGGCGCTGAAGACGGCTTCCAGGGCGTGATCGACCTGCTGGAAATGAAGGCGATCATCTGGGACGAAGCCAGCCAGGGCGTGAAGTTCGAATACAAGGACATCCCGGCCGAGCTGCAGGCGACCGCTGACGAATGGCGCGAGAAGATGGTCGAGTCCGCCGCCGAAGCCAGCGAAGAGCTGATGGAAAAGTACCTGGGCGGCGAAGAGCTGACCCGCGAGGAGATCGTCAAGGCGCTGCGTGACCGTACCATCGCCTGCGAAATCCAGCCGATGCTGTGCGGCACCGCGTTCAAGAACAAGGGCGTGCAGCGCATGCTCGACGCCGTGATCGACTTCCTGCCGTCGCCGGTCGATATTCCGCCGGTCAAGGGCGTGGACGAAAGCGACGACGAGAAGAAGCTCGAGCGCAAGGCCGACGACAACGAGAAGTTCTCGGCGCTGGCGTTCAAGATCATGACCGACCCGTTCGTTGGCCAGCTGATCTTCTTCCGCGTCTACTCGGGCAAGATCAATTCGGGCGACACCGTGTACAACCCGGTGAAGCAGAAGAAGGAGCGTCTGGGCCGTATTCTGCAGATGCACGCCAACCAGCGCGAAGAAATCAAGGAAGTGCTGGCCGGCGACATCGCCGCCGCGGTGGGCCTGAAGGATGCCACCACCGGCGACACGCTGTGCGATCCGTCGGCACCGATCGTGCTCGAGCGCATGGTGTTCCCGGAGCCGGTGATCTCGCAGGCGGTCGAGCCGAAGACCAAGGCCGACCAGGAAAAGATGGGCATCGCCCTGAACCGCCTGGCCGCCGAAGATCCGTCGTTCCGCGTGCGTACCGATGAAGAATCGGGCCAGACCATCATTTCGGGCATGGGCGAGCTCCACCTGGAAATCCTGGTCGACCGCATGAAGCGCGAATTCGGCGTGGAAGCCAACATCGGCGCGCCGCAGGTGGCCTACCGCGAAACCATCCGCAAGAAGGCCGAGGACGTCGAAGGCAAGTTCGTCAAGCAGTCGGGCGGCCGCGGCCAGTACGGCCACGCCGTGATCACGCTGGAACCGCAGGAGCCGGGCAAGGGCTTCGAGTTCATCGACGCCATCAAGGGCGGTGTGATTCCTCGCGAATACATCCCCGCTGTCGAGAAGGGCATCGTCGACACGCTGCAGTCGGGTGTCCTGGCGGGCTTCCCGGTGGTGGACGTGAAGGTCACGCTGACGTTCGGTTCGTACCACGACGTGGACTCGAACGAAAACGCGTTCCGCATGGCCGGCTCGATGGCTTTCAAGGAAGCCATGCGCAAGGCCAGCCCGGTTCTGCTCGAGCCGATGATGGCCGTGGAAGTGGAAACGCCGGAAGACTACACCGGTACCGTGATGGGCGACCTGTCGTCCCGCCGCGGCATCGTGCAGGGCATGGACGACATGGTGGGCGGCGGCAAGATCATCAAGGCCGAAGTCCCGCTGTCGGAAATGTTCGGTTATTCGACCGCGCTGCGCTCGGCCACGCAAGGCCGCGCCACCTACACCATGGAATTCAAGCACTACGCCGAGGCGCCGAAGAACATCGCCGAAGCAGTGATGGCGACCAAGGGCAAGTAACCAAGCTGTATGCCGCCTCGCCCGCGAGGGCGCGGCGGCGTGATGAATCGACAAGACTGCAGTCCATTAGGAGCTGAAAAAAATGGCAAAGGAAAAGTTCGAGCGGACCAAGCCGCACGTGAACGTTGGTACGATTGGTCACGTTGACCACGGCAAGACGACGCTGACGGCGGCGATTGCGACGGTGCTGGCTTCGAAGTTCGGCGGTGCCGCGAAGAAGTACGACGAAATCGATGCGGCGCCGGAAGAGAAGGCCCGCGGTATTACCATCAACACCGCGCACGTCGAGTACGAGACGGCCAACCGCCACTACGCGCACGTTGACTGCCCGGGCCACGCCGACTACGTCAAGAACATGATCACGGGCGCTGCGCAGATGGACGGCGCGATCCTGGTGTGCTCGGCCGCTGACGGCCCGATGCCGCAGACGCGCGAACACATCCTGCTGGCCCGTCAGGTGGGCGTGCCGTACATCATCGTGTTCCTGAACAAGTGCGACATGGTGGACGACGCCGAGCTGCTCGAGCTGGTGGAAATGGAAGTGCGCGAGCTGCTGTCGAAGTACGAGTTCCCCGGCGACGACACCCCGATCATCAAGGGTTCGGCCAAGCTGGCGCTCGAAGGCGACAAGGGCGACCTGGGCGAAGAGGCGATCATGCGCCTGGCCGAGGCGCTGGACACCTACATCCCGACGCCGGAGCGCGCCGTGGACGGCACGTTCCTGATGCCGGTCGAAGACGTGTTCTCGATCTCGGGCCGCGGTACCGTGGTGACCGGCCGTATCGAGCGTGGCGTGATCAAGGTCGGCGAGGAAATCGAAATCGTCGGTATCCGCCCGACGGTCAAGACCACCTGCACCGGCGTGGAAATGTTCCGCAAGCTGCTGGACCAGGGCCAGGCTGGCGACAACGTCGGTCTGCTGCTGCGCGGCACCAAGCGTGAAGACGTCGAGCGCGGCCAGGTGCTGTGCAAGCCGGGTTCGATCAAGCCGCACACGCACTTCACCGGCGAGGTGTACATCCTGTCGAAGGACGAAGGCGGCCGTCACACCCCGTTCTTCAACAACTACCGTCCGCAGTTCTATTTCCGTACGACCGACGTGACCGGCTCGATCGAGCTGCCGAAGGACAAGGAAATGGTCATGCCGGGCGACAACGTGTCGATCACCGTCAAGCTGATCGCCCCGATCGCGATGGAAGAAGGCCTGCGCTTCGCCATCCGTGAAGGCGGCCGCACCGTCGGCGCCGGCGTCGTCGCCAAGATCCTGGACTAAGCCAGGCTGTCGGGACGGGCGGCCTCCGCCCGTCCCTGCTATCACCGGGCCGGTGACGGCCCATCGCTCTTTTAAGGAAAAATCATGCAGAACCAGAAGATCCGTATCCGCCTGAAGGCTTTCGACTATCGCCTGATCGACCAGTCGGCCGCCGAAATCGTGGATACCGCCAAGCGCACCGGCGCGATCGTCAAGGGCCCGGTTCCCCTGCCGACCCGCATCGAGCGCTTCGACATCCTGCGTTCGCCGCACGTCAACAAGACCAGCCGCGATCAATTCGAGATCCGCACCCATCAGCGTCTGCTGGACATCGTCGACCCGTCGGAAAAGACCGTCGACGCGCTGATGAAGCTGGACCTGCCGGCTGGCGTGGACGTCGAGATCAAGGTGTAATCGATCCGACGAGACCGGCCGCGCCCGCGGCCGCTCTGCAGTGGAACGGCGAACGCAAGTTCGCCGTTTTCCTTTTTCGGTGCCGAAACGCCGAAATAGCGACGTATGAACCACGTTGCAACAGCAAATCCCCCGTTTGCTGAACGCCTTGCCAGATTGCAGTTGCCCTTTCCAGAGGGCTGCGATATAGTGTAAGGCTACCCATCTATCTATGGGTATTGGGCTGGCCGTTTTGGCCGCGCGCCGTCTCTTTTGCGCAAGCCCCCGACACCAGAAACACTCAACACGTTTCGTGTATCAATCAGCCCCGGCCAATCGCAGCCGGGAATGGAGCAAACCATGAGCCTTGGCCTTGTAGGTCGCAAGGTTGGCATGACCCGTATTTTCACGGACGACGGTGAAGCGATTCCCGTGACCGTGATCGAGGTCGGCGACAACCGCGTGACGCAAATCAAGACGGACGAGACCGACGGTTATACCGCGGTGCAAGTCACCTTCGGCGCCCGGCGCGCAAGCCGCGTCACCAAGCCGCTGGCGGGTCATCTCGCCAAAGCCGGCGTGGAAGCGGGCGAAGTCATCAAAGAATTCCGCGTGGATGCAGCCAAGGCTGCCGAGCTGCAAGCCGGCGGCACGCTGTCGGTCGACCTGTTCGCGGTCGGCCAGAAGATCGACGTGCAGGGCGTGACGATCGGTAAGGGCTACGCCGGTACCATCAAGCGCTACCACTTCGCGTCGGGCCGTGCCACCCACGGTAACTCGCGTTCGCACAACGTGCCGGGTTCGATCGGTATGGCGCAGGATCCGGGCCGTGTGTTCCCGGGCAAGCGCATGACCGGCCACCTCGGTGACGTCACGCGTACCGTCCAAAACCTGGTCATCGCCAAGATCGACGCAGAGCGCAAGCTGCTGCTGGTCAAGGGCGCGATCCCGGGTTCGAAGGGCGGCAAAGTCATCGTTACCCCGGCCGTCAAGGCCAAAGCTGCGGCTTAAGGAGCGGACACATGGAACTTAAGCTCCTCCAGGACAACGGTCAGATCGGTGCGGGCGTCGCTGCCTCGCCCGAAGTCTTCGGCCGCGATTACAACGAAGCTCTGGTTCACCAGATCGTCGTCGCTTACCAAGCCAACGCGCGTAGCGGCAACCGGAAGCAGAAGGACCGCGAAGAGGTCAAGCACACCACGAAGAAGCCGTGGCGTCAGAAGGGTACGGGCCGTGCTCGTGCCGGTATGTCCTCGTCGCCGCTGTGGCGCGGGGGCGGCCGTATCTTCCCGAACTCGCCGGAAGAGAACTTCAGCCAGAAGGTCAACAAGAAGATGTTCCGTGCCGGCATGCGCTCGATCTATTCGCAGCTGGCCCGGGAAGGTCGTATCAACGTGGTGGAGGGTTTCTCCGTCGACGCGCCCAAGACCAAGCTGCTGGCCGACAAGTTCAAGGCCATGGGTCTGGACTCGGTGCTGATCATCACCGACAACCTCGACGAAAACCTCTACCTGGCATCGCGCAACCTGCCGCACGTGGCGGTTGTCGAGCCGCGCCACGCCGATCCGCTGTCGCTCGTGCACTACAAGAAGGTGCTGGTGACCAAGGCGGCCGTCGCGCAGATCGAGGAGTTGCTCAAATGACGCAAGTAGCCAAGAACGATCATCGTTTGATGCAGGTGCTGCTCGCGCCGGTGGTTTCCGAAAAGGCAACCCTGGTCGCCGACAAGAACGAACAAGTGGTGTTCGAAGTCGCTCGCGACGCCAACAAGGCGGAAGTGAAGGCGGCGGTCGAACTGCTGTTCAAGGTCGAGGTGCAGTCCGTTCAGATCCTGAACCAGAAGGGCAAGCAAAAGCGTTTCGGTCGCTTCATGGGTCGTCGCAACCATGTGAAGAAGGCCTACGTGTCGCTGAAGCCGGGTCAGGAAATCAATTTTGAAGCGGAGGCCAAGTAATCATGGCACTCGTCAAGACCAAGCCGACTTCCCCGGGTCGTCGCTCGATGGTGAAGGTTGTCAACCGCAACCTGCACAAGGGCGATCCGTACGCGCCGCTGCTGGAAAAGCAATTCCAGAAGTCGGGCCGTAACAACAATGGCCACATCACCACCCGTCACAAGGGCGGTGGCCACAAGCATCACTACCGTGTGATCGACTTCAAGCGCAACGACAAGGACGGCATTCCCGCCAAGGTCGAGCGCCTGGAATACGATCCGAACCGCAGCGCCAACATCGCGCTGGTGCTGTTCGCCGACGGCGAGCGCCGCTACATCATCGCCACCAAGGGCATGGTTGCCGGCCAGCAGCTGATGAACGGCTCGGAAGCCCCGATCAAGGCCGGCAACAACCTGCCGATCCGCAACATCCCGGTCGGTACCACGATCAACAACGTGGAAATGCTGCCGGGCAAGGGCGCCCAGATCGCGCGTGCCGCCGGCGGTTCCGCCGTGCTGCTGGCTCGCGAAGGCGTCTACGCCCAGGTGCGCCTGCGCTCCGGTGAAGTGCGCCGCGTGCATATCGAATGCCGCGCCACCATCGGTGAAGTGGGCAACGAAGAGCACAGCCTGCGCGTGATCGGCAAGGCCGGCGCGACCCGCTGGCGCGGTATTCGCCCGACCGTCCGCGGCGTGGTGATGAACCCGATCGACCACCCGCACGGTGGTGGTGAAGGCCGTACCGCTGCTGGTCGCGATCCCGTGTCGCCGTGGGGCACCCCGACCAAGGGTTACCGCACCCGCAGCAACAAGCGCACTGCCAGCATGATCGTGCAGCGCCGCCACAAGCGTTAATCGGTAGGTAGGAGCTAAACACATGACTCGTTCTGCAAAAAAGGGTCCTTTCTGTGACGCCCACCTGCTGAAGAAGGTGGAAACGGCTGTCAGCGGCAAGGACAAGAAACCCATCAAGACGTGGTCGCGCCGCTCGACCATTCTGCCGGAGTTCATCGGCCTGACGATCGCCGTCCACAACGGCCGTCAACACGTGCCGGTGTACGTCACGGAAAACATGGTTGGCCACAAGCTCGGTGAATTTGCGCTGACGCGCACGTTCAAGGGCCACGCGGCTGACAAGAAAGCGAAGAGGTAAGGTGCCATCATGGAAGTGAAAGCGATTCATCGCGGTGCCCGCATCTCCGCCCAGAAGACGCGCCTGGTCGCTGACCAGATCCGTGGTCTGCCGATCGAGCGCGCGCTCAACATCCTGACGTTCAGCCCGAAAAAGGCTGCCGGGATCGTGAAGAAGGTGGTCGAATCGGCCATCGCCAACGCCGAGCACAATGAAGGCGCCGACATCGACGAGCTGAAGGTCAAATCGATCTACGTCGACAAGGCAACCTCGCTCAAGCGCTTCACCGCACGGGCAAAGGGCCGCGGCAACCGCATCGAGAAACAAACCTGTCACATCACTGTGACGCTCGGCAACTAAGGAGTCACGATGGGACAGAAGATTCATCCGACTGGCTTCCGTCTGGCCGTCAGCCGTAACTGGGCTTCGCGTTGGTACGCCAACAACACGAAGTTCGCCGGCATGCTGAAGGAAGACATCGAAGTTCGCGACTTTCTGAAGAAGAAGCTCAAGAACGCTTCGGTGGGCCGCGTCGTCATCGAGCGCCCCGCCCGCAATGCCCGTCTCACCATCTACAGCTCGCGTCCGGGCGTGGTGATCGGCAAGAAGGGTGAGGACATCGAACTGCTGAAGGCCGAGCTGCAGCGTCGCATGGGCGTGCCCGTGCACGTGAACATCGAGGAAATCCGCAAGCCGGAAACCGATGCCCAGCTGATCGCCGACTCGATCACCCAGCAGCTCGAGCGCCGCATCATGTTCCGCCGCGCGATGAAGCGTGCGATGCAGAACGCGATGCGCCTGGGCGCCCAGGGCATCAAGATCATGAGCTCGGGCCGTCTGAACGGTATCGAAATCGCACGTACCGAGTGGTACCGCGAGGGCCGCGTGCCCCTGCACACCCTGCGTGCCGACATCGACTACGGCTTCTCCGAAGCGGAAACCACCTACGGCATCATCGGTGTCAAGGTGTGGGTCTACAAGGGTGATCACCTCGGCCGCAACGACGCGCCGGTGGTGGAAGAGCCGCAAGACGAACGTCGTCGTCGCCCGGGTCGTCCGGACGGTCGCCGTCGTGACGGTGAAGGCCGTCCGGGTGGCAACCGCCGCGGTGGCGCAGGTGCCGGTCGCCGCGCTGCGCCTGGCGCAGACGCGAAGAGTGGAGAATAACGATGCTGCAACCGAAGCGCAGAAAATATCGCAAGGAGCAGAAAGGCCGCAACACGGGTAAGGCTACCCGTGGCAACGCCGTGTCTTTCGGCGAATTCGGCCTGAAGGCAATGGGCCGCGGCCGTCTGACGGCTCGTCAGATCGAGTCGGCACGTCGTGCGATGACCCGCCACATCAAGCGTGGCGGCCGCATCTGGATCCGGATCTTCCCGGACAAGCCGATCTCGAAGAAGCCTGCCGAAGTCCGTATGGGTAACGGCAAGGGCAATCCGGAGTACTACGTGGCTGAAATCCAGCCGGGCAAGATGCTGTACGAAATGGATGGCGTGAGCGAAGAGCTGGCGCGTGAGGCGTTCCGCCTCGCGGCCGCCAAGCTGCCGATCGCGACCAATTTCGTGGTGCGCCAGGTCGGGACGTAAGGAGAGCAGGAATGAAAGCATCCGAACTTCGCGGCAAGGACGCCGCAGGCCTGAACCAGGAGCTCTCCGAGCTCCTGAAGGCCCAATTTAGCCTGCGCATGCAAAAGGCCACCCAACAGCTGCAGAACACCAGCCAGCTGAAGAAGGTGCGCAAGGACATCGCGCGGGTGCATACCGTGCTGAACGAAAAGGCGAACTCGAAATGACTGAAACTGCAAAAACGGAATCGTCGCTTCGCCGTACGCTGGTCGGCCGCGTGGTAAGCGACAAGATGGACAAGACCGTGACGGTCCTGGTCGAAAACCGTGTCAAGCACCCGCTGTATGGCAAGTACGTGCTGCGCTCGAAGAAGTACAAGGCGCATGACGAAGCCAACCAGTACAAGGAAGGCGACAAGGTCGAGATCCAGGAAGGCCGTCCGATCTCGCGGACCAAGTCCTGGGTCGTTTCCCGGCTGGTCGAAGCAGCGCGCGTCATCTAAGAACCAACAGGTTCCAGGCTGACTTGCAGGTCCAGGATTATGTGCTATAATCCTGGACTTCCGCTTTATTGCGGCCGTCTCTTGTAACACCACCCGGGCGGTCCGTTAAAGCGAACCCCAGGCCTAGCGGCTCCTGACAGTCACACCGTTCAGACCGCCTGGCACACCGACTTCAAGTTGATCAACCCAAACGGTGACTGGCGCAATGCCGGTGGCCGACGGGACCAAGACTGACCGGCGGGCGTACCTTTTTCGTGGGCCCGGTGGATTAAGTTGGGAAGACAAACACCATGATTCAGACAGAAAGCCGGCTCGAAGTGGCCGATAACACGGGTGCGCGCGAAGTGCTGTGCATCAAAGTGCTGGGTGGGTCCAAGCGCCGCTATGCGAGCGTAGGCGACATCATCAAGGTGACCGTCAAGGACGCAGCGCCGCGCGGTCGCGTGAAGAAGGGCGACATCTACAACGCCGTCGTGGTCCGCACCGCCAAGGGCGTGCGCCGCGCGGACGGTTCGCTCGTCAAGTTCGACGGCAATGCCGCTGTCCTGCTGAACAACAAGCTCGAGCCGATCGGCACCCGTATCTTCGGGCCGGTGACTCGTGAACTCCGTACCGAGCGTTTCATGAAGATCGTGTCGCTCGCACCGGAAGTGCTGTAAGGAGCCGCCATGAACAAGATTCGCAAAGGCGACGAGGTCATCGTCCTGACCGGCAAGGACAAGGGCAAGCGCGGCAAGGTCCAGGCCGTGCTGGGCGACAAGGTCGCCGTCGAGGGCGTGAACGTCGCGAAGAAGCACGCACGTCCGAACCCGATGCTGGGCACGACCGGCGGCGTGATCGACAAGGTCATGCCCCTGCATATTTCCAACGTTGCGCTCGTGGATGCCAATGGCAAGCCGTCGCGCGTCGGCATCAAGCTGGTGGAAGGCAAGCGCGTGCGCGTGCTGAAGACCACCGGCGCCGTCGTCGCCGCTTGATTCTGGGCACGGATAGGAGTTGAGCATGGCAGCACGTCTGCAAGAGCAGTACAAAGAACAGGTCGTTCCGGCCCTGATGAAGAAGTTCGGCTACAAGTCGGTCATGGAGGTGCCCCGCATCACCAAGATCACGCTGAACATGGGTCTGGGCGAAGCCATCAATGACAAGAAGGTCATCGAGCTGGCAGTGGGCGACCTGACCAAGATCGCTGGTCAGAAGCCGGTCGTGACGAAGGCCCGCAAGGCCATCGCCGGCTTCAAGATTCGCCAGGGCTATCCCATCGGTGCGATGGTGACCCTGCGTGGCGAACGGATGTGGGAATTCCTGGACCGTTTCGTCACCGTGGCCCTGCCGCGCGTGCGCGATTTCCGTGGTGTGTCCGGCAAGTCGTTCGACGGCCGTGGCAACTACAACATCGGTGTGAAAGAGCAGATCATCTTCCCCGAAATCGAGTACGACAAGATCGACGCGCTGCGCGGTCTGAACATCAGCATCACGACGACGGCGAAGAATGACGAGGAAGCCAAGGAGCTCCTCGCGGCATTCAAGTTCCCGTTCCGCAATTAAGGGGTAACCGTGGCTAAATTGGCTCTGATTGAACGTGAGAAGAAGCGCGCCAAGCTCGTGGCGAAGTACGCCGAGAAGCGCGCTGCCCTCAAGGCCATCATCGACGACCAAGCGAAGTCGGAAGAAGAGCGTTACGAAGCGCGCCTGGAGCTGCAACAGCTGCCGCGCAACGCCAATCCGACCCGCCAGCGCAATCGCTGCGCGATCACCGGTCGTCCCCGCGGTACCTTCCGCAAGTTTGGCCTGGCGCGTAACAAGATCCGCGAGATCGCCTTCAAGGGCGAAATTCCGGGTCTGACGAAAGCCAGCTGGTAATTACGCACAGGCTACAGGAGAAACAGTATGAGCATGAGCGATCCTATCGCCGATATGCTGACGCGCATCCGCAACGCCCAGGGCGTGCAGAAGGCGTCGGTTGTCATGCCGTCGTCGAAGCTGAAAGTGGCGATCGCCAAGGTCCTGAAGGACGAGGGCTATATCGACGACTACGCTGTCGCCGAGGAAGGCGGCAAGGCACAACTGACCATCGGTCTGAAGTACTACGCCGGCCGTCCGGTGATCGAGCGCATCGAACGCGTGTCGAAGCCCGGTCTGCGCGTGTACAAGGGCCGCAGCGAAATCCCGCAAGTGATGAACGGCCTGGGGGTCGCGATCATCTCGACCCCCAAGGGTCTGATGACCGATCGCGCGGCACGTGCCACCGGCGTGGGCGGCGAAGTCATCTGCTACGTCGCGTAAGGAGTAACCATGTCCCGTGTAGGTAAGGCTCCCATCGCGCTGCCGAAAGGCGCGGAAGTGAATGTGGCGGCCGGCGTGCTCACCGTCAAGGGCCCGCTCGGTACGCTGTCCCAGCCGATTCACAAGCTGGTCAAGGCCAACGTCGAGAACGAGACGCTGACCTTCTCGCCGGCCGACGAATCGAGCGAAGCAAACGCTCTGCAGGGCACCATGCGTGCTCTGGCGGCCAATATGGTCAAGGGCGTGACCACCGGTTTCGAGCGCAAGCTGACGCTGGTTGGCGTGGGTTACCGCGCCCAGGTGCAAGGCGCTGCGCTGAAGCTCCAGCTTGGTTTCTCGCACGACGTGATCCATGAGATGCCGGAAGGCGTGAAGGCGGAAACGCCGACGCAGACCGAGATCATCATCAAGGGTGCGGACAAGCAGAAAGTCGGTCAGGTTGCCGCGGAAGTCCGCGCGTACCGTCCGCCCGAGCCCTATAAGGGCAAGGGTGTTCGCTACGCAGACGAGCGCGTCATCCTGAAGGAAACCAAGAAGAAGTAAGGGGTGCAGTGATGAACAAGAAAGACGCTCGTTTGCGCCGTGCACGTCAGACCCGCGCCAAGATTGCCGAGCTGAAGGTCAATCGTCTGACTGTGTTCCGTACGAATTCGCATATTTACGCTCAGGTCTACTCGCCGTGCGGCACCCAGGTGGTGGCGTCGGCTTCGACCGTCGAAGCAGAAGTGCGCAAGGAACTGACCGGCAGCGGTGCCACCACCGCTGCTGCCACCGTGATCGGCAAGCGCATCGCCGAGAAGGCGAAGGCCGCCGGCGTGGAAACCGTGGCGTTCGATCGCGCCGGCTTCCGCTTCCACGGTCGCGTGAAGGCCCTGGCTGACGCTGCCCGCGAAGCCGGCCTCAAGTTCTAAGCGCTTAAGAGAGATACGTCATGGCAAAGATGCAAGCAAAAGTCCAGCAGGACGAACGCGACGACGGCCTCCGCGAGAAGATGATCTCGGTCAACCGCGTCACCAAGGTGGTGAAGGGTGGCCGGATTCTCGGTTTCGCTGCGCTGACCGTGGTCGGTGACGGCGATGGCCGCATCGGCATGGGCAAGGGCAAGGCGAAGGAAGTGCCGGTGGCCGTGCAGAAGGCAATGGACGAAGCCCGTCGCAAGATGGTCAAGGTCCCGCTGAAGAACGGCACGCTGCAGCACGAAGTCGTTGGCAAGCACGGCGCCGCCAAGGTGCTGATGATGCCGGCCAAGGAAGGTACCGGCGTGATCGCCGGCGGCCCGATGCGCGCGATCTTCGAGGTGATGGGCGTGACCAACGTCGTCACCAAGTCGCACGGCTCGACCAACCCGTACAACATGGTTCGCGCCACGCTGGACGGTCTGCAGAAGATGAGCACGCCGGGCGAAATCGCCGCCAAGCGTGGCAAGTCTGTCGAAGACATCCTCGGTTAAGGCAGGTGAACGAAATGTCGCAGAAAACCGTAAAAGTGCAACTCGTGCGCAGCCTGATCGGCACGCGCGAGGATCATCGCGCCACCGTCCGTGGTCTTGGCCTGCGCCGCCTGAACTCGGTGTCGGAACTGCAGGATACGCCGGCCGTGCGCGGCATGATCAACAAGGTCTCGTACCTGGTGAAGGTCATCGGCTGAGCCTGGGCAAACGGAGAGCAATATGCAACTGAACAACCTGAAACCGGCCGCCGGTTCGAAGCACGCCAAGCGTCGCGTCGGCCGCGGTATCGGCTCCGGCCTGGGCAAGACCGCCGGTCGCGGTCACAAGGGTCAGAAGTCGCGTTCGGGCGGCTTCCACAAGGTGGGCTTCGAAGGCGGCCAGATGCCGCTGTACCGTCGTCTGCCGAAGCGCGGCTTCACGTCGCTGACCAAGGCGTTCACCGCCGAAGTCACGCTGCGTGATCTGGAGCGCCTGGAAGCGGCCGAAGTCGACCTGCTGGTTCTGAAGCAGGCTGGCCTGGTCAGCGACCTGGTCAAGAGCGCCAAGGTCATCAAGGCCGGCGAGCTGACCCGCAAGGTGACGATCAAGGGTCTGGGTGCCACCGCTGGCGCCAAGGCAGCGATCGAAGCCGCGGGCGGTCAGATCGCGGAGTAAGTAAGCAGATTTCGCAGCATAGGCGAGTCACAAGTCGGAGCATCGTTTGGCCACGGCGAAACCCAATGCAAGCGCACAGGCCAGGAACACGGCGAAGTACGGCGACCTCAAGCGCCGGCTGATGTTCCTGGTGCTGGCCCTGATCGTCTACCGCATCGGTGCGCATATTCCGGTGCCGGGGATCGATCCGGAGCAACTGGCGCAGCTGTTCCAGAGTCAGTCGGGTGGCATCCTCGGGATGTTCAACCTGTTCTCGGGAGGCGCGCTGTCGCGCTTCACCGTGTTCGCGCTCGGCATCATGCCGTACATCTCGGCGTCGATCATCATGCAGCTGCTGACGATCGTGCTGCCGCAGCTGGAATCGCTGAAGAAGGAAGGGCAGGCCGGACAGCGGAAGATCACCCAGTACACCCGCTACGGGACCGTGCTGCTGGCGACCTTCCAGGCGTTCTCGATCGCGGTCGCGCTCGAGTCGCAACCGGGCCTGGTGATCGACCCCGGCATGATGTTCCGCGCTACCGCGGTGATCACGCTGGTGACCGGCACGATGTTCCTGATGTGGCTGGGTGAGCAGATCACCGAGCGCGGACTGGGCAACGGCATCTCGATCATCATCTTCGGCGGTATCGCGGCGGGCTTGCCCAATGCGATCGGCGGGCTGTTCGAACTGGTTCGCACCGGCTCGATGAGCATCATCGCGGCGATCTTCATCGTGGCGATCGTGATCGCGGTGACGTTCGCGGTGGTGTTCGTCGAACGCGGCCAGCGCAAGATCCTGGTGAACTATGCCAAGCGTCAGGTCGGCAACAAGGTGTACGGCGGCCAGTCGTCGCACCTGCCGCTGAAGCTGAACATGGCAGGGGTGATTCCGCCGATCTTCGCATCGTCGATCATCCTGTTCCCGGCGACGATCGCGGGCTGGTTCACGTCGGATTCGACCGGCACCGTGGGCAGGTTCATCAAGGACCTGGCCGCGACGTTGTCGCCCGGCCAACCGGTGTACATCCTGCTCTATGCTGCGGCAATCGTGTTCTTCTGCTTCTTCTATACGGCGTTGGTTTACAACAGCCGGGAAGTGGCGGACAACCTGAAGAAAAGCGGTGCCTTCATTCCGGGCATCCGTCCTGGCGAGCAGACGACGCGCTATATCGACAAGATTCTGGTGCGACTGACGCTGGCTGGTGCGATCTACATCACACTGGTCTGCCTGTTGCCGGAATTCCTGGTGCTGCGCTGGAACGTGCCGTTCTATTTCGGCGGAACTTCGCTGCTGATCATCGTGGTCGTCACGATGGACTTCATGGCCCAGGTTCAGTCCTATGTCATGTCGCAGCAGTACGAGTCGTTGCTGAAGAAGGCCAATTTCAAAGGTAACCTGACTTTGCGCTGAGCCGGGTCAGGACAGGCTAGGTATGGCTAAAGACGACGTCATCCAGATGCAGGGTGAGGTAATCGAAAACCTGCCCAATGCGACCTTCAGGGTGAAGCTGGAAAATGGCCATGTCGTACTGGGCCATATCTCCGGGAAGATGCGGATGCACTACATCCGTATCCTGCCGGGGGACAAAGTTACGGTCGAATTGACGCCATACGATCTGTCACGCGCGCGCATCGTCTTCCGGACGAAGTGAGCCGAAACAGGAATTGAAGGAAGAGGAAAATCATGAAAGTGCTGGCTTCTGTTAAGCGCATTTGCCGCAACTGCAAAGTTATCAAGCGCAACGGTGTCGTGCGCGTGATCTGCTCGTCGGATCCCCGCCACAAGCAACGCCAAGGCTAATCGTAAAGAGGATTGACGAATGGCACGTATCGCAGGGGTTAACATCCCGAATCACAAGCATACCGAGATCGGCCTGACGGCGATTTACGGTATCGGCCGCTCGCGCGCTCGCAAGATTTGCGAGGCCACTGGCGTTCCTTTTGACAAGAAGGTCAAGGATCTGACCGACGCCGACCTGGAAAAGCTTCGTGACGAAGTGGGCAAGGTCACGGTCGAGGGTGACCTGCGTCGTGAAACCACGATGAACATCAAGCGTCTGATGGACCTTGGTTGCTATCGTGGCCTGCGTCACCGCCGCGGCCTGCCGCTGCGTGGCCAGCGCACCCGCACCAACGCCCGTACCCGCAAGGGTCCGCGTAAGGCCGGCGTGGCTCTGAAGAAGTAACGCCCAAGGCAGAGGAAGATAACTAATGGCAAAAGGTCCGAATAACGCCGCCCAGCGCGCGCGTAAGAAGGTCAAGAAGAACGTCGCCGACGGCATCGCGCACGTCCACGCCTCGTTCAACAACACGATCATCACGATCACCGACCGTCAGGGCAACGCCCTGTCGTGGGCGACCTCGGGTGGCCAGGGCTTCAAGGGTTCGCGCAAGTCGACCCCGTTCGCAGCCCAGGTTGCTGCCGAGAACGCCGGCCGCGTGGCGCAAGACCAGGGCATCAAGAACCTGGAAGTGCGCATCAAGGGCCCGGGTCCGGGTCGTGAGTCGGCCGTGCGTGCGCTGAACGCACTGGGCATCAAGATCGCGGTGATCGAAGATGTCACGCCGGTGCCGCACAACGGCTGCCGTCCGCCGAAGCGCCGCCGTATCTAAGCGCCAGGCATCGCCGGACCCGCGCCGGATTTTCCGGGCGCGGGTTCTGTCGTTCTTGTTGTGATAGAATGCCGCGTTTTGTCGGCGAGGCATCCGCGTCAGCGGCTGCTGCCGGACAGATCGTCGGAATTCAGTGCGAATTCATCGTGTGGCGCGCAGCCGGCCGGCCGCGCGCGTTGGATAAGCCCACCGTTCGCCGTCGCCGCCCTCCGGGCGGATGCAGCAGGCGGACTCGCGGCGCGTCGATCCTGGCGCCGCGATCGAATCAGTAAGGAAGATAAAGTGGCACGTTATACCGGCCCGAAGGCCAAACTTTCCCGCCGTGAAGGCACCGACCTGTTCCTGAAGAGCGCGCGCCGCTCGCTCGCCGACAAGTGCAAGCTGGACAGCAAGCCGGGCCAGCATGGCCGTACCTCGGGCGCCCGTACCTCCGACTACGGCACCCAGCTGCGTGAAAAGCAGAAGGTCAAGCGTATCTACGGCGTGCTCGAGCGCCAGTTCCGCCGCTACTTTGCCGAGGCCGACCGCCGCAAGGGCAATACCGGCGAGAACCTGCTCCAGCTGCTGGAAACGCGCCTGGACAACGTCGTGTACCGGATGGGCTTCGGCTCGACCCGCGCCGAAGCGCGCCAGCTGGTGTCGCACAAGGCGATCCTGGTCAACGGCCAGACCCTGAACGTGCCGTCGGCGCAGATCAAGGTGGGTGACGTCGTGTCGATCCGCGAGCAGTCGAAGAAGCAGGCTCGCATCGCCGAGTCGCTGTCGCTGGCCGAGCAGTCGGGCTTCCCGAGCTGGGTGGCCGTCGATCCGAAGAAGTTCGAAGGCACGTTCAAGCAAGTGCCGGATCGCGCCGATATCTCGGGCGACATCAACGAGAGCCTGATCGTCGAATTGTATTCGCGTTAATCGCCCGGACCCGTTCGCCTACAACGGCCGCGGCTTGCGATTTCTCGTCGAGCTCCATCTTCAGCCCGGCGCGCTTCGGCGCGCCGGGCTTATTGCCCATCGTACGATGGGTTTTTTCGGGTTCCAAAACTCAGCCTTATCGGTGTAACGAGCCGAGGGTATTGAAAAGGACAACCTAATGCAAACAGCACTCCTCAAGCCAAAAATCATCGCCGTCGAGCCGCTGGGCGATCATCACGCCAAAGTCGTGATGGAGCCGTTCGAGCGCGGCTACGGCCATACGCTCGGTAACGCCCTGCGTCGCGTGCTGCTGTCGTCGATGGTCGGCTATGCCCCGACCGAAGTGACGATCGCTGGGGTGGTCCACGAATATTCCACCATCGACGGCGTGCAGGAAGACGTCGTCAACCTGCTGCTGAACCTGAAGGGCGTCGTCTTCAAGCTGCACAACCGCGACGAAGTCACGGTGTCGCTGCGCAAGGAAGGCGAAGGCGTGGTGACGGCCGCCGATATCGAGCTGCCGCACGATGTCGAGATCATCAACCCCGGCCACGTGATCGCCCATCTGTCGGCCGGCGGCAAGCTGGACATGCAGATCAAGGTCGAACAGGGCCGCGGCTATGTGCCGGGCAACGTTCGCAAGTTCGGCGACGAGTCGAGCAAGGTGATCGGCCGCATCGTGCTGGACGCCTCGTTCTCGCCGGTGCGCCGCGTCTCGTACGCGGTCGAGTCGGCCCGTGTCGAGCAGCGTACCGACCTGGACAAGCTGGTGATGAACATCGAAACCGACGGCGTGATCTCGCCCGAGGAAGCGATCCGTCAATCGGCGCGCATCCTGGTCGATCAGCTGTCCGTGTTCGCCGCGCTGGAAGGCACCGAGTCGTCGGCGGAAGCCGCTTCGAGCCGCGCGCCGCAGATCGATCCGATCCTGCTGCGTCCGGTCGACGATCTGGAGCTGACGGTGCGCTCGGCCAACTGCCTGAAGGCCGAGAACATCTACTACATCGGCGACCTGATCCAGCGTACCGAGAACGAACTGCTGAAGACCCCGAACCTGGGTCGCAAGTCGCTCAACGAAATCAAGGAAGTCCTCGCTTCGCGTGGCCTGACGCTCGGCATGAAGCTGGAGAACTGGCCGCCCGCTGGCCTGGAGAAGTAATCTGCGCGGCGGGCGCCAGCCGGCGTCCGCCGCCAGTCCCTGCCGTATTGGCCAGCGATGGCCAGGCGGCGCAAACCGACTACCGGCCCGCGCCGGCGCGCTCCCGAAGGAATGCGCTGGCGATAGAAGAGCTGGTCAAACACTGATCTAGAAAGGAATCATCATGCGTCACCGTCATGGTTTGCGGAAACTGAACCGCACCTCGTCGCACCGTCTCGCGATGCTGCGCAACATGTCCAACTCGCTGTTCCAGCACGAGCTGATCAAGACCACGCTGCCGAAGGCCAAGGAACTGCGCAAGGTCGTCGAGCCGCTGATCACGCTGGCCAAGAAGGACACCGTTGCCAACCGCCGTCTGGCTTTCGCCCGTCTGCGCGACCGCGACATGGTCACCAAGCTGTTCAACGAACTGGGCCCGCGCTACGCCACCCGTCCGGGCGGCTACACCCGCATCCTGAAGTTCGGCTTCCGTCAGGGCGACAACGCGCCGATGGCGCTGGTCGAGCTGGTCGATCGTCCCGAAGTGACCGAGGCCCCGGCCGAGGAAGCTGCGGAGTAAGACCTTCGCCTCTTCGCCGATCCGACCGCCGGACCGATCGCTGATTCGGCGCGGCGGGCGCCACCGGCGCTGCGGATGGGCGAACCGCTTACAATCGAGCCAGGCAATCGCCTGGCTCTTTTGTTTTTGGGCCACCGCTTTTGAGTCGGCGTCATGCAGGAGCGATTTCGATGGACGCATCGCAGGTACTGGTCGTGATCACCACGCTGCCGGACGAGGACAGCGCAACCGCGCTGACCCGCGCGCTGCTGGAAGCGCGGGTCGCTGCGTGCGTGAACCGTATGCCGGCCTGCGAGTCGCAGTACTGGTGGCAGGGGAAGATCGAGACCGCGCGCGAACTGCCGCTGCTGATCAAGACCACGCGGGCTTGCTACGACGCGCTCGAAGCGGCGATCCGCCAGCACCATCCCTACGACGTGCCCGAGATCGTCGCGCTGCCCGTGCAGGCGGGGCTGCCGGCCTATCTCGACTGGGTCGTCCAGCAGACCGCGACGCCGGGCGGCAACGGCAACGCGCGCCGGGGCAACGACGCGGCATAACGAAACACAGCAGGTAACCGACGATGGGCAGCACCTTGGGGGCGATGGACGGGGTCATGCGGCGGGGCGCGCCGCGCAGCGCAGGTCGGCGGGGCTGGCGAGGTTGGCAATGGCTGGCCGCGATCGCGCTGGCGCTGCTGACGGCCTGGCTGTGTCTCGGCGCCGGCCTGGCGCGCGCCGCCGACCAGGACGATTTCCTGCCGCCCGAGCAGGCCTTCCGCTTCGCCGCCCGCGCCATCGACGCGCGCACCGTCGAAGTCCGCTTCGATGTCGCGCCGGGCTACTACATGTACCGCGAGCGCTTCGCCTTCGCCGCGCAGCCGGCGCAGGTCAAGCTCGGCGCGCCCGATCTGCCGGCCGGCAAGGTCAAGTTCGACGAGACGTTCGGCAAGGAGATGGAGACCTACCGCGACACGGTGACGATCCGCGTGCCGGTCGAGTCCGCGCCCGCGGACGGCAAATGGACGCTGGTCGTAACCTCGCAGGGCTGCGCCGACAAGGGCTTGTGCTATCCGCCGATGGAGAGCGTCTACGAAGTCGGCGGCGCCGGCATCGGCGCGTTGCTCGGCGGCCGCTCCAATGCGGCGTCGACCAATGCCACGTCGCGCATCGCGGCCGCTACGCCGCTGTCGGCCGGCACCGGGAGCACGGGGCCGAGTGCCGCGGTACAAGCCGATATCGGCAAGGCCGTCGACGACAGCGGCCGCATCGCCGCGACGCTGGCCGGTGGCCATCTGCTGACGATCGTCGCGCTGTTCTTCGGTCTCGGCCTGCTGCTGACCTTCACCCCCTGCGTGCTGCCGATGGTGCCGATCCTGTCATCGATCGTGGTCGGCGAGCACGTGCACCGCGGCCGCGCCTTCGTCGTGTCGCTGGCCTATGTGCTTGGCATGGCGGTGGTCTACACCGCGGTCGGCGTCGCCGCCGGGCTGATCGGCGAAGGGCTCGCGGCGACGTTGCAAACGCCCTGGGTACTGGCGCTGTTCGCCGCGCTGATGGTGGCGCTGGCGTTGTCGATGTTCGGCCTGTATGAACTGCAGCTTCCGCAGCGCTGGCAGACGCGGCTGGCCGATTCGGCCAATCGCCGACCCGGCGGCCAGATCGCGGGCGCCGCGGCGATGGGCGCGATCTCCGCGCTGATCGTCGGTCCCTGCGTGACCGCGCCGCTGGCCGGCGCGCTGGCCTATATCGCGCAGAGCGGCGATGCGTGGACGGGCGGCACCGCACTGTTCTCGATGGCGATCGGCATGGGCGTACCGCTGCTGCTGGTCGGCGTCGGTGCCGGCAATCTGCTGCCGCGCGCGGGCCAGTGGATGGAGGCGACCAAACGCGTGTTCGGCTTCCTGCTGCTCGGTGTCGCGCTGTGGATGGTCGGACCGGTGCTGCCTGCCTGGCTGTCGATGCTGGGCTGGGCGACGCTGCTGCTGGTTGGCGCGGTGTTCCTGCGCGCGTTCGACGGGCTGGGCGCGGAGCCGCATCCGGTGGCGCGGCTGGGCAAGGGGTTGGGCGTGCTGTCCGCGCTGGCCGGCGCAATCCTGCTGGTGGGCCTGGCCTCGGGCAGCCGCAATCCGCTGCAGCCGCTGTCGCATCTGGTGGCGGGTGCCCGCGACGGTGCGCCGGCGGCCCAGGCGGTACGCTTCGAACGGGTTCGCTCGGTGGCCGACCTCGACGCCCGCATCGCGCAGGCCAGCGCCGCCGGCAAGCCGGTGCTGCTGGACTTCTATGCGGACTGGTGCGTCAGCTGCAAGGAGATGGAGCGCTTCACCTTCAGCGATCCGCGCGTGCAGGCGCGGCTGGCCGACGTGGTGATGCTGCAGGCCGACGTGACCGCCAACAACGCCGACGACAAGGCGCTGCTGAAGCGCTTCGGCCTGTTCGGGCCGCCGGGCATCATCCTGTTCGGCGACGACGGGCGCGAGCTGCCGGTGCGAGTGATCGGCTATCAGGCGGCGGGACGGTTCCTGGGCAGCCTGGAGCGCGCGTTCGGCCCGGCGGGCGCCTGACGCCGGCCTGGCACGAACCCGGCACAGATATTCGGGCCCGGCCGCCGGCCCCGAATCACTCCCGCCACAACCAGCGGCCGACCGCCCACATTGCCGCGATTCCCACCACCACCGCGCCCATCAGCCCGATCGACCACCAGAAGCCGCTGGGCTCCTGCAGCCACGGCATGCGCTCGAAGTTCATGCCGAAGACGCCGGTGATCAGCGTCAGCGGCATGAACAGCGCGGTGATCATCGTCAGCATCCGCATCGTGCGGTTGGTCCGGTGCGCGACCGCCGAGAAGTGGATCTGCACTGCGGACTCGATCGAATCCTCGAGCCGGCGCGCATGCGCCAGCACGCGCAGGATGTGTTCCATCACGTCGTTGATGCGCACCAGCAGCACCTCGTCGCGCTCGTTGGCGATGCCGCCGCCCGGGTCGCTGTAGGTGTTGTCGAGCAGGCTGTCGCGGAACTCCTGCAGCGCGTCGCGCTGTTCCTCGCACAGATGTTCCAGCCGGCGCAGCTGGATGCGCGCATCGAGCAGGCCCTCCCAGCTGGAAAAGCCGCTGCGCGCGTTCAGCAGCGCGCGCTGCCAGCGGTCGAGCTGGCGCGTCAGCGGCGCGCGCAGGTCGAGATAGCGGTCGACCATCGCATTGAGCAGCCGCAGCATCAGGTCCTCGGGACGCGTCGGCGGACGGATGCCGTGTACCAGCGCCGTGCCGCCGTTTGCCCGGACCTCCGGCCGCGGCGCGCGGCTCAGCTCGAGCAGCCGCTGGCGGACCTGCTCGATCGTGCGCGACTGGCCAGGCCGCACGGTGGCCAGCACGTGGTCGAACACGAAGAAGGTCACCGGCTGCGTGTCGATGCGCGCCAGTGCCGGCAGGAAGCCGGGCGGGTGGCGGCGCGGCTTTGCTGCCGCGGTGCCCGTACCGGCGTTGGCCCCCGCCGCAGTTTCCGCGCCGCTGCCATTCCCCTTGGCGACAACCGGTGCCGGTCCCTCGCTGCCGGCTTCCGCAATCAGGCGGCTGGTCTCGAACGTCAGCTTGCGGAAGATCACCATGTCGTAGGCATGCGTCGTGTCGAAGAACGACGGATGCGCGGCATTGGTGGCGTCGGCCAGATGCAGGTCCAGCACCGGCGCGCCGGTCAGCGTCTGCAACTGGTCGCGCCAGGCCGCCGGCGCCGCGCTGACTTCAGCGAGGGTGCAGTCGACCCAGACGAAGCGGGGCGCGGCCTGTTCGGCGAGGAAGGCACGCGCGGCCTCGAGCGAGTCGAGCGGATGGACCTGGCTGGCGGAAAAACCGAGCAGCTGCATGCGCGACCGATCAGCGCGCCAGCAGGCGGGCGGCGTCGAGCGCGAAATAGGTCAGGATGCCGTCGGCTCCGGCGCGGCGGAACGCCAGCAGCGATTCCATCATGACCTTGTCGTGGTCGAGCCAGCCGTTCTGCGCGGCCGCCTTCAGCATCGCGTACTCGCCGCTGACCTGGTAGACGTAGGTCGGGAAGCGGAATTCGTCCTTGACCCGGCGGACGATGTCCAGATACGGCATGCCCGGCTTGACCATCACCATGTCGGCGCCTTCCATGATGTCCTGCGCGACCTCGCGCAGCGCCTCGTCGGTATTGGCCGGGTCCATCTGGTAGGTCATCTTGTTGCCCTTGCCCAGATTGGCGGCCGAGCCGACCGCGTCGCGGAACGGGCCGTAGAACGCCGATGCGTACTTGGCCGAGTACGCCATGATGCGCGTGTGGATGTGGCCCGCCTCTTCGAGCGCATTGCGCACCGCGCCGATGCGGCCGTCCATCATGTCGGATGGCGCGACGATGTCGACGCCGGCCGCGGCCTGCGTCAGCGCCTGCCGCACCAGGATCTCGACCGTTTCTTCGTTCAGCACGTAGCCGTCGGCATCGAGCACGCCGTCCTGGCCGTGGCTGGTGTACGGGTCGAGCGCGACATCGGTCAGCACGCCCAGTTCGGGGAAGCGGTCCTTCAGCGCGCGCACGGCGCGCGGAATCAGCCCGTCGTCGCGCGTCGCCTCGATGCCGTCGGGCGTCTTCAGCGACGGATCGATGACCGGGAACAGTGCGATCACCGGAACGCCCAGCTGCACGCATTGCTCGGCGACCGGCAGCAGCAGGTCGACCGACACGCGCTCGACGCCGGGCATCGACGCGACGCTCTGGCGCTGGCCCTGTCCGTCGAGCACGAACACGGGATAGATCAGGTTGTCCGGCGACAGCCGGTGCTCGCGCATCAGGCGGCGCGAGAAGTCGTCGCGGCGCATGCGGCGGGGGCGGAATTCGGGGAAGGTGGACATGGTGAGATCGTCAGTCAGGGGACGGCGGAGCGCAGCGGCCCACGATACATGGGCGATCGCGGCGTCACGGCGAAGGGACCGGATGTGGCAGGGGCTTGGCCTGCCGGGCGGCGGCGTCCCGCGTCCAATAAAAAACTAAACTTTTGTGCGTGCCCGCTATCATACTCGCGGACCCTTTGCGTTGCGCCGCGTGCGTGGCGCGAGGTCCCCCGCTACTCCTCCCTGAGCGGGTACCCGCCTCGCGGCGGGAATATTCCCCCCCGTTGCTTGCAGCGGGGTTTTTTTTGCGCGCTCGCCTACGACGGGGTGTCGCCGCTGCCGGACGCTGGATCGGGCCCGGTCTGCGGCGCCGCATTGGCCGCGGGCGGCGCAGCGCCTGCGGGCTGCGCCTCGGGCAGCCCCAGCCATCCGGCGATATGGCGCTGGGCCTCCTCGATGCCGCGGCGCTTCAGGCTCGAGAACAGCTGTGCGGTCAGCAACGGGGGGTTCTCCAGCTGGGCCGCATAGTCGGCCAGCACGCGGCGCGTCTCGCGCAGCGCCAGCGCGTTCTCGCTGCTGGTCAGCTTGTCGGCCTTGGTCAGCAGCACGTGGATCGGCTTGCCGGTCGGCAGGAACCACTCGACCATCTGGCAATCGAGGTCGGTGAAGGGCCGGCGTGCATCCATCATGATCACCAGCCCGGCCAACTGTTGCCGCGCCTGCACGTAGTCGCTCAGCAGCGACTGCCAGTGGTACTTGGCCGAACCGGACACCTGCGCATAGCCATAGCCGGGAAGGTCGACCAGGAAGGCCAGCGGATCGGGCGCCTTGACCGGCGCGACCGCGAAGAAATTGATGTGCTGCGTGCGGCCGGGGGTCTTCGACGAGAACGCCAGCCGCTTCTGATTGCACAGCACATTGATGGCGGTCGACTTGCCCGCGTTGGACCGTCCGGCAAAGGCGACCTCGGGCACCGCGGTGGCCGGCAGGTCGCGCAGATGGTTGACGGTGGTGAAGAAGCGGGCCTGATGTAGAAGGGACATGAGGAGAGGGAGGGTCGGGACGCCCGCGCGGGGTGCGCCAAGCGTCTATCCGGGAAGCGATTTATTGTACAATACCGCGGTTAACGGCCTCCCGGCCGGGTGGCGTTCGACGTTCTTTTGGCCTTGTTGGCGGCCGGCATGACCTGTGATGAACGGCCGGCAGTGGTCTGCCAACGGGTCTGTCCCGTCTTTTCGCCCAATGCGCGTCCTCACCGCAGGCCGGAGGCTGACCGGCACGCGATAACGAATTCAAAACAATTCAGACAAGGTGTGCGAATGAATGGCATTGCGAAACTTGTGGCTGTCGTAGCACTGGCCTTGCCGGCAACGGTCTTCACGGGTCTGGCCTCGGCCGCCGAGCAGGCCCCCGCCAAGGCGGACCCGGCCAAGGGCGAGACGCTCTACACGCAGGGCGCGCCGGATCGCAATGTTCCCGCCTGCCTGAGCTGTCACGGTGCCAACGGCAACAGCGGCGCCGCGGTCAATCCGAAACTGGCCGCGCAGCATCCCGAATACGCCCACAAGCAGCTGGCCGACTTCAAGGCCAAGGTCCGCAACAACCCGATCATGACGCCGATCGCGGCGCAGCTGACCGATCAGGAAATGCGCGACGTCGGCGCCTATCTGGCGCGCCAGACCCAGAAGCCGGCCTCCGCGAAGAACAAGGACACCATCGAGCTGGGCCAGAAGATCTATCGCGCCGGCATCGCCAACAAGGGCGTGCCCGCCTGCGCGGCCTGCCATGGCCCGGCCGGCGCCGGCATTCCGGCGCAGTATCCGCGCATCGGCGGCCAGTTCTCCGAATACACCGAGGCGCAGCTTGTGGCCTTCCGCCAGGGCGGCCGCAAGAACAACGCGGTGATGGCCGAGGTCGCGGCGCGCATGTCCGACGCCGAGATCAAGGCGGTGGCCGACTACGTCGCCGGCCTGCGCTGAGCCCACCGGTAGCCCCGGGCCGGCCGGCCCTCGCCGGCGCGGCGCGGGCGCGCAACCAAACGAGCCGGCGATAATCGAAGAGGGTGGCCTGCGCGAGCGAGCCTCCCTCTTTGTCTTTTGCGCCCCGCGCCTCCTGCCTTACCTGCCATGCCGACCGCTTCCACTTCGGGCCTGCGCCTGAAGACCCCCCACCGCCTGCTGCGCGATACCGTCGAGCTGGTCTCGTCGATGCGCTTCGCGATCGCGCTGCTGTCGGTGATCTCGATCGCCAGCGTGATCGGCACCGTGCTCAAGCAGAACGAGCCGTACGCCAACTACGTCAACCAGTTCGGGCCGTTCTGGGCCGAGCTGTTCCATGCGCTGTCGCTGCAGAAGGTCTACAGCTCGTGGTGGTTCCTGCTGATCCTGGCCTTCCTGGTGATTTCCACCTCGCTGTGCCTGGTGCGCAATGCGCCGAAGATGGTCGGCGACATGCGCTCGTGGAAGGACCATGTGCGCGAGCGCAGCCTGCGCGCTTTCCACCACCGCGTCGAGTTCGATGCCGCCCCAGCGCGCGCAGGGGCGGTGCAGCGCCTCGGCGCGCTGCTGGCCAACCGCGGCTATCGCGTGCGCCAGGTGGAGCATGACGGCGCCACGCTGCTGGCGGCCAAGGCCGGCGCCGCCAACAAGCTCGGCTATATCCTCGCGCACGCGGCCATCGTGGTGATCTGCATCGGCGGGCTGCTCGACGGCGACATGCTGATTCGCGCGCAGATGTGGTTCGGCGGCAAGACGCCGATCACCGGCAACGCGGTGATCAACGAGATCCCGCCGCAGCATCGGCTCTCCAGCAGCAATCCGGGCTTTCGCGGCAACGCCTTCGTGCCCGAGGGCGCCACCGTGTCGACCGCGATCCTGAACATCGCCGATGGCGCGCTGGTGCAGGACCTGCCGTTCACGCTGACGCTGAAGAAATTCATCATCGAGCATTACTCGACCGGCATGCCCAAGCTGTTCGCCTCCGACGTGGTCGTTACCGACCGCGCGACCGGCAAGCAGACCGCGGCCACCATCAAGGTCAACGAGCCGCTGATCGTCGACGGCATCGCGATCTACCAGTCCAGCTTCGAGGACGGCGGCTCGCGCCTGAAGTTCGTCGGCTATCCGATGCAGGGCAGCTCGGCGAAGACCTTCGCGTTCGCGGGCACCGTCGGCAACAGCGCGCCGCTGAAGGGCACCGGCAGCGACGTCGATGCGCAGGGCCTGGCGGTCGAGTTCAGCGACTTCCGGCTGATGAACATCGAGAACGTCACCGATGCGTCGGGCAAGACCGATGCGCGCGGCGTGGCGACGCGCTCGCTGAACGAGCGCATCGAGGCGCGCCTGGGCGCGGCCGCCAATCCCGAGCGCGAGAAGCAGCTGCGCAATGTCGGCCCGTCCGTGCAGTACAAGCTGCGCGACCGCAACGGTCAGGCGCGCGAATTCCACAACTACATGGTGCCGGTGCAGCTCGACGGCCAGACGGTGTTCCTGGCCGGCACGCGCGATACGCCGAACGAGCCATTCCGCTATCTGCGCATTCCGGCCGACGAGCAGGGCAGCGTGGCCGACTGGATGCGGCTGCGCGCGGCGCTGCAGGACAGCGCGCTGCGCGGCGAGGCCGCGCGCCGCTTCGCGCTGGCGTCGATGCCGGGCGACGACAAGGGCGAGGTGCGTGCGCAGCTGGCCGAGAGCGCGCGCCGTGCGCTGGATCTGTTCGCCGGCGCCGCGCGCCACGATGCCGATGCGCCGCCGGGCGGCTTCGCCGCGATCGCCGCCTTCCTCGAGCGCTCGGTACCGCAGGCCGAGCAGCAGAAGGCGGCCGATGTGCTGCTGAAGATCCTGAACGGCTCGATGTGGGAACTGTGGCAGCTCGCGCGCGAACGCGCGGACCTGCCGGTGGTCGCCAACAGCGCGCAGAGCGGCGCCTTCCTGCAGCAGGCGATCAACGCGCTGTCGGACAGTTTTTTCTACGCGGCGCCGGTATTCCTGCAGCTGGACGACTTCCAGGAGGTCAAGGCCAGCGTGTTCCAGATGACCCGTGCGCCGGGCAAGAACATCGTGTATCTTGGCTGCCTGCTGCTGGTGCTGGGCGTGTTCGCGATGCTCTATATCCGCGAGCGCCGGGTGTGGGTCTGGGTGAAGGATGCGCAGCCGTATGCTGCTCCGGATGCCGCGCCGAGCGACGGCGCGCAACGGGCCGCCGGCAGCCATGTGCTGATGGCAATGTCGACCCAGCGGCGCACCCTGGACTTCGAGAAGGAATTCGCCGCGCTGCGCGAGGACGTGCAGCGTGCCGCGGCGGCCGCGCAGGAATCGCCGCCGGCGGCACCGGCGACACGGTAGGGATTTCGTCATGTCTTCCAATTCTTCCAAGCTGCACGCCCCCGCCGACCCCACGGCGAACCCGGGCCAAATCCCGGCGGCAGCGGACACCTCGTATCTGGAGCCCTCGTTCCTGCGCCGCCTGTCGTGGCTCGACTGGCTGTACGCGCTGCTGCTGGTAGTCGGCGCCGGCGTCGGCCTGGCGCGCTATGGCCAGTGGATGGACGGCTACGACAAGGCGGTGCTGATCGGCGCGGTGCCGACCTTCGCGATGCTGGGCTGGCACTGGAAGCCGGTGCGCGCGCTGATGGCGGGCCTGGCCGTGCTGGCACTGCTTGCCGTGCAGATGTACCAAGGCGAACTGGCGCGGGCCGAGCAGGCCTTCCTGCTGAAGTACCTGCTGTCGAGCCAGTCCGCGATCCTGTGGATGTGCGCACTGGTGTTCCTGTCGACGCTGTTCTACTGGGGCGGCCTGCTGGCCCGCTCGCAGACCGGCTACGGCATCGGCCACAAGCTCGCCTGGGCGGCAGTGGTGCTGGGCTTTACCGGCATGCTGGTGCGCTGGTACGAGTCCTATCTGATCGGCCCCGATATCGGCCATATCCCGGTGTCGAACCTGTACGAAGTGTTCGTGCTGTTCGTGCTGATCACGACGCTGTTCCACCTGTACTACGAGGGCCGCTACCGCACCGGCGCGCTGGGCCCGTTCGTGATGCTGGTGGTGTCGGCGGCCGTCGGCTTCCTGCTGTGGTACACGGTCAGCCGCGATGCGCACGAGATCCAGCCGCTGGTGCCGGCACTGCAGAGCTGGTGGATGAAGATCCATGTGCCGGCCAATTTCATCGGCTACGGCACCTTCGCGCTGGCCGCGATGGTCGCGGTGGCCTATCTGCTGAAGCAGCGCGGCATCCTGGCCGAGCGCCTGCCCGCGCTGGAGCTGCTCGACGACGTCATGTACAAGGCGATCGCGGTCGGCTTCGCCTTCTTCACGATCGCCACGATTCTCGGCGCGCTGTGGGCGGCGGAGGCCTGGGGCGGCTACTGGAGTTGGGACCCGAAGGAAACCTGGGCGCTGATCGTCTGGCTGAACTACGCCGCCTGGCTGCACATGCGGCTGATCAAGGGCCTGCGCGGCGCGATGGCGGCCTGGTGGGCGCTGATCGGCCTCTTGATCACGACCTTCGCCTTCCTGGGCGTCAACATGTTCCTGTCCGGGCTGCACAGCTACGGCGAGTTGTGATCCACAGCGCGCTTTTCCGGCGTGGAAGCGAGGAAACCTGCCCTTTTGGGCAGGTTTTTTTATGGGAAAGGGAATAAAACGGCGCCTGACGGTGTTTACTGGGAAACACGGCGCCGGTGGGCGGCGCCGCCTTTTCCTGGAGACAGACATCATGACCCTCTCGCGCCTTACCGCTTCCGGTCGTCTTGCGCTTCCCGTGGCCGCCACCGTCACCATTGCCGCCGTGCTGCTGACCGCCTGTTCCGGCATGGGCATGGGCTCGGGCAGCAGCAGCGCCAGCGCCAGCAGCACGGCCAGCTCTACCGGCAACATGCCGCCGACCGTCAAGGTCAGCAACGGCGTGCTGACCGATCCCCAGGGCCTGACGCTGTACACCTTCGACCGCGATACCGCGGGCAGCGGCAAGAGCGTCTGCAACGGACAATGCGCGGTCAACTGGCCGCCGCTGCTGGCCCAGCCCGGGACCTCGGCCACCGGCCAGTACACGATCATCACGCGCGACGACGGCAGCCGCCAGTGGGCCTATCGCGGCAAGCCGCTGTACCGCTTTGCCAAGGACACGAAGCCGGGCGACCGCACCGGCGACAAGGTGATGAACGTGTGGCACATCGCCACGCCGTAAGGCGAGGCGCCACGGGCAGCCCGCCCATCGCACCAAACACCGGCCGGCCGGTCCAAACTGAGCCGGCCCGGCACGGCCCCGCGAGGCCGTCCGGCGCGCCGGCGCTCCGCCAAGCAAGGAACGATGATGTGGATTCCCTCTCCGAAATGGCTGCGCGGCGACGACATTCCGCCCAGCGAGATCACGCCGCCCGAGGCGTTCGCCGCGCGCCGCCGCTGGCTGGCGATGGTCGCCGCCGGCGCGGCCGGCAGCACGCTGGCGCCGTGGGCCGCGCGCCAGGCGCTGGCGCAGCAGCCGGGCCGCGGACAGAAACTGGCCGCCACGCCCAACCCCGCCTATGTGGTGACCGACAAGCGCACGCCCTACGAGGACGTCACCACCTACAACAACTTCTACGAGTTCGGCACCGACAAGTCCGACCCTTCCCGCAATGCCGGCACGCTGCGGCCGCGGCCGTGGCAGGTCAAGGTCGAAGGGCTGGTGCGGCAGCCCAGGACGTATGACATCGACGGCCTGATGAAGATGGCCGCGATGGAAGAGCGCGTCTACCGGCTGCGCTGCGTCGAGGGCTGGTCGATGGTGATTCCGTGGATCGGCTTCCCGCTCGCCGAGCTGATCCGTCGCGCCGAACCGCTCGGCAGCGCCAAGTACGTCGAGTTCGTGACGCTGGCCGACAAGAAGCAGATGCCGGGACTGGGCAGCCCGGTGCTCGATTGGCCGTATCGCGAGGGGCTGCGCCTGGACGAGGCCATGCATCCGCTGACGCTGCTGACGTTCGGCCTGTACGGCGAGGTGCTGCCAAACCAGAACGGCGCGCCGGTGCGCATCGTGGTGCCATGGAAGTACGGCTTCAAGAGCGCGAAGTCGATCGTCGCGATCCGCTTCGTCGACAAGCAGCCCGCCACCAGCTGGAACCTGGCCGCCCCGCAGGAGTACGGCTTCTATTCGAACGTCAATCCGGAAGTCGACCATCCGCGCTGGAGCCAGGCCACCGAGCGCCGCATCGGCGACGACAAGGGCGGCGGCTTCGCGGCGCTGTTCGCGCCCAAGCGCAAGACGCTGCCGTTCAATGGCTATGCGCAGCAGGTCGCCTCGCTGTATCAGGGCATGGATCTGCGCAAGTTCTTCTGACCGCTTTTCCTTGCACCGCATGCCTTCCACCGAGACGACGCCGGCCGCCCCGCGCACCGCCGGGCCGGCGGCCGCGCGCCGGGGCGGCGCCACGCCCGGCACCTTGCCG
>NZ_VZOV01000032.1 GCF_008801915.1 Cupriavidus gilardii
TCGGCGGCGGCGCGGGTACGGCGGCGGGCAACGCGATGGGCGGCCGCACCGGCGGCCTGGTCGGCGCGGCCCTGGGCGGCGGCGCGGGCGCTGCGCTGGGCGGCAATATCTCGCGCAGCAACTCGTACGCCAACGACCGCGACCGCTACTACCGCGACCGCGGCTATCACAAGAGCAAGTACAAGAACAAGCATCGCCACCACCGCCGCGGCCATCGTGATTGGGACGATTGATCGCGGGGGCAACACCTGACAGCAAGTTCGACGGGCCGCGCAAGCGGCCCGTTTTGTTTGCGGCGGCGAACCCGGGTGTCCGATTCCGCGTATGCATCGCCCGTGCGAGTGCGCGGACCCGGCGGCGGCAGGCGCGCGGCCAGGAAGCCGGGCTTTCCGCTTTCGCGGAGGCGACAGTGGTCCGTGCCGTAAACGACGATGCCCGTGCCGAAGCACGGGCATCGGGGGGACCGCCGGGGAAGCGGCCCAGGGGGAGGCTGACTTAGCGGGCGGCGCCTTCGGTGAAGACGTCGAACTGGCCCTGGCGGGCGCCTTCGGTAAAGACGTCGAACTTGCCCTGGCGGGCGCCTTCGGTGAACACGTCGAATTGGCCGGCCTTGGCGCCGTCGGTGTACGGATCGAACTTGCCGGCCTTGGCGAACGCGGGAGCGGCGGTCAGGGTGGCCGCCAGGGCGGTGGCGGCAGCGGTCAGGGCAAAGCGGGAGATCGTCATGATGTGTCCTTTTTTCTGTTCGGGAGGACGTCCGCGGCGGCGGGATTTCGCTGCAGTGCGGCATCCGATGGATGCATATTAGGCATTTCCCTTATATGAATAAACATTACCGCACACAATGATTAGTTCTATAAAGAACAACAAAAACCCCAAGCTGTGGAAAAATGGGGAAGAAAAAAGGGAGACTGTGCAATGGATCGGCTGCAATCGATGCGCGTGTTCGCCAAGGTCGTCGAACTTGGCAGCTTCGCCCGTGCGGCGCAGCAACTGGAGATGTCCAACGCGGTGGTGACCCGCTATGTCGCGGACCTGGAGAGCCATCTGGGTACCCGGCTGCTGAACCGGACCACCCGCAGCCTGTCGCTGACCGATGCCGGCGAAACCTACCTGCAGCGCTGCCAGCAGATCCTGGAGGACGTCGAGGAAGCCGAGTCGGTCGTGACCGCGCGCAGCCAGTCGCTGTCGGGCACATTGCGGATCGTCACGCCTGTGATGTTCGGTCTACACTTGTTGCCGGACATGCTGGCGCGCTTTCAGCAGATGTACCCCGACGTGGTGTTCGATGTGCTGTTGTCGGACCGCAGCATCGATATCGTCGAGGAGGGCCGGGACGTCGGCATCGTGCTGTCCGACCTCGGTCTGGGCTCGCATCTGGTGGCGCGGCCGCTGCTGTCCGCCGAGGTGATCCTGTGCGCGTCCCCGGGCTATCTGCGCGCCCACGCACCGTTGCGCCATGCCCATGAGCTGACGCAGCACCGCTGCATCGCGATGCGTCTGACCAATGCCGAGCACGCCTGGACGCTATCCGGCCCGGAAGGCGAAGTGACCGTGCCGATCCGGCCCGGCATGGTCTGCAGCAATGCCGAACTGGCACACCAGGCGGCGCTGGCCAATCTCGGCATCGCGATGCTGTCTTCGTATCTGGCCCGGCCCAGCATCGAAGCGGGCCTGCTCGAGCACATCCTGCCGCAATACCAGCTGCCGCGCCGCGACATCAGCGTGGTCTATCCGAGCCGCAAATTCCTGCCGACCAAGGCACGAGCCTTCATCGACTTCCTGCTGGAAGAGGGGAAGAAAAAGAGTGCGGATGGCGCGGGCGGGACCGTGGACGTCGCCGCGGCGGCCGGCGCGGGCAGCCCGGCGGCGAACTGACCGGACATCGGCGGCGAACGGCGACAAACCCCGAAGAACCGGGAAGTGCACCGAAGCACCGAGGCCCACGTGTGCCGGCCTCGGTCGCCGCGGCCTATTCGTTGGCGCTGGCCGTCGTCTTGGCCCGCGCGGTCTTCCGGGCGGGGGTCTTGCTGGCCGCCTTGGCCGCGACCTTGGTTGCGGTCTTGCTCGCCGGCTTGCCGGCCGCCGCGCCGGCTTCGGTGGTCGTGGCTGCCGACTTGGCTGCCGACTTCGCCGATGTCCTGGCGCCCGCTGTCTTCGCGCCCGCCGTCTTTGCACCCGCCTTCGGCTCGCGCGCCTCGAACTCGAAGCCGATCTTGCCGTCCGGCTGCTTGACCAGATAAGCCTTGAAGTTGCGGCCGGTACGCGAGGACTTGAAGCCGGTCAGCAGGTCCGTGCGGCCCTGGTCGAGCAGCTTGCCGATCTGTTCGCGCGAGATCTCCTGCTGCAGGATGATCTTGCCGGTGGTGAAGTCGCACGACTTGGGCGAGCCCACCGCGTTCTCGCAGACATATTTCATGCCGTGCTCGAACACCGAGCCCCTGCACTTCGGGCAGGTGCCGACCGGCTCCTGGCCGCTGAAGTCGACCGGCTCGCCGTCGTTATCGTCCTCGTTCTGACCGAAGTCGAACTCCATCTTGTAGTTGCCGTCGTCGTCGCGCGCGAGCTTCAGGATCGCGGCGAAGGGGCGGCCCATCTTGCTGCGGAAGCCCTGCAGCGGCCCGATTTCCTTGTCGCGCAGCAGCGTCTCGACCTCGTCGATCTCGAACTGCCGGCCGCCCGGGATCTTGCTGATCGAGAACTCGCAAGCCGTGCAGGCGAAGCGGCGATAGTTCTCCTTGACCTGGCCGCCGCACTGCGGGCACGGCGTCTGCAGCGTCGCGTAGTCGCCGGGGATGGTGTCGCTGTCGTATTCCTTCGCGCGCTTGACGATCTGCTGCGTCATCTGCGCGATCTCGCGCATGAACTCGTCGCGCTTGAGCCGGCCGCGCTCGATCTGCGCCAGCTTGTGTTCCCACTCGCCGGTCAGTTCCGCCTGCGTCAGTTCCTCGACGCCCAGGCCGCGCAGCAGCGTCATCAGCTGGAACGCCTTGGCGGTCGGAATCAGTTCGCGGCCCTCGCGCACCAGGTATTTCTCGGTCAGCAGCCCTTCGATGATGGCCGCGCGCGTCGCCGGTGTGCCCAGGCCCTTGCCGGCCATCGCCTCGCGCAGTGCGTCGTCATCGACCAGCTTGCCGGCGCCTTCCATCGCCGACAGCAGCGTCGCTTCGTTGTAGCGCGCCGGCGGCTTGGTGGTCAGCCCCACTGGCTCGACCTTGTCGGTGCGGACCTTCTCGTCCTTGGCCACCGGCACCAGGTTGGCATCGTCGCCCTGGGCCTCGCGGCCGTAGACCACCAGCCAGCCCGGGTTGACCAGCACCTTGCCCTCGGTCTTGAAGTGGTGGCCGGCGACCTCGGTGATCCGCGTGGTCACCTGGTACTCGGCGGCCGGGAAGAACACCGACAGGAAGCGGCGCACCACCAGGTCGTACAGCTTCTGCTCGGGCTCGGACAGGTTCTTCGGCGCCTGCAGCGTCGGGATGATGGCGAAGTGATCGCTGATCTTGCTGTTGTCGAAGATCCGCTTGTTCGGCTTGACCCAGCCGCTGGCGAGGATCTTCTTCGCATGCGTCAGGTAGTTCGGCGAACTGTCCGCCAGCATGTCCAGCGTTTCCTTGACCGTGCCCATATAGTCCTCGGGCAGCGCGCGCGAATCGGTACGCGGGTAGGTCAGCACCTTGTGCTTTTCATACAGCGCCTGCGCCAGGCCCAGCGTGTTCTTGGCCGAGAAGCCGAAGCGCGAGTTGGCCTCGCGCTGCAGGCTGGTCAGGTCGAACAGCGCCGGCGACAACTGCGTCGACGGCCTGGACTCCTCGCTGACCGTGCCCGGCTTGTCGCGGCACGCGGCGACGATGCTCTTGGCCTCGGCCTCGCTCCACAGCCGCGATTCGCGTGCCTCGGGATCGAACTCGTTCTTCTTGAACTTCGGGTCGAACCAGCGGCCCTCGTACAGTCCGGCGGCGGCGATGAATTCGGCGCGCACTTCCCAATAGTCACGCGGCACGAAGTGTTTGATCTTCTCCTCGCGCTCGACCACGATCGACAGCGTCGGCGTCTGCACCCGGCCCACCGTGGTCAGGAAGAAGCCGCCGCCCTTGCTGTTGAAGGCGGTCATCGCGCGGGTGCCGTTGATGCCGACCAGCCAGTCGGCCTCGGAGCGGCAGCGCGCGGCGTCGGCCAGCGGCAGCATCTCGGCGTCCTCGCGCAGGCTGGCGAAGCCGTCACGGATCGCCTGCGGCGTCATCGACTGCAGCCACAGCCGCTGCACCGGCTGTTTGGCCTTGGCCTGCTGCACGATCAGCCGGAAGATCAGCTCGCCCTCGCGTCCCGCGTCACAGGCGTTGATCAGTCGGGTGACGTCCTTGCGCTTGATCAGCCGGTTCAACACCTTCAGGCGCGACTCGGTCTTGGCGATCGGACGCAGGTCGAAGTGGGGCGGGATCACCGGCAGGTTGGCGAAACTCCACTTGCCGCGCTTGACCTCGTATTCGTCCGGCGCGGCGATCTCCACCAGGTGGCCGACGGCGGACGAGAGCACATAATCGTCGCTCTCGTAATACTCGTCATGCTTGGTAAAGCCCCCGAGCGCACGGGCGATATCGGCCGCGACCGATGGCTTTTCCGCGATGATGAGAGCTTTGGACATGGGTGGGAATCCTTGCCGGCCGCCCCTTGGCGGACCGCGTTTGGCACAGCACTAATATGTAAACAGCACACTTGAGGCCCCCCGGGGGCCATGAGGCGCCAATAATAAGCGGGGTATTGACAACGGTGCAAGGCGAGTTCCATCGCCGCCTTCGCGCCGCATCGTCGGCCCGGACCCGCTTCGTAGCCGGCCCCTGCGGGCTTCAAACGCCGCTTTCTCCCTGTTGTGACCGGGCCAATCCGTCAGGATTCAACCAGCCGAGCAGATCCGGCGGCGCTTCTGCGCCGGCCGGCATGGCCGCGCCGCGGCTCAACAATCGGGCCAGCGTGTCGGCGTGGGGCAGCAAGGTGCCATAGAACTGCGGCGCCCCGCCGGCGGCATCCTGCACCAGCACGGTCGGGAAGTTCTCGATATCGATATCGCCCAGTGCGTCGGCGTGGGTCTCGATATCGATCCAGACGAAGCAGTCATCCGGATGGCGTGCGGCCTGCTCGCGCCAGACCGTCAGATAGTCGCGGCAGGTGCCGCACCACTCGGCGCAAAGACATGCCACCAGGCGACCCTCGGGATGTGCCCGCAGTGCCGCGGCTATCGCGGCCGCATCGCGTTCGGGAAAGTAAACGGCCATCGGAGATCCAAACATGAGCCTTGCCAGTGCTTGATCGAGCGCTTCATCGACGGTCTCGTTGTCGATTTGCGCCGGTTCAGGCACGAGGAACGGCGATTGTAGCGACTCCGGCTATCCGGTGCCGCGCGGCGCCGGTGAGCCCGCCAGACGCCGGTACAGATTGCCGGGCATTCGCTCGACCGCACCGGCCAGCTCCAGTTCCAGCAGCGCGCCGCAGACGGCCTCCGGCGGCAGCCCGGTACGGGCGCACAGCGTGTCGGCGTCGACCGGATCGTACGCCAGCGCGGTGCCCAGCGCATCGGCGCGGCCGCACGGCGCCGCGCCCACTGCCGCTGTCACCGTTCCGCACCTCGTCGCGCCCGGCTTGCCGATGATGCCGGAGCAGTCGTCCAGACCCAGTTCGTCGAACACATCCCGCGGGCATTCCACCAGCTTGGCGCCCTGCTGGATCAGCCGGTGGCAGCCCGCCGCCAGCGGCGCGTGGATCGAGCCGGGTACCGCGAACACCTCGCGCCCGAGCTCGGCGGCCAGCCGCGCGGTAATCAGCGAGCCCGAGCGCAGGGCCGCCTCGACCACCAGCACGCCGCGGGACAGCGCCGCAATCAGCCGGTTGCGCTGCGGAAAATGCTGGCTGCGGGCCGGCGTGCCCAGCGGCAGCTCGCTGAGCAGCAGGCCCTCGGCCGCAATCCGCTGCGCCAACGCCCGGTGCGAGGCGGGGTAGCAGCGGTCCAGGCCGGTCCCGACCACCGCGATGGTGCCGCCCCGGGCGCCGAGTCCGCCGGCATGCGCGGCCGCGTCGATGCCGAGCGCAAGGCCGGACACGACCGCGATCCCCGCGGCCGAGAACGCCGACGCGAACATCTGCGCGTCCCGGCCGCCCTGCACGGTGGCGTTGCGCGCGCCGACCACCGCCAGCGCCGGACCGTGCAGGCGTTCCAGCCGGCCGCGGGCGTAAAGCATCAGCGGCGGGTCGCTCAGGTCCAGCAACGCGCGCGGATAACGCGGTTCGGCCAGCGTCAGCAGGTGGTGGCCGGGTTCGCGCAGCCACGCTACGGTGCGCGCGATCCGCGCCGACAAGGCCGGATCCGGTTGTGCCCGCACCGCGCGGGCCACGGGCAACGGCAGCCAGCGGGCGAGTTGCGCTTCTCCGGCCGACAGCACCTGTTGCGGCAGCCCGAGCTTGTCCAGCAACAGCCGCGCGGCGCGCCGGCCGAGTCCCGGCACCGCGTCCAGACGCAGCCAGGCCGCGACCTCGTCCGGGTCGATCGCAGCGGGGCGGGCATCGGTAGCGGCGCACGGTTCCGGCATGGGCGGGTCAGGTAGGCGGGTCAGATAGGCGGGTCAGATAGGCGGGTCAGTTGCGCGGGTCGGATGGGGGGTCAGATGGGCGGTCTATTCGACTTCTGGCCGTGCGGCCAGCAAGGGCACCAGGACGCTGCCCGGCGTGACCTCGCGCACGGAAGACACCACGGTGACGATCGCCATGCCGCCCGGCGCTCGAGGCGGCGACACCAGTTCGACCGTACCCAGGTTCTGCGCCGGCGTATCGTGCGGCTGCCGAGGCGTGGCCGGGCCAGGCCGTACGTCCTCCGGATTTGCCCCGGATGGCGCGCACACCTGCCAGCGGCTGCCCATCGCGGCATCGAGCGGCATGTCAAGCACATAAGCAAGATCGCCGGCAGCGCCGAACTGCCGCCCATCCGCAAGCGCAACGATGGTGGGGCCGGCGCCGCAGGGCAGGGCCGCCGCCAGCCCGGCAACGGCCAGCGCCAGGCGGCGCCACGGCCGCCATGGCCGGAACTGCCACCGCCATCGCGGCGCAGCCTGAGGTTCTTTGGTAAGATCGCGCACTTTGTCGAGCCGGTCGGATGCCTTGGCCGGATTGACCCCTTGGGGTATCCCCAACAGCGCGCAGCGGCCGCCGGCGCGCCTTGATTTTTTCCATTCGCGCCCCGATTTTGCTGACATGGGCCTTGCCGCGACAATGCGACAACGGCCCAAACGACAGCAGCGGCAAGCCGCGGCGGCAACGGCGTCGCGCATCAGCACCATGGCCAAACTCGACATCCTCACCTACCCGGATCCTCGCCTGCACATCGTGGCCAAGCCCGTCGCGCAGGTGGACGACCGCATCCGCCAACTGGTCAAGGACATGGCGGAAACCATGTACGAAGCCCCCGGCATCGGCCTGGCGGCGACCCAGGTCGACGTGCACGAGCAGGTCATCGTGATCGATATCTCGGAGACCCGCGACGAACTGCGCGTCTTCATCAATCCCGAGATCGTCTGGGCCAGCGACAACCGCAAGGTCTGGGAAGAGGGCTGCCTGTCGGTGCCCGAGGTCTACGACCGCGTCGAGCGTCCCGACCGTGTGCGCGTGCGCGCGCTGAACGAGAACGGCGAGACGTTCGAGCTCGAGGCCGACGATCTGCTGGCGGTCTGCATCCAGCACGAGATGGACCACCTGAAGGGCAAGGTCTTCGTCGAATACCTGTCGCCGCTGAAGCTGAACCGCATCAAGTCCAAGCTGCAGAAGCGCGCGCGCACCCGGATGTAAGCGCAAGCCAGCGAACAGCGAGCCCGCGGCAGCGGGTTTGCTATGCTGATGTCTCCTTGCAGTTCCCGCACCGGCCGCCCTCGCGGCCGGTGTTGCCTTTCAGAGCCCCAACCCGAGCCCAACCCGGGCCCAACCGTCCAGCCGGAGCGTTCGATGACCAGCCCCGCCCCTTTGCGCGTCGCCTTTGCCGGCACGCCCGAATTCGCGCGCGTCGCGCTCGCGGCCATCGTCGAGGCCGGCTTTCCGGTGGTCGCGGTGCTGACGCAACCGGACCGGCCGGCCGGACGCGGCATGCAGCTGCAGGCCAGCCCGGTCAAGCAGCATGCGCTGACGCACGGGCTCGGTCCGATCCTGCAGCCGCGCTCGCTGCGCCGCCATGGCAAGTACCCCGACGAAGCGGTCGGCGCGATCGACGCGCTGGCCGCGCAGGCGCCCGATGTGATGGTCGTGGCCGCCTATGGCCTGATCCTGCCGGCCGAGGTGCTGACGCTGCCGCGCCATGGCTGCCTGAACATCCACGCCTCACTGCTGCCGCGCTGGCGCGGCGCGGCGCCGATTCACCGCGCCATCGAGGCGGGCGACGCACAGACCGGCATCACGCTGATGCAGATGGACGAGGGCCTCGATACCGGCGCGATGATCGCGCGCGAAGCGGTGCCGATCGACGAGGACACCACCACCGGCGCGCTGCACGACACGCTGGCGGCGCTGGGCGGCCGCATGATCGTGCAGGCGCTGCGCCGGCTGGCGGCAGATGGCGCGCTGCCTGCCGAGCCGCAGCCGGACGATGGCATCACCTATGCCGAGAAGATCGGCAAGGACGAGGCGCGGCTCGACCTGCGCCGCCCCGCGGTGGAGCTGGCCCGGCAGATCCGCGCCTTCAATCCCTTCCCCGGCGCCAGCGTGCAGATCGGCGAGGCGGCGATCAAGTGCTGGCAGGCCGAGCCGCTGGCACGTGCGCCCGAGCATGGCGACGCGGCAGCAGGGTCGGTACTGGCCGCGGACGCGCACGGTGTGGTGATCGCCTGCGGCGAAGGCGCGCTGCGCATCACCGAGCTGCAGAAGGCCGGAGGCCGGCGCCTGCCTGCGCAGGCCTTCCTGCAGGGCACGCCGCTGCCGGCCGGCACGCGCTGCGCGGTTCCCGACGGCGCGGCATAACCCGGCATAATTCGGCCGATCGAACTTGCGCGAGGACCGACCATCATGCTGGGCATCGTCGACCTGCCGTTGTTTATCGGCGCCGTGTTTCTGCTGAACGTGACGCCCGGGCCCGATACCGCCTATATCGTCGGCCGCAGCGTGGCGCAGGGCCGCGCCGCGGGCGTGATGTCCTCGCTTGGCGTCAGCGCCGGCTGCTGCGTGCATGCGCTGGCGACCGCGTTCGGGCTGACCGCGGTGCTGGCCGCCTCGCCGGTGGCGTTCACGGCGATCAAGTACGCGGGCGGCGCCTATCTGGCATGGCTGGGCTTGAAGCTGCTTTGGTCGAGCTGGCGCACGTCCGCCCGCGGCGCCGGGGCTGCCGCGCAAGCGCCCGCCACCGACCGCCGCAGCCTGCGCGCGCTGTTCATGCAGGGCTTCCTGACCAACGTGCTGAACCCGAAGGTGATCCTGTTCTTCGTTTCGTTCATCCCGCAGTTCGTCGATCCGCGCGCCGGCCAGCAGACACTGGCCTTCCTCGCGCTGGGCGCGATCATGGTGGCGATGTCGACGGTGTGGACCGTGGCAGTCGCGTGGATGGCCGGCACGCTGACGCGCCGGGCCGGCGAAGCGCCGCGGCTCAAGTGCTGGCTCGACCGCGTCATCGGCATGGCCTTCATCGGCCTGGGCGCGCGTCTGGCGATGACGCAGCGCTAGCGCCGGCGCCGGCAAAAAACCCTTGCCGGCATTGAATTCAGCGGTCCGGACCCTATCTAACCGTCATCGCGCGATCGCGCGCGGCGCCTCGACAACGGCTGCGGAACAGCCGGGCACCGGGGGTGCCGCAGCGCGCGACGGCGTTACCACGGAGACCACGGCAATGTTCAACTGGGTCAAGACCTTCATGCTGATGGCGGCCATCACGGCGCTGTTCATCGTCATCGGAGGCATGATCGGCGGCCGCAGCGGCATGATGTTCGCGCTGCTGATGGCGCTGGGCATGAATTTCTTTTCGTACTGGTTCTCGGACAAGATGGTCCTGCGCATGTACAACGCGCGGGAAGTCGACGCGGCCAGTGCCCCGCAGTTCTACGGCATGGTGCAGGAACTGGCGCAGCGCGCCGGCCTGCCGATGCCGCGCGTCTACCTGATCGACGAGGACGCGCCCAACGCCTTCGCCACCGGCCGCAATCCCGAGAACGCGGCGGTCGCCGCGACCACCGGCATCCTGCGCGTGCTGAGCAACCGCGAGCTGCGCGGCGTGATGGCGCACGAGCTCGCGCACGTCAAGCATCGCGACATCCTGATCTCGACGATTGCCGCCACCATGGCCGGTGCGATCGCCGCGCTGGCCAACTTCGCGATGTTCTTCGGCGGGCGCGACGAGGAAGGCCGTCCGGCCAATCCGATCGCCAGCATCGCGATGGCGATCCTGGCGCCGCTGGCCGCGTCGCTGATCCAGATGGCGATCTCGCGGGCGCGCGAATTCGAGGCCGATCGCGGCGGCGCCGAAATCAGCGGCGATCCGCAGGCGCTGGCGATGGCACTGGACAAGATCGACCGCTATGCGCGCGGCATTCCGTTCCAGGTCGCCGAGCAGCATCCGGCCACCGCGCAGATGATGATCCTGAATCCGCTGTCGGGCGGCGGCATCGCCAATCTGTTCTCGACGCACCCTGCCACCGAGGAGCGCGTCGCGCGGCTGATGCAGATGGCGCAGACCGGGACGTATCCGGTCTGATTGGAGCCGCGTGCCAGCCGCCACAGCGGTCGGTCGGCGCCGACAGGGTAAACTGCCCGCCGTGCTCCCTGCGAGCCGGCGGGCTTTTTGATGTCCGCGCGATGGCCGCATGCGCTGCCCCTTGGTCTTGCGCAGCGCGCCGACCGCATTCCTGCACGCATTTCCGCGTCTTCTTGTCAGTTCGTTTCCTCACGGTGTCCGATCCATGCGTTTGCCTCCCGATTCCCTGGCCTTCCAGATGCTTGCCGCCGCGGCCGCGGTACGCAGCGTCAACGAGGGCAGCGCGCTGCCGCAGGCCATCGATGCCGCCTGCGCACAGTACCGGCTCGAGCGTACGCGGGACGCCAGCGCGCGCGGCGCGCTGCAGGACCTGGCCTATCGCACCATGCGCGAGTTCGGCACCGTGCGCGCTCTGGTCACGCGCATGGTGTCGCGCCCGCCCGGCGCGCTGGTCGATTCGCTGCTCGCGGTCGCGCTGACGCTGCTGATCGAAGGCGACAAGGACCAGGGGCAGGATGGCGGGCAGGGCGGTTATGCGGCCTTCACCGTGGTGGACCAGGCCGTCAATGCCGCCGCTTCCGATCCGAAGTCCGCGCATGCACGCGGCATGGTCAACGCGGTACTGCGGCGTTTCCTGCGCGATCGACAGACGCTGCTTGCCGAAGTGCGCCGCGACGAAGAGGCACGCTGGAATCTGCCCGCATGGTGGCTGCGCCTGCTGCGCGAGGCCTATCCCGATCGCTGGCAGGCGCTGGCCGCCAGCGCGAACGAGCGGCCGCCGATGACGCTGCGGGTCAATACCGCGCGCGTTTCGCTCGACGACTATCTGGCCCGGCTTGCCGCCGCGGGCATCGGCGCGCAGCGCGTCGGCGTGCAGGCGGTACGGCTGGCGCGCGCGCTGCCGGTCGCGCAGGTGCCCGGCTTCGACAGCGGCGAAGTCTCGGTGCAGGACGCCGGCGCGCAGCTGGCGGCGCCGCTGCTCGAGATCGCCGATGGCCAGCGCGTGCTCGATGCCTGCGCCGCGCCCGGCGGCAAGACCGGCCATCTGCTCGAACTGGCCGATGTGGATCTGACCGCGGTCGAGAGCGATGCCGTGCGTGCGCAGCGCATCGACGAGAATCTCGCGCGGCTGCACCAGCGCGCGCAGGTCGTGATCGGCGACGCCAGCCGGCCGCAGGCATGGTGGGACGGCAAGCCATACGACCGCATCCTGGCCGATGTTCCATGCTCGGCCTCCGGCATCGTGCGCCGCCATCCCGATATCCGCTGGCTGCGCCGCGAAAGCGATCTGGCCAGGCTCGTCAACGAGCAACGCCGCATCGTCTCGCAGCTGTGGCCGCTGCTGAAACCGGGCGGCATTCTGGTGTATGTGACTTGTTCTATTTTCCCAACGGAGGGCGAGGAGCAGGCGCGCTGGTTTGGTGACCAGCTACCAGATGCGATACGATTGCAGGCGCCCGGCCAGCTGCTGCCCGGCAGCATCCCCAATGGCGTGGCTGATGGCGGGACCGGCAGCCACGATGGCCTGCCGTCGGACCACGACGGTTTCTTCTACGCCCGCTTCCAGAAACGCCTCTGATCCGATGCTCGCACCGCTTCGCTTGTCCGTCCTCCGTGCCCATGACGACAAGGCGTGCGGATCCGCAGCCAACCATGCCGGTATCGGCGTGGCCGCGCTGCGCCGGCTGGCGTGGCTGCTGTTGATGGTGCTGGTCCTTTGCGCGGGCGCACTGTCGCCGCGCGCCGGCCACGCACAGAACATCGAGGTGCGCGAGGCGCGCATCGAATATCAGGACGGCGGCTTCGAGCTGAACGCCGCCTTCAACTTCGAGCTGTCGCCGGCATTGGAGGACGCGTTGCACAAGGGCATCCCCTTGTATTTCGCGGTGGATTTCCAGCTGAGCCGACCGCGCTGGTACTGGTTCGACGAAAAGCCGGTCAGCACCAGCCGCAGCGTCCGGCTGACCTTCCATCCGCTGACGCGGCAGTACCGGGTCTCGACCGGCGGACTGCAGCTGCCCTTCATGCGGCTGAAGGGCGCACTCGATTTCATCAAGCAGGTGCGTGGCTGGCGCGTGTTCGAGCGCGGCGACGTCAAGCTCGGCGTGCCATACCAGGCCGAGGTCCGCATGCGGCTGGACCTGTCGCAACTGCCCAAGCCGTTCCAGATCAATGCGGTCAATACGCGCGACTGGAACCTGTCGTCCGACTGGCGGCGCTTTGCCTATACGCCGGTCGCCGAGGCACCGCCACCTCCGGCACCCGCCGCGCCTGCGGCACCTCCCGCGCCTGCCGCCCCGGCTTCGCCGGCCGCGCCGACGCCAGCACCGGCGAACGGACACGCGGCTTCGCCCGCGAACGCGTCGGCGGCGCCGGCCGCGTCGGCACCGGGACAGGGTTCGGCCCCGGCCTCGATGCCGCCTTCCGCGCCCGGCGGCGTTCCCGGCAGTGCACCGGGTAGTAGCCCGAGCAGTGCGCCGAGCACTGTGCCAGGTGGTGCGACGGCCCCCGCTTCCACGCCCAATGCCGCGCCGGCCTCGGCGCCGGGCATCGGCAACGCCCGTCCGCCGTCGCCGGCATCCGCTCGCACGGTCGCCGGCATGCTGGCACCGATCTCGCTGTCGTCGCTGGTCGCCGAACCATGATCTCTCCGCTGAACACCGTGCTCGACAGCCGGCTGCGCCGGGTGCTGAGCCGCGTGGTCGCCGGCACCATCGTCTTCCTGGCGCTGGTGCTGGTGGTGCTGTTGGCTGCCGCGTCCGCCAACACCGAATTCTTCGACCGCTATTTCACGCTGCTGTACAAGATCAACCTGGTGATCGGCGTGCTGATGGTGCTGATCATCGGCGCGCTCGCGGTGGCGCTGTGGGTCCGCTATCGCCGCGGCAAGTTCGGCACGCGGCTGATGACCAAGCTGGCACTGTTCTTCGGCATCGTCGGCGTGCTGCCGGGCGTGCTGATCTACCTGGTGTCGCTGCAATTCGTCTCGCGCAGCATCGAATCGTGGTTCGACGTGCGCGTCGAGACCGCACTCGAGGCAGGCCTGAACCTGGGCCGCTCGACCATCGACAGCGCGCTGGCCGATCTGCAGGCCAAGGCCCGGCAGATGAGCGATCAGATCATCAGCGCCAGCGAGCCGACCAACTCGCTGCAGCTGAACCGGCTGCGCGAACAGTACGGCGTGCAGGAGGCCTCGATCTTCACCGGCGGCGGACGCGTGATCGCGTCCGCGTCGAGCAATTACGCGATGCTGGTGCCGAGCCTGCCTTCCGGCGTGCTGGTCGAGCAGGCCCGGCTTGCGGGCGGCTACGCGGCGGTCGAAGGCGGCACCGATCCCGGCACCGACGGCGGCAGCGATGGCCATCCGCAAGCCGAGCGCGCCGACGCCAACCACCTGTACCGGTTGCGCGTGATCATTCCGCTCGGCACCGCGGCGCCTACCGACGAAGCGCCGCTGGGCGCGCCGCAGCGTCCCGCGGGCAAGGACCGCTGGGCCGGCTCGGGCCTGTCGCTGGAGCGGCGCGCCGAGGACTATCCGTCGTCGGGCTTCGGCCTGATCGGCGATACGGTGCGCGAGGAGCGCTATCTGCAGATCGTGCATCCGGTCCCCGCAGTGCTCGCGCGCAATGCCGACGAAGTCCAGCGCGCCTATCAGGACTACCAGGAAAAGGCGCTGGGCCGCACCGGCCTGCGCAAGATGTATATCGGCACGCTGACGCTGACGCTGTTTCTCGCGGTGTTCATCGCGGTGATGCTGGCGCTGCTGCTCGGCGGACAGCTGGCGCGGCCGCTGCTGATGCTGCTGCAGGGGACCAAGGAAGTCGCCGAAGGCGATCTGTCGCCCAAGCGCGAACTGAAGAGCCGCGATGAGCTTGGCATGCTGACGCAGCAGTTCAACATGATGACGCGGCAGCTGGCCGAGGCGCGCCTGGCCGTCGAGCAGAATCGCGCGGCGCTGGAGCAATCGAAGGCCTTCCTCGAAAGCGTGCTGCAGAACCTGACCGCCGGCGTGCTGGTGATGGACCGGCGCTTCTCGCTGGTCACGGCCAACCCCGGTGCCGAACGGATCTTCGGCCAGCCGCTCGGCCCCACCATCGGGCATCCGGTCGAGGCCATTCCCGGCATGGCGGCGTTCGGCGAAATCGTGCGGCAGGCCTTCTCCGAGCAGAGCACCAGCGAGGTACTCGGCGGCGCCGCGCACTGGCAGAAGCAGATCGAACTGCCGCACGGCGACGAAGAACAGCCGCTGACGCTGCTGGTACGCGGCGCGCGGCTGCCGGGCGGCGACCATATCAGCGATCATGCCGAGCCGGGCTATGTGGTCGTGTTCGACGATATTTCCGATGTGATTTCGGCTCAACGGTCGGTCGCATGGGGCGAAGTGGCCCGGCGCCTCGCGCATGAAATCAAGAACCCGCTGACGCCGATCCAGCTGTCGGCGGAGCGGCTGCAGATGAAGCTCGCGTCCAAGCTCGAAGGCATCGACGCGGACGTGCTAAAGCGCGGGGCCACCACGATCGTTAACCAGGTAGCGGCGATGAAGCGCATGGTCGACGATTTCCGCGACTACGCCCGCACGCCGCCGGCGATGCTGCAGACGCTGCAGCTCAATGCGCTGGTGGCCGAGGTTCTGCATCTGTACGGTATCGACGATCCCGGCCTGCACGAGCATCCCGTGATTCATCCGTCGCTGGCCGACGATCTGCCCGACATCAAGGGCGATCCGACCCAGCTTCGGCAGGTGATACACAATCTGCTGCAGAATGCGCAGGATGCGGTCGCGGAGAACCTGGCGGCGGGCCGTCCGGCGCCTTGTATCGCTCTGCACACCGAGACTGTAGAATACAAAGATCCTGCCGGCGAAAGCCGCCAGGCTGTCAAGCTGACCATCGCTGACAATGGTCCGGGGTTCGCCCCGCGCATCCTGAGCCGCGCGTTCGAGCCATACGTGACGACCAAGGCCAAGGGGACGGGTCTGGGTCTTGCGATGGTGAAGAAGATCATTGACGAACATGGGGCGCGCATCGAACTGCGCAACCGCATGGAGGGCACCGAAGTCGCCGGCGCCCAGATATCGATCCTGTTCGCCAAGCTGGCATAGTGATGCATGATGATGCGGTCCGACCCGGAACGCCGCGGAGGGGTTAAGAGGAAAGTATGGCAACCATCCTCGTAGTCGACGACGAAATGGGTATCCGTGAACTGCTCTCGGAAATCCTCAGCGACGAAGGCCATGTAGTCGAAGTAGCCGAAAACGCGCAACAAGCCCGTGAATACCGTGCCGGCAATACGCCCGACCTGGTGCTGCTCGACATCTGGATGCCGGACACCGACGGTGTGACGCTGCTCAAGGAATGGTCCTCCCAGGGCCAGCTGACGATGCCCGTGATCATGATGTCCGGGCACGCGACCATCGATACCGCGGTGGAAGCGACCAAGATCGGCGCGCTCAATTTCCTGGAGAAACCGATCGCGCTGCAGAAGCTGCTGTCCGCGGTGGAGCAGGGCCTCGCACGCGGCCAGGAACGTCCGCGCGCGGCGGCCGTTCCCGCGGCACCGGCCGCCGAGCCCGCCGCTCGCGCCGCCGACACCGCGCCGGCGGACGCGTCCGCCAACGGCACGCCGCAGCGCGTCCCCGAGGCCGAAATGCAGTTCTCCTTCGACATGCCGCTGCGCGAGGCGCGCGACATGTTCGAGCGCGCCTACTTCGAATACCACCTGCTGCGCGAGCACGGCAGCATGACGCGCGTGGCCGAGAAGACCGGACTCGAGCGTACCCACCTGTACCGCAAGCTCAAGCAGCTCGGCGTCGAACTGAGCCGCAACAAGCCGGAGCCCGCCGAGCAGTAAGCACGAGATTCGCGCCGGCAGGGGGTTGACCAGTCCCATGCCCGCTGTTATAGTTTCGCTTCTTTGGCCCGGTAGCTCAGTCGGTAGAGCAGAGGATTGAAAATCCTTGTGTCGGCGGTTCGATTCCGTCCCAGGCCACCAGGTTGAAAGAAAAACGGACGCTTCGGCGTCCGTTTTTCTTTGGTGCTCCGCCTTGCCGGCACCGGTCCCCTGTTTCGTTCTCGCCCCGTCCTCGCCCCGTCCTGGCCACGCAAGGTGGCCGCGCCGTTCCGCCGCAAAAACGGCCGAGCCTTCCACCACTCCCGCCGCCACGACCGACGCTGCAACAACGTGCATGCCGCCCGACACGCAGGCGGCAAAGCTTACAAGCGTTGGTATGTCTTACCCAGCCGGCGAGGCTGTCTTGCGCCGCACCGACAGACGGCCGGTCCATCGCCGCATCGCCAACCCGCGATTGGAACGCCGATTGCATATTGACGGGCGGCCCCCGATCGCGGGGTTCATGTCAGCGCTACGGGGACTTAGCGCACCGCTGGAGGAAAACAAAATATGAGAACGATGACTTCTATCGCCGCCCTGGCTTTCGCCATGGCTTGCGGACTCGCAGGCTGCACCGCCGCCGGCAGCGGCACGGGGTCGGGATCCGGTTCCGTTTCGGGCTCGGGCACGGTGACGCCGACCGACAGCTCGCGGTCGGGCACCGGCACGGGGACCAGCACGAGCGGCAGCTCGTCCGGTACCTCGAGCGGATCCGCCACCGGCACGAGCGGCACGCGCTGAGCGCCGCCGTCCATCCGCGACCACCCGTCGCTGCAAGCGGGCCCATCGGCTGACGTCGGTGCGGCCCGCTTGGCTTTGCGCTGGCATTGCGCAGCCACTGCGTCCCAACCGATTCGAAGGAGCGATGCCATGCCGACAGACCGTGCGATCCCTGTTGCCGGACCGGTCCATCCGCGCGCGTTCGCATGGGCCGGCTACACGCTTGGCTTCGCGATGAGCGGCTTCTTCGACGGCATCCTGCTGCATCAGATCCTGCAGTGGCATCACTTGCTGTCGGGCATCGAAGGCGGCGCGCTCGGCGACCTGCGCGTGCAGGTGATGGCCGATGGCGTGTTCCACGCGCTGATGTACGTGATCGCGGCGATCGGGATGTGGCTGCTGTATCGAAGCCGCGACGCACTATCGACCGCCAACGCTCCCCGGCACCTGCTGGCGAACTTCTGGATCGGCTTCGGCGTCTGGCACGTCGTCGATGCGGTGCTGTCGCACTGGATCACCGGCATCCACCGCATCCGCATGGACTCCCCCAACCCCTTGCTGTGGGATCTGATCTGGCTGTTCCTGTTCGGCGTGATCCCGTTGATCGTCGGCATCCGCATGCGCAAGACGAGCAGGGGTGCCGGACCTCGTGCCGGCGCCGGCCCGCGCGGCCCCGGCATTGCGGCGAGCTGGGTCGTGGCCGTGCTGGTCGGCGGTTCGCTGCTCGGCGCCGCGCTGAACCTGTTCCCGGCAAGGGCGGCAACGATCGATACCACCACGGTGGTGATGCGCCCCGGCGCCGCGCCTTCGCAATTGTTCGCCGCACTGGAGGGCAGCGACGCCCGCATCGTCTGGACCGATGCCGGCGGCGGCGTCTGGGTGCTCAGCGGTGCCCAGGCGGTGGACCGGCTGCGCCTGTACCGGCATGGCGCGATGTACGTCAGCGGGACGGCAGCACCGGCCGGCTGTTCGGCCTGGGTTCGTTAGGCGCATTCCGGACGGGCCAATGGCCACGTCGAGCTGGACAGGACTACATCGCTCGCCATGCCGAGGAACGGGGTCTGATTCCGCATGCCGTGGTTCAGCGCACGGTCGAAGGCGCGACGCCCGCGCGAGCCTGGCGAGAACATCTCGGACTGACCCAATCCGATGTCGCGGCCCGTATCGGCATCTCCCAGTCGCCATCTCCCAGTCGGCGTACGCGCAGCAGGAACGCGGCGAGCGTCTGCGCAAATCGACGCGCGAGAAGATTGCCGCCGCGCCTGGCATTCAGCCGCAGCAACTCGACTTCTGATTGCGCGCCGACGCGACTTTCCGCACACCGCGCGCGTGCGGCTGTGCGGATTCCCATCCATGTCTGCCGCGATGCAGACATTGTCCGCAAGGCAAAACGCTTGTCTTTCAGCGACTTAGCTGCTGACATCGGGCATGGCCTGCAATGGCACGCCCATTGCAACGCAGGCGCCTCGCAAGCTGCCGCGACAGACGGCAGACGCGCTGACCGCTCCGCTGCGGAGCGTGGAAAAGGCAGTGCCGGCGAGGCCGGCCAAACAGGAGACGACGATGCGGCAAACAGCAGCTCGGTGGAAGCGGCCGTCCTTGGGGACCGTCGCGATGGTGGCGGCATTGGTGGTCGCCGGATGCGGCGGCGGCGATGATGGGGGCGGCGGCAATCTGCAGCCGCAGAGCGCCGAGAACGCGCCCGGCCTGGGCCTGGGACATCGGGCCACGGTCGAGGCGACCGTGCTGTCGTCCGCGCCCGAGCGCGTGACGGGCGGCGATGCGCTGATCCGGCTGAGCGCCAGCGAGCGTGCGCCCGGCAACAAGTTCAAGGTCAGCCTCAACGGCGTCGATGTCAGCGACGCCTTCACGCCGACCGCCGACCGCGAGGCGCTCGGCATCGTCAGCGGACTGAAGCTCGGCGAGAACACGCTGGAGGTCAAGCACGGCCCCGCGCGCACCTCGCTGACGCTGACCAACTATCCGATCACCGGCCCCGTGTTCTCCGGCCCGCACGAAAAGCCCTACATCTGCGCGACGCAGAATTTCACGCTGCCCGACGGCAGCAAGCTTGGCGCACCGCTCGACGAGAACTGCTCGGTCGAACGCCGCGTGCACTACGTCTACCGCTCGACCGCCAACAGCTTCAAGCCGCTGCCGACTCCGGTCGCCGCGTATCCGGCGGACCTGGCCAGCACCACCAACAACGCGGGCGCGACCGTGCCTTACATCGTTCGCGTCGAGACCGGCACGATCAATCGCGCGATCTACCAGACCGCGATCCTGCACGACCCATTGAAGGACGCCGAGCCAACGCCGCTGGCACCGCCCTCGGGCTGGAACCGCAAGGTCATCTATCCGCTCGGCGGCGGCTGCCAGGGCGGCTGGTACATGCAGGGCACGCCGGTGGCCGTTCTGAACCACAACTACCTGCGCAAGGGCTACGCGGTGGCCAGCGCCTCGCTCAATACCTTCGGCAACAACTGCAACGACCTGCTGTCGTCCGAGACCATCGCGATGGTCAAGGAACGGCTGATCGAGAACTACGGCACGCCGTTCTTCACGATCGGCACCGGCGGCTCCGGCGGCGCCTATCAGAGCCACCAGACCGGCGACAACTATCCGGGCCTGTTCGACGGCATCATCGTGACCTCGGTGTTCCCGGACGTCACCTCGTCGACGCTCTTCAAGCTGCACGATTCGCGCCTGCTGCACCTGTACTTCACGCAGAACGCGCCGGGCCAATACAGCGACGCGCAGCGCTCGGCGATCTCCGGCTACCTGAAGCCGGGCAATATCGCCGCGATGAGCAGCAGCGCGGGCCGTCTCGATCCGGTGGTGTCGTTCCCCGCGGGCTTCCCGGCCGACCAGAAATACCATCCGGTCACCAACCCGACCGGCGTGCGCGCGACCGTCTACGACCACACCGTCAACGTCTACGGCAAGGACGCGCGCGGCTTCGCCAAGCGGCCGATCGACAATGTCGGCGTGCAGTACGGCCTGAAGGCGCTGAACGACGGCATGATCACGGCCGACCAGTTCATCGACCTGAACGAGAAGATCGGCGGCGTCGACGTCGACTTCAAGAAGATCGCGCAGCGCACGGTCGGCGACCTCGACGCGATCGCGCGCGCCTATCAGTCGGGCCGCATCACCTCCACCGGCGGCGGGCTGGCCACGACGCCGATCATCGATCAGCGCGACTACTTCGACGATCGCGTCAACGGCGACATCCACAACAAGATCCACAGCTACTCGGTGCGCGCGCGCCTGATCGCGGCCAACGGGCATGCGGACAACCAGGTCATCGTGGGGCCGGGCACCATCCGCGACGACAACTTCGACCAGATGGACCGCTGGCTGACGGCGATGCTGCGCGACACCGGCCCGGGCAGCAAGGCCGAGAAGGTGGTGCGCAACAAGCCGGCGGACCTCGTCGATGCGTGCTGGGACGCGAGCGGCAACAAGATCATCGAGCCGCAGACCGCGCACGGCCCCGGCCAGTGCAATACCTTGTACCCGGCCGGCATCACGCCGCGCATGGTCGCCGGCGGCCCGCTGGCCGACGATATCGTCAAGTGCCAGCTCAAGCCGATCGATCCGGCCGACTACAGGGTGATGATGACCCCTGCGCAGCTCGCCCGGCTGCAGTCGATCTTCCCGACCGGGGTCTGCGACTGGTCGCGGCCGGGCGTCGAGCAGCAGCCGTTGAAGGGCACCTGGCTGTCGTTCGGCCCGTCGCCGGTCAATCTGCTGTTCGATGTGACGCAGCCCTGACGGCGCGGCCGTGAAGACCTGATGGCCCTGTCAGCGCGGACTGCCCCCTGACGGAGAAAGGGGGCCGGCGCCGATGCATCGACGATCCGATGCATCGGCGCGCCTGATGTTTACGCCGATTGACGCGCCGGGGCGCGGCTTTGCCTAATGGCCGGTCGTTGGCGCACGTCGCCCGCATCCTTCCCGCGCATCGATATGTTGGACTCCACCGCGACTTCCCCTGCGACGCAGACGATGCCGCCGCCGGCATGGCCGCGCGGGCGGGCGCGTCGCGCGGCGGCGATCGCCGCGGTCTGCGCCGTGATGGCGGCCGGTGTCACGATCGCCTATCTGTGGGGCGAGCGCGTCGGCATCCGCGCGCAGCGCGATGGCACCGCGCACCGCATCGAAGCCTATATCGGCGGACTGCGCAGCGAGATGCGCCGCTACGAGTATCTGCCCGCGGTGGTCGCGCTGAACCACGACGTGCAGCGGCTGCTGCGCGAACCCGATACACCCGGCCTGCCGATGGCGGCCAACCGCTTCCTCGCCGAGGTCAACGCCGCCGCCAAGTCGACCGCGATCTACGTGATGGACGCCCACGGCCTGACGCTGGCCGCGAGCAACTGGAACGAGGCGGCCAGCTTCGTCGGCATCAACTTCTCGTACCGGCCGTATTTCCGCGACGCGATGCGGGGCAAGCCGGGCCGCTTCTATGGCATCGGCACCGTCAGCCGCGAGCCGGGCTACTACTTCTCGCAGCCGATCGTGCGCGAGGGCACGATGCTCGGCGTGGCCGCGGTCAAGGTCAATCTCGACAAGATCGACGAGCCCTGGCTCGCCAACGACGACCGCGTCCTGGTGGTCGACGCCAACGGCATCGTATTCCTGAGCTCGCAGCCCGACTGGCGCTTCAAGTCGCTGCGCGAGCTGCCCAGCGAGACGCGCTGGCAACTGGCGTCGACGCGGCAGTATTCGACGGTCGACTCGCTCGATCCGATCGGCTTTCGCGAGCAGCGCCGCTTCGCCCCCGACATCAGCGTGGTGCAGATGCCCGACGGCGACGAATTCCTCGCGCAGAGCCGGCGCATACCCGATACCGACTGGCGGTTGATCGTGCTGTCCGACATGGAGCCGATCCGCACGCTGGCGCGCAACAGCGCGGTGATCGGCGCCTTCGCGCTCGGCTTTCTGCTGCTGCTGATCCTGTACGTGCTGCAGCGGCGCCGTGCCGCCGCGCAGAACCGCGCCGCCAAGGAGGCGCTGCAGCGCGCGCACGACGAGCTCGAACGCAAGGTCGCGATGCGCACGCAGGCGCTGTCGGGATCGAACCTGAAGCTGCAGAAGGAGATTGCCGAGCGCAAGCGCGCCGAGCAGGTATTGAAGGCGGCGATGGACGAACTGGTGCAGGCGAGCAAGATGGCCGCGCTCGGCCAGATGTCGGCCGGCATCACGCACGAGCTGAACCAGCCGCTGGCGGCGCTGCGCACGCTGTCGGCCAATACCATCGTGTTCTTCCGCCGCGGCCAGACCGATGCGGTCGAGACCAATCTGAACGTGATCTGCCAGATGGTCGAGCGGATGGGCAAGATCACCGCGCAGCTGAAGAAGTTCGCGCGCAAGGCGCCGGTGCAGTCGGTGCCCACACCGGTCGGCACGGTGATCGCCGATGCGCTGTTCCTGCTCGACTCGCGCATTCGCGCCGACGGCGCGGAGCTGGTGGTGTCGGTGCCCGAGCCGTCGCCACTGGCGCTGTGCGAAGGCAACCGGCTCGAGCAGGTGCTGGTCAACCTGCTGTCCAATGCGCTCGATGCGATGAAGGATGCGAGCCCCAACGACGCAGACCACGACAGTGACAGCAAGGACGCCGCCGCACGCGTGCTCGAGATCCGCGTGCAGGCGGACCCGCAGTGGGTCACGATCGAGGTCGCCGATCGCGGATGCGGCATCGACGACGACGTGATGCCGCGACTGTTCGAACCGTTCTTCACCACCAAGGAGCAGGGCGTCGGTCTGGGCCTGGGGCTCGCGATCTCCGCCGGCATCGTCCGCGAATTCGGCGGCACGCTGCGCGCGGAGAATCGCCGCGCGGTCGGCCTGTCCGGCGACCCCGGCGACCCGGACAACCGCGACGACATCGTGGGCGCGCGCTTCATCGTTCAGCTTCCCGCCGCACAGGAGACCCATGCCGATGCGAACTGATCTGTCGGTCCTCTATGTCGAAGACGATGCCGCGGTGCGGCTGGGCAGCACCCAATCGCTGCAGATCGCGGGGCTGTCGGTGGAAGCGTTCGGGTCGGCCGAACAGGTGCTGCACCGCCTCACGCCCGGTTTTGCCGGCGTGCTGGTCACCGATGTGCGCCTGCCCGGCATCAACGGCCTGGCGCTGCTCGACAAGGCGCTGGAAATCGATGCCGCGCTGCCGGTGATCCTGGTCACCGGCCACGGCGACATCTCGATGGCAGTGCAGGCGATGCGCCGCGGCGCCTACGATTTCGTCGAGAAGCCCTATTCGCCCGGCGAGCTGACCGAGGTCGTGCAGCGCGCGATGGAAAAGCGCGCGCTGACGCTCGAGGTCGAGGCGCTGCGCCGGCAGCTGGCCGACACGCAGGCGATCGAGGCCAAGGTCATCGGCCGCTCGGCGGCCGTCGAGCGGCTGCGCAAGCTGATCCTCGACCTGGCCTGTACCGACGCCGATGTGCTGATCCTGGGCGAGACCGGCACCGGCAAGGAACTGGTGGCGCGTTGCCTGCACGAGTACGGACCGCGGCGGCAGGGCAACTTCGCCGCGCTCAATTGCGGCGGCGTGCCCGAATCGCTGTTCGAGAGCGAGGTGTTCGGGCACGAGTCCGGCGCGTTCACCGGCGCCGCGCGGCGGCGCGTCGGCAAGATCGAATACGCGCAGCGCGGCTCGCTGTTTCTCGACGAGATCGAGACGATGCCGATGTCGCTGCAGATCAAGCTGCTGCGCACGCTGCAGGAGCGGCAGTTCGAACGGCTGGGCTCGAACACGCTGCTGCCGATGGACTGCCGCGTGATCGCGGCCACCAAGGTCGACCTGCTGGCGCTGTCGGCGGAGCAGCGCTTCCGCGCCGACCTGTACTACCGCCTGAACGTGGCGGTGATCGACATCCCGCCGCTGCGCGAACGGCGCGAGGACATTCCGCTGCTGTTCTCGCACTTCCTGCTGCAGGCGGCGCTGCGCTACGAGCGGCCGGTGCCCGAGGTATCGCCGCCGCATATGCGCGAGCTGATGATGCATCCGTGGCCGGGCAATGTGCGCGAGCTGCGCAATGCCGCCGACCGCTTCGTGCTGGGACTGCCGGGCGGCGGCACCGGCTTGCCCGGCAGCAACGGCGGTGCATACGGCAGCGCATACGGCAGCGGCAACGCGAATGGAAACGGCAATGGCGGCGACACGCGTTCGCTCGACGAGCAGGTTGCGGTGTTCGAGCGGCATCTGATCGAGGAAGCGCTACGCGCAGCGTCGGGGCGCACCGCGGCGGCGAGCGATCTGCTGCGCGTGCCGAAGAAAACGCTGTACGACAAGATCAAGCGGCTCGGCGTCAATCTCGAGGCGTTCCGCGCGAACGCGGGCACGGACTGAGTCGCGGCGTCCGTGCCGCGGCAATGCCGTCCACATCGAGGCTGTCCACATCGGGTCCGTCCACATCCGGCGTGTCCACATCGAGCCTTCCACGTTTCGTCCGCATGTCGCCAGTTCGGCCGGCTCTTGCTAGACTGCGTGCGCGCATGCGACGCGGGGATGGAAGGGCTGAAAGCCATGCGCACTTCGGTGCCGGGCCTGGCGGTTTGCCGGCGCCGTCGCAGCGGTAAATACGACGTCAACAAAAGACAGGACTGCCAGGCGGCGTCTTTGTCGCGAGAGCGGCAAAGACGCCGGTTCTGATCGCAGTCGACTTCCGCGTTGTCCACATCGAAGTGTCCACACGCGGTGTCCACATTCCTGCGCCGCAATTTCCCCGCATTTGCCCTTCCCGCGCAGCGCCGAGCGCCTACACTGTAGTGACCGTTTTTCGCGCTCCCACGCTCGCCGCACCATGGCCCATCTCACCTTCGCCCCGGCGATCCAGCGCCATGTCCCCACGCCAGACCGCCAGCTGTCCGCCGACTCGGTGCGGGCCGCGCTCGACGCGGTGTTCGCCGAGCAGCCGGAGTTGCGCGGCTACATCCTCGACGACCAGAACCAGTTGCGCCGCCATGTGACCGTCTTCATCGACGGCACGATGATTCGCGACCGGCAACGGCTCAGCGATCCGTTGCGCGAGGACAGCAAGGTCTACGTGGTGCAGGCGCTGTCCGGCGGATAAGCGGCGCGGGAGCACGGCGGCTTCGACGAACCATGTTCCGACAGCCAACGCGCCGACGGCCACGCGACCGGCGGCCGATCGATACCAGGAGACCTGAACGATGAACGACCGACTTCTCGTGGCAACGCGCAAGGGCTTGTTCGAGATCGAACGCCGGCCCGAGGGACAGTGGCAGCAAACCCGGGCGCATTTTCTTGGCGAGCCGGTCACGATGGTGCTGTCCGACCCGCGCGACGGCACCCTCTATGCCGCATTGAATCTGGGGCACTTCGGCGTCAAGCTGTGGCGCCGCGCGCGCGGGGAGACCGAGTGGTCCGCCTGTGCGGTGCCGGTGTATCCGCCGCAACCGGAAGAGCAGGCCGCCGCTGCAAGCCATGCCGCGCCGGACCCCGACGCGCCCAAGCCGGCGCCCTGGTCGCTGCAGCAGCTGTGGGTGCTCGAGGCCGGCGGTGCCGACGAACCGGGCGTGCTGTGGGCCGGCACCATTCCCGGCGGCCTGTTCCGCTCCGGCGATGGCGGAGCGAGCTGGGCGCTGAACCGGCCGCTGTGGGATCGACCCGAGCGCGCGCAGTGGTTCGGCGGCGGCTACGACTATCCCGGCATCCACTCGATCTGCGTCGATCCGCGCGACAGCCGCCATGTGTCGATCGCGATCTCGTGCGGCGGCGTCTGGCAGACCCGCAACGGCGGCGACAGCTGGGAGGCCACCACGCGCGGCATGAAGGCGGGCTATATGCCGCCGGAACGCAGCGAGGACCCGAACATCCAGGACCCGCACTACATGGTGCAATGTCCGGCCCAGCCCGACGCGCTGTGGGTGCAGCATCACGACGGCGTCTTCCGTTCCGAGGACGGCGGCGCCAGCTGGCGGCGCGTCGAAGGGCGTCCGTCGAAGTTCGGCTTCGCGGTCGCGGTGCACCCGCGCGATCCCGATACCGCGTGGTTCGCGCCGGCCACCAAGGACGAATGCCGCGTGCCGGTCGACGGCAGGCTGGTGGTGTCACGCACGCGCGACGGCGGGCGCAGCTTCGAGGTGTTCGACGAAGGGCTGCCGGCGCCGCCGGCCTACGACCTGATCTATCGGCATGGGCTGGCCGTCGACGGCAGCGGCGAACGGCTGGCGATGGGCTCGACCACCGGCGGGCTGTGGGTATCGGAGAACGGCGGCGAACGGTGGACCTGCGTATCGGCGCATCTGCCGCCGGTCTATTGCGTACGCTTCGGCTAGCGGCGCGCCGCATTCGATACCGCGGATCAGGACACAACTGCACCGGCGCGCATTGACGGCGGGCGGGGCGGGCGGAACACTGCGCGCTTCCCGCGCCGGACAACATCGCGCCGCGCACGGTCCCTGCAGGCCCCTGTCACCTTCGCTCCGCGTTCGATGTCCAGCTGCCGTTCTCACGCCACCTTCCCGGCCGATGCCGCCTCCATGGATTTCGCTGTCTCGCCCGCGCGCAGGCTGGTCGCCGAGGCGCTCGGCACGGCGCTGCTGATCGCGGTAGTGATCGGCTCCGGGCTGCGCGCCGAGCGGCTCGCGGCCGGCAATGCCGCGCTGGCGCTGCTGGCCAACTCGCTGGCGAGCGGCGCGGGGCTCGCCGCGCTGCTGCTGACCTTCGGCGGCATTTCGGGCGGCCATCTGAATCCGGCAGTCACGCTGTCGGCCTGGCTGCAGGGAATGCTGCCGGCGCGCGAGGCGCTGCGCTATGGGCTGGTGCAATGCGGGGGCGCGGTTGCCGGCGTGATCGCCGTCCACCTGATGTTCGGCGAGCCGCCGTTGAACGGGTCGAACCACGCGCGCACCGGCGCGCCGATGTGGTGGAGCGAATTCCTGGCGACGTTCGGACTGATCGCCGTGGCGATGGGCACCGCGCGCGCCCGGCCGGCGCTGCTGCCGTTCGCGGTGGCGGGCTATATCGCCGCGGGCTACTGGTTCACCGCCTCGACCTCGTTCGCCAATCCTGCGCTGACGCTGGCATGCGCGCTGACGGCGAGCTTCAGCGGCATCCGTGCGATCGATGTGCCGGGCTTCGTGCTGGCGCAGTGCGGCGGTGCGCTGACCGCGACGCTGGTGTTCCACTGGCTGCTGCGCACCGTGCCCGGCGGCAGCCGTGCCGCGGCAAGGTCCGACGGTGCGTGCCCCGGCGGCGCCGCGCCTACCAGCGCCGATTGAGCTGGATGCCGAAGATCGAACCCGTGGCCTGCGAGGCCCAGGCGTCGGCCGGCGCCGCGAAGGTGATGCCGTCGACGTCGTTGGCGCGGCTGTAGGTGTAGAAGGCGCGCAGATTGGCGTTGCCGGCGGCCTTGCCGAGCGTCAGCGTCGGCGCCACCGTCAGCGCGGTGCGCTGGCCGCTGACGCCAAAGCCCGACGAAATCTGGTCGTGCGCGACCTCGAAGCTCAGGCGGAAGCGCTCGGTCGGCGCATAGGCCGGCCGCACGCGCGTGGTCATCCATTGCAGCGTGCCCAGCGCCGAGCGGTCGTACTGCAGGCTCGATTCGACCGAGCCGATCAGGCCCGCGCGTCCCTTCCATTCCATCGATTCGGCGACCCGCACGCGAGACAGCGTGTCGCCCATGCCGGTATAGCCGGTCATCGCGGTGCGGCTGCCGGCGCCGTACTGCAGGCCGAAGCGGTTGGTGCCGGCCAGGACGCCCTTCTGTTCGTGCATTGCCGACGCCCACCAGGCATCGCCGGCGGCATCGGCCAGCGCGTCGGCCTGGACGCGCGTGAAGCCCAGCTGCAGCGTGCCCTTGTCATTGACGCCGATCGGCGCGGTGCGGACCGAGTGATAGCTGGGCAGATGCTGGCCATTGGTGTCGTTGCGGGCGGTGTACTGATAGCTGAGGCCGACGCCGGCAATCCTGGCGTCGTCGACGCCGAAACGCAGCGCGCTGGAGGTCGGCGGCAGCAGGCCCGACGACATCAGGAACGGGGACGTGTCGCGCCGGCCGGCCCACATGGTGGCGCCGTCCAGCGCGGCCACGCCCTTGACCGCGGTATAGAACTGCGGGATCAGCTGATAGGGATCGACCGGGGCAGGCCGCCCATCGATGGTCGTGGTATTGGTGCCGCGCGCCTGCGCCACCACCTCGATCGCACCGCCGCCGTCCAGCGTATAGAGCTGCTCGCGCAGCTTGACCTCGCCGCTGCTCTGGCAGGCCACGCCGTGGCCGATGCCGGTCGACAGGCTGCCGCCCGGACAGGCCCGCATCGCGTGGGTGTTGTCCTCGTAGGCCGCGCGGCCGCTGTACGACAGGCTCCAGACGGTCTCCTCGGCCGGTTCGGCGCTCGGCAGGTTGGAGGCGAATACCGGCGGCGCATCGCTGGGCGTGGGCGCCGCGGCGTCGCCGCCGGCCGGCGCCATGGCCTCGGGCATGAATTCGCCCAGCCGGTTCGGGAACAGCACCACCGGCGGCGGCGCAGGCGGCAGCGGCTCGGGCGGTCCTGCCAGGCCCGGGTCGAGTTCGGCCAGCGCGGTCTGTTCCGGCGTATCGGCGGGCGGCAGGTCCAGCGTTCCGGTGGCGGCGTCGGCCGCGGCCGGCGCCTCGCGCTGAAGCAACCCGGCGAGCGGATCGGCGTCGGCGGCCTGCGGCTGCGGCTGCGGCTGCGAGCCTGCCGACTCCGCCGGCGGCACCGGACCCTCCACCGACGGGTTCTGCGTCGGGTTCTGCATCGGATTCTGCGTCGGATTCGGCCTTGAATCCGGCGTCCAGCTCGACAGCCGCGCAACGGCCGGCACCGGGGCGGCCGGCGCGAACACCGGCGGCGCGATCGGCTGCGGCGCCGGCGGCGTCTGCGCGCAGGCAACGATGCCCCACGCCGCCAGGCCGGCCAGATACAGCCAGCGCGGACGCGGCAGTACGGACGAACGGACGGAGCGGTTCAGCGGACGACGGCGAGAGGAAGACGACGCGGACAACGACATGCGGTGACAACAGGGCGGCAACGGTGCGCAACGGCGAGCACGGGCTCGGCCGTGCCGGACCGACGGTTTTATCAGTCGGGCTGATTGGACAGCAAGAGAGGTTACAAAATCCATCGGCTGTGCACTGCAGATGACGAAAGCGTACGTTCGGCCACCGATGCCGACGCAGCGCGCCATGCCGGATCGCCCCCCGCGAAGGCGCGCCATACCGCACTTTCCTAGCGAAAACCCGGAGCTTGGCGCGGCCCCGTGGCGAATTGGGCACCGCTATAATCGATCAGCCTGCTGGAACGGGTATGAGCGGGCAAACCAGAGGGTGAATCCGGGCCTGTTATCGGCGCAAGCTGCCACGTCGGCGGGTGCGGCGGTAACAGGCCCGTTATTGCGCGCTGTCGTACCACGGCCTGCCGCGCGTTCCCGGCCAGCGTTGGAGTCGACGCACTCTCTCGCCCTCGGCCGGACCAAAATTCGAAAACGAGGAGAGTAGTCGATGGAACGTCGTTCCTTTCTGTTGAAAGCGTCGGCCGTGGCGGCCACCGGTGCGCTGGCCGCCTGCGGCAAGCAAGAGCAGGCCGCCGCGCCGACCCCCGCCAGCGCCCCCGGCACGCCCGCCGCGCCTGCCGTGGTCGGCAGCAACCCGGCCGTCGAATGGCGCCTGGCGTCGAGCTTTCCGAAATCCCTCGACACCATCTACGGCGGCGCCGAGACGCTGTCGAACCGGGTCAAGGAACTGACCGACGGCAAGTTCAACATCAAGGTGTTCGCCGCGGGCGAAATCGTGCCGGGCCTGCAGGTGCTCGACGCCGTGCAGAACAACACCGTGCAGATCGGCCACACCGCCGGCTATTACTACTTCGGCAAGAACCCGACGCTGTGCTTCGACACCACGATCCCGTTCGGCCTGACCGCGCGCCAGCAGAACGCCTGGATGGTGCAGGGCAACGGCATGAAGCTGATGCGCGAGTTCTTCAAGGAATACAACGTCGTCAACTTCCTGGGCGGCAATACCAACGCGCAGATGGGCGGCTGGTTCCGCAAGGAGATCCGCACCGTCGCCGACCTGCAGGGCCTGAAATACCGCGTCGCCGGTTTCGCCGGCGTGGTGCTGTCGCGCCTGGGCGTGGTGCCGCAGCAGATCGCCGGTGGCGACATCTATCCGGCGCTGGAGAAGGGCACGATCGACGCCGCCGAGTGGGTCGGCCCGTATGACGACGAGAAGCTCGGCTTCTTCAAGGTCGCGCCGTTCTACTACTACCCGGGCTGGTGGGAAGGCAGCGCACAGCTGTCGTTCTACGCCTCGGCCAGCGAATTCGAGAAGCTGCCGGCGCTGTACAAGCGCGCGCTGGAGACCGCGACCTTCGAGGCGCACACCACGATGATGGCCAAGTACGACACCGTCAATCCGCAGGCGCTGGCGCGCCTGCTGGAGAATGGCGTCAAGCTGCGCCCGTTCTCGCGCGAGATCATGGAGGCGTGCTTCAAGGCGACCCAGGACGCCTATGCCGAGGAAAGCGGCAAGAACCCGTCGTTCAAGAAGATCTACGACGACTGGCGCGTGTTCCGCAACAACCAGGCCGCGTGGTTCAACGTCGCCGAGCAGGCCTTCGCGCAGTTCAGCTTCGCCCGCAAGCTGTAAGCGCCGGCGGGCGGCATCGCGCCGCCTGCACGGCTCGGTCCGCACCGGTAGAATCCTCGGCTTCTGAGAGGATTCTCCGATGCAGACCGGCATACTCTACGCCCTGCTGGCGTACATCATCTGGGGCCTGCTGCCCCTGTACATCAAATCCCTCCACGGCATCGCGCCCCTCGAGATCCTGCTGCACCGGATGGTGTGGTCGCTGGTCTTCCTCGGCGCCATCCTGGCGATCCGCCGGCACTGGGGCTGGCTGCGCGGGGTCTGGTCCGATCGCCGCCTGCTGCTCGGCTTCGTCGCCAGCGCGGCGCTGCTGTGCGGCAACTGGTTCCTCTATATCTGGGCGGTGTCCAACGATCGCGTCGTCGATGCGAGCCTGGGCTACTTCATCAATCCGCTGTTCAGCGTGCTGCTCGGCGTGGTGTTCCTGCGCGAGCGGCTGCGGCCGGCGCAGTGGGTCTCGATCGCGCTGGCGGCCGCCGGCGTGGTGTGGCTGACCTTCGCCGCCGGGCAGCTGCCGTGGATCGCGCTGGCGCTGGCCGGCACCTTCGGCGGCTACGGGCTGCTGCGCAAGACCGCAGCACTGGGTGCGCTCGAGGGGCTGTCGCTGGAGACGCTGCTGCTGTTCCCCTTCGCCGTCGCCGCGCTGGGCTGGATGTTCTCGACCGGCGAGGCCGGCTTTGCCCATGCGAGCCTGGGCGTGCAGTTCCTGGTGGCGATGGCCGGGCCGGTCACCGCGGTGCCGCTGCTGTTCTTTGCCGCGGCGGCGCGCCGCATCCCGCTGTCGCTGCTCGGGCTGTTGCAGTACACCGGTCCGACGCTGCAGCTGCTGCTGGGCGTCTGGCTGTACCACGAGCCGTTCCCCGCCGACAAGCAACTCGGTTACGCGATGATCTGGGTATCGCTGGCGCTCTATGCGCTGGAGGGGTTCTGGATGTCGCGGCGCCGCCCGCCGGCGGTGGCGGTCGACTGATTGATCATTGGCGGTATCGATGGAACGTGTTATTGGTGGCGCGCGACCATTCGTCGACAACATGATTGTGCCTGTCGAGCGGGGGACTGGCGCGATTGCCATGCGGCGGCGCCGGGCACATCCACGCCATTCCATCGATGCGACCGATGGCATCGGCGATCCGGCCGCCATGTTTGATTATTGGCACGAATAATCGAACGCCGAGCTCCCATGTCAAGTACGACGGTCCCGCCGCTGCGCAAGATCATCCATTGCGACTGCGACGCGTTCTACGCCTCGGTCGAGATGCGTGACGACCCGTCGCTGCGCGGCCGGCCGATGGCGGTCGGCGGCGCCCCGGACCGGCGCGGCGTGATCGCGACCTGCAACTACGAGGCGCGCGCCTATGGCGTGCGCTCGGCGATGTCGTCCGCGCAGGCGGTCAAGCGCTGTCCCGAGCTGCTGATCCTGCGGCCGGCGATGGACAAGTACAAGGAAGCGTCGCGCCGGATCTTCGGCATCTACCGCGAATACACCGAGCTGGTCGAACCGCTGTCGCTCGACGAGGCCTATCTGGACGTCAGCGCGTGCACGCAGCACCGGGGCAGCGCGACGCGCATCGCCGAGGAGATCCGCCGGCGCGTGCGGGAAGAGGTCGGCGTCACGGTCTCGGCCGGCGTCGGGCCCAGCAAGTTCATCGCCAAGATCGCCAGCGACTGGAACAAGCCGGACGGCCTGTTCGTGGTGCGGCCCGAAGCGGTCGACGCCTTCGTCGCCGCCTTGCCGGTCGAGCGCATCCACGGCGTCGGCCGGGTCACCGCGGCCAAGCTGAACCGCCTCGGCGTCAAGACGTGCGCGGATCTGCGGGCGTGGACGCCGGACCTGTTTCATCGGCACTTCGGCAGCTTCGGCGGCCGGCTTTACAACCTGTGCCGCGGCATCGACGAGCGGCGGGTATCGCCCGAGCGCGAGCGCAAGTCGATCAGCGTCGAGGAGACCTATGCCGACGATCTGCCCGACCTGGCGGCGTGCCTGGCCGAGCTCGAGCCGCTGATCGCGCAGCTGCAGGTACGCATCGCGCGCGCCGGTGCCCAGCATCTGATCCACAAGTTGACGGTCAAGCTGCGTTTCTCCGACTTTCGCCAGACCACGGTCGAATGCCGCGGCCAGATGCCCGAGCGCGACGTCTACGCGCGGCTGCTGGCCGAGGGCCATGCGCGGCGGCGCTTGCCGGTGCGGCTGCTGGGCGTGGGCGTGGCCACCAGCGATCCGGACACGGCGCAGCTGGATCTGTTCCGGGATCTGGCCGATGCGGGCGACGGCAGGGACAGCGCGCACGAAAGCGCCTGAGCCGGTCCGCCGCCATCGTCACGGCAGCTGATTGCGCATCAGCACCAGCCAGGGGGCATGCGAATTGGTAAAGCCGTCCACCAGGCCGGAATCGCCCAGCTCGACCAGCTCCATCGACACCGACTGCTGCAGGTTTCCGCCGATGGTCTTGACCACGCGGGCGGTCGCATCGACCTCGACCACGATGTCGCAGTGCATCGGCGTGGTGCCGAAGCCGACCTCGTCGACGCTGCTCAGGTATTTGTCGCGGCCGCGCCCCGCGCACAGGATGTCGCCGGGGCGCGGCATCGCGGGCAGCGGCTCGAGGCGGAAGGCCGGCGCGGGCAGGATGCCGTCGCGCGCATCGACCACATACATCGAATGCGATTGCCCGGTCAGGAACTGGCGCTCGTTCAGCCCCGCCTGGCGCAACACCCACGAAATGAACACCGCGGACCACGCCCACCGTCCCTCGGTGATCTGCTGGCAATCGACCTCCTTGCCGACGATGGCCCAATAGCGCTGCGCCAGCGCGCAGCCCTGCGGCGTCGCCTCCATGCCGGTGCCGTCCGGAAAACCGGCGCACCCCGGGGCGGCAGTGGTGCCGAAACTCTCGTCGGTATCGGCCGACGAGGCGGACGCGCCATTCGTCGCGCCATTCTGGATCCGCGCTTCGATGCCGTCGGGCAGCGCCGGCGGCGGCAGTGGCAGCGGACTGCTGACCACGCAGGCGGTGTCGTCGCGCCCGATGCGGATCGTCTGGCCCCCCCAGCGCTGCCACTCCTGCAGCGCGATCTGCACGATGCGCTGGCGCGGCGTGGCGCCTGGCATCGCCGGCGGCGCCTGTACCTGGGCCTGCGGCAACGGGACCGCCTGCGGACGCGCCGTCGGTGGCGGCGCCGGCGGAGCGGGCGGCTGCATCGCGCAGGCGCTCAGCAGGCAGGCGGCAACCGTGCCGGCGAGGGCCGCCAGACGGCGGCGCAGCGCGCGCGACACCGCCCCCGGTAAACCTGCCGGGCGCTGTGGAAAATCATGTGAGAAACGATGTGAATAACGCTGTGGAAATCCGGGTGGCAAGGCGTGCATCGGCATGACATGAAAACGGCGGACGACGACGAAGGAGGGGCGCGCAATGGCGCCGAAAGACCCGCGCAAGGCTGAAAAGACGCGGAAAAACGCGGGAAAGAACGCCGATCCGGCATGCCGCGCGTGGCACCGCGACGCCGCCTCGGGCGCCGCCCGGCCCGGGGGCCGATGCCGGTGGAAAAACGGGGAAAAGCCTTGCGGCTGCGTTGTGGATAACATTTCCCGCCCGGTGCCCCACGCTCGCCTTGCGGCGACAGGCGGCGGCACGGCGGGACCCTGTGGAATCGGGCTGGTCGGTACCGCCCGGCAGCTTACTGATTGACGGCGTCCTTGAACTTCTGGCCGGCCTTGAACTTGACCGTCTTGGCCGCTTCGACCTTGATCTCTTCGCCGGTACGCGGGTTGCGGGCCATGCGCTCGCCACGCTCGCCCTGGCTGAACGTGCCAAAGCCGATCAGGCTCAGCGTGTCGCCCTTGGCGACGGCGTCCATGATGGCGTTCAGCGTCACGTTCAGTGCCTGCTCGGCCTTGGCCTTGGTCAGACCATCCACACCCGCTGCGATCGCGTCGATCAGTTCGGTTTTCGTCATGCTTCACTCCGTATCGAGTTGAAAAAACACATTGCCTCCCGCCCGCCCGGTGTGCCGGACGTGGCCCCGGAAAAGGCGCTGCGGGCCACATCATACCGTGTCGCGCCAGCCGGTCCCCGCGCGACATTGTTACAGCAACCCTTGCTGGACAAGGCCTGCCGGGATTGGAGCGGGAAGTTGGACGGTTTACGGGCGCGCCAGCGCGCCATGCAGCGGGCCGCATACCGCCACGCATACCGCCACGCATACCGTCACGCAACCGTGACGTATACGGACCCTGCCGAACCGCGTTGATCGCCGTGCAGGGCCCGTATACGCCTGCTGAGCGCCACGGCCCCGCTGCAGGTCCCGGACCCCATCCAGGGACGTTAACGGCGCTCCGGGAGGCTCTCAGGCGCCTCCGGGCCTGCTCGGGCCGATTCCGGCACGTTGCGGGCACAGGTATACGCCGGTTTGTCGGCATTCCACGTCCGGGGTTCACACGGGGTGGGGATGCGGAGTCAAGGCGCGCTGGGCGTATACCGGCTCGGCCGACAGCCTTGCCCCGGGTATACGGCGTCCAGCGGTATACGCCCGATACGCCTCGACGGGGTAAACGCCGCAGCGGGGTTTACCTCGTTTTGCCTGTCTTTTCTGGTGTCCCGCGAAGCAGCCGATGGGGGGACGTAGTCCCTTTGGTTTAGATAGTTCTTTTGATGTATACGGATAGTAGTAGTAGGTAAACCCGCCCCCTTTCTGTGGACAAGTCGGTAAACGTCAGGCGGATCAATGGTTTACCGAATGCAGAACCATCGGGACGAAATCCCGGTGCAGGTGGATGACTCAGCCGTTCGGTGGAGGGACCCGCCGACAGTGCTAGGACTTATGCCCGAGGCATCCCCATGCCAGCCCCAGGCGGCCCACATCAAACCCGCGTGCTTATCCACAGAAGAAGGCGGGGTTGTCCACAACTTCGGTTCGTTCGTCGCCCCCTTTGCGTCGCGCTACGCGGGTATACGTCGGTGGGCAGCACGTGGTGGATGGACCGCTTCTTGCCCGGTTTCGCGTCGGCCGCTTCCGTAGCGCCCTGGTAAACGGCCACCATGCCGCTACCAGGTATACGCCGCGCCACGCACCATCACGCACGGTCACGCGGCGCGGGTATCATCCGGCATCGCCCGGCCGGCACGCGCCGGCATCGGGAACACGACCAGCAGACAGACCGAACGACGGTAAACAGGATGGATATGGCCGAACAGTCGAAGCGCAAGCAGGACAGCAAGGGGGACAAGAGCGACAAGGCAGGCAAGGGCGCCAAGGCCGAAAAGGACAAGAAGCCCAGGACCGCCAAGGACCGCATCGAGGTCCGCCAGTCCGGCGTGCACGGCAAGGGCGTCTATGCGATCGCGCCGATCGCCGCCGGCGAACGGATCATCGAATACAAGGGCGAGCGGATCTCGTGGGAGACCGCGCTGGAGCGCCACCCGCACGATCCGAACGAGCCGAACCACACGTTCTATTTCAGCCTCGAGGGCGGCGATGTGCTCGACGCCAAGTTCGGCGGCAACCGTTCGCGCTGGATCAACCATGCCTGCGAACCGAACTGCGAGGCACGCGAGAAGAAGGGCCGCGTGTTCATCCACGCGCTGCGCGATATCGAGCCGGGCGAGGAGCTGTTCTACGACTACGGGCTGGTGATCGACGCCCGCTATACGAAGAAGCTGAAGAAGGAGTTCGAGTGCCGCTGCGGCAGTCCGAACTGCCGAGGCACCATGCTGGCGCCCAAGGGCCGGCGCTGACGCGCTGCCGCCGCGGCGGCCGGGGCCAGCGGATCTAGCCCGCCCCGGGCGCCTCGCAAGGAATCCGGATCACGAAGCGCATATTGGCGCGCGCCTGGCCGTCGGCGCGCTGTGATTCCGTATCGGGCACATCCTCGATGCTGATGCTGCCGTGATGCAGGCTGATGATTTCGTGCACGATCGCCAGCCCCAGTCCGGCGCCGCCGGGCGTGGCCTCGGGACTGCGTCCGGGAACATGGTCGCCGCGGAAGAAGCGCTTGAACACCTCCTCGCGCCGTGCCGGTGCAATGCCGGGGCCGTTGTCCTCGACCATCACCACCGCCATGCCCCGATGACCGATGGCCTCGCCGCCGGCCCGCACGGTGATGCGGCCGCCGGCGGGCACATACTTGACCGCGTTGTCGATCAGATTGTTCAGCGCCTCGCGCAGCAGCAGCCGGTTGCCGCGCACCATCGACGGCGCGGCGCCGGTGAAGGTCGGTCCCGGCAACGTTTCGAAGCCCAGGTCGATATGGCGCGCCAGCGCCTGCGGCACCCATTCGGCGCCGGTCTCGAAGGCCAGCGTGGCCAGGTCGAAATGCTCGATCGGGCCGAGCCGCTCCAGCGACAGGCCGGGCTCGGCGCGCGCCAGCGACAGCAACTGGTTCGACAGCCGCACGGCCCGGTCCGCCGCCGACTGCAGCTCGCGCAGCGCATGGCGGGCCACCTCGGCGTTCTCGGCCTCTACCGCGCGGTCGGCATGCAGCTTGACCGCGGTCAGCGGCGTGCGCAGCTGATGGGCGGCATCGGCGATGAACTTGCGCTGGGCGTCCAGCGCATCGCGCAGCCGCGCCAGCAGCGCGTTCAGCGCGCGGATCAGCGGCTCGACCTCGGCCGGCACCTGGGTCTCGTCGAGCGAGGCCAGCGAGCGTGCGGTCTGCCGGTTCAGCTTGTCGGTCAGGATCTGCAGCGGCACCAGCTCTTCCTTCAGCACGTGCGACAGGATCAGGCTGCCGACCAGCAGCAGCAGGATCAGCGGCACCGACACCGACAGCAGGATTTCGTTGGCGGCGGTCTCGCGCCGGTCCAGCAGTTCCGCGACCTCGACGACGATCGGGCCGCGCGACGGGGCGGCGGCGGCCTGCGGCACACTGGCCGCGCCGTTCGCCGCGCTGGCGGCCACGCTGTTTGTGATGCTGGCGGCAACGTCCGCGGCAACGTCGATGTCGCCATCGGCCGGCGCGGCCGGCACCGGATCGAGATGCACCGGCAGCCGCACCGCCCGTACCTGCCGCCCGCTGAACCAGGCGTAGAACAGCCGCGCGTCATGCAGCGTGGTCTGGCCGGTGCCGTAGCCCAGCCAGGTGTCCATGCCGCCGATCAGCCCATCGGGTCCATGGATGCGCCAGTAGATGCGGTCGCTGCCTTCGGCCTCGACCAGCGTCTGCGCGATCGCGGGGATATCGTGTTCGAGCCGGGGACCGGCGATGCGGATCTGCTGCGCGATATTGTTGGCGACGCCGTACAGGGCGCGGTCGAACACCTGCGTGGTGTAGTGTGCCGCGAGCCAGTAGGACAGCGAGCCGCTGGCGAGCACCAGCGCGAACAGCGGCGTGGCCAGCGCGCGCAGCAGGTGGATGCGCAGGCTTTGCGTCGAGGCCAGGCGTACCTGCTGGGGGCCGCCGCTGGCGCTCGCGCCCGCGGTGCCGCCGGTCCCCGCGTTGCCGCCGGTCCCCGCGTTGCCGCCGGATGCGCCCTCGCCGCGCGCGCTCCGCAGAGGCGCCTGGAGCCGCCGCACGCCGCGCCTCGCGCTAGGCCTGGCCGCGGCTTTGCAGCAAATAGCCGAAGCCGCGTACCGTCACGATTTCGACGTCGCTGTCCTCGAGCTTCTTGCGCACGCGGTGAACGTAGACTTCGATCGCGGTATCGCCGACGGTGTCCCCGCCATCGCCGGCCGGATGGGCGAAGGTCGCCAGGTGGTCCTGCAGCTGCGCCTTGCTGACCACGCGCCCCTGCCGCTGCAGCAGCAGTTCGAGCACCGCGAACTCGCGCGGCGACAACTCCAGCGGCTTGCCGTCGACGAACATGCGCCGGTCGCTGCCCGACAGCCGCAGCCGGCCCAGCCGCACGTCGCGGTCGGGCGCCGCCTCGCCATGCTGGCTGCGGCGCAGCAGCACGCGCACGCGTGCCTCCAGTTCGGGAAAAGCGAAGGGTTTGACCAGATAGTCGTCGGCGCCGGCGTTCAGGCCGGACAGCTTGTCCTCGAGCTCGTCGCGCGCGGTCAGGATCAGCACCGGCGTGGTGCGGTTGCGCGCGCGGTAGCGCGACAGCAGCGTCATGCCGTCGATGCCGGGCAGGCCCAGGTCGAGGATCACCAGGTCGTGCTGCTCCTTGAGCAGATGCTCGGTGGCATAGACCCCGTCATGGACGACGCGCACCTGGTGGCCCGCCTGGAACAGGCCGGCTTCGACGCCGCTGGCGATCTGGCGGTCGTCTTCGATCAACAGGATGCGCATGGGCGAAAGGTTCGGCTACGGGTTCGGCAGGGTGCTGCGGGGCGCCGGAGGGAACGCGGCTGGCGTCGCGCTTCGGGTGCCGGGGCCCCGCCTGGCCGCCGATTGTACCGCGCGTGGCGCGGGCCTTCCTTTCGATTGGCTTGCGGACCGGGCCACGGCGGGTCCCGGGGACAACAGGATCGGCCTTGCGGTACGCCGGCGCGGTTCAGCGCCTGGCGAGAGTCGCGGCGGCCTGCTCGATGAAGCGGGCCAGGTCGATATCGCGCTGGGTCAGGCCGTTGGCGTCATGGGTCGACAGCGTGATGTCGACGCGGTTGTAGACGTTGAACCATTCGGGATGGTGGTCGGCTTTCTCGGCCTGCATCGCCACGCGCGTCATGAAGGCGAAGGCGGCGTTGAAGTCGGCAAAGGTGAAGCGCTTGTGGATCGCGTCGCGGTCGGCGACCGCGCTCCAGCCCGGCAGCGACGCCAGCAGCGGCGCGCGTTCCTGTTCGGACAACGGAGAAAGAGCGGGTGAGGTCATGATGGCAAGGCCCGTAAAGTAGGGAATCGGAACAAGGCAGAGCCGGCCCGCCCGACCATCGCGGTCGGACATGCCGGCATTGTTTCATAAAGCGGGAAACGCGGCGGCGTCAGATATCGTCGCTGTCGCCCCAGCCCTCGCGATTGCCCGCCTGCAGCACCAGGTCGCCATCGGCGATGTCGCCGGCGCCCAGCGTCCGCTGCTGGCGCAGCTCGGCGTACAGAGGCGTGAAGTCCGGGCGGGTCGCCTCGAACAGCTGTTCGAAGCTGTCGATGACGAAGTAGGTCTTCTGGAAGGTGTCGATGCGGTAGCGGGTCCGCATGATGCGGCGCACGTCGAAGCCGATCCGGTTCGGGCTGGCCGAGTCCAGGCTGTAGATCGACTCGCCCTGGCTCGAGACGATGCCGGCGCCATAGATGCGCAGGCCCTCGGACGAGCGGATCAGGCCGAACTCGACGGTGTACCAGTACAGCCGCGCCAGCATGTCCAGCGCGCCCATGCCGGCCGCCTTCAGGCCGCCCTGGCCGTAGGCCTGCATGTAGTCGGCGAAGACGGGGTTGATCAGCAGCGGCACATGGCCGAACACGTCGTGGAAGCAGTCCGGCTCCTGCAGGTAGTCCAGCTGCTCCGGCTTGCGCATCCACCAGCTGGCCGGGAAGCGCCGGTTGGCCAGATGCTCGAAGAAGACCTCGTCGGGCACCAGGCCCGGCACCGCCACCACCTGCCAGCCGGTGGCGGCCATCAGCTTGTCGTTCAGGCGGGCGAAGTCGGGCACGCGGTCGGCGTCCATGCCCAGCGTGTCCAGGCCGCGCAGGAACTCGTCGCAGACCCGGCCGCGCAGCATCGACGCCTGGCGCGCATACAGCTGGCGCCAGACGGCGTGGTCGGCGTCGGTGTAGCGGTGCAGCGGCTGGGCGATGGTGAAGTCGTGCTTCAGGTCCGGGTTGGACAGCAGCCCGGCTTCGAACTGTTCCTTCAGCTTGTCGGTCAGCGTGCCGGTGAAGGTGGCGCTGGCCGCGGCTTGCTGCTCTGGGGTCTGGTCGAGGATCGCTTCCATCTGCTTGTCTCCGGCGATTCGGTGCGGGTCGGGCCCGGTGTCGTTTGCGGTATTGCCGCACGCGGTTGGTGGTGCATGCGGGATTTCTGCAAAGTCTACCGAGATGACGCTGCAAATAGCCCGCAAAAACGGCTTGGATTGCCGTTCCGATGCGGGTAATCTGCATCAAGCGCAAAACCGATGCAGGATCTTTGTATGCTGAGTCTCGACAACTTCGATCTGGCGCTGCTGGCCGCGCTGCAGGCCGACGGCCGCAGCACCCACCAGCAACTGGCCGAGCAGGTCCATCTGTCGCCCAGCCAGGTCGGCCGGCGCATTGCGCGGCTGGAGGCCGAGGGCGTGATCTCCGGCTACCGTGTCGTGCTGTCGCCGCCGGCGCTGGGGCTGGGCGTGCTGGTCTTCACCAGCGTCAAGCTGGCCCACCACGGCGACACCGCGATCGAGCGCTTCAAGGAAGAGATCCTGCTGCTCGAGGAAGTGCAGGAGTGCTACTCGGTCGCCGGCGAGGCGGACTACCTGCTGCGCATCGTCGTCACCGACCTGCCGGCGCTCGCCGATTTCACCATGCGCAAGCTGATGCGGGTGCCGGGCGTCGAGAGCGTGCGTTCCAATATCGTGCTGACCGCGCTCAAGCGCGAAGGCGCGCTGCCGCTGTCCCATCTGCGCTAGGCCCCGTGCGTGCGGCTCGTGCGCCAACCCGTCGGTTGGCTTGCGCGCGGACGCCTCGCATGTCACTCTCGCCAGGTGCCCGCTGATGCACCGCAGCGGGGCCGACCATGCGGAGAGGGACGAGATGCGAGACCGGGCCACGGGCTTTGGCGGGGAAGGCGAACAGGACGTCGTGGGCCAAACGGGGACGGACGACCCGCCGAACAGGGCGAGGACCGATGCCCGCGGACCGGCCCGCCGGCGCCTGTTTGCGCATGTCGTGGCGGCCTGTTCGCTGGCGCTGGGCGCCCACGCCGCGCTGGCGACGCAACTTACACGCGTTTCGCCGGAAGGCCAGGTCTCCAAGGTCCGCCAGGTCACGCTGCGCTTCGACCAGTCGATGGTGCCGCTGGGCGACCTGCGCGCGACCGCACCGGCCGCCGTCCAGTGTACCGGCGCCGCGCCGGCGGATCTGGGCGGCGAAGGCCGCTGGGTCGACGACCGCAACTGGGTGTTCGACTTCGTCCACGACCTGCCGCCTGGCGTCTCGTGCACGATCCGGCTGCGCGCAGGCCTGAAGAGCCAGGCCGGCCAGGATTATCGCGGCAAGTCCGATTACCGTTTCGAGACCGGCGGTCCGATCGTGGTGTCCAGCCGCCCCTCCGGCGGCGAGATCGAGGAGGACCAGGTCTTCGCGCTGCGCTTCAACGGTCCGGCCACGCCGGACTCGGTGCGCCAGCATGCCTTCTGCCAGGCGCAGGGCGTCGGCGAGATGATTCCGGTGCGGCTGGTGACCGGCGCGGACCGCGACGCGGTGCTCAAGGCGCTGGGCTGGAAGCCGCGCGGCGCGGACAGCGTGCATCTGCTGGCCTGCCAGCAGCGGCTGCCGGCCGGCGCCAGGATGGAACTGCTGCTGGCGCCGGGCATTGCAACGCCGTCGGGCCTGGCCAGCAAGGAAGGGCGCCGCTTCGAATATCGCGTGCGCGAACCGTTTACCGCCAGCTTCAGCTGCGAGCGGGAAAACGCGCAGGCGCCCTGCACGCCGCTGCGGCCGATCTCGCTGGAGTTCTCCGCGCCGATCGCCCGCCGTGCTGCCGAAGCCGTGGTGCTGCGCACGCCGTCGGGGCAAGTGGCGCCGAAACTGGAGGCGAACCTGGCGGCCGATGCCACGGTCACCTCGCTGCGCTTCGAGCCCCCGTTCGCCGAGAACGCGAACATGACGCTCGAGCTGCCGTCGGGACTCAAGGACGAAAGCGGCCGCCCTTTGAGCAATGCCGATCTGTTTCCGCTGCGGGTGACGACTGCGCCGATGCCGCCGCTGGCCAAGTTCGCCGCGGCGCCGTTCGGCGTGATCGAGCGCTTCGGCGAGGTGCCGAGGAGCCGGACCGACAAGCCGGCCGACGGGTTGGCTGATTACCCGCCGCTGCTGCCGGTCACGCTGCGCCATGTCGAGCGTGAACTTAAAGTGCTCGGCGTGCGCGCCGAAGCCGGAACGGTCAGCCGGGTGCGGGTCGACGACGATGCCGCGGTGTTGCGCTGGCTGGCACTGGTGCGGCGCATGCACGAGACCAGCTGGACCCGCGCCGAGCTCGACGCGATGCTGGCCGGCAAGCCGCCGTCGGCGGCCCGCATTCCGCGCAACGCGCCCCAGATCGAGACGCGCGCCGTGTCGCTGCTGGCCGGGGTGCCGGGCGTGCGCAAGCTGGCCGTGCCGGCCTCGGTGGGCGAGGGCGCCAGCCGGCCGTTCGAGGTGGTCGGCATTCCGCTGCCGGAGGCGGGCTTTCATGTGGTCGAGATCGCCTCGCCGAGCCTGGGCGCGGCGCTGCTGGGCAAGCCGGCGCCGATGTATGTGCGGACCGCGGCGCTGGTGACCAATCTGGGCGTGCACTTCAAGGTCGGGCGCGACAACGCGATGGCCTGGGTCACCACGCTGGACGGCGGCAAGCCGGTGCGCGAGGCCAATGTCGCGGTGCGCGATTGCAGCGGCAAGCTGATCGCCACCGCGCGCACCGACGATGCCGGCGTGGCGCGCTTCGGCCGGCTCGGCGACGATGGCACCGACGGCGCCAGCCGCGCCAGCCGCTATTGCGAGGACACCGGGCTGTCGGGCTACTTCGTGTCGGCGCGCATCGTCGCCGCGCACCCGCAGGCACGCGGCCAGGCCGACATGGCCTTCGTGATGTCGGACTGGAACCGCGGCATCGAGAGCTGGCGCTTCCATGTGCCGACCGATACCAGCCCCACGCCGACCGTCCGCGCGCATACCGTGTTCGACCGCACGCTGCTGTCCGCGGGCGAGACCGTCTCGATGAAGCACTACCTGCGCGTCGAGACCTCGAACGGCTTCGCGCTGCCGCCGGGCGGCGCCGGTGGATCGGCGCAAATGCCGGAGAAGCTGGTGATCCGCCACGAGGGCAGCGGCCAGACCTACGAACAGCCGCTGCAATGGCGCATTACCGCCACCGGCGGGCGCAGCGCCGAGAGCCGCTTCACGTTGCCGCCGGCGGCCAGGCTGGGCCGCTATACGGTCGAGCTGGCCGACGCGCGCCAGCGCAGCTACGACAGCGGCGCCTTCCGCGTCGAGGCCTTCCGCCTGCCGGTGCTGGCCGGCACGATTCGCGCCGCGACCGCCGGCGGCGCCCAGGCGGTGGTCGCGCCGAAATCGCTGCCGCTGGACGTCGAGGTGCACTACGTGTCGGGCGGCGCCGCGGCGGGTTTGCCGGTACGGATATCCGCGCTGCTGCGCGAGCGCCTGCCGCGCTTTGCCGATGCCGCCGGCTACAGCTTCGATGCGCCGCGCGCGCCGGACGAGCAGCGCGACGAATCGGACGAGGTCGAGGACCAGGACCCCGGCCAGCCGGCGGCGCAGGACGGCCAGACGCTGATCGCCGACAAGCGCGCGCTGACGCTGGACGCCAACGGCGGCGGCCGCCTGACGCTCGACACGCTGCCGCCGGTCACCGCGCCGCGCGATCTGCTGGTCGAGGCCGCCTTCGCCGATCCCAACGGCGAGATCCAGACGCTGCGGCAGACGCTGCCGCTGTGGCCCGCCGCGGTGGTGGCCGGCATTCGCGCCGACGACTGGGTGGCGGTCAAGCGCCAGGCCACGGTGCAAGGCATCGCGCTCGATATCGACGGCAAGCCGCGCGCCGGCGTGCCGATGGAGGTGCACGCGCGCGCGCGCATCACGACGTCGGCGCGCAAGCGCGTGGTCGGCGGCTTCTATCGCTACGACAACCGCACCGAGGTGCGCGAGCTCGGCAAGGTCTGCGAGGCGAAGACGGACGCGCGCGGCCGCATGCAGTGCGCGGTGTCGCTGGAACAGACCGGCGAGGTCGAACTGATCGCCCGTGCCCGCGACGATGCGGGCCGGGTCTCGGAAGCGGCGACCAGCGTCTGGGTCACCGGCCAGGGCGAGCTGTGGTTCGGCGGCGAGAACCACGACCGCATCGACCTGCTGCCCGAGCGGCCGTCGTATGCGCCCGGCGATACCGCGCGCTTCCAGGTGCGGATGCCGTTCCGCCAGGCCACCGCGCTGGTCGCCGTCGAACGCGAGGGCATCCTCGAGACCAGCGTGGTGACGCTGGCCGGCAAGGACCCGACCGTCAGCGTCAAGGTCAAGCCCGAGTGGGGGCCGAACGTCTACGTGTCGGTGCTGGCGCTGCGCGGACGCCTGCACGAGGTGCCTTGGTATTCCTTCTTCACCTGGGGCTGGCGCGAGCCGCGCGAATGGTGGCGCGCCTTCCGCAGCGAGGGCCGCGAATACGTCGCGCCGACGCCGCTGGTCGATCTGTCCAGGCCGGCATTCCGGCTCGGTCTTGCCGAGATCCGCGTCGGCAACGAGGCACACCGGCTCGACGTCAAGGTCGTCACCGACCGCGCCAGCTATCCGGTGCGGGGCCAGGCCAGGGTGACGGTGCAGGTCGCGCTGCCGGACGGCAAGCCGGCCGCCAACAGCGAAGTCGCGCTGGCCGCGGTCGACGAGGCGCTGCTCGAACTGATGCCCAATACCAGCTGGAACCTGCTCGAAGCGATGCTGCAGCGGCGCAGCTACGGGGTCGAGACCGCGACCGCGCAGATGGAGATCGTCGGGCGGCGCCACTATGGCCGCAAGGCGGTGCCGGCCGGCGGCGGCGGCGGCAAGAATCCGACTCGCGAACTGTTCGACACGCTGCTGCTGTGGAATCCGCGCGTGCAGCTGGACGCGGCCGGCAAGGCCACGCTGACGGTGCCGCTGAACGATTCGCTGACGCGCTTTCGCATCGTCGCGATCGCCGATCTGGGCGTCGCCCGCTTCGGCACCGGCAGCGCCACCGTGGCGGCGACACAGGACCTGCAGCTGATCTCGGGTTTGCCGCCACTGGTGCGCGAGGGCGACCGCTATCGCGCGATGTTTACGCTGCGCAATACCACCGCGCGCGCGATGACGGTGGAGGTCGGCGCGCGCAGCGTGCCGGCTGGTGCCGCCGGTGGTGCCGCCTCCGGCGCCGTGGGCGGCGATCCGGCAGCCGGCGCGGGGACGGCAACGCTGCCCACGCAGACCGTGGCGGTACCGGCCGGGCAGGCGCGCGAAATCGGCTGGGACGTGGTCGCGCCGCTGCTGGCGCAGGCGAGCGGCGAGCCCACGGTCACCGAGAGCGAGCTGCAGTGGGAAATCACGGCCACCGAACAACGCAAGGGCGACGGCAAGAGCGAGGACAGCGCACCCGCGTCGGACCGCATCCGCATCGGCCAGCGCTTGGCCGCGGCGGTACCGCTGACCGTGCAGCAGGGCACGCTGGCGCAGCTGGCGCCGGGCCTGTCGGTGCCGGTCCGCGCGCCCGCGGCCGCGCTGCGCGATCCCTCCGGGGCACCGCGCGGCGGCCTGCAGATCGGCCTGCAGTCGTCGCTGGCCGGCGGCCTGCCCGGCGTGCGCGACTGGTTCGCCCGCTATCCGTATACCTGCCTGGAGCAGCGCGCGTCGAAGGCGGTCGGCCTGGGCGACGCCGCGCTGTGGCAGTCGCTGATGGGGCAGCTGCCCGCCTATCAGGACGACGACGGGCTGGTGGCGTACTTCCCGATGCAGGGCGAGGCGGTGCGCGACGGCGGCAGCGAGGTGCTGACCGCCTATCTGCTGGCGCTGGCCGACGAGGCGCATCGCGCGGGGCTGCCGCTGCAATTGCCGGCGCAGGCGCGCGAGCGGATGGAGCAGGCGCTGGCCGCCTTCGTCGAGGGCCGGCTGCAGCGCCGTGCCTGGGCGCCATCCTCCGACCTGGAGATCCGCAAGCTGGCCGCGCTGGAGGCGCTGTCGCGCGGCGGCAAGGCGCAGGCCCGCATGCTCGGTTCGATCCAGATCGCGCCGCAGCAGTGGCCGACCTCGGCGCTGCTCGACTGGACCGCGCTGCTGCAGCGACTGCCCGATGTGCCGCAGCGCGAGGCGCGGCTGGCCGAGGCGCAGCGGTTGCTGCGCGCGCGGCTGGACCTGCAGGGCACGCGGCTGGCCTTCTCGACCGAGCGCGACGACCACTGGTGGTGGCTGATGGCCGGCGGCGACATCAACGCCGCGCGGCTGCTGACGCTGGCGCTGGAACTGCCCGAGTGGCGCGAGGATGCGCCGCGGCTGGCCAGCGGCCTGCTGGGCCGCCAGAACGGCGGCGCATGGAACACCACCAATGCCAATGCCTGGGGCGTGCTGGCGGTGCGCCGCTTCGCGCGGATGTTCGAGCGCGAGCCGGTCGGCGGCACGACGCGCGTGACGCTGGGCGAGGCTTCGCGCAGCTTCGACTGGCGCTCGGCCGCAACCGGCAAGGACGGTGTGGCGGCGGGCGCGCTGATGCTGCCGTGGCCCGCGCAGCCCCCGCAGTCGCCGCAGCCGACCCCGTCCGCCGCGCCCGCCACGCTGCAGCTGCAGCACGAGGGCGCCGGCCGGCCGTGGGCGACGGTGCGCGCGCTGGCGGCGGTGCCGCTGGCCGAGCCGATCGCCGCCGGCTACCGCATCCGCCGCAG
>NZ_VZOV01000033.1 GCF_008801915.1 Cupriavidus gilardii
CGGCACATCGCCGGGCCGCAGGAAGGGGATGGCCAGGCACCACGCCGCGATCTGGCCTTGCGCATCGCGCACCGGCACCACCAGCCTTTCCATGTCGATCGCGCCGTCGGGCAGCCGATGGACCTGGCCGACGCAGGCCGCGCCGAACCAGTCGAGGAAGGGGGCGGGGGCCTCCAGCCGCGCCGGCGAATCATGATTGCCGGCGATCATCGCGATCGCCAGATGCGGACGCCGGCGCCGCGCCTCGGTCAGGAAGCGGTACAGCTGCCGCTGCGCGGCGGCCGACGGGTTGGCGGTATCGAAGATATCGCCGGCGACCAGCAGCAGGTCGGTGGCCTCGGCGTCCAGCGTATCGAGCAGCCAGTCGAGGAAGTGCTGGTGTTCGTGGGTGCGGTCGTAGTGATGCAGGGTCTGGCCCAGATGCCAGTCCGAGGTGTGCAGCAGTCGCATGCGGGAGGGGCCTTTCAACGATGGCCGAGACGATAGCAGAGATGGGGCAGGGCATCGGGCCGAAGTTGGGGCGGTGTCGGGCCGAAGTCGGCCCGGTGTTGGCCGCGGCCGGATCGGCCCAACGCGCGATGGAGCGCTGGCCTGCACGATCGGGAGAATCGGGCTACACTTCGGCCCGCGCTGTTTCGCGGCGCACCGCTTCAGAACAGCGGCGGGGTGGCAGAGTGGCATGCCACGGCCTGCAAAGCCGTGTACGACGGTTCGATTCCGTTCCCCCGCCTCCAGTCTTCCTGCCCGCGCCAACGCGCGGGTGCGAGCCTCTTCAGCCGGCCCGGCATGCGGGTCCGTTCATCGGGCCTTGGTCGGCGCGCCATCGTCGCAGCGCGCGATTTCCACGGTCACATGCGCCAGTTCCTCGTGCACGCCCAGGGCGGTACGCACGCGCGCCGGCGTCAGCGTCGGGTCGTGCGTGACCAGCGCGACGATGCAGGCGAACTTGTCCTTGCCGACGCGCCACACATGCAGGTCGGTAATGCGGGTGCCGTCGCGCCCATCATCGAAGCCGGCCAGCACCTCGCGCACCTCGTCGACCACCGGGTGATCCATCTCGCGATCGAGCAGCACGGCCGAGGTCTGGCGGATCAGGCCCAGGGCCCAGTGTCCGACCAGCACCGCGCCGACGATGCCCATCACCGGGTCGAGCCAGTTCCAGCCGAGCCACCAGCCTCCCGCCAGCGCCAGCAGCGCCAGCACCGAAGTGGCGGCGTCGGCCAGCACGTGCAGATAGGCCGAGCGCAGGTTCAGGTCGTGGCCATGCGCGTGGCCGTGATGGTGGTCGTGGCCGTGGTGATGATCGTGGTGATGGTGAGCGTGATCGTGGCCGTCCCCGTGCCCGTGGTGGTGATGATGGTGCGCGCCGCCCAGCAGCCAGGCGCTCGCCAGATTGACCAGCAGGCCCAGGCAGGTGACCGCCATCGCTTCCGGATAGCGGATCGCCGCCGGCGCGAACAGCCGCTCGATCGAGGCGAAGCCCATCAGCGCGGCCACGCCCATCAGGAAGATTGCGCTGGCGAAGCCGGCCAGCACCTCGATCTTCCAGGTGCCGAAGGCGAAGCGGCCGTCGTTGGCGAAGCGGCGGGCCGCCGCATACGCGAACACCGACAGGCCGATCGCCAGCGCGTGCGAGCTCATGTGCCAGCCGTCGGCCAGCAGCGCCATCGAGCCGAACCACCAGCCTGCGCCGATCTCCGCGACCATCGCCGCGGCCGTCAGCAGCAGCACCAGGCGCGTCCCGCGTTCGCCGGCCGCGTTGCCGCGGTCGAACACATGCGAATGGGTCCAGGGGGAGAGATCGTGGGTATGCATGGCGTGCCTCTTTTCGATGGCCGCAAGGGTAGCAGCATGCGCGTGCCGGCAGGCGCAAATCCATGCTGGCGGTGCGCCGACTGACGCGGCCCCGGCTCAAGTTTTCGGGTGTCCGATCGTTTACCCCCAGACGCAAAATGGATTTATCGGCTCATAACATACATTCATGAATGCATGTATCATCCGGGTCACGAATTTGCGTAACTTCGCTCTTTGCTTGCCAAAAGTACGATGACCTATCGATTCATTGCCGGTTGCATGGCGGCGTGGCTGGGCTTGTGCGCCACCGCCGGGTGGCTGATCGAACGGCTCTGGGCCTAGTCCGAGCCGGTTCGCGCGGCACCGATGCGGGTGGCGTTTCCTGCCTGGCACGGACCGTGCCAGTGCCTTCGCCGGCATCTTTCAACTCTCTCCCCTCGACCATGACACAACAACAAGAACGGACGGCGCGTTCGCTGCGCCGCTCGGCCGCCCTTTGCTGCGCTGCCGCAGCGCTGATCGTCGCGGCGCCGGCCCAGGCCGACCCCGCCGTCCATGTGGCCTATGGCCGCGACCCGGGCCACGGCCTGAACAAGTACGAGATCGGCCTGAACTGGGATTCGGGATTCGCCTACGGCAATCCGCAGGGCTGGCTGGCCAAGCTGCAATGGGAAGTCGAACTGGCCCGCTGGAACGCGCGCACCGGCAACAATCGCCGCGACGTGACCGAGTTCGGCTTCTCGCCGATCCTGCGCGTCGAAAAGCATGGCTGGAGCGTGGTGCCGTTTGCCGAGCTGTCGGTCGGCCTGCGGCTGATGAGCGCGACCTCGACGTCGGACTCGCACGACTACAGCACCGCGTTCCAGTTCTCCGACATGGTCGGCGTGGGCGTGGCGTTCGGCCCGCAGAAGCGCGCCGAGGCGGGCTTCCGCTTCCAGCACATCTCGAACGCCAGCATCAAGCGGCCGAATCCGGGTACCAACTTCTACACCGGCTACGTGCGTTACCGCTTCTGAGCAGGGCCCCGGCGCCGGTCGGTGGCGCCGGTCTGGCGTAGTCCGGGGGCGTGCGCGGCTAGCTGCCGCCGCGTACGCCATCGAAGAACTCCCATAGCGCCGGCGCATCGCTGGTCGCGATATTGAAGCGGATCCACGGCGAATCGGTCTCGTCCGGCGCGAAATAGCTGCCCGGGGCCAACCACACGCCATGCGACAGCGCGCGCGTCGCCAGCTGTCCGCCGGACAGCCCGTGCGCCGCCGCGGCGGCGCCGTCGGGCGCCCCGCGCACGCGCGCCCAGGCAAACATGCCGCCCTCCGGGCGCAGCAGCACCTCGAGGCCGTGCGCCTCCATCTTCTCGGTGACGCGGTCCTGCTGCGCGCGCAGCCTTGCCGCCAGCGCGTCGACGTGGCGCGCGTAGTGGCCGCCGGTGAGCACCGCATAGACCAGCCGCTCGGTCACCTCCGACGAGGTCAGCCCGACCGCCATCTTGGTGCGCGCAAAGGCCTTGGCCAGCTCGGGGCTGGCCGCCAGATAGCCGACCCGCAGCGACGGCGTGATGGTCTTCGAGAAGCCGTTGACGTAGACCACGTGCGACAGCCCGTCCATCGCCGCCAGCATCGGCGCGCCCGCGGGCGCCAGCTCCCGATAGATGTCGTCCTCGACCACCAGCAGCCGGTGCTGCTCGGCCAGCTGCAGCACGCGGTGCGCGTTCATGCTGGTCAGCGTGCCGCCGGTCGGGTTCTGCAGCACCGTGTTGACGAACAGCGCGCGCGGTCCGTGCCGGCGGATCGCCGCGTCGAGCGCGTCGGTATCGAGCCCCGCCGCGCCGCGCGGCACGCCCACCACGTTCAGCCCCGCCAGCCGCAGGATCTGCAGCAGATTGCAGTAGCACGGATCCTCGACCAGTACCGTATCCCCGGCGCGCAGCAGCGTGCGCACCACCAGGTCCAGCGCCTGGGTCGCGCCCTGCGTCAGCACCACCTGCTGCGCCTGCATCGGCATGCCGTACTGCGCCAGCCGCGTGGCGATGTGCTCGCGCAGCGCGGCGAAGCCGTAGGGATGGCCGTAGCCCGATACCTGCCCGGCCGGCACGCGCCCAGCGGCCCGGATGGCGTGGTGCAACCCCTCCTCGTTGAGCCAGTCGCCCGGCAGCCAGCCGGCGCCGGCCTTGATCGGCACCGAATGGTCGGCGAACACGTCCGACAGCAGCCAGGCGGCGTTCAGCGCAGGGGTCTCCCAGCGCGGGCTCGGCGCCTGCCCGGTGCTGGCCTGGCGATGCGCCACCGTGTAGCCCGAGCCCGCGCGCGCGGCCAGGTAGCCGAGCGCCGTCAGCCGTCCGTAGGCCTCGGCCACCGTGAAGGTGCTGATGCCATGCTGGGCGGCGAAGCGCCGCACCGAAGGCACCGCGATGCCGGGGCGCAACGCGCGCCGGTCCACCAGCGCCGCGATGCCGGCGACGATCTGTTCGGTCAGCGTGTCGCCGCCCCGGCGGCTGCGGGTCAATTCGAGCTGGATCATGCGACCGCATTGTGCGGGGGATGCCTGTACAGTTCAAGCGTGGCGAACGACGATGCCGGCCTGGCTGTGCCTGCCGACATGCCGCGTGATCTCTGCCAATACGGGCTCATGGCGATGATGTCGTGCCGCTGAGGCCGCGATCGACCTGTACGGTTTGGGTCGGAAAATCAGTACGGTAAGGCGAGCATTTCGCAACCGTATATTTTTAGGCAGCGCCGGGCTCGCTACAGTGGCCGGATCGCTATCCCGCACCATCGACCGCTCCGGCGCGGTGGCGCAATACCCCGAACTGACCGGACCAAGCCCGGGCCAAGACAGGACGAACCAAGGAGGAAGTAATGGACGCCGCCAAGACCGTGATTCCCGATCTCGATGCGCTGTGGATGCCGTTCACCGCAAACCGCCAGTACAAGGCGGCGCCGCGGCTGCTGGCTTCGGCCAGCGGCATGTATTACACGACCCACGACGGCCGCAAGATCCTCGACGGCTGCGCCGGCCTGTGGTGCGTGGCGGCCGGGCACTGCCGCAAGGAGATCGCCGACGCGATCGCGCACCAGGTGCAGACGCTGGACTACGCGCCGCCGTTCCAGATGGGCCATCCGCTGTCGTTCGAGGCGGCCAGCAAGGTGGCGGCGATCATGCCGTCGGGCCTGGACCGCATCTTCTTCACCAACTCGGGCTCCGAATCGGTCGATACCGCGCTGAAGATCGCGCTGGCCTACCATCGTGCCCGCGGCGAGGGGCAGCGCACCCGCTTCATCGGCCGCGAGCGCGGCTATCACGGCGTCGGCTTCGGCGGCATGGCGGTCGGCGGTATCGGCCCGAATCGCAAGGCATTCTCGGCCAACCTGATGCCGGGCACCGACCATCTGCCGGCCACGCTCAATATCGCCGAGGCGGCATTCTCCAGGGGGCAGCCGACCTGGGGCGCGCATCTGGCCGACGACCTCGAGCGGATCATCGCGCTGCACGACCCGTCCAATGTCGCCGCCGTGATCGTCGAGCCGCTGGCGGGCTCGGCGGGCGTGCTGGTGCCGCCGGTCGGCTACCTGGAGCGGCTGCGCGAGATCACCAGCAAGCACGGCATCCTGCTGATCTTCGACGAGGTGATCACCGCCTTCGGCCGCCTGGGCGCGGCCACCGCGGCCGAGCGCTTCAAGGTCACGCCGGACCTGATCACGATGGCCAAGGCGATCAACAACGCAGCCGTGCCGATGGGCGCGGTGGCGGTGCGCCGCGAGGTCCACGACACGGTGATCGATGCCGCCGCCGCGGGCGCGATCGAGCTGCCGCACGGCTACACCTATTCGGGCCACCCGCTGGCGGCCGCGGCGGCGATCGCCACGCTGGACCTGTACCGCAGCGAAGACCTGTTCGGACGCGCCGCGAAGCTGGCGCCGCTGTTCGAGGAGGCCGCCCACGGCGTGCGTGGCGCCCCGCACGTCAAGGACATCCGCAACCTGGGCCTGGTGGCCGGCATCGAGCTCGAACCGCGGCCGGGACAGCCGGGCGCGCGCGGCTACGAGGTCTTCCTCAAGTGCCTGGAGCGCGGCGTGCTGGTGCGGTACACCGGCGACATCCTGGCCTTCTCGCCGCCGCTGATCGTCACCGAGGCGCAGATCGCCGAGCTGTTCGACACGGTGCGGCAGGTGCTGAAGGACGTGCAGTAGGGGACCTGCAGCAAGGGCCGTGCGGCAAGCCGGCCTGGTTGTTCCCCTCTTCCGCTTGCGGGAGAGGGGCAGGGGAGTAGGCAGCGGGCGGTCGTTCTGCCATCGTGGATCGAAACCACCCCCTCTCCCCGACCTTCTCCCGCCTCAGGGAGGGAGCACCCGTCGGGGTGGATTCTCTCTCCCGCCGCTCTCTCCCGCCGCTCTCTCTCGCCCATAAGCCGCCCCTTTCCCCGTGATCTCCTGCCTCGAACCCCGAAGCCCGCCTCCATAAAGTGACGGCTTGGCCGGCGCGGTTCGATAAACTAGGCGCCTTTTTTGCCCCGGCCGGCACACCTTGCCGGCGCGGGCGGCTTCGCGCACTCCACCCAGGCGGTGGCGCGCGCGGGCATGGGCGACCGGTCATCCACAGGCCGGCCAACTCGTTCCAGGCGACACCGCATGACCGACCCCGGGCGGATGCCGCCAATGCAGGAGATCCCTTCATGAGCTTGTTCCGCACCAAGGACATCGAAACGATGCTCGCCGCGAGCCGCGACGATGGCTTGAAAAAGGTGCTCGGCCCGGTCGATCTGGTGATGATGGGCATCGGCGCCATCATCGGCACCGGCATCTTCGTGCTGACCGGTACCGGCGCGCTGACCGCCGGCCCGGCGCTGACGCTGTCCTTCGTGATCGCGGCGCTCGCCTGCGGTTTCGCCGCGCTGTGCTACGCCGAATTCGCGACCGCGATCCCGGTGTCCGGCTCGATCTATACCTACAGCTACGCCACGCTCGGCGAGATCGTTGCCTGGATGATCGGCTGGGACCTGCTGCTCGAATACGGGCTGGCGACCTCCGCGGTGTCGGTCGGCTGGTCCGGCTACTTCCAGTCGCTGCTGTCGGGCTTCGGCCTGCAACTGCCGGCCGCGCTGACCGCCGCGCCCGGCGCCGTGCCCGGCGTGCAGACGGTGCTGAACCTGCCCGCGGTGCTGATCATGCTGGCGATCACCTGGGTGGTGTCGTACGGCGCGCGCGAGTCGGCACGGGTCAACAACATCATGGTGGCGATCAAGGTCGCGGTGGTGCTGCTGTTCATCGTGGTCGGCGTCTGGCATGTCAAGCCGGCCAACTGGCAGCCCTATGCGCCGTTCGGCTTCGCCGGCATCGTCAATGCGGCGGCGCTGGTGTTCTTCGCCTTCATCGGCTTCGACGCGGTGACCTCGGCGGCCGAAGAGGTGCGCAACCCGCGCCGCGACCTGCCGATCGGCATCATCGGCTCGCTGGCGGTCTGCGCGCTGCTGTATGTCGCGGTGGCGGCGATCATGACCGGCATCGTGCCGTTCCCGAAGTTCGAGGGCATCGACCATCCGGTCTCGCTGGCGCTGCAGTACGCCGGCGAGAACTGGGTCGCCGGCTTCGTCGACCTGGGCGCGATCCTCGGCATGACCACGGTGATCCTGGTGATGACCTACGGCCAGACCCGCATCCTGTTCGCGATGTCGCGCGACGGGCTGCTGCCGGCCAGGCTGTCGCAGGTGCATCCGGTGCACGCGACGCCGTTCCACGCGACCTGGGCGGTCGGCATCGTGTTCTCGTCGATCGCCGGCCTGGTGCCCTTGAACGTACTGGCCGAGCTGATCAATATCGGCACGCTGTCGGCCTTCGCGCTGATCTCGATCGCGGTGCTGGTGCTGCGCCGGACCCGGCCGGACCTGCCGCGCACCTTCCGCTGCCCCGGCGTGCCGGTGGTGCCGCTGCTGTCGGTGGGCTTCTGCCTGTTCCTGATGGCGCATCTGCAGGCGTTCACGTGGATCGCCTTCCTGCTGTGGCTGGCGCTGGGCCTGCTGATCTATTTCGGCTACGCGCGGCGCAACGCCGTGCTGCACCGCTAGGGGCCAGCCAGGGTTCGCCAGCACCGCCAGCGTCTCGCCTGGCGTCTCGCCACCGCGGCGGCCCAACTGTCAGAAAAAACGCCGGAACAGTACCTGGGAAACTGTTCGGAACTGTCCCTGTGATGGCCGCGCCGGCTGTCCATAATGCAATCGTGCATCGAAGCACGCCGTGGCGCGGCCGTCCGTGCGGTCGCCCACATTGGCAAGAGGCCCGGCGCAGCGGGCAACAACCGCCGCGAAATACCAAAAGGCTTCAGGGCCATCGGCGCCCACCATGCCCGCCTGGACAACACCCGGTCCGCTGTTGCGCGACCCGCTGTTGTGCGACCGTCAGGTGGCGGGTCGGACGAGCCGGCTCCGCTCGATGCCCATCGACAGGAGCAGCACCATGCAGGAACTCAGGGATTTCGAACTGGACCAGGCTGGCACGCCGGTCAGCTGGCGCGCGCGGCCGGGGCAGCGCATCGTCGCGCGCGACGGCAACATCTGGCTGACGGTGGAAGGGCAGCGTAGCGACGTCTGGCTGGCGCCGGGCCAGTCGTTCGACCTGCCCGAGGGCGCTTGGGTATGGATCTCGGCCGACGCGCCGGGAGCCCGCTTCACGCTGGCCCAGCAAGCGGCGCCGCTGTCGTGGCGCGCTCTGGTCGCCCTGCTGCGCCCGCGGCCGCGGCCCGACCCGATACGGTTGCCGGAGCCCTCCGCCGGCTGGTGGCCGGCGCGGCATCTGTCGCGCTAGCGGCAATCGTGCGAAGCGCAAGCCGGGAGGGTGAGGGCGGCGGCGCTCAGCGCGCCGGCGTCGCGGTCGACAGCGTGGCGGCGACTGCCTGCCACAATGGCTCCAGCCGCTGCCGCTCGTTGTCGGCGGCCTGCGGCGGCAGCGACGGCGTGCGGCACAGCAGCACCGCGGTCTGGCCCGCCTCCGGCAGCGGCACCCACCAGGCGCGGCCGTACTGCAGACGGCCGCCGTCGCTGGCGATCGAAAAGCTGGCCCAGTTGGCGCGGTGATTCGCCAGCCGTACCGTGCCCTGGGCGATCACCCTGGCGCCGGCGCCGGTCAGCGCCTTCAGTTCCTCGCTCGCGCGCGCGGCCGTCGCCGCGCTGGCGGCGTCCTTCCCGGTTTCCCTGGCCCCGTCCTTCGCGCCGTCCTTGGGCAGCGGCCGGGCCAGCAGATCGATCGTCGACAGGCCGTTGCCGCCCTGGCTGGTGAAGGCAAAGATCGCGTTGTCCGGCAGCAGCCTTTCGCGGGCCGGATCGCGCTCCCACGACAGCGGCATGCGCAGCATCAGGTCGATCGAACCCGCCTGGCGGACGCCCTTGGTGGTATAGCTGCGGGCCATCGGCGAGGCCAGTTCGGCGGCGGGTTTGTCCTCGTAGACCGCCGCCAGCAGCAGTTGCAGCGAGGCCTTCTCCATGTCGCCCTGGGCGCTTTCGCGCACGCGCCGCAGATAGGCCTGCATCGCGGGCTCGGAGGCCAGCGCCGACTGCATTGCCTCGCGGTCCATTTCCAGCACCTTGGTCGCCAGCCGGGCACGATCGGTCGCCGGCAGCGGAATGTCCTGGAACAGCCGGGTTACCGTCTCCAGCGCATCGGGATACTGGCGGTCGAACGCATTGCGTACCTGCTGGATGTCGTTGCGCAGCGACGGGTATTTGGCCGCGGCGCGCTCCAGCGTGGCGTTCTGGTTGGTCAGGTAGCCGTACAGGCTGGTCAGACCCGAAATGGCCGCGGGCGTGTAGTCCCACGCGATGGCGCTGGCGGGCAGGCCGATCAGACCTGCGAGCAGCGCAAGGCGCGGCAGCCACGGCACGCAATGCCGCATAGGAATCTCCCTTCAGTAGGTCGACACGGCCGGCTGTGCGTGTCCTTTGTTGTGCCGACCGGAGGTCCGAGTCCCGGCGGATGTTCTCGATTGTAGCCGAAGGCAGAGGGCGTCACGTGCCGTTTGCTGCCCGCTGGTCACGCCCGGCGGGATGGGCCTACAATCGACTGGCCCGCCGGCGGCTGCGCCGTGTGGGCGACCCCAGACAATATGGCCAGCAATGGCCGCACAACGCGATGGCCGGTGCTTCGGCGGCGCAGTCTGTCCGCCGCTCCCGGCCTCACCGGGTGGAGACCATGACCGATCTGTCCGACCTGCGCAAGGCAGGCGCCGAAGCCGAGGCCGCTACCGTGGCGCCGGCACCCGCGCCCGCCGGCGCGCCGACCCACAAGGTCCGCTTCGTTACGGCCGCATCCTTGTTCGACGGCCACGATGCTTCGATCAACATCATGCGCCGCATCCTGCAGGCGCAGGGCTGCGAGGTGATCCACCTCGGCCACAACCGCTCGGTCGAGGAAGTCGTCGCGGCCGCGCTGCAGGAGGACGTCCAGGGCATCGCCGTGTCGAGCTACCAGGGCGGCCACGTCGAGTACTTCAAGTACATGGTCGACCTGCTGCGCGAGCGCGGCGGCGCGCATATCCAGGTGTTCGGCGGCGGCGGCGGCGTGATCGTGCCGGCCGAGATCCGCGAACTGCAGGATTACGGCGTGGCGCGCATCTACAGCCCCGAGGACGGCCAGCGCTTGGGTCTGGCCGGCATGATCGCCGACATGGTGCGGCGCTGCGACTTCGACCTGTCGCGCCACGCTCCCGCGACGCTCGACACGCTGCGCGCCGGCGATCGCCGCGCGCTGGCGCAATGGATCACGGTGCTCGAGAACGGCAAGGCCGATCCCGCGCTGGCCGCCGCGCTGCATGCGGACGCCGCCGGCATCGCGACCCCGGTGCTGGGCGTGACCGGCACCGGCGGCGCCGGCAAATCGTCGCTGACCGACGAGCTGATCCGCCGCTTCCGGCTCGATCAGCAGGACAGCCTGCGCATCGCGGTGATTTCGATCGACCCGTCGCGCCGGCGTACCGGCGGCGCGCTGCTGGGCGACCGGATCCGCATGAACGCGATCCACCATCCGCAGATCTACATGCGCTCGCTGGCCACACGCGACGCCGCCAGCGAGGTGTCGCGGGCGCTGCCGGACGCGCTGGCGGCCTGCAAGGTCGCCGGCTTCGACCTGATCGTCGTCGAGACCTCGGGCATCGGCCAGGGCGACGCGGCGATCGTGCCCCACGTCGACCTGTCCCTGTACGTGATGACGCCCGAGTTCGGCGCGGCCAGCCAGCTCGAGAAGATCGACATGCTGGACTTCGCCGACTTCGTCGCGATCAACAAGTTCGACCGCAAGGGCGCGCAGGACGCGTGGCGCGACGTCGCCAGGCAGATGCAGCGCAACCGCGAGCAATGGCATGCGCGCGCCGAGGACATGCCGGTCTATGGCACCCAGGCCTCGCGCTTCAACGACGACGGCGTGACGATGCTGTACCTGGGCCTGCGCGAGGCGCTGGCCGCGCGCGGCCTGGTGCTGCGCGAGGGCACGCTGCCGCGGCTGGCGGGACGGCAGAGCACCGGCCGCAACGCGATCGTGCCGCCGGCGCGCAGCCGCTATCTGGCCGAGCTGGCCGATACCGTGCGCGCCTATCACAAGCGCGTGGCCGCGCAGAGCCGGATCGCCCGCGAGCGGCAGCAGCTGCGCGAGGCGCGCCGCATGCTGGCGGAGGCGCCGGCTGCCGCCGGTGCCGACCCGTCGCAGGCCCTGCAGGGCCTGCAGGCGCTCGAGGCCGAGCGCGACGGCGCGCTGGGCGCGACCGAGCGCGCGCTGCTGGCCGGCTGGCCCGCGCTGCGCGACGCCTACAGCGGCGACGAGCACGTCGTCACGATCCGCGGCAAGGAGCTGCGCACCGGCCTCGTGACCACCACGCTGTCGGGCACGCGCCTGCGCAAGGTGGCGCTGCCGCGCTTCACCGACGAGGGCGAGCTGCTGCGCTGGCTGATGCGCGAGAACCTGCCCGGCTATTTCCCCTACACCGCGGGCGTCTTTCCCTTCAAGCGCGAGAACGAGGATCCGACGCGGATGTTCGCCGGCGAGGGCGATGCCTTCCGCACCAACCGCCGCTTCAAGCTGGTCTCCGAAGGCATGCCGGCCAAGCGGCTGTCGACGGCATTCGATTCGGTGACGCTGTACGGCGAGGATCCGGACCTGCGTCCCGACATCTACGGCAAGGTCGGCAATTCGGGCGTCTCGATCGCGACGCTCGACGACATGAAGGTGCTGTACGACGGCTTCGACCTGATCGATCCGCAGACCTCGGTGTCGATGACGATCAACGGCCCGGCGCCGGCGATCCTGGCGATGTTCATGAATACCGCGATCGACCAGCAGCTCGAGCGCTTCCGCCGCGAGCAGGACCGCGAGCCCGATGCCGGCGAGGCCGCGAAGATCGGCGCGATGGTGCTGCAGAACGTGCGCGGCACCGTGCAGGCCGACATCCTGAAGGAGGACCAGGGCCAGAACACCTGCATCTTCTCGACCGAGTTCTCGCTGAAGGTGATGGGCGACATCCAGCAGTATTTCGTCGATCATCAGGTGCGCAACTTCTACTCGGTGTCGATCTCCGGCTATCACATCGCCGAGGCGGGCGCCAATCCGATCTCGCAGCTGGCCTTCACGCTGGCCAACGGCTTTACCTATGTCGAGGCCTATCTGGCGCGCGGCATGCATATCGACGACTTCGCCCCCAATCTGTCGTTCTTCTTCTCGAACGGCATGGACCCGGAGTACAGCGTGCTCGGCCGCGTCGCGCGCCGCATCTGGGCCGTCACGCTGCGCGACAAGTACGGCGCCAACGAGCGCAGCCAGAAGCTCAAGTACCACATCCAGACCTCGGGCCGCTCGCTGCACGCGCAGGAGATCGACTTCAACGACATCCGCACCACGCTGCAGGCGCTGATCGCGATCTATGACAACTGCAATTCGCTGCACACCAATGCGTACGACGAGGCCATCACCACGCCGACGGCCGAGTCGGTGCGGCGCGCGCTGGCGATCCAGCTGATCATCAATCGCGAATGGGGCGTTGCCAGGTGCGAGAACCCGAACCAGGGCAGCTTCCTGATCGAGGAGCTGACCGACCTGGTCGAGGAGGCGGTGCTGCAGGAGTTCGAGCGGATCGCCGAGCGCGGCGGCGTGCTCGGCGCAATGGAGACCGGCTACCAGCGCGCCAGGATCCAGGAAGAGTCGATGTATTACGAGCAGCGCAAGCATGACGGCACGCTGCCGATCATCGGCGTCAATACCTTCCGCAATCCCGATGGCGATCCGACCCCGGCCACGCTCGAGCTGGCGCGCTCCAGCGAGGACGAGAAGCAGAGCCAGCTGCAACGGCTGCGGGACTTCCACGCCCGCCATGCCGACCAGGCTCCGGCGATGCTGGCGCGGCTGCGCCAGGCCGTGATCGACGACGAGAACGTGTTCGCGGTGCTGATGGACGCGGTGCGGGTCTGCTCGCTGGGGCAGATCACGCATGCGCTGTTCGAGGTCGGCGGCCAGTATCGCCGCAACATGTAGCGCTTGCCGAACGGCACGACAGCGCCGGGCCGCAGTGCCCGGCGCTGTCGTTTTCCGCGGCCATCTTCGCGCGCGCAATTTCGCACGACCGTGCGTTAAACTCGCAGGCGGCGCTGCCTTGCCGCCGCCACGCATTCCCGAACCGGAGCTCACGGTGTACGACCCGAACAATATCTTTGCCCGAATCCTGCGAGGCGAGCTGCCTTGCCACAAGGTCTACGAGGACGCCGACACGCTGGCATTCATGGACATCATGCCGCAGTCCGACGGCCACGTGCTGGTGCTGCCCAAGGAGCCCGCCGCCGAGCTGTTCGAGCTGTCGGAAGGCGCCGCGCAGGCAGCGATCCGCACGACCCAGCGCATCGCCCGTGCGGTGCGGGATGCGTTCGAACCGGACGGCCTGTCGATCGGCCAGTTCAACGGCGCCGCCGCCGGCCAGACCGTGCCGCACGTGCATTTCCATATCGTGCCGCGCTACGCCGACCGCCCGCTGCGCGGCCACGCGAGCGAGCCGCAGGATCCGGCGGTGCTGCAGCAGCACGCGGCGCGCATCGTCGCGGCGCTGGGCTGACGCTCACCGCATTGGCGCCATCCGCATCCATCGCATTCCATACCCATTCCATTCACATTCCATTGGCACGCAGGGAGACAGCATGACAATCCAAACCGTCGGCATCATCGGCGCAGGCACCATGGGCAACGGCATCGCGCAGGCATGCGCGGTGGTCGGGCTCGATGTCGTGATGGTCGATATCAGCCAGGGCGCGGTCGACAAGGGCATCGCCACCATCGCCGGCAGCCTGGACCGCCTGATCAAGAAGGACAAGATTACCGAGGCCGACAAGGCCGCCGCGCTGGCGCGCGTGCGCGGCTCGACCGCCTACGAGGACCTGAAGGCCGCGCAGATCGTGATCGAGGCGGCCACCGAGAATTACGAGCTCAAGCTCAAGATCCTGAAGCAGGTCGATGCGCTGGTCGGCGACGGCACCATCGTCGCGTCCAATACCTCGTCGATCTCGATCACCAAGCTGGCCGCGGCGATCGACCGGCCCGAGCGCTTCATCGGCATGCATTTCTTCAACCCGGTGCCGATGATGGCGCTGGTCGAGCTGATCCGCGGCCTGCAGACCAGCGACGCCACGCACGCGGCGGTCGAGCAGCTGTCGAAGCAGCTCGGCAAGTATCCGATCACGGTGAAGAACAGCCCGGGCTTCGTCGTCAATCGGATCCTGTGCCCGATGATCAACGAGGCCTTCTGCGTGCTCGGCGAAGGCCTGGCCTCGCCCGAGGAGATCGACGAAGGCATGAAGCTCGGCTGCAATCATCCGATCGGCCCGCTGGCGCTGGCCGACATGATCGGGCTCGACACGATGCTGGCCGTGATGGAGGTGCTGTACGCCGAGTTCGGCGATCCGAAGTACCGGCCCGCGATGCTGATGCGCGAGATGGTGGCCGCCGGTTATCTCGGCCGCAAGACGGGACGCGGCGTCTACGTCTACAGCCAGAGCCGGTAACGCCCCGGCCGCTGACACGCCCTTCATCACGCACCGGTCGGCTGCCTGCGAACCGGCCGCGCCGCGCTCGACGCGTGCGCCGGTTCGCGCCTTCTCCTGGTCCCGTCCGCCTCCGCTTTCCGCCCTTCCTCGCGCCTCGCTTCTCCCGTCTTCTCCACCGTCCGCGTCGTGCCCGAGTACGAGTACGCGCGAATGACGCGCAGCGCGCCGCGTGGTGCCATTTCCATCGACAAAGAATCGGTCGCTTTCCGAAAAGTGGCCACATTGCGATCCGTACGATGACCGCCTTCACTCACCCTATGAGGATCGAAAGTCATGGCGACGTTTATCGGACAGGTGAAAAAGACGACGTACGAGCAGTACTACCAGCACGTGCGAAGCAATCCAGGCGACTTCGTGGCGCGCGTCCTCGGACAGAAGGCCAGTGGGCCGGAGCCGAGCGGCCGATTCCAGATCGGCGAAGAGATCTTCACGCTGAAGCTGGTTACCAAGGGAAAGACACGGCGGCTATGCATCGAGCGCCAGTTCGAGAACGGCGAATCGTTGGTGGAGATGCGGATCCGGCAGCTGATGGACTATCTGTTCTTCCGCAGCAGCACGCGTTCGATGGAGCGCGCGCTGCGCAGCGGGTCCGCCATCACGACCGGTCTGGTCAAGGGCCTGCGCGGTCATGCCGATCGCGTCGTCGAGGAGCTGTGGCCGGGCTTCGATGCACCGGGCGCCGAAGCGGGGGCCGGGACCTCCGAACGGCGCGGCAACGCAGCGCTGTCGAATCGGCGTCCGATCTCGGAGCGCGCGCTGGGCACGCTGGTCTCGCTGAACCCGGGAGAAATCGACGCATGGATCCGCTGTCCCGAGCGCGGTCCGGTGAGCCTGGAGCGGATCGACCGCGGCAAGACCAGAATCGAGGGCGAGGTTCTGGTGCTGTCCTTCAAGAGCGCAGGCGATGCCATCGAGTTCCGGCTGCATGCCCAGGGTAGCGGCTCGGCCGAGCGCAAGGAGCGCGCCCGCCGCGACATGGAGCGCTTGCTGTCGATTGCCAGGGGCGACCGAGAGGACTGCGGTTACCGGAACATGGCCGAACTGATGGGCCGCTACATGGTCGCGACGATCGAGGACGAAGCCCCGCGGCTGCTGGAGCAGTGGGCCCGCGGAATCCTGGCCGATGAGGGGAATCACGATGTCAGGCCGCTGCTGATCGGCACGGTCAGGAAGGATGGCAGCCTGGAGTCGACGCGGGCGACGCGGCGGGCCCTGGCCCGCGCCGTCGACGAAGCCATGGCGTCGTGCCGGGCTTGCGCGGCACAGCGCTTCCAGGCCATCCTCAATGGCGTGTGCCGCGACAAGGCCGATCAGATCGTATCCGCGGTGCTCGATGCACGCGCGAGCCTGATCGAGGCGATCCAGCAGAAGGCCAAGCCCTTTGTCGCCGGACAGCGGCTCGCCGCGTTCGTGCGCCAGGTCGTGCAGGAGCGCGGTGTGTCGGCCGCCGCCGCGCAGGCGCTGCACGACGACCGCCCGGCTGGCGCCGCCTTGCCCGAGGGCGTGCGACTGGCACGCTTTACCCGCAAGCCGGGGCTGCTCGATTGGATCTCGGGCGAGCGGACTCACGAAGAGGTGCTGGCGGTCGCGTCGCGCAAGGATGGCGAGGCCTTGCGCTTCGTGCCGCAGGGACGGCCGAGCCTGGCGAAGTGGGCATGGAAGACCATCCGCCTGGCCGAGGTACCCAGCAATGTCGAAGCCGATGCCAAGGCATTGCATCAGACGGTATTCGACGTTTCGCTGGGCCAGTTCTACCAGAGGGAGATCGTTCCGCTTCTCGGCGAGAGCGTGCGCCGGCTCCAGAGCCAATTCGCCTTCGAGTGGAAAGCCGAAGAAGACGTGCCGACCGAGCTGTTGCTCCGGCTGACGTCCAGCCTGCGCATCGGCAATACCACTTGCGGCTACCTCCATCGCTGGGCGGGCGAAGCGGCCGGGGCAGGCGGTGCCGGGGGGCTATCTGCCGAACGCGTCGTCGTCGCCGACGAGATCGAGGTGCTTTCCGGTCCGATCGCCGAGCAGCCGATCTCGCCGCAACAGGCCGCGGCGTACGTGCTGCGGCAGGAACTGAAGTCCGTGGTCCCCCCGGTCGTCACGGTGGCGGAAACGGACTGCGAGAAGCCCGTCACGGTCTACACCGAGGGCAAGTTCGAGTCCTTGCATCAGTTTGACCTGGACGCGCCGCGCAAGCCGAACGATCGCCCGCAGCGGCATTCAGTGGACAAGGGCAAGTCGCCGAACCCTCAGCAGCCAGCCGCATCGCCTTCTTCCACGTCTTCCACGTCTTCCACGTCTTCCACGGCTTCCACGGCTTCCACGGCTTCCACGTCTTCCACGGCTTCCACGTCTTCCACGGCTTCCACGCCTGCCACGGCTTCCACGCCTGCCACGGCTTCCACACCTGCCACGGCTTCCACACCTGCCACGGCTTCCACACCTGCCACGGCTTCCACACCTGCCACGCCTGCCACGGTGTTGCCGTCCGCGCCGCCGCTGCCCGGACAGGTGCCAGCCGGGCAAACGGCGCCGGTCTGAATCCGATGCCTCATTCGCCGTACTGGCGCAATCCTTCGAGATCGAGCACCTCGATCTCGCCATAGTCGACCCGAACCAGGCCCTGCTGCTCCAACACCTTCAGGGCCTGGTTCGCCCGCTGCCGCGAAATGCCGGCCAGCAGTCCGATCTCTTCCTGCGAAATTTCCAGCTTGGTGCCGATGCCGGGATAGAGGTGCTCGTTGAACAGCGACGACACCGCCCGCGCTACGCGCGAGTCGATATCGAGCAGCCGTTCGTATTCGACCGCGGCGATGAACTGTCCGAGCCGCTCGTTGAGCTGCGTCAGCAGAAAGCGCGTGAACGGCAGGCTGGTATCGAGCAGCCATTGGAAGGTCTCGCGCGGCAGGAAGGCGATGCGCGAATGGCGCAGCGCCATCACGTCGTACTTGCGGATCTCGTGCTTCAGCGCGGCCCCTTCGCCGAACCAGCCGCCGGTCGGCACGCCGGTGAAGGTCACCGACTTGCCCGATGGCGACACCGTCGTGATCTTGACGATCCCCTCCAGTACGCCGAGCCAGTGTTCGGCCATCTCGCCCTTGTGGCAGACGTAGTCGCCGGGGTTGTATTCGCGCACGAACATGGCCTGCCGCACCCGCTGGCGCTGTTCGTCGCTGAGGTCGGCGGCCCAGATGCACCGGTCCAGAAAGTCGTTGAGCATGCCTGCTAGGCTCCGGTCGGGAGTCCGGCAAGGACTCCGCTAGGGATTAACCCGGAATTGTCACCGACGTGACAACCGGGGGGAGGGGCATCGGCTATCTTACGTTCACCACGGACCGACCCGCGCACGAAGCGCGGCCACGATATCCCTGGCGCGCCGCGGCCTGCTGGCCTTCGGACGACCAGCGGCAAGTATAACGATCGGCACCGGCGCTTGGCACCGGCGGGAACCCACCCGCCGGAGGGACAGGAGACAGCGATGCAGGACAGGTCGGCAACGACCTTCCCGCGACTGCTGCTGGCGCATGCGCAGCAGCGGCCGGATCATCCGGCCTATCGCGAGAAGGATCTCGGTATCTGGCAGACGAGCAGCTGGTCGCAGGCGGCGCAAGAGGTACGCGCGCTGGCATGCGGGCTGGCCGCGCTCGGCTTCGGCCGCGGCATGAACCTGGCGGTGGTCGGCGACAATCGCCCCCGGCTGTACTGGGCCATGACCGCCGCGCAGGCGCTGGGCGGCGTGCCGGTGCCGCTGTACCAGGACGCGATCGCCAGCGAGATGGTCTATGTGCTGCGCGACGCCGAAATCGCGTTCGCGGTGGTCGAGGACCAGGAGCAGGTCGACAAGCTGCTCGAGGTCGAGCAGGACCTGGCCGCGCAGGGCGGTGCGGTGCGCCATCTGATCTACGAAGACCCGCGCGGGCTGCGCGACTACGACCATCCGTCGCTGATGTCGTACGAACGCCTGCAGGAGATCGGCCGCGAATACGACCGCGCGCATCCGGGCTTCTTCGACCAGGCCGTGGCGGCCGGCGATCCGGACGATACCGCGATCATCCTGTACACCTCGGGCACCACCGGCAAGCCCAAGGGCGTCTGCCATTCGCATCGCGGGCTGATCGGCGCGGCGATGCACGGCTGCGAATTCGACCGGCTCGGCCCCGACGACGACGTGCTGTCGTACCTGCCGATGGCCTGGGTCGGCGACAACCTGTTCTCGTACGCGCAGGCGCTGGCCGCGGGCTTCACCGTCAATTGCCCCGAGTCGCGCGAGACCGTGATGACGGATCTGCGCGAGATCGGCCCGACCTACTACTTCGCGCCGCCCCGCATCTACGAAAGCCTGCTGACCCAGGTGATGATCCGCATGGAGGACGCCGGCTGGGTCAAGCGCAAGCTGTTCGATTGGGCCATGGCGGTGGCGCGCCGCTGCGGCGCCGACATCCTCGATCGCCGCGCGGTGCCGCTGGGCGAACGGACGCGCTACGCGCTGGGCGAATGGCTGGTCTACGGCCCGCTGCGCAACGTGCTCGGCATGAGCCGGATCCGCGTGGCCTATACCGCGGGCGAGGCGATCGGCCCGGACCTGTTCCGCTTCTATCGCTCGATCGGCATCAACCTGAAGCAGTTCTACGGCCAGACCGAGACCTGCGCCTATGTCTGCCTGCAGCCCGACGGCCAGGTCAAGTTCGACTCGGTCGGCCCGGCCGCGCCCGGCATGGAGATCCGCATCGCCGAGAACGGCGAGGTGCTGGTGCGCGGCGTGGGGCTGCTGAAGGCCTATTACAAGCGCGACGATGCGACGCGCGAGGCGATCAACGACGAGGGCTACTTCATGACCGGCGACGCCGGCGTGATCGACGCCGACGGCCATCTGAAGATCATCGATCGCGCCAAGGACGTCGGCAAGCTGGCCGACGGCTCGATGTTCGCGCCCAAGTACATCGAGAACAAGCTCAAGTTCTTCCCCTACATCAAGGAGGCGGTGGCCTTCGGCACCGGCCGCGACCGCGTCTGCGCCTTCCTCAACATCGATTTCGAGGCGGTCGGCAACTGGGCCGAACGGCGCCATCTGCCGTACGCGGGCTATATCGACCTGGCCGCGCAGCCGCAGGTGATCGAGCTGATCACCGAATGCGTGGAGCAGGTCAATGCGGACCTCGCCAAGGATCCGGCGCTGTCCGGCTCGCAGATCGCGCGCTTCCTGATCCTGCACAAGGAGCTCGACCCCGACGACGACGAGCTGACGCGCACGCGCAAGGTGCGGCGCGGCTTCATCGCGGAGAAGTACGGCGTGCTGATCGACGCGCTGTATGCCGGACGCGCGGAGCAGTTCATCGAGACGCGCGTCAAGTTCGAGGACGGGCGCGAGGGCAGCGTCAGCGCGACGCTGAAGCTGGTGGATGCCCGGCGCTTCCCGCCGGCGGGAGCGGCGCAGGCCGCGGCGGCAACGCAGGCCGGCGCGGCAGCGCCCGCCGAGCAAGCGGCATAGCAGGGGCAGGAGGATGACGCAGATGGCGTGGCAAGGCGTGGAGCGGCGGGCCGACGGCTCGCCTGAATGGGCGGGCGCGGGGCCGGGTGCGGGGACCAGCGCGGCCGGAGAGCCGCTGGCCGAAGGCGGCGTGGCGACCGGGGCGGAGTCGAAGTCGAACCAGCGTGCGACAGGGGCGACAGCGACGCGGCATGGCGAGGTGATCCTCGACCTGCAGCATATCTCGCTGTCGTTCGGCGGCGTCAAGGCGCTGACCGACATCTCGTTCGACGTGCGCGAGCACGAGATCCGCGCGATCATCGGCCCGAATGGCGCCGGCAAGAGTTCGATGCTGAACGTGATCAACGGCGTCTATCACCCGCAGCAGGGCCGCATCGTGTTCCGCGGCGAGGAACGGCGCAAGATGAATCCGACGGCCGCCGCGCGCCAGGGCATCGCCCGTACCTTCCAGAACATCGCGTTGTTCAAGGGCATGACCGTGCTCGACAACATCATGACCGGACGCAATACACGCTTTCGCTCCGGTCTGCTGGCCAACGCGCTGTCGTGGGGGCCCGCCCGCAACGAGGAGATCGCGCACCGGCGCAAGGTCGAGGAGGTCATCGACTTCCTCGAGATCCAGTCGATCCGCAAGACGCCGGTGGGGCGGTTGCCCTACGGCCTGCAGAAGCGCGTCGAACTGGCGCGCGCGCTGGCGGCCGAGCCGTCGCTGCTGCTGCTCGACGAGCCGATGGCCGGCATGAACGTCGAGGAGAAGCAGGACATGTGCCGCTTCATCCTGGACGTCAACCAGCAGTTCGGCACCACGATCGTGCTGATCGAGCATGACATGGGCGTGGTGATGGACATCTCCGACCGCGTGGTGGTGCTCGACTACGGCAAGAAGATCGGCGACGGCACGCCCGAGCAGGTCAAGTCCAACCCCGAGGTGATCCGCGCCTACCTGGGCGCGTCGCACTGAACGGCATCGCCCACTTGCGCAACGCTGACTCCCGTCCTTCACCGAGGCCACGCCGATGACCTTCTTCTTCGAAATCCTGCTCGGCGGACTGCTGTCCGGGCTGATGTACTCGCTGGTGGCGCTCGGCTTCGTGCTGATCTACAAGGCCTCCGGCGTGTTCAACTTCGCGCAGGGCGCGATGGTCTATTTCGCCGCGCTGGCCGTGGTCGGGCTGATGGACAAGGGCATGCCGATGTGGGCGGCGGTCATCGGCGCTTTCCTGGTGATGACGCTGGTCGGCATCGGCACCGAACGCTTCGTGCTGCGCAAGCTGGTCAACCAGCCGCCGATCACGCTGTTCATGGCGACCATCGGCCTGTCGTTCTTCCTCGAAGGGCTGGGGCCGCTGTTGTTCGGCAACGAGGTGCGGCCGATCCAGCTGGGCATCGTCGACGAGCCGATCGAGGCGATCCTGACCCGCTTCAATATCGTGATCTCGAAGTTCGACCTGGCCGCGGCGGCGATCGCCGGCGTGCTGGTCGCCACGCTGGCGCTGTTCTTCCAGTACACCAAGGTCGGCCGCGCGCTGCGCGCGGTGGCCGATGACCACCAGGCCGCGCTGTCGCTGGGCATTCCGCTGCAGAACATCTGGGCGATCGTCTGGGGTGTGGCCGGCTTCGTCGCGCTGGTGGCCGGCATGCTGTGGGGCTCGCGCAATGGGGTGCAATTCGCGCTGACGCTGACCGCGCTGAAGGCGCTGCCGGTGCTGATCCTCGGCGGCTTCACCTCGGTGCCGGGCGCGATCGTCGGCGGCCTGATCATCGGCGCTTCGGAGAAGCTCGCCGAGATCTATATCCCGCCGGTGTTCCAGTCGATGTTCGGCGGCAACTTCGGCGGCATCGAGGGGTGGTTCCCCTATGTGTTCGCGCTGCTGTTCCTGCTGGTGCGGCCCGAGGGGCTGTTCGGCGAAAAACATATCGACCGCGTGTGATGGTCCCCAACGATCCAGTGGCACGACGCCAGGGAGTCGCCCATGTTCTATCGTGAAGCCGGCCAGTTCAAGACCGACTATGTCGCCGACAGCCAGATCTTTCCGATCCGGCAGGACCGCATCGGCTTCGCCGTGCTGCTCGCGCTCGCCTTCGTCGGCGTGCCGCTGATCGGCAGCGAGTACTGGTTCTCGGCGATCCTGATCCCCTTCCTGATCTTCTCGCTGGCCGCGCTGGGGCTGAACATCCTGACCGGCTACGCGGGCCAGCTGTCGCTGGGCACCGCGGCCTTCATGGCGGTCGGCGCCTACGCGGCCTACAACTTCCAGCTGCGCATCGAAGGACTGCCGGTGCTGCTGACGTTCGTGCTGGCCGGGCTGTCGGCCGCGCTGGTCGGCGTGGCCTTCGGCCTGCCGTCGCTGCGGATCAAGGGCTTCTATCTGGCGGTGGCGACGCTGGCCGCGCAGTTCTTCGTGGTGTGGGCGCTGACCAAGTTCCCCTGGTTCTCGAACAACAGCTCGTCGGGCGTGATCACCGCGCAGCAGCTGGACCTGTTCGGCCTGCCGATCGACACGCCGATGCGCAAGTACCTGTTCGTGCTGGCGATCGTCACGGTGCTGGCGCTGATCGCCAAGAACCTGGTGCGCTCGTCGACCGGACGCGCGTGGATGTCGGTGCGCGACATGGACGTGGCCGCCGAGGTCATCGGCATCCCGCTGATGCGTACCAAGCTGCTGGCCTTCGCCGTCAGCTCGTTCTACTGCGGCGTGGCCGGCGCGCTGTACGCGTTCTGCTACCTCGGGTCGGTCGAGCCGGACGGCTTCTCGCTGGACCTGTCGTTCCGCGTGCTGTTCATGATCATCATCGGCGGCGTCGGCAGCATCCTCGGTTCCTTCCTCGGCGCCGCGTTCATCCTGCTGCTGCCGATCCTGCTCGACAACATGCTGCCGCCGCTGGCCGCGCTGCTGCACCTGCCGTTCACCAACGCGACGGTCTCGCACATCCAGATGATGGTGTTCGGCGGCCTGATCATCTTCTTCCTGATCGTCGAGCCGCACGGCCTGGCTCGGCTGTGGCAGATCGGCAAGGAGAAGCTGCGGCTGTGGCCGTTCCCGCATTGACGCCGTGTCGACGGGGCACGCGTCGGTGTCATGCAAACGGGTCGTTGGACAACAACGCCATAACAATGCACCTGCCAAGGTGAAGGAGACAGTGATGAGCAACCTGATTCGCAATGCCCAGCGCGTCGCGCTGGCAGTCGGCGCGGCCGCCGCGCTGCTGGTGCCGGCGCTGCCGGCGCAGGCCCAGAGCGGCGAGCAGTTCATCGCGCTGCCGAGCTACCGGGTCGGGCCGTATGGCGCCAACGGGCAGTCCTGGTACGGCGGCTTTATCGATTACCTGAACTACGTCAACCTGAAGGAAGGCGGCGTCAACGGCGTCAAGCTCAGCTGGGAAGAGTGCGAGACCGAATACAACAACGCCAAGGGCGTCGAATGCTATGAGCGCCTGAAGGGCAAGAACCCGACCACCAAGGGCACCGCCTACCATTCGATGTCGACCGGCATCTCGTACGCGCTGGTCGACAAGACCGCGGCCGACAAGGTGCCGCTGGTGATGATGGGCTATGGCCGTACCGATGCGGTGGACGGCTCGGTGTTCCCCTACGCCTTCCCGCTGGTGACGACCTACCAGATGCAGGTGTCGGCGATCGTCAAGTACCTGGCCGGCAAGAGCGGCGGTTCGCTGGCCGGCAAGAAGATCGTCTACCTGTACCACGACTCTGCCTACGGCAAGGAGCCGATCGTCGCGCTGCAGGCCGAGGCCAGGCTCGGCAAGTTCGACCTGATCGAGATCCCGGTCGCGCATCCGGGCAACGAGCAGGGCGCGCAATGGCTGCGCATCCGCCAGGAGCGGCCCGACTACGTGATCTTCTGGGGCTGGGGCGTGATGAACCAGACCGCGCTGAAGGCCGCGCAGAAGGTCGGCTATCCGCGCGACAAGATGATCGGCTCGTGGTGGGCCGGCTCCGAGGAGGACACCGTGCCCGCGGGCGACGCCGCCAAGGGCTACATGAGCGCGACCTGGAACGTGGCCGGCAAGGGCGTGCCGCTGATCGCCGATATCGAGAAGGTGGTCTACGGCGGCGGCAAGGGCAATATGCAGGACCGCAACAAGATCGGCTCGGTGCTGTACAACCGCGGCGTGTCGGCGGCGGTGGTCACGGTCGAGGCCATTCGCGTCGCGCAGAACAAGTTCGGCAAGGGCAAGCCGATGAGCGGCGAGCAGATGCGCTGGGCCTTCGAGAACCTGAACCTGACCAACGCGCGGCTGCAGCAGCTCGGCGCCACCGGCCTGCTGCCGGAGATCAAGACCAGCTGCGAAAACCACGAGGGTTCGGGCAAGGTCAAGATCCAGCAATGGGACGGCGCCAAGTGGACCGTGGTGTCGGACTGGATCGAAGGCAACAAGGGCCTGATCCACCCGCTGTTCAAGGCCAACGCGGCGCAGTACGCGAAGGAGAAGGGCATCACGCCGGCGTGCGCGAAGTCGTGATGCGCATCTTGAAGCTTGCGTAGGGGTTCTCCCTCTTCCCGATCTCCCGCCCGGAGCGGGAGAGGGAGAACACCGCCGCGCCCCGCTATCACTACCGAGGTCCACCATGACCCTGCTGTCCATCAACAACATCGAAGTGATCTACGACCACGTGATCCTGGTGCTCAAGGGCGTGTCGCTCGACGTGCCGGAGGGCAGCATCGTGGCGCTGCTGGGGGCCAACGGGGCGGGCAAGACCACCACGCTGAAGGCGATCTCGAACCTGCTGCGCGCCGAGCGCGGCGACGTGACCAAGGGCTCGATCGAATACCGCGGCGCGCGCGTGGACCAGCTGACGCCGAACGATCTGGTCAAGCGCGGCGTGATCCAGGTAATGGAAGGCCGCCACTGCTTCGCCCACCTGACCATCGAGGAGAACCTGCTGACCGGCGCCTATACGCGCGGGCTCTCGCGCGGCGAAACGCGCGACGAGCTCGACAAGATCTACACCTACTTTCCGCGCCTGAAGACCCGGCGCAAGTCGCAGGCGGGCTATACGTCCGGCGGCGAGCAGCAGATGTGCGCGATCGGCCGGGCCATGATGGCCAAGCCCAATATGGTGCTGCTCGACGAGCCGTCGATGGGGCTGGCGCCGCAGATCGTCGAGGAGATCTTCGAGATCGTGCGCGACCTGAACCAGCGCGAGCGCGTCAGCTTCCTGCTGGCCGAGCAGAACACGATGGTCGCGCTGCGCTATGCGGACTACGGCTACATCCTCGAGAACGGCCGCGTGGTGATGGACGGCGCCGCCGAGGCGCTGCGCACCAACGAGGACGTCAAGGAGTTCTACCTCGGCGTGGCCGCCAACGATGCCGACGGCGGCGGCCGCAAGTCGTTCCGCGACGTCAAGAGCTACCGCCGGCGCAAGCGCTGGCTCGCCTGAGCGGCGCGCGGACCGGCTGGCCCGCGCGGCGATCGGCGCCGGCAACTTGCCTTGCCCAGCCGCGGCCGTATCCGGTATCGCCCGGCACCCATCCTTACCGACATCCGTCACCATGTCCGAATACTTCGACGCTCTCGAGACGCGCGATCCCGCCGCGCGCGAACAGGCCCTGATGGCCGCGCTGTCGCGCCAGGTCGCGCATGCCAGGACGCACGCGCCGTTCTTCGCCGAGGCGCTGCGCGATGTCGATCCGCAGGCGCTGACCACGCGCGAGGCGCTGGCCGCGCTGCCGGTCACGCGCAAGGCGCAGCTCGGCGCACTGCAGCAGGCCAGCGCTCCGCTCGGCGGGCTCAACGCGACGCCGCTCGGCGCGCTGCGCCATATCTACCAATCGCCGGGGCCGCTGCATGAACCCGACGGCCACGGGCCCGACTGGTGGCGCACCGCGCGCGCGATGTTCGCCGCCGGCTTTCGCCGCGGCGAGCTGGTCTACAACACCTTCTCCTATCACTTCACGCCGGCCGGCATGATGATGGAAACCGGCGCGCACCGGCTGGGCTGCTGCGTGTTCCCGGCCGGCGTCGGCCAGACCGAATCGCAGGTGCAGGCGCTGTCGATGCTGCGGCCCGCGGCCTACGCCGGCACGCCGTCGTTCCTGAAGATCCTGCTCGAACGCGGCGCCGAGCTCGGCCAGCCGTGCAGCCTGGCCAAGGCACTGGTGTCGGGCGAGGCGCTGCCGCCTTCGCTGCGCGCCTGGTTCGTCGAGCGCGGCATCAAGGTGCACCAGATGTACGGCACCGCCGATGTCGGGCTGATCGCCTATGAAAGCGACGGCGGCGACGGCTGGGTGGTCGACGAGGGTGTGCTGGTCGAGATCGTCGAGCCGGGCGGCACGCGGCCGATGCCGGAGGGCGAGGTCGGCGAGGTGGTGGTCACGGTGCTGGGCAACGAGGACTATCCGCTGATCCGCTTCGGCACCGGCGATCTGTCCGCGGTCGTGGCGGGCTCCTCGACGACGCCGAGCCCCTGCGGGCGCACCAATATCCGGCTGCGCGGCTGGCTGGGCCGCGCCGACCAGACTACCAAGGTCAAGGGGATGTTCGTCCATCCCGGCCAGATCGGCGAGGTGATGCGCCGCCATCCCGAGCTGCGCGCCGCGCGGCTGGTGGTCACCGGCGCGCCGGGCGCCGACGTGATGACGCTGCATTGCGACGCCACGCGCGACGATCAAGGGCTGGCCGATGCGATCGCCGTGTCGATGCGCGACGTGATGCGGCTCAAGGGCGAGGTGAAGTTCGTGCCGGCCGGTTCCCTGCCGCAAGACGGCAAGGTCATCGAGGACGCGCGCAGCTACGACTGAGCGCGGTCGGCCAAGCGAAGTCAGCGCCGCCGCGGCGGTTCCGGCTCGCTGGACCGCGTGCCCGATGCCGGCCCATAGCCGCCGCGCGGCCGTGTCGGCAGGTACAGCAGATAGGCGGTCGCCACCGCGCCGAGCACCAGCAGCGCAATCGAGAACACCGGCCTGGCGCGCAGCAGCCAGGCCGTGGTCGGCAGCGAGATCCACATCGTTCCGATCGCCAGGATCTTGGCGCGCAGCGGGATGCTGCGATGGCGCTGCCAGTCGTGCACGATCGGCCCGAGCCGGGGATGGCTCATCAGCCAGTCGTGGAAGCGTTCCGAGCCGCGCGCGAAGCAGGCCGCGGCCAGCAGCACGAACGGCGTGGCGGGCAGCACCGGCAGGAAGATGCCGAGCACCGCCAGCACCATGCAGACGATGCCGAGCGTGGCCCAGGCCGCGCGGATGACGCGTTCGCGGCGGCTGCGCCGGACCTCGGCAATGACGACAGGGGGTTTATCCAGCGGGGAATCTCCAGCGGTCTGCGGGGACGACCGCATCCGCGGTGGCGGCGACGGTCAGCAGGTGGCGCACAGGCGCGCCTTGGCCGCATCGTACTCGGCCTTCATCCGCGCGACAATCTCGCCGGCCGACGCGATCGCGTCGATCTGCCCCACGCCCTGGCCCGCGCCCCAGATGTCCTTCCACGCCTTCGCCTTCGAGCTGCCGCTGGAAAAATCCATCTTGCTCTTGTCGGCCTGCGGCAGGTTCTCCGGATCGAGCCCCGAATTGAGGATGCTCTCGCGGATGTAGTTGCCGTGCACGCCGGTGAACAGGTTGGTGTAGACGATGTCCGCGGCGGCCGCATCGGTGATCGAGCGCTTGTACGCTTCGCTGGCATGCGCTTCCTGCGAGGCGATGAAGCGCGTGCCGACATAGGCGAAGTCGGCGCCCATCGCCTGCGCGGCCAGCACCGCGTCGCCGGTGGCGATCGAGCCCGACAGCGCGATCGGGCCGTCGAAGATGCGCCGTACCTCGCCCACCAGCGCGAACGGCGACAGCGTGCCGGCATGCCCGCCGGCACCGGCCGCGACCAGGATCAGGCCGTCGACGCCGGCCTCGATCGCCTTCTCGGCATGGCGCAGGTTGATCACGTCGTGCAGCACGATGCCGCCATAGCTGTGCACCGCGTCGATCATCTCCTTGACCGGCGCGCGCAGCGAGGTGATGAAGACCGGCACCTTGTGCTCGACGCAGACGCGCACGTCCTGCTCCAGCCGGGCATTCGACGCATGCACGATCTGGTTGACCGCAATGGGCCCGACGGTGGCGTCGGGGTTGGTCGCGCGGAACTCCGCCAGTTCCTGCTGCATCTGCGTCAGCCATTCGTCGAGCAGCTCGGCGGGGCGCGCATTCAGCGCCGGAAACGAACCGACGATGCCGGCCTTGCATTGCGCCAGCACCAGTTCGGGATAGCTGACGATGAACATCGGCGACGCGATCACGGGCAGCGTCAGGTTCTGCAGGACGGCGGGAATCTGTTTGGCGGCGGGCATGGTGTCTCCTGAACCTCGGAAGCGATGCGCGGCATCGGCGTTTTTCTGAACGATCGTTCGATTATAGAAAACTTGCGCGAGGCGACGGTAGCGCAACGGTAGAGGCCCCAGTCTAGCGCCCGGTAATCGGCGATGAACCAAAAAAAAGCCCCGCGTCCGGGGCGGGGCAATTACCACGAAGACTGATACATCGACGGCGGGCACCTGCCAATGCCGGAACCGTCAACGGCATGGTAGAGCGGCAATATGACGATCCGGGGACGACCCGGTGACGTCTCGGTGAAGCGGCAATAGCGTCGGTGCAACGGATTGCGTCCGGACGTGCCTACACCCGCTGCAGCAGCAGACCCTTCAGATATTCGCCCTCGGGGAAGGCCGCCAGCATCGGATGGTCGGTGCCGGCAGACAGCCGCCGCAGGATGCGCGCATCGACGCGCGCGTCGGTGGCGGCGCCGGCCACGATCTTGTGGAACAGCTCCATGCCGATCGCGCCCGAGCATGAATAGGTGAACAGCAGACCGCCCGGCCGCAGCAGCTGCATGCCGACCAGATTGATTTCCTTGTAGGCGCGCGCGGCGCGGTCGATATGCTGGGCCGACGGCGCGAACTTGGGCGGATCCAGCACGATCAGGTCGAACTGCCGGCCCTCGGCGCGGAACTGCCGCAGCGACTTGAACACGTCCGCGTCGAGCCACGTCGCACGGCCCGCATCGAAGCCGTTCAGCGCGACATTGCCCTCGGCAATCTTCAGCGCCTCGCCCGACGAATCGATCGACACGACCGACGCCGCGCCGCCGCGCAGCGCCGCCAGCGAGAAGCCGCCGGTGTAGCAGAAGCAGTTCAGTACCTCGCGCCCTTCGGCGAGGTCGCCGACCAGCTTGCGGTTGTCGCGCTGGTCGACATAGAAGCCGGTCTTGTGGCCGTTGCGGACATCGACGTAGTAGCGCACGCCGTGTTCGGTCACCGACAGCTCGGGATCGGGCTCGGCGCCGGCCAGCACGCCGGTCACGAGTTCCAGCCCTTCGCGCTCGCGCACCGCGGCGTCGGAGCGCTCGTAGACGTTGGGGCAGCCGGTTTCCCTGACCAGCGCCTGCACGATCGCGTCCTTCCACTGCTCGACGCCGGCCGCATTGAACTGGCAGACCAGTTGCGCCTGCTCGGCACCGCGCCCGGCGCCGTAGTAGTCGACCACCAGCCCGGGCAGCCGGTCGGCCTCGCCGAACACCAGCCGTACCGCGTCGCTGTCGCTGACCCACTGGCGGCGATGCGCGACCGCGGCGGCGACGCGGCGCTTGATCAGCGCATGGTCGACCGGCTCGTTCTCGTCGAAGGTCCAGACCCGCGCGCGGATCTGCGAGTGCGGGCTGTAGGCGGCCTTGGCGAGAAAGCGGCCGTCGGCGGCGCGTACGGTGATGGTGGCGCCAGGCTCGGCGCGGCCCTCGACGCGGTCGACGCCGGTCGCATAGATCCAGGGATGGCGGCGCAGCAGGGACTTCTCCTTGCCGGGCTTCAGGGTCAGCGTATTCATGATTCAGGGAAGGGAGGCCGCGCATCGGCGGCCTTCGGGTTCACCGCGCGGTTCGCTCCTCTCCGGCCTGCGGGACATGCCGGGGAGAGGGCACGGTGGAAACGGGACGGTGCAAACGGGGAGGCGCAAGCGGGACGGTGCAAAAGGGACAGGCTCCGCCGGCCGTAGCCGGCGTCCGCGTCGCGTTACAGCACCACCTTGACCATCGGATGCGCGGTCAGCGCGCGATACAGATCGTCGAGCTGCTCGCGGCTGGTGACCCAGACCGTCACGGTCAGGCCCAGATAGTTGCCGTTGCGCGAGGGGCGCATCTCCATCTTGCCGGCATGAAAGCCCGGGTCGAATTCCTGCACCAGCGTGACGATGGCCTCGGCGAAGCCGTCCTGCATCGCGCCCATCACCTTGATGGGGAAATCGCTCGGGTATTCGATCAGCGAAGGCTGGTCGCGCCCGTTGTCGGTGTTGTCGGCGCTCATGGCGGCGGCCTCCTTGTTGCGTGTTACTTGCGCTTGAACCACAGGCGGATGGTGTCCCAGATGCGGCCGAAGAAGCCGGCCTCCGGCACCTCCTCCAGCGCGACCACCGGGAATTCCGCCACCTTGGTGGTGCCGTCCATCAGCTTGACGGTGCCGACCTGCTGGCCCGCCGAAATCGGCGCCACCAGCAGCTCCTGACGCTCCAGCACCGGCTTCAGACGGCCCGCGGTGCCCTTGGGCACGGTCACGTAGGTCTCGTCGCGGACGCCGATCTTGATCGAGTCGTTCTTGCCCTTGTAGATGTCCGGCGTGGCCAGCACCTGGCCCTTGTCGTAGAGGCGCAGCGTGTCGAAGAACTGGAAGCCGTAGTTCAGCACCTTCAGGCTTTCCTGCGTGCGGACCTGTTCGCTGGTGGTGCCGATCACGATCGAGATCAGCCGGCGCGAGCCATTCGGCACGTTGGCCAGCGGGCGCTTGGCCGAGGAGATCAGGCAGTAGCCCGCCGAGCGGGTGTGGCCGGTCTTGACGCCGTCCACGGTCGAATCGATGTACAGCAGGCGGTTGCGGTTGGGCTGCTTGATCTTGTTATAGGTGAACTCCTTTTGCGAGTACATGCCGTAGTACTCGGGGAAGTCCTGGATCAGGCGCGTCGTCAGGATCGCGAGGTCCGCCGCGGTGGTGTAGTGGTTCGGGTCGGGAATGCCGTCGGTATTCGTGAAATGCGTGCTCTTCATGCCCATGCGCTGGGCCTCGCGGTTCATCATCGCGACAAAGCCTTCCTCCGAGCCGCCGACCGCCTCGGCCAGCGCCAGCGCGGCGTCGTTGCCCGACTGCACGATCAGGCCCATCAGCAGGTCCTGCACCGTGACCGGCTTGTTCGGCTCGATGAACATGCGCGACTCGTCGCTCTTGACCTTCAGCACGACATTGGTCGGCACCACTGCCTGGTCCAGCGTCAGGCGCTTTTCCTTCAGCGCCTGGAAGGCCAGGTAGGCGGTCATGATCTTGGTCAGCGAAGCCGGCTCGATGCGGGCGTCGGCATTCTGCGAGCCGAGCGCCTGGCCGCTGGTGACGTCATAGAGCATCCACGCCTTGGCTGCCACCTGCGGCATCGGCACGGCCTGCGCGCGCACCGTCAGCGGTGCGCTGGCGAGCGCGAGCACGGCGGCGCTGGCCAGCAGGGTATGGGCGATGCGGTGGGAGAACAGCGGCGAAGCTTGATTGAACATGTTTTCAGGTTCCGACAAGAGAGAAAGGGCAGCGTCGCGCTGCCACGCGGGCGTGGCGGCGGGGCATGGAGCGGCGGCCACGGATCGCCGTGGCCGCCCGCTCAATGCCCGGGCTCAGCGCTGCCACGCATTGACGACGAGCTGCTTGATCAGGTGCAGCTTGCGATGGAAGAAATGATCGGCGCCGGGAATGACCGTGACCGGCAGTTCCTGCGGCCGCGCCCAGTCGAGCACGCTGGCGAGCGGCACGGTCTCGTCCTGCTCGCCGTGGATCACGATGGTATCGGCGGGCACCTGCGCGACCTGCCAGCGCGAAGCCGCGGTGCCGACCATCGCCAGCCGCTCGGCGGGCGTGCCGGCCTCGGCCAGGCGCCGCGCCACATGGCTGACGACGAAGCTGCCGAACGAGAAGCCGGCCAGCGCCAGCGGCAGCGTGGCCGCGTCGGCGGACCAGTCGCGCTGCTGGCGCATCCACTCGATCACCGCCAGCAGATCGTCCTGCTCGCCCTGGCCGTTGTCGTGCTCGCCGGCGGTGCCGCCGACCCCGCGGAAGTTCGGCCGCACGGTGGCGTAGCCCAGCTGCACGAAGGCGCGCGCCAGCGTCTGCGCGACCTTGTTGTCCTTGGTGCCGCCGAACAGCGGATGCGGATGGCCGACCAGCGCGAGGCCGCGCACCGGGGCGGCCTGCGGCAGGTCGACCGAGACGTCGATCGCGCCGGCGGGACCGGCAACGGTGAGTACCTGGGTATGCGCGTTCATGGCAGGAAGGGCGGAAATCCGGGAACGAAAGCGGGCAGCGGATGGCGGCGGATGCGGCCGAGCGCGGCGCTCAGCGATCCACCATCAGGCGTTCGACCGGCTTGCCGTGGATCAGATGGCTGTCGATGATTTCGTCGATGTCCTGCTCGTCGACGAATGTGTACCAAACGGCCTCCGGGTAGACCACCAGTACCGGACCGAGTTCACAGCGGTTCAGGCAGCCGGCCTTGTTGATCCGCACGCGCCCCTCGCCGCCGGCGATGCCCAGCTCCTTGCAGCGCTTCTTGGCGTATTCCTGCATCGCCTTGGCGTTGTGGTTGGCGCAGCAGTTTTCGCCCGGCTCGCGCTGATTCAGGCAGAAGAAGACGTGGTGCTGGTAGTAGCTGCTCATGCGTGGGAGGGCGCGGCGCGCTCGGCTGGGCCGCGCGCGCGGCTTGGCGCCGGTCGGAACGGTGGGAAGCTCGGAATTATACGGCGAGCCGGGGGCCGTTTCGACCGCATGGCGACGCCTGCAGCGCGGCGCGATGGCGCGAGTTAGCTATGGGCCACAGAATGCGTCGGCCTGGCGCCCTCGTGGCGAGCGGCGGAGGGGCCGCTGCCGGCTGCGCCTCCCTCATCGCCACATATTGCGCATCCGCGCGGCGAGGTCGACCGCCGGCAGCGAGGCGCGCTGGGGCGCCGCATCGACCGGCGGAGGCGGCGGCCACGCGCGGCTGTGGAAATGCGGCATCACGCGATTGGGCAGGAAGCGCGTGCGCGACGCATACACGTGGCGGTCGCCCATGCCGGGCTGCTGGTGCACGTAGAAGCGCTGCGGCACCACGATGTCGAGATGGTCGCGCGCGCGGGTCATCGCGACATAGAGCAGCCGGCGCTCCTCCTCGATCTCCTCGGTGGTGCCGGTGGCCAGGTCGGAGGGCAGGCAGCCGTCGACCGCGTTCAGCACGTAGACCGCCTTCCACTCCTGGCCCTTGGCCGAATGGATCGTCGACAGGATCAGGTAGTCCTCGTCGCGCAGCGGCACGCCCGATTCGTCGCTGGAGGCGTCGGGCGGGTCCAGCGTCAGCTCGGTCAGGAAGCGTTCGCGCGAGCCGTAGGTCGCGGCGATGCGCGCCAGCTGCTGCAGGTCGGCGGCACGCGCGGCGGCATCGTCGTGCAGCCGCTCCAGATGCGGTTCGTACCAGCGCAGCACGCGCTCGAAGTCGACCGGCCACGCCGCCGCCGGCGCCATCGCCTCGCGCGCCAGCGCGACCAGTTCCGTCCAGGCGTGCGCGGCGGCCGCCGGCGCTTCGAACGATTCGAGCGCGAACAGCGGATCGCTGGCGAGCTCCAGCCCGTCGAGCACGCGCGCCGCGGTCTTCGGTCCGACACCCGGCATCAGCTGCAGCGTGCGAAAGCCCGCCATGCGGTCGCGCGGATTCTCCAGCCAGCGCAGCACCGCGAGCATGTCCTTGACGTGGGTCGACTCCAGGAATTTGAGCCCGCCGAACTTGACGAACGGGATGTTGCGGCGGACCAGCTCCAGTTCGAGCTGCGCGCTGTGGTCGGCGGCGCGGAACAGCACCGCCTGCGCCATCAGCGCCAGCCCTTCCTCGCGCCGCGCCAGGATGCGCTCGACCACGAAGCGCGCCTGCTCGGTCTCGTCGTTGACCACCACCACGTCCGGCTTCTCGGCGCTGGCGCGGTCGGACCACAGGTCCTTGGTAAAGCGCTCGGCGGCCAGCCCGATCACCGCGTTGGCCGCGGCCAGGATCGGCTGCGTCGAGCGGTAGTTGCGCGACAGCGTGACCTGTCCCGCCGGCGGCGAGAAGCGGTGCGGGAAGTCGAGGATGTTGCGCACGGTGGCGCCGCGGAACGCGTAGATCGATTGCGCATCGTCGCCGACGACGGTCAGGCCGCGGCCGTCGGGCTTGAGCGACAGCAGGATCGCCGCCTGCAGCGCATTGGTGTCCTGGTATTCGTCGACCAGCACGTGGTCGAAGCGCTCGCCCATGTCGCGCGCCAGCGCCGGCTCGGCCAGCGCCTGCGCCCAGTACAGCAGCAGGTCGTCGTAGTCGAGCACCTGCTGCTTCTGCTTGGCCTCGACATAGCCGGCGAACAGCGTGCGCAGCGCATCGACCCACATCGCGTAGCGGGGGAACTGCCGCTGCAGCACCTCTTCGAGCGGCAACTGCGTGTTGACCACGCGCGAATAGATCGCCAGGCAGGTTTCCTTCCGGGGGAAGCGCGCGTTCTGCGCCGACAGGCCGAGGTCGTGCCGCACCACGTTGATCAGGTCGGCCGAATCGCCGCGGTCGCTGATCGTGAAGGAGGGCGACAGGCCCAGCGTTTCCGCGTATTCGCGCAGCAGGCGCGCGCCGATCGCGTGGAAGGTGCCGGCCCATTGCAGCGCGGCGCGGCCGGGATTGGCCGACGAGGTGGTGCCGTTGCGGGCGGCGAAGGCCTGGTCGACGATGCGTTCGACACGCCGGCCCATCTCGACCGCGGCGCGCCGAGAGAACGTCAGCAGCAGGATGCGGCGCGGATCGGCGCCGCCCAGCAGCAGATGCGCGACGCGGTGCGCCAGCGTATTGGTCTTGCCCGAGCCTGCGCCGGCGATGATCAGCAGCGGCTGGTCGGTCGGGTGCTCGACCGCTTCACGCTGCTCGGGATTGAGCGCGGCGAGATAGTCGACCGGGTCAGCCGGGTCGGACTGGGCGGCGGCAGGAGCGAGGGCAAGATCGACGGACACAGGACAGGCGAGGGCGAAAACCGGAAATGTTCGCCGCAGACTGTATATCCATACAGATGTGTTGGGCAAGCGGGGGATCGTTGAAGGGGCGAGAAGGGCGCTTTTACTGTGGTGACGCCCGAGTTGCCCTCTCCCCCTGCGCTCACCGGCAAGCGGGCGAGGGGAGCAAACCGGCAGCCTTGCCGAGTGCCTGCGGGGTTCTCTCTCTTCCGCTTGCGGGAGAGGGTTGGGGAGAGGGCAAGCGGCGCCGGCATACCGCAGCCGCCCCTTCCCGGTCAGCGCATCAAACCGCCTTGCCCAACGCCTGATCCAGCAGCTTGTGCAGGCTGTCCCACTCCGGCTCGCCAACGTAGCGCTTCAGGATGCGGCCGTCCTTGTCCACCACGAAGGTGGTCGGCGTCAGCTGCACGTCGCCGAACGCCTTGGCCGCGGAGCCGTCCGAATCGAGCGCGACCTTGAACGGCAGCTTGCGCGTCTCGGTGAAATTGGTCACATACATCGGCGGGTCATAGCTCATCGCCACGGCGACGAACTCGAGGCCCTTGTCCTTGAACTGCTGATAAGTGCGCACCATGTCAGGCATCTCCTTGACGCAGGTGGTGCAGCTGGTGGCCCAGAAGTTGACCATATAGACCTTGCCCTGCAGCTGCGCGGTGCTGACGCGCTCGCCGGACAGCAGCACGAAGGTCGCCTGCGGCGCTTGCCGCGCCGGGGTCAGCGCGCGGTAGCCGAACCAGCCGAGCAGGACCAGCACCAGCAGGCCCACGATCAGCGGCCAGCGCTTGCGGGGGGAGGCGGGACGTTCCGGTTGGGAGGCGGACGAAGTCATGATGGGCCGACCAAAGGAGGGGAAAACGCCATTCTAGCGCCGCGGCGGCCGATGGCGCCCGAGCGCTGGCGGGGGCGGGCTCAGCGCGCGCCGGCCCCGGCCGCCATCGCGGCGCGCGCGGTATCGAGCGACTGCTCCAGATAGGCGCCGTAGAAGTCCGGCTGCATGCCGCGCAGCGGCGGCGCGGCCGGCCGGCCGCGTCCGTCGAGGAACAGCACGGTCGGCGCGAAGCGGATGCCGTGCTCGCGCGCCCAGGCACGGGCGGTGGTGGCACGGCCGTCGGCATCGCGGATCGGCGTCGCCGCGCTCATGTCGAGCTCGTGCGCGACGAGTTGCCCGGCGGCGGCCTGTGGGCCCAGATAGTTGCGCCGCACCGCCTCGCAATAGCCGCAGTCCGGCAGCGTCACCAGCACCACCAGCGGTTCGCCGCGCCGGCTGGCCGCGCGGGTTTCCGCCGCCAGGTCGCTGACAGCGGGCAGGTGCGCGGGACTCGCCGCCCGTGCCGGCGGGGCGGCTGCGGCGAGGACCCAGGCGAGCGCCAAGCCGGCCACCGGCATGCCGGCAAGCCACGCCAAGCTCGAGCCCCGAGGCCATGCCGGACCGATGCGGCGAGCTGCGAAGTCGAAAAGCATAATGAAATATCGAGAAGAGAAAGACACTGCGCCAGTGTCTGATCCCCGATAATAGCGGCTTGGCCGCCCCGCTGCCGGGGCGGCGCATGGTCCCTCTTTTTTGGGCCGTCCTTCGTTCACCCGTCCGATCCCGCTTTCGATGTCTCGCCTTTCGTTCCTCCGCCGGCCGGCCCGGTGTTGCGCCGGCCTGGCGGTGGCCGCGCTGCTGGCCTGCTCGCCGCGCTACGACTGGCGGACCATCCAGTCCAACGAGGGCGGGTACGCCGCGCTCTATCCCCGCAAGCCGACCAGCGCCGCGCGCGATGTCGCGATCGCGGGCCGCAAGCTGCCGATGACGATGGAAGCGGCCCGCGTCGACGAGACGCTGTTCGCGGTCGGCGTGGTCACGCTGCCCAGCGACGACGCCGCGCTGCGCGCCGAGGCGCTGTCGGCGATGCAGTCCGGTCTGCTGGCCAATCTGGGCAACGCGCCAACCGAGCCGGTACAGACGCGCGCGGTCACAGTGATGTCGTCGGCCCAGCCGCCGGTGGCGCTGCCGGCCATCGAAATCCGCGTCGCCGCGGTGTCGCCGCAGGACAAGGCGCCGCGCCGGCTGACCGCACGGCTGGTCGCCAAGGGCACCAAGGTCTACCAGGCGGTCGTGCTCGAAGCCGGCGATGCCGCGCGCGACCAGCGCCAGGCCGAGCAGGTCGAGCAGTTCCTGGCCGGCTTCCACCCGTTCTGATGCCTTCCCGTCCCGGCCCGCGCAGCACCCGCATCGGCCTGTCCATGCGCCCATCCGCGCTGCTGCGCCGGGGCGAGGGCGCGCTGGTGTTCGCCTGCTTCGCGGCCGCCTATGTGCTGTCGTACGCGCTGCGCACCATCAACGCGGTGATCGCCCCCGAGCTGATCGCCGACCTGCGGCTGTCGAACGCCGATCTGGGCCTGCTGTCGTCGGCCTATTTCCTCGCCTTCGCCGCGATGCAGCTGCCCGTCGGCCAGTGGCTGGACCGGCGCGGCGTGCGCCGCGTCGAAACGGTGCTGCTGCTGGTCGCGGCGGTGGGCGCGCTGGTGTTCGCGCTGGCCGGCTCGGCGGCGACCTTGTGGCTGGGCCGGGCGCTGATCGGCGCCGGGGTGTCGGCCTGCCTGATGGCTTCCTATACCGCCTATCGCCGCTGGTTTCCGACCGCGAGGCAGAGCCAGCTGTCGGTCTGGATGCTGGTCGCCGGCAGCGGCGGCGCGCTGATGACGACGCTGCCGGTGCAGGCGGTGCTGCCATGGCTGGGCTGGCGCGGCGTGTTCCTGGTGATGGCGGGCCTGCTGCTGGCGTCGGCGCTGGCGCTGTATCGGGGGCTCGCCCGGGTCGAGCGGCGCAGCGCGCGGCTGGCGCGCGGGGGGCAGCCCGTCAGCGCGTCGGCGCAGCCCGCCAATATCGCGGCCGACATCGGAACCGCCGGCGCGACCGGCATGGCGCCGGCGCCGGCGGCGATGGCCGGCGGCTATCGCGCGCTGCTGCGCCACCCCGCCTTCGTCCGCGTGCTGCCCTTCGGGCTGCTGAACCAGGCCGGCTTCATGGCGGTGCAGACGCTGTGGGTCGGCCCCTGGCTGGTCGACGTGCTGGGCTTCGGGCCGGACCGCACCGCGCAGATCCTGTTCCTGTTCAATATCGCGCTGCTGGCCGGCTATCTGCTGCTGGGCTGGCTGGCGCCGCGGCGGGCGCGCGACCCGGTCGAATCCGCGCGGCTGGTGATGATCGGCGCCGGGCTGACACTGGTGCTGCAGGCGGCGATCGTCGCCTGGACCGCGCCGGCGGCGTGGCTGCTGTGGCCGCTGCTGGCGATGTGCGCGAGCACGCTGTCGCTGATCCTGAGCACGCTGAGCCTGGCGTTTCCCGCCGAGGTGGCCGGGCGCGCCAATACCACCTACAACCTGCTGGTGTTCGGCGGCAGCTTCCTGATCCAGTGGGGGCTGGGTGTCGCGATCGATCTGTTCCGCGACGCCGGGCTGCCGCAGGCCGACGCCTTCCGCGCGGCATTGGGCGGGCTGCTGGCGCTGCAGCTCGTCGGCTATCTCTGGTATGCGCTGGTGCCGCGGTTGTGGCGGCGCGCGGCCGCCTGAATGCCGCCGGCGTTTCCCATGATCCGGCGGGTTTGAACGGTCCGGGTTTGGAAAGGTCGGGGGTTGGAAAGGTCCGTAGTGTGGATAGGCCCGAAGGTTTGAAGAGATTCGGGCTCAGGAAAAAACAGGAAGGAGCAAATCATGCGTTGGGAAATCTGGCTCGCCTATTTCGCGGCCTGCTGGGCGATCGCGGTCTCGCCGGGCTCTGGGGCCGTGCTGTCGATGAGCCACGGACTGTCCTATGGGCTGCGCAGGACCACCACGACGATCCTCGGCTTGCAGACCGGGCTGCTGATCGTGCTGCTGGTCGCCGGCGGCGGCCTGGGCGCGCTGCTGATCGCGTCCGAACATGCGTTCGCCGCGGTCAAGACGGTGGGCGCGCTGTATCTGATCTATCTCGGCGTGCAGCAATGGCGCGCGCGCGTCGAGCAGGAGCCGGGCGGCGCGAACGGCGAGGGCGAGGTGCGGGGCGGCATCCGCGTGGCCGCGATGAGTCCGCGCCGGCGGTTCGCCACCGGCCTGCTGACCAATGTCACCAATCCGAAGGGCATCGTCTTCATGGTCGCGGTGCTGCCGCAGTTCATCGATGCGGGCCGGCCGCTGGCGCCGCAGCTGGCAATCCTGGCCGTGACGATGTGCGCGGTCGACCTGATCGTGATGCACGGCTACGCGCTGCTGGCCTCGCGCATGCAGGGGCTGTTCCGCGATGCGCGCGCGATGCGCTGGCAGAACCGCGTGTTCGGCAGCGTGCTGATGGCGGTCGGCGCGGCGCTGTTCTTCGTGCGGCGCCAGCCGGGCTGAACGCCGTCGGACCGCGCCGGCTGGCGATCCCCCGGCCGGTTTGCTTCAATGGTGGTTACCTCGCCCCTGGAGCCGACCGATGCCGCGCCGTGCCGACCATATCGACCATACCGTTCCGCCAATAGAAGACCCGCCGCCGCCCGGCGTGCCGCCCGATCACCCGCCGATCGAGGAGGAGCCGGAACCGCCGGGCGAGCCGCCTGAAGCGCGACTTCCGGCTTGATGTACGGCAATGCGCCGCCACCGCGCCGGTTCACTCCCCTCTCCCACATGTGGGAGAGGGGCGGGGGAGAGGGCAAGGGCGATTGAATGACCGGCGGCGTCGATAGGGCGACCGCCCGTTCCCTCTCCCCCGACCCACTCCCGCCATCGGGAGAGGGGAGCCGATGGCGGCCCTGAGCCATTAAACCGGGCGCAATACCCGCCGATACTGCACCGCCTCCGCGGCGTGCGCCGTGCCGATGAAATCCGCGCCGCCCAGGTCCGCAATGGTCCGCGCGACCTTCAGCACGCGAAAGTACGAACGCGCCGACCAGCCCAGCCGTGCCATCGCGGCGCGCAGCAGCCCCTGCGCCTGCTCGTCGAGCGGGCAATGCCGCTCGATCTCCTGTCCCGCCAGTTCCCCATTGGGTTTGCCCTGCCGTTCGAGCTGCCGCGCCCGGGCGGCCAGCACGCGCGCGCGGATCGCCGCGCTGTCCTCGCCGGGCGGGCCATCCAGCGTGTCCTGCTGGCTTTGCGCCGGCACTTCGATCTGCAGATCGATCCGGTCCAGCAGCGGCCCGGACAGCCGCGACTGGTAGCGCAGCACCTGGTCGGGCGTACAGCGGCAGGCGCGGGCCGGATGGCCCTGGTAGCCGCAGGGGCAGGGGTTCATCGCCGCGACGAACTGGAAGCGTGCCGGGAAGTCGGCCTGCCGGCCCGCACGCGAGATCGTGATGCGGCCCGACTCCAGCGGCTCGCGCAGGACCTCCAGCACGCGCCGCTCGAACTCGGGCAACTCGTCGAGGAACAGCACGCCGTGATGCGCCAGCGAAATCTCGCCGGGGCGCGGATCGCCGCCACCGCCGACCATCGCGGCCGCCGAGGCGGTATGGTGGGGCGAGCGGAACGGCCGGCGGCCCCAGCGCTCGGTGTGGAAGCCGGCGCCGGTCAGGCTCAGCACCGCGGCCGATTCGAGCGCCTCCTGCAGCGTCATCGGCGGCAGCAGCCCGGGAAAGCGCTGCGCCAGCATCGACTTGCCGGTGCCGGGCGGCCCGATCAGCAAGGCGGAGTGCTGGCCGGCGGCCGCCACCTCCATCGCGCGGCGCGCCTGCCCCTGGCCGCGGACGTCGCGCATGTCCGGCATGCCGGCGGGCGAACCGGCCAAGGGTGCCGTCGCCCCGGGCCGGGCCCGCGCCAGCGGCGGGCCGGTGCGGGCCAGGTGCGCGCAGACCTCGGGCAGCGAGGCGGCCGCCAGCACCGTGACCGACTCGACCAGCGCGGCCTCGGCGCCGTTGCCGGCCGCGACCACGAAGGCGCGAGCGGCGGTGCCGGCGCTGGCATTGGTCCCTGTCCCAGCTCTTGCTGCTGCTCCGGCTCTGGCTCCGGCTGCGGCTCCGGCTGCGGCTTCGGCTGCGGCTGCGGCTGCGGCTGCGGCTGCGGCTCCGGCTCCGGCCGCCTGCTCGCGCGCCAGTCCCATCGCCATCGCCAGCGCGCCGCGCACCGGCCGCAGCATGCCCGACAGCGACAGCTCGGCGGCGAACTCGTAGCCGTCCAGCGCCGGCGCCGGGATCTGCCCGCTGGCCGCGAGGATGCCGAGCGCGATCGCCAGGTCGAAGCGGCCCGATTCCTTGGGCAGATCGGCGGGCGCCAGATTGACCGTGATGCGGCGGTTCGGAAATTCGAAGCCGCAGTTCAGGATCGCCGCGCGCACGCGCTCGCGGCTCTCGCGCACCTCGGTCTCCGCGAGACCGACGATGGCGAAGGCCGGCAGGCCATTGGCCAGATGGATTTCGACCGAGACCGGCGGCGCGTCGATGCCGGTCAGCGCGCGGCTGCGCAGGACGGCGAGGTGCATGGGAAGGGACCAGGAGAGGGTTGGACGAAGCGGATGGAAGGCGCAAGCCGGGGGAACGATCCGGCATGCCGGCGGGCATCTCGCCGCGCGCATTGCCGTGCATGTCGCAGATCTATTAACGCCGCCGTAAACGCAGAAGGCCGCCGGTTGCCCGGCGGCCTTCGCGTGACGTGGGTCTGGCGCGCTCAGCCAGCCAGCCCCGGGTTCGTCGGCCCGGTGCCCGGTTCCGGCGTGGTCGAGCCCGGCACCGAAGTGGCCGAGACCGTGGTGCCGACGCCGGCGGTGCCGACCGTGGCCGGCCCCGCTGCGCCCATGCCGGCGCGCCGTTCCAGCTCGGCGACACGCATCTCCAGTTCCTCCAGCCGCGCACGCGTGCGGGCCAGCACCTGCGACTGCACGTCGAATTCCTCGCGCGTGACCAGATCGAGCTTGGCAAAGCCCTGGGTCATCATGCTGCGGACGTTCTTCTCGATGTCCTTGGCGGGCGAATTGCGCAGGACCTCGCTGACCTTGCTCTGCAGGTCGTTGAAGAGATCGGTGGGTTTCATCGGTTTCTCCTTTGCACCGTGAGGGTGCATCGATCGGGGGCGGCGGGGGCGGCCGGATGGGTGCGTCTGCACGTTATCGGTGCAGTGCGCGCCCGTGGCGGCGGCCAGCACCAGCCGGTGGCATGGGCCGATTATGGCCCGTGAAGCGCGCCGGGGAAAGCGGCCCGGACCTGCCGGACACAGCATTTAACCCGGCATGGCCCGCCCCGCCCCGTGTTGCGGGCGTTCCGAAGGCAGATGGAAACCGGCTTTCATTCGCTGTCCCTTGCGCGTGGGAAGCGCCGTCCATGCGCACCCGGGCGCCGGCGGCTCCTGGCATGGCAGTTGCAGTATCCGCCTGACAAAGAAGTCCCGAGCCCAAGGAAAAGGAGAAGAAATCCATGAAGACGCTGGCCCTCGCCATCGGCGCGCTGACGCTGTGCGGTTCCGCCACCACCGCGCTGGCGCAGAGCGCGCCCGTGACCGCCGAAGCGGCCTCGCCGCATACGTTCACGGCGAACGTGACGCTGGGCTCCGAATACCGCTACCGCGGGATCATGCAGACCAACCGGCGGCCGGCGATCCAGGGCGGCTTCGACTACAGCCATGCGAGCGGCTTCTACGCGGGCAACTGGAACTCGAGCATCAGCTGGCTGAAC
>NZ_VZOV01000034.1 GCF_008801915.1 Cupriavidus gilardii
CCCGCGGCCGGGGCGCGCCCGGCGGGCAACGCCGGCGCGGCCGCGGCGTCCGGCGCGCCGATGCAGATGACGATCAGCATGGCGCCGGCCCGCGCGCCGGTGCCGGCGGCCGATACGCGCGGGCCCAATTGCAGCGGCCCGGTGCGCGAGGAAAGCCATGTGGTGGTGCCGATCGGCAAGTCCACGCTGATCCCGCTGCCCGAGCCGGTGCGCAACCGGACCGTCGGCAATCCCGAGGTCGTGCAGGCGACCATGGTGTCGCCGCAGACGATGTACGTGCTGGGCCGCAGCCTGGGCACCACCAACATGATCGTGCAGGGTCGCAGCGGCGCCTGCAGCGTGATCAATATCGCGGTCAATGTCGATGCCGGCGGCCTGCAGGGTTCGCTGGCGCAGCTGATGCCCACCGAGCGCGGCATTCGCGTCGCCACCGCCGCCGACAACCTGGTGCTGACCGGCAGCGTGTCCAGCGCGCAGGCGGCCCAGCAGGCGGTCGAGATCGCCCGCGCCTATGCCGCGGTCGCGCAGGGCGACAAGGAGGCGAAGAACGGCGGCGTGCTGAACATGCTGAGCGTCGACACGCCGCAGCAGGTGATGCTCGAGGTCAAGGTCGCCGAAGTCTCGAAGACGCTGCTGAACCAGCTCGGCTCGCAGCTGAACCTGCAGGGCGGCATCGGCTCGTGGACCGGGGGCCTGGTCACTTCGCTGCTGACCGGCTCGCGCACCGCCATCTTCGGCAGCAAGGCCAACAACCTGCCGCTGGACATCGCGATCGATGCGCAAAAGAACGACTCGCTGGTCAAGATCCTCGCCGAGCCGAACCTGGTCACCCTGAGCGGGCAGGAGGCCAGCTTCCTCGCCGGCGGCAAGATCTATATCCCGGTGGCGCAGAGCAACGCCGTAGTGGGCGGCGTGCCGACCATCACGCTGCAGGAAGAGGAGTTCGGCGTGGGGCTGAAGTTCACGCCGACCGTGCTGGCCAACGGCCGCATCAACCTGAAGGTCGCGCCGGAAGTCTCCGAGCTGTCGCCGACCGGTGCCACCGTGACCGGCGCGACGTTGACGGGCCAGACGATCCTGCCGGTGATCACCACGCGGCGCGCGTCCACCACCGTGCAGATGCGCGACGGCGAGAGCTTCGCCATCGGCGGGCTGCTGCAGAACAACGCGCGCGGCGCGCTGAAGGCGCTGCCCGGTGCCGGCGAAGTGCCGGTGCTCGGTGCGCTGTTCCGCAGCACATCGTTCCAGCAGGACATGTCGGAGCTGATCTTCATCATCACGCCGCGGCTGGTGCAGCCGATGCAGCATGCAGGCGCGCCGCTGCCGACCGACAGCTTCTCGACGCCGAATCCGCTCGAGCTGTACCTGCTCGGCAACATGGAGGGCTCCACCGGCAAGCCCGCGCCGGCCGCACCGCAATCGCCCGCGCCCGCGCCGCAAGCGCCGGCCCCTCGCTCCGCACCGCAACCGGCCACGCTGGCGCCGCCGCCGTCCTCTGCGCCGGCCTCCCCCTCCCCGGTGCCGCGCACCGCGCTGCCGGCAGGCCGGCCGCTCGCGGAAGCGCCCACGGCGGCGGAAACATCGGCCTCGCGTACCACGCCATCCGCGGCGCCGTCCGTCGCAAGCGCTGCCGCACCGGTGGCGCGGGAGGAGTCGCAGGCCCAGCGGATCGCCCGGATCGAGGCGACTGCCGCGCGGCTCGCCCGTGCCCGTGCGGCAACGCCCGCGGGCGCGGACGGCAAGCCCGCCGCCCTGAACTGAGCGCACCGTCAGGAGAACGCCATGAACAAGCACGCCATCCACAAGCCTTCGCCATCGTCGCGCGTACGCGCCGGGCTCGCTGCCCTGCTCGCCGCACCGCTGCTGGCCGCCTGCATCAGCACCACGCCGGTCTGGGACAGCCGCTTCGGACAGTCGGTCCATGCGGTCAAGCAGGCCCAGATCATCAACCCGAACGCGCCAGCCGGCTTGCCTTCCCTGACCGGCGTCGACGGCAAGGCCGCCGTCGCGGCGATGGGCAACTACGACCGCTCGCTGCAGCGGCTGTCGCCCGGCGGCGCCCATGGCAACGGCGCCGGCATGCAGGGCGGCATCGGCATGTCGGGCGGCATCGGCACGCGCTGACGCGCGGCGGCGCGATGCAGCGGAGCGAGTCAGTTCGCCAGCCAGTTCGCAAGCCAGGGAGACAGCCATGATGCAGCCGAACACAGCGAGACCGCATCCACGCCGGCGGGCAGCGACGCTGCGGCGCCAGCAAGGCGCCGTCGCGATCGTCGTCGCATTGTCGCTGGTCGCGATGGTGGGGTTTCTCGGGCTGGCGCTCGACCTCGGCAAGCTCTACGTGGCCAAGAGCGAGCTGCAGAACGGTGCCGACGCCTGCGCGCTGGCGGCGGCGCGCGATCTGACCGGCGCCACGCCGCTGGCGGTGTCCGAGGCGGCCGGCATCACCGCCGGCTATCGCAATCTGGCGCTGTTCCAGAGCGAATCGGTGCAGTTCGCCGCGGACAGCAGCGTCACCTACAGCGACGCACTGGCCAACCCGTTCTATCCGAAGAGCAGCGTGCCGTACGCGCTCGACACCATCAAGTACGTCAAGTGCGCGGCCTCGCGCGCAGGCATCGCCAACTGGTTCGCCCAGGTGCTGAACCTGCTGCCCGGCGGCAATGTCGGTCCCAGCACCGTGTCGTCATTCGCCGTGGCCACCGTCGGCGCCGCGCAGACCGCGTGCGCGATCCCGGTATTCATCTGCAAGCCGGACACCATCAGCCCGCCGGAGCCGCCCTACACCGTGGGCCAGTGGCTGATTTCGAAGCTCGATGCGGGCAACAAGGGCGAGTATGGCGGCGGCAATTTCGGCTGGGCCGATCTCGGCGGCGGCAGCGGCACCAAGAGCCTGGCCGAACAGCTGAAGGGCTCGGGCCAATGCAACCTGCCGGCGCTCGGCACCGAGATCGGCACCACCGGCAACAAGTCGTCGCTGGCGGACGAGTGGAACAGCCGCTTCGGCATCGTCAAGGCCGGCAAGGTGGTCGGCGTGCCCGACTTCACCGGCCATGCGTACAACGACACCACCTGGCCCGCCAAGGCCAACGCCTATCCGGACTTCACCGCCAGGCGCAAGGCCTACGCGCCGTACCAGGGCGACAGCGTCGCGATGATCGATACCAAGGGCTCGCCGTCCGGCACCGCCGCGCATCAGGGCGGCGCCGACCGGCGCATGGTGCTGGCTCCGGTGGTCGACTGCAGCGGCTTCGCGGTGTCCGGCACGCACAAGGCCAGCGTACTCGAATGGGCCTGCCTGCTGATGATCGAGCCGATGCAATGGGGCGGCAACATCAACTCGGTGCGGCTCGAATACCGGGGCGCGTCGAGCTCGCTGGGCAGCCCGTGCGCGACGCAGGGCATCCCGGGCCTGGGCAGCGGGCCCGGCCCGCTGGTGCCGGTGCTGGTGCAGTAGCGGCCGGCCGCATCGACAAGCGACAGGAGGCCATCGTGACGACGCCGATCCCCCGCTCCGCCAGCGGCACTGCCGCGCGCCATCACCGGCTCGCGCTGCGTCGCGCCGGCGCGCGCGAACGCCAGCGCGGCGTGGCCGCGGTCGAGTTCGCGATCCTGCTGATCCCGCTGCTGCTGATGCTGTGCGGCGTCGCCGAGTTCGGCCGCGCGATCTACCAGTACGACGCGCTGACCAAGGCCACGCGCGGCGCCACGCGCTACCTGTCGCAGTTCTCGCCCGACGACGCCGGCTATCCGGCCGCGCAGGCCAAATGCATGGCGGTCCATGGCAATACCGGCTGCACCGGTGCTCCGCTGGTCGGCGGACTCAGTACCGCGATGGTGGTGATCTGCGACCGCGTCGACGCGGCGGGCTGTCCGGGCATGACCTTCGCCAACGTCAATACCTACGACAACGGCGCCGGTGCCGGCGTGCCGGCCGGCACGGTCAACCTGGTGGCGGTCAAGATCACCGGCTTTGCCTACTCGCCGATCCAGCCGCTGATCGATGCCGGCGGACTGGTGTTCTCCGATGTGATGACCGTGATGAGGCAAGTGCTATGAAGCCCGCCCTCCTCCCCCGCGCCACGCGCATGCGGCGCGCGCGCCAGCGCGGCGCCACCGTGGTCGAGTTCGCGATCGTCGCGATGCTGTTCTTCACGCTGCTGATCGGCGTGGCCGAGATGGCGCGCGTGCTGTTCCACTGGAACACCGCCAGCGAGGCGACGCGCTGGGGCGCGCGCATGGCGGTGGTCTGCGATGCCAATGCCGCGATCATCAAGACACGCATGGCGACGCTGATGCCGCAGCTGGCGCCGTCGAACATCGCGCTGGTCTACGAGCCCGCCGGCTGCGACAGCGATCCTGATACCGCGCGCGCCAGCTGCGCCAGCGTGACCGTCAGCGTCACCGGCCTGACCGTGCAGACGCTGGTGCCGATGATTCCGATGGCGCTGCCGGTGCCGCCCTTTGCCACCACGCTGTCGCGCGAAAGCATGAACAGCGCGACCGGCGGGCCGGTCTGCAGCTGAACATGGCAACGCCTCGCGGCGCCCGTCGCGGCGCACAGAACAACGAACAGGAGAAGCCGTCATGCTGACGATTCTGATCGCCTCCGAGCAAACCGACCGGCTGGCCGAGATCGCGCGGCTGTGCACCCAGTGCGGATCGTTCCAGACGCTGGCGCTGACCGAGGCGCCGGCGCGCATCGCATCGCATGCGAGCCAGCTGGCGCTGGCCGACATGCTGGTGATCGCGCACGGCAACATGGGACCGGCGCAGATGCAGGGCATCGAGGCGATGCGGCAGCAGCATCCCGAGCTGCCCTGCATCCTGATCACCGACGCGGTCGACCCCGAGCTGCTGATCAAGGCGCTGCGCACCGGCATCCGCGACGTGCTGGCATGGCCGCTGGAGCAGGGCCAGCTCGGCGACGCGCTGCGCCGGCTGCAGGCTGCCGGCACCCAGCGGCGCCGCCGCGCCGCGCGGCTGGTGTCGCTGCTGTCGTGCAAGGGCGGCGCCGGCGTGACCTTCCTGACCGCCAACCTCGGCCATGCGCTGGCCGCGCAGGGCAGGCGCGTGCTGGTGCTGGACCTGAACCGCCAGTTCGGCGATCTGGTGCACACGATCTGCGACCGTACGCCGCCGGCGACGCTGCCCGACGTCTGCGCGCAGATCGACCGCATGGACGCGGCCTTCCTCGAAGCATGCCTGACGCCGGTAGCCGACGGCTTCGACGTGCTGGCCGGCGCGGCCGATCCGATCAAGGCGGCGTCGGTGCGCAAGGAGCAGGTCGAATGGATCCTGTCGCTGGCGCTGCCGCACTATGACTTCGTGCTGGTCGATGCCGGCCAGGCGATCGATCCGGTGTCGATCGGCGTGCTCGACCGCAGCGACCGCATCGGCGTGGTGCTGCAGCCGACCATCGCCTACGCACGCACCGGCCGGCGCCTGCTCGACATCCTGCGGGCGCTGCACTACCCCGACGACAAGATCCGCGTGCTGCTGAACCGCGACGATCGCCGCAACGAGCTGGAGCGCACCTCGCTCGAGCAGATCTGCGGCAGCCCGGTCTGGCACGCCCTGCCCGAGGATGCGGCGACGGTCGCCGCGGCGATCAGCCACGGCGAGGCGGTGCTAGCGATGCACCGGCGCAGCGCCATCGCGCGGGCGCTGCAGTCGCTGGCCGCGCAGCTGGCCGCCGCGGAACCGGAACCGCAGGGGGGCAGCGAGCCCTCGTCGCTGCGCCGGCTGCTGCTGCGGGTCAAGGCGGCCTGAGCAGCGTCGTTGCGCCGCCAGCACGCCAGCACGCCAGCACGCCAGCACGCCAATACGCCAATACGCCAATACGCCAATACGCCAATACGCCAATACGGCATTACGCCAGCAAGTCCGCGCCCACCCCTGCGCCCGCACGCCAACCTTCCCTCGAGCCGGAGACCGCCATGTCGATCCGCGAACAACTGTCGAACGCCAGCCCGGACTTTGCCGCCCTGTCCGTCAACGGCCATCCTGCCACCGCGCTGTCCGGCGGCGGCGGTTATCGCGCGCTCAAGCGCACCGTGCACGAGGCCGTGCTCGAGCGCGTCGAGCTGGAGCGGCTTGCGCATATTCCGCCCGATCAGGTCCGGCACGAGATCGGCCTGCTGGTCGGCGCGATCGTCGACGAGGGCAAGGTGCTGCTCAACGACGCCGAGCGCCGCCTGCTGATCGGCGAGATCTACGACGAGATGTTCGGCTTCGGCCCCCTCGAGCCGCTGCTGCGCGATCCCACCGTGTCCGACATCCTGGTCAATACCGCGCGCCAGACCTATGTCGAGCGCCGCGGCAAGCTGGAACTGACCGACATCGTGTTCTACGACGACGCGCACCTGATGAAGGTCATCGAGAAGATCGTGTCGCGCGTCGGGCGCCGCATCGACGAGACCAGCCCGATGGTCGATGCGCGCCTGCCTGACGGCTCGCGCGTCAACGCGATCATCCCGCCGTCGGCGATCGACGGTCCGCTGCTGTCGATCCGCCGTTTTGCCGTCAATCCGCTGCAGGTCGCCGACCTGGTCGCGTACCAGAGCCTGACGCCGCCGATGGCCCAGCTGCTGCAGGCGCTGGCGCACGCCAAGGTCAATCTGCTGGTGTCGGGCGGCACCGGCAGCGGCAAGACCACGCTGCTGAACATCGTGTCCGGCTTCATCCCGCTCGACGAGCGCGTGGTCACCATCGAGGACGCCGCCGAACTGCAATTGCGGCAACCCCATGTGCTGCGGCTGGAGACCCGCCCTCCCAATATCGAGGGCAAGGGCGAGATCACGCAGCGCTCGCTGGTCCGCAATGCGCTGCGGATGCGGCCCGACCGGATCATCCTCGGCGAAGTGCGCGGCGCCGAGGCGCTGGACATGCTCAATGCGATGAACACCGGCCACGAGGGCTCGCTGACCACGATCCACGCCAACACGCCGCGCGATGCGCTGACGCGGCTCGAGAACATGGTCAGCATGGCCGGCATGAACGTGCCGCCGAAGGCGATCCGCCACCAGATCGCATCGGCGATCACGGTGATCGTGCAGGCGGCGCGGCTCAGCGACGGCAGCCGCAAGATCGTCAGCATCCAGGAGATCACCGGCATGGAGGGCGACGTCATCAACATGCAGGAGATCTTCACGTTCCAGCGTACGGGCGTCGGCCAGGACGGCACCGTGCGCGGCCATTTCCGCGCGACCGGCGTCTATCCGAAGTTTGCCGAGCGGCTGCGCGTCTACGGCGTCGCGCTGCCGGACGAGACCTACGATCCGTCGCGGCGCTTCGACATCCAGGGCATGGCGGCCTGACGGAGAGCGACCATGAACCTCGGTCAATTCGCACAGTTGGGACAGCTGGGACACTACGCGCTGTACGCGTTCGGCGTGTTGCTGTTCATTGCCGTCGTGCTCGCCATCGAAGCGGTCTACCTGTGGTGGAGCAGCCATCATGGCGCATCGGCACGGCGCATCGACGCGCGTATCCGCGCGCTGTCGGCCGGCGGCCAGATCGGCCGCGAGCAGATGTCGATCCTGAAGGAGCGGATGCTGGCCGGCAGCCCGCGGATGCAGCGCCTGCTGATGCGGGTGCCGCGCGTGGCCGCGCTGGACCGCTGGCTGCAGCAGTCGGGCAGCACCTGGTCGGTCGGCCAGCTGCTGGGCTTCAGCGCCGCCAGCCTGCTGATCGCGTTCGCCGTGCTGTCGCTGCTGCCGCTGCCGTTCTGGCTGGCCGCCGCCGGCGCGCTGCTGGCCGCGACGCTTCCCGTGCTGCGTACGCTGGCGCAACGGCAACGGCGGCTGAAGCGCATGGAGGCGCAATTGCCCGATGCCATCGACATGATCAGCCGGTCGCTGCGCGCCGGGCACTCGTTCGCAGGCGCGCTCGGCACCGTCGGCCAGGAAATGAAGGCCCCGCTCGGGCCCGAATTCCGGCTCGCCTTCGAAGAGATCAACTACGGCGTCTCGCTCGACGATGCGCTGACCAGCCTGGCGATACGGGTGCCGGTCGGCGACCTGCGCTACTTCGTGATCGCCGTGCTGATCCAGCGCGAAAGCGGCGGCAACCTGGCCGAGGTGCTCGACACCATCAGCCGGCTGGTGCGCGAGCGGCTCAAGCTGTTCGACAAGATCCGCGTGCTGTCCGCGGAAGGCCGGCTGTCGGCGTGGATCCTCGGCCTGCTGCCGTTCGGCACCGCCGGGCTGATCTCGGTGCTGAACCCGGGCTTTCTCGACGTGCTGTGGCAGGACCCGGCGGGCATCCGCATGGCCGGCACGGCGCTGGTCATGATGGCGCTCGGGGTGTTGTGGATGCGCAGGATCATCCGTATCCGGGTATAGGAGGAATCATGGAAGCCATGCAGACACAACAATGGCTGTTGCTCGGCCTGGTATTCATCGCCGCGTTCGGCGCGGCGCTCGGGCTGATGCTGGTGTGTGCGCCGAACCGGCTGCGCGCGCGGCTCGAGCGGCTTGGCGGCGGCGGCACCGCGGGACCAGGCGCCGCGTCGGGCGCGGGGCAGGCCGGCAGCGACTGGAGCGCGCGGCTCGGCGAATGGGCCAGGCCGGTGTCGCGCTTCGCGCTGCCCAGGGAAGGCTGGGAGAATTCCGCGCTGCGCGTGCGCTTCATGAACGCCGGCTGGCGCGGCACCACGGCCCCGACGCTGTACTTCGCCGCCAAGACCGTGCTCGCGCTGGCACTGCCGCTGGCCGCGCTGGTGGCGACCGTCGGCACGCCGCTGGCCAGCGACGGCGCACTGCTGGCGGTGCTGCTGATCGCGATCTGCGCGGTCGGCTACTACCTGCCCAACGCGGTGCTGGCGCGCAGGATCGCCCAGCGCAAGCGCGCCGTGTTCGAGGAGTTTCCCGATGCGATCGACCTGCTGACGGTCTGCGTCGAGGCCGGGCTCGGTCTCGATGCGGCGCTGATGCGGGTCGCCGGCGAGCTGTCGCTGCGCTGCCCGGTGCTGGCCAACGAGCTCGAGCTGATGCTGCTGGAGATGCGCTCGGGCTTCTCGAAGGAGAAGGCGCTGTCCAACCTGGCGCTGCGCACCGGTGTCGACGACGTCGAGCGCTTCGCCGCGATGCTGGTGCAGGCCGACCGGTTCGGCACCAGCCTGGGCGAATCGCTGCGCGTGCTGTCCGACATGCTGCGCACCAAGCGGCGGATGCTGGCAGAAGAGCAGGCGGCCAAGATCGCGCTGAAGCTGCTGTTCCCGCTGATCTTCCTGATCTTCCCGTCGCTGCTGGTGGTACTGCTGGGGCCGGCCTTTATCCAGATCGTGCGGGTGCTGCTGCCGACGATGACCGGACAGGGCGGCTGACCCGCGAGTCCCTCGGCTGCCCGCCATCACACCCAGGCAACGCGGACAGCCTTCGCCCGGATTCGTCCGGGCCTTTTTCGCTGGTGCGTCCGCTCGGCGTGCCGGTCGGCGATGCCCGCACTTGACCGTCCCCGCCGCATGCTGAACACTCCGATGGCACAGGCCCGTCTGGAGGCCAGCTGGAGGCGGCATGAAGCTACGCGTTCTGAGCGATCTGCATCTGGAACACCATACCCCCGAATCGGTCCCGGACTGCGACGCCGACGTGGTCGTACTGGCCGGCGACATCGCCAACGGCCGCGACGGCATCGACTGGGCGGCGCGGCATCTGCGCGGGCCGATCGTCTATGTGCCCGGCAACCACGAGTACTACGACAGCACGTTCACGCGGGTCGATGCGCAACTGGCCGCCGCCGCGGCCGAGCATCCTCAGGTCCACCTGCTGACTGCCGGCGGGGCCGTGTTCGCACTGCCGGGCCAGCCGCCGGTCCGCGTGCTGGGCACGACCTGGTGGTCGGACTACGCGCTGTTCGGCCGCGAGCGCGTCGACGAGGCGATGCAGGCCTGCGCCAAGGTCATGCTGGACCATCGGCTGATCTCAGTGGAAGACGGCAGCGATGACGGTGAACGCGGACCGCGGCGCTTCACGCCGGCCGATGCGCTGGCGCGGCACCGGGCCGAGTCGGCATGGCTGGCCGGCGAGCTGGAAAAGCCGTTCGACGGCGCCACCGTGGTGGTCACCCACCATGCGCCGGACCTCGGCAGCCTCGACCCGCGCTATGCGCACGATCTTGCGTCGGCCGGCTTCATCTCGCGCCGGCCCGACCTGGTCCAGCGCGCCGACCTCTGGATCCACGGCCATACGCACACCAGTTTCGACTATCGCGTCGACGGCGCGCGCGTCGTCTGCAACCCGCGCGGCTATGTGCGACGCGGCGACGGGGCGCTGGAGAATGCGAGGTTCGATTGGGGGTATGTGGTCGAGGTCTGAGCTCGCCCGAAAACGCCCCACCGCGAGCCCAAAACAAAAACCCCCACGGGCTTGCACCCGTGGGGGTTTTGACTGACGCGATTCGCGCAGCGTGGGCAGTCGGCCGGAGCCGACGGCCGGCGTGATTACATCATGCCGTCCATGCCGCCCATGCCACCCATGCCGCCCGGCATTGCCGGCGCCGACTCTTCCTTCGGCGTTTCGGCGATCGCGCAGTCGGTGGTCAGCATCAGCGACGCGACCGAAGCGGCGTTTTGCAGCGCGGTGCGGGTCACCTTGGTCGGGTCCAGCACGCCCATCTCGACCAGGTCGCCGTACTCGCCGCTGGCGGCGTTGTAGCCGAAGTTGCCGTTGCCTTCGATGACCTTGGCGACGACGACCGAGGCTTCCTCGCCGGCGTTCAGCACGATCTGGCGCAGCGGCTCTTCCATGGCGCGCAGCACGATCTTGATGCCGGCGTTCTGGTCGGGGTTGTCGCCGCTCAGGCTCGAGATCGCAGCGCGGGCACGCAGCAGGGCCACGCCGCCGCCCGGGACGATGCCTTCTTCAACGGCAGCGCGGGTGGCGTGCAGCGCGTCTTCGACGCGAGCCTTCTTTTCCTTCATTTCGACTTCGGTGGCAGCGCCAACCTTGATCACCGCAACACCGCCGGCCAGCTTGGCCACGCGCTCTTGCAGCTTCTCGCGGTCGTAGTCCGAGGTCGCTTCCTCGATCTGGGCGCGGATCTGCTTGACGCGGCCTTCGATCGCGGCGGCGTCACCGGCACCGTCGATGATGATGGTGTTTTCCTTGCCGATCTCGACACGCTTGGCTTGACCCAGGTCTTGCAGCGTAGCCTTTTCCAGCGTCAGGCCGACTTCCTCGGCGATCACGGTGCCGCCGGTCAGGATAGCGATGTCTTCCAGCATGGCCTTGCGGCGGTCGCCGAAGCCAGGCGCCTTGACGGCGGCGGTCTTCAGGATGCCACGGATGTTGTTGACCACCAAGGTCGCCAGCGCTTCGCCTTCGACGTCTTCGGCGATGATCAGCAGCGGACGGCTCGACTTGGCCACTTGCTCCAGCACCGGCAGCAGGTCGCGGATGTTCGAGATCTTCTTGTCGAACAGCAGCACGAACGGGTTGTCGAGCTGGACGACTTGCTTGTCCGGGTTGTTGATGAAGTACGGCGACAGGTAGCCGCGGTCGAACTGCATGCCCTCGACGACTTCCAGCTCGTCGGCCAGCGACTTGCCGTCTTCGACGGTGATCACGCCTTCCTTGCCGACCTTGTCCATCGCTTCGGCGATCAGCTTGCCGATCACTTCGTCGCTGTTGGCCGAGATCGCGCCAACCTGGGCGATTTCCTTGCTGGTCGTGGTCGGCTTGCTCAGCTTCTTCAGCTCTTCGACGGCGGCGCCCACGGCCTTGTCGATGCCGCGCTTCAGATCCATCGGGTTCATGCCGGCGGCAACGTACTTCATGCCTTCGCGCACGATCGACTGGGCCAGCACGGTCGCGGTGGTGGTACCGTCACCGGCGTTGTCGCTGGTCTTGGAAGCGACTTCCTTGACCATCTGGGCGCCCATGTTCTGCAGCTTGTCCTTCAGCTCGATTTCCTTGGCGACCGACACGCCGTCCTTGGTCACGGTCGGGCCGCCGAAGCTGCGCTCGAGCACCACGTTGCGGCCCTTCGGACCCAGGGTCACCTTGACCGCGTTGGCCAGGATGTTCACGCCTTCGACCATCTTGTGGCGAGCGCTGTCGCCGAACACTACGTCTTTAGCTGCCATGTTCTAGATCTCCAGAATTCTGTACGGGAAAAGTCCCGGGCGCGATCGCCGCAGCGGCGGAACCGTGCGCCCCGGGGGTTCCGGACGCGCGGCGCCCGGACAGCGACATCACTTGTTGATGACCGCCATGATGTCTTCTTCGCGCATGACCAGCAGTTCCTGGCCATCCACCTTCACGGTCTGGCCGGCGTACTTGCCGAACAGCACGCGGTCACCCACCTTGACGTCGAGGGCGATCGACGCGCCCTTGTCATCCTTCTTGCCCGGGCCGATGGCCAGCACTTCGCCCTGATCGGGCTTCTCGGCAGCATTGTCGGGAATCACGATGCCGGAAGCGGTCTTGGTTTCGTTGTCCAGACGCTTGACGATCACGCGGTCGTGCAAAGGACGCAGATTCATACGGACTCCTTAGTACAAGTGAGCATTTATTTGCAAAGTGGCCGCCGCGGAACTGCGGAGGCCCTTGAAATCGGCCGCCGGATGCAGGTTACAGCACGCTGTTAGCACTCACGTCCGGCGAGTGCTAATTATAGGGACGGGGTTTCGGGTTTTCAAGACGAGGTCTGGATACGGGTTTACCCGTATAAAGGAAGGCAGTTTGCCGCGGCCCCGCGCCGAGCAAGGCCGGGCGGGCATTGTCTCTTGTATTGTGCGGCCGGTAATTTTTCAGGCGGATGTCGCCTGCTGCCCCGAACGTCTGTCGCGACGGCGGACCGCGCCCGCCTTGCGGGGGAGGCAGCCAGGCTCAGGCGCCGCCCCGCAACTGCGGCAGCACCGTCTGCGCGCAGGCGTCGAGCCAGGCCTGCTGGTTGCCGCAGACGTTGTGCAGGAAGACCGCGTCGGCGCCCATCGCCAGGTCTTCGGCAAGCCAGGCGGCCTGCTGCGCGGCGTCGCAGGAGATCCGGACCGCGCGCTCGATGTCGTCCGGGGACACGGTGCCGGCGCGGGCATCGAACTCGGCCGGGGTCGCCAGGTTTGCAGCGGTCTCGCTGTCGAACACATTGGTGCGCCACTGCTCGTAGGCCATGCGGCGCGCGGCCTCGTCGCCCTGGGTGGGGTCGGCATAGGCGATCTTGGCCTGGATATGCACCGGTTTGCCTCCGCCGCCGCCCTCGCGGAAGGCGTCGATGACCGCGCGCATGGTCTCGCGCGGCGCCGAGATCGTGATCAGGCCGTCGGCCCACTGCCCCGCCCAGCGCGCGGTCTGCTCGGTCAGCGCCGCGGCGAAGATCGGCGGCGGACGCTGCGGCAGCGTGTACAGCCGGGCGCGATCGACGACGATGCTGCCCCGGTGCGTCACCTCCTCGCCGCGCCACAGCGCGCGCATCACCTCCACCGATTCGGACAGCATCGCCTGCCGCTCGGGCTTGGGCGGCCACGGCCGGCCGGTGATGTGTTCGTTCAGCGCCTCGCCGGTGCCGAGCGCGATCCAGAACCGGCCCGGAAACATGGCCTCCAGCGTCGCCGCGGCCTGGGCCACCACGGCCGGGTGGTAGCGCCCGAACGGGCAGGCGACCACGCCCGTCGGCAGGTCGACGGTCGCCATCGCGGCGCCGAGCCAGGACCAGGAATGGCCGCTCTCCCCTTGCCGCTCGCTCCACGGATGGAAGTGGTCGGAGCTGCTGAGCGCGGTAAAGCCGGCCAGCTGCGCGGCGCGCGCATAGCGCAGCAGATCGCCTGGCGAGAACTGTTCGTGCGAGGCGTGATAACCGATCAAGGGCATGGCGGACTCCTGGGCGGGATGGGGATCGGGTGCGCCGCGGTCAACCGGACGCCGCGGACACCGAGGCCGGGACCGGATAGGCCAGCGTGGTCATCAGCGCGAGCGCGGCCTGGCGCGAATCGAGCCGGGTGTGCTGCACGACGATCGGCACATCGGACTCGATCACGCTGGCGTAGTCGGTGTCCTCGGGGATCGGCTCGGGGTCGTGCAGATCGTTGAAGCGCAGATGCAGCGTGCGCCGCGCCGGCACCGTCAGCCGGTACGGACCGACGGGCTCGCGATCCGCATAGAAGATCGTCACCGTGACATGGGCCGGAGCATCGCCGGTATTGAGCAGGCAGGCCGCCTCGTGGCTGTTCAATTGCCGGCTGGCGGCAGGGTCGGTCGGCGGCAGATAGCCTTCCGCAATGACCCAGCGCCGTTGTCCGATCGCTTCCATCGCGTTTCTCCTTGGTTGTCGCTGTCCTTGCCCGAACGCATGCTCCCGATCACGGCCCGAAGCATGGCCGCTGCCGCAGCCACCGGTAGCCGTAGGCACGCAGCTTCAGCGTATGCGCGGTCTGCGCCGGCGGATACGGGCCATCGACCAGCATGTCGCGCAGCTCGCCGACCTCGACGTCGGGCAGCTTCACCTCGACGTCCTTGTCCGACAGATTGGCGAAGGTGAACACCACCTGCCCGTCCAGCTCGTGCCGCAGCGCCAGCACCGACGGACAGCCGACCTCCATCACCGTGCATTCGCCATAGCCGATCTCGGGCATGCCGAGGCGCGCGCGGATCATCTTGCCGGTCTTGGCCAGCAGCGAATCGTCGCGCAGCGTTTGGTCGTAGATATTGACCTCGCCGTAGCCGAACGGGCCCTCGCGGATCACCGGCACCGGCAGCGATGCGGGATCGGCGGGCGAGAAGCCGCCATTGACCTCGTCGGACCATTGCATCGCCGTGCGCACAGCGTGGCGCTCCTTCAGCGACAGGTCCTCGCCCATGCCGATCTCCTCGCCGTAGCGCAGGATCGGCGTGCCGGGCAGCGAGAACAGCAGCGCATGGACCTGCGCGATGCGGCGCTGGTCGCCGTCGAGCATCGGCGGCAGCCGGCGGCGGATGCCGCGGTTGTAGACCCGCATGTTCTCGTCCGGCGCGAAGCGCTGCATCACCTCCTCGCGCTCGGCCTCGCTGAGGCGCTCCAGATCGAGCTCGTCGTGATTGCGCACCCATACCGCGTACTGCGCGCGCTCGGGCGGGTCGGGCTGCTCGCGCAGCGCGCGCTCGATCGGCTCGGCCTGTTGCCGCGCAAGCGCCAGGAACAGGAAGTTGTTCAGGAAGAAGTTCGACACCAGCGTCAGCCGATGGCCCTTGCCGAAATAGCGCGCGTAGTCCGCGGCCGGCACGTCGACCTCGCCGAGCAGCACCGCGTCGGAGCGGCGCAGCGTGGCGAACGCGCGCAGGTCGTTCAGCAGCCAGAAGCCGTCGTCGCGCGGGTCCGCTTCCTTGGCCCCATCGATCATGTGCCCCGCCGCATCGATGCGGAAGCCCGATACGCCGAGCCGCAGCCAGAACGACATGATCTCCTCGATCTCGGCGCGCACCGCCGGGTTGGCGATGTTCAGATCGGGCTGGTGCGAATAGAAGGCATGCCGATAGTATTGGCCCGCTTCCTCGTCCCAGGTCCAGACGCTGTCCTCGACGGTCGGGAAGATCGGCTTGACGTCGGTCTCCACCGGCTCGTCCGCCCAGACGTAGTAGTCGCGGTACGGCGAATTGCGGTCGCGCCGCGCTTCCTGGAACCAGCGGTGCTGATCGGACGTGTGGTGCGCCACCAGCTCCACCATCACGCGGATACCGAGCTCCTCGGCCTTCTCCAGCAGCGCCACCATGTCGGCCAGATTGCCGAAGCGCGGATCGACCGCGAGGTGGTCGGTGATGTCGTAGCCGCCATCGCGAAACGGCGACTGGTAGAACGGCGACAGCCAGATGCAGGTCACGCCGAGCCCGCGCAGGTATTCGAGATGCGCCGTCAGACCCTGGAGATCGCCCCATCCGTCGTTATTGCCGTCGCGAAATACGCTGACGTCGATCTGGTAGATGATCGCATTGCGGTACCACAGCGAACGCATGGGTCCTCCCTCCTGACGGTTGAACGGCGGCGGGCGGAGCGTGCCGCGCCGCCTGTCACGCTCACGATTGCGATGGCTGCGAGCGCTGCGATCGCGTCGCCAGCGACAGCGGCTCCAGCAGCACGGCCTGCTCGGGCTGCAGCATGCCGTCGAAACGCCGGTCCGCCCCTTCGGGCAGGCTGTCGATCGCGACGCGCCAGTCGCCGTCGAGATCGACCGGCAGCGGCCGCTCGGCAAAGTTGATGCAGACCACACGCTCGTCCTCGGCATGCCGGCGGCGATAGGCCAGCACCTCGGGCGGCGACGGCAATTCCTCCCAGATGCCCAGCCGCAGCGCCGGGCTCGCGCGGCGCGCGGCGATCAGCGTGCGGTACAGATGCAGCATCGACGAGGGCTGCGACCATTGCGACTGCACCGACAGCGTGGCGGCCTCGGGCGGGAACGGCAGCCAGGTCCGCGCCGCGCGCCAGCCATGCGGCGGCGCGAAGTCCCAGGGGATCGGTCCACGCGGACCGTCGCGCCCGCCCGGATCGACGCGCTGCCCCGCTTCGACCACCACGTCCTCCAGCCCCAGCTCCTCGCCCTGGAAGATGAACGGCGTGCCGCGCAGGGTCAGCAGCATCACCGCCGCGGCACGCGCGCGGCGCATCGAGCCGCCGTAGCGCGTGCGATGGCGCTCGTTGTCGTGGTTCGACAGCACCCAGGTCGGCCAGGCCTCGGCCGGCTGCAGCAGCGCATCGACCTCGCGGATGCAGGTGCGGAACACTACCGGGTCCCACGGCGCATCGAGCGGTGGAAAGTTGAACGACATGTGCAGCTCGTCGCCGGCGCCGTAGTACTGCACCACGGTGGCGGTCGAGCGGATATTGACCTCGCCGACCAGCACGCGGTCGCCGGGATAGCTGTCGACCAGCTTGCGGATGCCGCGCAGCACCTCGTGGCTGTAGGGATCGTCGTTGAAGTCGGCCAGCGGCTCGCCGGCCAGGCAACGCGGATGATCGGCGAAGGTCGGGTCCTTGCCGGTGCAATGCGCGACGTCGATGCGAAAGCCGTCGACGCCGCGGTCGAGCCAGAAACGCAGCACGCCGTGCATCGCCTGCACGACCTCCGGATTGCGCCAGTTCAGGTCCGGCTGTTGCGGCAGGAACAGATGCAGGTAGTACTGGCCGGTGGCCTCGTCCCATGTCCATGCGCTGCCGGCGCCCAGCGCCGCGCGCCAGTCGTTGGGCTGGTCGCGCCAGATGTACCAGTCGCGCTTCGGGTTGTCGCGCGACGAGCGCGATTCGATGAACCACGGGTGCTGGTCCGAGGTGTGGTTCGGCACGAAGTCGAGCAGCACGCGCAGGCCGCGCGCGTGGGCCTCGCCGATCAGCCGGTCGGCATCGGCCAGCGAGCCGAACACCGGATCGACGTCGCAGTAGTCGCTGATGTCATAGCCCGCATCGGCCATCGGCGAACGATAGATCGGCGAGAGCCAGATCGTGTCGGCGCCGAGCGCGCGCACATGGTCGAGCCGCTCGATGATGCCGGCCAGGTCGCCGACGCCGTCGCCATTCGCATCGGCGAACGAGCGCGGGTAGATCTGGTAGACCACGGCGCTCTTCCACCAGACCGAGGTGTCGCGCGTCGCTTCGACGGCCTGCGAGGGATCGGGCGGTGGGCCGGGCATGGCGCCGACCGGTGCGGTGGCACGGACATTCACATTCATGGGCTCGCGGGCGAAGACGGTTGTCATCCGCCCGCCGATGCAGCTTCCATGCCCGTTTGGCGGCATCGGTGGTGTCGTCCATGGTGTCGTCCATGTTGTCGTCCGAAGCCGAACCGACATGGGCACGGCGCCGCCGCGGCAACGATGCGCAAATCCTGCGCGGCCGCAGTAATTTTTTCCGACACGGGGGCCGGCGCGGTGGTCGGGAAGCGAAAAGAGTGCCCGGGGTCAAGCCAGGAGGCTGGGAGCAAAGAAGCTGGCGGCGCGGCGGCGCTCTGGTAACGCAGGACGCTAGGACAACAGCCCCGAGTCCTCGATATACCCGAGGGCCTGCCGGATCTCGCGGCGTGCCTTCAGGCTGTAGCAGACCTGCCGATCCTGCACGGTCAGCGCCACGATGTCGGCCTGCAGCAGTTCCTGGAAGATCCGCCCCGCGCGGCGCAGGGTCAGGCCCGCGGCGGCGGCCACGTCGGCGGCCGGCACGCAGACGTCGCCGGCCTCCAGCAGCGCGCGGCAGATGTCGGCGCGCGCCGGATCGGCCAGCAGGGCATAGCTCAGGGTGGCTTCCTGCTTCGGGTCCATGTCCGTACATTAGGCGCCACATCCTGCAATGGCAAGCCACGTTCGGGGGATGACACACGCAGCTGCTGTGCTAGCCTACGCGGCGCCAGAGCGCGGCGCGGCGATATTGCGGCGCGCGCCGGCCACAGAGCCATACCAGAGCCATACACAACAACGGGTCGGCATCGGGCCGTCGCTGCCAACGGGCGAGCATCGATGCCTTGGACGGGAGAAGGGAAATGAATCAAGGCAGGACAGCGCGCATCGCGCTGTCGCGCCCGGGCGCAACCGAGCCGCTGCTGCAGGCGGCCGGCATGTGGACCGACTGGCTGGCCTTCGGCGATCCGGTCAGCGCCAGCGGACCGCTGCTGGCCGGTACGACGCCGCTGGTGCGCACCGACAGCCAGTACTTCATGATGACGCGGCCCGGCAGCAGTGCCACCACGATGACGCAGGGCATGCAGGTGCGGCTCGATGCCAGCAGCGACTTCGGCTCCGGCTCGGGCAAGGCCGCGCTGAAGCTGCGCGGCATGAGCATGGCGGTCGAGATCGACACGCCGCAGCCGCTGGTCTTCGACGATGCGGCCGGCGGGCAGCGCGCGGTGTCGGGTTCGATCTCGCTGACGCGGCACACCCCGGCCGCACGCCAGGGCGGGCTGTCGGCGCACGAGTCCGGCCTGATTCGCGTCACCCTGCCAGGCACGGACGGCGCGCCAACGGTGCGGCTGATGTCGATGCCGCGCCTGATGGCGCATTACCTGGCGCTGTAAAGGCCAGCGCTCCGCCGCGCGCAAAACGAAAGCGGCCGTCCCTCCGCAGGGCCGGCCGCTTTTCACATCGGCGACGCTGCCGCCGGGATCTACGTCACCTCTACGCCATCACGAACGGCAACTGCCGCTGGCGCTTGCCGGTCAGCTTGAACACCGCGTTGGCGACCGCCGGCGCGATCACCGGTACGCCGGGCTCGCCGAGCCCGGTAGGCGGATCGTTGGACGGCACGAAGTGCACCTCGACCGGCGGCGCATCGTTGATGCGCACCGGCGGGAAGTCGCCGAAATTGCTGTTCCTGACCGCGCCGTTGTCGATCTCGATCGCGAAGCCCGGCCGGATCATCGCCAGCCCGAACACGCAACCGCCCTCGATCTGCGCGCTTGCCGACAGCGGGTTGATCACGCGGTTCGCATGCACGCCGGCGGTCACGCGATGGACATGCGGCTGCCCGTTGCGCAGCGAGACCTCGACCACATAGGCCACCGCCGAATCGAAGGACTGGTGCACGGCGACGCCCCAGGCGCGGCCCGCCGGCAGCCTGCGCTTGCCGTAGCCGGACTTCTCGACCGCCAGCTGCAGCGCCGCGCGCTGCCGCGCGCCCTTGACCGGATCGAGCCGGGCGAGCCGGTAGGCGACCGGGTCCTGCTTGGCCACCGTCGCCAGTTCGTCGATCAGCGTCTCCTTGACGAACGCGGTGTGCGTATGGCCGACCGAGCGCCACCACAGCACCGGCACCTGCACCTTCGGGTGATGGACCGACAGCCGCAGCGGGAAGCCATAGTCATGATCGACGATGCCCTCGGTCATCGTATGGTCGACGCCGTCCTTGACCAGGAAGGCCTCGAACGGCGAGCCCATCGTCAGCGACTGGCCGACGATTGCGTGCTCCCAGCCCAGCACCTTGCCCTGCGCATCGATGCCGATGCGCGCATGGTGCAGATGCAGCGGCCGGTAGTAGCCACCGCGGATATCGTCCTCGCGGCTCCAGATGACCTTGACCGGCTCGCGATGGCCCTTGGCGACCCAGGCGCGCATCAGTTGCGCGGCCTCGACCAGGTAGTCGGAGGTCGGCACCGCGCGCCGGCCGAAGCCGCCGCCGGCCATCATCGTGACCACCGACACCTGTTCGGGCGGCAGGCCGAAGGCCTTGGCCAGCGCGCCGTGGTCGACGGTCTGGAACTGCGTGCCGGCCCAGACCTTGACGCGGGCCGGCTTGCCGCCGGCCACCTCGGCCTGCATCGTGCAGTTCAGCGGCTCCATCGGCGCGTGCGCCAGATAGGGGAAGCGGTACTCGGCCTCGACGGTGCGCACAGCCCCGGCCAGGTCGAAGGCATCGGCGCGCGGCGTCCTGCCTGGCTGGCGCGCCAGCTTGGCGTATTCCTCGTACAGCGCCGCGCTCGATACCGTCGAGCCGCTGTCGTCCCATTCGGCCTGCAGCGCATCGCGCCCCTGCTTCGCGGGCCAATAGCCGGTGGCGACCACGGCAACGCCGGTGCCGCCCCCATCGGTCGGCACCTCGAACACCTCGACTACACCCTGGATCGCGCGCGCCGCCTCGGCATTGAAGCGGCGCACCTTGCCGCCAAAGCGCGGCGGCCGCGCGACCACGGCGACCCGCAGGTTGTCGAGCTGCGTATCGATGCCGAAGCCGACCGAACCGTCGAGCTTGCCGCGCGTATCCAGCCGCGGCGTCGGCTTGCCGATCAGCGCGAAGCGCGACGGATCCTTCAGCGTGACCTGCTGCGGCACCGGCATCTCCATCGCGGCCTGCGCGAGCTCGCCATAGGTCGCGCGGCGGTTGCCGGCCGTGACCACGCCATTCGCGGTGGTGCACGCCGACGGCTCGACCGCCCACCGCTGCGCTGCCGCGGCGATCAGCATCGCGCGGGCGCGGGCACCGAGCTCGCGATACTGCTGGTACGAGTGCTTGACCGCAGTCGAGCCGCCGGTCATCTGGATCCCCATCGCCGGATCCTTGTACGGATCGCCGGCCGGGGCCAGCACCGCGCGCACGTTGCGCCAGTCGACGTCGAGGTCCTCGGCCAACATCATCGGCAGCGCGGTATGCACGCCCTGGCCGAATTCGAGCCGGTTGACGGCGATCGTCACGGTGTTGTCGGGCGCGATCACGATGAAGGCCTGTGGCGCAGCGGCCGGACCCTTGGCGGCGGGCACGGCTGCCGCAGCCTCCTCGGCGTGGGCCCCGCCCGGCGGCACGATGCCCAGCGCCAGTCCGCCGCCCGCGATGCCGGTCAGCTTCAGGAAGGTGCGCCGGTCGATGCCGGCTGCCGGCGCATCGTGCGAGCCCGAGGCGGCGGCGCCGGATAGCGCGGCCATCCGCGCTCCAAGTCGTTGCATTTGCATGATGTCTCCCGGCCCCCGATCAGCCCAGCGTGCGGGCCGCGTCCTTGATGGCGGCGCGGATCCGTTGATAGGTGCCGCAGCGGCACAGGTTGCCGGCCATCGCCTGATCGATATCGGCATCGGTCGGCTTGCGCTTGTTGCGCAGCAGCCCGATCGCGCTCATCACCTGCCCGTTCTGGCAATAGCCGCACTGCGATACGTCGTTCCTGACCCAGGCATCGAGCACCGCGCGGCCGACCTTGTCGGTGCCGGCGCCTTCGATCGTCGTGATACGCGCGCCCTGCAGCGCGGAGATCGGCGTCACGCACGCGCGGATCGGCTGGCCATTCATGTGTACCGTGCAGGCGCCGCAGGCCGCAATGCCGCAGCCGAACTTGGTGCCGGTCATCTGCAGTTGATCGCGCAGCGCCCACAGCAGCGGCGTGCTCGGATCGGCGTCCACCTGCATCGGCTTGCCGTTGATTTCCAGCGTCGTCATGGGGATCGTTCCTTGTCGTGCCGCCCCCTTTTTCCGGACTGTCAGCAACGCGCGCCGCGACAGGGGGCGGAATGCGGGCGCGCGAAAACGAGGCAAGCATAGTGCAAAGCCGCGCGTTTGTTTGTCCCCGGATCGTTGCCGTCACGTTGCCGTCAGCGCGGTGCAAGGTTGATGACAGTCTGGTGTCAGATTGAGCGTTCGGGCGGCCAAGGCCGCTGGGGGCCCGCCCGCGAAGCCTTCGTGCGTGCGATGGCCGCGTCAATCCTCGCAGCTGCCAGGGGCATGTACGGATGCGCGAAGGCTATTGCGCCAACTAGGGAGCATCCGCCAGGTTACGAACCCAGGCGCCAAAGTTCTCGTTCTCGAATTCGTACGAGCCGCGAGGCGACTTTGACACGACGCCCTTCTCATCAAGGCGTGCGAGCGCCTTCTGCACGTGCGCAGCGCCAAGGACCTCGATTCCAAGTTGCTCCCTGAAGGCTGCGAGCAGCGAGCGAGCGAAAGGCTTGACGGCCGGGTTGTTCGCAAACTCCACCACCAGAAGGCGTTCCAGGGCGGTCAGCTTAGCCCACGTAGCCTCGTGATTCTCGGCCAGCGCCAGCTTCTCCAGTTGCAGGGCGACCGCCTTGGCGAAGCTCATCTTCGGCTGCATCATGAGCGTCACGGCGACTTCGAGCAGCGGCTCGGGGCGCTGATGGAACTGCTTGAACGCTGCCTTCGCCTTTTTCAGATCGAGTGTGCGGCCCGTGGAGGCAGCAAACTGCTTGGCAACGAACTCCACAAAATCATCGTCCAACAGCGGAAAGTCCTGGAGCGGGTGGCCGGCCGAGTAGAGCGGAGCCCGCGTATCGGTAAAGACGTGACCCAGTTGGGTGCGGGACGAGCCGGTGAACACAACGCGGAGCCGTTTGTTGTACTTGGTCAGGGCCGTGCGCAGGGCACGCGCCAGATCCTCGCCCTCCTCACTGCGCCCCAGAGACTGGGCCTCGTCGATCAGCAACAGAACCTGGCTATCGTTTGTCAGGCGGCCAAGCAGGTCATCGAGTCGCAGCGCCATGTCGACGGCCAGCCGCCCCTTCTCGTCGCCCAACTCGATCGTCCCTTCGACCGATCCGGCGCCGACGGATGCCTTCCCCTTGATGGACTTGATCGAAGGCGATAGTTTCGCCTTCAGCCTGCCGGCGAACGTCCTCGACGCCTTGGCAGTCTCCAGGGCATGCAATAGTGCGGCACCCGGAGTCTGCCTGGTCTGCCAGAGATCCACATAAACGACAAGGTAGCCGTCCTTCTCCGCGGCCGGGGTCAAGTCATGCCGCAGGAACACGGTCTTCCCCGTACGCCGTGGCGCGAAGATGGTCAACGAGGCAAGGATTCCCGCGTTCAGGGCCGCAAGATATGACCGGGCGAGTTGAGGCCGAGGAAAGTGCCAGAGGTCCGTGAGCTTCATGGCATTACACCAAATTATACGCGATTCGTATAATTATACCGACACCGGATAATTATGGATAATTCCGGGCGCGATGCGCAATAGTCGATCGGCTCCAGATGGCAAGGTGCGCCGAACGGGGAACGCCGCAACCGCCGTCTGGACTGCTGGCCCCTCACTCGTGTTGGGCCTGGCCAGAGGGCAACTCGATGGCGAATTGAGCGGGGGCAAAAATAAAACCGCCCGCAACGGCGGGCGGCGTGGGCAAGGCGTCAAGCCGCAGCGCTCAGGCCATCGCGCTGCGCCGGCCCTGCGCGCGGCGCAGGCCAACCCATTGCAGGCAGGCGAACACCGCCACGCCCCAGGCCTGCAGCAGCACGAAGGCGCTGCCGAGCCAGGTCGGCGACAGCCAGCCGGTGACCAGCAGCAGCATGCAGTCGATGGCCCACAGCGCATTGCAGACGATCACGGCCAGCACCAGCGCGCGCGGCATCGGATTGCGCGTCGACAGCAGGCCGACGATCGCGGCATAGGGCAGCAGCACCAGGCCGGCATAGCGCAGCCAGGACGCCGGAATGGCGAACCAGTTCGACAGCACGTTGGCGTCGAACACCATCAGCAGGCCCATCAGGCCGCTGACGATGGCGTCGGCGAGCAGGACATGGCGCAGCAGGCGGGTCGGTTGGACGGTTTGCATGGTCGATCTCCGTAGGGGTCAGGGGGAAAGGCGAAGAGAAGAAAAAGAGGAAGCGGTTGCGATGGCTTCATCATCGTCGCCGGCCGTGCGCAATGCGATGACCAGCGAGGTAATCGCCGCGCAAATCTCCACCCAAACGCCGCACCAATCCCCACGCCAAACGCCGCCCCAATCCCCACCCCCAATCCCCGCCTCAATCCCCGCCTCAATCCCCGCCTCACCCCCCGCCTCAATCCCTGCCCCAATCCCCGCCCCATCCGCGCCTCAATCCCTGCCCCAAACCCCGTCCCAAACCCCGCCCCAAACCCCGTCCCAAACCCCGTCCCAAACCCCGTCCCAAACCCCGTCCCAAACCCCGCCCCAATCCCCGCAATCGCCGCACTACCGGGCCCGCCTACCTCAAAACGCCGCCCAACGCCATCCCCAAATGCGCCCCGACTTTGCGCCTTATCGGCGCTTGGCCGACATCGGCCTGACGCTATAGTCGCCCGATGCTGCCGGACCCGCGTCCGGCATGGTCCCCTTTTGCCCGGCACCGCGCCGCATGGCGGGGGACACCCCTGGCCCCGCACCTTGTCCGCCCGCCGCCGGCACCACGCCATGCGCCAACCCACGCTCCCATGACGTCCGATCCGGAACCGACCCTGCCCGCCCTGCCCCGCTGGCAGCGCGTCTCGCTTGCGTCCGCGCTGTTCTTCCTGCTGGCCGTCGCCGGCATCGCGCTGACGCGCTATCCGGGCAATGCCGCCATCGTCTGGCTGGCTACGGCCTTCGGCGCCGGCGTGACGCTGCACCAGCCGCCGCGCGAGCGCGCCTGGATGCTGGCCGGCATGCTGGTGGCGGGCATTGCCGCCAATGCGATGTTCGGCGACCCCTGGTGGCTCGCGCTGGTGCTGGGCGCTTCCAATATCGCGGAGATCCTGTTCGTCGCGTGGCTGGCACCGAGCATCAGCGGCGGCATCGGCCGGGCCAGCGCGGTGCCGCTGGCCCGCTTCGCGCTGATGCTGGGCGCGACCTGCACGCTGGCCCCGGTGATCGGCGCTACCATCGGCGCCGCCGCAATCTCGATCGCCTACGGCCAGCCCTTCGCCGGCATCTGGTCGACCTGGTGGAGTGCCGACGCGATGGGCATGCTGATGCTGGTGCCGCTGTCGGTCACCTACTCGCGCGAGCGTCTGCGCGACACGTTTCCACGCACGCGGCTGCCGCGCGTGGCCGGGCTGCTGCTGTTGACCGCCACCGTCGGCGGCCTCGCGGTGGTGCAAACGCACGATCCGTTCGGCGTGCTGTCGCTGCCGCTGGTGGTCGCCGCGCTGTTTACCAACCCGTTCGCCACCGCATTGCTGACGCTGCTGTCGATGCTGGTCACGGTGATGCTGGGACTGGCCGCCGCACAGGCCGGGCTGGTCGACGCGCCGCAGTTCCTCACCCACGCGATGAAGCTGTCGACCAGCCTGATCCTGGTGTTCCCGGTCTGCATTGCCTATCTGAGCGAGCAGAATCGGCGCGACCGCAGCGAGCTGCGCGGCAGCGAACGGCGCTTCCGCCAGGCGATGCACCATTCGGCGATCGGCATGGCGCTGGTCAGCGTCGATGGCCGCTGGCAGCAGGTCAACCGCGCGATCTGCGAGCTGTTCGGCTACAGCGCGACCGAACTCAGCCGCATCCCGTTCCAGCAGATCACGCACCCGGACGACCTGGCCGCCGATCTGGCGCAGCTCGATCGGCTGGTCGCCGGCGACATCGACAGCTACCGCATGGAGAAGCGCTACCGGCGCAAGGATGGCAACTTCATCTGGACGCTGCTGGCGGTGTCGCTGGTGCGCGACGAGGCCAGCGGCGCGCCGCTGCATTTCATCGCGCAGGTCGAGGATATCCACGAACACAAGCTGGCGCAGCAGCGGCTCGAGGCGCTGTCGCGGCGCACCGAACTGGCGGTCGAGGCGGGCCGGGTCGGCATCTGGGAATGGGACATCGCCGCCGGCACGCTGTCCTGGGACCGCCGCATGCACGCGCTGCACGGCACCGCCGCCGCCGATGGCGCGCCGGACCTCGACGGCTGGATCGCGCTGGTGCATCCCGACGACGTGATACGCGCCCGGCACGAGATGCGCCAGGCCGTCAAGGGTGCGCAGGCCTTCGATACCGAGTACCGGATCCTGCGGCCCGACGGCGAGGTGCGGCATATCCGCGCGATGGCGGTGGTGTCGCGCGCCGAGGACGGCACCGCGCTGTCGATGGTCGGCACCAACTGGGACATCACCGAGCACCATCGGCTGACCGAGGCGCTGTTCGAGGAGAAGGAGCGCCTGCATATCACGCTGCGATCGATCGGCGATGCGGTGATCTGCACCGATGCCTCGCTGCGCATCACCTTCATCAATCCGATCGCCGAGCAGCTGACCGGCTGGACCATGGCCGAGGCCGACGGCCGGCCGCTGGCCACGGTGTTCCACGTGGTCGACGAAACCAGCGGCCAGCCGATCGCCTGCCCGGTCGCCAAGTGCCTGCAGACGCTGCGGCCGGTCTATCTGGAGGATGGCGCGGTGCTGATCAGCCGCCATGGCGAGCGCCATGACGTGCAGGACTCCGCCGCGCCGGTGCTGACGCCGCGTGGCGACGTGATCGGCGCGGTGCTGGTGTTCCAGGACATCACGGCGGCCCGCGCGCTGCAGCGCAAGCTCGCGCATTCGGCGATGCACGACGCGCTGACCGGGCTGCCCAATCGCATCTGGTTCGAGCAGCGCCTGCGCGAGGCCTGCGAGTCCGCGCGCGAGTTCGACCAGCACCATGCGCTGTGCTTCATCGATCTGGACCGCTTCAAGATCGTCAACGACACCGCGGGCCATGCCGCCGGCGACGTGCTGCTGCGGGAGCTGGGTCACGTGATCCGCAGCCAGGTGCGGCCCGACGACCTGCTGGCGCGGCTCGGCGGCGACGAATTCGCGCTGCTGCTGCGCAACTGCTCGGTGGACCAGGGCGAGCGCGTCTGCCTGAAGGTCATCGACGCGATCCGTGCGCGCCGTTTCCCGTGGGAAGGCCGGGTCTACGACGTCGGCGCCAGCGTCGGCATCACCGCGATCGACCGCGAGGCGCCGCCGCTGGGCGAGCTGATGAGCCGTGCCGACGTGGCGTGCTACGCCGCCAAGGCCGCGGGCCGCAACCGCGTCTCGGTCTATCGCCGCGACGAGAGCGACGCGCGCCGCCACCATCGCGAGCTGCAGGTCGCCGCGGGCATCCATTCGGCGCTGGAGGCCAACCGCTTCCGGCTGTTCGCGCAGGAGATCCGCGCGCTGGCGCCGGGGTCCGGATCGACGCCGCCGGCAGCATTGCCTGCGTCATCGCCGGCATCGCCGCCCGCATCGCATATCGAGATCCTGGTCCGCATGGTCGACGAGCACGGCAGCCTGGTGATGCCTGGCGCCTTCATTCCGGCGGCCGAGCGCTACGACCTGATGGGCCATGTGGACCGCTGGGTCATCCAGCATGTGCTGCGCGATTTCGGCGCGCGGCTGCTGGCGGTGCCGGGGCTGTCGGTGTCGATCAACCTGTCGGCCAATTCGCTGGGCGAGCCCTTCCTGCTGCCCTTCCTGCATGCCGAGCTGTCGAACTCGGTGCTGCCGGCCAGCCGCATCCGCCTGGAGATCACCGAGACCGCGCTGATCAACAACATGGCGGCGGCCAACCGGCTGGTCGCCGAGATGCGCAAGGCCGGCTGCACGATGGCGCTGGACGACTTCGGCGCCGGCCTGTCGTCGTTTGCCTATCTGAAGCAGTTCCCGGTCGACTACCTGAAGATCGACGGCAGCTTCATCCGCCATCTGGCCAGCAGCGCCGTCGATCGGGAGATCGTCAGCTCGATCAACGACATCGGCCACCGGCTCGGCATCCACACCGTGGCCGAGTCGGTCGAGGACGAAGCGACGCTGGACGTGCTGCGCGAGATCGGCGTCGACTATGCGCAGGGCTATGCGATCGGACGGCCGATGCCGCTGGAGGACTACCTGGCGCGCTGCGCCAGCGGCACGCCAGGCGAGACGGCGCAGCGCCAGCCGAGATAGCGCAGCTTGCCGCCGCTGCCCCGGCGATTCAGCCGTGGCTGGCAGCGGCAACGGCGCCGTCTGCCAGCCGGCGCAACAGCGGCGTGCGGGCGTCGTCCTGCCGCGCAGCGTGTCGTGCGTCGTGCTTCGCCTCGTGTCCTGCGACGCACTGCGTCTCCTCCAACGACTCCACCGACTCCACCGACTCCACCGACTCCACCGACTCCGACGACTCCACCGACTCCGACGACTCCGACGCGCCGTCGGCTTCGCGCACCGGCGCGGCCGGCTGCGCGCGCGCCGGATCGATGCAGCGTCCGTCGAGATGGCGCTGCACCAGCTTCAGCGCCAGCCGGCAGCTCGGGGGTCTGCGCGGCCTCGATCGCGGCCACGACTTCGGCATCGGCTCCGAGCGTGCGCATCAGCGCGCGCGCCAGGCTGCGCTCGGCCAGCGCTTGCGCGGAACCGCGCGCCTGCAGATGCTGCATCACACGCATCGCGATCAGATGACGATGCGCGTCGGCGTTGCCGGCATCGATCTGCGCGCAGGCCGTGCCGATCGCGTTGGCGGCGGCGGCGTCGTTGCCGCCGGCGGGCCGCAGCGTCCGCCGGGCCGTCCGCGCGGCCGCCTGCAACTCGCGCCGGTCCTTGTACCACCGATACATCTTGGACACCGCGAAGACGAGCCAGCACACGCCGAGAACCCCGCCGACCACCGCCAGCCCCATGCCGGCCGTGGCCGCGGTCAACGTGGTCAGCGCGGCCACCGTCAGGCCGAGCACCGTGCCGTTGACCGCCAGCGTACCGGCGCCGTAAGCGATCCGAAACTTCGCGTTGCGGCCCTCCCGGTTGGCGTTGTCGATGGCCTTGCCGAGCCGGCCGTCGCAGTACTGCATCGCGGTGCGATAGAACGCCGCCGTCTGCTGCAGCGACTCGGAGTCCGCCTCGCCGACGATGGCCTGCTGCCGCCTCGACAGCGGCTGCGCCTTGCAGACGGTGGCCGCCGCGCCGTTGTGCTCGAGGCCGGCCAGCGCGGCCGCGAGCGGGGAACGCCGCAGCAGCTCGCGCCGCCGATGCAACGCCGCGCGCTGCTTGCCGCTGTCACGCAGCTGCATGACCCCGGTGACGACATGCGCCGCCGACATGGCCATCGACGCCGCGCATCCCGCGATACCCGTCCAGGGCAAGGCGGTCGCGATCAACGGAAACAGGTGGCCGAGCGTCTGGATCGCGGAGAACCCCGCCGCGCCGCTTTGCACGATGCCGTCGCGGGCCAGCGTCAAGCCGCGATGGAACAGCTTGCCGCCGCAGTCGCCGCGCTCGGCCCGCGTGTGACGATGCATGAGGAAGGCGTCGAGGTAGCCTTCGTCGCGCAGTGCCTGCCGCTGCTGGCGCCGCATCGCGCGCTCGGCAGGCAGCGCGGCTTCGGTGCGCGATGCCAGCCGCCGGCGCAACGCCGCTTCGCAGAGCTTGTGTTCGGCGAACGTCTGCCGCAGGCGCGCATCCAGCAGGCTGCGCTTGGCGAGCACCGAGCGGAATCGCCGGATCGCCACGCCGATCTCCACCGCCGCCAGCAGCGGCATCGCGGCGCCGATCCGAACGCTCAGCGTGGAGAGACCTGGAGGCACGCCGTCGCGCAGCATCGCGGGCAGTTGCGCGGCGCGCGTAGAGGCCACCGCGGCCGCAACCGCGCCCCAGATCGGGTAGAGCGCAGATTCGAGCTTGCCGAGCCCGGAGAACGGCCGCTTCGCCTTGTGGACGGTGATGCGGCACACCACGCCGCCGAGCAACATGGCGCCGACGCCGACCTTGCCGGCTGGCGGGGACGGCGGCAGCGCGCTCTGCCGCCATGGCGTGGTCGGCGCGGAACCCGCAAAGGAGGATGCAAAACCGGTTGGAGGCATGATGGTTCCCCGCAACGCGCGCCGGCGTCGGCAGGCGACACGTCGCAAATACACTGCGGACACAAGACCGAGGCACCGCATGGTGCGGCGCACTATCGAACTCGGGATGGCGGGAATGTACGACGTGTGCAACTGCAAAAGTCACGCGGAATGCGTGCTTCTTTAGTTTCCGGGCAAGCGAATCGGAAGAACCTCGGCTCGATCTTGGTCCGCGAAGGCGGAATGGCATCGTGCGTGAACGCACAGAGACCGGGGATGCGGCCTCGTTACGCTGGGTCAAGCCCCGTCCCGCGCCCTTGCGCGCTACCGCTACAGACAGGAGACCGCGCCATGCCGCCACGCAGGTCCGCCGCCGCGCACGACGCGCGCATCGAAGGCGTGTTCAGCCGCGTCGACGCCATGACGCTGGAGGACTGTCCGATCGAACCGGGCTGGGTGCGCGCCGGCCAGCCGCACGCGCGCGCCGCCACGCATGCGATGGCGCGCGACGGACTGGCCTCCACGCATCTGTGGGAATGCAGCGCCGGCGCCTTCGCCTGGCGCTTCAGCGTCGAGGAGACCGTGCTGATTCTCGACGGCGAGGTGCGTGTGACCAGCCCCGGCGGACAGGTCCGCACGCTGCGCGCCGGCGACGTCGGACATTTCCCGGCCCATACGACGTGGCTCTGGGAGGTCGACCGCCATGTGCGCAAGATCGCCTTCTGCCGGCGCGAGGTGCCGTGGCCGCTGCGCCTGGCCACGCGGGCGCTCGACCGGCTGCTGGAACGGGCCCGGGCGCTGAGACCGGCCGGCGGCGCGTGGCGGCGCCCGGGCCGCGACGCCGGGATGTCGTCGTCGCCCTGAGGCATCGGGCGCGACAGGCGCGACGGGTGCGCCGTTCGGAAATCCGAACACGCCGACTGCACGCGCTCCCGGAAATCCGAACGCTGTCGCCGAAGCCTCGAACTTTTTCTTTTCGTTTCAAGCACTTGCAAGGTGCCCTCCGCCTTCGCAAGCTGGCACGCCTCGTGCGAACTAGGGCCCCCATCTATAGCGCCGCTGCCACCCGGCTGCGCCACAACGATGGAGGAAACGACATGGCTGCCCCCACCCTGCCCGCCTGGCCCACACAGCGTTCCCGACCGCGTCCGCGCCCGCTGCCCTGAAGCGGGCGCGCGTTGCCGCGGGCGCCTCGGCGTCCGCCGACCTGTGCGGGGCGGTGCGCCGCCTTGCGCGTCTTTCGTTTCCCAAGCTGTCCGGCCCGCGCCGGACGCCTCAGGTTTGAATCACGATGAAACTGAACCGACTGCCTACCCTGATCCTGTTCGCCATGCTGCTCGGCCTGCTGGCCGGCACCGCCGCGCACCACCTCGCGCCCGACGCCGCCGCGGCCAAATCGATCGCCGGTCATCTGTCGATCCTGACCGACGTGTTCCTGCGGATGATCAAGATGATCATCGGCCCGCTGGTGTTCGCCACGCTGGTCAGCGGCATCGCCAGCATGGGCGACGGCAAGGCGGTGGGCCGGATCGGCATGAAGGCGATGGGCTGGTTCGTGATCGCCTCGGTGACCTCGCTGCTGCTGGGCCTGGTGATGGCCAACCTGCTGACGCCGGGCCATGGCATGAACCTGCCGCTGCCGCCCGCCGACGCCACCTCGAACCTGAAGACCGGCGCGCTGAACCTGCGCGACTTCGTCACCCACATGTTCCCGAAAAGCATCGCCGAGGCGATGGCGAGCAACGAGATCCTGCAGATCGTGGTGTTCTCGCTGTTCTTCGGCTTTGCGCTGGGCGCGGTCAAGGACGGTCCCGGCAAGCCGCTGCTGGCCGCGATCGAGGGCCTGGCCAAGGTGATGCTGAAGGTCACCAACTATGTGATGGCGTTCGCCCCGGTCGGCGTGTTCGGCGCCATCGCCGCGGTGATCACCGCCGAAGGCCTGGGCGTGCTGACGGTCTACGCCAAGCTGCTCGGCAGCCTGTACCTGTCGCTGGCGCTGCTGTGGGCCGCGCTGATCTTCGGCGGCTATCTGTTCCTCGGCCGCGACGTGTTCCGCCTGCTCAAGACGCTGCGCGCGCCGCTGATGATCGGCTTTGCCACCGCCAGCAGCGAGTCGGCCTATCCGAAGGTGATCGACCAGCTGACCCGCTTCGGCGTCAAGGAGCGCATCACCAATTTCGTGCTGCCGCTCGGCTACTCGTTCAACCTCGACGGCTCGATCATGTACACCTCGTTCGCGGCGCTGTTCGTCGCGCAGGTCTATGGCATCGAGCTGACGCTGACCCAGCAGATCACGATGCTGCTGGTGCTGCTGGTCACCAGCAAGGGCATCGCCGGCGTGCCGCGCGCCTCGCTGGTGGTGGTCGCCGCCGTGCTGCCGATGTTTGGCCTGCCTGAGGCCGGCATCCTGCTGGTGCTGGGCATCGACCATGTGCTCGATATGGGCCGTACCGTCACCAACGTGCTCGGTAACGCCATTGCCACGACCGTCGTCGCCAAAAGCGAAGGCGCGATCGGCGCGCCGGTGCCGGAAGAAGCGGACGACACCGCTGAAGACGGCGCTACCGACCTGGCACCCGTCCAGGTCCTGGCGAGCAAGTAGCCTCCCTGCTTGTTTCTTCAGGGCGTGCCAGGGGCCCGACCGCCAATCCGGCGGCCGGGCCTTTTTCATTGGCGATGGCATTCGGGGGTCTCACCCTGTTCCACCCGGACGTCAGCCCCAGGTTTTCTCCCCTCTCCCCTACCCCTCTCCCAGAAGTCGGAGAGCGGAACCGATGCCGAGCACCCGAGCTGGCTCACCGGGTGTGATAAAAGAGAGCGCATGCAGATAACCGCAATGCCGAACCGCCAGTCCTCCGCCGTGTCTTCCCCCCCTTCCCGCCCAGCCCCCTGCTCGCCGCCTCGTCCGCCCCGCCGCCAGCGCGGTCTGGCCGCCGCCGCGCAGCTGCTTGCGCTGCTGGCGCTGGCCGGTCTGGTCGGCCTGGCAGGCTGGCTGGGCTACCGCTATACCTTCGACGCCGCGCTGGCCCGACAAGCCGAACGCGGCCAGGTGCAGCTGCGCCTGTACGGCCAGGCGCTGTCGAGCGAACTGGCCCGCTACGACTTCGTGCCGAGCCTGCTGTCGCTGGACGACGAAATCAGCGCACTGCTGGCCCGCCCCGACGACCCCGCCCGCGTTGCCGCCGCGAACGCGCATCTGGCCGCCGTCAATGCGCGCGCCGGCACGCTCGCCGTGTTCGTGCTCGACCGCCAGGGCCGGGTGCGCGCCACCAGCAACTGGCAGCGCCCCGACAGCTATCTGGGCGAAGACCTGAGCTTCCGCCCCTACTTCCAGGCCGCGATCGACGGCCAGCTCGGCCGCTTCTACGGTGTCGGCACCACGCGCGACGAATCGGGCTACTACCTGTCGGCGCCATTGGGCAACGGCAACGGCCAGCGCCCCAGCGGCGTCGCGGTGGTCAAGGTCGGGCTCGAGCCGCTGGAGCAGCGCTGGCAGAGCGCCGACATGCAGATGCTGCTGTCCGACGAGAACGGCGTGGTAATCCTCGCCTCCGAGCCGTCGTGGAAGCTGCGTGCCCGCCGCGAGTTGAGCGCCGCGCAGCGCGAGCGGCTGAACCGCAGCCTGCAGTACAACCGCGCGCCGCTGGAGCGGCTCGAATTCACCCGGGTGCGGGCCATGAACAACGGCGACGCGCTGGTGCGCATGCGCCGCGGCCCATCGATGCTCGAACAGAACGCGATGCTGCCCGGCACCGAATGGCAGCTGACGCTGCTGACCGATACCTCGCAGGCGCGCATGGCCGCGCTGAACACCGCCGCGCTGTGCGGGGTGCTGACCGCCTTCGTGCTGCTGCTGGGTGCCGCCTGGAACGTGCGCCGGCGCATCGTCAGCGAGCGGCTGGCCGCGCGCGCCGCGCTCGAGGCCGCCAACAGCGAGCTCGAACGCAAGGTCGCCGAGCGGACCGCCGACCTGACCAGCGCCAACCACCTGCTGCAGACCGAGATCGCCGAACGGATCCGCACCGAGCGCGAACTGCGCCAGGCGCAGGACGGCCTGCTGCAGGCCGGCAAGCTGGCCGCGGTAGGACAGATGTCCACCGGCATCGCGCACGAGCTGAATCAGCCGCTGGCCGCGCTGCGCACGCTGTCGGGCAATACGCAGAAGTTCCTCGCGCGCGGCGACCTCGCCACGGCCCAGGACAACCTCGGCACCATCATCGGCCTGGTCGAAAAGATGGGCCGCATCACCGGCGCGCTGAAGTCGTTCGCCCGCAAGCCCGGCCGCAACGGCAAGGGCAGCGCGCTGCTGGCCGATGCGATCGACAACGCGCTGTTCCTGCTGGAGACACGCGTACAGGCGGTGCGGCCGGAGATCGTCCGCGATGTCGACCGCACGCTGGCGGTCGCCTGCGATCCGAACCGGCTCGAACAGGTGCTGGTCAATCTGATCGGCAATGCGCTCGACGCGATGGCGGCAGAGCCGGCGCAGCGGCCGCCCCGGCTGGAGCTGCGCGCGGCGGTGGCCGAAGGCATGGTCCGCTGCACGATCCGCGACAACGGCCCCGGCCTGTCCGAGGAAGCATTCTCTCGGCTGTTCGAACCGTTCTTCACGACCAAGCCGGCGGGACAGGGACTGGGCCTGGGCCTGACACTGTCCGCCGGCATCCTCGACGAATACGGCGGCACGCTGGTCGCCAGCAATCACCCCGACGGCGGCGCCTGCTTCACGATGGTGCTGCCGATGGCCGGCAAGGAGACGCACGATGGCGCCCAAGCTCAATGATCTGTCGGTGCTGATCGTCGAGGACGATCCGGACGTCCGGCTCGGCTGCGAACAGGCGCTGCGCCTGGAAGGCATCGCCACCCGCGCCGTCGGCACCGCCGAGGCCGCGCTGCAAACGGTGGCCCCGCACTTTCCCGGCATCGTCGTCACCGACATCCGGCTGCCCGGCATCGATGGCATGGCGCTGCTGACGCAGCTGAAGGCGCGCGATGCCGCGCTGCCGGTGATGATGATCACCGGCCATGGCGACGTCGGCCTCGCGGTGCAGGCGATGAAGCAAGGCGCCTACGACTTTCTGGAAAAGCCGTTCGCCCCCGAGCGGCTGGTCGAGGTCGCGCGCCGCGCGCTCGAACAGCGCCGGCTCGCGCTCGAAGTCGCCGAACTGCGCGACCGGCTGGCGGGCCGCGAACGGCTCGAGGCGCGCTTGATCGGCGTGTCGCCGGCAATGGAACGGCTGCGCCGGTTGATCGCGGATCTCGCCGACACCAGCGCCAACGTGCTGATCCACGGCGAGACCGGCACCGGCAAGGAACTGGTGGCGCGTTGCTTGCACGACGCCAGCACCCGCCACGCGCGCAACTTCGTGCCGATCAATTGCGGCGGCTTGCCCGAGCAACTGTTCGAAAGCGAGATCTTCGGGCACGAGGCCGGCTCCTTCACCGGCGCGGCCAAGCGGCGCATCGGCAAGATCGAACACGCCGAGGGCGGCACGCTGTTCCTCGACGAGATCGAGAGCATGCCGATGTCGATGCAGATCAAGCTGCTGCGCGTGCTACAGGAACGCGTGGTCGAACGGCTCGGCTCCAACACGCCGGTGCCGGTCGACGCGCGCGTGGTCGCGGCGACCAAGGCCGACCTGAAGGCGCTGTCCGACACCGGCCAGTTCCGCGCCGACCTCTACTACCGGCTCAACGTGATCACGCTGGAACTGCCGCCGCTGCGCGAGCGGCGCGAGGACGTACCGCTGCTGTTCGACCACTTCGTCGCGCAGGCAGCGCTGCGCTTCGAGCGCGATGCGCGGCCGGCGTCCCCGGCCGAGCTGGCACGGCTGGTCGCCTATCCGTGGCCCGGCAACGTGCGCGAGCTGCGCAATCTCGCCGAACGACATGTGCTGGGGCTGGGATGCAATCCCGAACAGGGCACCGAGGAACCGGCGCTGTTGCCGCTGGCGCAGGCGGTGGAGCAGTTCGAGCGCGCGCTGATTGCGGATGCGCTGCGGAGGAATGAGGGGAATCTGAGCCGGGCTAGTGAGGCGTTGGGGGTGGCTAAGACTACGTTGTTTGACAAGGTGAGGAAGTACGGGCTGTAGGCCTCATTCAGCGCCAAAGCCTAAACCGGCACGGCCGCCGCTCCGCAGGCTAAATCATCCGACAAACCAGTTCGATGCCCAATGCAGAATCGAGAACAGCGACGACATATCGACCACTCCTCCCGAGAATGAATCCATCATAACGAGGCCGCCAACGCAGGCAAAACGCACGCGCCAGCGCTTGTGCCAACGTTTGGCGTCGGCGGTTTCGCCAAGGGTCGAGTCCGCATAGAAAGACGAATTGATCTGCGAGGTATGGATCAGGTAGTTGCGGAAACGACGGTAAGCCGACATATCGACGGGCTTGGGGTCGTTCCAGAATTTGTCCAGGCTGCCCTGATAGGTCAGCCCTTCCTTGTCATAGAAACATCGCCCCAGCGTAATGACCGGGACGCGGTGGTACATCGCCTGCAGCCCGGTCGTCGAGTTGATCGTTACGACACCGTCGCAGCGATGCAGCAGCGAGGGCAGATGCGCGTCATGAACATAGACGACCCGGCCAACAGCCCCAAATCGCTGTGCGCACTCGTCGATTACCGCCGCGTAATTCGTATGACCGCGATCCATCGGATGGTGCTTGATCACCAGGATGGTGTCGCGCGGGGCGTTATACGCGAACGAGTGAATGGTCCATTCGATGAAGTCCTCGAGGCGACGCCATGGGCTATGGACACGGATTTGGCTGTCGTTGAAAACCTGTAGGGCGACGAGGAAGAACGGGGGGTGGGCGTCGGACAGGAGCATCCGCAGCACGTCACGCTCCTGTCGCTGATATGAGCACTTGCGGACCGCAGCACGCATCCATAGCGCGGCCTCGTGCACGCCAAACGGCTTATGGTGCCGATAATCTGGATAGCGCCTCGCCGATAGCAATCCCGCCGCGAAATAGCAGAACGAATACCACGCCATCTTGCTGAAGGCGTTTGAGAACGTTCGACGCTTCGGCGAGGGCATGACGGTGGGAATCTGGCTCACCTCCACACTCGTCAATGGCGAATCGGCATTGACGCCCCCCCGCTCCAACGTGATGTAGTCGGGCCGAACATATCCTTCCTCGAATACCCAGAATGCGATACCCATGGATTTGGCAAGGCGGGCCGCGATTCGATGATGGCGCCGAGCACTCCCGAAGACAACGATGGCATCGATATGCCGCTGTATCACAACATCGCACAGAAATCGTTCCCAAGCCGGCATTGGACCGTCGAAGCGAATTACTGTGCCGCGACGATAGAAATGATCGTCGCCGCCATTGAAGTTGACCTTGAAGACTTGCCTTCCGCGCGACTCCAGGTACGCCCGAAGCCGGGCAAAGAAGGGACCATTCGGCCCCTGCAGGAGCAAGATGCGCTGATATGCGAGCAGTTGGGCAACCGACGCTATGCCCGCCCCTGCCACACTCGAGGCGGGCATAGCGCCACTGGACTGCGGTGGCGCGTCCACGCACGACCTCACGCTGGACACGGATTTGATAAAGGACAGCATCTCTTGCCTTGCCTATTGCGTCATCAGCACGCTGTCTCAGGATCGCGCTTGGAGACCGACGTCCGCTTGGTAGCCCAATACCGCAGCAGCGGCTGCATCAGTCGGCTCAGCACTCCCGGTTGCGGCGCATCTGCCCTCCAGGCCTGCAGGTCCGCCACAACTTGCTCCGGTGGGGCGAAACCGGCCGAAGGATTCCTGGAGACGTATCTCGGATACTGAATCAGCGCGCCAGCAACCAGCATGTCTAGTGTCAGGGACCGCTGACGGCGCGCCACGTGGCAACGGTCCCTGGTCAGGCCCCACCCGGCATAAAAAGGCACCCCGTGCGTGGTGACCGGCTTGCCGCGCAACAATGCTTCGAATCCCGCGAGTGAGGTCAAGACATGGACGCCGTCGACTGCACGAAGCAGTTCATGCATCGACACCTCCTCCACCACCTCGTCGCATAGCGAACTCAGCACCGCCTCTTCAGCTTTGCTGCCGCGCAGGCCCGCCATTACGTCCGGATGTGGCTTGTAAATGATGTAAGCGTGGGGCGCCTCCGCCCTCACCGCCTCGAGCAATTGCCGGTTGGTACAAGTGCCGCTCGTGCCGAATTGCAGCGCAGCGTCGGATTCCACCTGTCCAACTGCAAGAAGGACCGGTTTTGTTGATGGCGGCCGGCTCCACCCGCCAGTGCCGACGTTGTACTTCGTGACCCCTGCGCGCACGATGGACTCGCGAAGCCTGGCTGCGCGCTCCAGAGTCTCAGAATCGAAATTCGCTTCGTTAAGCAAGCGTTCCAAGTCAGACGGGCCGGTCGCGTCGTAGTAGATGCCGCTGCGATCGAAAACCCAGGACACGGGTCGCACGAGGCGCGCCCCCAACCCGACCGACCGCAGGAATCCGTCCTCCACCGTAATGACGTCAACATCAGGGCGCTCCGCCATGTCGACACCTCGCCCCCAACGTACGACCGTAGCCCCGCGGGGGACAGAAGGCAGCTGCCGATGAAACCGCACATCGTGTCCCTGCAGGAACTGACGAAGGACCGGCCGTTTCCAGCGTGAGAAGCCCACTGCGTGTAGTCTCTGGGGGAATTGATGCCGCATCCTTCGCTGCAGGGCCAGGTGCTCGATGACGTCTTCGACTTCGCAGCGCTCTCCGGTGTGGGGCAATACGTAGCGGGTATATCGCACCAGCGCCGCAAAAGCGAGTTGGGCTAGCGGAACGGGGCGGCGCCGCTCCGGAGCGGGAAGATCGTCTTCCGTCAGTCCCCAGCCTGCGTAAAACGGCATGCCGAAGGTATGCACCCGCTTGCCGTGGAGCAGCGCTTCGAAGCCAACCTGCGATGTCACGGTAAAGACTGCCTGTGCAGCCCGCAAGAGCGGAACTACATGGGCGTCCTCCGTCATGCGAATCACTCGCGGCAGAGGACAGCGATCGAGGACCTTGCCCAGGTACCCCCGTTTGCGTCCTAGTGCAACTTCAGGATGCTCCTTCACGATGACTTGACAGTTGGGATACAAAGACAGCGCCATCCGAAGCATTCGTTCAAAGCTCGATGCATCGGCACCGCCGTACTGCACGGACGCGTCGTTCGCCGTTTGATCGATGACGAGGACGTAGGGCTGTGCGGGCAGGGCTATAGGGTCAGGGGCGTGGTTGTACTTTGAAACACCGGCGACCTGCCAATGTTCGATCAATCGGCGGGCGCGTGCATCGTCAATCTCCCTTAGCGGCTCGGAGATAAGGGTTTCCAAGTGCGAAGGGCTCGAAGCGTCGTAGTAGATGCCGACTTCGTCAATCACCAGCGAACACGTCTGGGAGCCTTTGCCAGGGTGCACTGACCGCAGAAATCCATCTTCGAGTCGTAGAATCCGCTCTACCCCGCGTGACCGAGCAAACAATATTGCTTTTTCCGCGGTCGGTCGTCGTCCCCACACCGCAATGCCATCCAGCTCTCGCCGCATGCCTAAAAATGGGCGAATGTAAGCCACCCGTTGGCCGAGGAAAGCTGGCAGATGCGCAATACCAAGAATGCCGCGGGAAACTACCCCGACAGGGACGCCTAGCTGAGACTCAGTCAACGCCACTCCCCGCTGCCACCGTCACAATAAGCGAAATCGTTTCCATGCGGTTTTACGACGGCATTGACGCCACGTTAGCAATTTTCCGCAACCGATCGAATCGCTGGCGGTCCTTATCACCAATTTGTGATATGCCTTCAAGCACTAACCACGCGTCGACGGCACCACGCACGTCGCCATGGCGCTCCAAAGCATAAGCGTAGCTCTTCCAGAAACCAGATACCGATGGATCCAATGTCGTAGCTCTACTTAACAGCCGCACGGCGTTGGCGAGATCGTGTTGGTCGTGCGATGAGCTCTTCATCAATACCCTTGCCAAGTGGGCCAAACAGTGGGGATCCTCAGGTGCGATAGCGACTGCTTTGCTCAATAGCTGAATGGCTTGACTGGGCTGACCCAGGGAAATAAGTACTTCCGCGTAGATACGAAGGTTTCTAACGTTCTCGCCGTCGGCAATTGAAGACTTATCGAGCAATTCGGCTGCATGCTTACCCAGACCCAACTCCGCCAGCGCCCTAGCTGCCCCAAGTAATTCCCCGTCTGTGAGCGAGGGAATACCAGTCTCTTCCATGAGGCGCTGCGCTGCACCGCTCTGACCCAAACCTGAACACGCTTGTAGATAGCACACGAAAGCGGCGCCATCTTGCGAATTACTGGCTAGCGCGCGAGCCGCTATACTAAACCCCCATTGCGCGTGCCCTCTGCTTGTCGCCTTGCGAGCTAGTTGCACAAGATATATCGACGTCTTTCTTCTTCCCCGCTGGACAATTCTACGAATTTCTCCCGTTGCACCCACGCCCCCAAGGACCGCGCGCATCACCAGATACGTAAGCGTAACTGACCCCATCGCGGCACGTATGACATCATGGCGCATCTGCGTCACGTGAACGTAACTTACATTACTGCCGGTAATGCGCTGTGCATGTTCGTGATCATCGCTGAAATTAGGATCAAAAAAAATCCACGATCGCGCAGTAATATCGTATGGTTTGATCTCCATTCCTTGATGAAATCGCCCGTCAAACACTCTCGCATATCGCACGTCAAAATCGCCTACGCGCGCCGGCTCGATAGACCATTGTGGTGCGAATGCTAAAACCGCACAGGGTGAATAGTCGCGACTTCGCTTCAATGCGCCATATGCACCCATGCTGTGACCGTACCCAACGCGCAATTTATATCTCGCCGCCACTTCAGCAATGAGATTTGCCACAGGCTTCCATTTCGCATCGCAATACCAATGCGCCGTCTTAGCATCTATTGATAGCCAAGAAAACGGTACCTTACCGGCGACCGTGTCCGCCCAGTGCCGACCCAAGGTACGTTGTTCTGGCCAGTGCATTGGTGAAAATGCAACCACGAGTAAGTCGCTTCGCGTATTCCGATGCGTGATCTTGAAATCCGCGTTCTCGAAAAGAACCTGCGCATTCATAGAACTTCCAGTCGCTGGTTTTCCTGTTTAAGCGCCTCGATCAGTTGCCTGTACGCTGCGCCGTCGCCGAACCGTTGAGCGGCATGCGTATGGGTCGCCGAGCGCAGCTTCTTTCCATCCTCATTGTCCATGAGTCTCTTAAGTGTCCGTTCGATGCCGTCACCTTCATCACCCACAACATATACGCCGGTCATTTCGGATCCCAAGCAACGCGTGCCCAGTTCGTTAGTGAGCAGAGGTCGTCCCGCCATTAATGCTTCTACGCTCTTGAAATTTAGTCCGCCCTGCACCGCGATAGGAGAAAGCATCACATTGACAGAGGCATAGAAATCGCTAAGAACATCAACAAAGCCCAGCCGTTGTACGTTTTCAGGATAGGCTTGTTCCAATTGGGCGGCCACTTCTGACTTGCAAATACCCCCAGCCACGAGCAACTTCGCGTCCGGAAATTCGGCCACAATCTTTGGCCACCAAATCCTCTGCACTATCCGCAAGCATTTTTCGTTATTAGCATTATTCGAGCCGATAAAACCCGCAACGAGTCCTTCCGGGCCCTGACTGACGTCGGCTCCGCGAACAGCGTGTTCGAATGACCCGCTTTCCGTAATGACTTGAGCGGAGCATCCAGCTGCCAACAGCGACGCTCTATCTGCATCGGAAATGGCTATTACGCCATCGGCTTGGTTCAGTAGCGCTATTTCAAGCCGACGTTGATGAGCGGGATCATATAGGAATCGTCGCTCCGTGCTATTTGAATCGCGATCAAGGACAAAGAAAACATCATGTGTATCGCAGTACCACCTTAAATATGGCCACTTCTTCTTTACGGGCACCACAGATGGCGTGAACCATGCGCCAGTATATACAACGTTTCTGAGATAAGGCAGATTACAAATAACCTGCTCCAGGAGCACAGAATTGCGTTCAGTTCCAAAAAGCGCACACCTCTCTGTAAACCGCATGGGCGGCGCAGTTTTTATACCAATGCGCCCGCGCAAAAGTGCCTCGGATCTCCGCACAAACCGGCGCGCCAATGTATATTGGCCTCTCTTTAACGGATGCGTAGCGACGAACGGACTTACGATCTCTAACGCTTTTTTGATTCGCTCGAGGTCCCGATTGTCAGGACCAAAAATCATCGTTGCCGCCGATTCGCCACCATAGTTCAGTCCGAGCAGCAAATCGAATCCTCGAGAGAAATAAGCTCGCTGCAAAGGAAGCATTCGTTCCGGAAATACGTAGAGCGTTTTAATCTCTTTCCGCTCGAACAGCCGCAACGGGCCGAAATCGAGCGAGTCGCCAACTGACAAGACCTCGGGCAACTCGCCTGCAAATACTCTCTTCCAAAAATCACGTGGTATTTTTTTTGTAACCGACTGCTTTCGGACTTCAAAAAAATGTAAGCGCGAAATTCTCCGCACATAGCGTCACAAGCACAGACGGCGCAGGATTGTGTCCACCATTTTTAGTGGACACAACTCATGGACCAGATCGATTTGGATTTCTTGCCGCTGCGGGTGATCAAC
>NZ_VZOV01000035.1 GCF_008801915.1 Cupriavidus gilardii
CCGCCTCGGCCGGCGCGGCGCCCATCGCCGGGCGCCAGGCCGGCGGCAACGTCGCGGCTACCGCCGGCGCCGTGTCGGCGGCCGCGACGGCGCCTGGCGCTGCCGCGGGAGCCGGCCCTAACGGTGCGCGGGCGCGTATTGGCGCCCAGCTCGGCGGCCGCTTCGACGAACGCTGGCTCGCCAGTCCGCTCGGCAAGGCGATCGTCGGCCCCGAGGAGATCCGCCTGCTGGAACAGTGCGGCTGGTATGGCCCGAAGGCGCGCGCCATGTTCGGCGGGTTGCGTCTTTGCGTGCCGTTGCTGATCGCCGCGGTGCTGATGCTGTGGCGGCTGCCGGAATCGCTGCAGGGCGCGGTGTTTACCGCGTTCGGCGGCTTTGCGGTGTCGTTTCTGGCGTTCAAGTCGGTGTTGCGTCGACGCGCCGCCAGCCGGATGCGCCAGCTCGACGATGAACTGCCGGTATTGGTCGACATGCTGCGGCTGCTGCAAGGCGTTGGCATGTCGATCGACCAGAGCCTGCAACTGATCGTCACGGAGTTCGGCAGCATGCTGCCGGTGCTGGGGCCCGAACTGAAGCGCGCCAACGATCAATTCGCGTCCGGCCGCTCGCGCGAGCAGACGCTGCAACGGATCGGCAAGCTGTTCGAGAGCGAGGACCTGCGCAGTCTGATCATGCTGCTGAACCAGGTCGACCGCTTCGGCGGCGCGGTGCAGGAGCCGCTGAAGCTGTTCGGCCTGCGGCTGCAGGAGGCGCGCAAGATGCGCCTGAAGGAGAAGGTCGGCCGCCTGACCGTCAAGATGACCGGCGTGATGGTGGTCAGCCTGCTGCCAGTGCTGCTGATCGTGACCGCGGGGCCGGGGTTCCTCGGCGTGATTCGGATGCTGGCGAAGTTTGCTGGAGATGTGCAATGAAGGGCTTTAACCAACGAATCCGCTCGGCAGCTGGTTTTCTCCCCTCTCCCGCTCGCGGGAGAGGAGCGGGGGAAGAGGGCAAGGGCGCGCGTCATGCCGGCAGCGTTCGTGATGCGGCCGCCGTTCCCTCTGCCCCGACCGCTCTCCCGCAGGCGGGAGAAGGCAGTGCCCGGCAGCCAAGGCCGGCTGCAACGCGCTGGCGCCCGACGCTGGCCGCAGTCACCGTCGCCAGCGCCGGCTGGCTGGCAGCCGGTTGCGCCACCAGCGATCCGGCGGCGCTGATGAGCAAGCAGGCCGATGCGCAGATCGCGCTGTCCAGGCTGCAGGACAAGCAGGCGCAGGAGCAGTACGACGATCGCGCGGTGTACCGCGGCCTGATCGAGCGGATGCAGCAGCAAGGGCTGTACTACGCCTCGCTCGCGCACCTCGATGCCTACCAGCAGCGCTTCGGCGATAGCGCGGACGTGGCGATGCTGCGCGCCGATGCGCTGCGTGAAACCGAGCAGGACGAAGCCGCCGCCATCGCTTACCGCAACCTGCTGGGCAGCAGCCATGCGGCCCGGGCCTATCACGGCCTCGGTCTGCTGGCAGGCCGCAGCGGCGATTTCGGCGAAGCGGTGACCCAGCTGGAGGCATCGCTGTCGCGCGATCCGACCAATGCGCTGGTGGCCAGCGACCTTGGCTATGCGCTGATGCGCGCGGGCCAGTTGCAGCAGGCCCGCGTGCCGGTGATGCAGGCCTTGCAGCTCGATGGCGCCAATCCCCGCATCGTCAGCAACGCCGTGGTTTGGATGCTGGCGACCCGCCAGCGCGAGCAGGCGACGGCGTTGATGGAGCGCGCGTCGATGTCGGCATCGACCCGCAAGGCGATCGCGCAGGAGGCGGACCGCATCGCACGCGAGGCGGCGCGGCAGGAGCGTGCGGCCGCGCGTACCAACGGCACGCGTCCCAAGCCCCATCGCATCGCGCTGACGACCGCCGCGCAGCCCGGCCAGGCTGCGGCAACGAACCCGACCAGCGCGCCATGACAAGCGCTGACGATCCGCGCTCGATAGCCAGCGGAACAGCAACAGGAGAAGGGCATGAACTTCATTAGACCGTCGCGCCTATTGCGCATCGCCAGTACGGGCGCGATCGCCTTGTGCGCCGCGAGCTGGATGCCGGTTGCCGGCGCGCAGACCACCGCCTCGCCCAGCACGGATGCGGGTGCGCCCACACAGGTCCAGAACCCCGCGAACGGCGCGATCGGTACCGACACGCGCAGCCTGCTGGCGATCCAGCGCGACGGCAGCCAGGCCGGCGCCACGCTGCAGATGCCGGGCGCGCAGGCCGCGCTTGCGCATGCCCGTTATCTGAAGAGCTTCGAGCATCCGATTCCCGAGCGTTTCGTCGGGCAGTCGAGCGGCGGCGGCAATGTCAGCCTGCTTGGATTGACGCCCTCGAAGTAATGACGATGGCTCGGCGTAGCTGGACACACCGGACACGCGCGCAATCGCGCGGCGCGGTCAGCATCCTGATGGTGGTGTTGCTGGCCACCATCGGCATGGCCGCGCTGGTGTCCATCGACGTCGGACATGTCTTCTATCGGCAGCGGCAATTGCAGTCGGTTGCCGACATGGCGGCGCTGGCGGCTGCCCAGCAATTGCGGCGGGCCGATACCAACGCGGTGATGACCGAACGCGCGCTGGCGGCAGCGCAGGCCTCCGGGACCCAGAATGGCTTCAGCGGCGCGGCGCGCGAAGACTGCGGCACCAGCCCCGGCGGGGAAGACGGTATGACCGTGTGCGCCGGCGTCTGGGACCCGAACGATGCGACTGCCGCTGCCGGCGGCCGCCATTTCCGTGGCGGCTACGATCCGACCCGCATGTCGCCAAATGCCGTGCGGGTTGTCGTCTCGCAGACCGTGCCGATCCTGGTCGGGCTGCCGGGCGGGGAAGGGCGGCGCCTGCGGGCCGAGGCGATCGGCAATGCCAGTCCGCCGGTGGCGGCGTTCTCGGTCGGCAGCGGACTGCTGAATTTCGAATCGTCGAGGAGCGCGCTGGCGCTGTTGCTCGGCAATACCATCAGCCTGTCGGCATCGGATTGGCAGGGGCTGGTCAATACGACCGTCACGCTCGACCAGTTGCGATTGAAGGCCGGTGTCGGCACGGTCGACGAATTGCTGAACGCCGGGCTGTCGTTGTCGCAGTTTTACGCACTGGTGCTTGGCGCAGCGAACAAGGAGTCGCTGCTCAACGCGATGCTGGGCGGAATGCCGGCGATCATCGATGCGAGGGCGCTGGCGGCGGGGCTCAACGTCGGACGCGTACTCGACCTCGGCGTGCTCGCGCCAGCCATGTCGTCGGCGGCGGACGTTGGGCTGAATGTGGCGGAGTTGTTGATGCTCGCGGCGCAGGTGGCGAACAGGGGCGCAGCGGTTGATCTGGCTGGCGCGGTGCCTCTACTGCCAGGCTCGCAACTGGCGCTGCGGATCGTCGAGCCGCCGCGCATGGCGGTAGGGCCAGTGCGTCGGTCCACGACCGATCCAATGGGATGGGAGACCACAGCACGCACGTCGCAGGTGGATCTTGGCATCAAGCTTCAATTGGGGGCGGAGGCCGAGGGCGAATCCGAACTGCTGAACTTGCCGCTTCGCGTGGAGCTCGCGACAGCGCGAACGGCGCTGACCGGCTTGCGGTGTTCAGCGGCGCGAGCGGATCGGCGGGCCACGCTCAATACCGTTACCACCGCGGCGAAGGTCTGTTTGGCCAGTGAGGATTTGGCTCAGTGCGCCGAATCCGATGTCGTGTTGGTGAACGCGCTGATATTGAAGGTAATCGCGAGTCCAAAACAGCAGACCGTTTCCGGGACGAGCATGACATCGACGCTAGCCCCTGGTGAGCAAACCTCGACCACATCCCCTGGGCAGCTGGCAGCCCTGGTCGAAGCCCTCGCCCGCAATCTCGATGTAAAGGTCAGAGTGAATCTGATCCTCACTACCCTCAACCTGGACCTGAAGCTTGGCGGCATCGTCAGCGCCCTGAGCTCCGTGATATTCAGCGTACTCGGCCCCACCCTCGACGGCCTGCTCGCCGCCCTCGGCATCCAGTTAAGCAACGCAGACCTCTGGGTTCACGACGTCGATTGCGACAACACCAGACTCGTCTATTGACCCGCGAGAACCGCGACATGAATACGACCAGCCGCCGTGCGGCCATTGCAGTATCGCCATGAAAACAGACCGCTGGGCCTACGAAAATCTCGAAGTCTACGTATGGGAGGGCAAATACGAATTTGCCGACCGCGTAGCCCGCTTTCTCGCGCCGCTCGGCGCCGAAGTGATCCGCGCCGGCGGGCTCGAAGGCCTGCCGACCGAGCCGCGCCTGAAACTGTCGGTCGCGATCATCAGCGTGTCGGTGATCGGCGCCGCCAAGTTCACCGCGCTCGATTGGGAAGCGGTGCACGGCATGCCCGTGATCTGGGTAGCCGCGCCGACGAGGGACAACGACCCCGGCCGCTTCCCGCCGGAATACGCGCACATCCTGTCCGACGATTTCACCGGCGCCGACCTGCGCGCCCAGCTTGGCAAGCTGCTGCCGCAACTGCTGGCGGCCAGCGAGGTGCAGCCGGACATCGCCGAACTGGTGGCCGGCTCGCCGGCGATGCAGCAGTTGATGTCGCATGTCGATACCTATGCGGACTTCGACAGCAACGTGATGCTCTATGGCGAGACCGGCGCGGGCAAGGAACGCATTGCAAGGCTGTTCCACGAGCGGCATAGCGTGTACGGCAAGGGGCCGTTCGTTGCCGTCAACTGCGGCGCGATTCCCGACGGGTTGTTCGAATCGCAGTTCTTTGGCCACGCCAAGGGCGCGTTCACCGGCGCGATGTACGCGCATCGCGGTTACTTCGAACAGGCCAACGGCGGCACGCTGTTCCTCGACGAAATCGCCGATCTGCCGCTGTTCCAGCAGGTCAAGCTGCTGCGCGTGCTGGAAGAGAACGTCGTCACGCGGCTTGGCTCGACGCTGCCGGTCAAGCTCAATTTCCGCCTCGTTGCGGCCACCAACAAGGATCTGCGCGAGGCGGTCGGGCAGGGCAAGTTCCGCGCGGATCTGTATTTCCGGCTGGCCGTGATCGAACTGCGGATTCCGAGCCTGGAGGAGCGCGGCCCTGCCGACAAGGTCGGGCTGCTCGAGGCCTTCCTGCGGCAGATTCTCGGCCGGTCAGGCTACGACGCGTTGCCGCCGATGCCGGACTGGCTCAAGGGCGCGGTCGGTACCGCCTATTTCGCCGGCAACGTCCGCGAGCTGCGCAACCTGGCTGAGCGCGTCGCGATCGTGGTCCAGCACGACGGATTGTGGGACCAGGATCGCATCCGCCCGTTGTTCCGCGCGCTGCGCCCGGGCGCGTTCGAGGGCAACGACCGCGGCGTCGACTGGCGCACCGAGGTCGAGGAACGCCGTCGCATCATCGCCGCCCTCGATGCCAATGGCTGGCGCCGCCAGGACACCGCCGCCAGCCTTGGCATCAGCCGCAAGGTGCTGTGGGAGAAGATGCGCAAGTTCCAGATTGCCGATAACGAAGCGGAGCCGGCCTGACGAAGTGAGCTGCGGCCTGCGTCGCCGCGCCGCCAAATTCCGCAGCACTTCGCGGCCTTGGCGAACCCCTAGCGGTTTCGCTTCGCCGCCTCCTGCTCGAGCAATTGCCGCAACTCCGCCCGGATCGTCCGCAGCAGCATCACGCGTTCTTCCGGCGTGGGGTCGCGCAGAAAGGTGTACGCGTGCAGCGTCAGCGGATGCAGCTCAAGGACGCTGGCGATCTGCGCCACCTTGTCCAGCGTCGGACTCTTCTGCCCGCGCTCCAGGCTGCTGACATAGGTGCGGCTCGACACGGTGCCGAACGCGCCCTGCGACAGGCCTCTGGCAGTGCGCGCCGCCCGCAGCGCCGCACCGAAGTGCAAACGCAACCTCGTCTTTTCCGGGTTCAGGGGGACGTCTGAGTCTGAGCCTTGCTGCATCTTCAATCACTGTCATGACATTCATCGTGCACCCGCCGTCGGCTCGCGCACGGTGAGGCCGCCGCCGAAGGCGAAACCCTGTCCGAAGGGCAGGGCCGGTTGCGCGGGCGCCTGCCGCGGGCGGGAGGCCGTGTCGGCAACCCGGTGGCCTTCTGCCGATGAACCGGACAGGATCTGCCGAATGCGCGCCAGATACCGCTCGCCGACAGCCCGATTGGTCCGGGCCGCTTCCATGCGGAAGGCGCTGCGTGCCGGCGGACGGATGTCCAGCGCACGACAGACTTCGGACACATAGGGCTTCGATTCGCCGTTCAGGCGCCTGGCAGCCAGCCGCACCGCGTCGTCACCGACCTGTTGGCGCAGCCACCGAAGGACGAGACGGTCGTATTCGTTCTGAATCCGGATCAGGTCTTCCATGGGCACTCCCGAAACTGTATGTTTGTACAGGTACTGTAAGAATATACAGTATCGGCGGGGATGCAAGAAAAATGTTGTGAAGCGCTCCCCCGTGGGGCTTTGGCCCCGTTTTTACTTGGGATACGTTGTATCCTTGTTTTACTCGGAATATCGAGTATCCTCGAAATACAAAAAATTTCGAGTAATTTAGAAATACAACGTATCTCTTGTAAATCGCAAACCGCCAGAGGGATGTATGAGCAACTTCACCGTCCGCACCGCCGAGCAACTGCCGCAACTGCTCCAGGCCTTCCGCAAGGAGATGGGCCTGACCCAGGCCGAGGCGGCATTGCGCATGGGGGTCAGCCAGCAGACCCTGTCCGCGCTGGAACGCAATCCGGCGCGGGTCAGCGTCGACAAGCTGATGCGCCTGCTCAGCGTCCTCGGCGTCGAGCTCGTGCTGCACAAGCCCACTGCGCAGTCGCGTAGCACTGCCTCCTCGAGTCCGCAGGTCTGGTGATCATGGGACGGCGATCGCATACCCGTACGTTGACGCTTTGGATGAACGGCGCGTTCGTCGGCACCTGGCACTTCAGTCCACGTGCCGGCGATGTGCTGCAGTACGCGCCGGAGTGGGTCGCCTCGGACGTCGGGCGGCCCTTGTCCCTGTCGTTGCCCTTTACCCCCGGCAACGCACCGCATCGCGGAGACAAGGTGCGGGCCTACTTCGACAACCTGTTGCCGGATACCCGGGAGATTCGCGAGCGCATCGCGCGGCGGTATCGCACCGGTTCGACCGACGCCTTCGACCTGCTCGCCGAAATCGGCCGCGATTGCGTGGGCGCGCTGCAACTGCTGCCGGACGGCACCGTGCCTGAAGGTGTGCAGCCCGTCGAGGCGGAGCCGTTGACCGAGGCTCAGGTCGCGCAGGTGCTGCGCGGCACGCTGCGATCCGCGCCGCCGGGCTTCATTGACGAGCAGGACGAGTTCCGCATCTCGATCGCCGGCGCCCAGGAAAAGACCGCGCTGTTGTTCTACAACGGCGCCTGGTGCCTGCCACGCGGCCAAACGCCCACCACGCACATCCTGAAGCTGCCGCTTGGCCTGGTCGGCGGGCGGAAGCTGAACATGACCGAATCGGTCGAGAACGAGTGGCTGTGCTCGCTGATCCTGCGCGAGTTCGGCCTGCCGGTCGCGCAGTGCGAACCGGTGCAGTTCGAGGATCTGAAGGCGCTCAGCGTGCAGCGATTCGACCGTATGTGGTGGCAAAGTCCGGACGGCGATCGTCGCCTCGTTCGCCTGCCGCAGGAGGACATGTGCCAGGCCAAGGGCGTGCCGCCGGCGGTCAAGTACGAAGCCGATGGCGGACCCGGCATCGACAGCATCATGGAAACGCTGGCCGGCTCCACGACGCGCGACGAGGACCGCCGCACCTTCTTCCAGGCGCAAGTCCTGTTCTGGATGCTGCGGGCCACCGATGGACACGCAAAGAACTTCAGCCTGTTCCTGCGTCCGGAAGGCCGGTACCAGATGACGCCGCTGTACGACGTGCTCTCGGCATACCCGATCATCGGAGAGGCGCCCGGCAAGCTGTCGCCGTTCCGGGTCAAGATGGCGATGGCCGTTCGAGCGCGCAATGCGCATTACCAGATGCGGGAAATCCAGCGCCGCCATTGGGTCGCCGTCGGCGAGCGACATGGCGTGATCACGCCCGACGGACGCCCCGCTCGGTACGTGGTCGACGATCTGGCCGAACGCGCGCCACGGGTGGCACAGGCGATACGGCAAGCGCTGCCGAACGGCTTTCCCGAACCGCTGGCCGATTGCATTCTCGATGGAATGCTGGCCGAGGCGGCAAAGCTGGCCGGGTAGCGACTATTGCATCCCGAACCCTTCCTTCAGCGCTTCGCGCAGATAGTCCACCAATAGCCGCACCGGCCGCGGCAGCAGGGGACTGTACGGACGGATCGCGTAGATCGCATCGCCAAAGGCCCCCGAAGGCCGCCAACCGGGCAGCACGCGGACCAGCTTGCCCGCATTCAGATCGGCCTGCGCGGTGAAATCCGGCACCAGCGCGATGCCAAGGCCGCCCAGTGCGGCATCGCGCAGCGCCTCGCTGTTGTCCGCCGCGAAATTGCCCCGGATGCCGACGCTTTGCCGGGCGGCACCGCCTCTGACCGGCTCGAAGCTCCAGGTCGGCTGTTCGCCGCGGCGGAAGTAATGCAGGCAGTTGTGCGCGGTCAGGTCGGACGGCGACGCAGGCGTGCCGTGGCGCCGCAAATAGGCGCGCGTGGCAACCAGCACCGTGCCGGTGCGGCACAGCGTCCAGGCGATATGCGTATCCGGTGCGCGAGAGGCGTGGCGTACCGCCAGGTCGAATCCCTCCCGCGCCAGCGAGGCGAAGCTGTCCGACAGTTCCAGCTCGACGCGGATCTGCGGATACATCGCCAGAAATGGCGGCAGCCTGGGCACGATCTGCTGGCGGCCCAGCGCGACCGGCGCCGTCATCCGCACCAGCCCGCGCGGCTCGCCGCCCATGTCCTTGACGTCGCCGAAGCTGCGCTCGATCGACTCGAATGGTATGCGCGTCGCGTCCACCAGCCGCTGACCCGCCTCGGTCAGGCGGACGCTGCGCGTGGTGCGCTGCACCAGCGGGATGCCGGCCGCCCGCTCCAGTTCCGCGATGCGCTGGCTCATCGCGCCCTTGCTGATGCCCAGCTGCGTTGCAGCAGCGGTATAGCTGCCGACGTCGCCGAGCACCACCAGCGAGTGCAAGTGCACCCACAGCGATTCGATCTTTTGCTTGTCCATCGGCGGATTGTTTAGTTCATTGAACAGTGAGTCAAGCGTGGCGCTATTGAATGGGCCGGGGAGCGACGCCTACACTGGGCCCATTCCACCGATTCCAGAACTGATTCCGGAACTGAATCCCAGAACTGAATCCCAGAACCAAGGAGCCCGAGATGACCCAAGCGCATGCCTATATCGACCGTGCCGACGTCGGCCACTACATCGGCGGCCAGCGTACGAGCGGCAGCAGCCAGCGCCGGCAGGACGTGTTCAATCCGGCCACCGGCGAAGCCGCGCGCAAGGTTGTGCTCGGTGAAGTGGCCGATGTCGACGCTGCCGTCGCTGCGGCGGCCGCTGCGTTCCCGGCCTGGGCCGACACGCCGCCGATCCGCCGCGCCCGCGTGATGCAGCGCTTCCTGCAGCTGATGAACCAGCATCGCGACACGCTGGCCGCGATCATCACCGCCGAGCACGGCAAGGTCTTCTCCGACGCGCAGGGCGAAGTGATGCGCGGCATCGACGTGATCGAGTTCGCCTGCGGCATTCCGCAACTGCTGAAGGGCGATTACACCGACCAGGTCAGCACCGGCATCGACAACTGGACCATGCGCCAGCCGCTCGGCGTGGTGACCGGCATCACGCCGTTCAACTTCCCGTGCATGGTGCCGTGCTGGATGTTCCCGGTCGCGATCGCCGCCGGCAATACCTTCGTGCTCAAGCCCAGCGAGCGCGATCCGAGCGCAAGCCTGTTCATGGCCGATCTGCTCGCCGAGGCGGGTTTGCCGGCGGGCGTGTTCAACGTTGTGCAGGGCGACAAGGTCGTGGTCGATGCGCTGATCGCGCATCCGGAAGTGAAGGCCGTCAGCTTCGTCGGCTCCACGCCGATCGCGCAGGCAATCAGCGAGCGTGCCGCGCAATTCGGCAAGCGCGTGCAGGCCCTGGGCGGCGCCAAGAACCATCTGGTGGTGATGCCCGATGCCGATCCCGAAATGGCCATCGACGCGCTGATCGGCGCGGCCTATGGCTCGGCCGGCGAGCGCTGCATGGCGGTGTCGGTTGCGGTGCTGGTCGGCGACACCGCCGATCGCCTGATTCCGAAGCTGGCCGAACGCGCCCGCGCGCTGAAGATCGACAACGGCATGAATCCCGAAGCCGAAATGGGTCCGGTGGTCACGCGGCAGGCGCTGGAACGGATCGAAGGCTATATCGGCCTGGGCGTGGAAGAGGGCGCGACCCTGGTGCTCGATGGCCGCAACCATCGCGTGCCGGGCCATGAAGGCGGCTTCTTCACCGGCGCCACGCTGTTCGACAACGTCACGCCGCAGATGCGGATCTATCGCGAGGAAATCTTCGGCCCGGTGCTGGCCTGCGTCCGCGTCAAGGACTTTGCCGAGGCGGTCGAGCTGATCAACGCGCACGAATTCGGCAACGGCGTGGCGTGCTACACCAGCGATGGCGGCGTCGCCCGCGAATTCGCGCGCCGGATCCAGGTGGGCATGGTCGGCATCAATGTGCCGATCCCCGTGCCGATGGCCTGGCACGGCTTCGGCGGCTGGAAGCGCAGCCTGTTTGGCGACACCCACGCCTATGGCGAAGAGGGCGTGCGCTTCTACACCAAGCAGAAGTCCGTGATGCAGCGGTGGCCGCAGAGCATCGGCAAGGGCGCGGAGTTCGCGATGCCGACGGCGAAGTAAGGCGCGCCGCAAGCGGCGACATCCGACGGCGCCGGCGGGGTGAATACCCGCCGGCGCTTTTTTTTGCGCCGAATGCTTCAACGCCGGGACGCTGCCCTTGTTCAAGATAGCGAAACATGCGTGGCATGCATGAAGCCCCCCGCGTTAGTTTGCACGTGCTGTTCCCCGCGCTGGATTGACGTCAACGCCGGAATGTCTCGAACGCGAGAACACCGGCATTCGAGCACGCCGATCCCGCCAGCAGGAAGCACCGCGAATATCGGCAGATAAAGGGAGACAAACCATGAACACGCGCAGGCAATGGCTGGCAGCCATGCTGGCACTGACCGCTTCATCGATGGCTTCACCGATGGCGTTTGCCCAGGACAACGAAGGCTGGCCGAACCGCCCGGTCAAGCTGGTCGTCGCCAGTGCGGCCGGGGGCGGTACGGATACGCTCGCGCGCCTTCTTGCCGAGCAACTCGGCTCGGTGTTCGGCAAGCCCTTCGTGGTCGAGAACAAGCCCGGCGCGAACGGCTTGATTGCCAGCGAAACCGTGTCCGCCGCAAGCCCGGACGGCTACACACTACTGCTTACCTATGCCGGCGCGATGGTCGTCAACCCTGCGCTTTACACGCGCGCGCCCGATCCGCTCAAGCGTTTCGAACCGATTGCGCAGATCGGCAGCTTCGGCAACCTGATGGTGGCCTCGCCCAAGGTGCCGGTCCACAACCTGAAGGAGCTTGTGGCCTATGTCAGGCAGCGCCCGGGCCAACTCAGCTACGGATCGTGGGGCATGGGATCGGGTGGGCATCTGACCATGGAGAGCTTTCTGAAGAAGGCGAATCTCGACATGGTTCACGCGCCGTACAAAGGCACCGCCGCCGTGGCGACGGACGTTCAGAGCGGTCTGTTGCCCGTCGGCTGGGTCGACGTCAGCTCGCAGATCGGCCTCGTCAAAGCCGGCCGGCTGGTGCCGATCGCCGTCAGCGGCTCCAGTCGCTTGCCGCAGTTCCCGAATGTGCCGACCATGGGAGAGCAAGGCTATCCGTTTCCGACCACCAGCTGGTACGGCATGTTCGCGCCGGCGGGCACACCCGGGGCGCTGGTGGAGCGGTTGAACAAGGAGGTGGTGCGCGCCATCGCGACGCCGGCGTTTCGCGACCGCCTGACCGCGCTGAACCTCCCTGTCGCTCCGGCCCTGACGCCGGCGCAGTTCCGGAAAGTGGTCGCCGACGATACGGTGGCATGGCAACGCATTGCACAGGACGCCGGCGTCAAGCCGGAGTGAGAAGGCATGAAATCCAGTAGTTCGTTCGATAAAAGCGGCGTGGATGCGGCCATGTTGGCCGGTCTGCGCGTCGTCGATTTCGGCCAGTTCATCGCAGCGCCGTCGGCGGGACAAGTCCTGGCCGATCTGGGCGCCGATGTGATCAAGGTCGAGCCTCCGGGCGGCGATGCAAGCCGTCGCTCGGGCTGGCAGGCGGATGCCTGTGGCCCCATGTTTTCCGCATATAACCGCGGCAAGCGTTCGATCGTCCTCGATCTGCGCCGCGCGGAGGATCGTCGCGTGGCGATGGATCTGGTGCGCCGCGCCGATGTGGTGCTGCAGAACGCGCGTCCGGGCGTGATGGAGAAGTACGGGCTTGGCGCCGAGCAGCTTCGGGGTGTGCTTCCCCGGCTTGTCTACGGCTCCGTCAACGGCTTCGGCGACAGTGGGCCGGCGGCGGCGCGTCCGGGCCTCGATATCGCCGCGCAGGCCGAAAGCGGAATGATGAGCATGAACGGAGATGCCCACGCCGATCCGACGCGCGTGGGGTTCACGGTTGTCGATGTGCTGGCCGGCCGTACGCTGGCGACGGGCGTGCTCGCCGCGCTGGCGCGCCGTGGCATCACCGGACAAGGCGCCCACGTCAAGGTGTCGCTGATCGACGTGGCAGCCGATGCGCTGAGCCAGCAATGGGCCGAGTACCAGTTGCTCGACGCGGCGCCGTCACGCTGCGGCAATGGCCAGCCGACGATGGCGCCGGCGGCGGATGTGGTACCGACTGCCGACGGCAGAATCGTGATCTCGGCCTATCTGCAGGACCACTTTGCCCGCTTGTGCGAATGCCTGGGACTGCCGGAACTCGCGCAAGACCCACGCTTTCACGACAACGCCGCGCGCGTGGCGAATCGACCGGCCTTGCTCCGCATGCTTGCCGGCGCGTTGTCGGCGCTGACTACCGAGGAAGCTTGCCGAACGCTCAATGCCGCTGGGGTCGTCTGCGGCGCGGTGCGCGACCTGCGCGATGCCATCCAATACGCGCAGGCCACGACACCGGAACGAGTGATCAGCGTGCCGTCACCCGGCAACCGGACACTGCGCATGCCGGCCTTGCCCATGACGATCGACGACGGAAGGCCGCGCGATGCTGCGCTTCCCGATCTCGGCCAGCACACGGCCGAGATCCTTGCCGAACTGGACCGATAGCGCGAACGCCGATTGGTAACCGGTCCGGGCGCCGCGCATTCATAACAACGTTTTTGTCAGGGTTAATGCCCGCCATTGCCGATGCTGGCAAAATCCGCACCGTGGCCCGTTGGGGCAAGCCATGAACCTGCCGAATTGCTGAATTGCATCGCGCAGGTTTTTTACATCGTAATTTCGTACTGATCGATATAAAAATAACCGGTATAACACCAATGACCAGCGTGTCTACCACACCCTCCTCGACTCGCACGGCGGCGGCCATGCCGTTCGCCGTCTATATCCTCGGACTGACCGTCTTTTGCCTGACCACCTCGGAATTCATGGTGGCCGGCATGATGCCGTCGCTGGCCGCGGCCTTCGGTGTGCCGGTCGAACGCATCGGCTATCTGGTGTCGATCTACGCCGCCGGCATGGTGCTCGGTGGGCCGGTGCTGACCGTGGCACTGGCGCGCGTTCCGCTGCGTCCGGCGTTGCTCGGATTGCTGGCCACGTATATGGTCGGGCAGATCGGCTGCGCGATGGCGGATGATTATCTGGTGATGGCGATCGGCCGTGCGGTGACCGGCATCGCCGCATCCGCGTGCTTCGGCATCGTGCTGTCGATGTGCGCGGAGATGGTGGCGCCGGAGGTGCGCGGGCGCGCTGCGGCGATCGTGATCGGCGGCCTGATGATCGCCACGGTCGCAGGCTTGCCGCTGGCTACGCTGGTCGACCTGCACCTTGGCTGGCGAGCGAGCTTCTGGGTGCTGGTGGTGCTGACCGGCCTTTGTGTGCTGGCGGTGCGTTGGAGGATTCCCGCGACATTGACGACCAGTACCAAGGGCATGCGCAGCGAACTGGCCTCGCTGGCCAATCGCGAGCTGTGGGCCGCCTATACGACCAGCGCGCTGATCATCGGCGCGACCTTTGCCGGCTTCAGCTATTTCGCGCTGGTGCTGACCAAGGTGTCGGGATACTCGCCGTCTTCGATTCCCGCGCTGCTGGGCCTGTATGGCCTGGCGACGGTCATCGGCAACGCAATGATCGGCCGCTTCGCCGATCGGCATACGATGCGCATCCTCTTGTGGGGATTGGTGGTGCTGGCGGCAGCATTGGCATTGTTTGCCGTCTACGCCGATCAGCCGCTGGTTGCCGTCATCGCGATGCTGCTGGTTGGCCTGACGGGCGTATCGCTGAATCCGGCGATGGTCGTGCGCGTGATGCGCGCCGCCCCGCCCGGACCGCTGGTCAATACGATGCATACCGCGGTAATCAATATCGGCCTGATGTCGGGCTCGTGGCTCGGCGGCGTGGGCATCAGCCAGGGCTGGGGGCTGCGGTCGCCGCTGTGGGTCGGCACGGTATTGGCCGTGGCCGGCGTAGTGGCGGTGCTGCCCTATGCGCTGCGGCGATCGCAGGTGTCTGGTGCGGGCTTTCAGGCGGAGTGCGCGAAGGGATAGACTTGCTTCGCGCGTCCGTTTCCATCAATCGCGCGAGAACACCGCGCCCTTGCCAGGCCGGATATAGCGCGGCGTCGGAAGGCCCATCGCCTTCGCGGCATTGAGGATGCCGTCCTCGATCGCCCCGGCGTCGCGCACGCCTTGATATTCGCCGTCCTTGAAAATCACGTTGGCGCCGTAGACCACCATGAATCCTTCCGCTGCCTCCTTGGCGTCCGCCGGAACGGAAAAGGTATGGACCGAGCCGCCGGGCTCATACAGATAGCTGCCGGCGGTCTGGCGATCGTCCGGGTATTCGACGTAGTTCCATTCGCCTTTCGTCGTAAAGAAGTGGACGGTGCCGGTGTGGAAGTGCGGGGGCAGCGTCGTGCCCGGTTCGAACTTGCCGTACAGCACCCAGACGCCGTTCTCGCGGTCGAGGAAGAGCGGAATGATCGTCGAGCCCGGCTCGGAACCGGCGAATTCCACCGCGTCATGGATATTCACCGTCAGCAGGCGGTCTTGATGTGTGACGACCTTGGGCAAGGCCATGATTTGAATCTCCTCTGATGGGGGATGGTTCTGCTGATACCGTTCACAGAAGACCAAGCGCGCGCAACTTGGCATCCGGCGCGGAGTACGGGCGCTCGCAGATGATCTTGTCCGAGCCCGGCGCGAATTCGAACGTGGCGGCAATCCGGATGCGGAAGGTGCGGCCGGTCGGCTCATAGGTCTTGCCATTGGCCTTCAACGGGCCAAGATGCGTGCCCTGCAGCCAGAATTCGACCAGCACGGTATCGCCATCGGCCGCAATGGCAATGATCTCGTTCTTCAGGTCCGGAAAGGGCACCCGCGACGAATCGAAATACCCGCGCACCTCGGCCTCGCCATCGAATACCACCCCACTGCCGTGCATCTCGTAGCGCGGATGCGCGAAGGTATCGATCACGGCGTCCCAATCGTGGACGCACTCCAGCGCCATATGGTCGCGTACGGTCTGGATGCGGGCTTCATTCAAGGTGGAAGACATAGACGATTCTTGTGGTGATGTCATGGAAGGGGAACCGCCCGCGTTTGGGCGGCAATGCATCAGTCGAGCGACATGTGCGCCTGTTTGGCGATCGATTTCCACATCGGGATATCGCGCGCATTGATCGCTTGCTGCTCGGTGCCGGAAACGTATTTGGCCGTAATGCCCAGCGACAGCAGCTTGCTGACGACCTCGGGTTCCTTCAGCGTCTTCTCGAGCACGGTCGACAGCTTGTCGACGATTGGCTTCGGGGTCTTGGCCGGGACATACATCGCCCATGTCAATTCGCGGTCGAAGTCGACGCCTTGCTCCTGGTAGCTGGCCACGTTCGGCAGACTCGGCGATCGCTTGGTGCAGACGGCCAGCGCCTTGACCTTGCCTTCCTTGACGAACGGTGTCGCGGTCACCATGTCGACGAACGCCACGGAGATATGGTTGCCGAGCAGATCGGTGATGATTTGCGAGGTGCCTTTGTAGGGCACGTGCTGCAGCGGGATGCCGGCCTTCTGGCTCAGGATCTCGCCGCAGAAATGTCCGGTCGAGCCCGATCCCCAGCTGGCGTATTGAATGGGCGCCTGCTGTTTGCGGGCCAGCGCCATCAGCTCTTTCAGATTGCTTGCCGGGTACGAATTCGACGCGACCATGACAATCGACGAATTGCCGATGGTCCCCAGGCTCTGGAAATCGCGCACCGGATCGTAGGGCAGCTTCGCGTAGGTCGCGGCCGCCAGCGGATGCGTCGACATGCCGCCGATCATGATCGTGTAGCCGTCCGGCGTCGCCGTCGCCACCGTCTGAGTACCGATCGTGCCGGCCGCGCCAGGCTTGTTCTCGACCACCACCGGTTGCTTCAGCTGCGCGGCAAAGCGCTCGGCCAGGAAGCGGCCCAGCGTATCGCCGCCACCGCCGGCGGAGAAGGGCAGCAGCATGCGGATCGGGCGCTCGGGATAGGCCGCGGGGTCGGCCGCCTGCGCGGTAGCGGCCGCCACGGCGAGCAACGCGGTGGTGAAGAGCTTCTTCATGTCTTGTCTCCAAGTGTTCGCCCGTTCTGCGATGCGGGGTTCGGGGGGGGCGTTTCCGTCCATGTGGAAACGTTTCCATTGCAGTGTCGTTGAGCGTGGTGCGGGCAGCAATCATGGTTAACGCTATGCTGCGCCGAGCCAGCACATCGACTACTGTATCTTTATGGAAACGTTTCCAACATTCGATGACATGGAGGCAAGATGAGCTTGCTGTTCGGAGGCGTATGCCAGATCGGCTACGTCGTGCGGGATATCGAGAAGGCGATGCGGCACTGGAGCGGGGTGCTCGGCGTCGGGCCGTGGTTTTACAAGAAGGAAGTCGGCACGACCGAATTTCGCTACTACGGTGAAGCGTCGGCCTTGCCGGACCTTTCCATCGCACTCGCGAATTCCGGCGGCGTGCAGATCGAGCTGATTCAGCAGCGCAATGATGCGCCGTCGCTCTATCTCGATTCGCTGAGGCACTTCGGCGAAGGCATGCAGCATATCGCGTACTGGACCGACGACCGCTTCGACGAATTCGCCGAGCGGTTGCGTGCAAGCGGCTATGTCGAGGGGCACGGCGGGCGCATGGGCATGCGCGGCCGATTTGCCTATTACGTCCATGCGGACTTGCCGGGCAACATCGTCGAGATTTCGGAAATGTCCGGCGGGAAGGGCGAATACTTTGCGGCGATTGCCGAGGCCGCGAAAGGCTGGGATGGCGCCGATCCAATCCGGCGCATTGGAACTCCGCAATGAGCGCGGCCGAAGGCACGAGGGCGGGCCGGCACGTTGCGGTGGTGACCGGCGCCGCGCGCGGCATCGGGCTCGCGATCGGCAATCGGCTTGCGGCCGACGGATACGCGGTCGCCCTGTGGGATCGCGACCGAGCCTTGTTAGAGGAGGCCGCTCGCACATTGCGCGGCAATGGCGCACGGGTATTGGCGGTGTCAGTCGACATCACCGATCGCCAACAGGTAGACCGGGCATTTGCACAGACGGTCGAAACTCTGGGCATGCCAACAGCATTGGCGAACAATGCCGCCATCCTCGGACGCAGAGGGCCGACGGTGGAGGCGTCCGTCGACGAATGGAAGCTGGTCTTCGACGTCAATGTGTTCGGCGCATTGCAATGCGTGCAGGCGGTGGTGCCTTCGATGGTGAAGGACGGCTGGGGGCGCGTCGTCAACGTGGCGTCGGTCGCTGGCAAGGAGGGCAATCCGTTTGCCGGTGCCTATGCGGCATCGAAGGCCGCATTGATCTCGATGACGAAAAGCCTGGGCAAGGAACTCGCGGAGACCGGCGTACTGGTCAACTGCATCACGCCCAGCGCCGCCGATACCGATATCTTCGGCCAGCACGACGAGAGCCAGCGGGCGCAATTGCAGGCCCGCCTTCTCGAACGCGTGCCCATGAAGCGGTTCGTGCGCGTCGAAGAGGTGGCGGAAATGGCCGCATGGCTGTGTTCGGCGCGATGCAGCTTCAGTACCGGGGCGGTATTCGATATCAGCGGCGGCCGCGCGATGTACTGATCGGCGGGTAGGGCAGGGCCATCGGATCGACGATAATAGCGGCCCCAGGGCCCGCTACGATTACCGCCAGCTCAGACCTTCAAGCCGGACCATCGATGACCAGCCGAACGCGCACCCCCAGCTCCGACACGCCAGCCCGCGTCACGATCCGCGACGTGGCGCGCGCCGCCGGCGTCTCGGTGGGCACGGCATCGCGCGCACTGAACCGCAGCGGACCGGTCAGCGAGGCAGCCCTCCAGGCCGTCGAACGGGCCGCCAAGGCGCTGGCCTATGCGCCCGACCCCATTGCGCAAAGCATGCGCACCGGCACCTCCGGCGTCGTCGGCCTGCTGGTGTCGGATCTGGCCAATCCCCTCTACGCCCGCATCATCACCGCGGTCGAAGCGAGGCTGCAGCGCGAAGGTTATGCGATGGTGGTTGGCAACACGCATAACGACAAGGCGCAGGAAGAACTGATGGTCGACCTGTTCCGCCGCCGCCGCGTCGACGGACTGATCCTCGGCCCCTGCGAAACCGAGCGCCCCGATTACCTCGCCCAAATCTCCCGCGACCTCGCCGTCGTGGCCATGGACCGCGACTTCGGCGCGCAAGGTTCCGGCGTCCACGTCGAACACGCCCGCGCTTCCTACGAAGCGACCCGCTACTTGCTCGACCTCGGACACACCCGCATCGCCCTGATGACATCCGACGGCGCCCTGCGCCCCGGACGCGAACGCATCAGCGGCTATCGCAAGGCGCTGGAGGAGCGCGGCCTGACCGTCGATACCGCCCTCGTGCGCTCCAGGCGCTCGGCGATGGATCTGTCATTCAGCGATGCACTGGCGCTGCTGTCCGCCAAGGACCGCCCGACAGCCTTCATCTGCCTCGGCACCCGGATCCTGTCCGGTGTCCTGCAAGCGATGAAGCAGACGGGGCACCGCATGCCGCAGGATGTCAGCCTGATTTGCGTAGGGGATAGCGATCTGGCACAGCTTTATACGCCGGCGATTACCGCCATCGATTGGGATCTCGAGGCGGTGGGGACGGCGGCGGCGGAGATGTTGTTGCGGGGGATTGGGGGCGGTTCAGGCGCGGACGATGCGAAGGCGGCGGCGGGGCGGGAGATTCGGCTCGGTACGCGGGTGGTTTTGCGGGAATCGTGTGCGCCGCCTGCGCAGGCTGGAAGAACATAGAGGGTTGGCGACAAGTCCCGCTGTGGGCGGGGCTGGGATGTCGCACGCCGACGCGCCAAGCACATCGGCACGTGACACGTTTGGAATGGGAGCGGGACATGGATCGGCTGGCGGCGATGGAGACCTTTGTCGGGGTGATTGAGGCAGGATCGTTCTCGGCGGCCGCACGGCGGCTCAACCTCGGGCAGCCCGCGGTATCCAAGTCGATCGCCCAGCTCGAAGAACGGCTGGGCACTCGATTGCTGTTGCGTTCAACGCGCGGCTTGACACCTACCGATGCAGGTCAGCGCTTCTATGAGCATGCCAAGCGGGCCATCGAAGAAGCAGACGAAGCCGAACAGGCGGCTCGCGATTCCTCAGAAGGGCTGTCGGGCCGCCTGCGGGTTTCGGCGGCGGTCACGTTTGCCCGATTGCATATCCTGCCCGGGTTGAAGACGTTCATGGACCGCCATCCCCAATTGGAAATCGATATCGCACTTGACGACCGCAATATCGATTTGCTCGAAGAGGGCACCGATGTCGCGCTACGCATGGGAATGCTGGACGATTCCTCGATGACGGCGCGGCGCATTGCCCGAAGCCCGCGGCTGGTAGTCGGCACGCCACGGTACTTCGCGCAGGCCGGTGTGCCGCGTACCCCCGCAGACCTGAGCGGGCATCAAGCCATCATCTATTCGCAGCGTGGCGGTGGAGAATCATGGTCCTTCCGGCAGGGCAGCACGGAAGTCGCCGTCGTCGTATCGGGGCGCGTGCGTGTCAGCGCAGCCGAGGGAATCCGTACCGCAGTGCTCGCCGATATGGGACTGGCGGTGGCGTCAAGATGGATGTTTGCTCCGGAAGTGGAACAAGGCGTCGTACAGACGGTGCTGAACGATTGGACCTTGCCGCCGATCGATTTGTGGGCGGTCTTTCCATCCGGAAGAATGGTCACTGCAAAGGCGCGCGCCTTCGTCGCTTTTGTCGAAGAGGCGCTGGCGGGGCAGGTGTCCTGAAGCCGCGGCACGCGCGGCCTGGTACCGTGCGCGATGGGACGATCAGCGTTCGAAAACCAGCAACGTCGAAGTCGCCGAGGCATACAACCGTCCATCGGCGCCGACCAGATCCGCGCGAGAGAACGCGGCACGGCGGCCGAACGACAGCACCTGTCCTTCCGCCCGCAACAGGCCTGAGTCGCGCGTGATGGCCTTGTGATACGACACTTTCAATTCCAGCGTGGTGTAGCCCTGACCCGGCGCGAGCCGCGAGTGCACTGCGCAGCCGCAAGCCGAATCCAGCAAGGTCGCTGCATAGCCGCCGTGGACCGTGCCGATCGGGTTATAGGCATGCTCCCCTGGAATCCCGGCGAACACAGCCCGACCCTCCGACACTTCGACGAAATCGAAGTCCAGCGACACAAGGATGCCCGGCTTCCTGCCCGAGGCGAGCAGCGCCTGCAACTGTGCCAATCCAGTTTGGCCTTCCATGCCTTTGCTTACTTCGTCGATCAGACTCATTACCGCTCCTGGTTTTCCGCAAGCGCGCCGGCGCATGCGAGACGGGGTAGGTGACTTGCATGATGGAAGTCACGAATTTACAATGACTTTCATGATGAAAGCAACCAGCATTTTCCAGCCCTGCGGAGGCACGTCATGAAACGGACCGACGTCGGCACCTCATGTTGTCCGGTCGCACGCAGCTTGTCCCATGTGGGCGAGTGGTGGAGCATCCTGATCCTTCGCGACGCGATGATCGGTCTGACCCGATTCGATGAATTCGAGAAGAGCCTGGGCATCGCACCCAATATGTTGACTCGCCGTCTGGCCAGCCTGGTGGAGGCCGGTCTGCTCGAGCGCGTGCAATATCAGGACCGTCCGCCTCGCTACGAATATTTCCTCACCGAAGCCGGCAAGGCGTTTCGCCCGGTTCTGCTGGCCTTTGTCGAATGGGGCAGCCGATATTTCGCACCCGAGGGCCGCAGCGTGCAATTGGTCGAGCGTGCGACGGGCCGGCCGGTGCGAGTCGGCATGGTCGATCTCGATACCGGCAAGCCGGTCGACGCCCGTGATTACGTCATCGAACCGGGGCCCGCAGCTGATGATCATCTACGTTACTGCTTCGCGTATGGCAAGACCAAGCGCCGTGGCGGCGACACCGGTCTGAAGTTCGTTCCCCCACCCACCTCCGTCGTCGATGACGACGGCGACGGCCGAGCGCGACGCGGCAAAGCGCCAACCTGACACCCGGAACACGGGTCCGCATTCCAACTTCGGCAGTACGACCGGCGACGCCGCGCAGGCGCCTCGCCCGGCCAAGTTCGTCCCAAACTTCCTGCGGGCTTTCAATTGCATAGGCAACAATGATGAGTACAAAGAGAATCGTGGTAACCGGCATGGGTGTGGTGTCGCCGCTCGGATGCGGAGTGGAAGCGGTATGGGGCAGGCTGCTCGATGGCAACTCCGGAATGGTCTTGTTGCCGCAGGACATGGTCGACGGTATCGCGGCCAAGGTGGCAGCGGTGGTGCCAGCGTTCAGCGAGAACGAGCCTGCCGGGTTCGATCCGGCAAGCGCTGTCGAGCCAAAGGACCTGAAGAAGATGGACCGCTTCATTCTGTTTGCGTTGACGGCCGCAAAGGAAGCCCTCGCGCAAGCGGGATGGGCGCCGCGGGACGAGGCAGGGCAGCAGCGCACCGCGACAGTCATCGCATCGGGTATCGGCGGCTTTGGCGCAATCGCAGAGGCGGTGCGCACTACTGAAGCCCGCGGACCTCGTCGCCTGTCGCCCTTCACGATTCCCAGCTTCCTCGCCAACATGGCTGCAGGCAACGTGTCGATTGCGCATGGCTTCAAGGGCCCGCTAGGCGCGCCCGTGACGGCGTGTGCCAGCAGTGTGCAGGCCATTGGAGATGCGGCGCGCATGATCCGGGCCGGCGAGGCGGATGTTGCCATTTGCGGCGGCACCGAGGCGGCGATCGATCGCGTCAGTCTTGGAGCCTTCGCAGCGGCGCGTGCGCTGTCAACGGGCTTCTCGGACAGACCGGCTCAGTCGTCGCGCCCGTTCGACCAGGCCCGCGATGGCTTCGTCATGGGCGAGGGCGCCGGCCTGCTGGTTATCGAGGAGCTCGAGCACGCGCTGCGACGAGGCGCCACGCCGATCGCGGAGCTGGTCGGCTATGGCACCACGGCCGACGCCTATCACTTGACGTCCACACCGGACGATGGCGACGGCGCACGCCGTGCCATGGCGCTGGCGCTACGACAAGCCGCAATCGCGCCGGAGGCTGTCCAGCATCTGAACGCGCATGCCACCTCGACACTGCTGGGCGATCGCAGTGAACTGGAAGCCGTCAAGGCCGTATTTGGAAGAGGCAAAGGTCCAGCCGTTTCGGCAACGAAATCCGCCACAGGGCATTTGCTCGGGGCAGCTGGAGGCATCGAAGCCATCTTCACCGTGCTGGCTCTGCGCGACCAGATTGCGCCGGCTACCTTGAATCTCGTCGAACCGGATCCCGCGGCGGACGGCGTCGATATCGTCCACGGATCCCCACGTGCGATGGCGATGGAGTACGCGATCTCGAACGGCTTTGGCTTTGGGGGCGTCAATGCGAGCGTGGTGTTCCGCCGCTACTGCTGACGCTGCGGTATGACGCCTGATGCCGCGGCGAGCCGCTATGCCGGCGAGGAATAACACCTATTCTTTCCAACGCCTGCCATGACATGCAACACCGCTTCACTATCGCCAAACGGCGACATTCACTGAAGAACAAGGAGTTACATCATGCATGTACAAGGAAAGAGGGTGCTGATCACGGGCGGCTCCAGCGGCATCGGCCTTGCCACTGCCGAAGCGTTGCTCAGCAAAGGCGCATCGGTGGTGATCGTTGGTCGGCGGGCCGCCGTGGTGGAACGGGCGCTCGCCCGCTTGCGGGTCATTGGCCACGCAGACGGCGTCGAAGCGGACATTACTACCGAGGCGGGGCGCATGCGGGCACTGGCGGAGGCGCAGAGTCGCATGGGAGGCTTGCAGGTGCTGATCCACAGCGCTGGCGGCGTGCGTGCGGGACGACTGGAGGAGACGCCGGAGGACGACATCCGCAAGATGGTGGAAGTCAATCTGCTGGCGCCGATCTTGTTGTCACGTCTTGCCTTGCCGATGCTGCGTGCCTCCTCCAGTGGCGGCATGATCGTCAATATTTCATCCGGCATCGCGCTGGTCGGCGTGCCGTTCTACGCGACCTATGCCGGCGTCAAATCCGGCATTGCGCATTTTGGCGAGGCAATGCGGCGCGAATTGAAGGGCGAGGGTGTGCATGTGCTGACGGTATATCCAGGGGCGACCGACACTCCAATGATGTCATCGTCCGATGCCGGACCGGAACTCGGCTTCGTACGCGAGCCGGCCTCCACTGTGGCGGACGCGATCGTCAAGGGGATCGAGCAGGACGCGATGCAGGTCATTCGCGGTGGCGAGGTTCGGGCCGCGATGATTGCGCAGAACCGCACGGATCCTGCCGCATTGGACCAGCGTTTCGCTGCGTTGAAGCCGAAGCTGCTCCAGGCCGTCAAGCGGCACGTCGCGCTGTAGCACCATTCGCCCTTATGTCGGCGACCGTCGCATCGCGCTGGCGCGATGTGCCGGGACACCGGGATGGATTTGCTCGCCTGACTGAACGCCTGGAACGCTGCCATTACTGGCAGGAATGAGTGCTATTGCTCCAGGCTGCCTTCCGCCTCTGCGGACACCGGCGGATCATGCCGTCACCGATTCACTGACATCGAGGTAGACGGCATGCAAGCAACGCAATTGACTCTCTTCACCCCGACCACGGTCGGCCCCTACGATCTGCAGCACCGCGTCGTGCTCGCTCCCCTCACGCGGATGCGGGCCGACCTCAATAACGTGCCTACGGATCTGATGGTGGAGTACTACGCGCAGCGTGCGACCCAAGGTGGCTTGCTGATCGCGGAGGCAACCGCCGTGTCGCCGCTCGGCATCGCCTATGCCGACGGGCCCGGCATCTTCAACGAGGCGCAGGCGGCGGGATGGAGGCGCGTCACCGATGCGGTGCACGCCAAGGGCGCGCGGATCTTCCTGCAGCTATGGCATGCGGGACGACAAGCGCATCCCGCCAACATCGGCGGGGAAACGCCGATCGCGCCTTCCGCGATTCGGGCCCTCGAACATGCGGCCATTCGCGATGCGCTGGGAAATATCGTCGAGGCCGAGCAGGTCATGCCGCGCGCGCTCGCCATCGACGAGATTCCGGCAGTGGTGGAGGAATTCCGGCGCGGCGCGGAACTCGCGAAGGCGGCCGGTTTTGATGGGGTGGAGCTGCATGCGGCGAACGGATATCTGTTGGACCAGTTTCTGCTCGATGGCTCGAACCGCCGGACCGACGCCTACGGCGGGCCGGTGGAGAACCGCGCGCGCCTTCTGTTCGAGGTGCTGGATGCCGTCCGTTCGGTCTGGGGGGATGGGCGCGTGGCGGTGCGGCTGTCGCCCAGCGGCACCTACGGCACGATGTCGGACCGCGACCCACATGGCACCTTCGGCTATGTCGCCACACGCCTGAACAGCTACGCGTTGGCGTATCTGCATCTGGTCGAGCCGCGTGTGCGGGGCAACGAGGACACCGTCGCCCAAGATACCGACGTATCGGCGCGCCATCTGCGCCCGCTGTACCACGGCACCATCATTGCGGCCGGTGGATTCACTGGCGACAGTGCCGAACTGATGCTCCGCAACGGGACGGCCGACCTGATCGCCTTTGGCCGGACCTTTATCGCCAATCCCGACCTGCCAGAACGCCTGCGCATCGGCGCGCCACTGAATTCCTATGACCGTGCGACGTTCTATGGGGGCGATGCGCGTGGCTATACCGACTACGCCTTTCTTGGCGACATGATCCCAGCGTGATGAGGGGATCGACAAAGGCTAAAGGTGAAGCCATGGGAAAACTCGAAAACAGAACGGCCGTCATTACTGGCGGCAACAGCGGAATCGGGCTCGCAACAGCCAGGCGTTTCGCCAAGGAAGGAGCCTATGTTTATATCGTCGGGCGCCGGCAATCGGAACTCGACAAGGCGGTCCGTGAAACTGACGGCCGTGTTCGCGCGGTGCGGGCCGATGTGTCGAGCCCGGCGGATCTCGACCGCCTGTTTGCCATCGTCGAACGCGAGCGAGGCGGGCTCGATGTGCTGTTCGCTAACGCCGGCGCAATCCACCAGCGAGCACTCGAAGCCATCACGCCGGAGCACTTCGATCAGACCTTCGGCGTCAACGTCAAGGGCCTGATCTTCACGGTGCAGCGAGCCCTGCCGCTGATGCGGACCGGTGGCAGCGTCATCCTGACCGGCTCTGTCGCCGGTGTGAAGGGCCTGCCAGCGCATGACGTCTACAGCGCGGCGAAGGCGGCCGTGCGCTCCCTTGCACGTACCTGGACGATGGAGTGGAAGGGCCGGGGCCTTCGCGTCAACGTGATCAGCCCCGGTGCCATCGATACGCCGATCATCGATAGCCAGGCTCGGACCAAACAGGAGGGCGACGCGCTGCGCGCCGCGTTTGCGGCCGCGACGCCGTTGGGGCGAATCGGTCGACCGGACGAGATCGCGGCGGCGGCGCTGTTCCTGGCTTCGGATGACAGCAGCTTTGTTGCCGGTATCGACCTGTTCGTCGATGGCGGCCTCGCCCAGGTCTGAACGGAATGACTGCTATTCCTGGCGGCCGCCTACCGCGCCCGCTCGTCCTATCCCACTATGGCCAATACCCACTCTCGATTGGAGAACAGACATGTCACTGCAGGAAAAACTCGATGCATTCAAGGCGGACTTCCGCGCGGGTAAGCCGCCGTACAACGCGCCCCCCGAGATCCATCCCATCATGGAACGAGCGACCGCCGAGCTGATCGCCAGTGGCCAGGCCGCACGTGCAGTCAAGGCCAGCGACCGCGCGCCGGAATTTCGTCTGCGCGATCAGGACGGCAACGCGGTATCGTCGGCCGAGCTACTGGAAAATGGGCCGCTCGTGGTCACCTTCTATCGGGGCGTCTGGTGCCCCTACTGCAATATCGAACTGCAGGCGATCAACGAGGTGCTTCCCCAACTCGAGGCACTCGGCGCCAGCGTCGTGGCAATTTCTCCGCAGACGGCAGTCAATAGCCGAAAGTCGGTGCGGACCAATTCGCTCGGATTCCCGGTACTGAGCGACACCAATAACGAAGTCGCGGCTGCATTTGGCCTGCGTTTCAAGCTGCCCGACTATCTGGTCGATCTGTACAAGAAACTGAAGAACGATCTGCCGGCCTTCAACGGTGATCCAAGCTGGACTCTGCCGATGCCAGCGCGCTATGTCATTGGTTCCGACGGCGTCGTACTGTACTCGGAGGTCAACCCGGACTACACCCATCGCCCCGATCCTTCCGACATGTTTTCGGTATTGCAGAGGGCAGCGCCGGCGCAATCGGCTTGATCGCCTTCCACCGGTGGTGTAGCCCCATATCGGTTCAGTGGGAAACTGCGGGGCGACGACGGGGACGATGACATCGCCCCGCCACCGGGGGAGCGCTGGTTCAGTTGAGAGCCCACAAGCTGTCAATAGTCCCAAAAAAACGGCATCCACCGAAACAGAATCGCGCGCATTTTTTGGATGTCTGCCGTTAGCCGAGCACGGCGATTACGCGAAAAAAAGCCCTGCTGAACCATCGTCCAGCAGGGCTTCTTATTGGCGAGATTGCGATCTAGTCGATCAGCGTTGCGCCGATTGATTGCCCTTCGTGTACACCCGTTCACCGGCCACCCAGGTCTCCAGCACCTGAATCTTCCAGATGTCCGGCGGTGCGACCTTGAACAGGTCGCGGTCCACCAGGATGAAGTCGGCCCACTTGCCTTTCTCTAGCGAGCCCAGCGTCTTTTCCTGATGCTGCGCGTAGGCGGCATCGAGGGTGAACGCGCGGAATGCCTGCGGCAGCGTCATCGCTTCCTCGGGATGCCAGCCGTTGATCGGGCGGCCTTCATGGTCAGTGCGCGTGACCGCGGCGTGCAGACCGTAGAACGGGTTGGCCGATTCGACCGGGAAATCCGAGCCGCCCGCGATCACGGTGCCTTGCTTCAGGAAGGTCTGCCAGGCGTAGGCGCCCTTGATGCGCTCCTTGCCGATGCGGTCTTCCGCCATGTTCATGTCGCTGGTCGCGTGCGTGGGCTGCATCGACGCAATCAGGTTCAGCTTCTTGAAGCGCGGGATATCGGGCAGCGATACGACTTGCGCATGCTCGATCCGGTTGCGCAGGTCGCGGCCGCCGACGTCCTTGTAAGCGACTTCCATCGCGTCGAGCACTTGGTGGTTGGTCTTGTCGCCGATCGCATGCACATTGACCTGATAACCGGCCTTCAGCGCCGTCTTCACGTTGGCCTGCATCACGGCATCGCTCATGAACAGCAGGCCGCTATGCGCGTGATCGTCGGTGTAGGGCTCCATCAGCGCGGCGCCACGGCTGCCGAGCGCGCCGTCGCCGTAGAGCTTGACGGCGCGCAGATCGTAGCGGTCGTTGCCGTAACCGATCAGCGGACCCTTGGCGGACAGCGTCTTGAAGTCATCGCCAGTGTCGCGAATCATCCCGTAGATGCGCGTGGTCAGCTTGCCCTGGTCGGCGAATTCGCGATAGATGCGGTCGTCGGCGACGGTCACGCCGGCATCGCCCACGGAGGTCAGACCCAGCGCGTTCAGGTGCGCGACGGCCGCGGCCAGCGCGGCGCGGCGATCGTCGTCGGAGTAGGGCGGAATCACGTTGTTGACCAGCGCCATCGCCTTGTCGATCAGCACGCCGGTCGGATTGCCGTTCGCATCGCGTTCGATACGGCCGCCGGCCGGGTCCTTGGTATCGCGGGTGATGCCGGCCGCCTGCAGCGCCTTGGTGTTCAGCCAGGCAGCGTGGCCATCGACCCGCACCAGGCGCACCGGACGGTCCGATACCGCGGCATCGAGCTCGGCTGCAGTCGGGAAGCGGCCGAGCTTCCAGTTCACTTGATTCCAGCCATAACCCAGCAGCCACTGACGCTGCGGGTTCTTCTGCGCATAGTCGCGGATCTGGCCTTGCGCTTCCTGCAGGCTTTTCGTTCCCGACAGCGAAATCTCGGTCGTCTTGAAGCCCAGCCGGAACACGTGGCCGTGCGCGTCGATCAGGCCCGGCAGCAGCGTCTTGCCCTGGCCGTCGATGCGCTTGGCATCGGGATATTTCGCGCGCAGCGCGGCGGCGTCGCCGGTCTCCAGTACCTTGCCCTGGTCGAACACCAGACCGCTGAAGCTGGCGATCTTGTCGTTCTGCAGCGTGTAGCCCTGTACGGACTCGACCAGCGTGGGAGCGGCGTGCGCATGCACCGCCGCCATGGCGGCCAGTGCGAGCAGACTCGTGCGGATGGACTTCTTCAAGATGACTCCTTGTTGTTGTGCTGTGTTTTCTTATGGTGCTGCCGATGACGCCCGGGGCGGCGCCGATTCGCGGCATAGCGCCGCGAGTCATGGACGGGCGGTGGTCTGCCTTCTGCTCGCCCGCATGACGGGCGGCATCATAAGAGAAAACAGGGGTGCGGGAAAGGCCAAGGGAATGCCCGACCGGGAAACGCAGTACCATCGCCATATCACGTGCCAAGGAGTGCCAAGGAGCGGGGCATGCAGTTTCTCTGGCCACAAATGCTCTGGCTGCTGCTGGGTCTTCCGCTGCTGGTAGCCGCCTACCTGTACCTGATTGCGCGGCGCAAAAAAGCCGCGCTGCTGTATTCCAGTGTTGCGCTGCCGCGCGCCGTGCTCGGTCGCAGGCAACGATTGCGCCGCCACATCCCGCCATTCCTCGTGTTGCTGGGGCTGGGCGTGGCCCTGCTGGCCTGCGCTCGTCCTACCGCGACCGTGACGCTGCCTTCCGACACCGTCACGGTGGTACTCGCGATGGATACCTCTCGCAGCATGGCGGCGGCCGACGTGGCACCTACCCGAATCGCCGCCGCGCAGCACGCCGCCCGCGACTTCATCATCGGTTTGCCGGCCAGCGTGCGTCTGGGCATCGTGTCCTTTGCCGCCACGGCGACCGTCGTGCTTTCCCCCACCGACAGCCGGCAGGACATGCTCGATGCGATCGACCGCTTTCAACTGCAACACGGCACGGCCACCGGCAGCGGACTGATCCAGGCGCTGGCGGTGCTGCTGCCCAACGATGGCATCGACCTCGAAGCGATCATCTTCGGCGGCGAGTCGCTTGCACCCGGATCCGGCGGCAGATCGCTGTCGGAAGCCGCCGCGGCAGAGGCCGTCCGCAAGCGCGAACAGGAACAGCCTTCAGCGAGCCCCGGTTCCTATCGGCACGGCGCGATCATCCTGCTCAGCGACGGCCGCCGCACCACTGGCCCCGACCCGATCGATGCGGCCCGGATGGCCGCGCAGCGGGGCGTCCGGGTCTATACCGTGGGCTTTGGTACGCCGCTGGAAGAGGGGGCGCCGGTGCCGGGTCTTTCTTCGCCGGTGCAACTGGATGAGGCTACGTTGCGGCAGGTCGCGATGTTGACCGATGGGGAGTACTTTCAGGCGAGCTCGGCTGCTGATTTGACGCAGGTTTATCGGAGGTTGAGTAGTCGGTTGGCGCTCGAGCGGAAGGAGGTTGAGGTTGGTGCGTTGTTGGCGGCGGGGGCGGTGGTGTTGCTGATCTTGGCTTGTGGGTTGTCGGTGGTTTGGTTTCGGCGGTGAGGTGCGCACGAGCCGGTTGCCGGGGCAATTTGAGTTTATTCTTGAGCCTCATCCGCTAACACGCCGTCGCCGAGATCATGCGAAAACCGTGGCGAACCCTGGCACTGGCCTTGCCTGTCTTCATCGCGCTCGTCTTTATCAACAACACGACCCTGTTGGCAACGGGAGGTGAGGATCGTCCAACGCTCCTTGCCCACCGTGGCATCTCTCAACAATTCGACCGTACCGACCTGCGCAACGACACTTGCACCGCAACGCGCATCCTGCAGCCGACCCACGAATTTCTTGAGAACACTATCTCGTCCATGCGGGCCAGTTTCGCTGCGGGAGCCGATGTGGTCGAGCTCGACATTCATCCCACCACCGACGGCCATTTCGCCATCTTTCATGACTGGACGCTGGATTGCCGCACCGATGGGCACGGCGTAACGCGCGAACATTCCATGGCGCAGTTAAAGCGTCTGGACATTGGCTACGGCTACACAGCGGACGGTGGAATGACATTTCCTTTTCGCGGCAAGGGCGTCGGTCAAATGCCGTCATTGAGCGAAGTCCTTGCCACCTTTCCCGGCCGGCGCTTTCTCATCAATATCAAAAGCAATGACCCAGCCGAGGGCCATCGCCTCGCTAGCTTCTTGCGGAGCCTTCCCGCCGAGCAGGCCGCGCACCTGATGGTCTATGGCGGCGACAGGCCCATCGCCACGCTGAAATCCGACTTGCCCGCCGTACCGGCCATGTCCCGGGAATCCCTGAAGACCTGCCTGATTTCGTATATCGGCTATGGCTGGACGGGGCTCGTACCAAAAGCCTGCAGAAACAGCGTGATTTTCGTGCCGATCAACGTGGCGCCGTGGCTATGGGGATGGCCGGGACGATTCCTTATGCGAATGCGCGATGCCGGTAGCCACGTATTCGTCATCGGCCCTTATCACGGCGGCGCCTTCTCCGCAGGCATCGATACGTCGCAGGATGTCGGCCGCCTGCCGCCTGGGTACTCCGGCGGCGTGATGACCAATGAAATCGAAGCGATCGCTCCCTTGCTGAAGGAACCGTCGGCACGCAAGGCCGAGACATCGGGAACGATGCCCGCCCCTTGCCACATGACTAGGTCGGAGAAGAACGTATGCGGATAGAGCGCGTCGACAGAATCGCGCCAGAGGCGTTGGCGGCGGAAGACTTTTCCTTCGACATCGAGTACGAGGCGGTCGCCCCATTTGATGGCCCGGGCATGCCGAATGTCGTGCCAGTCGAACCACGGACGAAGGCCTACGGTCTCGATGAATCGTTATCCGAACCGGGCTCCGATTCAAGTCGCCTGCTGCTCGCGGCGAAGGATGGATTGCATCTTGCAGGCTATTTGCTGGCCACCCAAGGGTGGAATGGCTGCGCGAGCATTGACGACATTGCCATATCACGCCGTTACCGTCGCAGCGGCCTCGGCAAACGTCTTATGGACGAAGCCGTGGCGTGGGCGGCGGCTTTGAACCTCAGGGCGATCCGACTTGAAACGCAATCGTCCAACGTGTCAGCTTGCCGCTTCTATGCACGCTACGGCTTTGTGCTGGGTGGGTATGACCGCTATCTGTACAGCCAGCTAGACGAGAATGTCAGGAAGGACGTCGCACTGTACTGGTATCTGTTCCTGTAGCTCGCGCACTTGGCGTATCGCCGACGCGAATGCCCGGTCGTAGCCGCATATGGGCCGCGCCCGTATTGCGGAAATGGTCTTCTATCGCGGGTCGAAACTTAGTTCAAGCCGTGTGCCACCCGGTTCCATCACCATCGCATGCCACTTGGGACCCTTGCCGGACAGCTCCGGCGCAAACTCGACCTGGACACCGGGAAAAGCCCGGACCCGTTCAAAAAGCCTATCGAGTGATGACCGATCCGGAACCTTCAATGCAAGGTGATGAAGGCCGACGGTGTTCTTGCGATCGAAGGCCGCGAACGCCGTCGTATCCGCGACTTGCCACAGCGTGATCTTCGCTGTCCCGTCCGTTACGTACGCCGCGGGATAGGCAGGGTTGCTGCCGAAGATCCGCCACCCCAGGCATTCCGTAAAGAAGCGCGTCGACGCTTCGAGGTTTGCGACGGTAAGGCCAATGTGGTCGATGCCGAGAGTCGCGGCAGTCATCGTGTCTACCTCCATTCTTTGTGTTGTTTGGCGGAGATTGTGGCACGGCCGCATGGGGCGACAGGCGAATCCACTTGCTTTGTCAACGGCATATGCATATGATCCATATACGTTTCATATATGGCATCGAAATGGGCATAGTAAATATCGACGACGATCTGCACGATCAAATACGCAAGGCGAGCGCCGTGTCGTGCCGGTCGATCAATGCGCAGGCGGCCTTCTGGATCAAGATCGGCATGCTGTGCGAAATGAATCCGACGCAGAGCTTCAATGAGATCGTGGCGACGGAATTGCGGGCGGCCGGCGTGGCGCCGCAAGGCATCAAGGTCGCGTCGACATGACGAAGCGGCCTGAAGAAATTGCCATCATGGCGGAGTCGGGCAGATTGCTGGCGCAGGTGTTCAGCCACCTGGACCGGCTCAATTTGATCGGCATGTCGACCATGCAGGTGAACGACCTGGTCGACAGCTATATCGTCAACGAACTGAAAGCACGCCCCGCAAGCAAAGGGCAGTACGGCTATGCCTACGCGCTGAACTCATCCCGCAACAACGTCGTCTGCCACGGCATCCCCTCGACGTCCGAAGTCTTGCAGAACGGCGATATCGTCAACTTCGATATCACGTTGGAGAAGAACGGCTATATCGCGGATTCCAGCAAAACGTACCTCGTTGGCGAAGTGTCGCCGCTAGCCAAGCGCCTCGTGCAGGTTACCTACGAGGCCATGTGGAAGGGAATCCAGACCGTTCGGCCCGGCACCAGGCTTGGCGATGTCGGACACGCGATCGAGCGGCACGCCCGCAGGCATGGCTATTCGGTCGTAAGGGAATATTGCGGCCATGGCATCGGCCGGGAAATGCACGAGCCTCCAGAAGTCCTTCACTGGGGACGGCCGCGAACGGGGTTGGTGCTGCGCGAAGGCATGGTGTTCACCATCGAGCCGATGATCAACCAGGGCGGGCACGCCGTTCGGACCGAAGAAGACGGCTGGACGGTGGTGACGCGCGATGGGCAACTGTCCGCGCAATTCGAGCACACGGTGGCTGTTACCGGAAACGGCGTACGCGTTCTGACATTGCGTCCCGGTGAAAGAGTGCCGAATTTTGGCTGATGATGACCGTGGTAGAGTCGATCGTTGTTCTCCATCGAGCCCACAGTGGATCAAACCGATATGGAAAGCACCGGCGATCCGTCCGATATGACCACGCAGATTCCGGCAATCGTTCCAGCGAAGACGGCGCTGTTGGTCATGCACTATCAGACCGACATCCTCAAGCTGTTTCCTTCGGTCGCGCCCACATTGCTCGCCAACACGCGCAGGCTGTGCGATGCTGCCCGGGACAAAGGCGTCAGCGTCTATTTCGCGAAGTTCCACTTCAGTCCCGGCTATCCGGAAGTCAGCCCGATGAACAAGAACGGGCAGGGCGTCAAGCAACTGGGCCTTTTCGTCGAAGATCAGATTTCGCCGGAGCTCGGCCGGCAAGCCGATGAGCCGATCATCATTGCCCACCGTGCCAGCGTGTTCTTCGGTACCGATCTGCAGGTCAGGCTATCCGCGCAAGGCATTGATACGCTGATCATGGTCGGCATTGCGTCGACCGGCGTGATGCTGTCTTCGGTCGCCTACGCCAGCGATGCGGATTTCCGTTTGTTCACGGTCAAGGATTGCTGCTACGACCCGGATCAGGTCGTGCATGATCATCTCTTTGCGACAGCGTTTGAGTCGCGTACGACGGTGCTGACGTTGGCGGATGCCTTGGCATTGCTTGCCTGACATCGCGAGCAGGCCGACGGCGGGTAGTCGGTCAAAGACAGAAACGCGGTCGCCCCTACCGCCGCTAAAACACCGGCGACGCAAGACGCCGATATCGCTCAGTCGACTACAAATAGCTTTGCCCCGGTCTCCGTATACGAACGGTGCGCTTCGGCGTTATCCGCGACTTGATAGCTCATGCCCGGTGTGAGGATGTACTTCCTACCGTCGGCGAGCTCCGTATGCAGTTCGCCTTCCAGGCAAAACAGGATATGTCCCTTGGAGCACCAATGATCGGCGAGGTAGCCGGGAGTGTACTGGACTAGGCGAACCCGAATCTGGCCGAATGTACGTGTGTGCCAGTATGCCGTTCCGCTTTCTCCGGGATGCTCCGTACGCTCAACGGTTGACCAATCGGTCGTGCCGAAAGGTATGTCGCTCATCTGCATTGATCTGCTCCAGGCTGATTCACTCAAAAATTTGACTGCTCTGCGTCTGAGTGGCGGCATATTCGTACGGCCCCGCTCCGTCCCTCCTCAGTTGGTTCACGGCCTATCGGCACATGCTTTAAAGCTATGGCTCAGTAGGCCCGGAGGCGGCCTTCGGCGGTGCGTGGCGTGCGAGAAACCGATCCAATTGTCCGGCAAACCCCTTGCTGTCCTGGGCGGAATACGGCGCCGGCCCACCGGTATCGATTCCTGAGGCGCGAAGCTGATCCATCACCTCACGCATCGTCAACCGCTCCTGAATATTCTCGCGCGTGAACCAGCTTCCTCTGGGATCCAGTACGTGAGCACCCTTGTCTAGGGCAGCTGAGGCAAGAGGTATATCCGCCGTAATCACGAGATCCCCCGTCGTCACCAGCTCGACGATACGATCGTCGGCGGCATCAAAGCCGGCCGGCACCTGGATTGATTTGATGAAGCGCGAAGGCGGCGTGCGCATGTACTGATTGGCGACCAGCGTGACGCACACCTCGACCCGCTGCGCCGCTCGGTACAACATTTCCTTGACGACGGCGGGGCAGGCGTCTGCGTCAACCAGTATTTGCATCGCGGTAGTTCGGTTGGGGTGAAGACGGTCATGATACTGCCTGCTTCGGCTGACACTCTCCCAAGAACTGGCACAATTGCGCCTTTCCCATGAAGCATCAAAGGATTCCCATGAAGTCTTCCCGCCGCTACAACCACCGCCAACGCAAGAAGCTCCATATTGGCGAGTATCAGGAACTGGCATTCGAAGTGATGGCCGACGTCGCCGAGCCGGCTCGCCAAGGCGACCCCGAGGCCCTGCTTGACCGGTTCCTGAAAGAGGCGATCGAAGCCAACGGGCTGCTGATGGCCGGTGCCATCGACGATGGCCAGTTGTCTGCCTACATCCTGCTGAACGCGGCGCGCGGTTCGGTCAGCGCCGAGCAGCGCGAAGCGGTCGAGAAGTGGTTGCAGGCATCTGGCGATTTCGAGAACGTCCGCGTTGGGCCGCTGCGCGATGCGTGGTATGGCCTGGATCAGCGGTAAACGGGACAGGGCAAAAGAAGGAAGGCCCCGGCATTGCCGGGCCCATTCATGCTGCTACGGCCGTTTGCACGCGACAAGCTACAGTTGTATTGATCGGTGGTTCCGGCTCCGGTGAGGGAAACTTGTACCCTAACGAAATCGTCAGCGATCCATCGCTGTTCGATGCCTTCAAAAAGGACGTACAAGAACAAAATCTCGGCAAGGAAGTCATTGTGGTCTGAGTTGGTAGAGACCTCCTGCGCAAATCTCTAGCACTAGGCAGACGTCGGCTTCGACTTCCAGGAAGGGCGCGCAATTCCCGGTCGCCATTGCATCGTAATGTCTGTGCGTGGCGTCTGGGCTTCCGGCCTTCAAAAGCACGGTCGGGACCTCAGTCCTCCCAAGGCAGGCTACCGCTACCGGTGCACGCGCCTGCTACGCCGGCCCCCC
>NZ_VZOV01000036.1 GCF_008801915.1 Cupriavidus gilardii
CTCGAGCCACGGCCGCAGTGCGGGTGCGCGCGCCGCCAGCTCGGTGCGCCACAGCAGCGCGGCGGCAAGCAGCGCAAGCAGCGTGGCCAGCGCCGCGGCGCCGATGGCCCAGCGCAGCCGACGGCGGCGCGCGGCCGCACGCCGTGCCGCCAATGCAGCCTCTTCGGGCGTGCCGGACAGGTCGGCGGAGAAGGGGACGGTGTCGGGCGCGGCGCCGCCTTGCCAGCGGCGCATCGCCTGTTCGCGTGCGATCGCGCTCGGCGCGATCTCGTTGGATTCGACGGCCCGTGCGCGCAGATAGCCGCCGGCGCTCAGGCTGCGTTTGTTGCCGGTGCGGCTACCGGTGCCGGCGTTTGCGGCGGGGCTGGCATCGCTGCCGGTGTCCGTGCCGGCATCGCGGCCGGCACGCTGCGGCCCGGCCTCGCGCCGGGCGTCTTCGGGAGGTTCGGGATGGCCGGCGTCAGGCGCGGGTGCCATGCAGACAGACCCAGCCTTCGTCGCTGCGCCAGACGGTCAGCGGCAGCCACGGCGCATAGGCGGCCGCGACCTCGTCGGCCTGCCGTTCGAGCACGCCCGACAGCACCAGCCGGCCGCCCGGCCGTACGCGTGCGCTCAGCATCGCGGCCATCAGCTTCAGCGGGTTGGACAGGATATTGGCGACCACCAGGTCGTAGGTCGCGGTGCCGGTGGAGGCGGCCAGTGCCGCGGCCTCGTCGGGCAGCGCGAAGGTCGCGCTGACGCGGTTGCGTTCGGCGTTGTAGCGCGAGGCTTCGACCGCGTTCGGATCGATATCGACGCCCAGCGTGTCGCCGGCGCCGAGCTTCCTGGCGACGATGGCCAGGATGCCGGAGCCGCAGCCATAGTCGAGCACGGTCTCGCCCGTCCTCAGGTTCTGCTCCAGCCACTGCATGCACAACCGCGTGGTCGGATGGCTGCCGGTGCCGAAGGCGAGGCCCGGATCGAGCTCCAGCACGACGGCATCGGGGTCGGGCGCATCGTGCCAGGACGGCACCACCCAGATGCGCTCGCCGATCCGGATCGGTTCGAACTGCGACTGCGTCAGCCGCACCCAGTCCTGGTCCTCGACGCTGCGCACTTCGCTGGCGGGGACCGCGCAGCCCAGCGCGTTGGCCGCGGCGGCGAGTACCAGCGCCGGGTCGGTGTCCTGATCGAACAGCGCGACCAGCCGCGAGTGCTGCCATGCCAGCCGGGTCGGTTCCATGCCCGGCTCGCCGAACAGCGGCTGCTCATCGGGCGTGTCGGCGTCCGCGTCCTCGACCGAAACCGACAACGCTCCGAGCTCGAACAGCGCGTCGGACCAGGCCTCGGCCTGATCCTGGGCAATCTCGATTACACATTCCTGAAATGCCACGCGCTTTCCCCATGCTGGCCGCCTGCCGTGGTGGGCGGGGCGGCCGTCAAACTGCCGTTGCTGCCGCTGCTGTCCGGAACTGCCCCCGGGCCTTCTCAGACCTTCTCGCCCTTGGCCACGCTCTTCTGCGCCAGGCGGTGCTCCAGATAATGGATGCTGGTGCCGCCTTCGACGAAGTTGGCGTCGAGCATCAGCTCGCGGTGCAGCGGCACATTGGTCTGGATGCCGTCGACCACCATCTCCGACAGCGCGATCCGCATGCGGGCGATGGCCTGCTCGCGGGTGGCGCCGTAGGTGATCAGCTTGCCGATCATCGAATCGTAGTGCGGCGGCACGAAATAGCCATCATACGCGTGCGAATCGACCCGCACGCCGGGGCCGCCCGGCGCGTGCCAGGCGGTGATGCGGCCCGGCGACGGCGTGAACTTGAACGGATCCTCGGCGTTCACGCGGCATTCGATCGCGTGGCCGCGGAACTGCACGTCCTTCTGGCGATAGCGCAGCTTCTCGCCGAACGCGATGCGGATCTGCTCCTGCACGATGTCGATGCCGGTGATCATCTCGGTCACCGGGTGCTCGACCTGCACCCGCGTGTTCATCTCGATGAAGTAGAACTCGTTGTTCTCGTACAGGAACTCGAACGTGCCGGCGCCGCGATAGCCGATCTTCTTGCAGGCCTCGGCGCAGCGGTCGCCGATCCGCTCGATCAGGCGGCGCGGAATGTGCGGTGCCGGCGCTTCCTCGATGACCTTCTGGTGGCGGCGCTGCATCGAGCAGTCGCGCTCGCCCAGCCAGATCGCCTGGCGATGCTGGTCGGCCAGCACCTGGATCTCGATATGCCGGGGGTTCTCCAGGAATTTCTCCATGTAGACCTCCGGATTGCCGAACGCGCGGCCTGCTTCCTCGCGTGTCATGTTGACGGCGTTCAGCAGCGCGGCCTCGGTGTGCACCACGCGCATGCCGCGTCCACCGCCGCCGCCGGCCGCCTTGATGATGACCGGATAGCCGACCCGTCGCGCGGTGGCCAGGATCTCCTTCGGGTCCTCGGGCAGCGCGCCCTCGGAGCCCGGCACGCACGGCACGCCGGACTTGATCATCGCCTGCTTGGCCGACACCTTGTCGCCCATCAGCCGGATGCATTCCGGGGTCGGGCCGATGAAGACGAAGCCGGACTTTTCCACGCGCTCGGCGAAGTCGGCGTTTTCCGACAGGAAGCCGTAGCCCGGGTGGATCGCCTGTGCGTCGGTGACCTCGGCCGCCGAGATGATGGCGGGCATGTTGAGGTAGGACTGCGGGGAGGGGGCCGGGCCGATGCAGACCGCTTCGTCGGCCAGCTTGACGTACTTGGCCTCCTTGTCGGCTTCGGAATAGACCACCACGGTCTTGATGCCGAGCTCGCGGCAGGCGCGCTGGATGCGAAGGGCGATTTCGCCTCGGTTCGCGATCAGTATCTTTTCGAACATAGTCTCTCTCTGCGCAGCGGAAAGGGCGGTCACGCCGGAGGGGCGCGCAACGGACGCCGCGTCGTCGACCGGCGGCCGGCGCCGCATGCCGCCACGCGAAACGCCCGCATGGTGCGGGCGTGAGCAGCGCATGGGGCCGGGCGTGCCGTCCTCAGTATCAGCCGATGACGAACAGCGGCTGGCCGTATTCGACCGCCTGGCCGTTCTCGACCAGGATTTCCTTGATCACGCCGGCCTTGTCGGACTCGATCTCGTTGAGCAGCTTCATCGCCTCGATGATGCAGACGGTCTGGCCTTCCTTGACCGTGTCGCCGACGTTGACGAAGGGCGCCGCGCCCGGCGATGGCGCGCGATAGAAGGTGCCGACCATCGGCGAGGTCACGACGTGGCCCTGGGGCAGCTGGGGCGCGGCCGGTTCGGCGGGGATCGCGGCAGGCGCGGCGGCCGGAGCCGGCGCGGCCGCGATCGCCGGAGCGGCGGCCTGCATCGGCATCGGCTGGGCCATCACCTGGGGCGGCGCCTTGACGATGCGCACCTTGCCTTCGCCCTCGGTGACCTCCAGCTCGGAGATGCGGGATTCGGCCACCAGGTCGATCAGCGTCTTCAGCTTGCGCAGGTCCATCTTCTATCCTCCTGAATCGGGTTGTCCGGAACCGCCCGCGATGGCGGCGGCGCCCGGAGAAATCGTTGCGGCCGGCAATCGCGCCGCCGCGCCGGGCGCGCGAGGCAGCCGGCGAGGGCGCGCACACCGGCGCGCGCCAAGGGTACTGTGTCTGTTTCTGACGACGCGGGGTCAGGCCCCGGGCGGCGCCTGTTCCTGCCCGAGGGCATAGTCCAGCGCCAGCAGGTAGCCCTGCCAACCGAGCCCGCAGATCACGCCGACCGCCAGATCGGAAAAATAGGATCGGTGGCGGAAGCTCTCGCGGCGATGCACATTCGACAGGTGTACTTCGACGAACGGGATCGACACGCCCGCCAGCGCGTCGCGCAACGCCACGCTGGTATGCGTGTAGGCGGCGGGATTGATGATGATGAAATCCACGCCTTGCTCGCGCGCGGCATGGATACGGTCGATCAGCGCCCCTTCGTGGTTGGACTGGAACGTCGCCAGTCCGATGCCCGCGGCGGCGGCGCGCTGCCCAAGGGCGGCATCGATGTCGGCCAGCGTGGTCGTGCCATACGTCTGCGGCTCCCGCGTGCCCAGCAGGTTCAGGTTGGGTCCATGGAGGACCAGCACCTGACGGCAGCGGGCGGCGCTAGGGCTTGGACGGATATCGGTCACGGCAGCTCGACCAGTTCTACGAAATTGCGCGGAGATTACCGTAGCTTAGAGGGATTTGTCTAGCACACGGTACAGGGCGGATCCGCGAATCCCGCCTTGGAGAGGCACGATGCATCGCATTGGAATGGGCTCGACCCGGTAATTGCCACGGGTTGCGCGATTTCGCCGCAATTGCGGACCGGTTCGCGCCAGAAGGCGGCAAAACCACGCCGGCAGCACCCCGCCGGCAGCCGAGGCCATTATCCCCTGGGCAGCACGGCGCGCAGCTCGTCGGGCATCACGCGCCCCATCTTGCGCAGCCGCACGACCCCCTCGGCATCGATCACGACTGTATAGGGCAGCCCGCCCGCCGCATTGCCGAAGCTGCGCGTCAGTTCCGTGCCGGCGAATCCGGCCACCGCCAACGGATAGGCAACCGGCACCTTCTGGACGAACTCGCGGATATTGCTGGCCGAATCGATGCCGATGCCGACAAATTCGACGCCGCGGGACTGGTATTCCTGGTGCAGCGCGGTCAGGTCCGGCATTTCTTCGACACAGGGTCCGCACCAGGGCGCCCAGAAGTTGACGACCACGGTCTTGCCCCGCAGCGTATCCATCCGGATCGGCTTGCCGTCCGCGTCGGGCAGTTCGATGCGGTACAGCGCCTCGACGGCCTGGTCGCTGGCCGGCTGCGGCGAGAAGACCCGGTTACCGACCACCGCGCCGGCGATCGCGGCGGCAACCGCAATCGCCAGCCAGAACAGCACCCGGCCGCGCCGTGCCGGTTTCGGCGGCGAGGGCGGGGCGGAGGACGTGGGGGAATCGGCGTTCATGATGGCCTCGAGCAGGAAAGAGGAATGTTGGCGCCGGTTGGCTGCGACCGCGGCGCCCGTTCTACTTATTTAGATGGCGTCGCCGTTGGCTGCCCGGTCGTCCGCGGCCGCCTCGTCCGCCGCGATCAACGTGCGCAAGGCGTCCTCGTCGATCCGCAGCGGCCGGCCGCCGGCCTCGCCGCGCGCGCCGCGTTCGTCGTTGGCGTCGTACAGCGCGATATGGATGCCGACCGGCGCGCCCAGTTCGGCGCGGACCTCGCCGGCCAGCAGGCGCGCCTCGCGCTGCGCCGGCCACTGGCCGCGCCACAGGAAGCTCAGCGTCTCGACCTCGCCCTTGTTGGCGAAGTGCCGCGTCTCGCTGGTTTCGAAGTCGACACCGGCATTGAGCAGATGCAGGGCGACATCCTTGGGGCTGTCGCAGAAGCACTGCAGATGGATATCGGAATGCTCGGTCGCGGTGCCGTTGAGCACGGCGCCGGCCAGATACGGGCGGAAGCCGGCCAGATCCTGCATCGCCAGCAGCGCCACGCGGCGCAGCAGGGCGAGGATGCGCGGCTGGCTGTCGGCATGGAACAGCGCCTGATAGGCGCGGACCTCGTCCTCGACCATCTCGTTGTCTGGCAGCCAGTCGCCGGCGATGCGCACGTCGCCAAGCAACTGGCGGGCGGCCTTGCGCTTGGCGGTGGCGTAATCGGCGCCATCCTCGGCGATCATCCGGGCAGCGGCTTGCGCGATCTCGTTGCGCAGACGCGCCGGATCGATGGGGGTACGTCGTGACATCCCACGATGATACCCGCTGCCGCCGAGCCTCGGCTCGCACGGTACAATGCGGCACTGCGGCACGGTGCGGTCGCGCCGATGTCCCTGTCCAGTGCGCCATCGACGCCGGCCATCGCCGCCCGCCGACGCGCCACAGTCAAGCTACCGTCGCGCCACCGTCAAGCCCGCAGCGACCTTCGCCGCGGGCTCGCGCCATCAACCCTCGCTTTCCATCCGGCTGTTCACCGATCCCCATGCATATTCATATCCTCGGTATCTGCGGCACCTTCATGGGCGGCCTTGCCGTGCTGGCCAAGCAGGCCGGCCATCGCGTCACCGGCTGCGACGCCAATGTCTATCCGCCGATGAGCACGCAGCTCGAGGCCCAGGGGATCGAACTGATCGAAGGCTTCGATCCGGCCCAGCTGTCGCTGGAGCCTGACCTGTTCGTGATCGGCAACGTGGTCTCGCGCGGCAATCCGCTGATGGAAGCGATCCTGGACCGCAACCTGCCCTATGTGTCCGGCCCGCAATGGCTCGGCGAACACGTGCTGCGCGGCAAGTGGGTGCTCGCGGTCGCGGGTACGCACGGCAAGACCACGACGACCTCGATGCTCGCCTGGATCCTGCAGGATGCCGGCTACGAGCCGGGCTTTCTGGTCGGCGGCGTGCCGCAGAACTTCGGCGTATCGGCGCGGGTCACGCCGTCGGACTTCTTCGTGATCGAGGCCGACGAGTACGACACCGCCTTCTTCGACAAGCGCAGCAAGTTCGTCCACTACCGGCCGCGCACCGCGATCCTCAATAACCTGGAGTTCGATCACGCCGACATCTTCCCCGATCTCGCCGCGATCGAGACGCAGTTCCATCATCTGGTGCGCACCGTCCCGAGCCAGGGCCGGCTGCTGGTCAACGGCCTCGAGGAGAGCCTGGCGCGCGTGCTCGAGCGCGGCTGCTGGAGCGAGGTCGAGCAGTTCGGCACCGGCGACTGGCGCGCCAGCGATGCGGCCGAGGCCGCCGGGGCCGATCCCGCGCTGGACGCCTTCGATGTGTGGCACGGCGAGACGGTGGTCGGCCGCGTGCAATGGACGCTGCAGGGCGTGCACAACCGCATGAACGCGCTGGCCGCGATCGCCGCCGCTCGCCATGTCGGCGTGCCGCCGGCTCAGGCGATCGACGCGCTGGGCCGCTTCGCCAACGTCAAGCGCCGCATGGAAGTGCGCGGCGTGGCCGGCGGCGTCACCGTCTACGACGACTTTGCCCACCATCCGACCGCGATCCAGACCACGCTCGACGGCCTGCGCCGTCGCGTCGGCGCGTCGCGCATCCTGGCGGTGCTGGAGCCGCGCTCCAATACGATGAAGCTTGGCGTGATGAAGGCGCAGCTGCCCGCCAGCCTGGAGCTGGCCGACCTGGTGTTCGGCTATGGCGCGCCCAGCGGCAAGGACGCGCTGGGCTGGGACCTGGCCGAGTCGCTGGCGCCGCTGGGCGAGCGCGCCGCGGCGTTCGACAACCTGGACGCGCTGGTCGCGGCGGTGCGCGCCGCCGCGCGGCCGGGCGACCATGTGCTGGTGATGAGCAACGGCGGCTTCGGCGGCGTCCATCAGAAGCTGCTGGACGCGCTGGCGGCGCAGGCCCGGGGTTGAGCGGAGCGGCGCCGATGCTGTTGTATCTGCACGGATTCCGTTCGTCGCCGCGCTCGTTCAAGGCGCAACTGGTGCAGCAGCGCCTGCGCGAACGCGGCCTTGGGCGCTACTACGCCTGCCCGATGCTGGACGTGTCGCCGGCGCGTGCGATCGAGCAGGCCGAGGCCGCGATCGCCGCGGCGCGGCTCTCGTCTTCCAGCGATCGGCCCCTGGCCATCGTCGGCTCCTCGCTCGGCGGGTACTACGCACGCTGGCTCGGCGAGCGGCACGGCTGCCCCACAGTGCTGCTGAACCCGGCCGTGCATCCGTGGACCGATCTCGAACGCCATCTCGGCGAGCAGCCGCTGTGGCATGGCGGCGGCTCCGTCAAGGTCGAGCGCCATCATCTGCAGGAACTGCTCGATCTGCGCGTCGACACACTGCGCCACCCGGAGCGCTTCTATCTGCTGGCGGCCACCGGCGACGAGGTGCTGGACTACCGCGAGATGGTGGCGTCCTGCCCGGGCGCGCGCATCCGCGTGATCGAGGGCAGCGACCACGGCATCAGCGAGTTCGCCGACTATGTCGACGAGGTGCTGGACTTCTGCGGCTACGGCACCGCCGGGGAAGGGCGCGACGACAGCGGCGCCAGGGACGACCACACGGACGACCACAAGGAGGGCAACAAGGACGGCAACAAGGACGGCAACAAGGACGGCAACAAGGACGGCAACAAGGACGGCAACAAGGAAGGTGGCAATGCCTGACGCCCGCGCGGCGCGCGTGCGCCGCTGTGCCTGGAGCGGGCACCTGCCGTTCGACGCGGCGCTGGGGGCCAACCTGCGCCGCTGGATCACCGGCGAAGGCTCGCTGACCGCGCGGCTGATCACCGCCTCGTCGCGCTTTCGCGTCAGCAAGCTGTCGCAGCGGATGGAGCGCCCGCTGGCCGACGAGTGGCACACGCTAGGGCTGGGCGCGCCGCTGCCGGTGATCGCCCGCGACGTGCTGCTGGTCTGCGACAACACGCCGGCCGTGTTCGGCCACACCATCGTCCATCCGCGCCATGCGCGCCGCGACTGGCCGTTTCTTGGCGGACTGGGCGACCGGCCGCTGGGCGGCGCGCTGTTCGTCGATCCGCGCGTGCGCCGCGATCCGTTCGAATTCGCCCGCCTGCTGCCGCATCATCCGCTGGCGCAGCGGCTGCGCCGCGCGCTGCCCGGGTTCGGCGAAGAGCTGGCGGCGATGATGCTGCCGGCGCGGCGTTCGGTGTTCCGGCGCGGCGCCGGCGTGATGCTGGTGACCGAGGTGTTCCTGCCGGACCTTGCCACGCGGCCCGCGCCGCGCACCCCGACCGGCATGCCGGTACCGATGCGTCCGCCGCGGTAGACCCCGGCGGCGCACCGGCCCGTCGGCCCGGCCGGCGCTCCCACAAATCGATAACGACAGCCAACCCCACTACCACGAGAACACAACGATGAAACTACAGGGACGGATTGCCATCGTCACCGGCGCCGCCGCCGGTATCGGCTTTGCGACCGCGCGGCGCTTCGCCGCCGAGGGCGCCATCGTGATCCTGTGCGACGTCAACGCCGAACGCGTCCAGCAGGCCGCCGCGCAGTTGGCCGCCGGCGGTGCCACCGTGCGCGCGCACCGGGTCGACGTGACGCAGCGCGAGCAGGTCGACGCGATGGTCGCGGCGACGCTGGCCGAGCACGGGCGGATCGACATCCTGGTCAACAATGCCGGCATCACCAAGGACGCGCGGCTGGTCAAGATGACCGAGGCCCAGTTCGACGCGGTGATCGACGTCAACCTGAAGGGCGTGTTCCATTGCGCGCAGGCGGTCGCCGGTCCGATGATCGAGCAGGGCCGCGGCGTGATCCTGAACGCCTCCAGCGTGGTGGGCCTGTACGGCAATTTCGGCCAGACCAATTACGCGGCCAGCAAGTTCGGCGTGGTCGGCTTCACCAAGACCTGGGCGCGCGAGCTCGGGCCCAAGGGCGTGCGCGTCAATGCGGTGTGTCCGGGCTTCGTCGCCACCGAGATCCTGCAGACGGTGCCGGACAAGGTGCTCGACGGCATGAAGCAGGCCTGCTGGCTGGGCCGGCTGGCCGAGCCCGACGAGATCGCCAGCATCTACGCCTTCCTTGCCAGCGACGACGCCAGCTATATCAACGGCACCGCGATCGAGGCCAGCGGCGGCATGTCGATCTGAGGGCGCGATTCTGCGTCGCTCGCCCGGCGCCGCCGGACACGTTTTATTGCGTGGCCGGGCAGGCGGCCGCGCGAGCCCGGTACGGTATCATTGACGACCGGCCGCCGCCGCGTGCGCGCGGCCGGCGACTCCCCCGCCCGGCACGTGCCGGGCGGTGACGCTTATCCATTTCCGAGGCGGGCAGCGCGCCTCGCCGACGCCCGGTTTCCGGCATATCTGAAAGACCCGATCCCATGCAGTTGTTGTTCGAGGAAGGCGGCGAGATCCGCGCCGGTACCGTGCTGAATCAGCAAGGCGAGGCCTATCAGGTCGAATTGCCCGCGGGCAAGCGCACCAAGGTCAAGTCGCGCGACGTGCTGCTGCAGTTTGCGCAGCCGAGCGCGGCCGAGCTGCTGTCGCAGACCGCGGCGCTGACCGGCGACATCGATCTCGATTTCCTGTGGGAATGCGCCCCCGAGCAGGAGTTCGGCTTCACCGAGCTGGCCGCCGAATACTACGGCGCGTCGGCCAGCCCCGCGCAGCAGGCGGCGCTGGCGATGGCGCTGCACGGCAATCCGGTCTACTTCCGCCGCAAGGGCCGCGGCCGCTACCAGCGCGCGCCCGAGGACCAGTTGAAGGCGGCGCTGGCCGGGCTCGAGCGCAAGCGCCAGCAGGCGCTGGTGCAGGCCGAGTACGAGCAGCAGCTGAAGGCGGGCACGCTGCCCGAGGCGTTCCGCGGCAAGGTGCTGACGCTGCTGTTCAAGCCGGACAAGAACAGCCTCGAATACAAGGCGCTCGACGCCGCCTGCACCGCGCTGGGCAAGTCGCCGATGCGGCTGATGATCGAGGTCGGCGGTGTGCCGAACGCGCGCGCGCTGCACGAGGCCCGTTTCCTGTCGGAATGCTTCCCCAGGGGCACCGGCTTTCCGGAGGTCACGGTGCCCGAGCCCGCGGGCGAGTTGCCGCTGGCGCCGGTCCAGGCGTTCTCGATCGACGATGTCACCACCACCGAAATCGACGACGCGCTGTCGGTGATGCCGCTGGACGAGGGGCGCCTGCGCATCGGCATCCATATCGCGGCGCCGGGCCTGGGCATCCGCCGCGGCGATCCGCTCGACGCGATCGCGCGGCAGCGGCTGTCGACGGTCTACTTCCCCGGCGACAAGATCACGATGCTGCCGGATGCGGTGGTCGAGCGCTATACGCTGCAGGAAGGGCGGCAGTGCCCGGCGCTGTCGCTGTACGTGATCTACGACCCCGCGGCGCAGCAGATTCTCGCCAGCGAGACGCGCGCCGAGATGGTCAGCATCGCCGCCAACCTGCGCCACAACCTGCTCGACGAGGTGGTGACCGAGGCCGCGCTGACCGAAGGCACCGGCGACTATCCGTTCCGCGAAGCGCTGACCGCGCTGTGGGGCTTCGCCAATTTCCTGTACGACGAACGCCAGCGCGCGCGCGTCGCCAGCGGCCTGCGGCCCGAATCGCACAGCCGCGCGGACTACAGCTTCTATCTGGACGAGCAGGACGACGGCAGCCAGCGCGTACGCATCGAGCAGCGCAAGCGCGGCTCGCCGCTGGACAAGATCGTCGCCGAGCTGATGATCCTGGCCAACAGCACCTGGGGCAAGCTGCTGGCCGACCACGGCGTGCCGGGCATCTACCGCACGCAAAAGGCCTGGGGCATGCACCGGACCCGCATGCAGACGTATCCGGCCCCGCATGAAGGCCTGGGCGTCGCGCAGTATGCGTGGAGCACGTCGCCGCTGCGCCGCTACGTCGATCTGGTCAATCAATGGCAGATCATCGCGGCGGCACAGCATGGCGTGACCGCCAAGCTGGTGGCGCCGTTCAAGCCCAAGGACGCCGATCTGCTGGCCGCGGTCGCGGATTTCGAGGGCACCTATGCCGCCTATGCCGAGCACCAGTCGACCATGGAGCGCTACTGGTGCCTGCGCTGGCTCGCGCAGGAGAACCGCGAGCGCATGATGGCGACCGTGCTGAAGGACGGCGCGGTGCGCTTTGCGGAGATCCCGCTGGTCACGCGCGTACCCGAGCTCGCGCAGGCCGCGCGCGGCACGCAGGTGCTGCTGGAGATCGCCGGCACCGACGAGCTGACGCTGGAAGTCAGCTGCCGCGTGCTGGAGGTGTTTGCCGGCGAGGGCGAGCTGCCCGCCGAAGAGCTCGAAGGCGACGAGGAGTCGGCGGAGGTTTCCGCCGAAGCCGCGGCCGAGGTGGCGGCCGAGCAGGCCGCGGAAGAGGCCGCCGAGCAGGGTACGGAGACGGTGCCCGAGACGCTGGACGGCGCCGGTGCCGATGCCGGCGCCGAAGCGGCGCCCGGCACCGGCGTCGGCGACAGCGGTCCCGACAGCGGCCGCGCTGCCTCCTGAGCCAGACCCGCCGTGAACCTGCGTCGCGCTTTCGGCCAGTGGTGGCAAGGCAGCAGCACGATGGCCAGGGCCGTCGCGATCTCGCTGGCCGTCCATGCGCTGCTGCTGGCCGTCCGCTTCGGCGCGCCGGAAGCCTTCGCGATCAAGCGCAGCGATACCGTGCTCGACGTGGTGCTGGTCAATGCCAAGTCGGGCCAGCAGCCGCTCAAGCCCGCCGCGCTGGCCCAGGCAGATCTGGACGGCGGCGGCGACCACCAGCAACAGCGCGCCACGACCCCGCTGCCGTCGCAGCCGGTGCCGCGCGACGGCGATCTGGTGCGCCAGGTGCAGCGCCGCGTCGATCTGCTCGAAGCGCGCCAGCAGCGGCTGATGACGCAGCTGCGCGAGAGCGCGCCGCCGGTCCACAGCCAGCCGCTGCGCCCGGGCGAGCGCCGTCTCGATACCCCGGCGCGCGGCCAGGACGAACACGATTCTCTCGACGAGATGGCGCGGCTGGAGGCCGAGATCGGCCGCAATCTGGAACACTACGCGCGCCGGCCCAAGCGCCACCAGATCACCGCGACCAGCGCCCAGCAGGTCGTCTACGCCCGCTACTACGATCGCCTGCGCAGGAAGATCGAGGCGCGCGGCACCGCGGACTTTCCGCGCCGCGCCGGCCAGCCGCTGTACGGCGAGCTGATCGTGGCGATCAACGTCGACCGCCATGGCCGGCTCGGCTACGAGCGCGGCGGCTATCGCGTCGACGGCGTCGAGCTGGTCAAGAGCTCGGGCAACGCGGCGCTGGACCGGCAGGCGATCGCCATCGTGCGCGCCGCGGCGCCGTTCGGCGAGTTTTCGCCGGAGATGCGGGCCCGCTACGATATTCTCGAAGTGATTTCGACGTTCAAGTTCTCGCGCAGCGGGCTGGAAACCCGGCTGCAATCCCGCTAAATGACGCCGATCGCGGACAGCATGGCCGATCGCGCCTTGCCAGCAGACTGAAATGACTACGCCTACCCAGATGCCAAACGCAGACCTCGCCGTGGACCGCTATGCCGTGGTCGGCAATCCGATCGCGCACAGCCGCTCGCCGCAGATCCACGCGGCCTTCGCGCGCCAGACCGCGCAGGCGCTCAGCTACGAGCGCCTGCTGGCACCGCTGGACGGGTTTGCCGACACCGTGCGCCAGTTCTTCGCCGAGGGCGGCCAGGGGCTGAACGTGACGACGCCGTTCAAGGTGCAGGCCTTCGAACTGGCCGACCGGCTGACGCCCGGCGCCGAGGCCGCCGGCGCGGTCAATACGCTGTGGATGGAGGACGGCCTGCTGCACGGGGACAACACCGATGGCGTGGGCCTGGTGCGCGATATCGTCGATCGCCTCGGCGTCGAGCTCGAAGGCCGCCGCATCCTGCTGCTGGGCGCCGGCGGCGCGGCGATGGGGGCGATGCTGCCGCTGATCGATTGCCGGCCCGACCGCATCGTGGTGGCCAACCGCACCGCCGACCGCGCCAGCGAGATGCTGGAGAATTTCGCCGAAGCCGCCGGCGAGGCTGGCGTCGAACTGTGGGGCGGCGGCTTCGATGCGCTGGCCGGGCTGTCCGAAGATGACGGCTGCGAGGTCGTGATCAACGCGACCGCCGGCAGCCTGCAGGGCGATGTGCCGCCGGTACCCGAGGCGCTGCTCGGCGAGGGGGTGCTGGCCTACGACATGATGTACGGCGCCGAGCCGACCGTGTTCCTGCGCTACGCGGCGGCGCAGGGCGCGCGTACCGCCGACGGCCTCGGCATGCTGGTCGAGCAGGCGGCGCAGGCCTTCTATCTCTGGCGCGGCGTGCATCCGGACACCGCGCCGGTGCTCGACGAACTGCGCGCGCTGCTGCAGCAGGAAGCGCAGGGCGGACGCTGAGTCGCCGCGTTCTTGCCGCCGTCATTTCGACTTCCGTTTCTTCGTCCACATCGCTTACCGACCGACGCGAGTTCCGCCTTGGCCCAACGCAAACGCGCCGTCCGTTCTCGTGCCGCCGCCGCGTCCGCGCGCGCGGGCGCTTCCTCGCCGCTGCGCTGGCTCGCGTGGCTGGCGGGCAGCGTGCTCGCCGGCGTGGCCGCGATGCAGGTCTATTTCTTCCTGCAGATCGCCGCGTGGCAGGTCGTCGATCCTGGTCCGACCTCCTTCATGCGCGCCGAACGCTGGCGCCTGTGCGGCTGGAATGTCTGGAGCTGCGGCATCGAGCGGCAGTGGGTGCCCTATGCCGATATCTCGCGCAATCTGAAACGGGCGGTGATCGCCAGCGAGGACGCCGACTTCGTCAATCATCCTGGCTATGACTTCGACGCGATGCTCGAGGCCTGGGAGCGCAACAAGAAGCGCGGCCATATCGTGCGCGGCGGGTCGACCATCACGCAGCAGCTGGCCAAGAACCTGTTCCTGTCGCCGGAGCAGCATTACCTGCGCAAGGGCCAGGAGCTTTTGATCACCTGGATGCTGGAGTTCTGGCTCGACAAGCAGCGCATCTACGAGATCTATCTGAACTCGGTCGAGTGGGGCGAGGGCGTGTTCGGCGCCGAGGCGGCCGCGCGCCACTACTTCAAGACCAGCGCCGCTCGCCTCAGCGTGGGCCAGGCGGCGCGGCTGGCGGCGGCGCTGCCGGCGCCCAAATGCTTCGACAAGAAGCAGTACTGCGCCCATGTGCGCGTCAACTTCCGCGCCAAGGCCGGCATCATCGCGCGCCGGATGGGGTCGGCCACGCTGCCGGACTGATGCCTTCGGGCGGCGACCAGCCCGGTCGCCGTCGCGGCGCCGGGCCTTGCCGCCTCAGCTGAGCCAGCCCTTGCGGCGGAAATAGATCAGCGGAATCGCCGCCGACACCGCCATCAGCGCGATCGCCCACGGATAGCCGGCGGCCCAGTCGAGCTCGGGCATCACCTTGAAGTTCATGCCGTAGACGCTGGCGATCAGGGTCGGCGGCATCAGCGCCACCGACACCACCGAGAACAGCTTGATGATCTTGTTCTGGTTGATGTTGATGAAACCGACCGTCGCGTCCATCAGGAAGTTGATCTTGTCGAACAGGAACGCGGTGTGGTTCTCGATCGAGTCGATGTCGCGCAGGATCTGGCGCGCCTCGTCCTGCTGCTCGGCGGACAGCAGCTGGCTGCGCATCAGGAAGGACAGCGCGCGCCGGGTGTCCATCACGTTGCGGCGGATGCGGCCGTTGCGGTCTTCCTCGCGCGCGATGGTCTCGAGCACATCGGCCGCGGCGGCATCGGTCACGTTCTCGGCCAGCACGCGCTTGCTGGCGTCCTCCAGCCGTTCGTAGATCTCCTCGATCGAGTCCGCCGAGTATTCGGCGTCGGTCGCGTACAGATCCATCAGCACGTCCTTGGCGTTGCGCACCGAGCCCGGGCGCATGCGCGCGCGCAGCCGCACCAGCCGGAACACCGGCAGGTCCTCGTCGTGGATGGAGAACAGCACGTCGCGCGTCAGCACGAAGGCCACGCGCACGTTGCGCGAGACCTCGTCCTCGTCGAGCAGGAAGTCGGTGCGGATATGGATGTTCTCATCCTCGCCCTCGAAATAACGGGCCGAGGCCTCGAGGTCGCCAAGGTCCTCGAGCTCGGGCAGGGCCACGCCGTAGGCTTCCTTGATCCAGTCCAGTTCCTCGTCGTCGGGGCTGACGACATCGATCCAGATGGGCTTGTGCTGCAGCAACTCGTTGCGGTCGTCGACCTGCTCCTGGGCGAGCCGGCCTTTCTGCAGGACGAACAGATTGATCATCCCCGGTATTCCTTATGCCGTGCGATGAAGAAAAGCGGCAGGCAGGCTTGCGGCACGGCCGGGCCGCACCCTTCGCGACGGCGAATGGCGGGCTCGAAGGCAAGCGTGATCGCGCTGCGCGGACGGGCCGTGCAAGGCGATGGCGTTTGCCGTTGATGGCTGGCAAGCCGGGTGAGGGAAGTCCGCAACAACGCGGCGGGCCCGTTGCATCGATGGCCGCCGGTGGCAGTACGGAAAAAACACTCGCCCGCAGTGTGCTGCGGGCGGGTTCGGCGAGCGTCCGACCAGCATGGTCCGGACGGGTTCGTCGTTACGCAGCCCGCAGTGACATGGCATTCGTAGAGGTCGCGGCTTTGCCGCGGCAACTCGAACACCCGATGCTACTGCCCACGTAATTTCTCCGGGATTATGGATGGGCGCGAGTGTAGCCCAACGCGACCGCGTTTGTTAAGTGAAATCTGGATGAAGCGTCACCGCGGCCAGTGAGAGCGGGGCCGCGCGTCAGCGCCGGCGCAGCCGCGGCAGCAACAGCGGCACCAGCAGCACCGAGGCCAGCGCGGCGAACATCAGCACGATGGCGGCGTAGTCCTGCCAGTGCGGCTGCTCGCCCAGCATCCACATGCCCGAGAACACGCCGACCACCGGGATGAACATGATCGACAGGCTCGACACGACCGGCGGCAGCGAACGGGCCAGCGCGAACCAGACCAGATGGCAGAAGGCGAACACGACCACCGCGTTGTACAGGATCGCCGCCCATTCGATCGCGTTCGGCATGCGCCAGCCGTCCTCGAACAGCATCGTGCCGACCAGCAGGAACGGCAGCGCGACGGCCAGCATCCAGAAGGTCAGCGTGCCGAGCGGGATATCGACCGGGGTGCGCTTCATCAGCTGGGTGCCGTAGCCCCAGCCGGCGGCGGCCGCCAGCATCATCACGGTGCCGGTCGGGCTGCCGGTCAGCGCGCCGAACTCGCTCGACATCAGCAGCAGCGTGCCGGCCAGCGCGCAGCCGATGCCGACCCAGGCCCAGCCGGAGATCCGCTCGCGAAACAGCAGCAGCCCCCAGACCACGGCCCAGATCGGCATCGTGTAACCCAGGATCGCCGCGCGGCCGGACGACAGCATCTTGACCGCCCCGATCGCCAGCAGGTGCCAGATCACCATATTGGGCAGCGCCAGCTTGAACACCGTGCCCCAGGCCTCGCGCGGCACCGTCAGCGGGATGCCCTTGGCACGCAGCGCCAGCCCCAGCGCGATCAGGCCACCGGCCATGCACAGCAGGCGGAAACCCAGCGGCGGGAAATGGGCCACGCCGATCTTCATCACGGGCCAGTTGACGCCCCAGGCGAGCGTCAGCGCGACGAGCAGGGCAAGGTTGCGGCGATCGAGAGTCATGGAGGGCAGCCGGCTACGGGTGCGTTACCGCTCTTTCTATTGGTTTCGTCTGTCGGAAAAGCGCAAGGAAGATAGCATGCAACGGGTAAAATTGCCGGCAACGACCCGCCCGTCGCCGGCCGCCGCGATTGCCTTCGCGTGCCGGCGCACGATGGCCAACGGTCCGCCGCGGCCCATCCCGGGCCCCGACGCCACGCATTCGAGCGATCCATGACCCGTTCTTCCGTTCCTCCCGTCCCGTTCACCGAGCAGCTGACCCAGGCCTGGCGGCGCAACGATTCGCTGCTGTGCGTCGGGCTCGATCCGGACCCGGGCAAGCTGCCGCTGTCGCTGACCGGCGCCGGCGGCGCGATCTTCTCGTTCTGCCGGGAGATCGTCGACGCCACCGCCGACCTGGTCTGCGCCTTCAAGCCGCAGATCGCCTACTTCGCCTCGCAGCGCGCCGAGGACCAGCTCGAACAGCTGATCCACTATATCCACGACGCGCACCCCGGCATCCCGGTGATCCTCGACGCCAAGCGCGGCGATATCGGCTCGACCGCGCAGCACTACGCGATCGAGGCGTTCGATCGCTACCAGGCCGATGCGGTCACGGTCAGTCCGTATATGGGATTCGATTCGGTCGAGCCGTATCTGGCCTATCCGGAGCGCGGCGTCATCGTGCTGTGCCGCACCTCGAATCCGGGCGGCTCCGACGTGCAGTTCCTGCAGGTCGAGGGCAAGCCGATCTATCAGCTGGTCGCCGAGCAGGCCGCGGCGCGCTGGAATACGACCGGGCAGATGGGGCTGGTGGTCGGCGCGACCTTCCCCAACGAGATCGCCAGGGTGCGCGAGCTGGTCGGCGACATGCCGCTGCTGATTCCGGGCATCGGCGCCCAAGGCGGCGACATCGAGGCCACCGTCAAGGCGGGCCGCACCGCCGACGGCACCGGCATGATGATCAATTCGTCGCGGGCGATCCTGTACGCCAGCCGGGAGAAGGACTTCGCCGCGGCGGCCCGCCGCGCCGCGCTGCAGACGCGCGACACGATCAATCGCTTCCGGCAGGGTTGAACGGGCGGCCGGGGTGCCGCGGCGCTCAGGCCTCGTTGCGGACCAGCTCGAGCAGGCCGCGCATCGCATGCTCGGCGGCCTGGCGGCGGATCTGCTGGCGGTCGCCCTTGAAGCGCTGGGTCTCGACCCGGGTCACGATGCGGTTGCTCCAGCCGAAGCAGACCATGCCGACCGGCTTCTCCGGCGTGCCCCCGGTCGGACCGGCGACGCCGGTGATCGACAGCGCCACCTGGGCGCGGCTGTTGAGCAGCGCGCCCTCGGCCATCGCGTGGGCGACTTCCTCGCTGACCGCGCCGTAATCGCGGATCAGCTTGGCGGGGACGCCGAGCATCGTGCTCTTGGCTTCGTTCGAGTAGGTCACGAAGCCGCGTTCGAACCAGCCGGACGAACCGGCGACGTCGGTGATCGCGGCCGCCACCAGCCCGCCGGTACAGGACTCGGCGGTGGCGACCATCAGCGATTTTTCCTTGAGGGCGATGCCGGCCTGGACGGCAAGCTGGTCGAGCAAGCGGCTGATGGACATGATGACGGCTCTCGTGCTGGCGGGGAATCGATGCGGTACGGTTGCGGCGGCGCGGATGCGCTCAGAACGAGCGCCACAGCGCGAACACCAGCAGCGTGTAGAACGCCGCCACCAGATCGTCGAACATCACGCCGAAGCCGCCGCGCAGGCCCGGGCCCTTGAGCGTGCGGTCGTAATAGGCGATCGGCGCGGGTTTGGCCATGTCGAACAGCCGGAACCACAGGAAGGCGGCGAACTGGCCCCAGAAACCGGTCGGCATCACGAAGGCCAGCACCAGCCAGAACGCCACGATCTCGTCCCACACCATGCTGCCGTGATCGTGCACGCCCATCGCGCGCGCGGTCCGTGCGCAGGCCCACAGGCCCAGCAGGAAGCCGCCGATGATGATCCACAGCCAGGCGGACGGCTGCACCCACAGCGAGATCACGACGAAGGACAGCCAGCCGTACAGCGTGCCCACGGTGCCGGGCACCACCGGCGACAGGCCGGAACCGAAGCCCAGCGCGATGAAATGCGCGGGATGGGACAGCATGAAGCGCGCCGTCGGGCGCAGGATCTTGGCGGTCTGACCGGCCTCCAGCGTCATCGCGGGATCGGTCGACGCCGAACCGGGAGGGTAGGCGGACATCAAGGTATCTGGCTCGTTTGTTATCGCGGTCGGAGGCGGCCGGGGCTCGTTGGCCTATCCGCGCGGCAAGCTGCCGCCGGACGCGGCGCTCCGCCGCATGGCGGCATCATGACATGCCGCCGTCCCGCTGTCAGGGGTTGGCGAAATGATCGAAGCTTCTGGCCTGGAAGGAGACGGGCTCGCCACCGGCATCGACCAGGCGCAGCCCCGGCTCGGCGGTGATCGTGCCGACCCGGGTCAGCGCCAGCCCCAGCCTCAGCCCCAGCGCGGCCAGCGCCTCGCGTGCGCCGGCCGGGGCGGTGAAGCATAGCTCGTAGTCGTCGCCGCCGGCCAGCACGCATTCGAGCTGGCAGTCGCGCGGCTGGCTCGCCAACACCTCGGAACGCGGCAGCGCGTCGATGTCGAGCAGCGCGCCGACCTGCGAGCGCTCCAGGATGTGGCCGAGATCGCCGACCAGCCCGTCCGAAATATCGAGCGCCGCGTGGGCCAGCCCGCGCAGCGCCATGCCGAGCGCCACGCGCGGCGTCGGCGTGTCCATGCGCGGACGCACCAGCGTGAAGTCGGGCTCGGGCAACAGCCATTCGCCGCGGCAGTCCCCGAGCGCCAGCCGCGCGTCGCCAAGCGTGCCGGAGATCCAGATATCGTCGCCAGGCCGGGCGGCGTCGCGGCGCAGCGCGCTGCCGCGCGGCACGTCGCCGAACACCGTCAGCGACAGCGTCAGCGGGCCGCGCGTGGTGTCGCCGCCGACCAGCTCGCAGCCATGCGCGTCGGCCAGTTCCAGCATGCCCGCGGCCAGCTCGGCCAGCCAGGCGGGCTCGGCCTCGGGCAACGCCAGCGCCAGCGTGAAGGCGCGCGGCTCGGCGCCCATCGCCGCCAGATCGGACAGATTGACGGCGAGCGCCTTGTGGCCCAGCGCGCGCGGCGGCACGTCGGGAAAGAAATGGCGGCCGCTGACCAGCATGTCGGTGCTGACCGCCAGCAGATGGCCCGGGCGCGGGTCCAGCAGCGCGCAGTCGTCGCCGACGCCGAGCACCGCCTTGCGGGCCGGACGGGTGAAATAGCGGCGAATCAGCTCGAACTCGGAAAGCTGCGCGGATGGATGCGTGGAAAGGTGCGCGGCGGCGTCGCGGTCGGTCGGAGGCATGCTGGAGTCGGCTCGGAAGCCCGCCGGGTGGGGCGCGGTACGAAGGCGGGGCAGTCCTGGGAGTCTCGTGATGGGGCCGCCGGACGAAGCCTTGGACGGCATGCACGGCTGGTCAGTACCGCCGGCATCCGGCATATTGTACCGAAACGCAAAGGTGCCTCTCGCAAAACGCTTATTGTGAAATAAAATTTCACAATATAAAATGCGGGGCTCGATCAGGAGACAGCGGGCAGGTGGAGCCGGCCCGCGAGGGTGTGTTCCCACCGTTTTCCGCTTCGTCAAACACGGCTCCACAGACCGGAAGATGCGCCGATGACCAGTCCTTCGCAGCCCGATTCACAGCCGAACTCGCAGGCAATCTCGCAAGACGAGCTGAAACAGCAGCAGCGCGAGGCGCTGCGCAAAGCCGCCCTCGAATATCACGAGTTTCCGACCCCGGGCAAGATTTCGGTCACGCCGACCAAGCCGCTGTCGAACCAGCGCGACCTGGCGCTGGCCTATTCGCCGGGCGTCGCGGCCGCTTGCGAAGAGATCGTCGCCGATCCGGCCAATTCCTTCCGCTACACCGCGCGCGGCAATCTGGTCGGCGTGGTCACCAATGGCACCGCGGTGCTCGGCCTGGGCGACATCGGCCCGGCGGCCTCGAAGCCGGTGATGGAAGGCAAGGCGGGCCTGTTCAAGAAGTTCGCCGGCATCGACGTGTTCGATATCGAGATCGACGAGAAGGACCCGGAAAAGCTGGTCGACATCATCGCCTCGCTGGAGCCGACCTTCGGCGGCATCAACCTCGAGGACATCAAGGCGCCGGAGTGCTTCTATGTCGAGCGCAAGCTGCGCGAGCGGATGAAGATTCCCGTCTTCCACGACGACCAGCACGGCACCGCGATCGTGGTCGGCGCGGCCGTCATCAACGGGCTGCGCGTGGTCGGCAAGGACATCAAGGACGTCAAGCTGGTCGCCTCCGGCGCGGGCGCCGCGGCGCTGGCCTGCCTGGACCTGCTGGTCGATCTCGGCCTGCCGCTGTCGAACATCTGGGTCACGGACCTGGCGGGCGTGGTCTACGAGGGCCGCACCGAACTGATGGATCCGGAGAAGGCGCGCTTCGCGCAGAAGACCGACAAGCGCAAGCTGGCCGAGGTCATCGACGGCGCGGACATCTTCCTGGGCCTGTCGGCCGCCGGCGTGCTCAAGCAGGACATGGTGCAGCGGATGGCCGACCGCCCGCTGGTGCTGGCGCTGGCCAACCCGAATCCGGAAATCATGCCGGAGCAGGTCAAGGAAGTGCGGCCCGACGCGGTGATCGCCACCGGCCGCACCGACTATCCGAACCAGGTCAACAACGTTCTTTGCTTCCCGTTCATCTTCCGCGGCGCGCTGGACGTGGGCGCGACGACCATCACCAAGCAGATGGAAATCGCTGCCGCGCACGCCGTCGCGGAACTGGCGCGGCAGGAGCAGAGCGATATCGTGGCGACCGCCTACGGTATCCAGGACCTGTCGTTCGGCCCCGAATACCTGATTCCGAAGCCCTTCGATCCGCGCCTGATCGTCAAGGTCGCGCCGGCGGTGGCGCAGGCGGCGATGGATTCCGGCGTCGCGACCCGCCCGATCGAGGACATGGACGCGTACAAGCTGCAGCTGCAGCAGTTCGTCTACCACTCGGGCACGCTGATGAAGCCGATCTACGCCGCCGCCCGCAAGGTCGCGATGGAGAAGAAGCGCATCGTGTTCGCCGAGGGCGAGGAAGAGCGCGTGCTGCGCGCGGTGCAGGTGATCGTCGACGAGAAGCTGGCCAACCCGATCCTGATCGGCCGGCCCGCCGTGCTGACGCACCGCATCGAACGCTTCGGCCTGCGCCTGCGCATGGGCGTCGACTTCACCGTGGTCAACCCCGAGCACGACGAGCGCTTCCGCGACTACTCCGACACCTACTACCGGATGATGGCCCGCCAGGGCGTGACGCCGCAGTACGCCAAGCTCGAGATGCGCCGCCGCACCACGCTGATCGGCGCGATGCTGGTGCACAAGGGCGAGGCCGACGGCATGATCTGCGGCACCGTCAGCAATACCGCCGCGCATCTGCGCTATATCGACCAGGTGCTGGGCGGCACCAACGAGGTCTATGCGGCGATGAACGGCCTGGTGCTGCCGGGCCGCCAGATCTTCCTGGTGGACACCCACGTCAACGTCGATCCGAGCGCGCCGCAACTGGCCGAGATCACGATCATGGCGGCCGAGGAGCTCAAGCGCTTCGGCATCGAGCCCAAGATCGCGCTGCTGTCGCATTCGAACTTCGGCTCGTCCGAGGCGCCGTCGGCGCAGAAGATGCGCGAGACGCTGGCGATCCTGCGCGAGCGCGCGCCGGAACTCGAGGTCGACGGCGAGATGCACGGCGACTGCGCGCTCGACCAGAAGCTGCGCGACCAGCTGGTGCCGGACGGCACGCTGAAGGGCGAAGCGAACCTGCTGGTGTGCCCGAACATCGACGCCGCCAATATCGCCTACAACCTGCTGAAGACGGCCGCCGGCAACAACGTGGCGATCGGCCCGATCCTGCTGGGCGTCAACGCACCGGTGCATATCCTGACGCCGTCGGCAACGGTCCGCCGCATCGTCAATATGACGTCGCTGGTGGTGGTGGACGCGGCGGCGAAGCGGTAAGACCTCGCCAGGCGAGGGCAGGAGCCGGGGCATGCCCCGGCTTTTTTATTGCTCCCCGGAGGCGGTTAGTGTGCGCATACATTCCATTAACGCCTTGAAACAATTCAGGTTTTCGGCGTCACCCGGGCGCGGGGATTGATTATTTAACCGCTTGCGCGTAACCTAGCGCCTTCGATGCAGGCGATCCGTCGACCGCGCTTGGCGTTGGATTGCTGCGCCACCAGACCAGACAACGTGGGTTCCCCGACTTCTTTGCCGCAACGCGCACCGCGCTCCGACAAGATCCTGCAACGGGTCCAGCCTTCGCTCCAACGGGTTGCGCGCGGCGCCCTGCATACGCTCGCGGCGCTGGCCATGGCGGCCACGCTGACGCAACCGGCGCAGGGGAAGCAGTCCTCGCAGGTGCTGCCCGATACGCTGGGAACCATTGCAGTGCAGCAACTGCCCAACGAAGCACAGCAGACGCTGCAGCGCATCGAGGCCGGGGGGCCGTACCCCTACGCGAAGGATGGCTCGCGGTTCGGCAACTACGAGCGGATTTTGCCTCGGCGGCCGCGCGGCTATTACCGTGAATACACGGTTGTCCGTCCAGGCAGCCGCAATCGGGGGGCAAAGCGAATCGTCTGTGGCGGCGAACAACGGGCCGCCAACGACTGCTATTACACGGAAGACCACTACAACAGCTTCAAACGGATAATCAGATGATGACTGACATTTTCGGACTGGGCGACGCCCTTGCCGCCCGCGAAGAGCGCGGCGCCGGAGATGGCTGGCAGCGGGCTCAACAACATGCCCAGAACCTTTATGACAGTGTGCTGATGATGCCCCGCTACGAGGTCGCGCACAATAAACTGCCGCCGGCGTCGCCGCAGGACGGCAATGCCGAAGTGGCCTGCGGCAGAGAGGCCGCGCTGAACCTGTTCAAGACCGTGCGACCCAATATCGTTCAGTCGATCCGCGCCTTCCGCGTGCCCGAGCTGGCACAGGCTGCCGCCGACCTCGGCCAGCATTTTCTCTACGCCAATTGCGCCCATTGCACGACCAAGGGCGAGGTGCTGGAAACGATCGCCACCGCCTTCCTGTTCCCGAAGCACTTCGGCAAGAACTTCGATGCGCTGGCCGATTGCCTGACCGACATGATCCACAAGGCCGGCGTGCAGCCCGGTTTCGTCATCGTGCTCGAGGGCCTGCCCTGCGCGCAGAAGTTCGACAAGGAAGCGCGCGAGACGCTGCTCGACGTGTTCCGCGACGCCGCCGAATTCTGGGCCGAGCGCCGCGTGCAATTCCGCGTGTTCTACTCGTTCGCCTGAGCGCTCTGGTCCCGTCGGCCGCACGATGCCGCGCAGCGATCGGCGATCGTAGACGGCTCGAAAAAAAGCCCGCCGGTTTGGCGGGCTTTTTTGCGTCGCGGGCGGCACGGCGGCCGCCTCGGCATCCGCGGGACGATCAGGCTGCCGGCGGCACCTGTCCCTGCGGCGTCAGCTGATCGATCAGTTCCGGCAGGCCGGCGCTGAGCTGCGCGGCGACGTCGTCGCGCGACAGGCCGGTGGTCGACGACAGCGTGTCGAGCGCGCCGGTGCCCTGCAGCGCCTCGGCCAGCGACGACGGCGATACCGGCTGATTGGGACCGGTGCCGATCCACGAGGACACCTGCTCGCCCAGGCCCGCCTGCGCCAGGATCTGCTGCAGCGCGCCGATGCCGCCCGCCGCCGCGCCGATCGTCTGCGCCTCGCCGGCCGCGCCGCCCTGGCCGCCGAGCAGCCCGCCCAGCAGCGAGCCGAGATCGAGTCCGCCACCGCCACCGGCCAGCCCGCCGAGGATGCCGCCCAGACCGCCGGCCATGCCGCCCGGATCCTGCGTCGCCTCGGCACCGCCTTGGCGGCCGCGCATCGCCAGCATCGCCAGCAGGCCGAGCGCCAGCATCATTTTCGGATTCATGCCGGTTTGGCCGGATTCGCCGGCCTGCGCCGGGTTGGTTTGGCCGAGCACGCCGCCAAGCACACTATCGAGCAGTCCCATCTTCAGCTCCTTGTTGTTGATTCGTTTATCGGACCGGCCGGTGCGATGCCGCGCGCCGGCTCGGTCGATAGCGGTCGACGGCGCGGTGCCGTCAGAATCCGCCCAGCAGCGCATCGAGCGCGGCCAGGCAGGCCAGGCCGGCGGTCTCGGTGCGCAGGATGCGCGGTCCAAGCGACACCGCCGTGAAACCTTGCGCCAGCGCGGCACGTTCTTCCTCCGGCGACAGTCCGCCTTCGGGGCCAATCAGCAACGTGACGCCGCCGGCAATCCATTCGTCACGGTGCGCCTGCGCCAGCGCCACCAGCGTCGATTCGGCGCGCGGCGACACCAGCAGCCGCTGTCCCGCGTCGGTCGGGATCGCCGCCAGCCACGCCTCCAAGTTAGCCACCGGCGATACCGCCGGCAAGCGATTGCGTCCGCATTGTTCGCAGGCCGCGGTGACCAGCGCCTGCCAGTGCGCGTGGCGCTTGTGCGCACGTTCGCCGCTGAGCCGCACCACGGCGCGCGCGGTCTGCAAAGGCTGGATCGCGCCGACGCCAAGTTCGACTGCCTTCTCGATCAGCCAGTCCATCTTGTCGCCGCCGGCAATGCCCTGGGCCAGCGTCACGCGGAACGGCAGTTCGCATTCGGTGGCGTCGCGCGCGCCGATCTGCGCGGTCGCGCTGCGTTTGCCGATCTCGACCAGCGTCGCGGCATGGCTGCCGCCGCGTCCGTCGAACAGCGTGATCGGTTCGCCGGGATGCAGCCGCAGCACCTGCACATGGCGCACCACCGCCTCGGGCAGCGGCAGCAGGGTATCTGGGGCAAGCGGTTGATCGACGTAGAAGCGGGGAGGCATCGAATCCAGGGAAATCGGTCAGGTGCGGCGGGCCCCCGCGAACGCGCCGACCTCGGCGCCGGCGCGGCAGCGGGCCCCCGCACGGAAATGAATCAGGCTGCCTGCGAGCCCGTTGCGGCGGCGACGGCCTGGTCCAGCGGCCGGGCAAAGCCCCAGCGGTAGCCGTCGAGGTCTTCGACCATGCAATAGCGGTCGCCCCAGAACTGGTCGCCCGGGGCCATCAGGCTGATCGCGCCGGCCGCCACCGCGCGCGCATGCATCGTGTCGACATCGTCGCAGTACAGGTAGAAGGTCTGCGGGCACTCGAACCCGATCGAACGCGGCGTGCGGGCGGTGCTGCCCCAGGCGCCTTCCGGGGCGAACATCACGACCAGTTCGCCGTGGTAGTGCATCTCGGCATGGGTTGGCACGCCGTTTTCGTCGACCACATTGCCGGGCACGAAGCCGAAGGCGCGGCTGTAGAAGTCGAGCGCGCGGCGTGCGTCGCCGACCGTCAGGTAGGGAATCAGCCAGGGCGTGTTGGCAGGTTTGGTCATGATGGTGTCCTCCCGGGTTCCGTGCGACATGCGTGCCGGGGTCGGCGCCCGGGGCCGCACGCTCGCGCACGCTCCACGGCGGCGGACATCGCGCGCGAAGCAAACGCCGGACAAGCGCCGCGCCTGCCTTGCCGCAAGTCCCCGGTGGAGCGGTCAGCCGAGCATATCACGCCGATGTGGCGCCGCCGTCGAACAGCGATTGCAGGTGGCGAGGCAGCGCGAACAGCGCCGCATGCAGGCCGGCGTGATAACAGCGCAGCGCGCCATCGAGCCGCCAGTCGGCGAGCCGGGCGGCCAGCATGGCCGGGTCGGCGGCGCGCACGTCGAGCGTGTCGCTCGCAACCGCGATCGCCCACAGCGCGCCATAGACCGGAATCGCCACCGTCATCGGTTGTACCAGCCGGAATTGATCGCGCAGCCGCCGCCACAGCAGCCGCACCGTGTCGGGCCGGTGGAAGGGCGGCCCGAGATGCAGCGACATCGCGCCGCCCGGCGCCAGGCAGTCATGCGCCGCCCGCAGGCCGCGCGCGCCGAACAGCGCGGCGGCGGGGCTGCCATCGTCCGCGTCGGTCAGGTCGAACACCAGCAGGTCGAAGCGGCGGCCGGCATCGCGCAGCGCTTCCATCGCGGCCAGGCCGTCGCCGATCTTCACCGTCACGCGCGGGTCGTCGAAGGCGCCGTGGTGGATGCCCGGCAGCCAGCGCCGCGCCAGCCGCACCACCTCGGCATCGAGTTCGGCGACCACGACCTCGCGCATGCCGGGCAGCCGCAGCAGTTCGCGCGCGGAACCGCCGTCGCCGCCGCCGATCACCAGCGCGCTGGCGGGAGCGCCATGGGCCGCGGCCATCGGGTGGATCATCACCTCATGCTGGATGAACGCGTCGGCTTCCGCGCTCATGACGCGGCCATCGAGCCGGAAGACGCGGCCGAACAGCGGATGTTCGCCGATCTCGATGTGCTGGTGGGGCGAGCGCACCGAGGCGCGCGGGGTGACGTTGCCAAGTGTGGAGCCAACGCCGCTCGATAGCCGTTCGCGCCATTCGAGGGCTGCTTCGGAAGGCGCCGCCGAGGCCGCCGCCGTACCGGAAACGCCGCCTCCTTCTGGTAAAATCGCGCTTTTCCCGCCGCCAACTTCCCGCCGCATGTCTCACCTCGCACACCCAGCCACCAGCCCCTATGCCAGCCAGCCCGCGTCGCTGATGGCCAATGCGATCCGCGTCCTGGCGATGGACGCCGTCCAGCAGGCCAATTCGGGCCATCCGGGCATGCCGATGGGCATGGCCGATATCGCCGTCGCGTTGTGGAGCCGTCATCTGAAGCATAACCCGGTCAATCCGAAGTGGGCCGATCGCGACCGCTTCGTGCTGTCCAACGGTCACGGCTCGATGCTGCTGTACGCGCTGCTGCATCTGACCGGCTACGAGCTGCCGATCGAGGAGCTGAAGAACTTCCGCCAGCTGCACAGCAAGACCGCGGGCCATCCGGAATACGGCATCACCCCGGGCGTCGAGACCACCACCGGTCCGCTGGGCCAGGGCATCACCAACGCGGTCGGCATGGCGCTGGCCGAGCGGCTGCTGGGCGAGGAGTTCAACCGTCCCGGCTTTGACATCGTCAACCACTACACCTATGTCTTCCTCGGCGACGGCTGCCTGATGGAGGGCATCAGCCATGAGGCCTGCTCGCTGGCCGGCACGCTGCAGCTGAACAAGCTGATCGCACTGTGGGACGACAACGGCATCTCGATCGACGGCGACGTCGAGCACTGGTTCGCCGACGACACCCCGAAGCGCTTCGAAGCCTATGGCTGGAACGTGATTCGCGCGGTCGACGGCCATGATGTCAACGCGATCGACGCGGCCATCGCCCAAGCCAAGGCCAGCGACAAGCCGACGCTGATCTGCTGCCGCACCGTGATCGGCAAGGGCTCGCCCAACAAGCAGGGCGGCCACGATGTGCACGGCGCCCCGCTGGGCGGCGCCGAGATCCTGGCGACGCGCGAGGCGCTCGGCTGGAGCCACGCCCCGTTCGAATTGCCGGAAGAGGTCTACGCGGCATGGGACGCCCGGGCCAATGGCGCGGCGCTGGAGAAGGCCTGGGCCGCGCTGTTCGAGGGTTATTCGGAGCGTTATCCGTACGAAGCCGGCGAGTTCGAGCGCCGTATGCGCGGCGAGCTGCCGGGTGCGTTCGACGCCGCGGTGCAGGCCTATCTGGCCAAGTGCGAGGAAAAGGCCGAGACCATCGCCACCCGCAAGGCGAGCCAGAACGCGATCGAGGCGCTGGCGCCGGTGCTGCCCGAACTGCTCGGCGGCTCGGCCGACCTGACCGGCTCGAACCTGACCAACTGGTCCGGCAGCAAGGCGGTGCGCGTCGATGCCTGGGGCAACCATATCAACTATGGTGTGCGCGAGTTCGGCATGAGCGCGATCATGAACGGCATCACGCTGCATGGCGGCTACATTCCCTACGGCGGCACCTTCCTGACGTTCTCGGACTACAGCCGCAATGCGCTGCGCATGGCGGCGCTGATGAAGATCCGTACGTTGTTCGTGTTCACGCACGATTCGATCGGCCTGGGCGAGGACGGTCCGACCCACCAGTCGATCGAGCACGTCGCCAGCCTGCGGCTGATCCCCAACATGGACGTCTGGCGCACCGCGGATACCACCGAAACCGCGGTGGCGTGGGCCGAGGCGATCCGCCGCGAGAACGGTCCGAGCTGCCTGATCTTCAGCCGCCAGAACCTGCCGTTCCAGAAGCGCGACGACGCCACCCGCGCCAACATCGCGCGCGGCGGCTATGTGCTGCGCGACAACGTCAATCCGCGCACCGGCCTGCCCGATGCGGTGATCGTCGCGACCGGCTCCGAAGTGGGCCTGGCGGTCGGCGCGGCCGACCAGCTGGCCGCCGAAGGCATTCGTGTGCGCGTCGTGTCTGTGCCCTCGACGACTGTGTTCGACAAGCAGGATGCGGCATACAAGGCGTCGGTGCTGCCGGCGGGCGTGCCCCGCGTGGCGGTCGAGGCCGGCGTCACCGACTTCTGGTGGAAGTACCAGGTGCAGGCGGTGGTGGGCATCGACACCTTCGGCGAATCGGCGCCGGCTGGCGTATTGTTCAAGCACTTCGGGTTCACCGTCGAGAACGTGGCGAACACCGTCAAGAGCGTGATCTGACTTTCCGGGACGTGCGGGCGCGGCGGCGCTGCCGTCGCCGGCCCGGGCGCCCGCAGCTTTTTCTACTTCCCGTTCAGGAGACGTACCATGACTATCAAGGTTGCCATCAACGGCTATGGCCGTATCGGCCGCAACGTGCTGCGCGCCCACTACGAAGGCGGCAAGAAGCATGACATCGAGATCGTCGCGATCAACGACCTCGGCGATGCCAAGACGAACGCCCACCTGACGCAATACGACACCGCCCACGGCAAGTTCCCGGGCACCGTGTCGGTCGAGGGCGACTACATGGTCGTCAATGGCGACAAGATCCGCGTGCTGGCCAACCGCAACCCGGCCGAACTGCCGTGGGGCGAGCTGGGCGTCGACGTGGTGATGGAGTGCACCGGCTTCTTCACCTCGAAGGAAAAGGCCTCGGCTCACCTGGCCGGCGGCGCCAAGAAGGTCATCATCTCCGCGCCGGGCGGCAAGGACGTCGACGCGACCATCGTCTACGGCGTCAACCACAACGTGCTGAAGGCCACGGACACCGTGATCTCGAACGCCTCGTGCACCACCAACTGCCTGGCCCCGCTGGTCAAGCCGCTGCACGAGAAGCTGGGCGTGGTGACCGGCCTGATGACCACGGTGCACGCCTATACCAACGACCAGGTGCTGACCGACGTCTATCACGAGGACCTGCGCCGCGCGCGTTCGGCGACCCAGTCGATGATCCCGACCAAGACCGGCGCCGCCGCCGCGGTCGGCCTGGTGATGCCGGAACTGAACGGCAAGCTGGACGGCTTCGCGATCCGCGTGCCGACCATCAACGTGTCGCTGGTCGACCTGTCGTTCGTCGCCGCGCGCGAGACCACCGTCGATGAAGTCAACGCGATCCTGAAGGCCGCGTCGGAAGGCGAACTGAAGGGCATCCTCGACTACAACACCGCACCGCTGGTGTCGGTCGACTTCAACCACAACCCGGCCTCGTCGACCTTCGACGCGACGCTGACCAAGGTGTCCGGCAATCTGGTCAAGGTGTCGAGCTGGTACGACAACGAGTGGGGCTTCTCCAACCGGATGCTCGATACCACCGTGGCGCTGATGAACGCCAAGTAAATCGGCCCGTGTTGAATGGCCGATGTCACCGCGCTGGCGGGGACTCGGAAGCGGCGCCCATGTGGCGCCGTTTTTTATGGGCTTTGTGCGCCAGCCCACGCACGGACTGTAAAATATGGTAAGTACGACACAGGGACCCCGCTACGGAGGGGTTCCAGGGCGAGTAAAAATGGCGTTTTCGCTTCCCCGAAGTGGCGATTTGATCTTACACTAGCCTTAGTGTCCTCGCGTGCGCTCGCGTGGCCACGCGTATCAAACCTGAACTGGGCGTGATCATGGTGAACGTTGACACCAAGCTGCTCGTGATCTTCACCGAGTTGCTCAGCAAGCGGAACGCGACTTATGTCGCCGAGAAGATGCACATGACGGCGCCGGCGGTATCGCACTCGCTGGGACGGCTGCGCGAGATCTTCGACGATCCGCTGTTCATCCGCGTCCCGCATGGCCTGACGCCGACGCCGCGCGCGCTCGAACTCGGTCCGAAGATCCGCGAGATGCTGGATCTGTGGTCCTCGATCAACGAGGGCGACGTCGACAATTTCGATCCCGCTGTCGCCTCCGGCACGCTGCATATCGGCTTTGCCGCGGAACTGGGCGATACGGTGTTCAACCGCTTCGTGTTGCGCCTGGCACAGCTCGCTCCCGAACTGCATATCCGGCTGGTCGAATCCCAGTCGTGGGAGGCCGATGTGGCCTCGATGCGCGCCAACGAGCTCGACCTGGCGTTCTGCGCGCTGCCGACCGGCCATCCGGAGATCGTCGAGGAAACGGTCGCCTCGCTGAATCTGTGGGTCTGCGCGCGCAAGGGGCATCCGCTGCTGCAGAGCGCCTGCACGCTGGACCACTATCTCGAGTGCGGCCATATCTTCATGGCGTCGGCGGGCGGCACCGGACGCCCGGCGCCTTCGCTGATTCCGCTGGACTACGCGCTGCAGCAGCGCGGCCTGAAGCGCAACGCGGCGCTGACCGTGCATTCGTGGCGGGCCCAGGCCGAACTGGCCGCGCAGACCGACATGATCTTCACCGTCAACGCGCTGACCAAGGACGTCGCCTGCGAAAGCTACGGCCTGAACGCGTTCCCGCTGCCGGCCGAAATCCAGACCACGCTCGGCCTGAACATGTTCTGGCACCGCAGCCGCAACACCCATCCGATGCTGGTGTGGGCGCGCGGTCTGTTCCGCCAGGTCGTGGCCGAATTTGTCGGCGTGCCGGTGCCCGGGCTGCCCCAGCGCATGGCCGAGATCGAGCGCGAGCAGGTCTAGGCCTCCAGGCCTCGCTGCCCAACAAAAAACCGGCGCCAGGCGCCGGTTTTTTGTTGCCCGCCGCGTGCCTCTTTGCACGCGGTGCCCTGCATCAGCGCTTGGGCCGATGCGGGCAGGCGGTCTTGGTGCAATTGCCGTACAGCGACAGCGCATGCTCCTGCAGCGCGAAGCCGCGCTCGCGTGCGATGCTTTGCTGGCGCTGCTCGATTTCGCCGTCGAAGAATTCCTCGACGCGGCCGCAGTCGAGGCAGACCAGGTGATCGTGGTGCTTGCCTTCGTTCAGTTCGAAGATGGCCTTGCCCGATTCGAAGTTGTTGCGCGACAGCAGGCCGGCTTGTTCGAACTGGGTCAGCACGCGATACACGGTGGCCAGTCCGATATCCATATGTTCGTTGAGCAGGATGCGATAGACGTCTTCCGCGCTCAGATGGCGCTGCTCGCTGGTCTGGAAGATTTCGAGGATCTTCAGCCGCGGCACGGTTGCTTTCAGGCCGATATTTTTGAGTTCCGCCGGACTCGGCATGGGCGTGACTCCCTAGAGTACAATGTCTGGATTGTTGAATCATAAGGGTTTTGCCGGCAAAAGTCGCCCGGCGCGGCCGGTGCCGGCAATGCGCCGAGCCCTTCACGCGGCGGCGAACGCGTGTTCCACGCGGACGCGTCGGCCATGCCCACCGACCGGCACTTTCCCTTCCTTCGGTAGCGAGAACTGCGAGTTACATGGATTCCATTCGAACATCCGCCCTGCGCCCGGCGCTGCTGACCACGCTTCTGGCAGCCATCACGCTGGCCTCCGCCGCCTGCTCGACCTACGACAGCACTTCCCGCAAGATCGCCAACGCGATCACGCCGTACCGGATCAATATCGTCCAGGGCAACTTCGTCTCGCGCGAGGCCGCCGCGCAACTGCGCGAGGGCATGACCCGCGACCAGGTGCAGTTCCTGCTCGGCACGCCGCTGCTGACCGACGTGTTCCACGCCAATCGCTGGGACTATGTGTTCTCGTTCAAGCGCGGCAATACGCAGGTGGTGCAGCAGCGCCGCTTCACGGTGTTCTTCGACAACGATCGTCTGGTCCGCTTCGGCGGCGACGAACTGCCGTCGGAATACGAGCTGATCGCCGAAATCGACGGCATGAAGCGCACGCCTGAGGCGAACAAGGGTGCCAAGTCGGCGCCGCAACAGGCCGCCGCGCCGGCCGAGCCGCAGGCGCAGCAGGGCGACCAGCAGGCGCCGGCCGACGCCGCACAGCCGCAGGCGCAGGCGCAGCCGTCCGCCTCGGCGCCCGAAGCCGCGGCCGCGCCA
>NZ_VZOV01000037.1 GCF_008801915.1 Cupriavidus gilardii
CAGCGCCTGGGCCAGCCGCCGCGCCTCGGTCACGCCGGCCGCTGGCGTGGTGCCCGGCGCAGAACGGGCGTTCGAAGCCAGCTCGAGCTGGGTCGCGGTCTGGCGCAACGCGGCCACGCGCTGCGCGTCGGCGGCCGGCGGCGCGGCCGGCTGCGTCAGCGCCGGCAGCAGCGCCCGCGCGGCCGATGCGATCAGGGGAAGCTTCGCGTCCTGGTCGGGCGGCACGAAGCTGTCGAGCGTGGCGACGCGCGCGACCTCGGGCCGTGCCGACAGCCGCGTTGCCAGCGCGCGTGCCGCCTCCAGCGAGGGCGCCAGCACGCTGACATCCTCGGTGCCGGCCTGCGGCGCGTCCTTCAGCGCGCGCAGCGTCGCCATCGATTCCGAAGCGGGGTCCTTCAGGTTCAGCGGATCGAAATCGAAGCGCAGCTGCGTCAGCAGCGGCGAGGCGGCCACGATGACCCCGCACGTGACCCACAGCACCGGCTTGCGATGGCGCTCGAAGAATTCGTCGGCGGGCGCGAGCCAGCGGATGCCCGGGGCGACCGTCTCGCCGTCGGGCTGCAGCACGCGGATCAGCGCCGGCAGCAGCGTGACCGTGGTGAAGAACGCGACGAACATGCCGACGCCGGCGATCAGGCCCAGCTCGGCCACGCCGCGATAGTCGGTCGGCAGGAAGGCGAAGAACGCCGCGGCCGTGGCCGCCGCCGCCAGCGACAGCGGGATCGCCAGCGCCTGCGCGGTATGGGCCAGCGCCGTCGCGATATGGTCGCGGTCGTGGCGTTCGGCCCGGTAGCGCACGCCGAACTGGATGCCGAAGTCCACGCCGAGGCCGACGAACAGCACGGCGAACGCGACCGAGATCATGTTGAGCGCGCCGACCATCGCCAGGCCCAGCGCCGCCGTGACGGCCAGGCCCGCGAACAGGCTCAGCAGCACGGCGACGATCAGCCGCGCCGAACGCAGCGCCAGCCACAGGATCAGGATCACCACCAGCACCGTCACCGCGCCATTCAGCGCGGCGCCGTCGGCCACCGAGGCGAACTCGTCGTCGGCCAGCGCCTGCGGCCCGGTCAGCCGCACCTCGGCCGCGTAGCGCTGCGCCAGTTGCAGCTGCGCGGCGCTGGCGCGGATCGCGGCCGACGCGTCGGCGCCGGCCTGCAGGTCGCCGTAATCGAGCACGGGGCTGACCGCGACGAAGGCCAGCGCCGGTCCGGCCGCGCGGGTGGGGTCCGCCAGCGTGCGCCAGGACAGCGCGGCCGGCCGGCCCGCCAGCACCTGCTCCAGCGTCATCGCACTGCGCGAGAGCAGCGGCGCCATCTGCGCCAGCGTGACCTGGCCCATCTGCAGCGGCAGGCCGAGCGTCACCGACAGCGTGTCGGCCAGCCCGCGCAGGCTCGGATCGCGCGCCAACGCGTTCAGCAGGGGCCGCGCATCGGTCAGGTCGCGCGTGAGCCGGGCCAGCGACGGCGTATCGACAAACAGCAGGCCGTTGCGCGCGAAGAAGGCGCCGCCGCCGGGCTGGCGCACCGCCTCGAAGTGCGACGGCTGTTCGCGCAGGGACTGCGCCAGCGCATCGGCTGCGGCCTCGGCCAGCTCGGGGACCGGTGCCTGCACGACCGCCAGGATCAGCCGGTCGCGGTCGGGGAAGGCCTGGTTCAGCGCGGCGTCGTAACGCGCCCATGGCGCGTCGACATCGAGCAGCCGGCCGATATCGGTGTTGATCGCGAAGTGCCGCGCCGCATACCAGCCGCTGGCGGCGCAGACCGCGGCCGCCAGCGCGATGGTCAGCCAGGCGCGCGCGGTCGCCAGCATCACCAGGCGGGTGACGGCCGCGGTCAGCATGTCCGCCAGGCCTTGCCAGCCGGCGCTGCAGCGGCCGCCGCGGCGGGGCTATACTCGATCGCTCGCCTTGCCATGCTGCCGGATTGCCGACCATGTTCCATATCCGTTCCCATTCGCCGATTGCCGCGCTGGCCATCGCGGCGCCCGCGCTGGTCTGTTCCCTGCCCGCCAGTGCCGCCGAGCGTGCCGCCCCGGACCGCCAGGTCCGTGCCGCCGTCGAAGGCGTGATCTCCGCGGTCCGATCCGATCCCGCGGCCGGCGCCGGCGACCAGGCCCGTGTCGTCGCCGTGGTGCGGCGCCAGTTCCTTCCGTACACCGATTTCGCGCGCACCACGCGGCTGGCGCTCGGTCCCGCCTGGCGCACCGCCAATCCGGTGCAGCAGCAGCAACTGGTCGAGCAGTTCCGCACGCTGCTGGTCCACACCTATGCGCTGTCGCTGTCGCAGCTGCGCGGCCAGGACGTCCAGTTCCGCTATACGCCGGCCCAGGCCGGCGCCAACGCCGACGACGTGGTGGTGCGCACCCGCGTGATCACCGCCGGCGACGACAACCAGATCGACTATCGGCTGCGGCGCGGCGCCGACGGCTGGAAGATCTACGACATCAACATGATGGGCGCGTGGCTGATCGAGGTCTATCGCCGCCAGTTCGCCGACATCGTCGAGCGCGACGGCATCGACGGACTGATCCGCTACCTGTCCGACCACAACGCGCGCCAGGCCGGCAGCCGCTGAAGCGCGGCGCCTCATCGCGGGCGGCCCCGCGCGCCCGCGTCGGGCTTGCCGTGGCGGTCGCGCCAGCGGCGCACCTCGAACCACTGCCACGACAGCAGCGCCGGCACGCCGTACAGCACCTCGCGCGCGCGCCGCACCAGCGCCAGCGACAGCGCGGTCTGCGCGTCGATGCCGAGCAGCTGTCCGAGCAGCATCACCACCGCCTCCTGCACGCCGAGTCCGCCCGGCACGAAGAAGGCCATGTTGCGCGCGGCCATCGTCAGCGACTCGATCGCCAGCGCCTCGCCGAACGAGACGGGATGGCCCAGCAGCCGCAGCGCGAGCCAGGTCTCGACGGTGCCGGCGGTCAGCCCGAGCAGTTGCCAGACCGCCGCGGTAACCGGCGTGCGCAGCCGTCCCAACAGCGCGCGGATGCGCTGGTCCAGGCCCGCGCCCAGGTCGGCGCCGGCGATCGCATCGACCATCCGGTGTTCCTCGCCGAGCAGGCGCCGGGCCAGCCGCTCGAGCCGTGCGAACAGCGCGCCATGCCGCAGCGCCAGCGCAAACGCGATCGGCAGCGGCAGCGACAGCAGCAGCCCGCCGCCGATCGTCAGCGCGCGCTGTTCCTGATGGCCGCCGGGAATCGCGGCGATCAGCAGCAGCACGCCGATCACGCAGTACAGGTACTGCGAGAACAGCGTGACCATCACTTCGACGACCACGCTGGCGGTGACCGCGCTGGTGTCGCCGACCTGCAGCCTGCCCAGCCGGATGCCGGCCAGCTCGCCGCCGACATTGGCCGTCGGCAGCAGCCGGTTGACCGCCTCGCGCACGCTGGCCACCCACCACAGGAACAGCATGCCGGGACGGGCCATCGGCGCGGCGGCGCGCAGTAAGCCCCGCCAGGCGCGCGCATCGAGGGCGATCGCGACGCCGTGCACCGGCAGCAGCCACAGCAGCGGCCAGCCGGCGCGCGCGACGGTGGCGGCGATCTGGCCCACGCCCTGGTGCACGATCAATGCGCCCAGCGCGATCAGTCCGATCAGACCCGCCAGCAGTCCGAGCCGCTTCATCGCGGCCACCCCGGCGAGGAACAGGGCCCGCCGTCGCCGATGCGCACCGCCAGCTGGTCGGCGAAGCCGCCGCGCCGCGGCGCCGCCCGCTCCAGCGCGGTGCGCACACGCGGCGACAGCAGCGCCGCCAGCTCGTCCGCATGGCGATAGCCGCGCATCGACGGGGCGATCCGTTCGCCCGATTCGGTGGCCGGATGCAGATAAAGTTCGCCGACGCCGGGCGGCAGCGCGCGCAGGGCGGCCAGCACCGCCTGTTCGTCCATCGCGCCGCTGCGGGCGATGCCGATCACGTAGTCGTTGTGCGCGATGCCGGCGGCATCGAGACGCCGGCGCAGCAGCGCGAGCCACGGGCGCAGCCACCATGGCGCGCCCGCTTCGCGCGGCAGACGCATCGCGCGCAGGCCGTAGCCGCGGCCGATGGCCAGGATCAGCGACAGCACGGTCGGATGCAGGTGGAAATGCTTGTGCGTGTTGACGTGATCGAGCGCCAGGCCGGTCGCGGCGAAGGCGGCGAACTGCGCGCGGATTTCCGCGGCCAGCTGGCGGCGCACCGAATCGGACAGCACGAAGCGCAGCCCGTCGCGCGCCATTGCGCTGCCGAAGCGACCGGCGGCGTCGACCAGGTCGGGGATCGCGGCCGGCGGCAATACCGACGGTCCGTCGGCCAGCACCAGATGCAGGCCGACGCGCAGCGTCGGCAGCCGGTGCGCGGGCGCGACCGCATCGGCCGCGGCCGGTGCGCCGACCATCAGGCTGGCGGCGTCGAGCACGCCGTGCCGATGCGCCAGCTCGACGGCCTCGTTGACGGCCGGGTGCAGCCCGAAGTCGTCGGCGGTCACGATCAGCGCGCGTGGCCGCGTCCGGCGCGTCGCCGTGGCGGTCGCTGCGGTCGCTGCGGTCGCTGCGGTCGTGGTCGTGGTCGTGGTCGGGCTGGGCAGGATCAGGCCTCGTGGGTATGCAGGAAGCGGAAGAACTCGACGCCCTCGCGCAGCCGCCGGCGCGTCATTTCCCAGCTGCCCATCATTTCGCGGGTGATCTCCCAGATCTTGGACGGGCGGAAATAGAAGCGGCGGTAGAAGGTCTCGACGCCGTGATAGATCTCGTCGCGCGACAGATGCGGATAGCTGATCGCCGCCAGCTGCACGCCGCGGTCGTTGACCAGCGGGATCACCTTGTCGTCGGCGAGCCAGCCGTTGTCGCGCGCCTGCCGGTACAGCGCGGTGCCGGGGTAGGGCGCGGCGAGCGAGACCTGGATCGTATGCGGATTGATTTCCTGCGCGAAGGCGATCGTCTTCTCGATGGTCTCGCGCGTCTCGCCGGGCAGGCCGAGGATGAAGGTGCCGTGGATCGTGATGCCGAGCCTGCGGCAGTCCTCGGTGAAGCGCCGCGCGATATCGGTGCGCAGGCCCTTCCTGATGTTCAGCAGGATCTGGTCGTCGCCCGACTCGTAGCCGACCAGCAGCAGCCGCAGGCCGTTGTCCTTCATGATCTTCAACGTGCTGTACGGCACGTTGGCCTTGGCATTGCACGACCATGTCACGCCCAGCTTGCCGAGCCCGCGCGCGATCTCCTCCACGCGCGGCCTGAAGTCGGTGAAGGTGTCGTCGTCGAACATGATCTCGCGCACCTCCGGCATATTGCGGCGGATCCATTCGACTTCGGCCAGCACGTTCTCCGGCGAGCGCACGCGGTAGCGGTGTCCGCCGACCGTCTGCGGCCACAGGCAGAACGTGCAGCGCGAGCGGCAGCCGCGGCCGGTGTAGATCGAGACATAGGGGTGCAGCAGATAGCCGATGAAGTAGTTGCGCAGGTTCAGGTCGCGCCGGTAGACCGGCGAGACGAACGGCAGTTCGTCCATGTTCTCGATCATCGGGCGCGGCGGGTTGTGTTCGATCGCGCCATCGGCCGCGCGGTAGCTCAGTCCGGCGATCCGCGGCAACGGCATGCCGGCGGCCACGTCGCGGCAGGTGTAGTCGAATTCCTCGCGGCAGACGAAGTCGATCGCCTCGCTGGCGGCCAGCGTGCCGCCGGGGTCCACCGCGGCCTTGGCGCCGACCATGCCGAGCCGGATCGTCGGATAGCGCGCCTTCAGCGCCTGCGCGAAACGCACGTCGGCCGGGAACGACGGCGTGCTGGTATGCACGATCACCAGTTCGTATTCGCTGGCGATGGCCAGCGTCTGTTCGAGGCTCAGGCCGTCGGCCGGCGCATCGAGCAGGCGGCTGCCCGGCACCAGTGCGGCCGGTTGCGCCAGCCAGGTCGGATACCAGAACGAACGGATCTCGCGCCTGGCCTGATAGCGCGACCCGGCACCGCCATCGAAGCCATCGAAGGAGGGCGCTTGCAGGAACAGGGTCTTCATCGGGTCCTCCGGGAGACGGAAGGGGACTGCCTATCGACGCGATCGTGCGGGCGTGGCCTGTCTGCGCGAGCTGCGGCGCTCGCCATCCCATCGCGCGTCCATTCGATGGCAAGGCGCGTGCCGCGCCAGCGCACCTGGCGGCCCGCCATTGCCACCGTCCATTCGAGCAGCAGCAGCGTATCGCGCAAGGGCGCGCGCAGCGCCGCGCCCGCGTCGCGGCAACGCAGCGACCGGGCCAGCGCTCCGAGCGCGGCCACGAGCGCGAGCGCGCGCGAGGACGCCAGCAGCAGCCCGAACGCCAGCATTGGCCAGGTAAAGGTCAGGAAGACCAGCGCGAAACCGGCGGGATCGAGCGCGCGCAGCGTCCGCAGCCAGCGCAGTTCGTGAGACCACAGCGCGCGCGGCGTGGTTTCCGCGATATCGGTGCGGACCTCGACATCGGACAGCACGGTGCGCAGCCCTTGCCGGCGGGTCAGCTCGCCGAGCCAGTAATCATCGGCGAGCCGGTCGGCCACGGCCGCGAAGCCGCCGATCCGCAGCAGCGCCTCGCGCCGCAGCGCGATGGTCGCGCCGAAGCCAAAGCGCTGGCTGCCGCCCGCCTGCGCGACGCGGACCGCGGGGACGAACCACTCGTCGATGAACTGGGCACCGAGCCGCGCCCATGCGCCACGCAGCGGCCGGCCGCGATACAGGCAGGTCACGATGCCGACGCGCGGATCGGCCAGCGGCGCGGTGACGCGCCGCAGATAGTCGGCGCGCACCGCGATATCGCTGTCCGCGATCACCAGCCGTTCGTGGCGTGCCAGCGGCAGCATCGCGATCAGGTTGGCGACCTTCGGATTGACGGGGGCGACGTTCGACAGCGCCGGCACGAGCCGCTGCGCGCCGACCGCCACGGCGATATCGCAGCCGGGGAACGCCCGCCGCAATCGCTCGACCGCGAGCAGCGCGGCATCGTCGGGCTCGGATACGCCGAACACCAGCTGGAAGCACGGATGGCGCTGCCGGCAGAAGCTGGCGAGATTGCGGTACAGGCGCGGCTCGTCGCCGCACAGCGGCTTGAGCACCGTCACCGGCGCGAGGCCATCGTCGCTGTCCACCGCTGGCGTTGGCAACGGACGGCGGCTGGCCCACCAGGCCGCTGCCGCATAGCCCGATGCCAGCACGGTCAGGATGGCGCCGGCCAGTCTCGCCCAGTCCATGCGCGTTCAATGCAGGGCGGTGGCCCGGCGTTCCGGCTTCGGCGCGCCGGCGGCCTGGCCGGCATGGTTGGGATCCGCGGCGCCGCGCCGGATCTGCTCGAGCTTGATCTCGACATGGCGCGAGAACACGTACTGGGCCGGGCGCTGGCCGTCCAGCGGAATATCGGGCGCCATCGGCCCGTCGGTACGCACGCCGCGCAGCGCCACGCGCATTGCCTTCAGCGGATGCGCGATGGTATCGGCGACCGCGGTGGCCTCGTAACCGCTGTGCACCATGCAGTTGGCGCATTTCTCGTAGTTGCCGGTGCCATAGGCATCCCAGTCGGTGTCCTCCATCAGCTCGCGGAACGTCGCCGCATAGCCTTCGCCCAGCAGATAGCAAGGACGCTGCCAGCCGAACACGGTGCGCGCGGGATTGCCCCACGGCGTGCAGCGGTAGGTCTGGTTGCCGGCGAGGAAATCGAGGAACAGCGTCGACTGGCTGAAGGCCCATTGGCGGCCGCGCCGGCCGCGCGCGAGGATGTCGCGGAACAGCTGCCGCGTCCTGCCGCGATGCAGGAAGTGCTGCTGGTCCGGCGCGCGCTCGTAGGCGTAGCCCGGAGAGACCGTGATGCCGTCCACGCCCATCGCCTTGACCGAATCGAAGAAGCGGGCCACGCGCTCGGCATCGGCGTCGTTGAACAGCGTGCAGTTGATGTTGACCCGAAAGCCGCGCTGCTTGGCGGCGCGGATCGCGGCGACCGCGCGCTCGTAGACGCCGGGCTGGCAGACCGCGCGATCGTGCATCCCGGCATCGCCGTCCAGATGCACGGACCAGACGAAGTAGGGGCTGGGCCGGTAGGCGTCGAGCTTCTTCTCCATCAGCAGCGCGTTGGTGCACAGGTAGACGAACTTGCGGCGCGCGACGATGCCTTCGACGATGGCCGGCATCTCCTTGTGCAGCAGCGGCTCGCCGCCGGCGATCGACACTACCGGCGCCCCGCATTCGTCGACCGCCGCCAGGCATTCGTCGAGCGACAGGCGCTGGTTCAGGATGGGCTCTGGATAGTCGATCTTGCCGCAGCCGGCGCAGGCCAGGTTGCAACGGAACAGCGGCTCGAGCATCAGCGCCAGCGGATAGCGCCGGCGGCCGGCCAGCCGCTGGCGGACCACATAGGCGCCCACGCGGGCGACCTGGAGCAGGGGGATGGCCAAGGCGCGCTTCCTCCTTCGATGTGGGTGGATGGATGCCTGGGCGGGATCGCGCTGCGCCCGGCGGTTTCAGGCCATCGTGACGCCGGCCAGTTCGGCGGGCAGCCGGAATTGCGCGTTTTCCTCGCGGCCGTTCATGGTGCTGACCTCGACCGGACCCAGACGCCGCAGCGCGGCCAGCACGTCCTCGACCATCGCTTCCGGCGCCGACGCTCCGGCGGTGATGCCGACCACCGCGGCATCGCGCACCCAGGCCGGGTCGAGCTCGCTGCCGTCCGCGATCAGATAGGACGGCACGCCGCTCTCGCTGCCGATCTCGCGCAGGCGGTTGGAATTCGAACTGTTGGGCGCGCCGATCACCAGCAGCACGTCGACCTGCGTGGCCAGTTCGCGCACCGCGCTCTGGCGATTCTGCGTGGCATAGCAGATGTCGCGCGTATCGGGTCCGACCAGATCGCGGAAGCGCCGTTCCAGTGCCGCGATGATGCCGCGCGTATCGTCGACGCTCAGCGTGGTCTGCGTGACATAGGCAAGCGGGGTATCGGCGGCCAGGTCCAGCTGTGCCACCTCGGCCTCGTTCTGTACCAGGATCACGCGGCCGGGAATCTGGCCCATGGTGCCGACCACCTCGGGATGGCCGGCATGGCCGATCAGGATCACGATGCGGCCGCTGGCCGCGTACTGCCGGCCCTGGTTATGGACCTTGATGACCAGCGGGCAGGTGGCGTCGATCGCATGCAACTGGCGCGACCTGGCTTCTTCCTCGACGCTGCGCGCGACGCCGTGCGCGCTGAAGATCGTCACGGCGTCGGCGGGGACCTCGTCGAGCTCCTCGACGAAACGCGCGCCCTTGCCGCGCAGGGTGTCGACCACATGGCGGTTGTGGACGATCTCGTGCCGCACGTAGACCGGCGCGCCGTGCTTGACCAGCGCGCGATCGACGATCTCGATCGCCCTTACCACGCCCGCGCAGAAGCCGCGCGGCTGAGCCAGAATCACCCGCATGGAGACCTTCCCCCTGGCAATACACCCTCGACACGGCGGCATCGGCACAGAGCCATCGATGCAGCGCCATCGACGCAGCGTTGTCGGCAAACCGCCTTGAGGCAGCCGCCTTGTCCGGTGTCCGGGAAGCGCTTCCCGGCGCACGGTGGTTACTATATACCCGCGTCACCGCCTTTGCCCGGCCGGCCCGGCGCGGCCGGCGAGTTCGACGAGACGATGGACAGCACCATGGAGAGCCCGATGGAGAGCCCGATGGAAGGCATCGACGACGACGTTCTGGTCACCGGGGCATCGGGTTTTCTCGGCTCGGCGGTCGCGCGGCAAGGAATCGCGCGCGGCTGGCGCGTGCGCGTGCTGGTCCGCGCCGGCAGCCCGCGCGGCAATCTCGACGGCTTGCCGGTGCGCATCGTCGAGGGCGACATGTGCGACCCGAAGTCGGTCGAGCTTGCGATGCGCGGGGTCCGCTATCTGTTCCACGTGGCGGCGGACTATCGGCTGTGGGCGCCCGAGCCCGAGGCCATCGTCCGCACCAATGTGGTCGGCGCCGAGACGATGATGGCAGCGGCCCGGCGCTGCGGCGTCGAGAAGGTCGTCTATACCAGCAGCGTCGCCACGCTGCGCGTGCAGGGCGCGACCGCGCCGGTCACCGAGACCGCCACGCTGTCGCCGCAGCAGGCGATCGGGGCGTACAAGCGCAGCAAGGTGCTGGCCGAGCGCGCGGTCGAACGCGAGATCGCCGCCGGCTTGCCGGCCGTGATCGTCAATCCGTCGACACCGATCGGGCCGCGCGACATCCGCCCGACGCCCACCGGCCGCGTGATCGTCGAAGCGGCCAGCGGGCGCATTCCGGCCTTCGTCGATACCGGGCTCAATCTCGCGCATGTCGACGACGTCGCGCAGGGGCATTGGCTCGCGCTCGAACGCGGACGCATCGGCGAGCGCTATATCCTCGGCGGCGAGGACGTGCCGCTGCGGCAGATGCTGCGCGATATCGCCGAGCTGACCGGCCGCCGCGGCCCGCTGGTGCCGCTGCCGCGCTGGCCGCTGATCCCGTTCGCGCATCTGTCGGAGGCCATCGCGCGGCGGCGCGGCACCGAGCCCCTGCTGACGGTCGACGGGCTGGCGATGTCGCGCTACCGCATGTACTTCAGCTCGGACAAGGCCCGCCGCGAACTGGACTACCGGCCGCGTCCATACCGGGAAGGGCTGCGCGATGCGGTCGAGTGGTTTCGCGGGGCGGGGTATCTGCGCTGAGACCCGGGGATTCGAGCGCGCAAATGTATCGGCGGCCCGCAGGCCGCCGATCGACAACAAGGGTCATGGGATCGGATTTACCAGCGCAGCTGCTTGTTGCGCTGGCCGGCGCTCAGCGTGGTGCGCTTCGATTTGCCCTGATAGTCCGCAGTGACCTGGTAGGTGCCCTTCGGCCCCTTGATCAGGCAGCGCGGTCCGGTCGAGCGGAAGTTGGCGACCTGCTTGCCGCCGCGCGACAGCGTGATATCGACGTCGGACAGGTATTCGCCGCGCGGGCCTTCGGTCATCAGCAGGCCCATGTCGTAGTTGCGGGCCTCGGCGCGCATCGCTTGCTGTTCGTCTTCCGCGACGCCGCCGCAGACATAGGTGAAGGGGCCGGCCGTCTGCGGCGTCAGGTCCGCCGCGAGGGCCGGGACGCCGAAGGCCAGCGCGCCGAGCGCGGCTGCACCGAAGCGGACCAGAGGACCGGCGGGGCGGTGCGGTTGACGGGGAGGATCGGAGCGGCCGGAATGGCCAAGGCAGGACGATTCGGATGCAAGAGTCGGAGTCTTCATCGATGTTCTCCTGTGACGGGGATAGCCGTTTGACGATGCGAAGGGCCGGTTTGTTCTCGCCTCGCCGGCAATTTGCCGACCGGTTTTCGGCTTTCTTGCCGATTCCGCAAAAGTGGGCCGGCCCATCGACGCGGCGGCGGAGGCCCGGGCACGTAATACAGCGTCACAAATGCAACACTTCCCGAGGCCAATATTACGGCGCCGCCGCATACAGTACGCCCATGTTCAACGGTTCCTCAGGGGGACAGCCATGAAACGGATTCTCGCAATGGCCGCCGTGGGCGGTGCCATGCTTGCAGCCAGCGCCGCGGCGCATGCCGGGGTGGATATCCATATCGGCGTCGGCGTGCCCGGCGTGGTCGTGGCGCCGGCACCGGTCTACCGGCCGGCTCCGGTCTATGCCCCCGCGCCCGTCTATGCGCCCGCTCCGGTCGCCTATGCGCCGGCGCCGGTGGTGGTGGCGCCCCGTCCGGTGGTCGTCGCTCCCGCGCCGGTCCGCTACGGCCCGCCGTATGGCTATGCGCGCGGCTGGCATCGCCACGACGGCTACCGCGAGGCGCGCTGGCGGGATCACGGCCGCTGGCACTGAGCCACGGACGCCGGCTCCGCGATCCATGGCGGCGCGCAGCCGGCGTCCCGGCCGCCTCAGGCCGGCGCGGCGGGCGCCGGCGCTTCCTGCAGCGTGGCGTGTTCGGTCATGCGCAGCGCGTCGACGTCGTAGCCGAGCTCGGCGACCCGATGCAGCAATTGCGAGCGCAGCGCCGGCTCCGGGTCGCGCGCCCGCGTCAGGATCCACAGATAGCGGCCTGACGGCTCGCCGACGATCGACCAGCTGTAGTCCTCGGCGTGATCCAGGATCCAGTAGTCGCCGACATAGAACGGTCCGAAGAACGACACCTTGAACTTGGCGTTGCGGCTGTCCGGCACGACGCGCGCCTTGCCGCGCGAGATGCGGGGCTTGCCGGTGGCGTCGCGGCCGGCGCGATTGACGATGTCGAGCAATCCATCCGGGCGCAGGCTGTACTCCGCGGTGACCGCGTCGGCGCCTTGCTCGAAGTGGTTGTCGTAGCGCGCCATCTCGTACCAGCGCCCCAGGTAAGGGTCAAGTTCCACATCCTTGTCCGGCTCGGGCACGTGCGGGTTGCGCACGGGTTCGCGCGAGCGCGCGGCCAGCAGCAGTGCCGCACCAACGCTGGCGACGCCGGCAAGCGTGGCCAGCGTGGTCATGCGAGCCTTGTTCATGTCTGCCTCCTTGGCATCCTTTGGGTCGGGACATCGGCCAGTCTAGGCAGCGATGACCGCCGGCGGCATCGGTCCGCGTCCTACGCGCCCCGGGGGCGGCTGCCGGCCTTGTCGTACCGCAACGATGTGGCGTATCGTGCTGTATTGATTTGTCTCCATGGATTTGCAGCCGCATGACGCCCACCCAGGACAGTGAAGCCCGCACGCGCAAGGTGATGTTGTGGGTCGTCGCGGTCGGCTTCTTCATGCAGACGCTGGACAGCACCATCGTCAATACCGCGCTGCCGGCGATGGCGGCCAGCCTCGGCGAGAGTCCGCTGCGGATGCAGTCGGTGATCATCGCGTACTCGCTGACGATGGCCGTGATCATCCCGGCGTCGGGCTGGCTGGCCGACCGCTTCGGCACGCGCCGGATCTTCCAGCTGGCGATCGCGCTGTTCGTGCTGGGCTCGCTGCTGTGCGCCTATGCGCAGAGCCTGCCGTTCCTGGTGGCGGCGCGCGTCGTGCAGGGCGTCGGCGGCGCGATGCTGCTGCCGGTCGGGCGTCTGGCGGTGCTGCGGACCTTTCCGCGCGAACAGTTCCTGCAGGCGCTGAGCTTCGTCGCGATTCCGGGCATGATCGGTCCGCTGATCGGGCCGACGCTGGGCGGCTGGCTGACGCAGGCGCTGTCGTGGCACTGGATCTTCCTGATCAACGTGCCGGTCGGGCTGCTGGGCGGCCTGGCGACGCTGCGCTACATGCCGGACAGCCGTCTGGCCGAGACCGGCCGTTTCGACCTCGCCGGCTACGCCTTGCTCGCGACGGCGATGGTGACGATCTCCTTCGCGCTGGACGGCCTGGCCGACTTCGGCTTCGAGCACGCGACCGTGCTGATGCTGCTGATCGCCAGCCTGGCCGCGCTGACAGCCTACGCGCTGCACGCGGCGCGGCGCACGCAGCCGCTGTTTCCGCTGACGCTGTTCCGCATCCACAGCTTCAGCGTGGGCCTGCTCGGCAATCTGTTCGCGCGCATCGGCAACGGCGCGATGCCCTTCCTGATCCCGCTGACGCTGCAGGTATGCCTTGGCTACTCGCCGCTGTACGCGGGCCTGATGATGCTGCCCGTGACCGCGGCCGGCATGCTGTCCAAGCGCGTGGCGACCCGCCTGATCGAGCGGCACGGCTATCGCCGCGTGCTGGTGACCAATACCTTCGTGGTAGGCCTGGTGATCGCCTCGTTCGGGCTGATTTCGCCGACCTTGCCGCTGCCGCTGGTGCTGTGCCAGCTGGCGCTGTTCGGCGCCGTCAATTCGATCCAGTTCACCGCGATGAATACGGTCACGCTGAAGGATCTCGGCGGCGCCAGCGCCAGCGGCGGCAACAGCCTGCTGTCGATGGTGCAGATGCTGGCGATGAGTCTGGCGGTGACCTCCGCCGGCGCCCTGCTGGGGACCTTCAACCGCGTATTGCAGGAGCATGCGCAGGCCGGACCGCTGCCGGCGTTTCATGCCACCTTCGTCTGCGTCGGGCTGATTACGTCGGCGTCGGCGTGGATCTTCATGCAGCTGACGCCGGAGGACGATACCGGCACGGGCCGGGCCGCCCGGGAAACCCGCGAGACGGCCGAGGCGGCGGAGGTCTGACGGTTGGGGCCGGGCAGGGCGCGCCGATCAGGACTGGCGTGCCTGCGCCGGAAGGTGGGCGCGGCGGATATTGGGGGCGCAGGGCGGGATGTCGTGATGCCACTCGCGCGGAATGTCGGGTTCGACATCATATTCGTTGCGCACGATGGTCTCGATCGCGGTACAGACGCCGACCGTGCCCCTGGGGCCCACGCAGACCAGGCTGCGCGGATGCTCGGCATGGCGCGGTACCGCGTACACGTGCATGCCTTCCCGATACAGCGGATGGCTCGGCAGCCGCGCGTTCACCATCTCGACGAAGCGGCGCGGACTGATCACTGGCTTTTCCATGGCGGTCTCCCTGCGAGCGGAACAGCCTCTCTTGCCGGTGCGCCGTGGCGCCGGTGGCGAGTGGGGTTCTCCCGTCGTGGTGAGAGTCGGTCGGATCGGGTCCAGCGAGACGCCGACGGCGTCTGCGCCCTGCCGGCAAGGTGCCGTCAAGCCAGGTCGCGAGCGCGCAGAAGACCCGCGTCGGGCGGTGGCCCGACGCCTTCAGGGTAGTGCATATCGGCCGGCGTTCAAGCGCCGGCGCCGCGGCTCAGTGCTCCGTGGCGACGCGGGGGCCGTTCAGCAGCCGATTGCATTCGGCCCAGCCGGCCGCCTGCGCCTCGGCCTGCGTGGGCCACTCGGCGTGCGCTTCGATGATGCAGTCGCAGTCGGCGCTGCCGCAGTGCTCCTCGAGCACCATCTGCCAGGTGTAGGCCTGCGGCTGCAGCTCGATCACGTGCAGCACCACGGTGCGGTGCTGGTCGGACAGGGACAGGGATGTGTTCGGCATGGCGGATACCCCCTTGCTACCTGATTCATCGTAGCAGTTGGACCGCGGGATTTCGGCCTGGGGCGCCGTCCGGTCCGCCGCTTTTGTTTCGTGGGCATTTACAGTATCTTCTGCGCTTGCGCGTGCCCTCGCCCGTGCTCCGCCGCCGACCTCCTTGTCTCGATGAGCCGCATTTCCTCCTCCGCCGCTTCGAACACATCCGCCGACCTGGGCGCCGCCGTCGCCTCGCTGCTGGCGCACTACGACTCCACGGTGCTGCCGCTGTGGACCGGCCCCGGCTGGCACGAATCGATCGGCTTGCCCTACGAGGCGCTGGCGGGGCACGATGCCAGCCCGCTGCCGGTGCGGCGCTATCGGGCGATGGCCTGCGCGCGGCAGCTCTACGTGTTTTCGAGGCAGGCGGACGGCCTCGCGCATGCCGATACGCTGTTCGCCGCGCTGCGCCGGCGGTTCGCCGATCCGGACGGTGGCTGGTACTACAGCATCGACGCCGACGGCGCGCCGCTCGATACCGGCAAGGATCTGTACACACACGCCTTCGTCGTGTTCGCCTGCGCCGCGTACTGGCGCCGCAGCGGCAATGCCGACGCACGCGCGGTGCTCGACGATACCGCCGCGCTGATCGAAACGAAGTTCGGCATGCCGGACGGCCTGTACCACGCCGCGCTGGCGCGCGACTTCACCGTCGAGCGGAAGGCGGTGCTGCAGAACCCGGTGATGCATTTGACCGAGGCCTATCTGGCCGCCTGCGAGGCCACCGGTGACCAGTGGTATGTGCCGCGGTTGCGGGAGATCGCGCGGCAGGTCCAGCGCACCTTTGTCGATCCGGCCAACGGCTGCATCGCCGAACTGCCGCTGGGCAGCGCCGACAACCGCATCGAGCCGGGCCACCAGTTCGAGTGGTACTCGCTGCTGGCGATGGCGCCGTCGGTGTTTGGCGCGTGCGAACTGGGCGAGTCGCTGACGCGCGGCTGTGCCTTCGCGCATCGCCATGGCGTGGCACCGCTGACGCAGGGCGTTGCCGCGGCGCTCGACGCCGACGGACGCATCATCGATGCGACCCAGCGCATCTGGGCGCAGACCGAATACGCGCGCGCGCTGGCGCTGCGTGGCGACGACGAAGGCCGCGCGGCACTGGCCCGGTGGCTGGCCGCCTTCCCCGGCCGTTTCCTGCATGGACACGGCTGGCACGAATGCATCGGTCCCGACGGTGCGGTGCTGCGCGACGAGATGCCGTCGACCACGCCATACCATCTGGCCACCGCCTACGAGGCGCTGCGCAAGCTGCTCGGTTGAATCGGCGGGGTACAGCGGGGCGGCTCAGTCCTGCACGCCGTTCTCGCGCAGCAGCCGCTCGCATTCGTCGAGCATGTCGTGCGCGAAAGCCGACTGATAGTTCGGGTCCAGCGCTTCCATCATTTCATGCGCGGCGTACAGCCCCGCGGAGCGCGACAGCGTCTCGGCGAGCTGGCGTGCCAGCTGATCGCTCAGCTCCGACAGCAGCCGGCGCTCGCTCAACGCCAATTGCAGCCGCGAACGCGACAACCATTGCCCGGCCAGCGTCGCGCCCTGCGCGTCGGTCATCCATTTGCCATGCTCGTAATAGGCGGACAGGCGTTCGGCGGCCAACGCGAACAGCAGCGCCTTGCGGGTATCGAAATCGAGCAGGGGAGCGGGGGGAGTCGCGGACATCGGAAAACGAATCGGATTGGCACGGGCGGTGGTGTGCCCGACGAACGGAAATTGGCGCGGTCAGTCGATGCGAGCGGGCAACGGCAATGGCAGCGGCAGCGGCAGCGGCAGCGGTATCAAGCCGCGGAACCGGCGCCGGCCGCCGCCAGCCGCTGGCCAAGCCAGACGCCGATGTCGGCGATCTCCTCGAGGCAGACCGAATGAGGCATCGGATAGGTTTGCCACGTCAGCGGATAACCGCGTTGCTGCAACAGGTCGCGCGCCTGCGTGCCCAGCGCCAGCGGTACGACGTCATCCTGTGCCCCGTGCGCGGCGAAGACCGGCGTGGCGGCGTTGGCCGGCGCCGCCTCGGCGTCCAGCAGCGCGGGCGAGGCCAGATAGGCCGACAGCGCGATGATGCCGGCCAGCGGCTCCGGATGGGTCAGTCCGGCCAGATAGGCCATCGCGCCGCCCTGCGAGAACCCCGCCAGCACGATCCGCGAACTCGGGATGCCGCGCGCGTTCTCGCGTGCGATCAGCGCGCGGATCGTCTCGCGCGACGCGCGAATGCCGCTCTCGTCCGCGTGGCGCCGCGCGTCGCTGAGCGACACGATGTCGTACCAGGCGCGCATGATATAGCCGCCGTTGCAGGTCACCGGAATCAGCGGCGCGTGCGGAAAGACGAAGCGCACCGCCGCGCCGGCAGGCAGGCCCAGTTCGGGCACCACCGGTACGAAATCGCCGCCGTCGGCGCCCAGGCCGTGCATCCAGATCACGGCAAAGCGTGGCTCCGGTGCTGTTTCGATTTCGATGGGGGCATCGGCGGCGGATGGGGCGGCGTGGAAGGCTTCGGTCATGGCAGGGCGCGAGGGTCAACGGCGCGCTGGGGAGGGACTGGACGGCATCGACAGGGGATGGCGTGCGGTGCCCTCAGGGAAACGCCGGCATCCGCACTTTGCGAATGCAACGGCGCCAGGCAGCGCGGCTGCGCAGTATCGCACAGAAGCGGCGCGTGCCCGCCGCGGGGCGCGCCGCCGACAGCAATCGATCAGGCCGCGGACGGCACGATCGGCACGGTGGTCAATCCAGGCGCGATGCGCGAAGGCTGCGTGGCAGTCTGCGACGGCACCGGCGTGGTGTGCGAGGCCGCAGCCTCGGCCTGCTCGGCCGCCGCGGCCTCGCTGGCGCGGCGTTTGTCGACGACCTGTTCCACTCCGGCGGTGGCGACCTCTTCCAGGAAGCCCACCATGTCGCGGTAGTAGTCGACCTGCATCTGCGCCTCCAGCAGCCGCCGTTCGGCCTGGAACAGCGCAAGCCGCATGTCCTGCAACTCCTTGGCGGCGATCTTTTCCGGGCTGGGCGCAATGAACAGTGATGCAAGCGAACGCATGGCGGTGTACCTCCCGTACTGGATTCGATGATCCTTGTGGTCGAAAAACCTCTCAGGCCATGCGATCCAATATAGACGCCAATGCACGTCGGCCATGTGCGGCGGACCGCATCCGTAGCGGATCGCCCACAACCGCGCGCCACGACCGATTGCCGAATGGCGGCGGAGCAGGGTAGATTGTCCGGTGTGCCGCGGTCAGGCACCCAAATTGATGAGCTTGGCTTCACGTGGCGCTCTACGTTGCGCGATTGCGCGGGGGCGCCACCATATTTTCCTTGACTATCTATCTATCGGTAGATAACATGCAACGCATGGAAGGCGCAGTCCGTTGAAGCCCCGAAGAAAATTCGAATTCGACGAACTGCAGGTCCCACCAGCATTACGAGCCGCCGAGGCTATTTTTTTGACATGGACTATCTATCTATGAGTAGATAATCTATGTCGCGAAAGCGCCGGTGCCACCGTTGCCAGGACTGACGCGGGACTCTGAACGACAACCCCCGGTCCACCGAAGCCAGGAGAAACACCATGCAAGCCAAGTTCGCCAAGACCGTGATCGCCATCGCCACCGTGGCCGCCGCAGCCATTGCGGGGCAGGCAGCCGCCGCGCCCACGGGCAGCGTGCCGGCTGATCGCTACGGCTACGAACTGCGTACCGGCAAGTTCGATCCGTACAGCGAGGGCGCCCGCACTGGCAAGTTCGATGTCTACAGCGAGGGCGCGCGGGCCGGCAAGTTCGACGTCTACAGCGAGGGCGCGCGGGCCGGCAAGTTCGACCCGTTCACCGAAGGCGCCCGCGGCGGCAAGACGGATCCGTTCACCGACAGCTTCCGCAGCGCCGGCCTGGATCGCACTGGCGTCTCGGCCTCGCCGTCGCGCCGCTTCGACGCGTACACCGACGGCGCTCGCAGCGTCGATGCCTACACCGACGGCGCCCGCGCCTGAGTCCGCGGCGGGCACCGAGCCCGCGGCCATCATCGTGGTCGGGCCGCCCGTACCGCGGCCCGGCTTGTTTTCAGGAGTCGATCATGGGAATTCGCGACAGTGTTCTGATTGTGTCCGGCTGGCTGTTGCTCTGTGGGGCAAGTGGTTGGCTCGTCACGGCGATCGCGCAGGTGTTGCCCGCGTGAAGGCGGGCATGGGCTCGCATCTTGCATGACGCCAGCACGGCAGACATGCCGGCAATCCGGGGCTATCCCTCATTGCTAACCTATCTGTTGGTAGATAAAGTGGCGTCATGAAAGCGCAATCCGTCCGCGAGCAACTGCTCGACCATACCTTCGCCTTGATCCGCCGGCGCGGTTTCAATGGTTTCAGCTACCGCGACCTGGCCGACCTGGTCGGCGTCAAGACGTCCAGCATCCACTATTACTTCCCGTGCAAGGAAGACTTGGCGCTGGAAGCGACCAAGCAATACACGGCCCGGATCGCCGAGGAACTGAGCCATATCGACCCGGCGCTGAGCCCGCTCGAGCGCGCCGAGCTCTATCTGAACGGCTGGCGCCGCAAGCTCGATCCGGACCAGATCTGCATGTGCGGCATGCTGGCGACCGAAACCGAGTGCCTGCCCGAGGCGGTCCATGCGGTGCTGAGGGACTTCTTCTTGCTGCACGAGCGCCTGCTGACCGGCATGATCGAACAGGCCCGCGCCGAAGGCGCGCCGGCCCAGCCGATTCCGGCTTCCGAGCTCGCCATGGTGATCTTCGGCGCGCTGCAGAGCGGCCTGATCTCGGCGCGGCTGTTCCGCTCGCCCGAGCGCTGGGAGGCCGCGGCGCAGATGCTGCTGGCCGCGGTTGGCAAGCCGGCAGGCACGTCCGCATCGGCCACGGCGCAGGCGGCCGAAGCCGCGGCCGGTTGAGCGCGGCGACGCCGCACGCCGGCCTCCATGACCGGCGCCGGTCGATCGTGACCGGCCGCCCGGTGCCGCCTCCGGCTTGCTACCCGGCAGGCGCCGACACCCACCCCTGTGCAGCAGCGGTTGCCCGCTCGGGCGCGGCATGCTGCAATCCTGCCCGATGGCGATCTCCCTGCTGATTCTGCTGATGGCCGGCGCATTGCTGGTGTGCGCCGCGATCGCGATCGCCGCTTGGCCGCGGCGCGACGATCCGACCGTGCGGGCGTTCCTGCTGCTGGCGATCGGCGCCGGCATCTGGTGCGCCGGGCGCATGCTGGAAATCCAGGCGCCGAACGTGGCCGAACGCATCCTCTGGGCCAAGCTGCAGTATCCGGGCATCCTGATGGTGCCGGTGGGGTGGCTGCTGTCGGTCGTGCGGCTGACGCGTCCCGATCTTGTGGTCGGCCGCGGCTGGCTGACGCTGGCGCTGACGGTCAGTGTCGCCGGCATGGTGCTGGTGCTGACCAACGAACGCCATGGCCTGGTCTGGCCTCAGGTCCAGTGGTTCGGCGGCGTGGGCCTGCATACGCGCGCCGTGTTCTCGCACGGCCCAGCCTATTGGGCGCTGGCCGCCTATGGTTACGGCCTGCTGTCGGCGAGCCTGTATTTCCTCGTGATGGCGCGTCCGCGCGGCAAGCTGTCGGGCGGGGGCAGGGCGCTGCTGATCGGCGGGCTGCTGTTGCCGGTAGTTGCCAACGTCGCCTATCTGCGCGGCTGGACGACTGCGCTCGGCGGCGACCTGACGCCCGCAACGTTCTCGGTGATGGCGCTGCTGGTCTGGCTGTGCGCGCTGCGGCCGCATCTGGGGGATGTCGGCCACTATGCGCGGCTGCGCGTGTTCGATGCGCTGCGCGAAGGCTGCGTGATCGTTGACGATCGCGACCGGATCGCCGATCTGAACCGCACCGCGCAGCGCATGTTGCCGGGACTTCGGCGCGGCGACCCGGCGCCCGCTTCATGGATGGCGACCCGGCCCTATGTGGCCGGCGTCCCCGACTACGAGCTGACGGTCGAGCCGGTGCGCAATCTGGACGATCGGGTCATCGGCCGCATCGTCTTCGTGCGCGACGTCAGCGCGTTTCGCACGCGCGAGCATGCGCTGGTGGAAGAGAACTCCAATCTGGCGGTGCGGCTCAACGAGACCGTCGACAAGCTGCTGCGCATCGAAGGCGATCTGTATCGCGACCCGCTGACCGGCCTGTTCAACCGGCGCTTCTTCCAGCGCGAGGCCGGTGTGCTGCTGGCTGCCGCGCAGGAGCGCGGCACGCCGCTTGGGCTGATGCTGATCGACGTCGACTTCTTCAAGCAGTACAACGACATCTACGGCCACCTGCGCGGCGACGAATGTCTGCGTGCGATCGGTGCCACGCTGGCGCAGACGCTGGACGAGGGCGCCAGCTTCTGTGCGCGTGTCGGTGGCGAGGAATTCGCCGTGGTGCTGCACCAGGCGGACGCCGAGCGTACCCGCGCCATCGGCATGCGCATGCTGCAGGCGGTGCGGTCGCTGCAGATGCCGCACGCCGGCGCCGATCCGTCCCATCCGTTCCTCAGCATCAGCGTCGGCGCGGTGACGCGCGTTCCGGACTCACCGCTGATCGAGGAACTGGTGGCGGCAGCCGATGTCGCGCTCTATGCGGCCAAACGCGGCGGCCGCAACCGGCTGGTGATGGCCGGGGGCCAGGCGAGCGCGCCAAGGCCCGGGGACAGCACCGCCAACGCCGCCAACGCCGCCAACGCCGCCAACGCTGGTAACGCCGATCCATCGCGCCCGCTGGTCTGACTGCGCCGCCGGCCCTCCAGGGCTGCCAGCCTCAAGGAGACAAGATGCCCACGCTCGATACGCTGATCGCCTTCTTCGGCATTGCGGTGCTGCTTGGCCTCGCGCCCGGGCCCGACAACGTCTTCGTGCTGCTGCAGTCGGCCATGCGCGGCCCGCGCGCCGGTTTGACGGTGGTGCTGGGCCTGTGCACCGGCCTGCTGTTCCATACGGCCGCCGTCGCGCTCGGACTGGCGACGCTGTTCGCGGCGTCGGCCACCGCCTTCACCGTGCTGAAGGTCTGCGGCGCGCTGTACCTGGCATGGTTGGCGTGGCAGGCGTTCCGCGCGCCGGTCGATGCGCCGATGCAGCAGGGCGAGCGGGCGGGCGACGGCTGGCAGATGTATCGCCGCGGTGTGGTGATGAACGTCACCAATCCCAAGGTCGCGATCTTCTTTCTTGCTTTCCTGCCGCAGTTCGTGTCGCCGGCGCAAGGACCGATCGCGATGCAGATCGCGGTGCTCGGCGCGGTCTTCATGCTCGCGACGCTGCTGGTATTCGGCGCGATCGCGTGGTTCTCGGGTTTGTTCGGCACCTTGCTGCTGCGCTCGGCGCGGGCGCGACGGGCGTTGAACTGGTTCGCCGGCACTGTCTTCGCCGGCCTGGCGCTGCGGCTCGCGACGGCGCAGCGATAGGGCCCAACGATAGGGCCCAGCGGCTGTGCGAGGCGGCACCGATACGCGCCGCGATTTGGCGCGCCATGGCTGCCCGTATAGATTCTGAAACACGGATCGCAGCACGTCGGCGAATTTCTACAGCGTCGGATCAGCTTCGACAGCGGCCTCGCACGGGAGCGCTACATTGCGCCTTTCCGCTCGACCGTCGAGGCGACTGCCATCGTGTTTCCCTCTTCCATTCCCTCCGTCGGCCGTCCGCCCGGTCAGCCGTTGTCTGGTTCCGAACGGGCGCAATCCGGCGGGACATTCCGCGGGCAATCCCATGTTGATGGCCGGCACGCCGAGCCCGCCCTGGATCCGATGCATCCATGCGCGGCGCTGGCGCTGCTCCAGCCGCCCCTTGCAGCCGAACCCGTGCTGTCCCGCATCCCGCTCGATGCCCCTGATCCCGCCAGCCATGTCGACGCCGCGCTGAGCTTGCTGCGCCGGCGCACCGGCGTGCCGCTGGCCGAACGTGTTGCCACGGGCCTGCCCAGCGATCGCGCCGCGGCCATTGCGCTGCTCGACGCGCTGCTGGCCGAGGGCAAGCCCGCCGGTCCGCTGGCTTCGTCGAGCCCGCTTGCCGCTTCGGAATGGGGCAGCAGCGCCATCGCGCAGGCGCATGCGCTGCGCGATCGCCTGCGCAGCGGGGCATCGGCAGACACAGACGTCCCCATGCTGCAGCACGCCGTGGAAGCACTGATCGGCGCGCTGGAGGCCACGCCCTGCGGCCGCGAGCATGCGGCGATACGGGAACGGGCCGACGCCGCGCTGCGCGCGATCGTCGGCGGCCCTCCATGGGACCTTGTTGCGATGATCAACAGCGACCGGCTGCCGGACCGTCAGGCCGCGGTCCATCAGGTCGACCGCTTGCTGGCGCATCTGCATGGGCTGGCCCGCACCTGCGGGCCGGCGTCGGCAGCCGATCCCTTTCCGCCCGCACTGCGCGCGGCAATATGCCGGCTGGCGCGCGACGGCGGTCATGGCCTGAGCCCGGCGCAGCGGACCGCCCTGCGCCAGTGCCCTGGGCTCGGCCCGGAACTGACACCGGTGCTGCACGCGGGCAGTACGCTGTCGAACGTGGCCGCGAACACGCTGGGCAGGCTTTGCCTGCATGCCAGGCACTGTGCGGCCGATGCGCGCCGGCACGCCGACGATGCGGTCCTTCTGGCGGAACTGGCGGCGCTCGGCGCCAGTGCACGCAAGCTCGCGGACAGCGCGCCGCCGGCGGGCGGCGCTTCGGCCCGGCAGGCTTCGGAGGCGGCGCGGGAGGGCCTGCTGCAGGACGCGCTGTCGACGCGGCTCTCGGCGTGGAAGCCGGGCGACATTGCCAGCCTGCATCGTTGGATCACGACGCCCGCGCTGCTCGCCTTGCGGACCATGGTCGATCGCGCCGCACGGGCAAACCCGCCGCAGGACAACCCGCCGCAGGACGAGGGCACTTCCCGCGGCGCCAGCGCGCTTGCGGCCCAGCGTCGGCTGCTGCGCGACTGGATCGCGGCCTACGACGGTCTGGCCGCGTTGCTGACCATGCGGATGTCCACGCAAGCGCAGTCCGCGACGAAGCGTAAAGCCGCTGCGTCGCCGGCTTCCGGACAAGCGGCCGAGGTCGCCACGGCGAACGATCTGTTCCGGCAACTTTTTGCAATCGACCCCGTGTCGGACGCCGGTACTGCGTTGCAGCTCGATCGGGTCCGAGCCTGAGCCCAGGCCCGAATTCAAACCAATAGCAGCACAAGCGGAAAGGACGCGCATCGAACGATGCCGCGTGCAGAGCTTTTTTTACTGATTGTCTGTGGGAGATCGGATGTTGTTGCCAGTCGTGTTCAGATACATCGGCCAGTGCCTCGGCGTCAGGCACAAGCCGCGGCCCGCAGCAGCTTCATCCGCGCGCATTGCGCGGGATACCGAAAGCCCCCGCGCCAGCCTCTGGTCCCGGCTTGTCCGCACGTTGTTCTTCTGGCGCGGCCCGCGCATGGAGCGGGCCCGCACCCGCCAGTCGCCTCGGATCACCTACGTTCCCACGCCGCCGCCGTTGTCGGACCGCGATACCGCAAGGTCGATCGTCGAAAGCCTGGCGCCCCTGGCGCCCGATGCGCTCGAGGCGTTCTGCCGCGGCTGCTCCAGGGACACGCTGCAGGCGATGGTGGACTGGTGCCGGGCCCCTGGCAACGGCCCTGCGGCGGACGATACGGAGACGATCACGGCGAAAGGCATGATCGAGGCAAAGGCCAGCGAAGCATTGCGTGCGTTCGAGCCGGACGGGCTCGTTCCACCGGGCGGCGTCCGACACGTGCTGACGCAGCTGCACCGCGCGCTGGTCAAGGTCCGCGATGGCAAGGGCGTCCTCGACCTGGCCCGTTTGCGCGACGACTGGGTCAGCCGGCACCCGCGCGATCGCGAGTTCGTCGCCGGCGGCTGCCATGCCGCCAATATGTTCGACAGGTTCCGACGCTCGGTCGAGGCGCTGTGCCGCTTCGCGATGGCCGATGGCGATCCGGCGGCCACACAGGCGCTGGCGGCGCAATGGGTCGACGCTGCGGCAGCGTTGTGTGAGGCCTTGGAGGCCGGAAGGCTGACCGGGGCGGCGATGGCCGAGCATGCCGACGCATTGCGCCTGCAGCAGCGAGAGACGGCGCTGGCTCTGCTCCGCGGGCAGCTGGGCATCGCGTGGCAGGCGCCGGGGTCGAGTCCGTCCGATGGCGCCGAGCCGGACGAGGCCGCCCAAGGGGCGCCGGGTGCCGGCGGCAAGGCACGCAGCCACGGCGCGATGCCGCTCGCCGCGAGGACGCTGATGGCGCTGCTGCTCGATCCCGGCTGCGACGCCGAGCGGCTCGATGCCGCGGTCGATTCGCTGGTTCACAACCTGCGCACGGTGGCGCGGCAGCGCGAAAGGGAGGCGTTTCCCGCCGACATCGCGGCGCGTCTGGACGAGCTGCTGGCGCGGGGCGGCGCTCGCCTGACCGAGCCGCAACTGCATCGCCTCGGCGACGCGCTGCTGCGGGCCGGTCTGAGTGCCTGGGGTACGTGCCGCAAGCTGCTGGACATCCGCGAGGCGCTGTACGAGACCGGCAATCGAGCCCTGCGCGATGCCATGGCGGGAATCGCCGGCGTGCGGGTGCGGCAGTCCGCGGTACGCGAGCAGGCGCAGCTGATATGGCGCCGCATCGGGCTGGTCGATGCCGAGGTGACACGGGAAGCGGGACCCGCCGGCGCGATGCCGCGCGATGGCACCGCGCTCGGCTAGCCTCGGAGCCGTCTGACGATTCCTCTGTCCAGCCGCCGGTTTGTATCGGCGTGTATCGGCGCAGCGGGGCGATACACGGCGATGCGCGCCGGACCGGTTTCCGACACGGCGGCGATACGGCGCAACGGTCTACTGGCGTTTCTCACCGACCTATTTGGAGAAACGACCATGTCAAACACCGTGAACGCACAACGCCGCCGCCTGCTCGGCTCGACCACGGCGCTGGCCGGTATCGGCCTGCTGGAACTGGGCCTGGGCAGCGTGGCCCAGGCAGGGCCGGCACGGCAAGCCGCCGCCGTTGCCGGCCAATCGCCCGGCAGCGCTTCGTTTGGCACGATCCGGCAGATCGACGCCGGTACGCTGAACGTCGGCTATGCCGAGGTCGGTCCGGCCAACGGCCCGGTCGCGATCCTGCTGCACGGCTGGCCCTACGACATCTACAGCTTCGTCGACGTCGCGCCGGTGCTCGCCAAGGCCGGCTATCGCGTGATCGTGCCTTACCTGCGCGGCTATGGCTCGACCCGCTTCCTGTCGGCCGAAACGCCGCGCAACGGCCAGCAGGCCGCGCTCGCGGTCGACGTCATCGCGCTGATGGACGCGCTGAAGATCGACAAGGCCATCATCGCCGGCTTCGACTGGGGCGCCCGCACCGCCGATATCGTCGCCGCGCTGTGGCCGGAGCGCTGCCTGGGGCTGGTGTCGGTCAGCGGCTATCTGATCGGCAGCCAGGAAGCCAACCGCAAGCCCTTGCCGCCGCAGGCCGAGCTGCAATGGTGGTATCAGTTCTACTTCGCCACCGAACGCGGGGCCGCCGGCTATGCGGCCAATCTCGACAGCTTCAACCGGCTGATCTGGCAGCTGGCGTCGCCGCAGTGGAAGTTCGATGACGCCACGTACCGGCGGTCGGCGCAGTCGTTCGACAACCCCGATCACGTCGCCATCGTGATCCACAACTACCGCTGGCGCCTCGGCCTGGCCCAGGGCGAGCCGCACTTCGATGCGCTGGAGAAGCGCCTGGCGGCCGCCCCGAAGATCTCGGTGCCGACCATCACGATGGAAGGCGACGCGAACGGGGCGCCGCATCCGAAGCCCGCCGCGTACGCCGGCATGTTCACCGGCAAGTATCGGCATCGGGACATCGGTGGCGGCATCGGCCACAACCTGCCGCAGGAAGCGCCGCGCGCGTTCGCCGACGCGGTGCTGGAAGTGGTGAAGCTTTGAGCCGGGAGACGCGCATGCAACGACTCCCAATTGCAGCGGCGTTCGGCGGCCTCGCGCTGCTGGCCTGCGCCGCCCTCGGCCAGCATGCAGGGGCGCAGCCACCGGTCCACGGCGCAAGCGAAACGGTGCCCAGGCAACAGCCGGCACAGCAGCCGTCCACCGAGCCGCAGAGCGCCAGGCCGTCGGCATCGCCGATCTACGGCGTGACGATTCCACCGGGCTACCGAAAATGGCAGCTGATCGCGCCGGCCGAGGAGGCGGCTCCGCTCGATGAACTGCGCGTGGTGCTCGGCAATCCGGAAGCGGTCGAGGCCATCGAACGATCCGCGAAGCGCTTTCCCGACGGGGCCGTGCTGGTCAAGCTGGCCTACAAGCGAAAGCCATCGCCCGACTTCGAACCGGCGACGATACCGGGACAGCCGACCACGGTACAGGTGATGGTCAAGGACTCGCGCCGGTATGCATCGACCGGAGGCTGGGGCTTCGGCCGCTTCGTCGGCGGCGTGGCGGTGGACGCGGCCCAGCATCAGACCTGCTTCGCCTGCCATGCGGCCCGCGTCAAGGACCGCGACTACGTGTTCACCCGCTTCGCGCCGTAGGCGACGCGATCCAGCCGGCGACCTCGCGCGCCACCCATTCCGGATCGTCATGCGGCAGGTCGTGTCCCGCCCACGGATGGATCCGGTGCGGGACCGACCATGCCGCCGCCAGCCGCGCCGAGCAGGCCGGAGATACCAGCCGGTCGGCCGCCGAGGACAGCAGCAGCGTGGCGCAGCGCGGCGGCGCCGTGCCGGCCTGGAAGCGGGCCGCCGCCAGCAACTGGCGCAACGCGTTGGCGCGGCTGACCGGTGCGTCGGCGCGGATCGCGGCCCAGCGCGCCAGGTCGGCTTCCAGCGTATCGGTACGGGCGCAGGTCAGCCGATGGATGATGGCCTCGCAGCGGGCACCGTCGTGCCACGATCGCATCAGGCCAAGCACCGCCGGCCACGCGCCAGGGCGCATCCGCTGATGCGGCGCGCCGAACGGCCGCATGCTGGTGTTGATCAGCACCAGCCGTTCGATCTCGTCGGCATGCCGCTGCGCCCACGCGGTCGCGACCATGCCGCCCAGCGACATCGCCAGCAGCCGGTACGGCGGACGCAGGCCGGCCCGTGCCGCCTCGGCGCGCAGCTCGGACACGATGTCGTCCACCGCCGCCGGCGAGCGCCGGCCGGCCTGCTTGCCGTTGCCCGGCAGGTCGAGCATCGTCAGCCGGTCGTCGTCGCCCAGCGCGCCGCGGCGCCGCAACGCAGCCGGCAGTCGGCCCCAATGGCGCGCCTCGCGCGTCAGGCCGCGCAGCAGGATCCAGTCGCTCATCGTGCCGGCCTGTCGGCGGGGGCACGCCAGTGTTCGCTGGCCTCGCGCCAGATCGCCTGCCGCGCGGCGCCGGTCGGCAGCCAGCGCGTCGGCGCGAAGGCGGCGCGCGCGAGGAAATCGAACAGGCTGACATGGCGGCGCAGCACGCGCGCCGTGCGATGCGCCTTGACCGGATTGAAGAAGCCGTCGCGCGAGAACAGCTGCCGGGGATTCTTCTTGATCCACAGCCACGAGCCCAGTTCGAGCGTCATCGGCAGGAAGATGTGCGGCGCCGGCGTGCGGTCATAGGCGTAGTCCCACAGGTCGCCATGCACCAGGTACTGGTGGCTCTGCGGCTCGAAGGCGTAGCCGTGGTGCGGATGGGCCTGCTCGAACAGCGTCTTCAGCACGTACATCTCCGGCAGGTGCGGCATCGCGGCCTGCGTCCTGGCGTAGGGAAACCAGATGCTGTCGCGCCAGCCGTAGCCGGAATGGCAATCGACGGCGAAGCTCAGCGGCCGCGTCAGCAATTGCGCCTGCACCACGCGCAGCAGCGCGGTGCTCTCGGCCTCCATCGGCGTGCCGGCCCTGCCGCGGTACCACGGCAGCCACGGGCCGATGCGCTGGCCGCCGGCGAGGAAGGGCACGCGCCCCTCGGCATCCTGCGGCGCATTGCGCATCAGGTCGACGCCGTTCGGATTGGCGCGCCGGCCGGCCCACATGCCGGCCGGATTGACGATCGGCATGAACAGCAGACGGACCTGGCGCAATTGCAGGTGCAGCAACTCGTCCCATTCGAGGCGCTTGAGCAGCGCCCGCATATAGTCGAGCAGCAGTTGCGTGCCGATCCGTTCGAGGCCGTGGATGCCGCCGAACAGCCCGATCGCCGGCGCGCGGGGGGCGCGCGAGCCGATGCCGGCCAGATACACCGGAAAGCGCCGGCCATGGCTGCTGGCCTCGCATACCACGTCGATATCGAAATGATCGGCGCCCACTTCCAGCAGCGCGCGCAGCAGATCGAGCTCGGCGAAACTGTCGGAGGCGGGAAGGGGCATCGGGTCGGCTGGGCGGAAAGGAAGCGGCCGGGGCGGCGATGGCGCCGGTCCGTATGACGGAACGATGTTGCGAGTCTACTCGCGCAATATGACAGTGCCTTTGTGACGACACGGGACTGTCATCGACCTTGTCGAGCCCATCGGGCCGGGCGATGTGGCCGTCGATCAGCCCAGCTGCTCGGCCAGCACCTCGCGCGCGGCCTGGACCACCGGCGCTTCGCCGCGGCGCGGCGGCAGCAGGCAGAACTCGACTTCGGGCAGCGCGGGCAGGCGCAGCGACGAGGCCGTCGACGGATCGAGCGCGGCCACGCCGGCCGGAATGGCCGATCGGTTCAGGCACGAGATGCCGAGTCCTGCCGCCAGCGCCATCTGCAATCCCGCCACGCCGGACGCGGAGTGCGAGACCCGGTAGGGCACGCGGGCGCGCTTCAGCATCCGTACCACGTACTGGTGCAGCGAGCAGGTGTCGGGCAGCAGCACCAGCGGCAGCGGCACGGCGATGCCTTCCGTGTCGCCGCGCGCGCCGACCCAGGCCAGCGGCTCGCGCCGTAACGGCCGCCAGCCGGCGCGCGGCCGCTCGCCGGTGCCGCCGCGCGCGCCGACCACGCGCATCGTCAGGCCGATATCGAAGGCGTCGTCGTCGACGCTGGCGTCGATCGCCGCGCTCTTCATCACGGTCACGTGCAGCCGCAGTTGCGGATGCCGCTCGCGCAGGCGGCGCAGCATGCCGGCGATCTCGGCGGTGCGGTAGTAGTCGGTGATGGCGAGCCGCAGCTCGCCGGCCAGCGTCTCGCCGCGGATGTCCTGCATCGCCAGCGCGTCCAGATCGAGCATGCGGCGGGCATGGCCGAGCAGCCGTTCGCCGGCCGGGGTCGGCTGCACGCCGCGGCGGCCGCGCAGCAGCAGCGGCACGCCGGCGCGCTCCTCGAGCTTGCGCAGCTGCTCGCTGACCGACGACTGCGACAGGAACAGCCGCGGCGCCGCGGCCGACAGGCTGCCGCTGTCGGCGACCGCGACGAAGGTACGCAATTGTTCGAGATCGAAGCCTCGCATGTCCCGCTCCTCGTTCGCTTCTGGTTTCGGAGATACCGATGGATGGTATCGCATCTTCCCGCTTTTCCGATGGAAAGGCGGGCACTACGATCGAGTCAGTGGCGGGTCGGCATTGCGAAACGGAAGCGAAGCGGGCCCGTGCCACCTTCCATCCGATGCACCGACCATTCGAAGAGGAAACCGCGATGCCTCACCTTCAATTGCAGATTTCCGGCCAACCCAACGCCGCGCTGACCGCGAAGGCCGCCGCCACCGTGGCCGAACTGACCCGTACCGTGCTTGGCAAGAAGCCCGAGGTGATGGCCGTGGCGGTCCAGTACGTGCCGCACGACGCCTGGTTCATCGACGGCAAGCCGCTGTCCGCGCTCGGACGCAACGCCTTCCATCTCGATATCAGCGTCACCGACGAGACCAATACCAAGGCGGAGAAGGCGCGCTACCTCGAAGCGGTGCACCATGCGCTGTCCGAGCTGATCGGCGATGTGCACGACTGCTCGTATATCCACGTGATCGACGCCCGTGCGGCGGCGTACGGCTATGGCGGCCGCACGCAGGAATACCGCCATCAGCACGGGTCGACGTTGTAAGGCGGGCTCAGCCGGCGGGCAGCCGATACAGGCGCCGCGGCCGTCCGTCCGGCGACAGCTCGAACACGACGCCGCCGCCGCTGTCGGCCCCTTGTCCGGTCAGCGCCGTGATGTTGACCTGATGGGTCACCATCAGATACGGCCCGCCGCGCGGATCGAGCCGATCGATGAAGCGCGACAGCGCGGCGGTCTGCTCGGTGCGGGCGCCGGCGTCGCCAAAGAAGGAATTCAGCAGCGGCAGCACGGTGACGGGACCGAGGTCCATCAGCCGCGCGGTGTCCTGGCAACGGCACCAGGCGCTGGTCCAGACGGCACTGGGACGAAAGCCTGCCGCGCGCCAGGCCGCGCCCAGACGCTGGGCCTGGGCGCGCCCGCTCGCATCGAGATTGCGCTGCGTCGGACAGGACCGCAGGTCGAAGCCGGGCGGGTCGCCGACGCCCGGCGCGGTGGCATGGCGCAGCAACACGACCACATTGGGCCGAGCGAGCGCCGAGACGGGCAGGGTGGCGATCGGTTGCGCAAGGGCGCTGGACACGCTGGCCGGCATGGCCGATGCCAGCAGGGTCCAGCAGGCGAGGCGGGCCGCGGCGGCCAACGTCTTGCGGCGCCGAGCGGAGGGCGAGCCGATGGCGGCCGTGCTGCGATCGATCATGATGCTCCTCCTTGCGCGCGCCGTGCGGCCGGCCACCGCTGTGCGGCCTGCCCGGCCCGACGCTAGCGGCTAAGACCGCGCGCGGAGATCGGCCACAGCGACTCGACCTTGCCGTCGCGCACGCCGACCAGCGTGTCGTACAGATTCAGCGTCGGGTCGCAATGGCCAGGCACCAGCCACAGCGGTTCGCCCAGCTGCGGCAGCGCCGGCATCTCGCCGCCGGCGCCGGGTACCGGCCGCACGATGCCGTGTTCGTCATTGGCGGCGACATAGGCCAGCCGCGTGCTGCGCCTGCCGCCGCCGAACTGGCCGCCGGCGCGCTCCCCGGAGTCGCGTTCCCATATCCACGGCAGCCCCGAATCGACCGCCATCGACTTCAATCCCGCGTCCACTACGACCTGGCCATGCGCCGCGGTGCTCATCACCGTCGTCGCGATAAACAGGCTGTGCTCGAAACGCAGCGCCTCGGCGGCGCTGCCGCTGTCCATTCCGCCGTCGAGTCCGCTGGCGGCGACGCCCTCGTTGCTGCCGTAGTCGCCGTCCATGAACACATACGAACCGGGCTGGATCTCGGTGAAGACGCCGCTGGCCAGATCGAATTCGACGCTGCCGCTGCCGCCGCCGGTGACCACCTGGCAGGGCGCCCCGGCCGCGGCCAGCCGGGCCGCCACCGCCCCGGCACGCTCGGCGGCGCGCGCCG
>NZ_VZOV01000038.1 GCF_008801915.1 Cupriavidus gilardii
CGCCGCGCATCGCCGCCGGGCAGCGGCGCGGCGCCATCGGCGGCCGCGGTGCGCGCGGCCGCGCGGGCCGCGCCAGGGGTTGCAGGGGTGGCTTGCACCGGGCTCTCCACGGTTATTGCCGTCGTTGCCGTTGTTGCCGTAGTTGCCGCTTGTCGACGCGGATTCCGGCTCATTGCAGCTTGTTGGCGCTGGTTGCCGCTCGTCGCCCTTATTGCCGCTTGTTGCGGATCGGCACCTGCATCTCCTCGGGCTTGATCTCGCGGACCAGCTCGGGGACGCCCCAGGCGAAGGCGGGGTCGACCTTGATCTTGAAGTGGTACATCGACTGCATCGCCTGATGGTCCTCCTTGCGGAACGTCATCCGTCCCTTCGGCGTATCGAACGACATGCCTTCCATCGCGGCGATCAGCTTTTCGCTGCCGGTGGCGCCGCCGGTCTTCTTCAGCGCCTCGACCAGCGCGATGCCCGAGGCCATGCCGCCGGCGGTAAAGAAGTCGGGCGGCGTCTTGTACTTGTTGTAGTGATTGGCGACCAGCCACTGGTTGGCGGGATTCTTCGGGATGCCGAAGTAGTAGTAGGTCGCGCCTTCCATGCCCGGGAAGTTCTTGTAGCTGGCCATCGCCGGCAGGATGTTGCCGCCGGTGGCGATCTCGATGCCGTAGCGTTTCGGATCGAGGTCGGCAATCTTGAACGGATTGCCGGCGCCGGCCCAGATGATGAAGATCACCTTGCGGCCGGGCTTGTCCTTCAGCGCATCGAACAGCCGCTGGGCACCGGCGGTGAAATCGGTGGTGTTGGTCGGCAGGTATTCCTCGTGCACGACCTTCGCCTGCTTCAGCGCGTCCTTGAACGCCTTGACGCCGTCGCGGCCGAACGCATAGTCCTGCGCCAGCGTGGCGATCTGCACGCCGGGCTTGTCGAGCGCGACCGCGTTGGCGATCGCGTCCTGCGACGAATTGCGGCCGGTACGGAAGATATAGCGGTTCCACTTGTCGCCGGTGATCGAATCGGCGACGGCCGGCTCGACCAGCAGCACCTTGCGGTATTCCTCGGCCACGGGCAGCATCGCCAGCGCCGTGCCGGACGAGGTCGGTCCCACCGCGATATCGGCGCGGTCGTCGCTGTACGCCGCCGCCAGTTGCGCCTTGGCGACGTCGGGCTTGCCCTGCGTGTCCTTCTCGATCACCACCAGCTTGCGCCCGTTGACCGTCATGGTGCCGCCGGTCGCGTATTCGAGTCCCATCATCAGCCCGATCTGGGTCTGCTTGGCATAGGCCTCGAGCGCCCCGGTCTTGTCGTAGACGTGGGCGATGCGGATGTCCTTGGCGGCGGCGGCGCCGGTCAGCAGCGTGGCGGCGAGCGCGGCGGCAAGCGCCGCGGTGCGGCGGGCAATGCGGTGGGGTTCCATCGTTTGTCTCCTCGGTCCTTCTTGTTTTGTCGTGGCCAGGTGGTACCGCCGATCGATGTCCTATGTCGCGCTGATGCGCTCTTCGTTGACCGTCATCGCGGCGCCAGCCCGTGCGTGATCAGGTCGAAGGCGGTGTCGACGACCTTCTCCATCGACGGCGGCCGCTTCCAGCGCGCATAGCGCATGCCGAGGAAATTGCTGATGCCGATCAGGCACCAGGCACGCACCTCGGCATCGCCGGGAACGATCTCGCCGAGCTCCTGCGCGCGCGTCAGTCGGCGGCTGTAGAGTTCGGCGAAGACCTGGAAGTACTGGCTGTAGATCGTCTCGTCGACCGAATACGAGTCGAGCACGATGCGGTACAGGTTCTTGTGGCGCGAGACGAAGGACAGGAAGGCCTTCAGGCCGAGGCGTTCGGCCTCGATCTGCGTGGTGGCCGGCGCGACGTGCTTGCGCAGATGCGCGCGCACCAGCTCCAGCATGTGCTGGACCAGCGCGCGGAACACGTCCTCCTTGTCCTTGAAGTACAGGTAGAAGGTGCCCATCGCCACCTGGGCCTCCTGCGTGATCTCGGAGATCGACGCGGCGTAGTAGCCCTTCTCGCCGAATACTTTCTCGGCGGCCCGCAGCAGCGCCTCGCGGGTCTTCTGGCCGCGCGCGGTTTTCGGGATCACACAGGCTTCGGTCGGTGGCATCGGCGCCTTCGTTCGAGCGGGACTACGGTTGGCAAACGTGGCAGCAAGGCATGGCGCCGGGCAGCGTCGGCGCATGTTGCGGAATCGCGCATCAAGCCGTGAAACCTGATAAGTGATTCATGTTTCATGGTATAAAGCAGCGAATCGGAATGTCAATAGATGGCTGTCCCAAGGGCCCCGGCCGGCATGGCGGCGGCGCGCGGCTTGGCCGCACCCCGGGATGGGCCACGCCGCCACGGAGACACCGTTTGGACGCCGCCGATCGCACCGCCCCGCCCGGCTCAGCCGTGCCCTGCCCTGCCGGGTCGTCTCCCGCCGCCTCTGGTTTCAAGGAATACCGCCCCCACGCGGACCTGCCCGGCTGGCGCGAAGCCGGCACCGGCAGGCCCTTGCTGCTGCTGCACGGCTGGTCGGTGCCCGGCCTGGCCTTCGCCGGCCAGGCGGCGCTGGCGGCGCGGGGTTATCGCGTGATCGTGCCCGATCATGCAGGGCATGGGTTGTCGGTGCGGTGGCGCGCCGTGGCCGGCGGCACCATCGCCGGACTGGCGGACGGCGTCGCCGGCCTGATCGACGCGCTGGCTCTGCGCGATGCCATCGTGGTCGGCTGGTCGATGGGCGCGATGGTCGCCTGGGAGCTGGCGCGCGGTCGTCCCCGGCAATGGCTGGGGGCGCGCGTCGCGGCGGTCGGCGCGATCGACATGACGCCCCGCCTGCTGACCGCGCCCGACTGGCCGCATGGACTGCACGGCCGTTACACCGCGGCGGAGGCAGAGCAGATGGCGGCGCAGGTTCGGCGCCACTGGCACGGCATGGTGCCGCTGGTCGGCGCCGGGCTGTGGGCCGATGGCGCCGAGCCGGCGGCGCATCAGGCGGCACGGGTGCGGGAATGGATGGTGGGCTGCGATGCCGGCATACTGGCCGAGCTGTGGCTCGACATGGCGCGGCAGGACTACCGGCCGATGCTGCGCGAGGCCGCCGTGCCGCTGTTCTGCCTGTATGGGGAACGAAGCCGGCTCTACGGGCCGCCGCTGGCGGCGGCCACCGCGGCGCTGCAGCCCGCGCTGCGATTCGCGACGATCCCCGCGGCGGGCCATAGTCCCCATCTGGAGCGGCCCCAGGCCTTCAATACCGCGTTATTGCAGATGATCGATGCGATGTCGGGCGCTGGATCGTCGACGGATCGTCGACGGTTCGGGGATGATCCGGATCAGGCCAACGCCCGATAGCTCCACAGCCCGAACAGCGTCAGCAGCAACGAGCCGCCCAGGTGCAGCAGCACGTGCAACGCCGCGGCGGCATAGTCGCCCGCCAGCAGGTTGGCGGTCAGCTCGCTGGAGAACGTCGAGAAGGTGGTCAGTCCGCCGAGAAAGCCGGTGATCACCAGCAGCCGCCAGGCCGGTGACAGTGAGGCATGGGCGTCGAAGAAGCCGACCGCCACGCCGATCAGGAACCCGCCGAGCAGATTGGCCGCCAGCGTGCCGTACGGCAACGCCGGGTTGGCGGCATTCCACAGCAGCGAGAATAGCCAGCGCAGCCAGGCGCCGATCGCCGCGCCGACGCCGACCGCGACGAAGCCGAGCCCGCTCAAGCCGGGGCTCCGGACCGGCCTTCTCCCTCGTCGGCATCGCCACTGGCATTGAGCGAGCGCACGCCCCAACGCGCCAGCGCGGCCTCGTCGGTGACGCGGGCATCGACCCAGCGCGCGCCGTCGGGCGTCGATTCCTTCTTCCAGAACGGCGCCTCGGACTTCAGATAGTCCATGATGAACTCGCAGGCGGCGAAGGCATTGCCGCGATGGGCCGACGCCACCGCCACCAGCACGATCTGGTCCTGCGGCTGCAGCGGGCCGACGCGATGGATGATGGTCACGCCTTCCAGTGCCCAGCGCTCGCGCGCCACCGCCTCGATCCGCTCCAGCGCTTTCTCGGTCATGCCCGGATAGTGCTCGAGCTCCATCGCCTGCACCGGGCTGCCGTCGTTGACGTCCCGCACCGTGCCGATGAAGCTCGCCACCGCGCCGACGCCGGGGCGCCCCGCGCGCAGCGCCGCCACCTCGGCGCCCAGGTCGAAATCCTCGCGTTGTACCCTGACGCTCATCTCAGCCTCCGGTCACCGGCGGGAAGAAGGCGACTTCGCTGCCGTCGGCCACCGCGGTATCGGCGCGCGCGACCGCATGGTTCACCGCCATGCGCAGCGCCCGGCCCTCGGCCAGCGCCTCCTGCCAGACGCCGCCGCGCTCGCGCAGCCACTGCCGCACCTGGCCCACCGTCGCGACAGTGTCCGGCAGCTCGACGCGCTCCTGGGCCACCCCCAGTTGCTCGCGTACGCTGGCGAAGAACCGCAATTCGATCTGCATCGCTACCTCTTCTCTCTACGGCTTCGGCTGGCCTCGCCTCGGCTAGGCCACCAGATTGGCAAACGGCAGGAACGACACGATGTCGCCGCGCCGGATCGGCTGGTTGGGCGGATTGTCGACCAGGCCGTCGCCCCAGACCGTCGAGGTCAGCACGCCCGAACTCTGGTTGGGGAACAGGTCCAGTCCGCCGCCCTCGTTGATCTTCACCCGCAGGAATTCGTTGCGGCGATCGAACTTGGTCAGGTCAAAGTCGGCCCGCATCGGAATGCGCCGCGGCGCCACGTCGGTGACGCCCTGCATGCGCAGCAGGAACGGACGCACGAACAGCAGGAAGGTGACGAAGCTCGACACCGGGTTGCCCGGCAGGCCGAGGAAGGCCGCGCTGTCGGCGACGCTGGCTGCATCGCCTGTACCGGTCGTGCCGCCGGCACCGCCGCGCGACACATGGCCGAACGCCAGCGGCTTGCCCGGCTTGATCGCGATCTGCCACAGGTCCAGCCGCCCTTCGGCCTGCACCGCCGGCTTGATATGGTCCTCCTCGCCGACCGACACGCCGCCCGAAGTCAGGATCAGGTCGTGACCCTGCGCCGCGCGCCGCAGCGTGTCGCGCGTGGCGTCGAGCGTGTCGGGCACGATGCCGAAATCGGTCACTTCGCAGCCGAGGTTTTCCAGCAGGCCGCGCAGCGTGAAGCGGTTCGAGTTGTAGATCGCGCCCGGCTTCAGCGGCTCGCCCGGCATCGCCAGTTCATCGCCGGTAAAGAACACCGCCACGCGCGGGCGCCGCACCACGTCGACCTGCGCCTGGCCGACCGAGGCCGCCAGGCCCAGCGCCTGCGGCGTCAGCCGCGCACCGGTGGGCAGGATCACCGCGCCTGCCATGATGTCCTCGCCGGCGCGGCGGATCCACTCGCCAGGACCGGGCGCGTGATTGACCACGACGAAGTCGCCGTCGGCCTGGCACTGCTCCTGCATCACCACCGCATCGGCGCCGGCCGGAATCAGCCCGCCGGTAAAGATGCGCGCCGCGGTGCCCGCTTCCAGCGGCACGCCGACATGGCCGGCCGGAATGCGCTGCGCAACGCGCAGCCGGGTGCCCGGCATCGGCACGTCCGCGCAGCGCAGCGCGTAGCCATCCATCGACGTGTTGTCGGCGGGCGGGACGTCGAGCGTGCTGGCGACCGGCCGGGCCAGCACGCGGCCATTGGCCTGCAGCGTATCGACGCGTTCGCTTTCGGTGATCGGCTGCGCGCCGGCCAGCAGCGCGTCGAGCGCCTGCGCCAGCGTCAGCATCGGGGGACGATTTTCCATGCGAGGTGCGTTGTCGTCGCGGCCCGCGCAGGCGGGAACGCAATGTCCGGACAGGCCCCGCCTGCGCGAGGCGGCGCTGGCGGCCGCGGCGCGAAGCCGGCGGCGGCAAGCGGCTGATTCGATTGTACTGGGGCGATTGTAATGACTCGGCGGCCGCCGCGCAGCGCGCACGGCGGCAGAACGCCGGATTACAGCCCGGTATGCCGGGCGATGTACGCCTTGACCTGCTCGACGTCGGCCGGCATCACCTCGAAACGCTGCGGCAGCGCCTCGATGCCCTCGAAGGCCGCCGGGCGTTCGGGCTCGCGGCCCAGCGCCTCGCGGATCGTGTCGGCGAACTTGGCCGGCAGCGCGGTTTCCAGCACCACCATCGGCGTGCCCGCCGACAGATGTTCGCGCGCGACCTTGACGCCGTCGGCCGTGTGGGTATCGATGGTGATGCCATAGCGCGCCGACAGGTCGCGGATCGTCGCGATGCGGTCGTCATGCGTGCTGCGGCCCGAGACGAAACCGAACTGGCGGATGCGCTCGTAGTCCGGCGTGCCGGACAGGTCGAAGCCGCCCTTGGTATCGACATCGCGGAACAGCTGCGCCAGCTTGCCGGCATCCTGCCCCAGCAGATCGAAGATGAAGCGTTCGAAATTCGACGCCTTCGAGATGTCCATGCTCGGGCTCGACGTGTGGTACGTCTCGGCCGCCTTGCGCACGCGATAGATGCCGGTGCGGAAGAACTCGTCGAGCACGTCGTTCTCGTTGGTCGCCACCACCAGCTTGTCGATCGGCAAACCCATCATGCGTGCGATGTGGCCGGCGCAGACATTGCCGAAGTTGCCCGACGGCACGCAGAACGAGACCTTCTGGCCGGGACCATCGGTTGCCAGCAGCCAGCCCTTGAAGTAGTAGACCACCTGCGCGACCACGCGCGCCCAGTTGATCGAATTGACGGTGCCGATCTTCTGGCGCGACTTGAATTCGAGGTCGTTGGACACCGCCTTGACGATGTCCTGGCAGTCGTCGAACACGCCCTGCACCGCCAGGTTGAAGATGTTCGGGTCCTGCAGGCTGAACATCTGCGCGGTCTGGAACGCGCTCATCTTGTTGTGCGGGCTCAGCATGAACACACGGATGCCGCGCTTGCCGCGCATCGCGTATTCGGCCGCGCTGCCGGTGTCGCCCGACGTCGCGCCCAGGATATTGAGCTCCTGCCCGGCGCGCGCGAGCGCGTACTCGAACAGGTTGCCCAGCAGTTGCATCGCCATGTCCTTGAACGCCAGCGTGGGGCCGTTGGACAGGCCGAGCAGATACAGCGGCGCGCCGGCCTCGTCGCCGAGCTTGCGCAGCGGCGTGATATCGGCGGTGTTGTCGCCGGCGCGCGCGTTGCAGTAGACCTCGGCGGTATAGGTCTTGCGCGTCAGCGCACGCAGGTCCTCGGCCGGAATGTCGTCGCAGAACCTGGCGAGGATTTCGTAGGCCAGATCGGCGTACGACAGCTTGCGCCACGACTCGAGCTCGTCTGCGCTGATCTGCGGATATTGCTGCGGCAGATACAGGCCGCCGTCCGGCGCCAGGCCGCCCAGCAGGATCTCGGAGAAGGTTTGCGGCACGTCATGGCCGCGGGTCGACTTGTAGTTCATCGTGATGGTGGCCTGCCGGGCCGTGCCTTGCCCGGTGCGGGCGGCGGCGCGGCCATCGGCGCGGCTTCAGTTCAGTTCTTCCATGCGCAGGCGGGTGACGCCCGAGAGCACCGTCGGCAGCGCCTCGATCCTGGCGATGGCGGCGTTGACCTGCTTCTCGCGCGCCAGGTGCGACAGCATGATGATATCGGTCTGCGGCTCGCCCTCGCGCGACTCCTTCTGCAGCATCGCGTCGATCGAGATGCCCGAATCGGCCAGGATGCGGGTGATGTCGGCCAGCACGCCGGTCTGGTCCGACACGCGCATGCGCAGATAGTAGCTGCTGGTGACTTCCTCGATCGGCAGCACCGGCACGCTGGACAGCTCGTCCGGCTGGAACGCCAGATGCGGCACGCGGTGCTCGGGGTCGGCGGTATGCAGGCGCGTCACGTCGACGAGGTCGGCGATCACCGCCGATGCGGTCGGCTCCGCGCCGGCGCCCTTGCCGTAGTACAGCGTGGCGCCGACCGCGTCGCCCTGCACCAGCACCGCGTTCATCGCACCCTCGACGTTGGCGATCAGCCGCGAGGCCGGCACCAGCGTCGGATGCACGCGCAGCTCGATGCCGTCCTCGCGGCGGCGCGTCAGGCCCAGCAGCTTGATACGGTAGCCGAGTTCCTCGGCGTACTGGATGTCGATCGCGGACAGCCGCGTGATGCCCTCGACGTGGGTCTTGTCGAACTGCACCGGCATGCCGAACGCGATCGCGCTCATCAGCGTGATCTTGTGCGCGGCGTCGATGCCCTCGATGTCGAAGGTCGGATCGGCCTCGGCGTAGCCCAGCTGCTGGGCCTCCTTCAGCACGGTGTCGAAGTCCAGGCCCTTGTCGCGCATCTCCGACAGGATGAAGTTGGTGGTGCCATTGATGATGCCGGCGATCCACTGGATGCGGTTCGCGCTCAAGCCCTCGCGCAGCGCCTTGATGATCGGAATGCCGCCGGCCACCGCGGCCTCGAACGCGACCATCACGCCCTTGCTGCGCGCGGCCTCGAAGATCTCGTTGCCATGCACCGCCAGCAGCGCCTTGTTGGCGGTCACCACATGCTTGCCGTTGGCGATCGCCTGCAGCACCAGCTCCCGCGCGATGCCGTAGCCGCCGATCAGTTCGACCACGATGTCGATGTCGGGATGGCTGACCACCTCGCGCGCATCGGCCACCACCTGGACTTGCCCACCGGTCAGCTCGCGCGCGCGCTCGGTGTTCAGGTCGGCCACCATCGTAATTTCGATACCGCGGCCCGCACGGCGGCGGATCTCCTCCTGGTTGCGCTTGAGCACGTCGAACGTGCCGCTACCGACGGTACCGATGCCGAGCAGGCCTACTTTGATGGGGTTCATGGTCAATCAGATTCCAGTTTGCAAATGGGTGAGCGCGACGGAGCGTGGGTTCGGAGCCGGCCGCAGCCGCAGCCAGTGAGTCGGTCAGGCCGTCGCGCCGTGTCGTTTTCGATAGGACTCGAGGAAGCGGCCGACGCGGCCGATCGCTTCGCGCAGATCCTCTTCGTGCGGCAGGAAGACGATGCGGAAATGGTCCGGCCTGGCCCAGTTGAAGCCGGTGCCCTGCACCAGCAGCACCTTCGATTCCTGCAGCAGCTCGTAGATGAATTCCTGATCGTCCTGGATCGGATACATCGACAGGTCCAGCTTCGGGAACAGGTACAGCGCCGCCTTCGGCTTGACGCAGGTCACGCCGGGGATCTGCGTGATCAGCTCGTAGGCCAGGTCGCGCTGGCGGCGCAGGCGCCCGCCCTCGGCCACCAGGTCATTGATGCTCTGGTAGCCGCCCAGCGCGGTCTGGATCGCCCACTGGCCCGGCACGTTGGCGCACAGGCGCATCGAGGACAGCATGTTCAGGCCCTCGATATAGTCGTGCGCCGGACGCTTGTCGCCCGACACCACCATCCAGCCGGCGCGGTAGCCGCACGAACGGTAGTTCTTCGACAGGCCGTTGAAGGTCACGGTCAGCACGTCGGTCGACAGCGCGGCGATCGACGTGTGCGTATGGCCGTCGTACAGCACCTTGTCGTAGATCTCGTCGGCGAAGATGATCAGCCCGTGCTGGCGCGCGATCGCGACGATCTCGCGCAGCAGCTCGTCCGAGTACAGCGCCCCGGTCGGGTTGTTCGGGTTGATCACGACGATGGCCTTGGTATTGGGCGTGATCTTCGCGCGGATGTCGTCCAGGTCCGGCATCCAGTCGTTGGCCTCGTCGCACAGGTAGTGCACCGGGGTGCCGCCCGACAGGCTGACCGCGGCGGTCCACAGCGGGTAATCCGGCGTGGGCACCAGCACCTCGTCGCCATTGTTCAGCAGCGCGTTCATCGACATCACGATCAGCTCGGACGCGCCGTTGCCGACATAGATGTCGTCCAGGCCCACGCCGTGGATGTTCTTCTGCTGGGTGTAGTGCATGATCGCCTTGCGCGCGGCGAAGATGCCTTTCGAATCCGAGTAGCCCGCCGAGTTCGGCAGGTTGCGCATCATGTCCTGCTGGATCTCCTCCGGCGCATCGAAGCCGAATACGGCAAGGTTGCCGATATTGAGCTTGATGATCTTGTGCCCTTCTTCCTCCATCTGCTTGGCCTTCTCCAGCACCGGGCCGCGGATGTCGTAGCAGACGTTGTTCAGCTTGTTGGATTTCTGGATCGGTTTCACGGCGTGGTCGGGCAGGAGTCTGACGGAGACAAAGGGAGCAAGGGGCCGCCGGTTCGTGCGGCGGCGAACAGGGAATCTGCGTAAAACAGGGGATCGTCCGGAGCGCGCTTCGCTGCACTGCGGGGCGATGCGGAGGCAGCGCGGCCGGCAGGAAGGCAAAGGCTATAATTTAGCGGATTATGACAGACTTCGGGCAGGGATCTTGCGATGCAGCGTGGGGAAGCGCGACCGCCAGCACCCCGCTCCCGCCTGCCGGCCGCCGCTGCGCCGACAAGGCTCCGGACACGCTGCTGACCCGCTCCCTATTCGATTCCCTTCCCGATTCCCGCCACGATTCTCCCCGATTCCCGCAAGGTTCCCCCGTGAAACTCCATGCCGACCAGCCCAACGCCATGAACACCGTCACGGCGTATGGCCCGGGCTATATCGAGATAAACAAGGTGCGCTACACCACCTCCGTGCTGGTGATGCCCGAGGGCGAAGTGCGGCCCTGGCCGGTCCAGCGCTTCGAGGACCTGGCCGCGGACCAGTTCGAGGGGCTGCTTGACCATGCCCCCGAGGTGGTGCTGCTCGGCACCGGCGACCGGCTGCGCTTTCCGCATCCGCGGCTGATCGCCGCGCTGTCGCGCCGCCATATCGGCGTCGATGCGATGGACATGCCGGCGGCCTGCCGCACCTACAACATCCTGATGGCCGAAGGCCGCAAGGTGGCGGCGGTGCTGCTGCTCGAAGACGGGCCCGCCGGCGGCTGAGGGCGCCGCCGCAACCAGTCCGCCGATGTCTGCCCGACGCCACGCTTGAACTATGCCGACGCGCCCTCATTTGCCGTGAGCATGGCCATGCCCGCCTTCCCCGCCCCCCTCGACCGGCCTTTGCCCGAGCCGGCGCGGGGCCAGTTCCCGGCAAGCCGATTTCCCCAGCGCCGCTTCCTCCAGGAGCCATAAGAATGACAGTGAGTCTCAACCAGGCCGTTCCCGATTTCAGCGCACCGGCCACCGGCGGCACCTTCCGCCTCGCCGACTACCGCGGCAAGACGGTGGTGCTGTACTTCTATCCGAAGGACAACACCCCCGGTTGCACCAACGAGGCGATGGACTTCCGCGATCAGCACGAGGCCTTCGAGGCCGCCGGCGCGGTGGTGTTCGGCGTCTCGCGCGACAGCATGAAGTCGCACGAGAATTTCAAGGCCAAGCTGGAACTGCCGTTCGAGCTGATCTCGGATGCCGACGAGGCGCTGTGCCAGCTGTTCGATGTCATCAAGATGAAAAAGCTCTATGGCAAGGAGGTGCGCGGCATCGAGCGCAGCACCTTCGTGATCGACGGCAAGGGCAAGCTGCGCCATGAGCTGCGCGGCATCAAGGTGCCCAGCCACGTCGACGAAGTGCTCGAACTGGTGCGCGCGATGTGACCTTCACCTGGGCAATTGCCAAACGGAAATCGTTCGGATACATTGCCCCGTAATGAGTTCAGATTCTGGTTGCCACGCTGCTTCTCCCCTCCGGCCCAGGCGCACGATGCCCAGGGCCGGTAGCGGAACTGCCGTGTCGTCCGCCCGCACAAGACAAGCCGCCTCGCCCGCTCAACGGGCCCGGCGGCTTTTTCGTCTGTGCGCGGCCCCGCCCCGTTTTCCCTCCCCCTGAAAGGAACGCCCAGCATGCCGCTGCCGACCATGCCCGCCAAGCCTGCACAACTGCTGGACCCGAGCGAGTTCGCTCCGGTTGCAAGGTTGACCAAGTCCGCGACGCAGGCCAAGAAGCCCGTTCCGGCCCTGGAACGCGTGGCCCTGCTTGAAAGCGGACCCAGCGAAGTCGCCGCGCCCGCGGTGCAGGCCCGTGCCGCCGGCACGCGCGCCCGCGCGAAAGACGTGCCGAGCGCCCCGGTGTCGACGACGCCGGCCTCGCCGGTATCGCTGGTCAAACCGAGCACCGGCACCACCGGCCGCCGCCAGCGCAAGGACACCGGCCCCGCCAAGCTGTTCGTGCTCGACACCAATGTGCTGATGCACGATCCGACCTCGCTGTTCCGCTTCGAAGAGCACGACATCTATCTGCCGATGATGACGCTCGAGGAGCTGGACAACCACAAGAAGGGCATGAGCGAAGTCGCCCGCAACGCGCGCGCGGTCAGCCGCACGCTCGACGCGCTGGTGGCCGGCACCGACGGCGTGCTCGACGAAGGCTTGCCGCTGGCCAAGCTGGGCAACCGCGACGCGCAGGGGACGCTGTTCTTCCAGACGCGCCTGAACGATACCAAGCTGCCCGAAGGCCTGCCGGAGGGCAAGGCCGACAACCAGATCCTGGCCGTGGTCAGCGCGCTGCGGCAGCAGCATCCCGAACGCGACGTCGTGCTGGTGTCCAAGGACATCAACATGCGGATCAAGGCCCGGGCGCTGGGCCTTCCCGCCGAGGACTATTTCAACGACCAGGTCCTCGAGGACAAGGACCTGCTGTACTCCGGCGTGATGGTGCTGCCCAACGATTTCTGGACCCGGCACGGCAAGGGCGTCGAAAGCTGGCAGGACCCGAAGACCGGCGCGATGTTCTACCGGCTGACCGGCCCGCTGGTGCCCTCGTTCCTGGTCAACCAGTTCGTCTACCTCGAGCCGATGGACGGCAGCCTGCCGCTGTATGCGCAGGTCAAGGAAATCAACGGCAAGACCGCGCTGCTGCAGACGCTGAAGGACTACACGCACCACAAGAACAACGTCTGGAGCGTGACCGCGCGCAACCGCGAGCAAAACTTCGCGCTGAACCTGCTGATGAACCCCGACATCGACTTTGTCACGCTGCTCGGCCAGGCTGGTACCGGCAAGACGCTGCTGGCGCTGGCCGCGGGGCTCGAGCAGGTGCTGGACCAGAAGCTGTACAACGAGATCATCGTCACGCGGGCGACCGTGCCGGTCGGCGAGGACATCGGCTTCCTGCCGGGTACCGAGGAAGAGAAGATGCAGCCGTGGATGGGCGCGTTCGACGACAACCTCGAGGTGCTGCAGAAGAGCGACGACAGCGCCGGCGAATGGGGGCGCGCCGCCACGCAGGAACTGATCCGCTCGCGCATCAAGGTCAAGAGCATGAACTTCATGCGCGGCCGCACCTTCGTCAACAAGTTCGTCATCATCGACGAGGCGCAGAACCTGACGCCCAAGCAGATGAAGACGCTGGTCACGCGCGCGGGCCCCGGCACCAAGATCGTCTGCCTCGGCAACATCGCGCAGATCGACACGCCGTACCTGACCGAGGGCTCGTCCGGCCTGACCTTCGTGGTCGACCGCTTCAAGGGCTGGAGCCACAGCGGCCATATCACGCTGGCCCGCGGCGAGCGTTCGCGCCTGGCCGACCACGCGGCGGACGTGCTGTGAGCGGAGCGAGGCGAGCCATGCCAGCCGATCGCTGGCTGCGCGCCTGCCGCGCGCTGATCCCTTGTGCGGTGGCGACGGGCGCGGCGGCCGCGCCCGGCCTGTTGCACGCGCAGGCCATCTCCGAACCGGCCGCGGCGCCCCCGCCGGCGGCTACCGCGCCGGCGCCCGGCATTGTCCCGCCCGCGATGCAGACTCCCACGCCTGCCCCTGCACCGGTGGCCGCCCCACCGGTCAACGAGCCGGTGATCCGCACCGTCGGCGCGGTCAGCTATGTCTGCGGCGGCGTCGGCGAGGACGAGCAGCGGCGGCTCGCCGCGCGCCAGAAGCAGTTCAATATGGGCGTGCTGTTTACGCAGGGCGCGAGCGGCGAATATCTGGCCGATGTCGAAGTACGACTGATGCGCGAAGGCCACGAAGTGGCGCGATTTCGTACCGAAGGGCCGCGCTGCCTGATCAAGGCGCCGGAGGGCCGCTACAATGTGCACGCCACTTACAACGGCCAGCCCAGGTCCATGACCGTCGGCACCGGCACCTACGACGCGCAGTTGCGCTGGTAGCCATCCGGGCATCGTTCGCAACGATGCCCCGGTCGATGGACCCGCACCGGCTGGCCCACCAGTCCATGCGATCGACCTGCACCGGCCTTCTTTCCTTGCTTCCATCGATCCCATCGCTCCCGTCGCCGCGCGCGGCGGCGATCGGCACGCGCCCGCTGCTGCTGGGCGCCCTCGCGCTGCTGCTCGCCGCCTGCGCCAGCACGCCACCGTCGCGCCACGGCGGCCATGCCCGCGGCACGCCGCGCGCGCCGATCGTCGAGCCCAGCGCCGGCCTCGAAGAGATCTCGATCCAGGCAATGTCGCTGGTCGGCACGCCCTACCGCTACGGCGGCAATACCCCCGATTCCGGCTTCGACTGCAGCGGCCTGGTCCGCTATGTCGTAGCGCGCGCGGCCAATGTCAACCTGCCGCGCACCACCGAGGCCATGGGCGGCCGCGGCACGCCGCTGGCGCGCGAACAGGTCGCCTCGGGCGATCTGGTCTTCTTCAACACGACGGGACGCGCCAATTCGCATGTCGGCATCTACGTGGGCCAGAACCGCTTCGTTCACGCACCGTCGACCGGCGGCACCGTGCGGCTCGAGGACATGACCAAGCCCTATTGGGCGTCGCGCTACAACGGTGCGCGGCGCATCGCCAACGCCGCGGTACCGGTTGCGCCGAGCACGCCGATTCCTCCGCCAATGCCGGCGGTTCCGGCCGTGCCCGCATCGCCGCCGCCGGTACCCGCCGCGCCGGTACCGGACGACGACGATCCGATCGCCGCCTTCGCCAACCGCTGAGTCGGCAGCACCGGCCGGGAGACGGCGCGCCAATGACAAAGGCCAGGCAAATGCCTGGCCTTTCGTTTCATCGGTTGCCCCTGCGGGCGGATCTCACAGCAGATGCCGCCCGATCCACCAGGCAATCGCCGACATGAACGCCGACGCCGGAATGGTCAGCACCCACGCCCAGACGATATTGCCCGCCACGCCCCAGCGCACCGCCGAGGTCTTGCGCACCGAGCCGACGCCGACGATGGCGCCGGTGATCGTATGCGTGGTCGAGACCGGCACGCCCAGCGTCGAAGCGAGGAACAGCGAGATCGCGCCGCCCGTCTCCGCGCAGAAGCCGCCCACCGGCTTGAGCTTGGTAATCTTCTGCCCCATGGTCCGCACGATTCGCCAGCCGCCGAACAGCGTACCCATGCCGATCGCGACATAGCAGCTGACGATGACCCAGGTCGGCGGCTCGGTGGCGCTCTGCATCACGTGGCCGCTGGCGATCAGCAGCATCCAGATGATGCCGATGGTCTTCTGCGCATCGTTGCCGCCGTGGCCCAGGCTGTACAGCGAGGCCGAGACCAGCTGCAGGCGGCGGAACCAGCGGTCCACGCGCGACGGCGGCGTGCGGAAGAAGGTCCAGCCGACCACCAGCATCAGCAGCGAGCCGAGCAGCATGCCCATCAGCGGCGAGATCAGGATAAAGGCGACGGTCTTCAGCAGGCCGCTGGCGACCAGCGCCCCGGTGCCCGCCTTGGCCACCGCCGCGCCGACCAGGCCGCCGATCAGCGCGTGCGACGACGAGGACGGGATGCCGTAGTACCAGGTGATCAGGTTCCACGCGATGGCCCCGACCAGCGCGCCGAAGACGACATAGTGGTCGACGATATTGACGTCGATGGTGCCGGTGCCGACCGTGGCCGCCACCTTCAGATGGAAGACGAAGATCGCGACCACGTTGCAGACGGCGGCCAGCGCCACCGCGTGGTGGGGCTTGAGCACACCGGTCGACACCACGGTCGCGATCGAGTTCGCGGCGTCGTGAAAGCCGTTCATGAAATCGAACAGCAAGGCGAGCGTCACCAGCAGGACGATCACCCACAAGCTCATTTGTACAGTCTGCATGCCGAGTTCCGGTTGGCGCGCTCAGGCGTTTTCCAGCACGATGCCTTCGATGATGTTGGCCACGTCCTCGCACTTGTCCGTGATCGTCTCGAGCTGCTCGAAGATGGCCTTCATCTTGATCAGCCGCTTGACGTCGGTCTCGTCGCGGAACAGCTTGGAAATCGCCCCGCGCATCAACCGGTCAGCCTCGGATTCGAGCTGGTCGATCTGCTGGGCCGTCTTCAGGATCGTGCTGGCGTTGCCCATGTCCTCGAGCAGGCCGACCGCGATCTTGACCAGTTCGCAGCACTGCACGCAGATCGAGGCGAGCTTGCGGGCCTCGTCGGTCAGGCTGGTCACGTCGTACAGCGTGATGGTCTCGGCCACGTCCTCCATCAGGTCGAGGATGTCGTCCATGGTCGTGATCAGCTTGTGGATCTCGTCCCGGTCGAGCGGCGTGATGAAGGTCTTGTGCAGCAGATCGATGGTGTCGTGCGTGATCCGGTCCGCCTTCTTCTCGGTGGCCTGCACGCGCCGCGCATGGGCTTCGGCGTTGCCGAGATCGTTGATCAGCGTTTCCAGTTCGCGCGATGCGGTGACCGCGCAGTCGGCGTGCTGGTTGAAGTATTCGAAGAACTTGCCCTCGGTGGGCATGAATCGGCCGAACATGGCTGTTCCTTGTCGCGGCGCGCCAGCGCGCCGTCTCGTTGGGAAGTACTGGATTGCGGGAGAGATCGTGCAACAGCCGGCGTCGCCGCCGGCTGTCACGGAAAAGCAATATTCTACAGGGTAGTCGATGCGCGACGTACGCTTTGTGTGCCGCCACAGCAAAGCGTGCCGCCAGCCGGCGATGCAGGCGCGGTCAGGTATCGTTGTCGAAGAACGCCGGGCCGCCGCTGAAGTTGTCGAACTTGGTGAACTGGCCCAGGAAGGTCAGGCGCACGGTGCCGATCGGACCGTTACGCTGCTTGCCGATGATGATTTCGGCGGTGCCCTTGTCCTGCGAGTCGGGGTTGTAGACCTCGTCGCGATAGATGAACAGGATCACGTCGGCATCCTGTTCGATGGCGCCCGATTCGCGCAGGTCGGACATCACCGGGCGCTTGTTGGGCCGCTGTTCCAGGCTTCGGTTCAGCTGCGACAGCGCGATCACCGGGCAGTTGAGCTCCTTGGCCAGGCCCTTGAGCGAACGCGAGATCTCCGAGATTTCGGTCGCGCGGTTCTCGCCGCCGCCCGAGCCCGACATCAGTTGCAGATAGTCAATGATGATCAGGCCGAGCTGTCCGCATTGCCGCGCCAGCCGGCGCGAGCGCGCGCGCAGTTCCATCGGATTGAGCGCCGGCGTCTCGTCGATGAACAGCTGCGCGTCGTTCATCCGCTGGATTGCATGCGTCAGCCGCGGCCAGTCCTCGTCGAGCAGCCGCCCGGTACGCAAGCGATGCTGATCGAGCCGGCCGACCGAGCCCAGCATCCGCATCGCCAGCTGCGTGCCGGCCATTTCCATCGAGAACACCGCCACCGGCAGCCCCTGCTCCACCGCCACGTGCTCGCCGATATTCAGCGAGAACGCGGTCTTGCCCATCGATGGACGGCCGGCGACGATGATCAGGTCGCCCGGCTGCATGCCGCTGGTCATCCGGTCCAGGTCGATAAAGCCGGTCGGCACGCCCGTGACATCGGTGGTGGTATCGCGGTGATACAGCTCGTCGATCCGTTCGACCACCTGCGTCAGCAGCGGCTGGATCTCCTGGAAGCCCTTCTGCCCGCGCGAGCCCTCCTCGGCGATCGCGAACACCTTGGATTCGGCCTCGTCCAGCAGCTCGCGAACCTCGCGGCCCTTCGGCGCGAACGCCGAGGTCGCGATGTCGTCGGCCACCGTGACCAGTTTGCGCAGCACCGAACGCTCGCGGACGATCTCCGCGTAGCGGCGGATATTGGCCGCGCTCGGCGTGTTCTGCGCGAGCGAGTTCAGATAAGCGAGACCGCCGACCTCCTCGGCCTTGCCGGCCACCTGCAGCATCTCGTAGACCGTGATCACGTCGGCCGGCTTGGTGTCCGAGATCAGCCGCGCGATGCTCTGGAAGATCATCCGGTGGTCGAAGCGATAGAAGTCCGCCTCGGACAGGAAATCGGCGATGCGGTCCCAGGCCGCGTTATCCAGCAGCAGGCCACCCAGCACCGATTGCTCGGCCTCGATGGAGTGCGGCGGGACTTTGAGATTGTCGAGTTGGGGATCGGCGACGGGCGCGTTCATGGGGGGCAATTATAGCGGCCTGCTCGCGCTGGGCCGAGCGATTCTCGGCGGGCGGAGCGAGCGGATGATGGTGGCGCCGTGCGCGCCGCGCGCATGCGAGCCGGCGGCCCAAAGAAAAAAGGCAGAAGCGGCTGTCAGCCTGCTCCTGCCTTCTTGCTGCGTTTTGCTGCTTTCGTGCTGACCTGGCCGCGGCGGCGCGAGCGGAAGTCGCGCCGGTCGCGGCCGGCAAGCTTAGACGTGCTCGCCCAGCACCGAGACGGTGATGTCGACCGCGACGTCCGTGTGCAGCGACACGCTGATCGGATAGTCGCCGACCATCTTCAGCGGACCGTTCGGCAGACGAACCTGCGCCTTCTCCAGCTTGAAGCCCTGGCCAGCCAGCGCTTCGGCGATGTCGGCGTTGGTCACCGAGCCGAACAGACGGCCGTCCACGCCCGACTTCTGCGTGATCTGGACGGTCAGGCCGCTCAGCTTCTCGCCTTCGGCTTGCGCAGCGGCCAGCTTCTCGGCGGCGGCCTTCTCCAGCTCGGCGCGCTTGGCCTCGAATTCCTCGATGGCGGTCTGCGTCGCGCGGCGGGCACGCTTGGACGGGATCAGGAAGTTACGGGCGTAACCATCCTTGACGCGAACGATGTCACCCAGGTTGCCCAGGTTGACGACTTTTTCCAGCAGAATGACTTGCATCGTGTTTTCTCCTTAGCGACCAGGCGATCAGTTCTTGTGCAGGTCGGTGTACGGCAGCAGCGCCAGGAAGCGGGCGCGCTTGATTGCCGTGTCGAGCTGACGCTGATAGTGCGCCTTGGTGCCGGTCAGACGAGCCGGCGTGATCTTGCCGTTGTCGCCGATGAAGTCCTTCAGCGTGTCCAGATCCTTGTAGTCGATCTGTTCGACGCCGGCCACGGTGAAGCGGCAGAAGCGCTTGCGCTTGAACAGCGGGTTCTGCTGCTGGAAGCGCTTCTTGTTCTTGTTGTCACGTTTGACGAATGCCATGGTTCAATCCTTTACGAATGCTTTACATCCAGTGATGTGAAAGACGAGAGCCTTGCTGTTGCGGTGCTTGCGGGCGAGAAAGCCTTCGCAGTCGAGCACCGTGCCGAGCGGCGTACGCTCGAGGTGCTGGCCGACGGGACCGACGCCCATCGCGGCGATCGCGAACTCGACCTGCCGCGGCGTCTGCGCTTCGACCACCTCGCCGCCGTATTGCAACAGGCAGTTGACGACGGGGATGCCGGCCGGCGTGTAGCGCAGCGCGTCGCGCTCGACAAGGGTGGCGTGCAGCCTCAGCTGGTTCATCGCGCCACCGCCCCTCGCATGCCGCCCCGGTCATGCCGGAGCGAACCGCACACAGCAGACCGCACTCAGGCGGCCTGGCCTTCGCTGGTTTGCTGCGAAGCCTTGCGGGCTTCTTCGCGCTGGACTTCCTTCATCATCGGCGACGGGGCCGTCTCGGCCTTCTTCGTCTGGACGATCAGGTGACGCAGCACGGCGTCGTTGAACTTGAACGCGTGTTCGAGCTCAGCCAGCGTGTCCTTGCCGCACTCGATGTTCAGGCAAACGTAGTGAGCCTTGGCCAGCTTCTGGATCATGTAGGCCAGTTGACGACGGCCCCAGTCTTCCACGCGATGCACCTGGCCGTTCTGCGACGTGACCAGCGTCTTGTAACGCTCGATCATGGCCGGCACTTGCTCGCTCTGGTCCGGATGGACGATGAATACGATTTCGTAATGACGCATTGACGCTCCTTTTGGGATAAGCCGCCCGGGCGTCAAGTCCGGTGCAGCAAGGGTTAAATAGCCCGCGAGTATAGCCCGGAACGGCCACGGCGGCAAGCAGCATGGGCTCGCGGCCGCAGCGGGGGTGCTGCGCGTGCGCCGTCCGCCTCAGATCTGCGTAAAGAACTGCTGCAGCCGTACCGGATCGCCCGCGAGAGCCGGTTCCGCGCCGAGCGCCAGCAGCAGCGCCACCCTGGCCTTGTACGGATTCAGATCGCCGGCCGACACGAAGGCGCCGGCGGCCGGATTCGGCTGCGTCGGCGCAATCACATTGCCGGCCCCGGTGCGCGTGCTGCGCACCACCGCGACACCGGCCCGCGCCGCATCGGCAAGCGCGGCCAGCAGCGTCTCGTGGATCGACCCATTGCCGGCGGCGGCCACCACCACCCCACGCACGCCGCCCGCCACCAGCGCATCGACCAGCACGCGGCTCGGCTCCGCATAGCTGGCGACGATTTCGACCGCCGGCCACTGCCGCGGCAGCGGCAAGGCCTGCCGCGGCAGCCGCAGCGGTGCGCGCGTGAAACGCACCAGCGCATCCTGCACCAGCCCGATCGGCCCGGCGGCCGGCGATGCGAACGCGTCGACGGCCGAGGTATGCGCCTTGACCGCGTCGCGCCCGGCATGGATCTCCTGATTGAGAACCACCAGCACGCCCTTGCCCGCGGCATCCGGATGCGCCGCGACGCGGACCGCATCGAGCAGATTCAGCGGCCCATCGGCCGACAGCGAGGTGGCTGGCCGCATCGCGGCGGTCAGCACCACCGGCACGCTGGCCACGCCGGCCAGGTGCAGCAGCATCGCCGTTTCTTCCAGCGAATCGGTGCCGTGCGTAATGACGATGCCGGCCACGTCGCGCTGCGTGGACCAGTGATGAACCCGCTCCGCGAGCCGCCCCCACAGCGCGAACGACATGTCCTTGCTGTCGACCTGCGCAAGCTGTTCCGCCTCGATCCGGGCCACGTCCTTGAGCGCAGGCACGGCATCGAGCAGCGCCGACACCGGCACCGTCGCCGCCTGGTAACGGGCGCTGCTGGCGGCGCTGGACGAAGAACCGGCGATGGTGCCGCCGGTGGCGAGAACGATTACGCGAGGCAGGGTCATGGGCACGAGATATTCGTAAACAGGCGGCGATTGTACCCGCCGGAACAGGGCACTCCCCTACGGTCTTGCCCTGCCCCGCGGACGGACCGCACGCAGCCGAAAGTGGACGACGATGCAAATTCCTCTTGCACTTCGACCGATACTGTATAAAATCACAGCACACTGTTCAAACGTACAGTGTTGCACATGGCGGTCCCCGACATTCCCTCCCCGCGCGCCTCACGGCTCGCGGCGACGACGGGACCGCCACCGGATACAACAACACGGACAAGCCATGGCGACTCTGACACCCCGGCAGCAGCAGATCTTCGACCTGATCCGCAATACCATCCGGCAGACCGGCATTCCGCCGACCCGCGCCGAGATCGCTGCGGAATTCGGCTTCTCGTCGCCGAACTCGGCCGAAGAACACCTGCGCGCGCTGGCTCGCAAGGGCGTGATCGAGCTGACCCCCGGCGCTTCGCGCGGCATCCGGCTCAAGGTCAACCGCAGCGACTCCGAAATGCCGGACCAGTTCTCGCTGCCGATGGCGGGGGTGATGCAGTTGACGCTGCCGCTGGTGGGCCGCGTCGCCGCCGGCAGCCCGATCCTGGCGGCCGAACATATCGACCGCCAATATCAGGTCGACGCGTCGGTCTTCGACGAGCGCCCCGACTACCTGCTGCGCGTGCGCGGCATGAGCATGCGCGACGCCGGCATCTTCGATGGTGATCTGCTGGCGGTCAAACGCGCGCAGGACGCCGCCAACGGCAAGATCGTGGTGGCCCGCATCGGCGAAGACGTAACCGTCAAGCGGCTCAAGCACCGCGGCGATGCCATCGAGCTGATCGCCGAGAACCCCGACTTCGCCAACATCATCGTGCAGCCTGGACGCGAGGAGTTCTCGCTCGAAGGCATCGCCGTCGGACTGATCCGCCAGTCCGGCTTCTAGCGCAACGAAGCAATCCGGCAGGCGCCGCCGCCTTGGCGCCAACTCAGTCATGCAGCCACACGAGCCGCAGGGCCCCGTGTTGCCGCAAGACTTCCGCTGACGCCTTACCAAAGAGGACCACCATGCTGCAAGCCGACCGCTCCCTGACCCGCTACCCCGTCAAGCCGACGCCGTTCCGCCAGTCCAAAGGTGTCCGCATCTACCAGGGCGCCCAGCGCCGCACGATGGTCGGCAGCATGGCCGCGATCTGCCGGATGCTCGAACTCGATCAGCCGGGAGTGAAGCTGAACGCCTGAGCAAGCGTCGCTCGTGCGACTGCCGCGACAAGATCGACTGCGTTGCCAGCGTGATCGGGCATCAGCGCGAAGCGTGAGATACGGCGGCCCGGCGCCAAGCGACGCCTCTTGCGCATCGCAACAAACCTTTACAACTCGGACCGTGAATTCGTCGAAGCTTGGCCTAGCCTTTTCCCATGCTTTTCGAAGGAGACGGCCATGCCTTCGTCCGACGACACCATCAAGCTGCTTCGTCCCGGTCGCCGCACCATGAACTGGCACGATGTCGCACTGATCGCAGCGGGTTGGATCGCCTTGTGTGTCGGTGTCGGGTGGACGATCACCAAGGCCGCTGCTCGGTTGGTCTGAGAACCACGAGCGCCCTCTCCCGCAAACTCGGCACAAAGCAAAACAGCCGCTCGATGAGCGGCTGTTTGCATGGGATCTTGGGGTGGCTGATGGGACTCGAACCCACGACGACAGGAATCACAATCCGGCCGTCAATCAGCCATTTGCCCTTGTGCGTCAAGCACTTAGTATTCCGGTTTTCCAACGACAGCGGTTTGCGTCCCCCTTATTCCATGCGGGTTCCCGGGAGGCCGTTGGAAAATTCTGCGCGCATCAATCCACCCCTGGCTCACGGCTGAAGTGCTCGCAGGTCACGAGCCCCGGGCACAGCTCCTCGATCGGGCACTCGTATTTCAGGTACCAGACGCGGTAGGCGTAGACGGTGTAGATGCGCGGCTTCGAGCAGCGGTAGCACGGGCCATCGGGTATCCGGTCGTAGACCGGTTGAGGTGGGAACTCGTAGTCATAGACGTGCGACATGCCTATACTGTACATCCATACAGTAGTTCGCGGAGTACATCATGGGCAACAGCAAACGGGCCAACGGCTGCCAACTCCCTTCCGCCAACCCTACACCGCGCGTTTCGGCCGAGGCCGGCATCCTGGCCTACGTCCCGGGCGACATCATCGCGGATGCGGGCAAGCAACTTCCGGCTCCTGACCCGTTCGGCCCGGAGCATGGCGAAGTAGAGATTGACGCCCGGCACGTCGGTCGAGTCCGGATCTTTTTCGAGCTGGGAAAGGTCCGCCACCACAAGCACTCCCACTGGTACTGGCGCTCCTACCGCGCCGAGCCGGTTCATGGCGATTGGGATTCCGACGCTGAATAGCTGCAGCCCAATACCCACAAATTTCGAAATTTCGAAATTCCGCTGATACCGACGCTGGTCAGACGTAGCCCTATACCGCCGCGGCTGCGCTCCGCGTACAACGGAAGTGACACCCATAGGAGGCGACCATGGCAGGCATCGCTCGGCCGCCCGCCCCTACGCTGGCCGAGCTCTCCCCCATGCTGCTCGAGGAGCGCCGCGCCGTTCCCCAGGGTGATTGGCACTTCGAGATCTTTTGTGACAAGCGCCCGTTGTTAGGGAGCTAGGTTGTATCGTTCGCCGCTTGCCGCGGTGTGTCGTTTGTCACGCGGCTCTTAGATCTTTGCCACCACTGAGAGAGAGTGCTTCTTTATATTTCAACGACTTAGACGTTAGAGCCGTCAGGAGGGCTTCTCGTTCGCCCAGAGTGCTCCAACGCAGAACTGTGCTCCCGGATGGCGGGAACGGCGTCCTCACGCCTGAGCACGATTCACGGCAGTATGAACTGCTCCATAGAGTTGCGAGGCACCCCGGAAGCTAGGCAACGGAGTCGCAATTCGGAACCCAGAGCTCGCCCGAAGGCATCGGCTGCTAACTCTCTGATACATTAACGCAGTAGAGCCCGTAAACCATGGTTGCAATCTGTTAATGGGACTACCGTATGCAGTCAGATAAAAAGAAGAAAAAGTATGATCCCGGTCAATAATCGAAATGCACTCTTGATTGCGGCTGTCTTAACGGCTGTCGTCGCCGGCGTGGGCGGCTGTGAGCGGAAGGCAAGCCGGCGCGCCTCAAGTCCCGCAACGGGCACGACGCCACCGCCTGGTATCCGGAAGTCGCCGCCGCCGTCGGCAACCTGAAGGCGGGCTGCATCTTCGACGGCGAGGTCTGCGTCCTGGACGAGCACGGGCGGAGCGACTTCGAGCTGCTGCACCGTCGATCGGCGCGCCGCGGCAAGCCGCCCGGCTCGCACCACGTCGCCTATTGCGTCTTCGACCTGTTGGCCAACGGCGGCCGGGACATCCGCGGCCAGCCGATCGAGAAGCGCAAGGCCGCCCTCCGGAAGATCCTCGACTGCTGCCCCGACACCCTGCTCTTCGTCGACTGGGTGGACGACGGCGACTGGCTATACCAGCAGGCGCTGGCGCTGAAGCTAGAGGGGATCGTTGCCAAGCGGGCCGGCAGCCCATATGCGGCCGGCAAGCGGTCGAGCGACTGGGTGAAGGTGAAGCGGCCGGGCGCAATCCCGGCGGAGAGGTTCAGACGGTAGACTGGCGGCCGAAAGGAGACCGCCGATGTGCAACAACTACCGACCGACACAGAAACAGCTGCTGCGGGATGTCTACGGCGTCGTGCCGCCGTCGATGGACTGGAAGCCGGAGACGTGGCCCGACTACCTTGCACCCATCATCCGCTCCGATGCCACCGGCCAGCGCGACTGCGTGCTGGCGAACTTCGGCATGGTGCCGAAGGACAGGATCCCGCAGGGGGTCAAGCGCTTCGACACCACCAACGCGCGGTCGGAGACCATCGGGGAGCGGCGGACGTTCTCCGGGCCGTGGAAGGCTGGTCAACTCTGCCTGGTGCCGATGGAGAGCTTCTACGAGCCGAACTACGAGCACGGGCCCAAATCAGTCCGCTATCGGATTTGGCTGAAGGACGAGCCGACCTTCGCCGTGGCCGGGCTTTGGAGGGATTGGCCGGATGGCATGTTCTCGTTCACGATGCTGACCGTCAACGCCGAGCAGCACCCGATCATGAAGCGGATGCACGCGCCCGGGAAGGAGAAGCGGTCGATCGTGATCGTGCCGCGGGAGGGATGGGACGATTGGCTGCGGTGCCGAGACACCGAGATGGCGCGGAGCTTCTTGGGGTTGTATCCGGCGGAAAGGATGGATACTGAGCCAGCGCCAGTCGTGCGAAAGGCGGCAGTGCAATAACCCCACAGTCCGGTTTGGAGCCGGTATGTCTTGAGACATAATCCGACCTGCTTGTACAAAAACTAGACAGGAACGGGTTATGAAGATGGAGGCAGGTCAATCCCCGGCTGCCGATCAGTACGCCGAGGGTTTCAAGGAAGGCGTTCGCCAGGCACTGCAGCGCTGCCGTTTGCTGCTGGCGTCGGGAAACGTGACAGCGACGGCGTGCATCACGGCGCTGGAGGCGATGTCAACTACTACGGCCGGCATTCAGGCGACCGCGTATCGCTGCCCGAAGTGCAAGCAGGATGTCGCTGCGCCCGCCATCGCAGAGCACTGGAAAGCGTGCAGGGTTACTGGGTGATGGCGTCGACCAGCGCCTGATGCCGGTCGCGACACTCTCCGCCCTGCCGTTGTAGGTCGAGGGCGAACTGACGGAGATCAGCGAGTGTCGGGCCGGTCGGCGCTTCCAGAACCGGAGGGCACGGTTGTACCGTTGGCAATCGCGGCGTTCTCGCGGAAGATGCGCAGCCAGTCGTCACCAGTGCGGCAATCAGGAATGTCAGGCGTCGCATGCTTGGCGACCTCCACAGTCTTGGTGATGGTTCGGTATTCGATCTGCTTCTTGTCGCGCGCCTCCAGGTAGAGCGCATAGGCGGCGTCCGCATTGGCACGCCAATCAGCCTCAGCCTTCGCTGCAGCGGCGCGCTCCACCTTCCGACCATCGGATCGCCCCATCACATACGAGACCCCGGACGTGGCACCCAGCAGCACCAGCGCTGCAAGCCACAGGCGCATATCGAGCGGGCTCATTTCTGTTTCAACCAACGCTTGAGCGCGATTTCCAGATACTGGGCGCCCACGATGCCTAGGCCGCTTCCGATGCCGTACAGCGCGAGCGGGTTCAGGTCAGGAAACTGGATCAAGCCAACGCCGGCGATCATGGATGTGGCGGCGCCCAGGATGGCGCGGCCGAGAATCAACCGGAAGGTCAGGTGTTCTTCGCTCACGAGTAGTTTCCCCATTGCGATCATGACCCCGATCATCCCGAGCATCAGCAGGCTTTTTTCGTGCTCTTGCATCAGACGTTCTCCGCTGCCGTTTCCAAGTTGTTTGCCACCCGCCGCGCCCAGCCTTTACCAAAGCTGGCCCATGTGGGCAGACCCGTCAGAAACTGAAGCCGCTCCGCATTGAAGCGCAGCACCAGCTTCGCAGCCGGCATCGCCCGCGCAGCAGCAAGAGTCTTCGGGCCCAGCACGCCATCGTCCTGGGACGCCGCCGCGCGCTGGAGCAGCTTGACCGCCTGCTTGACGCCGCTGTTGTACGCCGTGTCGAAGGTATCGAACCGGACCGCAGCGGGTAACTCGTCTGCTCGCACCGCGTTCCAATACGCCGCCTTAGCGATCGCCTTGGCTGTCTCCCGCGGCAACTGGCGCATGGGGCCGTAATAGCCATGGAGACGTGCGACGCGTGCGGTGACGCCCCACATGGTTTCGCCCCCGGGATCCGAAGGATGGTCGCTATACCCGCCCTCGTGCCCCATCAGCAGGTCGAATGCCTGATCGAACGTCATACGGCCCTCAGAAATGAAAAAGCCCGCTCGGGGCGGGCGATGATGGAACTGGTTGACACATAGGACCATTGGTCCTATCTTAGCGCTACCGGGAAGCGCATACCGCGCGGCCCAACTCTCCGAAAGGAATGAACCATGGCGCGCTATGCCCATCCTCTATTCGGCGCCGACCCCGGCGCAACTCGCCCTATTCAAACAGGAGCTTGGGCTGTCGAGTACCCAGATGGCCGAGCTGTTCGGCATCTCGGAGGGTCGGCAGTGGCGGAAGTACACCGGCGGCGACCGGGACATCAGTCTGCAGATGCTGTTCTTCGGCCTGGCGCGACTCGAGCTCGACGAGGCAACCATCGAACGGATCTTCGACCGTATGCGCAAAGTTGGCGCGATCGTCGACGTGGAATCCACAGCCTGATCGTGAAGGGGATGCTGGTCAGCTTGGCGACTGCCTTTGTTGTCGCGTCGAGCGGCTGCGGCGGCGGAGGCGGCGGTGACGATGCCCCTGCCCCTGCCCCTGCCACGCCGCAGGAAGCGCCAAAGCACGTCGTCATCGACGCAGAGGGTGACTCCACGATGTGGGGCTTCCAGACGATCGATGGAAAAGGCACCCAGACGGCGCACAATCCGCCCGCGATCGTTCAGGCGACGCTGCAGGATAGGTACGGGCCCACCGTCACCGTGCTGAACCACGCCATTCCGAGCATGACCATCATCAATCGGATGGAGGGCACCGGCGCCTACTCGCAAACGTACAGCCAGGAGCTCGCCAGCACTACGACGCACGTCGTGGTGGTCAACTTCGCGCTCAATGACACCAACAACATGCCGAACGAGAGCCCGCAGCTGTACCGCGAATACCTCGAACGGTTTGTCGACGAGTCGCAGCGCGCTGGGCGGATCGTCGTCCTGGAAGAGCCGAACCCGACCAAGAGCGACGACTTTAACCAGTACGTCGCCCTCTACGTTCAGGCCATGAACGAGGTCGCTTATGCCCGGAACATACCCATCGTTCGGCAGTTCCACTACATCCAGACGCTTCCGAATTGGAAGGCACTGCTGATCGACACCGAGCACCCGACCGATGAGCTTTACCGCATCAAGGCGGCGCGCCAAGTCGAAGTGCTGGACCCGATCGTCAGGGCTCTGCTGTGACGTCGCCCGCGGCGGTCGGCGCTGGGAAGCACGCCCGCATGTATTCCGGCACGCTCTCATAGAAGGCCTTCCACCTCGGGTCGTCAGCCTCGACGGTCCCGAGGTTTTCCATCTTCCCCGGATCCTGCGGCGACAGGAACCACGACTGGATCCGGTTTTCGGTTGCGTCGGTGAATTGCACGTTCAGGATGCTCATGGTCAGATCGTGTACCCGCTGATGTAGAAGCTGTAGTTCTGCGCCGTCGCCCCGGGGGCGTTGTAGTAGAAATAGGCCGTTTGCGCCGTGGTCAGCGGCACGTCCTTCCAAGTGATCGGGCCGCCGTTCGACGAGCCGCTCATGTTGGCAGTCTGGTTCGCCATGCCGGCCGCGTTCGCGGCAACCGCAATATTCACCGCGGAAGCGCCAGTCGCGTTCGCGTTGGCATAGCCAGAATAGGTCTTGGCATTCGCCGGAACCGCACCGCCGATGTTGTGCGCGTTGAACGCATTGCCGCCAGCAGCCGTCGTGCCAAGCACGCCGATCCCGGCAAATCCGATGAAGCGATCGCGCTGGACGAATCCATTGAACTGGCGACTGGCATTCGTCGTCACAACGCTGATCAGCGCAGATGCGGTGAATCCGGCCGGCATACTGGCGCCGGAATACACCTCCGACGCAACACCAGGCATCGTTTGAGCCAGCAGGCCAGATGCCTTTGTGGTTGGGTTGTAGATGGCATAGATCGCCACGGAGCCCGACGCTGGCGCTTGGCCTGCGTCCATGCCATTGACACCGACATTCGTGAGGTTGAGTGTGGCGTTGAAATTGGGAATGCAATAACGAAGAGCATTGAGCGCCGATTCACACACCAGCTCGGCGGCAGTGAAGTTGGCGGTCGTCGCGCCCACCGCAGCACTTCCCGTCAAGTTCCGAGCCGATCCGACCACTACCGGAGACTGCGCACTCACAGCTGCCTTGAGGTTGGTCAGGATCGTGTCGGTCGTGCCGTCATCGATAACATCCCGCCCCGTCACGTCCGCAACGAATCCGGCGATGACGGCCGCCATGATGCTCGACTGGCGCCATGCCTTGTTCAATTGTGCGGACTGCGCGACGCCGGACTGAAAGCCCGAGAGGCGTTGCGTCAGCGCGGCCCACTCGGCCTGCGACATGACATTGGCGCCGCTGCCAGTAGCGAATGGGAGGAAGTCGATCGTTGCCATTGATG
>NZ_VZOV01000039.1 GCF_008801915.1 Cupriavidus gilardii
CCCTTGACGGCGAGAACGCCGTGGCACGATGAAGGGAACAGCAAGACCGCCTCCCTCCCACCTCCACACACCCGGCCTTGGGCAAGTGCGCAGCACGCGCAGGCCCGCGAGGGCCGGAGTTGCGCCATCGGGCGCAGCAAAAAGGGGGCCGAAGCCCCCAATGGTCAAATCAGGCCGCACTCGGCGAATGACGTGGTGCGAGTCCCCGCAACGATGATGTGATCCAGCGTGCGAACGTCCACCAGCGCCAGCGCCTGCCGAAGCTGCGCGGTCATCGCTCTGTCGGCCGCGCTCGGCTCGGGGTTCCCACTCGGATGGTTGTGCGAAACGATGACCGCCGCCGCATTGAGCCGCAGCGCCTGCTTCACCACCTCGCGCGGATGCACCTCGGCGGCGTCGATCGTGCCGTGAAACATCTCCACGTAGTCGATCAGCCGATGGCGCGTATCGAGAAACAGGACGGCAAAGACTTCGTGCTCGAAGCCAGCCAGCTTGGCGCGCAGGTAGTCCTTGACCGCCGCTGGCGAACTGAACGATGCACCGCGCTGCATCTTCTGGTCGATGACCTGGCGCGCAGCTTCCAGAATCTGGTCGGCATCCGCCGGCCGATAGCGCCCACGGCCATCGCGCACCATCAACGGGGTATCGAGAGAGAGGGAGAGTTGCGACATGATCGTGCTCCGGTTGCTCGGGCGGAATTGCCCGGAACCGTCGCCAGCACGGCGCAGCGCAAGCAGTCAGGGGTCGCAGACGGCCGCCAGGACGCAAGCGCGCATGGCGCGCGCCGCCCTTGACGGCGAGAACGCCGTGATACGGTGAAGGGAACAGCAAGACCGCCTACACCCCGCCCACTGCACACCCTCGGCTTTTGGGGCAAGCGGAGCGCGCAGGCCCGCAAGGGCCGAAGGCGTCAGGGGTCAAAGCCGAATGGCCGCGACTCGGAACGAGGCGTGGGGCGCAGCCCGCGAACTCGACGGCGGAACGCCGGGACGCCCGGTTACTGCGGGAGTTTCTTGGGCTGCTTCGGCGTGCGCGATTCCAGCAAGCGCCGCGTAGTCTCCAATTCCTTCTGCAACAGCTCGGCATCCGGCAGCACGGTACGGTAGTTCGCCGCCATCACCTTCGACGGCAAGCCTTCCAGCGCATACCGCGCCAGCGCATGGCCCTTGTCGGCGCACAGGATCAAACCCACAGGCGGGTTTTCATCGGCATAGGCCCAATGCTCCTTGGCGTAGTTGCAATACATGAGCATCTGGCCCACGTCGGCATGGGACAGGCTGCCCAGCTTCAAGTCGATGATGACCAGGCAGCGCAGCCGTCGGTGGAAAAACAGAAGATCCACCCGATACCAAGTCTGGTCGATGCGCAAGCGCCGCTGCCGCCCGACGAAGGTGAACCCTTCGCCCAGCTCCAGCAGAAAATCCTCCAGCCGCTGGATCAAGGCGGCCTCCAAATCGGATTCGGAATACTCGTCTTTGAGGTTCAGGAACTCCAGCACGTAGGGGTCTTTGATGGCGTCGTCGGGCCTGACGGCATCCTCGGGCCTCGGCGCTGCGCCCTTGACCAGCATCGCCGCCTTGTCCTTGGACAAGGCCGTGCGCTCGTAGAACTGGCTGCCGATCTGCCGGTCAAGCTGGCGCACGCTCCAGCCGCCACGCAGCGCCTCAGCCTCGTAGAACCGGCGGGCGTGGTCATCCTTGACCGCCAGCAGCCGCACGTAGGCCGACCACGGCAGCGGGAACACCTGCGCCAGCTCGGCCAGGGCGAATTTCCGAGACACTGTCTCGGAAATCTCGGCAGGCAGCTCGTCGCCCGATTTCCGAGACAGTGCCTCGGAAATCATAGGCCGGGGGTAGGCGGCGAAGAACCGCCGCATGTTCTCCAGATTGTCCGGGCTGAAACCGCGCCCGAAGCGCGCGGTCAGGTCGGCGGACAGCCGGGCGATCAACTGCTCGCCATAGCCCGCGCGCCGCTTGCCCTGTTGCTCGGCCTCCACGATGCGGCGGCCGATTTCCCAATAGCTGGCCGTCATCAGCGCATTGACGCTGCGCGCCGCCGCCTGGCGCGCGGCGTCCAGCAGTTCCACGATGCCGCCGTGGATGCCGGCGTAGCCGGCAGGCAGGGCGGCGTCTTTGGCGGCCTTGGGCGTCCGGGCGCTCATGCCATGGCCTCCTGCGGCTGCGGTTGCCGCTTCCCGGTGATGGTCTGCCGACGGGTCGCCACCAGTTCGGCGGCTTGGCGCACCGGATCGTCCTCGGTGTGGACGTAGCGCATGAACATCGCCACGGTCTTGTGCGCTGTCAGCGCCATGCCGACCTTGACCGGGACGCCTGAATTGGCAATGTCGGTCGCGGAGCGATGGCGAATGCCGTGGGTGCCGACCTTCGGCACGCCGGCATTGCTGAGGATGCGCCGCCACCCCTGATAGTAGGTGTGGGGGCTGAGGGGCTGGCGGTGGTCGATGATCGCCGGGCAGACATAGGGCGAATCGCCATAGCGGGGGGCGCTCGTCAGCCGCCGCTTGGCTTCCTCGCTCAAGGGCTTGGACATATCGCCGGTCTTGCTGTCCGGCCAGACCACCCGGCCATTGGGCAGGTCGAGCCAATCCCACTGCAACAGCAGGATTTCCGACATGCGCGCGGCGAACTCGAATTGCAGTCGGACGGCCAGCAAGAGGATGGGATGCTCCAAGTTCTCGGCCTCGGCCTTGTCCAGATAGGCGAACAGCTTGACCATCTGGTCATCGGTAATGAGCCGGGTCGAGCCTTTCTCCGGGTACTTGGGCACATGGCGGCACGGGTTGGAGCCGTCCGGCCGGTAGCCCCACAGCTCGGCCAGATTGAACATCTTGCGCACGAGCGACAGCACCCGATTGGCCTGGGTGGGCGACTTCTCCATGCGCTTCATCAGCGCGGTAATGTCGTTGCGCGTGACTTCGTGAACCTTCTTGGTGCCGAAGGCCGGAATGACGAAGGTGTCGATCTGGTACTGATAGCCGGCCTGGGTGCTCGGCTTGTTGTGCGGCTTGGAGTGGTCATCCATGAACCGACCGCACAGCTCCTTGACCGTTGGGGCCTTGCGGGCATCCGCCTTGTCCAGTCCGGGGTCGCCGCCGCGCCGGACTTCGGCCAGCCAGTCTTGCGCCAGCGACCGGGCCTGTTCGACCGTCAGCTCGCCGAACTGGCCGAGCGATGGCTTGCGCCGCACGCCGGAGTTCGTGCGGTACTGAAGCATGAATACCTTGCGCCCGGTTGGTGTAACCTTGCACAAGAAGCCTGGAACGAGCGTGTCTCGGAGTTCCACGTCGCAGGTTCGCGCCTGTGCCGTGTCAACGACGGACTTGGTGAGTTTGATTTTCGCCATGAGGGTGCTCCTGAAAGGCCCCGATTCCAGGGGCCGGCTAGGAGCCAAGCGAAAGGGAACCGGGGCGGATTGCATCGCGCACCGGGATATGATGGAAGGCATTGATTAGCTGGGAAACCTGCTACAGCAAGCCCCATCCAACCCCATAGGTGTCCCGGTGCGGAAGCCATGCTCTGGCTTAAAATCTGCCGCCTTTCCGGGCTTACGGGTTCGAGTCCCGTCGGCCGCACCACCCACGCCGCCAGCCCCCTCCTTCCGTTCTACCCGTCCCCTCAGAGAAGCACAGCGCACAGCAGCGCGCCGGCGCCAACCAGGAATACGAACAGCAGCGCCGCCAGCAGCATCGGCTTGCGGCCCGCGCGCAGCAGGTCGCCGATCCGGGTATGCAGGCCGATCGCCAGCATCGCGCAGGCCAGCAGCCAGTTGTCGAAGGCGACCAGTGCCGGCTTCCATTCGCCCGGCACCAGGCCGAAGGAGTTGATCGCCAGCACGGCGACGAAGCCAAGCGCGAACCAGGGCACCGCGGCGCGGATCCGGGCCCAGTCGATGCCGCGGCGGCCGGCATCCGTGCCTTGCGCACGGTCGTCGGCACGCGGCCACAGCGCCAGCACCAGCAGCAGCGGACCGAGCGCCAGCACACGAACCATCTTGGCCAGCACGGCGGCATCGCCGGCCGTCTCGCCCACCGCCTTGCCGGCGACGATCACCTGGGCGACCTCGTGCAGCGTGGCACCGGTATAGATGCCGAACGCGCGCTCGCCGACCTGCCAGTGCCAGACGTTGGTCACCAGCTCGTACAGATAGGGATACAGCAGCATGCCGACAGTGCCGAACAGCACCACGGTCGCCACCGCGACCGCGGTCTGCCGGTCATCGGTACGCGCGATCGAGGCGACCGCAATCGCCGCCGCCGCGCCGCACACGGCGCTGCCCGCGCTGACCACGACGGCTTCCCGGCGCGTCAGGCCCAGCCAGCGGGTGCCGATCCAGACGCCGACGCACAGCGTCGCCGCCAGCATCAGCAGCGGCGCCACGACCCCGCCCACGCCCAGCGCCTCGATCGAGCCGAAGGTCAGCCGCAGGCCGTACAGCGCCACACCCAGCCGCAGCAGCGTCTGCCTGGCCAGCTGCATGCCGGGCGCCAGCGGCGCCAGCCAGTGCCGCGGCAAGGTATTGCAGGCGACCATGCCGGCGCACATCGCCAGCATCAGCGGGCTGACACCGAGTTGCGACAGCGCCGGCAGTCCGGACAGGATCAGCGCGAGCCACGCAATCGCACCCAGCGGCGCCAGCGTCAGCAGTCGGTAGCGCCAGGGAATGGACGGGGCTGGGGCGGCGGCGGGGGCAGCGGCTGGAATCGAAGTGGTCGGCATGGCGCAGGGACGACACGGGCGTGTAGGAATGACGCCAGCGTAACTACCGCATCTTCATCTGTAAAACAGGTAATATCGTTATTTATTACCTGGTTTATAGATATGCAACATCGCCCCTTGCGGCTGACGCTGCGTCAGCTCGCCGTCTTCGTCGCCGTCGTGCAGCACGGCAGCACGACCGCCGCCGCCGAGGCCGTGGCGATGTCGCAGTCCGCGGTCAGCGCCGCGCTGGCCGACCTGGAGCGCGCGCTGGACCGGCGCCTGTTCGACCGCGTCGCCAAGCGGTTGACGATCAACGAGACCGGCCGCCAGTTCTTCCCGCGCGCGCTGTCGCTGCTGGACCAGGCGCACGAACTGGAACGCTTCGCCGCCGACGCCGGCGTGCAGTTGCGGATTGCCGCCAGCAACACCATCGGCAGCTATCTGCTGCCCGCGCTGCTGACCGGCTTCCGTCAGGCCCAGCAACAGCCCTGCGCGCTGGACCTGCGCATCGGCAACACCCACGACGTGCTGCAGGACCTGTTGCGGCTCGATGCCGATATCGGCCTGATCGAAGGGACCTGCCACGAGCCCGAGCTGAGCAGCGTGCACTGGTGCGACGACGAGATGGTGGTGGTCGTGGGTGCCGGGCATCCGCTGGCGCGGGCCGACGGCGATCTGGACGCGTTGCGGGAGGCGGACTGGCTGGTACGGGAGCGCGGCTCGGGGACGCGCGAGATTGTCGAGCAGCGGCTCGCCCCGCTGCTCGGACCGCTGCGCTTCGCGCTCGAACTGGGCAACGCCGAAGCGATCAAGCGCGCGGTGATGAGCGGCTTTGGCGTCAGCTGCCTGTCGCTGCATGTGGTGCGCGACGAGCTGGAACGCGGCACGCTGGTGGCCCTGCGCCGTGGCCTGCCGCGGCTGGTGCGGCCCTGGCACCTGGTCGTCCACCAGGACAAGTATCCGACCCAGGGCCTGCTGGCCTTTACCGAATACCTGCGCCAGACCGCACCGCAGCTGGAACTGGAAGAACTGGAACAGCAGGAAGGATGAGAGCGCAATCCGGGGCCGCGGCCCCGGATTGGACGGTCAGGCCGCCTGCGCCTCGCCGGCCTCGCTCTGGCGCGCCACGTAGCGGTCCAGCCAGCGGAACAGCAGCGGATTGAGCACGATCGACAGCAAGGCGCCGGCGAGGATCAGGCTCTGCGCGCGCTCCGGCAGGATCTGCAGGAAGACGCCGAGGCTCGCCAGAATGAACGAGAACTCGCCGATCTGCGCCAGGCTGGCGGCAATCGTCATGCCGGTCCGGTTCGAATAGCCGAACATCCGCACGATGCCGAGCGCCGCCAGCGACTTGCCGACGACGATGATCGATACTGTCGCCAGCACGCCCCAGGGGTCGCGCACCAGCACCATCGGGTCGAACAGCATGCCGACCGAGACGAAGAACAGCACCGCGAAGGCGTCCCGCAGCGGCAGCGATTCCTCGGCGGCGCGATGGCTGAACTCGGACTCGGCCAGCACCATGCCGGCGAAGAAGGCGCCGAGCGCGAACGAGACGCCGAACAGCGAATAGGCGCCGAAGGCCACGCCCAGCGCCGTCGCCAGCACGCCGAGGCGGAACAGTTCGCGGCTGCCGGTCCACACGATCCGCTCGAGCATCCACGGAATGAAACGGCGCCCGATCACGAGCATCACGGCGACGAAGGCCGCGACCTTGCCCAGCGTCAGCGATACCGTCAGCAGGATGTCGGTGACGCTGGCGTCCGGCGCTTCCCCGCCGCTGCCGGCCGGCACCAGCAGGCCCGACAGCGCCGGCAGCAGCACCAGCGCCAGCACCATCGCCAGATCCTCGACCACCAGCCAGCCGACCGCAATGCGGCCCTGCTCGCTGTCGACCAGGTCGCGATCCTGCAAGGCCTTCAGCAGCACCACGGTACTGGCCACCGACAGCGCCAGTCCGTAGACCAGACCCTGCCCCCAGCTCCAGCCGAAGCCCCAGGCGACGCCCATGCCGAGCAGCGTCGCGATGCCGATCTGCGCGACCGCGCCGGGAATCGCGATCTTGCGCACCGCCATCAGGTCGCGGATCGAGAAATGCAGGCCGACGCCGAACATCAGCAGGATCACGCCCAGCTCGGCCAGTTCCGGCGCCAGCGCCTGGTCGGCGGTGTAGCCCGGCGTATGCGGTCCGACCACCACGCCCGCGCACAGGTAGCCGATCAACGGCGGCAACCGCAATCGCCCCGCCAACGCACCGAGGACAAAGGCCAGGACAATGCCGCCGACGATGGTGCTGATGAGCGGAGTAGCGTGATGCATGCGCGGTGGTTTCCTTCTGATGGCCGACGTAGCGCCGGGAAGTCGAACGGCGATCCGGTCCCGATCCGACGCGGACACGCCGCCATCGACGGAGCCTGATGCCGGCACCGCCCGGGCGGACAGTCTGCGGAAATGAAACCGAATGGGAATCGTCGCCACCGGCAGCGGCGCCCGGGGCGCGAGGCCCAGGCACGTTGCCGGCATGGTCCAGCAGCGGCGACGACGAGTGCGATAGACGTAATGTATCACGCGCGCCACGCGTTAAAGCCGCGAAAAGGCGCAAGAAATACATCGTGCAGGAATAAACCGGAGCCTGGAACGGCGCTCGGTGGCGACAGCAGGGAGGAATCGATGGAGGCGGGGGTCGGAATCGAACCGGCGTACACGGCTTTGCAGGCCGCTGCATAACCACTCTGCCACCCCGCCGGGTGACCTGGATGCTGGATTGTAGCCGCTGTCGCTTCCGGGTGCCGGAGACCGATGCGGCAGCATCGCAAACTAAAAAGGGAAGCGCTGCTTCCCTTTCGGACTGGAGCGGGAGACGAGTCATGCACTAGAGCGCTAAGTCTCTGTTTCCCAATCACTTTCTCCACTGTGGTGATCAGCGAAGAACTCAATTATAGCCTTGTTTTTCGCCCTCGGCAACAAAGTTCATCCAACCACTTCCACCAGCGTCCAAGGATGATCCATCCACCCGTCGTTACGCCTGATGCGTCCAGCTGCTGAGCGGGTTCGCTATCGAACTCCAACTTGCGACGATCATGACTTGCGCTCGCTCCGCAGGCAGCGCGGGGTGGTGTCGCGTGGACTACCTGGCACCTGGACGGCTGTAGGACACAACCGCCGGCATCGGAACACCGCAAGTACTCATCTTTACATCGCTGCGGCTAACTTCGCCGGAGCGCAACGCGGCGCCAGTGTAGTGGCAGCCAGCCTCAACGAAGGCGTGCAGCAATCCGGTTCATCTGCTCGATCTCCGCGCGCTGGCCATCGGAAATCGCTTGGCATAGGTTGACGAGTTCCGGATCTGAGAGCTGCGCCTCGCGGCACATGAGGATCGCTCCCGAATGGTGCGGGACCATAGACGCGATGAACTGTCGATCGCCGATTCCGGTTTGAGCACGGGTAGCGACAAAAGAACCGAGTGTGAGAACGGCAAACAAGCCGTACAGCACGAGATTGAGCCGCCGGTTTGGAAACATGCCGGGCATTGTCGCTAGCATGAAGATGCCCATTGGCGCCCACATAGTGACCGCCATGTAGAGCATGTTGAGATTGTTTCTGAAGTCCCTGGCGCCGTCGATCATGCTGAACATTACGAAGTACATGACGACGAGGCCCAACACCATGTTCACCCAGAACTTGGCGTATGGTCGGCCGTGCTTACCCATCTGACCGGATGTGTGATGTTGATGTTCATGGGAATGTTCAGCCATCTCCGTCTCCTATGTGCTGGGGCAACCTGGCAGGGTCACTGGTACTGCGGCAGATACTTTGTCGATATATCAGCATGTGGAGCGATGCATCACTAACCGCTGATTTCCAGTCCCCAACTGGACGTAGGGGCGTCGAACGCTTCAACTCGCTGGTCTTGAACCGTCTGGATATCAGACCATACCAAATCGGTCTTGATGGGCTTTGCGCCACCTATGACGCTGGTACCGTGAGCGCCAATATCGAGCTTGCGTCCTCATCGCTCGATGGGCCGGCAACTGATCGATTCTTGCATATCAAGCAAGACAAGGCCACCTGCGGCGGACGCCAATGGCCTCCTCCGCCTTCGCTTAGGGCATCGCCTCAAGCGTCCGTCGCAGGCCATAACGACACAACAGCCCTTGGGCAAGAAAGGAGCCGGTGATGTAGCGCACCCGAAAGGAGACGAAGACATGCACAAGGACATTTCAACATCAAAGGTGTTCTATCGTCCCATCGAGGCGGCCATCCGATGGGCTGGGTTGCTGCGGTATCTCCCGATGATCCTGGCCACGATCGCGTCACCGCGTGTCCTGCCTCGGTCGCTGAACTGCCCTCGATGGAATGAGTGCCGGCTGCACTCGGAACGTATCTATGACGGCATCCTCAACGGAGAGCTGCCCTACGGCAAGAACGGGATCACGCTCAATGATCCGAACCTGCTCAATTCTCTGGATCTGACTGTTCGCCATGTCGATCTAAAACGCTGGATGCGCACCCACTATCCCGAGCACCGGCCAGGATTTCTGTTCAGCCGTGGCGAACGCATGGCGCATCCTTTCATCACCATGGAAACAGGACAGGCGATCCTCGTGGAGCGGCTGGCCCTTCAGGCCGCGCTTGAACAAGCCCGACGTGAGATGCGAGAACTGCAGGAGCAGCACGACACGCTACTCAAGCAATCCTCGGTGCTGTTGGCATCCAAGCAATGCGAGATCAGCGAACGGGCGGAAACGACCTATCTCAACATCATTGGAGGGATGTTGACGCTGATGCTGAGCCAGTCGCCTTCAGGCGTGCCCTATTCCAGCTTCAAAACGCAGGAGGCCCTTGTCTCTGCATTGGTCGCCCACTACGGCGGCACCATGGGCATCACTGAGCGCACCTTAAACGGAAAGTTCGCCAACGCTAAGAGGTACGTTCGTAGCGCAAGCGCATGAGGTTATCCAGCTTGTATGTGCAATCGCGGAGATTGCATTTGCAATGTCTTTCCGCAGCCAGGTCTATTGAATAGAGGTCACGCCAACAAACGCCACCGAGCGTTCAGGAGTGACCGCCATGTCGCAGACCCCTGTACTCCCGCCGAACGAGCGCCGCATCCTGCGGCTCGATGAAGTCGAAGCGAAGTCCGGCCTCAAACGCGCCCACATCTACAACCTGATGAAGAAGCGCCAGTTCCCTCAGGCGCTGCGCCTGGGCGTGCGCGCTGTCGGCTGGGATTCGATCGAAATCGACCAGTGGATCGCCGAGCGCCTCAACCACCGGACCTGACCCGCTCTCCCGCGGACTTCCCATTCCCAGCCGGAGAGCGCCATGCAGGTCGTGTCCATCATTTCAACGAAGGGCGGCGTCGGCAAGACCACGACGGCCGCCAACCTGGGCGGGCTCGCCGCGGACGCGGGCCTGCGCGTGCTGCTGCTCGATCTCGACGTGCAGCCCACCTTGTCCTCCTACTACGAACTGACCCAGCGCGCGCCGGGCGGCATCTATGAGCTGTTGGCCTTCAACGAGCGCGACCTTGGCCAGCTCGTGTCCCGCACGATCATCGCGGGCCTGGACCTGGTGCTGTCCGACGACCACCGGGGCGAGCTGAACACGTTGTTGCTGCATGCGCCGGATGGCCGCCTGCGGTTGCGGCATCTGCTGCCAGCACTTGCTCCCCTCTACGACCTGGTGCTGATCGACACCCAGGGCGCGCGTTCCGTGCTGCTGGAGATGGCGGTGCTCGCCTCCGATCTCGCGCTGTCGCCCGTCACGCCGGAGATCCTCGCGGCACGCGAGCTGCGGCGCGGCACCATGCAGTTGCTCGAAGACATTGCGCCGTACCGGCACCTGGGTATCGAACCGCCGCCGCTGCACTTGCTCATCAACCGCGTCCACCCGGTGTCCGCCAACGCACGGCTGATCCAGCAGGCCCTGCGCGACCTGTTCCAGGACAGCGCCGGCATCCGCGTGCTCGCCACCGACGTGCCGGCCATAGAAGCGTATCCACGCGCCGCAACGCGCGGCCTGCCAGTGCATCGGGTCGAGCACCGCCAGCCGCCCGGCAGAGTCGCCCCTGCCGCGCTCGACACGATGCGCGCGCTCGCCAGCGAGTTGTTCCCGCAATGGCAGGACCGACTGGCTCAAGTATCCGGCCGCCCGCAGCGACCTCTTGATCCTGGGAGGCCCCATGGCGAACGCACATGAGCTGGCCCGCGGCCACAAGCGGCTGCGCGCCCTGATCGAGTTCGCGGTCGGTGAGGGCTGGCACGTCAAGCGCACGCCGGGCGGGCACCTCAAGTTCACCAAGGCCGGCTGCGCGGCGATCTACACGAGTTCGACAGCGAGTGACCACCGGGCCGAATTGAACGCCCGTGCGCAGATCCGCCGCGCCGAGCGAGAGGCCCGCATGGCGCCGGCCGGCGGTCGTGGGGACTGCGAGGGGTGCGGCCATGGCTGACATGACCTCGCAGGACATGGCAGGCAAGCTGCTCGCGGCCGGCTTCGAGCGCAGCGGCCCAGCGGCTACGGCCTTGAGCGACCCGATCGCGGACACGCCCATGGTCGTGACGCTGGACCAGTTGCGGCCCTACGACCATGACCCGCGCATGAAGCGCAACCCGGCTTACGAGGAAATCAAGGCATCCATCCGCGAGCGCGGCCTGGACGCGGCGCCGGCCATCACGCGCAGGCCCGGCGAGGACCACTACATCATCCGCAACGGCGGCAACACGCGACTGGCGATCCTGCGCGAACTCTGGTCGGAGACCAAGGAAGAACGCTTCTTCCGCATATCGTGCCTGTTCCGACCATGGCCGGAGCGCGGTGAAATCGTCGCGCTGACCGGGCATCTTGCCGAGAACGAACTGCGCGGCGGCCTCACGTTCATCGAGCGCGCGCTCGGCGTCGAGAAAGCACGGGAGTTCTACGAGCAGGAGAGCGGCGCCGCCCTGAGCCAGTCGGAACTGGCCCGCCGCCTGGCGGCCGATGGCTTCCCCGTCCAGCGGTCGCACATCACCCGCATGGCCGACGCGGTGCGCTACCTGCTGCCCGCCATTCCCACTGTGCTCTATGGCGGCCTGGGGCGCCACCAGGTCGAGCGGCTGTCGGTCATGCGCACGGCCTGCAAACGCACCTGGGAGCACTACGCCAAGGACCGTTCGCTGCCGCTGGACTTCGACAGTTTCTTTCAGGAGGTGCTGGCGCAGTTCGACACGCAGGGCGACGAGTTCGCGCCGCAGCGCGTGCAAGACGAGCTGATCGGCCAGATGTCCGAGCTGCTGGGCATCGGCTACGACGTGCTGGCGCTGGACCTGACCGAATCGGAAAGCCGCCACCGGGCGCTGGTCAGTGACCCGACGCCACCTGCGGCGCAGCCGGCGTTGCCTTCGCCCACCGCCGGCACGCCGACTCCGCCGGGCGCAGCATCGTCCATCGCCACGCCTGCAGCGGCGGCCGGTCCTCCACCCGCCAGCCCTCCGGCGTCCGAGCCCACCTTGCGCCACGACGACACGGCGGTTGGCGAAGCGGCCACGGGAAGCCAGCCGGCCGCACCGGGCGATCTGCTTCGCGAGCACATCGTCTCGCCAGCACCGACGACAGAACGGCTCCAATCGATCCAGCGCATGGTCGCCGACCAGTTGGGCGATGCGCTGCCGCCCGACTTCTCGGCGAGCGTGCTGCAGTCCATCCCGGTGCAAGCCGGCGGACTCTATCCGATCTCCGACGTCTGGTACATCGACGCCGGCCTGGACACGCCCGATCGGCTGCGCATCCACATCGCGCAGTTCGCGCGCGAGATCGCCGGGGAGGCAGGCCTGGACGAGTGCATCGAGGATCGCGCCGATGGCATCGGGTTTGCGTGCCGCGCCCGCGGCCAAGCCCCGTCGCCGCTCGGCCGCGCGGTGCTGACGCTGCTCACTTCCCTGACGGGTCAGCCCGTCGCCGAAGCGGGCCTGGACGGCGCGCAGCTCGCCGCCGACCTGCCGACCCTGTTGCACGGCCAGAGCCAAGGCCATGGCAGCGGCGCAAGGCGCTTGAGCGACACGGCGTTGGTCAAGCTCTTTCGGCTGCTGCGCCTCGCCCGGCGTCTGCTGGACCTGGAAGCCGGCACCACGGCGCCCGGGACGTGAGCGAGGGAGGCCGCATGTCCACATCGCATCCGCTCAACCAGGCCGTGATTGCCCAGGCGCTGTATGACCTTCGCAACGGCCAACTGCGCCGCTGCAAGGCCATGGGCTTCGGCGAGGCCGAGCTGGATGCGCTCAAGCACCCCGCGCTGATCAGCGTGCTGGCCAACGCCAGCGTCTCGTGGTGCTCGGTCACGGTCAACCGCGAAGTGCTGCAGCGCCTGCTCAACCAGGCACAGGACGTGGAGAAGGAAATCGCCACGGTCGATCGCATGCTGCGGCTGGGGGCCAGCACGGAGATGGTCAGCCGCTTCTATGGCCTGACCCATCAGGAAGTCGCCCTGCGGCGGGAGATCCTCGGCCTGCCCAAGCGCAAGGGGCGCCACCCCGTCCTGGACGAGACCCAGGACACCGAACTGTGGCGGCAATGGAAAGCCGTGACCAGCAGCAGGAACGTCGATCTGGAGGACGAGACCTCGATTCTCGATGCGGCCATGGACCTGGCCGAGGGCATGTCGCTGCCGCTCTCGGTGGTCTGGGCCGCGATCAGGAACTGGGTCGATCAGGGATTGGGCTAGGCCATGGCCGTGGACGACACCGCCCCACGAGCCCAGCGCCCTGGCCCCATCGCACTCGCCGACCTGTTCGACGCTGCGCTGAAGGACCTCGCGCCCAAGTCCAGCTCTGGCGCTCCCGCGTCCCTGCCTGCTCCAACGCCCACGCCTCCTACGTCCGGCGACGCCTTCCTGTTCAGTGGCAATCGGCACGAGAGCGTGCCGCGGCGGCTGTTCCTCGACCGCCGCCTGACACCGCTGGAGCGCAACGCCTGGCAGGTGTTCCGATTGATGCTCAACGACGATGGCGTCACGGCATTTCCCACCTATGAGCAGTTGCGCCCCTGGCTGGCGTCGATGCCCTGCGCAGGCCAGGCCTCCCATGAGACCGTGGCGCGGGCGCTGACGCTGCTGCGCCTGACGCGCTGGCTGAGCCTCGTGCGACGACGGCGCGACCCCAAGACCGGTCGCATCCTCGGCAACCTCTACGTCCTGCACGACGAACCGCTGACGCCGTTCGAGGCGATGCAACTCGACGCCGACTACCTGGCCCTGGTCAGCCAGTCGCTGGGGCATTCGGCCAAGGCCGTCCAGGTGGTGGGACTCAACACCCTCCAGGAGATCGCGGACGACCCGATGCTGTCCGGACGCACCTTGCCGTCGCGGCTGCAAGTGCTCGCCGAGCGCCTGGCCGACCAGGGCATCACCGCCTCCGAAAGTTATCCACAGGAGGATGCGGTCCACGATTCCGAAGAAGGGCTCACAAGCCTTCTTCGGAATGGCGATCGCCCATCTTCGGAATCCGAAGCAGGGCCGAAACCCGCGCCAGACGGCGCTCTTCGGAATCCGAAGCAGGACCGTACAGTACGTAGTAGTCGTATTGATGAAGTACGTACTACCGCGCAGGCGCGTGCGCTGGGCGACCTGCAATGGCCCAAGCGCTTCGCGGAACTGAAGGCGGAACAGCAGGCCGGAGCCAAGATGGCGTTGCAGCAGGTGGACGCTGCCCTGCGGCAGGCCGTGCTGGACGAATGGGCCGCACGGTGCGGCAAGCATGGCATCCGCAACCCCGCCGGTTATCTGTTCGGCATCATCCAGCGCGCCATGCGCGGCGAGTTCAATGCCTGGGCCAAGCAGACCGGCCCGGCACCGCCAACACCATCGGCGGCGCGAGCGCCACCAACCGAGCCGCCGCGCAACGTCGTGCCGCCCGAGGTGGCCCGGCAGCACATCGAGCGCCTGCGCGATCTGCTGCGCAAATCCTGAGCACAGGGCTTGTCAAAGCCGTGAAGTAGATCTCCATGGCGGTCGGCAGAAACGGTCCCCTGGGGACGGCTGTGCGGTGAAGCGCCGGGCGACGGCGCGACATGCTGCGCAAAACCTGAGTAGAGCGCATGCAAGACCATGAAGCAGACCTCCATGGCGCTCAACGGAACGGTCCCCTGGGGACGGCTGCGCGGCGAAGGATCGTGTCGAACGGCAGCGCGACGTGCGGTGCAGCACGCATACCGTCAACAACCGAGGACGGGAACGCCGATGTGAGTGCCCATCTGCGGAGCGGTCCCCAGGGGACCGTTGCGCGCTGCGCCGCCAGCGCGCACAGAACCGGGGGTCGGCTCATTTCGGTTTGTTGACTGACTGCCTTCCGCTGCATGCGGATGCTGGCGGCTCCCTGTCCACCAGCGAGCGATCACCATGGCAACCAGCAACGAACCATTGCAACTCAACCTCGGCTCCCTGCGCAGCGCGATGTCGCTGACGCTGCACACCCACCACGCCTCGCGCATCTGGCATGGCCGCGCCGCCGCCGAGGGGCGACCGGGCATCGTCGGCCTGAACGGCTACATCGCCGTCATGAACAAGATGAAGCGCGGCTCGGAGCAGGACGACCCATACAGCGACTGGTGGATGCTTCGCATCGAAGACAAGCTCGACCAGACCAGGACCACGCTGCAGACGCTGCGCGACCAGGTGGACCAGGCCCTGGCCGGCGTGCCCGCCGCGTTGACCCTGGGCGAGAACCTCAACGTGCAGCCCGTCAAGCTTCCGCTGTTCGTCAATGCGCAGTTGGGCTTTGCCGCCGTCTATCTCCTGGCCGATTACGACGACATCGCCCGCAAGCTCATCCTCGCCCATCACACCGCGCTGATCGATCGCTCGACGTTGGAGCGCTGGCTCAACGAAGGTGCCCACGCGCTGCGCAGCCTGTTCAGCCTGGCCCAGCAATACCGCTACTCGGGCTGCACCCGCGACGACTTCGCGGCGAAGAACGCCGCAGCGCGGGCGGCGCTGGAGAAGTTCGGTGAACTGCCGCAGGAGGTGCTCGAAGGCACGCGCCGCTCGAAGTTTGCGCCGCCCGTCGTGCGCCGTGGTCTGCAACAGCGCGGTGAGAGTTCTGCCGCAGCCGCCCCTCCCAGCGACGAAGGCACTGCCGCCGATCCGGCCGAGGCCAAGTCCACAGCCGCCGGCGAGGACGAACCGGCATGAGCGACCCGAACCGCGAACCGCGCTATTTCCGTCGTCTGGAACAGCCAGCCTTCATGAGGCTGGAACACGCGGCCTCTCTAAAAGGCCTTTTAAAGCCTTTTAAAGGTAAAGGGGACTTCGAGGCCTGGGCCAGCCAGTGCTTCGCCATGCGCGACGAGTTGATTGCTCTGGCGCAGCGACAGGTGCTGCCACAGGCGTGCGGGCATCCCTTCCACCTGCTTCCCGTCGAGCTGGCCCAGCAGACCACTGGCGCAGGCACGACCTTTCTACGCTGGCGCAAGCACGACCGATCGGCCATGGGCGTGGCGTTGTGGCAGGAGCTGATGGCGAGCCCCAGCACGCCGGTCAACCTGCTGCACGACCTGCACGAGATCGAACTGCAGCGCGTCATGCTGAACATGCAGATCAGCCTGCTGCACACCCTGGGCAGGCAAGCACAGGAATGCGCCAGCAAGGCCGCGCAGGCGGACAACACCTACCTGCGCCGGCTCGCGTCCGTTCCTGCCGCAGTGCGCGATCGGTGATTGCGCCTGCCATCCGAGCACGCGCCCGAGCCCAACGAGGCACGGGTATTTCAACCACCACGGAGATTCCAACATGAGCACACAATTCATCGGCGAGGGCAACATCGGATCGCCTCCCGAGTACCGCGAATTCCCCAATGGCAACGACGATCCTCGCCGGTTGCTCCGGCTGAACGTGTACTTCGACAACCCCGTCCCCACCAAGGGCGGCGAGTTCGAGGACCGCGGCGGCTTCTGGGCGCCGGTGGAACTCTGGCACCACGACGCCGACCGCTGGCAGCAGCTCTACCAGAAGGGCATGCGGGTGCTGGTCGTCGGCCGCATGGAGCGCGACCCCTGGACGGACAACGAAGATCAGCCGCGTGAGACTTGGCAGGTCAACGCGCGCAGTGTCGGCATCCTGCCGTACCGCATCGAGTCTGTGGCCCTCAGCCCGAAGCCACAGGAGGCAGAGCCGAAGCCCCAGGCCACCCAGGAATCGACGGCGCCGAAAGAGACCAAGCGCAGGAAGTGATCGGGCATGGAGGGCGGCTGCCGCAGTGCTTCGCCGCCCTCCATGCGCTGCGAATTATCCCCAGGGGATAGCTCCACCAACGTCCACCGAGTTCCACGCGCGCTCCCGGAAATCGCGGCTCTCGGCCCGCACACTTCCGGCCACGCACCTTCCCCGCACTCGCCATTTCATCGGCGTGAAAGCGGTCGCTGCCGCATGCGGCTTGTTTGCTGCTGCCAGGGGCTGCGCTCGGCATCCTCGATCCCAGCAACTCCATGAACAACAGGAATCGGGATGGACGGATATGCGGCTGTTCTTGTGCGAGAAGCCCTCCCAGGGCAAAGACATTGGCCGGATTCTCGGCGCCACGCAGCGCGGTGAAGGCTGCCTCAACGGTTCCGGCGTCACGGTCACCTGGTGCATCGGCCATCTCGTGGAGGCGGCGCCGCCCGAGGCCTACGACGAGCAGCTCAAACGATGGTCCGTTGAGCAGTTGCCCATCATTCCCCAGCACTGGCGGGTCGAGGTCAAACCGAAGACCGCCACGCAATTCAAGGTCGTCAAGGCGCTCTTGGCGAAGGCGACTCACCTGGTTATCGCCACCGATGCCGACCGCGAGGGCGAATTGATCGCCCGCGAGATCGTGGAGCTTTGCGGCTACCGCGGCCCCATCGAACGCCTGTGGCTGTCGGCGCTCAACGATGCGTCCATTCGGGCGGCACTGGGCAAGCTGCGGCCTTCGGCCGAGACGCTTTCGATGTACCACTCGGCGCTGGCGCGCTCCCGTGCGGATTGGCTCGTGGGCATGAACCTGAGCCGGCTGTTCACGGTGCTGGGGCGACAGGCGGGTTACGACGGCGTGCTGTCGGTCGGCCGCGTACAGACCCCGACGCTCAAGCTCGTTGTGGACCGCGACCGCGAGATCGCGCGCTTCGTGTCCGTACCATACTGGGCCATCGCCGTGTCCCTGTTCGCAGGCGGTTCGACTTTCGCCGCGCAATGGGTTCCACCCGATGCGTGCACCGACGACGCAGGCCGCTGCCTGCGGCAGCCGGTCGCACAGCAGACCATGCAGCAGATCCGCGCTGCGGGCAGTGCCCACGTCGTGTCGGTGGAGACTGAGCGTGTCCGCGAAGGCCCGCCGCTGCCGTTCGACCTGGGCACCTTGCAGGAAGTGTGTTCCAAGCAGCTTGGGCTGGACGTGCAGGAAACCTTGGAGATTGCCCAAGCCCTGTACGAGACGCACAAGGCCACGACGTACCCCCGCTCGGACTCCGGCTACCTGCCCGAGAGCATGTTTGCCGAAGTGCCCACCGTTCTCGACAGCCTGCTCAAGACCGATCCCTCGCTGCGCTCGATCATGGGCCAGCTCGACCGCTCGCAGCGCTCGCGCGCCTGGAACGATGGCAAGGTCACGGCGCACCACGGCATCATCCCGACGCTCGAACCGGCGAACCTGTCCGCCATGAGCGAGAAGGAACAGGCGGTGTACCGGCTGATCCGGGCGCATTACCTGGCCCAGTTCCTCCCTCATCACGAGTTCGACCGTACCGTGGCCGAGCTTTTCTGCGGCCAGCAGAAGCTGGTGGCCACGGGCAAGCAAGTCGTCGCCAAGGGCTGGCGCCTGCTGCTGGCCGAACCGCAAGCGGACGAGGACGGCGATGGTGCCGCGCGCAGCCAGGTGCTGCCTGCGCTGCGTGACGGGATGGCATGCCAGATCGCCGGGGCCGACATCAAGGCCCTCAAGACGATGCCGCCTAAGCCCTATACCCAGGGCGAACTGGTCAAGGCGATGAAGGGCGTTGCGCGTTTCGTGACCGACCCGCGCCTGAAGCAGAAGCTCAAGGATACGGTTGGCATCGGCACCGAAGCGACGCGGGCCAACATCATCGGCGGCCTGATCGCTCGCGGCTACCTCGTGAAGAAGGGGCGCGCCATCCGCGCCTCGGATGCGGCTTTCACTTTGATCGATGCCGTGCCTGCGGCGATTGCCGACCCCGGCACCACCGCCGTCTGGGAACAGGCGCTGGACATGATCGAGGGCGGACAACTCACCCTGGATGTGTTCATCGGCAAGCAGGCCGCGTGGATTTCGCAGTTGATTGCGCAGTACGGCAGCGCCTCCCTGTCCATCAAGGTTCCCCAAGGGCCGGCATGCCCGCAGTGCGGCGCACCCACGCGCCAGCGCAGCGGCAAGAGCGGCCCGTTCTGGTCGTGCAGCCGCTACCCGGACTGCAAAGGCACGCTGCCAGTCGAATCCGGCAGCTCCAAGCGCGGCGCCTCGCGCCCGCGCCGTAGCGGCCGCAAAGGCTCCTGACCGCCCCCGTTCCCCGTGAGCCGTGCCCGCCTTCGGCGGCGTGGCCCCTGTCCCGCACTCCGCCGCATGCCCTGCAGGACGCCCCAGCGCGCAACGCCTTCTTGCTCCGTGTGCGCGTCCCGTCCGGCCGTCCCCGGCCGCGGGACCTGAAGGTGGCTTCTCCGCGAACCGCACCCCGCGCGTTCTCCTCGTCTGCATTCCTTCCGCCGCTGCGAAAGGTCCCCCGATGGCTTGCCAGGCTGCACGAGCCACCGGGAGACCCTTCGTGGTCAGCGGTAATCGGTGCCGGTTGTCAACGCCGGTTGAAAACTGACCCCTTTGTCGGCGCTCGCGCCGAAGTAAATTTGACCCCCTGGGGTTGAAGGGTTATTGGGCAGCAGTCCGAGCCCGAGCCGGGCTGTTGCCGGCTTTGCGCTTGTCCTTGAGCCGATAGCTTTCGCCACTGATCTGCACGATGTGAGCGTGATGCAGAAGGCGGTCGAGCATGGCTGCCGTGAGCGTCTGGTCGTCGGCGAAGGCGCTGGCCCATTGAGGGAAGGGCAGGTTGCTGGTCAAGATGATGCTGCCTCGCTCGTAGCGCTTGGCGACCACCTGGAAGAACAGATTTGCTTCATCGCGCCCGAAGGGCAGGTAGCCGATCTCGTCGATGACGAGCAGACGTGGGCCAAGCACGGCTCGATTGAAGTACTGCTTGAGCTGTCCTTGCCGATGTGCCGCGTTCAGCTGCAGGATGAGATCGGCGGCACTGATGAAGCGGGTCTTCACGCCAGCCATGGTGGCGCGATATGCCAGGGCAATTGCCACGTGGCTCTTGCCCACGCCGGAGGGTCCGAGCAAGACGATGTTCTCGGCACGGTCGATGAATGCCAGGTTGGCCAGTTCCTGGATCTGCGCGCGGGGTGCGCCGCTGGCGAAGGCGAAGTCGTATTGCTCCAGCGTCTTGACTGCTGGCAGCGTTGCCATCTTCAGTAAGGTCGAGCGGCTGCGCTCCAGTTTTGCCTGGTGTTCGCCGCTCAGGATCTTCTCCAGGAAATCGGCGAAACTTGCTTGCTCGTCGGCGCTTTGCTGTGCGAGGTGGGCCCAGTCGGCCGCGATGCGCTCGAGCTTGAGCTGGATGCAGAGCTCGGCGATGCGTGCGTGCTGCAGGTTCATGCGGCATGCTCCAGTAAGGCGCCGTACACCGACAGCGGGTGCTGCAGGCTCTCGTGCGGAATCACCGTATCTGCAGTTTTTACGGTAACGGCCGGCGGCGTAGCGAACGCCCTGGGCAGGCTCATCAAACTATGTCGCTCGTGAGCAAGGCGCACTTCGGGCTTCTCACCCGTCGTGCCGTGGATGCGTTGCTGCGCCACCTCTGCCAACCAGCGGCCGATATGGGCATTGGCCGTATCGACATCGAGGAGCAGGCCGGCCGTCTTCAGCGTCGCAGCCAACGGGGTGACGAAGCTGCTCTTCAGATAGCCGTTGAACCGTTCGACCTTGCCCTTGGTTCTGGCTCGATAGGGTCGACACAGCCTGGGACGAAAGCCAAACTCATCGGCCAACGAGGCAAGTGCTGGGTGCCAGCGATGTTGACCCTGGCCGTATGCATCGCGTTCGGTGACGACCGTACCGGCGTTGTCGAAAAGAACCTCTTCGGGCACGCCGCCGAAATAAACAAATGCTTCACGTAAGCCGCGTAGCCAAGCCGGGCTGTCTTCTCTCTCGGAAAATAGCACGAAGGTGGCGCGGCTGTAGCCCAGCGTGGCGACGAAGGCCTTCAGCGGATGGCGGCCTCGCCGTATCGTCGTGAAGTCGGCCTGCATCTGCTTGCCGGGTGGGGTCTCGAACCGCACCACAGGCTCGGCGGGACGAACCTTCAACGGCGCCAGAAACGCCTTCAACTGACTAATGCCGCCCGTGTAACCGTGTTCACGGATCTCGCGCAGAAGAACCGTCGCCGGAATCCAGTGCGGATGGGCCGCCTCGATGCGATCTCGCAGGTACTGCGTGTACGGGTCCAGCTTGCGTGGCCGCGCAGCCCTCGGGCCGTAGCTGGGAGGCGTCGCCTCACCGCGCAGGTATCGCCTGACTGTGTTGCGCGACACGCCCAACTCTCGCGCGATCGCCTTGATGCCGTGGCCCTGACGGGCCAGTACTCGAATCTCCAATGATTGCTCCTGGGTCAACATCTTGGCGGCCAAAAGCCGCCATCATCGCCCAGGGGGTCAGTTTTACCTCGGCGCCAGGGGTCAGTATTACTTCGGCGCTGACAGCCGGTGCCCGCCGGTGCAAAAACGGGCTCCCTTTGTGCGCGGATGTGCGCCAGACGATGCCGGCCCCAGCCACGACATGGGCCGGGTGTGATTGCTTGATGAGCAGACGGTTCTAGCGACGACCGGGCCTGCCAATCAGCCCACGGGTGGTTCCTCTTTTCTCCCGAGCCGAAGGCCGTTGGGCCTTCGGCGCCATTCTCCTGCCCATCAACGTCCCGGCCCGGCCATTGGCCTGGGCCACACGAACAGGAGAGACGACATGCACCCTCAACCTTGCGCACCGCTGCTGTACGGCAGACGGAGGTCGAGAACGGCATGCCCGCCTATCGCGCGGCCATCGCCAATGGTACGCTCGGCTGCAGCCGAGGCCGTAGCCCAAAGGCTGGACTACCTCTTTTGCAGAGGTAAACCTCGGGATGAACTGGGCGAAAACATGCCTTATGTGCCCGCCTTACGGCGAGCTGTTTCCGATGCTTCGCGCAGGATTTCCCGCCCCCCATTCGCTGCGATTGCGGCCACGATGACGCCCAGCACCAGATCCGGGATGTTCGACCCGAACCCCATCACCAGCACCCCGGACAGCACAATCGCACCATTGACGATGGAGTCGTTGCTGGTAAAGATCGCTGACGCCTTGAAGTTCACATCTTCCCCGCGATGGCGGCGCAGTAGTCTGAGGCACACTAGGTTCAAAGCCGCGTTCAGCGCGGCCATGGCCATCATGGCTGGGCCGACAGGCTCTTCCCCTCCAGCGAAGCGGCGTAGGACTTCCAACAGCAGCAGCGCGGCCAGGCCTGACCTGAGACGGATCGTGTAGCCAGTTGGCTGGTGAGTTCTCTACCCTCGACAGGAAGGAGAGCTCCATGAAGAAGCGATTCACCGACGAACAGATCATCGGCATCCTGCGTGAGGCCGAGGTCGG
>NZ_VZOV01000040.1 GCF_008801915.1 Cupriavidus gilardii
GGTCACGCTTTTCAGTTCGGAGATCGACGCGCAAGCCAGTCGATTGCCGGAAGAGCAACGCGCACAGGCGCTGCAGATCGCACAGGAATGGGGCTACGCCACACCGGCCGAAAGGCAGGAAACCCAGGACTGGAACGCCGAAAACGGCTACTGCTCGCACGGAATCGAACTGGGTTATTGCCCGTCCGGTTGCGATTCGGACTATTGAGGTCCGGCACACGTCATCGCCGCTTGCGCGGCTTTTCTCCACCCCTTGGGGCAGCACCTGCCTCAGGGGCGGTGCTGTTTCCGATTCACCGAGGACATCACCATGAGTCGGCACTACTTCGACACCGTTCACAAGGGCTTTCCCATCACCGTCGTACTGGGCTGGGACCGGCCGGCAAATTACTTCTTCCTATTCATCGAAAAGCCGGCCGAGCTGATCGACGATACCGCGAAGGTCGAGAGCGACGACTTCTTGTACAGCAACCTGCACGAGAGCGACCCGTTCAACCACTACTGACCTGCCCCCTTTCTCAGGGCCACTAGCTACTTAGTAGAGTCCAGGTTGGGGAGCATACCGCTCCGGTGGGTCAGGTTTCGATCAGCGGTCGAACCAGTCAAGGCACCTTCGTTGCGCAGCGCGGCGGCGAACTCGGCAGGCGTGCATTTGGGCAGTGAGCTGTGCGGACGCACCTCGTTGTAGTCCTTGCGCCAGATGGCGATTACCGCCCGTGCGTGCTCGAGCGAGATAAACCAGTTTTCGTTCAAGCATTCGTCCCGGAACTTGCCGTTGAAGCTCTCCACATAGGCGTTCTGCGTGGGTTTCCCTGGCTGGGTCAGCACAAGCGTCACGCCGTTGGCGGTCGCCCACTGGTCCAGCGCCCGGCCGGTAAACTCGGGTCCCTGGTCGGTCCTGATCGCCGCGGGGTAGCCGCGGAAACGGCATACCGCATCCAGGATGTCGGCCACGTTCTGGCCATTTATCCTCCGGCCGACGGCGATTTCCACCGCTTCCTTGGTGCAATCGTCCACCACCGTCAGGCACTTGATCGGGCGCCCGTTGGCCAGGGCGTCGAAGACGAAGTCCATCGACCAGGTGTGGTTGGGCCCCGACGGCAGCTGCAGCGGACGGCGCTCGACGGCCACGCGATCGCGCTTGCGGCGCTTGCGCACCGCCAGGCCAGCGTTGCGGTACAGCCGGTAGATTCGCTTGTGGTTGGCGATCCAGCCCTCCCGTTCCAGCAGGATGTGCAGCCGTCGGTAGCCGAACCGGCGACGTTCGCCCGCCAACGCAACGAGCCTGGCCTGCAACGGCGCGTTCGCCATGCGCGGCTGGTAGTGCAACACGCTGCGTGACAAGCCCAGTGCCCGGCAGGCCCGCCGCTCCGACAGGCCCAGCTTCGCCCGCACGTCCGCGACGGCAGCCCGTCGCGTCGGCGGGCTCAGTATTTTCCCCGCGCCACGATCCTCAGCGCTTCGTTGTCCAACATCGACTCGGCCAACAGCTTTTTGAGCCGCGCGTTCTCCGCTTCCAGTGCCTTCAGGCGCTTGGCGTCGGGCACATCCATGCCGCCGAACTTGCGCCGCCACAGGTAGAACGACGCGTCACTGAAGCCGTGCTTGCGGCAAAGCTCCTTGACCGGCGTGCCGGCGGCCGCCTGCTTCAGGAAGCCGATGATCTGCTCTTCGGTGTATCGCTTCTTCATGTCCGTCCTCTTGTGAGACGGACTCTACTAAGATCAGGTTGGCCCGGAAAACGGGGGGCAGGTCACTACCTGGACTACTACCGAGTGGTCCTGCGCCATTTCCACATCGACGTGCCCGAAAGCATGTTCACCGAAGTCCAACAGGACTGCGAGGGCAACGTTGGCAACCGTGTAGTCAAGCATCAGGCCGACGGCTCGTTCACCGAACAGACGTTCTGAACGCCCAAGCGGATCGAACACCTTATCCGCATTCCTTCATCCCTAACGGGGCATTCGCTGCCCCTGCGGGCGGTGCTGCCCCTCATTTCATCGAGGACACCACCATGCACGCACACACTTCATCCACCACGCTGTTCCACATCGACGAATGCCCGGACGTTATGGCCGACGCTTGCGTCGGCGATGACCAGGGCAACCTGATCTTCCTGTCCATCTGGGCGCGCGACACCGCCGTCCAGCAGTTCCTTGCCCGCCTGACCCTCGGGCGCGACGAGCAGGGACTGGACCAGTTCCACATCATCACCGACGAGGGCGGCAGCGTCCCGGTGTTCATCGGCAACGTCGATCGTCTGGAGAAGCGCATCACGCGCGCTTACCGACGCACGCTGTTCGGTTCGCTGTCCAACGTGTGGCTGTTCGACCGGCGCTGCGTCAAGCCCGATAGGGCCAACGCCAGCGCATTGGCACTGCTGCCACGCGACAGCGCCCACCGGCTCGACCGCTTGTGGACGTTGGTGCGGGATACCTGCCCGTTACCGCTACTCGACCACTGGCGCGAGACCGTGCTGGAACTGCTGCAAAGCCGCGAGATGCTGGCCCGCCTTCCGTTCGCCCTCGGGCCGCTGGAAGGCCATCGGCTCGCCATCGACGTGCCGGCGCTGAGCTTGGCGCTGGGCTCCCTGATCCGCAGTGACGCGCTCACCGCCTATCCCTATCCGGCCAAGATTTGGACGCCGGAAGCGGTAGCGGCTTGACCCACCCTCGGAGGCACGCCTTGGCGTGCTTCCGTCATTCATCCCCGCCAACCAGGAGACTTCCATGGCTCTCATGTTCCCGCGGCTCGCCCGCAATTTCGCCAAAAATGGGTACTACCCGACCGACGAACCCACGCTCGAAAGAGCCCTCAACGCACTGATGCCCAGCGACGGGCCGATGTGCATCCTCGATCCCTGCGCCGGTGAAGGCGTGGCAATCGCCGAAGCCTCTCATGCCCTCGGGCGCGAACAGGCCAAGGCGTTCGCCGTCGAATTCGACGCCGAGCGGGCGCGCCATGCCCGCGGCCTGGTCGATCACTGCCTGCACGCGGACCTGATGGACACGATGATCTCCAAGCAGTCCTTCGGACTACTGTGGCTGAATCCACCGTATGGCGACCTGTCCAAGGACGTCAACGGCAACATCGGCTATCAGGGCCAGGGCCGTGCCCGCCTCGAAAAGCTGTTCTATCAGCGTTCGCTGTCGCTGTTGCAATACGGCGGCGTGCTGGTCTTCATCGTCCCCGGCTACGTGCTCGACGCGGAGCTGGTCGGCTGGTTGACGCGCCACTACACCGATCTGCGTATCTACCGAGCGGTGGAAACGCAGTTCAAGCAGGTGGTGATCTTCGGCCGCCGGGTCCGTCAGCGGGAGCTGGCACCCGATGGCGTCAAGGCCGTGCGCAATCTGCTGCTGCAGGTTGGGCTTGGCGAAGTCGAAGCCGAGGAACTGCCGAGCGAATGGCCGTTCCTGCCGTACATCGTCCCCGCCAGTCCGGCCGAGCCGGAGCATTTCTTCCGCGTGACGATGGAGCCCGAACAGTTCGCCGACGAGGTTGGCCGGCTGCAAGGCCTTTGGCCGTCGCTGGACACGCACTTGGGGACCGCGCAGCAGTCGCTGCGTCCACCGGCGCGGGCCTTGTCCCACTGGCATCTCGCCCTGGCTCTGGCCGCGGGCGCGATCTCCGGCGTCGTGCGCTCCCAGACGGGGCGCGTGCTCGTCGTCAAAGGTGACACCCACAAGGACAAGACGCTCCAGCGGGAATTCACCGAACGCGAAGACGGCTCCATCGCCGAGACACGCATCCTCACCGACAAGTTCGTGCCTGTCATCCGCGCGTGGGACATGACGCCTGGCTCCCCGACACGGGGCGAGGTGTTGACCATTCGCTGATCCACCGGACGCGCTGCCGTCCTGCTGTACCAACTCGAAGGAGAAACACCATGATCCCCAATCCGTTCAAGCGGCCTGCGCCGCACAAGCAACCGTTGTTCACACCGAGTACGTTGAAGTTGAGCGAGAAGGTGCATTGGCTGGCCCGGCGAGGCCTGATTGACCCCTTGGCCTATGTCCAGCGCCATGTGCGCGGGGACTGGGGCGAGATCGATGAGGCCACCCGCCAAGCGAACGACGTGGCGATCCAACAGGACAACCTGATGATTTCGCAGTTCAGGATCACGCCGGACCTGGCGCTGATCGTCAAGACCAGCGAAGACCACCAGACCACGGTGGTCCAGCTTCCCGAAGAGCGGGACCTGATCTGAGGCCCCACATCGTCATCTTCATCCACCTGACGGAGCCACTTCACTCCGGCAGGGGTGTCGTGGCCCAATGAACCATCAAGGAGGAGCCCATGGCATCGCATCGTATCGAAACCTACTGCCACAGGCTGACGTTCCCCATTGGGGCGCTCATCTTCAGCAGAGGTATCAACCGCCTGTTCAACGCGGGTCGCCTGGACCCGATTCCGTACTTCAGACGGCACGCCCGCGGCGACTGGGGCGACGTCACCGCCCAGCAATGGGGGAGGCCAACAGCTCTGCGCTTCAATCAGGCGCGCCGCTGGAATCGCACTACGTGATCCACCCGGGACTCGCCATTCGCATCATCACCGATACGGGGCGCAGCATCACCGCCATCGTGCTGCCGTCCGAGGACTGAGCACGGTTCACCCGCGGGCCACCCAGGCCAGCATCTTCAACCACCTTCGGCCACGCGCCGATTCTCCTCCCACCACGGGGCATGCCATTGCCCCGCTGGGGGTGGTGCATGCCCCATTTTTCTTTGGAGCATCACCATGTCCCTCGATCTCGAAACCACTGCCGCTGAAGCCACGCCCGTGCAGGGCGAACTGCTGGACGCGGAATCCAACCCTCTGACCCTGAGCCTTCAGGATTTCGTCGGCGAGTTCGGCGACGAACTGCTCGACGCCCTCAACAGCGCCAACCCGCCGGTCTATACCGGCCAACCGCAGGCGCACCGGCAACTCGTCGTCGCCAGCCTCAAGCGCAAGCTGTTCCCAGCACAGGCCGAAGTCGTCCACGCCGCCGCCGAGCTGCTGATCGACCGTGGCGAACGCGCCGCGATCGTCAATGGCGAGATGGGCTGCGGTAAGACGACCGTCGGCATCGCCGCGGCCGCCGTGCTCAACGCCGAAGGCTACCGCCGCACTCTGGTCCTGTCGCCACCGCACCTGGTTTACAAGTGGCGGCGGGAGATCCAGGAGACGGTGGCCGGCGCCAAGGTATGGGTGCTCAATGGGCCGGATACGCTCGTCAAACTCATCAAGCTGCGTGAGCAGTTGGGTGTGCAGCCCACGGGCCAGGAGTTCTTCGTCCTGGGGCGCGTCAGGATGCGGATGGGTTTCCACTGGAAGCCTGTCTTCACCACGCGACGCACCCGCCACGGCGACGTGGCGGCTTGCCCGGACTGCGGCACGGTTATCACCGACCTCGACGGCGAGCCGGTCAACCCGGTCGCTCTCCAAGCCGATGAGTACCGCAGGAAGTGCAGCCATTGCGCCGCGCCCCTGTGGACGCTGATCCGCCCGCGCAGCCTGTCCGGCAGCGATCAATCCTCGGCCGTGCTCAAAGCCTTGAAGCGCATTCCGACGATCGGGGAAGTCACCGCGCAGAAGCTGATGCAGAAGTTCGGGGACGGGTTCCTGGCATCGATGCTCGGCGACAACATCCACGAGTTCATCAACTTGATGGACGGCAACGGCGAGCTGGTGTTTTCTGACCGTCAGGCCACGCGCATGGAACGTGCGATGGCCAACATGGAGTTCGGCTTCGGCGAGGGCGGCTACCAACCGTCCGAGTTCATCAAGAGGTACCTGCCGCAAGGCACGTTCGACCTGCTGATCGCCGACGAGGCCCATGAGTACAAGAACGGCGGCAGTGCCCAAGGCCAGGCCATGGGCGTGCTGGCGGCGAAGGCTCGCAAGACCTTGCTGCTGACTGGCACGCTGATGGGCGGCTATGGGGACGACCTGTTCTATCTGCTGTTCCGAGCCCTGCCTGGGCGGATGATCGAAGACGGCTACCGCCCGACCACGAGCGGCAGCATGACCTCGGCTGCGATGGCGTTCATGCGCGATCACGGGGTCTTGAAGGACATCTACTCCGAGAGCACCGGCACGGCGCACAAGACGGCCAAGGGCACCAAGGTATCGGTGCGCACGGTCAAGGCCCCGGGCTTCGGCCCCAAGGGCGTCTTGCGCTGCATCCTGCCGTTCACGATCTTCCTCAAGCTCAAGGACATCGGCGGCAACGTCCTGCCGCCTTATGACGAGGAGTTCCGTGAAGTCGCGATGGACACGGCACAAGCCGCGGCCTACCGCGATCTGGCGGGTCGGCTGACCGCCGAGCTGAAACAGGCTCTGGCGCGACGCGATACGACCTTGCTGGGCGTGGTTCTCAACGTGCTGCTGGCCTGGCCGGATTGCTGCTTCCGGTCGGAGACCGTGGTGCATCCGCGCACGCGCAACACCTTGGCGTTCGTCCCGGCTCAGTTCAACGAGTTCGAGGTGACACCGAAAGAGCGCGAGCTGATCGACATCTGCAAAGAGGAGAAGGCACAGGGTCGCAAGGTCCTGGCCTACACGGTCTATACCGGCACGCGCGACACCACGTCGCGCCTGAAGGTGCTGCTGGAGCAGGAGGGCTTCAAAGTGGCGGTGCTGCGCGCGAGCGTGGACGCCAGCCGCCGCGAAGACTGGATCGCCGAGCAACTGGACCGTGGCATCGACGTGCTCATCACTAACCCCGAGCTGGTCAAGACGGGGCTGGACCTGTTGGAGTTCCCGACGATCGTGTTCATGCAGTCGGGCTACAACGTGTACTCGCTCCAGCAGGCGGCACGCCGCTCCTGGCGCATCGGGCAAAAGCAGCCCGTGCGCGTGATCTACCTTGGCTATGCCGGTTCTTCGCAGATGACCTGCCTGGAGCTGATGGCCAAGAAGATCATGGTCTCGCAGTCCACCTCGGGCGACGTGCCTGAATCCGGGCTCGATGTTCTGAACCAGGATGGTGATTCCGTCGAGGTCGCACTGGCCCGGCAATTGGTCGCCGCCTGAACTTCACACAATGCCGACGACCGAGAGGTCGTCGGCTTTTTTTCAGTGCCTTGCATCGTCAAATTGCACCTTGCCGTACACGCTTGGACAGTGATTCAGCGCCCTCTTTGCGCTCGCTGTACCGATCCACCAGATACGGGACCGCGTCGCGCGTGAGCAGCGTGAACTTCATCAGTTCTTCCATCACGTCCACGATGCGGTCGTAATAGGCCGAGGGCTTCATGCGCCCGACCTCGTCGAACTCCTGGTATGCCTTGGCGACCGAGGACTGGTTCGGGATGGTCAGCATCCGCATCCAGCGGCCGAGCACGCGCATCTGGTTGACCGCGTTGAAGGACTGCGAGCCGCCCGACACCTGCATCACCGCCAGCGTCTTGCCCTGGGTCGGGCGCACCGCGCCGACCGACAGCGGAATCCAGTCGATCTGCGTCTTCATCAGGCCGGTCATCGCGCCGTGGCGCTCCGGCGAACTCCACACCATGCCTTCGGCCCATTGCACCAGTTCGTGCAGTTCCTTGACCTTGGGGTGATCAGCGGGTGCATCGTCCACCAGCGGCAGGCCGGACGGATTGAACAATCGGGTTTCACCGCCCAGCGCCCGCAGGATGCGGGCGGCTTCTTCGGCTGCGAGGCGGCTGAACGAGCGTTCGCGCAGCGAGCCGTAGAGCAGCAGGAAGCGCGGCGCGTGGGTGGTCCGTGCCGGCGCGAACAGGTGTTCGGCGTCTGGTTGCTGGAACAGCGCCGCGTCGATGTTTGGCAGGTCGAGGCGGGCTTCAGACACGACGGCCTTTCTCATCAACCAGCGGCTCGCCGTCTTCCTTGTTGAACGCGCCGCGCTGCGGTTGCGGCAGAAGGTCGAGCACGGCTTCCGATGGCCGGCACAGGCGCACACCCAGCGGCGTGACCACGATCGGCCGGTTGATGAGAATGGGATGCTGGAGCATGAAACCGATCAGGTCGTCGTCGCTCCACTTCGGGTTGCCCAGGTCGAGTTCGGCATAGGGCGTACCTTTCTCGCGCAGTATGTCCCGCACCGGCACGCCCATCGCCGCGATCAGCGCCTGGAGCGTGTCGCGGCCGGGCGGCGTCTTCAGGTACTCGATGATGGTCGGTTCCTCGCCGCTGTTGCGGATCAGGCCCAGCACGTTGCGCGATGTGCCGCAGGCTGGGTTGTGGTAGATCGTGATGGTGCTCATGGATGCCTCTTGGAGATTACGAAGTGGTCGCGCGGCGTTCGTACCAGCCGCGTGAGCGGTTGACCACCCGCACCACCAGCAGCATGACCGGCACCTCGATGAGCACGCCGACCACTGTTGCGAGTGCCGCACCGGAATGGAAGCCGAATAGGCTGATGGCGGCGGCCACGGCCAGCTCGAAGAAGTTGCTGGCACCAATCAACGCGGATGGCCCAGCGACGCAGTGCTTTTCGCCCGCCTGGCGGTTGAGCCAGTACGCCAGCCCGGAATTGAAGAACACCTGGATCAGGATCGGCACCGCGAGCATGGCGATCACCAGCGGCTGCCGGATGATGGCCTCGCCTTGGAAGGCGAACAGCAGCACCAGCGTCAGCAACAGCGCGGCGATGGACAACGGGCCGATGCGTTCCAGTGCCCTGTCGAACGCGGCCTGTCCCTTGCGCAGCAGCGCCCGGCGCCAAAGCTGGGCCAGGATGACCGGAATGACGATGTACAAACCCACCGACACCAGCAAGGTGTCCCAAGGCACCGTGATCGAGGACAGGCCCAGCAGCAGGCCGACGATGGGTGCGAAGGCGAGCACCATGATGGTGTCGTTCAAGGCCACTTGCGACAGCGTAAATGCCGGATCGCCGCCAGTCAGTCGGCTCCAAACGAAAACCATTGCGGTGCACGGTGCGGCAGCCAGCAGGATCAGGCCGGCGATGTAGCTGTCGAGTTGGTCGGCGGGCAGCCAATCAGCAAAAGCGTGGCGGATGAAGATCCACGCCAGAAGTGCCATTGAGAACGGCTTGACGGCCCAATTGATGAACAGCGTGATCCCCATGCCTCGCCAATGCTGGCGCACCTGGCCGAGCGCGGCGAAGTCCACCTTCAGCAGCATAGGGATGATCATCACCCAGATCAGCAAGCCCACCGGCAGGTTGACTTGAGCGATCTCCATGCGGCCGATGGCCTGGAATGCGGCGGGCGCGAACTGGCCCAGAGCGATACCCGCGATGATGCACACCGCCACCCATAGCGTCAGGTAACGCTCAAAGCCGCTCATGGCGGAGTTTGCTGGCGCGGGGCCGGCGGTATCGGTTGCGCTCATCGGTTCAGGCCTCACTGGCGGCCGATGTCGCGCAGTTCGCGCTGCAACGACATGGCATCTAGACTCTTGATCGGCAGCGACAGGAACAACTCGATGCGTCGGCGCAGCGTCATGGCGGTATCGAAGAACGCCTTGCTTTGTCGTTCCAAGGAGCCTTCCACGGCAGCCGGGTCAGGCACGCCCCAATGCGCCGACACCGGCTTGCCCGGCCATAGAGGACAAGCCTCGCCGGCTGCGTTGTCGCAGACGGTGAAGATGAAATCGAACACCGGCGCATCGGGCTTCACGAACTCGTCCCAGCTCTTGCTGCGGTAGCCCGTTGTCGGAAGGTGCAGCCGCTCCAGCGTGGCGAGCGCCAGCGGGTGAACTTCGCCTTTCGGATGGCTACCTGCCGACCAGGCGTGAAACCGCCCCTGGCCCATGTCGTTGAGGATGCCTTCGGCGAGGATGGAGCGGGCCGAATTGCCCGTACAGATGAACAAGGCGTTGTAAGTGGTATCGGTCATGGTCAGCAGCAGGTCTTGGATGGAGAAACCTCGCATACGCCACCTTGGCAGCAATGCTCGGTCAGGTAGCCGATGAGGCCGTTCATGTGGCCGTACTCGGCCCGATAGATCAGGTTGCGACCCTGCTGCTCGATGGTGACGAGGCCGGCATGGGCCAGCTCCTTCAAGTGGAAGGACAAGGTGTTGCGGGCCACGTCGAGCTGGTCGGCTAGCGTGCTTGGCGTCAGTCCGCCCGGGCCAGCAACGACCAAGGCGCGGAACACGCGCAGGCGCTGGGTGTGAGCCAGGGCGTTTAAGGCGGAAATGGCTTGATCTTCTTGCATGGTTCGATAATACAACAATTATTGAATCAATGTGCAAACCACAGTTGGGTTTGCGGGTTGCGCTATGTGTTGGACTGCAAAAGCGGGTAGCTCCCAGTTCGCATTCCTGACTGACCGCGCCGCCGCGCGCGGCCAAGGTATCGGCATCGCAACAGAAGAGCCGATGCCATGCCCGCAATCCATGTATCCCGGCACTTGGTCGGCGCCGGCCTCCTGGCCGCAGCCCTGGCCAGTGGCTGCGCGACCACCACGGCGCCGCTCGCACCCGATGCCATCGAGGAAGTCTCGGCCGCGCCCGAACCCGAGGCGCCCGAGTACATCCCGGTCGTGCGCTACGGCCGCTACACGCTGGTCGAGTTGGCACCCACGGCAGCGCAGCGCGACCTGCTGTTGCAGACCATCGACGTGTCCATGCCCGAGGATGCCCGCGCCACGGTCGGCGACGGGATGCGGCATGTGCTCAAGCGCAGCGGCTACGGCCTTTGCGAGACCGCGCATGCCGTGATCGAACTGTACGCGCTGCCGCTGCCGGCGGCACATCTGCATCTCGGCCCCATGACCTTGCGCCATGCGCTGCTCACGCTGGCTGGGCCGTCCTGGGAACTGCACGCGGATGACCGCGCACGGCAAATCTGCTTCGATCGGCCCGGCGACCGTGCAGTCGCCGAGTCCCCATCCGGGCCACTCGCCACCGAGACGGTGCAGACGTTCCCGCTGGCGCCTGCGGTTTCGGGAGGCCAGCCATGAATGCCTCGCATCCCGCCCAACGCTCAACCGCGGCGGTTGTCATACAGAGCCTGTTCTGGCTTTGGCTGATCGGCCTCAGTGTCATCGTGGCGCTGGGCTACCTGGCGATGCGCGATCAAACCGACCAGGATCGGCTGGATTCCCGCCTGCAGCGCCTGGAAGCGCAGGCGACTGGCCTGGCCGAGACCATCGAGGCCATCCAGCAGCGCCCAGCCGTCGCAACGGCCGCTGACCTCAAGGACACCCGCCAAGTCCTGGAAGCACGCGCTGCCCAGGTCGAGAAGTCGCTGAGCGGCTATGCCGCCGCTGATGACCTTCAGGCGCTACGCGCCGAAATCGAGCAGATCAAGACGCGCCAGACCGCCGCGCGTGCCGCAGCCCCCGCCCAGCCGCGCGCATCACGCCCGGCCGCCGCCTCCAAGGCCGAACCGCCGCCGCTGCCGTTCCGCGTCGTCGGCGCCGAACTGCGCGCTGGCCAGCGCAGCGTGTCCGTCGCGCCGAGCACCGGGGACTTCATGCCCGCCCAACTTCAGGTGCTGCTGCCCGGGGATGCGGTCGGCCCGTGGCGCCTGCAGGCGATCGAGGGCAACACCGCAGTGTTCCAGGCCGGCAACCAGACCCGCCGTGTGGCGATTCCCTGACCGGAGCACCCCATGAAGCCGTCGATCCTCCTTTCCGCGCTCGTGTTGGCGTCGGTGCAGTGGCCCATCTGGGCGCAGCAGCCCGCAACGGCCCCGGCGCGCAATGCGCAAAGCCAGGAGCGCCCGCTGGCCGCCCGCGTGCTGGACGATCGGGCGGCCAGTGAATGGGGCCTGCAACCGCAGGAGTGGACTCGCTATCGCGAGCTGATGGACGGGCCGCTGGGCATCTACTCGCCCAACCTGGACCCGCTGTCCGCCCTGGGCATCGAGGCACGCACTGACGAAGAGCGGCGGCGCTACGCAGAGCTGCAGGTGCAGGTCGAAGCGCGCCGCGTCGAGAAGCTGCTCGCCTACCAGCGCGCCTACGACGAAGCCTGGCAGCGCCTGAACCCCGGCATGCAGCGCGTGAACCTGCCCGACGACAAGCCCGGCGCCGGTCCCGTGCGTGGTAGAGGCCGCACCGCGGTGTTCGTCAAGGATGGCTGCGCTGCCTGCGGGCAGCTCGTACAGCGTCTGCAATCCTCAGGCGCCGATTTCGACCTGTACATGGTCGGAAGCCGCCAGGACGACGCGCGCATCCGCGACTGGGCCAAGCGCGCGCAGATCGACCCGGCGCGCGTGCGCGCCGGCAGCATCACGCTCAACCACGATGGCGGCCGCTGGCTGTCGCTGGGCCTGCCCGGTGATTTGCCCGCAGCCGTGCGCGAGGTGAACGGCCAATGGCAGCGCCAGCCGTAGCTGCCCCCGTATCGCAGTTCTTGCGCGCACTGGTGCTCTCTGCAGGCGTGTATGCCAGCACCCCCCATGCCCAGGAGGTGCCGCCACCGGCCTACCAGCTTGCCGCCCAGCGCGCGGGCATCCCTTCGACGGTGCTCTACGCCGTGGCCTTGCAGGAGAGCGGCATCCGGCGCAACGGGCGCATCGTCCCATGGCCGTGGTCCCTCAACGTCGCCGGCCAATCGCGCCGCTTCGCCACGCGCGCCGACGCCTGCGCTGGCCTGCAGCAGGCGATGCGCGCCACGCCGCACACGCGCATCGACGCGGGCCTGGGCCAGATCAACCTTGGCTACCACAAGCACCGCTTCACCGGCGCGTGCGATCTGCTGGACCCGTACCGCAACCTCGCCGTTGCCGCCGAGATCCTGAAGGAGCAGCACACCCCCGGCGAGGACTGGCTGCTGGCGATCGGCCGCTACCACCGCCCCGCTGGCGGCGAGCCCGCCGTCCGCTATCGGCGCAGCGTGTCCCGCCACCTTGCCCGCGTGCAGGGCACGCGCCCAACCGCCGCGGTCTTCGCCGCGCGCCAGGAGACCTCCCCATGACGAAACCCCATCCGGTCCAACTCGCGCTCACGGGCCTGCTCATGCTGCTGTCAGGCCTGCCGCTGGCCTCGCGTGCTGGCGAGCCGCTGATCGTGGTCGAGGACCGTGGCGGCACGTCGGCATTGCCGTACTACGAAGCCCTGAACCTCCAGCCGCGCGCCAACGCGCCGGCCCGCCCCCCCATCCCGACGCCCCGGGTTCCCGCCACGCCAGCGGACGAAGCCGCGATGCTGCCGGTGCGCAGCAGCAAGCTCACGCCCGGTACCGTCGCGCGGCGCGTGATCGAAGCGCCCGGCCTGCGGCCGTTCGCGGTCATCGGCGACGACGAGGCTTCCCGGGTCTGGTTGCAGCGCCGCGCCGCCGCTTTGCGTGAACGCGGCGCGGTCGGCCTGGTGGTCAACGTCGAGACCGCGCAGAGCCTGGCACGGCTGCGCGCTCTGGTGCCTGGCGTACCGCTCGCGCCCGTGGCCGGCGACGACCTGGCCGATCGCCTGGGCCTGCGGCACTACCCGGCGCTGATCACGGCCACCGGCATCGAGCAATGAAGCCATGTCAGGCAAACAGCCGGTCGAGGTTCTGCTACGCCCAGCGGTGGAGCTATACACCGTCGCGGCGTGTGCAGGCGCCGCGTTTCTGTGCCTGGTGGCCCCATGGTCGCTCGCGCTGAGCCCGGCCATGGGCATCGGCAGCGCCTTGGCGTTCGGCGCCTACGGCGCGATCCGCTACCGCGATGCCCGCATCATCCTGCGCTACCGGCGCAACATCCGCCGTCTGCCGCGTTACGTGATGACCAGCAAGGACGTGCCGGTCAGCCAGCAGCGCCTATTCGTGGGGCGCGGCTTTCTCTGGGAGCAGAAGCACACGCATCGGCTGATGCAGACGTACCGGCCCGAGTTCCGCCGCTACGTCGAGCCGACGCCGGCCTACCGGCTGGCCAGGCGCCTGGAGGAACGGCTGGAGTTCGCGCCATTGCCGCTCTCTCGCCTGCCGAAGCTCACCGGCTGGGACGTGCCTTTCAACCCCGTGCGCCCGTTGCCGCCTGTCGGCGGCCTGCCAAGGCTGCACGGCATCGAGCCCGACGAAGTGGACGTCAGCCTGCCGCTGGGCGAGCGCGTCGGGCACTCGCTGGTGCTGGGCACCACGCGGGTGGGCAAGACGCGCCTGGCCGAATTGTTCGTCACGCAGGACATCCGCCGCAGGAATGCTGCCGGCGAGCATGAGGTCGTCATCGTCATCGACCCCAAGGGGGATGCCGATCTCTTGAAACGGATGTACGTCGAAGCCCAGCGCGCTGGCCGCGAAGGCGAGTTCTACATCTTCCACTTGGGCTGGCCGGAAATCAGCGCCCGCTACAACGCCGTGGGCCGCTTCGGTCGGATCTCGGAAGTGGCGACACGCATCGCGGGGCAGCTCTCCGGCGAAGGCAACAGCGCGGCGTTCCGCGAGTTCGCATGGCGCTTCGTGAACATCATCGCCCGCGCCCTGGTGGAACTGGGGCAGCGCCCGGACTACATGCTGATCCAGCGCCACGTCATCAACATCGACGCGCTGTTCATTGAGTACGCCCAGCACTACTTTGCCAAGACGGAGCCCAAGGCCTGGGAGGTGATCGTCCAGATCGAGGCCAAGCTCAACGAGAAGAACATCCCAAGGAACATGATCGGGCGCGAGAAGCGTGTGGTGGCGCTGGAGCAATACCTCTCCCAGGCGCGCAACTACGACCCTGTGCTCGATGGCCTGCGCTCGGCGGTGCGCTACGACAAGACCTACTTCGACAAGATCGTTGCATCGCTGCTGCCGCTGCTGGAAAAGCTCACGAGCGGCAAGATCGCCCATCTCCTGGCGCCGAACTACTCCGACCTGGCCGACCCGCGCCCGATCTTCGACTGGATGCAGGTCATCCGAAAGCGGGCCATCGTCTATGTGGGTCTGGATGCGTTGTCTGACGCCGAGGTCGCCGCAGCGGTCGGCAATTCGATGTTCTCTGACCTGGTTTCGGTGGCCGGACACATCTACAAGCACGGAATCGACGATGGCCTGCCGGGCGCATCGGCTGGTGCGCGCGTGCCGATCAACGTGCATGCGGACGAGTTCAATGAATTGATGGGTGACGAGTTCATTCCGCTCATCAACAAGGGCGGTGGCGCGGGCCTACAAGTCACCGCCTACACGCAAACGCTTTCGGACATCGAGGCCCGCATCGGAAATCGCGCGAAGGCCGGCCAAGTGATCGGGAATTTCAACAATTTATTCATGTTGCGCGTGCGCGAGACGGCCACCGCGGAACTGCTGACGAGGCAGTTGCCGAAGGTCGAGGTCTATACGACCACCATCGTCTCGGGCGCGACGGACAGCTCAGACATCCGCGGCGCGACGGACTTCACGTCGAACACCCAGGACCGCATCAGCATGTCCAGCGTGCCGATGATCGAGCCGTCACACGTCGTCGGTCTGCCCAAGGGCCAGTGCTTCGCGCTGCTGCAGGGCGGCCAGCTTTGGAAGGTACGCATGCCGCTGCCGGCGCCGGACCCGGATGAAGTGATGCCGGCGGACCTGCAGCAACTGGCCGGGTACATGCGCCAGAGCTACAGCGAGGCCACGCAGTGGTGGGAGTTCACCAGCTCGCCGGCCTTGCAGGATGCGGCCTTGCCCGACGACCTGCTGGACGATGCCGCTGCGGCCGAGCCCGGCGCGGTGGCCACTGGCGCCGACGATGGCTCGGGCAACGAGGCCGTGCCATGAAGGATGCCACCTCGACCGCGCAGCGGGAGCAGAACCAACGCCAAGGCTTGATCGTCGGCACCATCACCTTACCGTTCCGGCTGCTCGGGGTGCTCATTGGCTCGCTGCTGTTCTCGATCGTGGTGGAGTGCGTCGGCATGCACCTGTTCTGGAAGGACCAGGGCTGGCGCCACTCCCAGCAGATGCTGCAGTACGAACTCGGGCACCTGTCCAACCACTTCACGCGCAGCGTGGTGGTGCAGGAGCCCGGGCGCACGGCGCACGAGCTGGTGGATACCGGGTACGAGTGGGTGTTCGTGCGCTCGGGGTTGCTGGAGCGCATGAGCCAGACCGCCGAGCGCGTCCGCGCGCCCAGCCACGGGCAGAGCCGCAACTTCCGCTACTACATCAGCCAGGTCTATGTCTGGGCCGAAAGCTACCTGATCGCTGCGGCCTTCACGACGCTCACCTTCCTGGTGCGCCTGCTGGTCCTGGTGCTCACGCTGCCGCTGATCCTCACGGCGGCATTCGTCGGCCTGATTGACGGCCTGGTGCGACGGGATGTGCGCCGGTTCGGCGCGGGCCGCGAATCCGGCTTCATCTACCACCGCGCGAAGGCCAGCCTGATGCCGTTGGCCGTGCTGCCTTGGGTCACCTATCTCGCTCTGCCCATATCGGTGCATCCTCTGGTCATCCTGCTGCCCAGCGCGGCGATGCTGGGGATGGCAGTCAGCCTGACCGCAGGCAGCTTCAAGAAGTACTTATGAGGTGACACGGGCGGCACTGCTCTGCAAAGCCGTGTGCCGTTCATCGGTTCTGCAGGGTATCAAGAGCAGCATCCAACGCCGTAACCGCCTCGACGACCGTTCTTACCGTCGCCCGATCGAACTCATGATCGCGCTGAGCGTCGTGCACACCGCTATTGAGGTAACCCCATTCAATACTCGTACCGCTGACATTGAGCAGCCTGACCAACGCCCCTACGGCATCCGGCGCACCCGCATGTTGCGCCGCGATACGCTCGACGGCCGACCGCAACTTGGTGCATTTATTGTTCAGCTCCCAAGGCGCGCGGGGCCCGCTCAGCTTGATGTCGATCCGGCCGTCCGCCCGCCGACCCAGCCACGTCCACAGGCGGTCCGTCAGACTCTCCAGCGCCGGCCGGGCCTGGCGCAGTGCCTCGCGTTTCTCGTCAGCCGCCAACGCCTGCTGGGCCAGAAGAACATAGTTCTTCGCTGGCGGGTCGCTGTCGACCCGCAGTTCGTGCTCTCCCTGATGCGGGAGAAACTTGTAGCGCTTGATGGCCGCGGCGCGGCGCACGCCCAACTCCTGCTGGATGCGGTGCAGGAACTCCTCTGCGTGCGAGGTGAGGATAACCTGCTTGCCGTGGAGCAAACCGTCCTCGAAGAAGGTACGCCAGATGCCATCGCGATGGTCGTCGTCTATCGCATTGACGACGTCATCGAAGATGACCACGGGGCAGCCCTGCGCGAGGTTCTTGGCAAGCAGAATCGCCAGACCCAAGCATTTGATGTGCCCTTCGCTGAAGACGATCAACGCGTCGTAGCGCACGCCCGGCTCGCCGGCGAACTCCACCTCGATCTTGCCGTTCTCGGCCACGGGCAACCACAGCGCGTGCAGCAGATCGCCGGGCGGATCGGCCCGGTTGAATGCGTTGTAGAGATGGCGGGCTTGGTCTCCCAGCCCCTGTAGCAGAACCCCCGGCAGAGCGGTCAGGTATGCCTGAATCTCGGGTAGGAAGCCGTCGTAGGCGGCCTTGACCCGCTGATGGTGCACCACCACCGGCATTTCGTCCGTGGCCGCCTGGATCAGGCCGCGGTTCGCGTCGTCGAATTGGGCCACGGTTTGGCGGGCGGCCGCCAGCTCCTGATCCGCAGTCGTGCGCATGGTCCGCAGCCGTTCGATCTCCAGCTGATGCTGTTGCAGGCGGTCGCGCTCCTGGGCCATCGCGCCGCGCTGGGCATGCACGTCGCGCGCCTGCGCGTCGAAGCCTTCGATGATCTGTGCGATCCGTAAGAGGGCTTGCCAGGCGCGCTGGTCCCCATTCACCCAGCCGCCGAGCCAATTGCCCGCCGACGTGGGAGGCAGCAGTGGCAGGCCCGCGGCCTGCGATTCGGCAGGACAAGCGACCCCAGCCGCCGCCACCACGCGGCGCATTTCGTCCCACAGCGCTCGGACCGCCTCGCTCAACTGCGTCCGATGCCCGGCCTCCTGCTGCTGCAGGACGGCCAGTTGCGCGAGCTGCTCCAGGCCCATTCGCGCCCTGGCGAACGGGTCCTGTGCCACAGCGGCCAGTCCGGTTCCACATGCCGGACACGCGGTCGCCCCGTCCGCCAACGCTTGCACGGCCTCGTAGAGCTTCGCGTACGACACCTCGCCCGCGCGGGCCGCGAGTTGCGCGGAAGACGCTTGCCACAGTCCCTGGACGCGGTAGGCCTCTGCCAGCAACGCTTGCAGGCGGGCCTGGGTCACCTCGTGAATGGCAGGCGGGTTGGCGTCCAGCTGAGCCTGGACATACGGTAGCCGTCCTTGCTGCTGCGGCGTACCCAGCAGCCAGTCCACGCAGGCTTGATAGGTCGCGCCAGGTGACATGCGCTGCGCCAAAGCTTGTTCCAGGCCCTCGACCGCTGCGATCTTCTGCGGGTAGGCGGCGATGGTCTGTTCGGAGCTCGCCAACCGCAGGCGACGCTGCGCCAGCTGCGCCGCCTGCACGCCGGCAAGCATCAGGTCCTGATCGAGCGAGGGGTTGAAGCCGCGCACGAACTCGCTGAACTGGTCCACGCCGAACAGGGTGGCGATGAGCTGGCGCTGATCGCTCGGGGTCCGCGCGGCGATTCGGGCGAAATCGTCGAGGCGGTTCTTCTCGATGAAGCAGAAGCGATACTCAGCTTCGTCGGGCTGGACGGCCTGCGCTTCGCCCGCCGCCGTAGACGACAGGACTGGCGCGACGTGGCGGCGCAGGCGAGCGTTGTTGCAGTACGTCCGCTGGTCGACCCGCTTGGCCTGCGCTTCGCTGATCGAACCGAGCATCGCCACTTCCAAGGCTTCGCAGAAGCTGCTCTTGCCGGTGCCGTTGGCACCGTAGACCAAGGTGATGTCATGGCTGAGGTCGAACGTCTCCTGCCGCATGAATCCTCGAAACGGCCCGACTTCGAGCTGGTGCAGTCGCCCGAGCGCCGGCCCGTTTTCGGGGCCGCGCGCGTCCCCGTCGTAGGCGACAGGCATTTGCGCCAGATGCGCGATGGCCAGCGGCGCCAAGCGCGTGGAGCGCCCCCGGCGTGCAGCACCGACCTCGGCCAGTGGCTGCAGGTGATCGAGCACCAGGTGCGCCAGCCGGCGCACGTCGTCGTGCACGTGCCGCTGCGCCAAGTGCGCCAGGAACCGGTGGTACTCCGAACGTATGCTTGCCACAGCGCCCCCTCACTTGGTCAACCACTGACCGTAAGCCTCCACATCGATCATGGGGACCGTTCCACTGAACTGAAGCTGCGCGATCAGCTTGAAAAGAAACGCGGTCGCCGGCTTGTTTTCGTTGGTGTAGCTGTACGCGCCGCTGGCTTGGTCATAGAAAAAGTGCCCGTGGGCGGCAACGCATCCGATGTCCAGACGCCCCTCGGTGAGGTTTGCGTTCAGCGCCTTGTCCATGGATGGACCCAATGCAGGACTCCATTCGCTCTCGAAGGTGAGCAAGCCACCCAGAATCGGAATCAACGGCTTCGCTGGGTAGGTCCCGCCAGCGTGCGGGATCGGCAGGCTCGTGCGGTGCAGCCTGCGCACACTGGCGACCTTCTCCTGGGCATAGGCCACAAGCCCCGCGTCAGCCGTCTGCTTGGCCTCGAAAACGGCGTACACGCTTTCGGCTGGAATGATCGTCTCGTTCTCGTAGGTGAAGATAAAAGGCGAATATTGCCGATCAAACACCACCACATCGATCTGCTGGCTGAAGTTCCCCAGGCTGTCCACCACATGCGCCTTGGCCGCCTGGTACCGTTTGGGCAGATAGGTATCCAGCATGTCGATCCAGACGTTCTCGCTCGCATCCCCCTTCGTACCCGGGTGACCGAAGGTCTTGCGTACTACGGACAAGCGCTGCTGGATGTCCTCATGCAGGGACGACAGGAGCTGGGAAAGCGACCACTGGGACATGCTGTACCTCGATGGGACGTGTATGGAAGCCGATGGAATCAGGACAGTGGGAACTTGGGGCCAAACAGTGCGCGCCAGGCGCGAAGCGCTTCGATATTGCGACCACGACGCGCGTGGTCGATGGCGATGCTTGCGTCCTGGCTCGCCTGGAACAGCAGCTGCTGCGCGCGCTGCTTGCGCGCGGCATCCATATCGTTGCTGATCGCCGGGCCAAGTCCGGCGGGATCCGGCCACTCGTCATGAACTCGATCGGCAAGCGTGGCAAAGAACGACTGGATCTCGCGATCGAACGATCCTCCCCAGCCGCCGTAAAGACACTCAAGGGCCATTACCTCGATCAGGAACGAGGGCTTCACCGGCTTCAGATCGCCGTGCTTGGGATTGTTGTTCCAGTACTTCACCATGCGCACGAGACCTTTCCACTCATTGGCATAGGCTTGGTGCGCTGCGGTCGCCTTGTCCTTATGGATCTCCGGGTCCGTCTTGATCCACTTTCCGGACGCCGTATCGGGGATCTCATACTGGTCGCCGGTGTCGAATGCGGGCACCGCATCCACGCTGACCACCCGGTAGTCCGTGTTGTCCTCCGCGTCGATGTGAACACCGAAATCCACGTTGATCGAGCGCGCCTGTTTGCGCACGGCCGCCGAACCGTATTTCTCCACCAATGCAGAGTGGAAATCATCCAGCACTACCGATGCGGCCTTGCCGTGGTAATGCTTCTCCGAGTCCTTCAGCACGAAGAAGATGTCGATATCCTTGAGCGGCTTCGTCTTCGTGTATCGAGCATAGGAACCGGTCAGGAAGCTGCGCGCAATGCCGAACTTGGTCTGCAGGTAGTCCCGCACTTCGTTCTGGCGTTGCGAGGCATTCTTCTGTTCGCGTTCGTTGAGTTCCAGACGCGACTTGAACTTGCGAAAAGCTTCATCGATCGACAGCATCAGCGTTGCCTCCAATATCCGGCCTGACCCGCCAGGCCGCTGTGTTCGACAGTCGAGCCTAGGCTCTGCTTGACCATTCCATCCGTCGAGCGATAACTTCCTTTGCTCCATCCCTCCACATCAGGTCGCCCTGGCTTTGTATCGAGCATTAACTTGTACTTGGCCTGCGATGGCAGCAGCCCAGCTTTCTTGATCGCGTACTTCAACTGCTCGGTATCTGTCCAGAAGCTGCCGTCGCCATCGGACCACCCATACACGATGTCGATATCCCATCGGGTCACGAGCTTGTCGGTTGCCGGGTTGTAGATCTCCAGAATCACCTTGCGCAGATCACCGGTCCCGAGCCACGTCTTGATGGCTCGGGTATTGCTCTCCCAGCGATCCGCAAAGTGCTCAGGGTCCAGCCCACTGAGCAGGATGATGTCTTTCAAGCTCTTGAGGATGTTGTCGGTCACATAGGTAACCGAGTGCGTGTACGAGTAGGTGGCGACGGTGCTCATGACTTGAGGAAACCTCCGAGGTCGAGCGACAGCGCTTGCCCAGCATCGGCCTGCGCCTGCGTGGCAATTCCTTGGCTCAAGTCCCGTGCAATGATGCGAGAACTGTGCTTTTTGAGCGCGCTTTGCACCCAGCCGAGCTGCTCCTTCGGACACGGCAGCGAGACTCCCCAGTCTCCCTTCAACGGCTCGAACCCCAAGACTTCTTCGTTGGCATCATCACCATCGATCGCGTCTTCGTCGAAGAGGCAGTAGATCCTGGTCCGTGGTCCATCGCATGTCGCAACGATGGGCGCGCTCTTGGGTGCCTGGTCGGCGATCAAGCTGGCGGCCACGCCCGTCACGGCCCTGAGTTCAGAGCGAGCCGTGCCGTCCTTGCCCTGAGTGAGCAGTTCGACAATGGCATCCCATGTCTGCAACGCATCGCGGTGCGGCGAGCTGCGAAACGTCCGGCTGACAACGGTGGTCATTTTTGCTTCCCT
>NZ_VZOV01000041.1 GCF_008801915.1 Cupriavidus gilardii
CAATATCGAAGCGCCATGGCGCGGCCTGGCAAAACCCGCGAAGGAGCAATGACATGACCCCGACCAAAGGATTCGACCTGCGGCACTACGAGTCGCCGCTGACCGAGGCAGAAAAGCGCCAGGCGCGAGAGGACGGATTGCGCGAGAAGGCCAAGGCCGCGCTAGGCGATCGCTACGTGCTGTCGCTGGCCAATGCCCCGCGCAAGGGCCAGTACAACGCGATGACTGGCGCACGTCTCGCCTGATTTCCCAACCCTTCAACGGCCGGCAGAGTCTCGGCCTGGAGATAGAAATGAACGAAGTAATCGAACAAGAAACGCCGTCACTGGTTCTGAAAGAGAGCGAACTCATCAAGGTCCTCCAGTCCTCGCTGTATCCCGGTGCGTGCTTGGAGTCGATCAAGATGGTGCTGGACTACTGCAAGGCGTCGCGCCTCGACCCGATGCAGAAGCCCGTTCACATCGTCCCGATGTGGGACAGCAAGGCCGGCCAGATGCGTGACGTCATCATGCCAGGCGTCAATCTGTACCGCACACAAGCCGCTCGTTCTGGCCAGTTTGCCGGCATGAGTGAGCCAGAGTTTGGGCCCGATGTCACGAAGAATATCGGCGGCGTCGAGGTGACCTATCCCGAGTGGTGCCGCGTCACGGTTCGCCGCCTGCTACCTAGCGGTGTCGTGGCCGAGTTCACCGCGATCGAATACTGGATTGAGAATTACGCCGCCAAAGGGGGCAAGGAGAAGTCCGTGGCTCCCAACGCAATGTGGCAAAAGCGCCCACGGGGTCAGCTCGCAAAGTGCGCCTCTGCTCAGGCGCTGCGGATCGCCTTTCCTGAAATCGCATCCCAACAAACGGCCGAGGAAATGGAGGGCAAGCACATCATCGACATGGGGCCTGCGAAAACAACCCCTGCCGAGATCGCTGCCGCTGCCCTGCCCCAGCCTGCGGAGCGCACCGACGAGTTGAACAACATCATCTTCAACCTTGAGATGGTCGCCAAGAGCGAAGGCGCGACGGCCCTGGCCGAGGAATGGTCGATGCTGACGAAAGAGCAACGCAAAGCCATCGGTCAGGACGAGTTGAAGCGGCTCAAGGAACTGGCCGGCGAAGGTCGGGCCAACGAAGGCGGAGACGGCGATGAGTGAACCTCTCCAACGCACCGAGGACTGGCGCAAGGCCCGCGCGGGAAAGATCACTGCATCGCGCTTCGTCGACGTCATCGCCATCAAGCGCGACGGCGCACCGACTGCGGCGCGCGCCAAGTACATGCGCGAACTTGCCTTCGAGCGCCTTTCCGGCGAGCCGATGCACGAGGTCGGCGGCAAGGCGCTCACCTGGGGCACCGAGGTCGAGCAGTACGCCCGCGAAGCGTTCGAGCTCGAAACCGGCCTGATCGTCGAGCCCGCGCAGTTCGTCACGCATCCCGACTACCCGTTCATTGGCTGCAGCGCCGACGGCCTGATCGGCAAGGACGGTGGCTACGAGTCGAAATGTCCGATGGACGAATCGGTGCATATCCAGACGTGGCTCGAAGGCATGCCGCGTGATCACATGGCCCAGGTGCAAGGCTGCATGTTCGTGACTGGCCGCAAGTGGTGGGAGTTCACCAGCTACGACCCGCGTGCCTGTGAGCGCCTGCGCCTGTACCACGAGCGCATCGAGCGTGACGAAGGATTCATTGCGAACCTCGAAGCCGCCCTGCTTCAGTTCGAGGCCGAATTGCAGCAGATGGTGGCCGAGCTGGAGCGTAAGTCTGCATGACCCCTTCGCGGCGCGCTTCGTCCCCCGCGTAGCGCGACCGCTTTTTTATTCGATGGAGATTGTGATGCTAGCCATTCGCCTTCCCCGGTCGATCAACGCGGAACCGGCCCAAGAGCTGAAGGACGAGCGAAAGCCGAAGCCGGAAGAGGTTGTCATGTGGCGTTGTCCGGTATGCCTGGAGATGCACGACTGGGAGGAGGACGCAGCCGACTGCTGCGCCGAGGACGAGGGGAACGATGATCTCGCAAGCATCGCGCGCGCCTGTTGCCCATCTTGCAGCACGCAATACGAGACCTATGAAAGCGCCGTGGACTGTTGCATGTGGCTGACCCACAGTCCGGCTGAGCGGTGGGAGCTGGCACGCCAGCTTAGAGCATATGGCTACCTGTTGGAGAGTGCCCTGGCAAATGCGGTGGTCGAGCAGGACGGAGTGCTCCTGTGAGCAGAAGCCAGAAGCCCCGCAAGCCGTACCGCCCCAAGTGGAACTCGGGCGGTGTCAAGCTGCGCTCCGAACCCTGGAGGGTGGCCGCGGTGTTCAACCCGCTCGAATCCATGCTCGACGCGATCGAGCGCGACGGCGAAGTGATGGCCACCCGCGACGGTACGCCGATCTTCCGCGACCTGAACGATGGCCACTACTACGAGACCGCACCGGCGCTGGAAGGAATCATCGACGCCTTCCATACGCATGCCATGCGTCAGCACCGGCCGATGCCGCTGGATCCGCTGCGGCTGCTGGCTCGGAAGCTGCGCTATGCGATGCCGCTCGAAATGGCCGACATCACGGCAGTGCGTCAGGCGATCAAGGTGCTGCGCGCCGAGTCGCTGGAAATGACGCTGCAGTACGCAAACGACCTGATCCGGACGACGCAAATCCGGATTGAGCTCGACGAGCGGGAGGCGGCTTGACTGCCTACTACAACGAGATCGACCCATACGCAGCCCAATGGCTGCGCAACCTGATCGCCGCCGGCCACATCGCGCCGGGCGACGTTGACACGAGAGACATTCGGGATGTTCGACCAAGCGACCTTCGCGGATACACACAGTGCCACTTCTTCGCCGGCGTGGGAGTCTGGTCCCATTCGCTCCGGCGTGCCGGTTGGAGCGACGATCGACCTGTTTGGACCGGTTCCTGTCCCCGCCAACCTTTCTCCGCGGCAGGCGCGGGACTTGGGTTTTCTGACGAGCGGCACCTTTGGCCGCACTGGCACTGGCTCATCAGCGAGTGCCGCCCTGCAATCGTCCTTGGAGAACAGGTTGCGAGCAAGGACGCAGACCCGTGGATCGACCTTGTATGCGATGACCTGGAAGCCTTGGGTTACGCCGTCGGGGCGGTCCCGTTTCCGGCTGCGGGCGTCGGTGCGCCGCACATCCGAGACCGGCTCTACTGGGTGGCCCACGCCGACAACACGGGACTGGAAGGACGGAGCCGAGTGCGCCAACGTGCCGATCAACTCGCTGTTGGGGCGGGTGGCATGGCTGGCATCGTGGCCGACACCGACGGCCCAGGATGCGGTGCGCGGAGCCAAGGACGCGCGGCCGTGGGATACGGGGCGACCACTAAACCAGATTGCGGCGCTGGCCGGCTGGCCGACGCCGCAATCGGCGGACGGCGAGAAAAACGTCCGAACGCTGGAGGGGGCGCTGCGGGAGATCGAGCGGAAGGGGTCGCCGCAGGATCTGTGCATGGCGGCGGTGCTGTCAGGTTGGCCCACGCCATCATGCAACAACGATCGGACGGGCAACCCGGATTCCGCCATGTCGATGGCGCGCGCGGACGGATCGAAGGTGCAGCAGAGGTTGCAGGACTTCGCGGCGATCTGCGAGCCGGCCCGACTAACGGCTACTGGCGAGCTGCTGATTGGCTCCTGTGCCGGGATGGAAAGTGGCGGCCAGTTGAACCCGGCACATTCCCGCTGGTTGATGGGACTGCCTCGCGCGTGGGGCGAGGCGGCACCGATTGGCGTACCGCCGCCGGCATCGAAGGCAAAGGCCACCGCACCGGCCAGCTCAAAGGCTACGGCAACGCGATCAACGCGGAAGCGGCGGTTGCCTGGATCGAGTGCGTGATGGAGACATTCTAATGACCACCAAGAATCGAAACGACGATACCTTCGAGGACGAGCACGACGAACCGGAGGCCGAGTATCACGACGAAAGCACACCGTGCCGCCACGGCGTAGCGCCGGCATGGGATTGCGATTGGTGTGCCGACGAGCGAGAAGAATGACCGACGCAGCAACGCGCATCATCGAATTGACCCGCGCGAAGTGGGTGCAAGAAGCAGAGGAAACCATGAGCGACTTCCTTTCCGCCGCCGAACTCGCCGAGCTGGTGGGCTGCAAAGCTAACCAGCGCCACGCGATGGCAAAATGGCTTGACAGTCACCGCTGGCGATACGTTCTGGACAAGAACGGGCTGCCCAAGGTGGCGCGCGCCTACTACAACAAGAAGCTCGGCATCGAGGAAACGAAGGAGAAAGCTCGGTATGACAGCACGCCGAACCTCCAAGCCTTCGCGTAAGGAGCGCACGGGCGTCGATCGTCTGTACAAGTACATCGGCGCCCGTAAGGTGTCGTTCTACTACCAGTATCCCGATGGCAGAAGTGAGACGTTGGCAACCGCGGAACTAGGCGACCGGAAGGCGATCGCCGACGCCGAGAAGATCGCCAAGCGCAAAGCGCTGGACATCCAGGCGGGGCAGGTCATTGCCGGGTCCGTAGCCGACATGATCGACCGCTTCCGGATGGAGGTGGACCCTATCCACTTCCGGGATCAGTCGAAGGACGGAAAGGCGGTCCGCGCCGGAGCATACGAGAACCTGATGAAGTTCTTTGGCCGCATGGCGCCCGGCGCCCTCAAGACGGTCCACGGCTACCAGTATCTCGATGCGCGGGCCAAGGTCGGCGCGCCGATCAAGGCGAACAAGGAACTGTCCTTGATGTCGACGATCTGCAACTACGGGATCCGCTGGGGAATCATGGAGGCCAACCCGTTCGTTGGCATGATGCTGAACAAGGCTGACAAGGATGTCCGGGCAATCGAGCGCGGCCAGGTCGTGCGCTTCTACCTGTGGTCCTTGCGCCAGTCTCAGCCGTATCGGACGATGGGCTGCGGCGCCATGTTCACGTACCTGACCGGCTTCCGTGCTGCTGAGGTGCGACCGTTCCACCTGTCGGGCATCACCGATCAGGGCGTCCGCGTGCTGAGCGCCAAGCGAAAGATGGGCGAAGCCGAGGTGGTGAAGCTGCGCGAGTGGTCGCCCAGGCTTCGCGCGGTGGTCGAGCGCGCCAAGCAAACCGCCGCGGCCGGGTCGGTGGTCAAGAGCATGTACCTGTTCCCGAACCGCCGGGGGCAACCGTACAGCAAGAGCGGCTGGGGGTCGGTCTGGCAGGACGCAATGTGGGATTGGATCGCATCGTTCGATCGGGACGCGGCCGAGGCGCTCAAGCATGCGAAGCAGCACGCTGCACGCCGGCGCAAACAGAATTGGCTGCCGACGGCCGATGCGGGCCCGGGTTACTCGATCACTGACCACCCGGAATACTTCGCCCTATCGGACATCCGGCCGGCGGCGATCACGTCGAAGCTCGAAAGCCGATCGGAGGACGCGTACGACTTCGCGGCGCACGCGAACCCGGCGACGACGCACCGACATTACGACCGGCGCAAGGTCAAACGGGCATCGGCAACCGAGTAAATGAAAACGGCGCCCACTGAGGCGCCGTTGGAAAATGTCGATTTCTGTTGGAAATTTCGTATCGCGGTATTTTGTCGCTCTGCTAAGCGCTTGATACGAAAGGGAATTTTGGGGTGGCTGATGGGACTCGAACCCACGACGACAGGAATCACAATCCTGGACTCTACCAACTGAGCTACAGCCACCGTAGCACCGTCGTCAGTACTGCTCGACGGAAACCAAGATTATACAAACTTCGTTTGGCGATGGCTAGTACTACGCACAAAAATTTTCGTGCGGCCGGATCGCCATCAAGACCACCGGGCTTCGAGCCGGATTGCCTCGTGGATCGCATCGAGCGTTTCCTGCTCGGTCTGATAGGTACCCGGCAGTCTTCTGCTCCTGCCGTTCAGCACGTCGGTCTGCAGGGCGGCGGCCGCCGCCGCATCGGTGCCGCGATGCCAGCAGTAGCGCGCGGTCCAGGTACCGTTCTGCAACCGCTCGACCACCCAGACGACGCGGAAGCCTTCGAACGCGACACCAAACAAGCCGTCTTCTTCCATTCCACCCTCCGAGGCCAAGTCTTGTTGTCGTTTTGGGCTCCATCTTGCCATCACCCGGTTGGGGGGTCATCTCTTTGGATGAGGTAAACGTGAACTGCTGGCCGCGGCGTTGCTGCCCGACATCGTGCAAAACGGGTAGAACGCGAGCGGCAGACGGGGGGAGCGGCGGACGGACGACGGGAAGGGAGGACGGCTGCGGGGAGCGCCAGGCAAAAAAAAGTCCGCACACGGCGGACTCTTAAACTCTTGCGATCTCAATGCCCTGAAGGCAATTGCAATGTAACTGTCATCGCCGCCAAGCACTATTCGGGTAAACGAAAGGACGAGCGACCGGCGAGGCCCGGCACAAAAAAAGCCCGCGCAAGGCGGGCTCCAAAATCAGTTGAAGAAAGCCCTGTATTCGAGGGCACAGACAGTTTAAGAAAATCGGAATCGGCTTGGCTATCTAGGGGAATCCCTTTCCTGGTGCCCGGGATCGCCGAAACCTGCGCCGAAAGTGCCTCGAACACAGCCGCACGGGGCATCGGGCACCATGCCGGTTTCGAAATTAGAGTCTGGCCTCCAATCTGCGGGCCATCCCGCCGCTAGAACTACGCCGCGACCGTCCTTCGGTCACGCCGCCTGCAGCGGGCGTTCGGCATGCAGATGGCTGCGCGCCTCCTCGAACAGCGCGTCGACGCCGTCCCGCGTACGGATCGCGTTCATCCGGCGCGCGTCGGACAGCACGCGCCGCCAGCCTCGCCCGCCGGCCACGCCGCGATACAGGCCCAGCATATGTCGTGTCGCCGCGCCCATATACCCGCCCCGCTCCACCAGGTCACCGATATAGCGCTGCATCGCCAGCTCGGCATCGAGGCGTGACGGCGACGGCGCCGTATCGCCGTAGTAACGGCGATCGACCTCGGCCAGCAGGAACGGCTGATGATAGGCCTCTCGACCGATCATCACGCCATCGACATGGCGCAGATGCGCGTCGATCTCGTCGTAGCGAGTGATGCCGCCATTGATCAGGATTTCGAGGTGCGGAAATTCCCGCTTCAGCTGGTAGGCGACCTCGTAGCGCAACGGAGGAATCTCGCGGTTTTCCTTGGGGCTGAGCCCCTTCAGGATCGCGTTGCGCGCATGGACGATAAAGGTCTGGCAGCCGGCCTCCGCGATCGTGCCCACGAAATCCCGCACGAAATCGTAATGCTCGATCGTGTCGATGCCGATGCGGTGCTTGACGGTGACGGGCACGGATACCGCGTCGCGCATCGCGCGCACGCAGTCCGCGACCAGCTGCGGCTCGGCCATCAGGCAGGCGCCGAACGCCCCCCGCTGGACGCGTTCCGACGGACAGCCGCAATTCAGATTGATTTCGGCATAGCCCCAGCGCTCGCCCAGCTTGGCCGAGGCCGCCAGATCGGCCGGCTCGCTGCCGCCCAGCTGCAGCGCGACCGGCTGCTCGGCCGGATCGAAGTCCAGATGGCGCGCGACATCGCCATGCAGCAGCGCACCGGTCGTCACCATCTCGGTGTACAGCCAGGTGTGGCGGCTCAGTTGGCGATGAAGGGTGCGGCAATGGCGGTCAGTCCAGTCCATCATCGGCGCAACCGAAATGCGCCTCGGATTGACCTTCCCGGGACCTGCCGGAGCCGGCGCCATGCTGGCGGCTAGCGATTCGGACATGACTAGGGTCGACTATCCCGTACGTAGACGGGAACGAGGAAAACCGGCAAGTTTACCACCCGCAGCCACGTCGCATCGCCCCACTGCCTGCACGCACAATCGCGGGCGAAGGGCACCGACTCGACCGGATCGCAAACCGCCGGCACCCCTGGCCACTCGGCGGCTCAGTCGTTCAGCCGCTGCTGCCGGGGCTGCAGTTCCAGCCCAAGCTTGACGAACAGGTCGAAAGCGTCGGCCAGCAGGTGCTGCTGACGTGGCAGCAGACTCGCATACGGCATGTCGTAGATCGACTGGTGCGCGCCGCGATTGCCCTTGAGCCCACGGTCGCGGGCGATGTCGGACAGCAGCGCCGCGAAGCCGGATAGATCCTCGGCATCGATGGCGTTGTTCAGCACGGTCGCCAGCAACTGCGGCGAGGCAGTGGCCCAGCACCCGACCAGTTCGGCGTTGGCCGCCCCTTCCGGGAAATCGGAGGAATTGTCGCTTGCATCCATATCAGCATTGTCGGCGCCGATTTCGCTATCTTGAGACTCCCCCTACGAGAGGGGGGTCTCCAGGCGGCCGCGCCGTCACGGTCAGCTTGCGGCGTTGCGCTCCACCCAGGCCGCAAAGGTCGTCAGGAATTTGCCCAGAAAGGCACGTGTCGATTCGTTGCCAATATTGCCCTGCTCATCGAACAGCTTGTCGACACCACCGATATAGGCCTCCGGCATCTGGAGCACCGGCACATTGAGAAACACCAGCGACTGGCGCAGGTGGTGATTGGCGCCAAATCCGCCAATCGCCCCAGGCGACGCGCTGATCACGGCTCCCGGCTTGCGATCCCATGCACTCTGCCCGTACGGGCGGGAACCCACGTCGATGGCGTTCTTCAGCGGCGCCGGCACCGAGCGGTTGTATTCCGGAGTGACGAACAGCACCGCATCGGCGCGGCGAATCCGGTCACGGAACGCAGTCCAGGGCGCCGGCGGGTTGTCGTCGTCGTCCTGGTTGTAGAGCGACAACTGACCGATCTCGACGATCTCGAGCTTGAGCTCGGGCGGCGCCAACTGCGCCAGCGCCAATGCCAGCTTGCGATTGAAGGATTCCTTGCGGAGACTGCCCACCAGTACCGCGACGTCGCGAGGAGTGCTCATCGTGCTTCCTTTTCTGAAAGAGACGGGGAAAGGAAAGACTGCCGAAAGGCGCGGGACCAGCGATCGCCGGCCCGCGCCCAGACCACACTCTAACCCGATGTCGTTTCAGCCGTGCGCAGGCAGGCTCGCGTGCGCCGAAGCGCGCGGCAGCTCAGGGCCGCAGGCCGGCGAGTGGGTGCTCGTCAGCCCGCCACGGACTGTCGAAGAAGGCGAGTACCTTGTTGCGCTCCACCTCGTCGAGCCGGGCCGGCCGCCACTTCGGTGCGTGGTCCTTGTCGATTGCCAGTGCGCGGATGCCCTCGACGCCATCGCCGTAGCGGAACACGTCGTGCATCATGTCGAGCTCCATGCGCAGTTCGTCCTCGAGCGCCATCGTCCGCGCGCGGCGGATCTGTTCCAGCGTCACGCACAGCATCAGCGGGGAGCGCGTACGCAGGGCGGCGGCCGTCTGCGCGGACCAGTCGTCCGTGGCATCGCTGACGATGGCAACAATTTCTTGCACCGTGGCAGCGCCAAAGGCCGCGTCGATTGTCTCGCGCTGGCGCGCCAGCATGCCGGTCGCCGGGTCGCAGGCGGCGCGATGCTCGGCGCTGCAGGCGTCGACCGCAGCCAGCACCTCGTCGCCGCTGCCAAAGTTGCCGGCACGCAGCGACGCCACGAGTTCGGCCAGCGCGTTGCTCGGCACGAAGGCGTCGGCCAGACCGGCGTACAGCGCGTCGGCCGCGTGAATCACGTTGCCGGTCAGGCCCAGATACTCACCGAGGCGGCCCGGCGTGCGCGCCAGGAACCATCCGCCACCCACGTCGGGAAACAGGCCGATATTGGTCTCGGGCATCGCCATCTTGGTGCGCTCCGTGACCAGACGCCGCCGCGCTCCCTGCGAGATGCCCATGCCGCCGCCCATCACCACGCCATCCATCAGCGCGATATAGGGCTTCGGATAGCGGTGGATCTTGTGATTGAGCGCGTATTCCTCGACGAAGAAACGGTCCAGCATCGGGTCGCCGGCCAGCGCGGCCTGATGGAAGAAACGGATGTCGCCTCCCGCGCAGAAGGCCTTGCCGCCCGCGCCGGCGACCACCACCGCGACAACGCCTGGGTCGGCCGCCCACTGGTCCAGCGCCTGCGTCAAGGCGCGCACCATGTCGAGAGACAGGGCGTTCAGGGCCTGAGGGCGAGTCAGCGTCAGATAACCGACACCGCCGACGACTTCGGTTGCAACAAACTCGGTCATGTCTCCTGTTCCTGTGGTAACGAAATGCAGGCCGCCACTGTACACCAGCCATGCCGCCCGGCCATCCGCACCACCGGCCGGACGGCGGGATTCAGGCGAGGCGGAAGCGCGCCATCAGGCCTGTCAGGCGCTGCGCCTGGTCCTCGAGCGAGGTCGCCGCGGCGGCCGCCTCCTCGACCAGCGCGGCATTCTGCTGCGTCATGCTGTCCATCTGGGTCACCGCCTGGTTCACCTGCTCGATTCCCTGCGACTGCTCCATCGACGCGGTGCTGATGCCACCGACGATCGCGCTGACACGGCGCACCGCGCCAACGATGTCCTCCATCGCGCGGCCCGCATCGGCGACGATATCGCTGCCGGCGCGGACATTGCGCACCGACTCGTCGATCAGCCCACGAATTTCCTTGGACGCGGTCGCGCAGCGCTGCGCCAGATCGCGCACGTCGCCCGCCACCACGGCGAAGCCGCGGCCATGTTCGCCGGCACGCGCCGCCTCCACCGCCGCGTTCAGCGCCAGGATATTGGTCTGGAATGCGATCTTCTCAATCACGTCAATGATGTCGACGATCTTGTTGGCGCTGGCGTCGATTGCCTGCATGGTGTCGACCACGCGCGTGACCGCTTCCCCGCCCCGCTCCGCCAGCCCGCTGGCGTCGCCGGCCAGCGCATCCGCTTCGCGCGCATTGTCGGCCGTCTGACGCACCGTGCCGGTCAGCTGCTCCATGCTCGACGCAGTCTGCTCCAGCGAGGCCGCCTGTTCCTCGGTCCGTTGCGACAGATCCGCGTTGCCCATCGCGATCTGCCGGCTCGCCGCAGCGATGGCATCGGCGCCGTGTCGCACCTCGCCCACCATGCCGGCCAGACTCGCCTCCATGCGCGCCAGCATGGCCAGCATGCGGCTGGTCTCGTTGCGGCTCTCCTCTCCCGCCATGCCGCTGTCACGGCCCGCAGCACGACCATCCCGCTGTGGCCGCGTATCGAGAACCCGCGCCGCGCTCAGATCGCCGCGGGCGATCCGCTCGAAACGCCCGATCGCGATATCGAGCGGACCGACGATCGATCCGCGCAGCCGCCAGGCAAAGACAGTACTGAATGCCAGACCCAGGGCCAGCAGCGCCAGCGACCACGCGCGCAGCTTGGCATAGCGCTGCTGCGAATCCTGATAGACGGCCTCTGCCGCGGCGGTCTGCAGCTTGTTCAGTTCGACATTGGCCGAAGTGAACGCGATATCGAGCTTCGGAATCGTATCGAGCACCAGCGCCATCACGCGCTCGCGATCGCCCGCCTTCAGCGCGGCGATCATCGGCTCGACACCTTGCTTGTGCAGCGCCTTCCGGCGCGACGACACCAACTCCGCGGCGCGGTCTTCCTCCCTGCCGCGCGGCAGCGCCAGATACGCGTTCCACGCCGTCTCCGACGCCCGCGCGAATCCGGCCGCGGTATCGGCACGCGCCAGCGCATCGGCCGGATCGGTGGCGAAGGCCGCCTGATCGAGCAGCACGCGTACCAGCAACTGATTCGCGCGCGCCTCGGACAGATGCATCGCGGCGGCCAGTTGATGCTGATAGATCTGCCGCGTGGCATCGTTGCTGCGCGACATGCCGAGCCAGCCAAAGGCGCCGACGATCAGCAGAATCAAATTGGTGACGACAATCAGGCCCCACAATCTGGCGCCAATGGTGGTGTTGCGAAACATTCGAGCTCCCCGGTCTTATCGTGCGATCGCGGCATGTGCGCCGCCCCGCTATCAACGGCGCGCTCGGGCATTCCTTGACGGCATCGGAACGAAAGACTGTGTAACCCTCCGATGTACGAATCGGCCCGCCGGCGACGGCTCGAACCGAGCGATGGACCGTAGAATCGCCAGATCTGATCGCCGGAGAACCACCATGACCGTCAAGCGCGTCGTCGCCAATATCGCAGCCTCGAGCATCGAGCAAGCCCACGCCTTCTATGGCGATCTGCTAGGCATGGAAGTCGTGATGGATCACGGCTGGATCCGGACCTACGCAACCGGGCAAAGCACCACGCCGCAGATCAGCATCGCGATCGAGGGCGGCTCCGGTACCCCGGTGCCCGACCTGTCGATCGAAGTCGACAACCTCGACGAGGTCCATGAGAAGGCCGTACAGGCAGGCTTTTCGATCGAGTACGGCATCGCCGAAGAACCCTGGGGCGTACGCCGCTTCTTCGTGCGCGACCCGTTCGGCAGGCTGGTGAACATCCTGTGCCATCTCTGACCCACGTGGCTCTGCTTCGCGAAGGCGCCGGCAAAAAAATGCCCGATGCCGGTGAAGGCATCGGGCAAATACAACCGACTAGGAAATAGGCTCGGACAAGACACGGCGACCGGCGCATTACCGCTGATGGGGGCAGCGGCTCTGTTACCGCCCTATGCATCTCGTCCTCGCCCGTTCATACCTTAGTTCCAGCGTGCCGTGTCTCATACTGAAAACAGGCTCGGTTCTGTAGAGAACTGACGGCGCTGGCCCAACGCGAAGCGAAAACGGTCGCCATCATCGCGAAAAGGGCATCCTCTACCACCTCAAGGCGGTAAACGCCCTTGTTGACCTACGCGGCCTGGCGTCGCCTTGGAACACAGCAATCCGGACTGGCTGAGGAAGCCCCCGATGCGGAACGGCCTTGCCGGAGCGCCCCCTTTCGGGGGCACGAGCGCTGATCATGGAATGTGAAAGAAGGAAACCCGAATCCGACAGAAGCTTCTCCGACTGGTGGCGTAATGGCTGCCCGGCCCTTTCCAAGGAGGAGAATATGCCGTTCTGCAACGACACCCGCTATTTCACGCAAGAGGAAGATCCCGCCTACGAGCTTGTCCTCGCTCCTGGCGCCCAGGCTCCGTACTCGGGCATCTATCGATGCGAGGGCTGCGGTTCCAGCGCCATCTCGCCACGTGAACAACCATTGCCCCCACCGAACCACCATGTTCATGGGGCACTGCAGGGACAGATTCGCTGGCGCCTGATCGCGAGAACGACTCACCCGTAATCCGATGCCCGCAATGCGTTGATCCGTCAGGCCGGTACCCGAAACGCCCGATGAAGCTTGTCGGGCGTTTTGCATTGGATCCTTGCTCGGTACAGCGGACGCGCAACAAAAAAAAGCCCGATACCAGCAAAGGTATCGGGCAAAAACAACCGATCAGGAAATAGGCTCAGACGAGACGCGGCGACCGGCACATTGCCGTTGATGGGGGCAGCGGCTCTGTCACCGTCCTACGCATTTCGTCCTCGCCCGGTGATACCTTAGTTCCAGCGTGCCGCTTCTCATACTGAAAACGGGCTCGGTTCTATAGACAACCGACGAAGCCCATGCCAAGCACCAAGCCATGATGGTCGGATCGACGCGACAGGTACCGGCCGTAGGCAACAAAAAAGCCCGCGTGACTCTGGCCAGCGGGCTTTTTTGCGGTTCTACCTGGTCTCTACTCGTCTTCCAGCGCCGAGATCAGGGCGTCCGCGTACTGAACAGCCCGCTTCGCGGCCGCCTCGACTTCGAGCTCGCCCGACATACTGGTAACGAGTCCTTGCATCGCCATGGCGGCAAGTTGCAGTCGCTGGCTTGTCGACGAGGCGGAGTAGTACGCAAGGTCGTCGAGACGTTCGACGATCTCTCTCGCATGCTTGACCAGCTCTTGCGAATGGCTTTCGTCCATACATTCCTCCCTTCAGGGGTTGAGGAGCTGCCATGGTGCCAAGCCCAGCCGGAACAAAGAAGCGGTTGATGACGGGAACCTTCGATACCGGGGCGGAAATCGAAGGTTTGCGGTGCGCGGCTTGGCGGCTCGTCGATCGATGAGGCGCCGCAGGGACATGATCCATTCCCAAGCGGTAACTGCCCGGCCGACCTGCCGGCCCGACGGCCGAAGCACTGCGCGACATCTGGGAGCGAAGCGGGTACCCGACGTGACGCGCCAAGGGAAAAAGCGCGCGAGCGGAAGCGCCGGCGGCGTCGGTGAACCTGCATTGTCATCGACGCGCCGCCACCTAGACTGATGCCATGAGGATACTGCGTTGCAGGGAGGAGCCATGACCGCTACGACCGAGTCCGTCAGGTTGCTGCGCCCCCCGCTTCTGTTCGACCGGTTATACGCGGACGCAATCGGCGAATCTCACTTCGCTCCGCTCTCCGTCGCCATGACGGAACGGGTGTTCGCCCCACCCGCGCCCGCATTCTGGGTGTCATCCCTGGTCGAAGCCACACAGCAAGAGTTTCTCTTCCTGCCCGCCGGCTGGACCGGGGAACGCCATCCATCCCCGACTCGCATGTGGATCTTCGTGCTGTCCGGCGCCATGGAATTCCAGGCCAGCGATGGCGACAGCCGCCCACTGCCGACCGGCCGCGCGTTGATGCTTGAGGACACCTCGGGCAAGGGCCATCTCAGCTGGGTTGTCGGCCCTGACGATGTCACGCTGGCGGTCGTGCAGCTACCAGAGGCGTAGGCCATGGCTACCGCTCGGCCGCCCGCCCCTACGCTGGCCGGGCTCTCGCCGATCATCTGAACCGGATGCACGCAGCCGGGAAAGAGAAGGGATCAGTCTTGATCGTGCCTGGCTCTCAGTGGAGCGCTTGGCTGGCGTGCCGCGACCTGAGGTTGTGCGCACGTTCCTGAGCTTGTACCGGCGACAGGATGGCACCCGAACCAGCGCCGCCTCCGCCGCGAACGAAGAAGCCCCAACCGTTGCGAGGGGCCATCTCGGCTTCCTGACAGGGAGTCGGGCCCCTCCCGCAAGATGGAGAGGGACGCCGATCCACGTCAACCCGCCGCCTTTTCCTTGCGATGTACCTTGGCCTTGTGCGAGGAGCGATGCGTCCGCTTGTGCTCGGCCTTTGCTTTGGTGTGAGTGTCCTTGATGGCGTTGTCTTTGGTGGCTGCTGGCGCTGCGGGTGTGGCCGGTGTCGCCGGGGTCGCGGGAGTGGCGCCCTGAGCGAAGGCAGCCCCGGATACCAGCATGGAAACGGCAGTGGCAAACACAGCGAGCTTGCCGGTGGTTGCAATACGCATTGAATTTCTCCTTGGGTCGATGGGAGAACTGCTGCACGGAGTTGTCGGGGTTGGCACACCACTGCCACGCCCGACAAGCCCAAGAACGCGCCACTCAGCGGGGTCGTTGACGCGATATTGAGGGCAGTTATGGGGCCGGCTGTTAGCGAATCGTAAGCTCGCTCGCAGTCTTGCTGACGATCGAGCGGCGTCACGCCATTCAATCAGGATTCCGCCCGATGATCAGCCTTTTCGTGGTTGTAATCCTTGTCGGCCTTTGCTATCTGACGTGCCAACGCCCCACTGAAATCCGAAATCTCCCATGGTCGCAAGCCGACGAGGCGGCCGGCGTCATTCGCTTCGAGCCGGGCAAGACGGAGGACAGCACCGGAGAGCCGGTGGACCGGCCAATCACACCAGAGATCGCCGCGGTGCTGAAGCGGGCGCAGGAGTTGCGCACATCCCGTGAGGTTCAGAAGTTGGGCGACGACTATGTCCTGACGGACATGCACGCAAGCAGAAGACAGAGGCAGCTTGCCGGGCTCGGCGTCGCGAAGCGATGGCGCGTGCTGGCCCAGGTGAGAAGGACTACACCATCAAGGACATTCGGGCAAAAGCCATGAGCGATGCAAAGCGGGCCGGCTATGACCTCGATGCATTGCTGGTCGACGGGGTTCACACGGATCGATCGACGACCGAGGATTACATCAAGCAGCGAGAGGTGCCGGTGTCGATCGTCCGACTGCATCCGCCGATTGGCTATGCCAAGCAGGCTAATTAGAAACCTTCTAACTACCTGTCGACAGGCCACTACCGTGCCAAAAGCAAAAGCCCGCGCAATCTTGCGATTACGCGGGCTTCAATTTGGTCGGGGCGAGAGGATTTGAACCTCCGACCACCTGCATCCCATATTGTTATGCACTCGCCACGAAACCGCGTCCGGTCAACGGATTGCTCCTTTTGTGCCGAATACTCTGCTCAGAAAACAGGCACGTAGCCGTGCGGGTTTCCGGGCTGCGTATGAGCGAATATTCGGCGCCTCTGGCGCTCGGCGTCAACGCGTCATACTGTACATCCATACCGTATCTAGACAGCCGACGATGCCTGCCACCTACCCCGCCAAGTCCATCTTCCTCGAGGTCGAGTTCTTCGGTGACGACCGTGACGAGATCCTGCTGCCCTGCCAAGCCGTGACCGTCGACCGCGGCGCCATCCTGGTGCGCGGCGTCGAGACGCGGCACCTGAACGCCATCCGCTGGATCCCGGACGCCCTTTCCTTCCAGGCCTACGATCGCCACCACCGCTTCCCGGTCGGCCGGCCGATCGTGCTAGATCGGGATTTGGCCCAGTTTCCCCTTCTCTGAGGCGCCGCGGCGACATGACCCATGCCAAAGCGGTACTGCCCGGCCGACCTCCCGGCCATGACGGCCGAAGAGCTGCGCGACATCTGGGAACGAAACCGGGTGCCTGACGTGCGCGACCTGCTGTGGGAAATCGCGCGCCTCCGGCAGCGTGTCGCGTCGGCGCACTACTTCATAGCGCTGGTCGACGCCGACCAGCCCGGCGCAAAGTTGATGTCGCACACCTACCTGGCTAAGTTCGCGGCAGAGCCCTGCGTGCTCGAGGACATGGAGGCCGACTACAGCAGCGGCAGGCCAGGCTCATGGAAGTGGCGCGGCGAGATCCCGACCGAGGAAGAGCTTCAGCAGTTCGAGGCGATGCACCGCGAGGCGCGTGCCCGGATCAACGAGCGGAAGCGCCGGCGGCGCCGGTAAGATGTCGCGGTAGACCCACGGCACACAAGGAGGCCGCCATGTGCGTCAACTACAAGCCCATCCAGCGGAAGATCCTGCGCGACGTGTTCGGCGTCGAGCCGCCGCCCGAGGAATGGCCGGAGGAGACCTGACCGAACTACCAGGCGCCGATCCGGACCGATACCGGTCAGCGCGCCGCGACGGTCGACGCGATTGATCGTGATCGTGCCGCGGGAGGGATGGGACGACTGGCTGGAATGCCGGAATCCCGAGCTCGCGCGCACCTTCATGCGGCTGTATCCGGCCAATTCTATGGACGCCGCACCTGACCCTGTTCCGCCGCGACCGCGTAAGGCCGCGGCCGCTTGACATCCCCACTTACTGAGCAACACCATTCACTTCTTCGACAACAGCCATCCGAGCCAGTATCACAAGATGACTAAAAAGCGCCCGGCCATATCGCCACAGCCTACAACACCGTTTGAAAATGACAAGCTTAGGCGCGCCGCATCGGCGGAATATCTAACGGAATACCTTCTGGGAAAGCACGCCACTCGAAAAGAGCGGAACGATAGCAATTCATTCATTCTGAATGTGAATGCACCTTGGGGCATAGGAAAGACCTATTTCCTCACCAATTGGGCCGAATCACTGCGGCAACGTGGCTATGTGGTTGTCGTCTTCGACGCCTGGCAAAACGACTATTGCGAACAGCCCCTCATAGGATTTATGTCGGAAGTTGAAGAACAACTAACATCCGCACTTGGAAGAACCACCAAAGCGAGGGCTAGCCTCACAAAGCTTTTGGACTCGGGAAAAAAAATCGTTAGCGTCGCGCCCGCCATCATAGCCGCGACTGCGGTGAAGCAGCTTACCGGAATGACAACCGACAACATAGGCGACATGGCCACAGCGAGCGCGGGAGAAGTTGCCGAAAAGATCAGGGACAAATTGTACGAACAGAACAAGGAAACAAAGGCCGCCATAGCTTCTTTTAAATCGTCGCTATCTTCAATCGTAACTCACTTCGAAGAAGACAGTAAAAGCAAGTTACCGATATTCTTCTTTGTTGACGAGTTGGACCGTTGCAGGCCAAACTATGCAATCGAGCTACTTGAGACGGTAAAGCATCTCTTCGGCGTTAATGGCGTTTACTTCGTCATCGCCACTGACACCGAGCAGCTTTGCGCCTCCGTCAATGCGGTCTACGGAGAAAGGTTTTCTGCCGACAAGTACCTAAGACGGTTCTTCCACGCAGAATACACCTTTCCCACCTTGGATAATGAACTATATACCGACTATTTGTTATCCAAATTCGGATTACAGAATAGCGATCGTCTCGTTACTCCGTCTTTGTCTCCAAAGCGCACCTTTAACATCTCCCCTCCAAACCAAAATTCTTCGTTCTTCTGCGCCATTTCCGATTTATTTGGTTTAACCCTTCGTGATCAGGAGCAAACAGCGGAGATTATCGATGCTGTTTTTCTGACAACAGGAGACCGGAAATTTCACTTTCCCGCCCTTCTCACCTGGGCGGCGATAAAGCAAAGCAGAAGTGACATATTCAAAGATCTATACGATTCTTCGGCACGTGGCCTAAAGAAGCTTCAAGACAGTTTTAAAAAGGACACACATTACGTCGGCCACAGCGACGGAAGAACCTCCCTTAAAAATTTGAGCGATATTGTCTGCCGCATAGTCGAATGGACTCATGAAACACAAGAGCGGCTCTACGAGAGGTACAACCATATATCACATAGCGTCGATAATGCCATTTTAGGGCTAGCATTAAATCAGGGTACCTTTGGCGACTACCCCGAACTCGTATCGAATGCCTCGAGCATTTCCCGAGGCGTGAAATCGGTTTAAGGAAAAGCCTCGGGTCCCTTCTTGGCTTGCTGTACTAGCGCGCCGTAAGCGCGCTCGCATGCGCGCCCGGCGACCCGTGCCGCGTCAGCATATTCAGCCAAGATTCCCGCTCGACGGTCAGCCCTTTCGAGCACGTCGGCAAGCACTCCGATGGGATCGCCGGCTGCCGTGCTTCCGCTGGTAGCCGCGGAATCGCCGCCGGCTCGATTGGTGGCGACCAGGTCGGCAACTCGCTTGCGCAGCCGGCCAGCGACAGCATCAGCATCAGCATCGCGAGCATCGGCCCGCGCCCTGGCAGCTTCTTTCTTCGCAGCATTCGCAATCTCCGCTTGTTCGAATAGGCGGCGCTGTTCTTCCCGGCGCGCATCGCCTACTGCCCCGACCTTGGCCGCCTCCTGTGCGAGCCGCTCCTCCGCATACCCGCGGCGCAGGCGATCGATCTCGCCTCCCTTCCGCCAGCCGTTCACCGTCCAGCCGGCGCCGAACGCCGCGCCGGCCAGCACCACGACAGCGACCGCGCGCCACGGCACGGCCGCAGCTGCCGCTCGAATAGCAGTCATCTGGATCATCGTTCCCTCGTCGCGCATTCGGCATACATCCGCGCCGTCGTGTCGATGTGAGCCAGCAGCGCCTGGCGCCCCGCTCCCCGTTGGAGCTTCGGCAATGGCGGGCAGCTCGCGCGAGCGGCCGGCGTCGACGCCTCGGGCACCGCCGGATCGATCGGCGTGGCGCAGCCCGCCAGCAGAAGACAGAACACGAACGCCTTCATCGGCCGCCCTCCCTCAGCTTCCGGTTCGCCGCCTCGATGGCGCCATTGAGGCGCGACCGCTCTGCCTCGGATAGCGGTGCCGGTGCCGCGCGGGCCGCCTGTTTGACGGTCCGCGCCGCCTCCGCCGATGTCTCAGCCGCTTGAGCGGCCGCGCCGGCCGCCGCGGATGCCGTCTCGGCGATGTCGCCGAGCTGCGGCGCCAAGGCCTGCAGCATCGACGAGAACGTGCCCTGCAGCCGCTCGATCTCGGCCGCGTGGTCGGTCCGCATCTGCACGATCACGTCCCGTGCCTGCCATTGCGCCAGCGCGTATCCGCCGACTGCGCCGCCCGTCGCGATGACCAGCACCAATGTCACTGCCTCAGTGGCATGTGCCACGCGACGAAACGTCGCCCGGTGCCTGCTTGCCCAGTCACGTAGCTTGCCCATCGAGTCTCTCCTTCAGCAGCCGGACTTCGGCTGTCAGCGCGGCGATCGTGCCCTTCAACTCGCCGATCTCGCGCAGCAGCTCGTTCCGTTCCTTGTAGGCGGTGTCGGCCCGCTGCTCGGCCAGATCGGCGCGGGCGTTGGCCTTGTCGAGCTGCTCGGACAGTCGCGCGATGATGTCGATCTCGGCCTGGCTCTGTGCCCCTTCCACCCGGTCCGAGCGCCAGACCTTGCGCACCAACCAGATCGCCCCGCCGATGGCCGCCACGATCGCGCCCAAGGCCCCGCTCGGGCCGCCCGGCACGCCCCCCAGTTCATCCAGATCCATCGTCTTTCCCATTGGGCTTACGCCTCGATATCGGTACCGCCGTGCGCCAGGTAGACGTCCCGCAGCGTGTCGAGCCTGTGCTCGCGCTGGCCATAGCCGGCGCCCGGAAGGCTGGCCCATTCCCGCCGGCATTTGCGGACTGCCTCGGCATAGCGTCCGGCCAGCAGATCGGGAAGCGCGCCGCGGCGTTTGACCAGGTACGCGGCGACGATGTCCTGCGATCGCGGGCTGAAGTCCTTGACGCCGCAGGCGCGGCTCGCCCAGTCCCACGTGTCGGTCCGGATCTTCCCCGGCACGGCAGCCATGATCTGGTAGCGGCCGGCCGCGTCGCCGAGGCCCCAGCGCGTCAGCACGACAATGCGCGGGTGCCGGTCGTAGCCGGTGAACAGCTTGCCGCCGACGTTCACGTTGTAGCCGTCGTCGCTGCCGGCCACGGTCGTGGTCCATTCGCTGAATCCAAGCATGTCGAGGAAGGCGGCCATGTTCTGGCCGCCGACCAGTTGGTCTGGATGGGTGAATGGCATTGCTGGCTCCGGAAACGAAAATGCCCGCTCGAGGCGGGCGTGAAAAAGGCCCGCAGATGCGGGCCATGTCGGTCAATCAAATGTAAGCGCGAAATTCTCCGCACATAGCGTCACAAGCACAGACGGCGCAGGATTGTGTCCACCATTTTTAGTGGACACAACTCATGGACCAGATCGATTTGGATTTCTTGCCGCTGCGGGTGATCAAC
>NZ_VZOV01000042.1 GCF_008801915.1 Cupriavidus gilardii
GACGGTGGCGGCGGCGGTGCCGTGCCGCTGTGGAGCGGCGCGGCGCTGGCGCTGGCCGGCCTGCTCGGCGTGCTGCTGCCCGCGGGCCGTCGCCCGCGGCAGCAGCGCTGAAGCGGGCGCTGAAGGGGCGCTGAATCGAGGACCGGCGCGCTAGCCCACGGCGGCGCGCCGCTGCCCCCACCACTGCTGCGCCAGCCACCAGCCGAAGCCGGCCACCGCGCCGGCCGCATGGGCGGCGCGCACCACGCCGAACCCCCATGCCGCATCGAAGCGTACCGGCGCCAGCCAGGACTGTTCCAGCCACAGCTTGAGCAGCACGCCGGCGGCGAGCGCAACGCCGATCGCGCGCGACCAGCGGTCGGCCGCCAGCAGACGCAAGGCGCCCCAGACCGCCAGTCCATGCAGCGCGCCCGACAGTCCGCCATACCAGCGCAACGCCGGCTGCCACAGCAGCGCGACCTGCACCGCGACCCCGCAGACCACCAAGGCCAGCAGCATCTGCCGTGCGCCGGCGGCACGGCCGGTCAGCAGCAGCAAACCCAGGGCCGCCAGCAGATTGCCGAGCCAGTGGCGTCCATCCAGATGGACCCACATCGCGGTCAGCAGCCGCCACCATTGGCGGTCGCCGCCGGGCAGCATCAATGCATCGCGCAGATAGAGGCCGTGCGCATGCAGCCACGGCACGAAGGTAAAGGCCGCCGACAGCGCGCCGATCGCCGCCGTCGCGCCCAGGGCCGGCCCGATGCGCCGCCATGCGACAGGCCGCGCCGGGGCGCTCGCGCCGCCGCCGTGTTCAGCGCTCACCGGCGCTCAGTCCTCGCCGAACACGGCCTGCCATAGCGCGCGCACATCGCGCGCCTGCGCCTCGATCGTCTGCGGCGGCACGCGGGCCTGATCCTGGCCGTCGAGCCGCAGCTTGTGCTGGCGCGCGCGGAAGGTCCGGTAGGCATCGCCGACCGATTCGGCCAGCGTGGCGTCGATCAGGCCGAGCCGCCCGGCCATCCGCAGCAGCGCGATATTGCCGGCATTGCGCGTCAGCTCGGGATGGGCGCGGCTGTGCAGCAGCACCAGGTATTGCACGGTGAACTCGATGTCGACCATGCCGCCGCGGTCGTGCTTCAGGTCGAAGCGGTCGCTGCGGTTCGGATGGCCCTCGGCCACCTTGTGGCGCATCGCGACGATCTCCTGGCGCAGCGTGTCGGCATCGCGCGGCTGGCACAGGACCTCCTCGCGCAGCCGCTCGAAGCGCGCGCCCAGCTCGCGGTCGCCGGCGCAGAAGCGCGCGCGCGTCAGCGCCTGGTGCTCCCAGACCCAGGCGGTGTTCTCGCCCTGGCGCAGCTGATAGCGGCGGAACGACTCGAAGCTGGTGACCAGCAGCCCGGCGGCGCCGTTCGGGCGCAGCCGCGTGTCGACATCGAACAGCATGCCCGCGGCGGTATGGCTGGTCAGCCAGGTGATCAGGCGGCGCGCATAGGCCGCGTAGATCTCGGCGGCGCCGTCGTCATCGTCGTCGTGCAGGAAGATGATGTCGAGGTCGGACGCGTAGCCGAGCTCCTTGCCGCCCAGCCGGCCATAGGCGATCACCGCGAAGCGCGGCGTGTCGCGATGGCGCATCGGCAGTTGCTGCCAGACCGCGGCCAGCGTGACGTCGAGCATCGCGTCGGCCAGATCCGACAGGCGGTCGGCGATCTGCTCGACCGTCAGCCTGCCGTGCAGGTCCTGCAGCAGCACGCGAAAGGTCTCCGCATGGTGCTCGCGGCGCAGGATGTCCATCTGCGCCTCGATCTGACCGTGAGCCGCCAGCAGGCGCTCGCCGAGCCGGGCACGAAAGGCGTCCCAGTCCGGCACGCTGGCCAGCGCCTCGGCGTCGAGCAGTTCGTCGAGCAGTTGTGGATGCCGCGTCAGATAGCTCGCGGCCCAGCGCGACGCATGCAGGGTATGGGCGACTCGCTCCATCGCCTGCGGATACTCGGACAGCAGCGACAGATAGGAGGCGCGCCGGCTGATCGCATCGAAGAAGTCGAGAAAGCGCGCGATGGTGGCATCGGCATCGTCCTGCCGCCCCGCCAGGTCCAGCGCGCGATTGACCAGCAGGTCGAAGCGCGCCCGGCTCTGCTCGGACAGCGCGCGATAGCGCGGCGAGCTCGCGGTGGCGCGCAGCCGCTCCAGCAGCCCGCCGCAGTCGGAATAGCCGGCCTGCGCGAGCCGCGCGCACGGCGCCTCCTCGTCGTCGCCATGCGCCAGCGCCGGCCATAGCGTCTCGGCGGGCGCCTGGCCCTGTTCCGGGTCGGAGAAGGTGACCTCGAACTGCTGCGCCACCGGCTCCTGCAGCTCGGCCAGGCGGGCCAGCAGCGCCGGCCAGTCCGGGCAGCCCATCATCCGCGCGACCGCGGACTGTTCCTCTTCGCTGGTCGGCAGGTGATGGGTCTGCGCATCGTCGCGATACTGCAGCCGGTGCTCCAGCTGGCGCAGGAAGCGATAGGCGTCGGACAGCTGCAGCGCCTGCCCCGCCGGCAGCAGCCCGCGCTCGACCGCGATCGCCAGTACCTCCAGCGTCGGCCGCGCGCGCAGCGCCAGATCCTGGCCGCCGCGGATCAGCTGGAACACCTGCGCCATGAACTCGATTTCGCGGATGCCGCCGCGCCCCAGCTTGATATCGGCCGAGCGCTGGTTGACGCCGTGCCCGGCCAGGCCGCCGCTGCGCTTGGCGGCCTCGGCGCGGATCTGCGCATGCAGCGAGCGGATCGCGGCGATCACGCCGTAGTCCAGATAGCGGCGGAACACGAACGGCGTGGTCAGCCGCCCCAGCTGGTCGGCGGCGCGTTGCGCGTGCGGCGTGGCCAGCGACGACACCACGCGGCCCTTGATCCAGGCATAGCGCTCCCATTCGCGCCCCTGTACCACCAGGTATTCCTCGAGCATGCCGAGGCTGCAGGCGAGCGGTCCGGCGTCGCCGTTGGGCCGCAGCCGCATGTCGACGCGGAACACATAGCCGTCAGCGGTGGTCTCGGCCAGCACGCTGATCAGGCGACGGCCCAGGCGGGTGAAATATTCGTGGTTCGACAGGCTGCGCTGGCCACCTTGGGTATCGCCATCCTCGTCGTACAGAAAGATCAGGTCGATGTCGGACGACACGTTCAGTTCGCGGCCGCCAAGCTTGCCCATGCCGACCACGATCAGTTCCTGCACTTCGCCGCTGTGCTCGCCGACGGGCCGGCCGAAGGTCGGCGCCATGTCCTCGGTCAGCGTGGCCAGCGCATGCTGGATCGACAGTTCGGCCAGGTCGGTCATCGCGCCGGTCACCTCGGCCAGCGTGGCCAGGCCGCGCAGATCGCGCTCGATGACGGTGCACATCACCTCGGCGCGCAGCCGGCGCAGCGCCTGGCCGATCGCCTGCTCGGCATCGGCGGCGGGCTGGCGCAGCGTCGCCAGCCGCGCTTCCATCCAGACCCGCGTCAGCGGCTCGGCGCTGGCCTGCGCGACCAGCGCGGGCAGTTCGGGCCGGGCCTGCATCACGCGGCGCACGTAATGCGAGGCGGCCGCCGAGTACAATGCGTGTCCCTCGCAATCGGCCGGGTCGAGACCGGTTGCGGCCGTCAGCGCGAAGGCGCCGCTGGCCATGCCGCCCAGGCCGCCGGCCGCGGTGGCGGCATCGATGGCAACGGCATCAACGGCATCAACGGCGGCGGCAGCGTGCCGGCCGGCGCCCGCCTGGGAACTCGCGATATCTGGGGAAGTCATTCCTGTCACTTGGATGGATCGCGGCGGAGGATCGCCGCGCGAGGAACCATGCGCCACCGGTAACGCCGCCCGGGCTGGCTTCGAATTGGAGAGCGGCTAGTATTGTCGGATAATCTGCGCATGTCCAGCCGCGCCACCCCACCCGCCGAACGCCCCACCCCGTCCAGCGGCGCGGCAGCAGCCCCAGGGCCGGCGGGTTCGAGCGCGGGCGCCGCGGCCGGGGCCACCGCCGCCCCAGGCGCCGATCCCAGCGGCTCCAGCACCCATCCCTCCGGCAAGCCGCTTTCGACCTCGGCCTGGCGCCGCCGCGCCGGCCAATTGATCGGCTGTCTGAAGGCTTCGCCCCGCGCCATCGGGCGCGCCATCGCCGCCGCGGTGCGGCACCGCTGCTGGGGCTGGATCGCGCGCTGGCTGCTGCGCATCGGCGTGGCGCTGGCGGCCGTCGCCGCGGTGCTGTTCCTGCTGATGCGTTTCGTGCTGTGGCCGCAGGCCGCCGGCGCACGCGCCTGGCTGGAGCAACGCGGTTCGGAGGCGCTGTCGGCCCGGCTGACCATCGCCGCGCTGGAAACGACGTGGGACGGCTGGCATCCCGCCTTCCATGCGCGCGGCGTGCGGCTGGTCGACGAACAGCAGCGCGTGCTGCTGTCGGCGGACACGCTGCAGGGCGCGCTGTCCTGGCAGTCGCTGAGCGCGCTCGAGCTGCGCTTCGCCCGCTTCGATGCCAACCACGCCGACGTGCTGGTGCACCGCTCCGCCCAGGGCAAGCTGGAGGTGGCCGGCATGCCGATGCGCATGCAGGACAGCAGCGGCGACGATCATCGCTTCCTCGACTGGCTGCTGGCGCAGGGTTCGGTCACGCTGACCGGCGGCAAGGTGCGCTGGCTCGACGAGCAGCGCGGCCTGCCGGTGCTCGAGGTCGGCGACATCCTGCTGCGCTCGACTCGCAGCGGCGCCCGCCACGACCTGCGGCTGGAAGCACGCTCGGCCGCGCTGGCCGCCCGCCCGCTGGTGATCACCGGCACCTTCCGCCATACCTATCTGCATGCGCAGGGAGACTGGCGCAACTGGCGCGGCCAGGCCAGCTGGGATATCGGCCAGCTGCAGCTGCCGGCGGTGCAGCGCTATTCGAGCCTGTTCGAACAGGTCGACAGCGGCGTGCTGAGCAGCGACGGCACCATCGAATTCGCCAATGGCGAGATGCTGCGCAGCCAGGCGCGGCTGCGCGCCAACGCGGTCGATCTGCGCCTGGCCGGCGCGGCCGAGCCGCTGCGGCTGAATCAGTCGCAGGCGCTGTTGCTGCATCGGCGCGAAGGCGCCGACAACCAGCTGACCATCGACACGCTGCTGTGGGAGCCCGCCGGCGCGCAGGCACAGGCCAGCGGCGGCGCCTGGCGCGACGGCATGCGCCGCGTCACGCTGCGCTGGGCGCACGACGACAATGGCGCGCTGCGGCGGCTGGCGCTGAAGGCGCCGACGCTGGACCTCGACGCGCTGCGCGCGCTGTCGACCGCGATGCCGCTCGATACCGCGCTGGCCCGCAAGGTGCGCGCGCTGCGGCCATCGGGCCGGCTCGACAATCTCGACATCACCTGGACGCGCGAGCGCGGCGGCCTGCTGCAGCGGCAAGGCGGCCCTGCCCGCTACCAGGTCCAGGGCACGCTGCGCAATGTGTCGGTGCGCGAGCAGCCGGCCGAACCGGCCTACGACAAGGACGGTCACGCCAATCTCGGCGTGCCGGGCTTCAGCGGGCTGTCCGGCAGCTTCTCCTTCGACCAGCAGGGCGGCAACGCGCGCTTCGAGGGCACCCAGGCCACGCTGATCTTCCCCGGCGTGTTCGAAGACCCGCGCCTGCCCTTCGACGAACTGGCCGGCGCGTTCCAGTGGCGCCGCGAGGGCGGCAAGCTGGCGGTACGCAGCGACGGCATCCGCTTCGCCAACGCCGATACGGCCGGCACCGTGCGCGGCAGCTGGCGCGAAGGCGGCGACGGCCATGCCGGCATTGCCGAGCTCGACGGCGAGCTGGCCCGCGCGCAGGTCGCGCGCGTGCCGCGCTACCTGCCGCTGCACGTGCCCGCCAGCACGCGCCACTATCTGGCGGGCGCGCTGGCCGGCGGCGAGTCCGAGGCGGTCCGCTTCCAGGTCAAGGGCGACCTCGCCCACTTCCCCTTCCACGGCGACGCCGCGCGGCATGGCGACTTCCGCGTCGACGTGCCGCTGCGGCAGGCGTCGTATCAGATCGATCCGCGCGGCCCCGACGGCAAGCCGCTCTGGCCGCTGTTTACCGAGATCGAAGGCAGCCTGCAGTTCGAGCGCGGCGCGATGGCGCTGAACGTCGAGCGCGCCTCGGTGCAGGGCCTGCCCGGCGTGGCGCTGCGCGACATCAAGGGCCGCATCGACGAGCTCGACCACCGCGGACGGCTGACGCTGGACGGCAGCGCCAGCGGCCCGATGCAGGGCTTCCTGCGCTATATCGCCAGCAGCCCGGTGCGCGAGTGGACCGGCAACTTCACCGGCGAGGCGCGCGGCCAGGGCAACGGCGAACTGCGGCTGAAGCTCGACCTGCCGCTGGCCGATGCCGCGCGCAGCAAGGTCGACGGCCAGTACCGGCTGACCGGCAACGACGTGGTGCTTGCACCGGGCCTGCCGACGCTGGGCGGCGCCACCGGCACGGTCGCCTTCAACGAGCACGGTTTCCAGCTCGACGCGGTGCGCGCCCGCCTGCTCGGCGGCGAGGTGCGCGCCAGCGGCGGCACCCAGTCCGACGGCACGGTGCGCGTGACCGCGGCGGGCACTGCGAACTCGCGCGGCATCGCCGAGGCGCTGGCCGGGGCCGGCCTGAGCCCGCTGGCGCGCCGCTTCGACGGCAACGCGAGCTACCAGGCCATCATCGGCGTGCGCGAACGCCAGCCGGTGATCTCCTTCACCGCGGATCTGGCCGGCATGGCGGTCGACCTGCCGGCCCCGCTGGCCAAGCCGGCCGGCCAGCCGGCGCCACTGCGCTTCGAACTGCGCCCGCTGGCCGGACGCGCGGGCCACGAAGAACTCGAACTGCAATACGGCGCAATGATGAGCGCGCGCTATCTGCTGCGCCGTGGCGCCGGCGGCGTCGAGGTCGTCAACGGCGGGATCGGCATCGGCCAGCCGGCCCCCACACCGGCGACCGGTGTCAGCGCCGCGCTGGCGGTCGAGCGTTTCGATCTGGACGGCTGGCGCGCGGCGCTGGCCGGCAGCCCGGGCAACCCAGGCAACGACAGTGACGGCGCCCCGCGCGGGCCGGTCACGGCCTCCTACTTGCCCGAGCGCATCACCGCACGCTCGCGCACGCTGCTCGCGTTCGGCCGCGAGCTCGACGACGTGACGCTGGACGCCGTGCGCGCGCCGCAGTCCGGCGATCCCGGCTGGCAGTTCCGCCTGGACTCGCGCCAGATCGCCGGCCAGATGCAGTGGCGCGCGGTGCCGTCGAGCCCCGGTGGCGCGCTGACGCTGCGGCTGTCGCGGCTGAACATTCCCGACAGCCAGGACACCAGCCAGGTCGCCGACGCGCTGGCCGGCCAGATCGAGGAGCTGCCCTCGATCGATCTGCAGGCCGAGCGCTTCGAGCTACGCGGGCACGACTTCGGCAAGCTGCAGGTCAAGGCGCACAGCGCGCTCGACAATGGCGAGCCGGTCTGGACGCTGGAATCGCTGACGCTGGAACAGCCCGGCGCCACCTTCACCGGCCAGGGCAGCTGGCGCGTGCCGCGGCGCGTGCGCGACAGCGGCAAGGCCGGCGGCCAGCGCCGCACGCTGCTCAGTTTCAACGTCGACGTGCGCAATGCCGGCGACGTGCTGGATCGGCTCGGCATGCCGCACACGCTGCGCGACGGCAAGGGCAAGCTCGAGGGCCGCATCCGCTGGATCGGCTCGCCGCTGGCGATCGACTACGCCTCGCTGAACGGCCGCGTGGCGCTCAAGCTCGAGAACGGCCAGATCGTCAGCGTCGAGCCCGGCGCGGCCAAGCTGCTTGGCGTGCTGAGCCTGCAGAGCGTGATGCGGCTGGTGACGCTCGACTTCCGCGGCATCGCCGGCCAGGGCCTGGTGTTCGACGAGATCAGCGCGACCGGCACCATCGAGAACGGCATTGCCAGCACCAGCGATTTCCGGCTGAAGAGCCCGCAGGTCAGCGCGGCGATGACGGGCAGCGCCAATCTCCCGCAGGAAACACAGGATCTCGAGGTCGCACTGGTGCCGCGCATCAACGCGACCTCGGCCTCGGTCGCCGCCGCCTTCATCAATCCGGCGCTGGGCATCGGCACGCTGGCGGCGCAACTGCTGTTCGCCGACGAGTTCTCCAAGGCCTTCACCCAGCACTACAAGGTCACCGGGAGTTGGGCCGAGCCGCGTATCGCCAAGGTGGGCGACAATAATGCCGACGGGCAACGGCGCGCACCCGACCGCCGCCAGCCCGAGCAGTCCTACATGCCGTAATTGCCGTAATTGCCGTAATTGCCGTAATTGCCGTAATTGCCGTAATTGCCGTAATTGCCGTAACTGCGGCAATGCCGCAATTTCCGCAATGTTCGCCATCGCGCCGAGGAAACGTCATGCCAGCCGCCGACCCCGCCACCACGCCAGCCAACCCAATCGCTACACGCTCCGCCGCGCCGCGCGCGATGCGTGTGGCGGCAATCCAGACCGTGACCGGCACCGCGCTCGACGCCAATCTGGCGCGCGCCGACGCGCTGATCGCCGACGCCGCGCGCGGCGGCGCCGAACTGGTGCTGCTGCCCGAGTATTTCTGCCTGATGGGCCGCCAGGACAGCGACAAGGTCGCGGTGCGCGAGCAGGACGGCGACGGGCCCATCCAGCACTTCCTCGCCGATGCCGCACGGCGCCACGGCATCTGGCTGGTCGGCGGCACGCTGCCGCTGTGGTGCGAGGACGCCGAGCGGGTCCGCAACAGCTCGCTGGCCTTCGATCCGCGGGGCGAACGGGTGGCGCGCTACGACAAGATCCACCTGTTCGGCTTTACCCGCGGCGAGGAGCGCTACGACGAGTCGCGCACCATCCTGGCCGGCCGCGAGCCGGTGACCTTCGATGCGCCGTGCGGCCGCGTCGCGATGTCGGTCTGCTACGACCTGCGCTTCCCCGAGCTGTATCGGCAAATGGCGAGCACCGACAGCGAGAACGGCCTGGCCTTGATCCTGATGCCCGCCGCCTTCACCTACACGACGGGGCAGGCGCATTGGGAGATCCTGCTGCGCGCCCGCGCGATCGAGAACCAGTGCTATGTGCTGGCCGCGGCCCAGGGCGGCAAGCACGAGAACGGCCGCCGCACGTGGGGCCATTCGATGCTGGTCGACCCCTGGGGCGAAGTGCTGGCCATGCTGCCCGAGGGCGAAGGCGTGGTCAGCGGCACGCTGGACCCGGCGCGTATCGCCGAAGTGCGGCAGAACCTGCCTGCGCTGCGCCACCGGGTGCTGTAGCATGGACACCCGTAGTCCCCGACCGAACACATGGGCGCCGCGCAAGCCGGCGCCCCACCCTTGCGGCTGCCGGCCCGATGCCGGGCAGCGCGACACCGAATCCAACAGAGGACATTCATGAACGCCGGCGATCTCGGAATCCGCAATCTCGCCACCGCGCAGCAGCTGCTGCTGACCCCGTACGGGCTCGATGAAGCCCGGCTGCAGCGCGTGCTGGCCGACATCTTCACGCACAAGGTCGACTACGCCGACCTGTATTTCCAGTACACCCGCAGCGAGGCCTGGAGCCTCGAGGAAGGCATCGTCAAGTCGGGCAGCTTCAATATCGACCAGGGCGTCGGCGTGCGCGCCGTGTCCGGCGACCGCACGGCCTTCGCCTACTCGGACGAGATCAGCCTCGAAGCGCTGCTGCAGGCCAGCGCCGCGACGCGCACCATCGGCAAGGTCGGCAGCGGCCGCACCAAGGTGGCGGGCTCGCTGGCCTCGCACGGCGGCCGGGACCTCTACGCGCCCAACGATCCGCTCGATTCGATGCCGGCGGCCGAGAAGGTCGCGCTGCTCGAGCGCGTCGAGAAGATGGCGCGCGCCAAGGACCCGCGCATCGTGCAGGTGATGGCAGGCCTGGCCGGCGAATACGACGTGGTGCTGATCGCGCGCAGCGACGGCGTGATTGCCGCCGACGTGCGGCCGCTGGTACGCGTGTCGGTCACGGTGATCGCCGAGCAGAACGGCCGCCGCGAGATGGGCACCTCGGGCGGCGGCGGCCGCTACCACTACGGCTACTTCACCGACGACCTGCTGCGCACCTATGTCGACGAGGCGGTATCGTCGGCGCTGGTCAATCTGGAGGCGCGCCCCGCCCCGGCCGGCGCGATGACGGTCGTGCTCGGCCCGGGCTGGCCCGGCGTACTGCTGCACGAGGCGGTCGGCCACGGGCTGGAAGGCGACTTCAACCGCAAGGGCTCGTCGGCCTTCGCCGGCCGCATGGGCGAGCGCGTCGCGGCCAAGGGCGTCACCGTGGTCGACGACGGCACGCTGGAAGGCCGCCGCGGTTCGCTGAACCTCGACGACGAGGGCAACCCGACCCAGTGCACCACGCTGATCGAGGATGGCATCCTGCGCGGCTATATCCAGGACACGCTGAACGCGCGGCTGATGAAGATGCCGGTGACCGGCAACGCGCGCCGCGAGAGCTTCGCCGCGCTGCCGATGCCGCGCATGACCAACACCTACATGCTGAACGGCGACCGCGACCCGCAGGAGATCATCGCCAGCGTCAAGCGCGGCCTGTACGCGGTCAACTTCGGCGGCGGCCAGGTCGACATCACCAACGGCAAGTTCGTGTTCTCGGCCAGCGAGGCCTACCTGATCGAGGACGGCAAGATCACCGCGCCGGTCAAGGGCGCGACGCTGGTCGGCAACGGCCCGGAATCGCTGAAGGACGTCACGATGATCGGCAACGACATGCGGCTGGACTCCGGCGTCGGCGTCTGCGGCAAGGAAGGCCAGAGCGTGCCGGTCGGCGTCGGCCAGCCGACGCTGCGCATCGAGAACATGACGGTGGGCGGCACCGCCTGACGGGCTGCCCGGCGTCGGTGCCGCTGCAGCGCCGACGCCACAGCCGGGACCGTCCGGCCGTTTCGGCGCGCTTGCCAAGCGTGCCGAAACGGGCTATAAAGTGGCTTCGTTGCCGACGCTGGCCGCCTGGCCGCCGCAAAAGGCAGACGAAAACCAGCGCAGTACCGACCGATTTCCGACTGAATACCGCCCTGCCCTCCCTGATGTCCGCCAAGTTTTACTTTTACTTTTTTAGCGATCTCGCACCGCTGGCGGAAGGAGAGGATCAGTCGTAAGCGCCTCCCAAGATTGCAAGAAAGCCGCCAGCAGACCTGGCGGCTTTTTTTTGGCCCGATTTTCCGCCGCTGCCGCGGCACCCGAATACCGAACACCCCCACCCTCACGACCTGACAAGACCTGGAGCCATCATGTTGAAGAACACCGACGACCTTCGTATTCGCGAACTGAAGGAGCTGCTGCCGCCGGCGCACCTGATCCGCGAGTTCTCCCTGTCGGAGAAGGCGTCGGACGTCATCTACGGCGCGCGCCAGGCGATGCACCGGATCCTGCACGGCATGGACGACCGGCTGATCGTCATCATCGGCCCCTGCTCGATCCACGATACCCGCGCCGCGCTCGAATACGCGAAGCTGCTGAAAGAGCAGCGCGATCGCTTCAGCAACGAGCTCGAGGTCGTGATGCGGGTCTACTTCGAGAAGCCGCGCACCACGGTCGGCTGGAAGGGGCTGATCAACGATCCGCACATGGACGGCAGCTTCAAGATCAACGACGGCCTGCGCACCGCGCGCGAGCTGCTGCTCAATATCAGCGAAATGGGCCTGCCGGCGGGCACCGAATATCTCGACATGATTTCGCCGCAGTACATCGCAGACCTGGTCAGCTGGGGCGCGATCGGCGCGCGCACCACCGAATCGCAGGTCCATCGCGAACTGGCTTCGGGACTGTCGTGCCCGGTCGGCTTCAAGAACGGCACCGACGGCAACGTCAAGATCGCGGTCGATGCGATCAAGGCCGCGTCGCAGCCGCACCATTTCCTGTCGGTGACCAAGGGCGGCCATTCGGCGATCGTGTCGACCTCGGGCAACGAGGACTGCCACATCATCCTGCGCGGCGGCAAGAACCCGAACTACGACGCCGACAGCGTGCAGCAGGCCTGCGATGCGATTTCCAAGGCCGGGCTCGCGGCACGGCTGATGATCGACGCCTCGCACGCCAACAGCAGCAAGAAGCATGAGAACCAGATCCCGGTCTGCGAGGACATCGGCCGCCAGCTCGCCGCCGGCGACGATCGCATCATCGGCGTGATGGTCGAATCGCACCTGATCGCCGGCCGCCAGGACCATGTCCAGGGGGCGCCGATCGACTCGCTGACCTACGGCCAGTCGGTCACCGACGCCTGCATCGGCTGGGACGATTCGGTGCGCGTGCTGGAGATCCTCGCCAATGCAGTGAAGGCACGGCGGCTGGCGAAGGGCAGCGGAAACTGAATGAGTCTTCTGGCGGCCGCGCGCCGCCCCATCACCTGGCGCCTACGATTTCGTCAGCGGGCGTCCGGTCACTTCCTCGTACATCGCATCCGGGGCAATATCGACCCCGTTCGGCCACACCACCGCGCCGTTGACAATGAGGGCCTTTGCGAAGTAGGTCTCATCGGCCAACGGCGCGAACACACCACGAAATTCATCACCCGACATGTCCACGATGCCGCGCGTGCCATCGGCAAATTCAACATCCAGTCGATGATTTGGCAGGACAGCCAGGCGGGTGACGTGCCATGCAACCATTGCGTTTTTTACTCCAGGGGCGGGATGGGCTTTGGCGTTTCGTGATTTCTGCAGAGTCGCCAATCTTCGGCCAATTCCGTTCGATGCGCAGACGCCCATTCCAACACGAGTGCCAGCGCACGCCGAGGCAGCGATCCGGCCATAACCTCGAGCGTATCGATTCGGATGATTGCTTCTGCATCGCCATAGCGCGCATGGAAATGAGCCGGTTCGTGGTCACGCCAATACATCGAGATCACGATCCCGAAAAATATGCTGAGGGTTGGCACATTGGCTCCCGCTGTCGAGGGAGCGCCATCGTATTGCCGTGTCATCAGGCCTTCGATCGATACATGCCGAAGATATAAAAAAAGCCGCCTCCAAGGAAGCGGCTTTTCTGACGGCGGTACGCTGCCTTACTTCTTCAACACCAGATCGCCCGGCAGCGATTCGAGATAGGCGGCCATGTCCTTCAGTTCCTGCCGGGTGAACGGACGCGGCTTGCCATCCTTGCCGACCACGCCGGGGTTGGCGTTGACCTGGCCCTGCATGATCGCGTTGGAGCGGCCGACCTGCGGGTTGCCGTGGATCTGGTAGGCGACCAGCGCGTGGTACAGATAGCTGGCGTGCTGGCCGGCCAGCTTCGGATAGTCCGGCGCGATCGGGGAATTCATGTCGGCGCCGTGGCAGGCGGCGCAATTGCCCTTCTGCACCAGGGCCTTGCCGGCTTCGATATCGGCAGCCGCAGCCGACATCGCCGAGGCACCCAGCACGAGTGCGCCGAGCGCGAACGAGAGCGTCTTGAGCGTCTTCATGTCGGGTCCTCTCACTTCTGCGGATTGTCGCGGGTGTCGCGCTTCTGCTGCGCGTAGTACGCAGCCACATCGGCGATATCCTGGTCGCTCAGCGTCGCCGCGATGCCGCGCATCGTCGGATGCTTGCGGCCACCCTTCTTGTATTCCTGCAGCGCGTTCGCGATGTACTTCGCGCTCTGGCCCCCGATCATCGGCACTTCATACACCTCGGGAAACGAAGCCCGATATCCCGGAATACCGTGGCAGCCGATACACATCGCCACCTTATCCCGGGCTGCCTCCACATTGCCCTTGACTTCCTGGGCCTGCGCTGCCGTCGCGGCGGCGCCCAGCACCACCATCGTGAGGAGCTTTTTCATTGTCGTAGTCGGATTGGAAGGATTGAACCTTGCGTGACCTGCCCGAGCGGCCAGACATGGAACTCCCGCCGAATGCACGGCCGAGGCCGCGCGCATCGACCGTCATGCCGGCCATTCTTTCGTGATCGCCGCTTCCCGACCGGAGCCGCCGGGGTGCGACGTGGCGGCAGGGGAAGGAGGATGGACGTACGTGGGGGCGCGTCAAACCGGCGCATTGTACCGCACGCGGCACGCGGCAGTCCATAGAGCGGCGCCGTGGGCGCACGCGAACGGGAAAGCTCTTTTATACTGGCCCATTCCGACCCGAACGAAGCCTCAGAACGCGACATGACCGATACCGCCCAAGCCGCCGCTGGCGCCTCTGCCGCCCCCTCCGCCCGCTTCGAGGGCAGCGCCCACTACGTGGCCACCGACGACCTGAAGCTCGCCGTCAATGCCGCGCGCACGCTGCAGCGTCCGCTGCTGATCAAGGGCGAGCCCGGCACCGGCAAGACCATGCTGGCCGAGGAAGTGGCCGCCGCGCTGGGCATGCCGCTGCTGCAATGGCATATCAAGTCGACCACCAAGGCGCAGCAGGGCCTGTACGAATACGACGCGGTGTCCCGCCTGCGCGACTCGCAGCTCGGCGACGACCGCGTGCACGACATCCGCAACTACATCGTCAAGGGCGTGCTGTGGCAGGCGTTCGAGTCGGACGAGCCGGTGGTGCTGCTGATCGACGAGATCGACAAGGCGGACATCGAATTCCCCAACGACCTGCTGCGCGAAATCGACCGGATGGAGTTCTACGTCTACGAGACGCGCGAACTGATCCGCGCGAAGCACCGCCCGCTGGTCATCATCACGTCGAACAACGAGAAGGAACTGCCGGACGCCTTCCTGCGCCGCTGCTTCTTCCACTACATCAAGTTCCCCGACGCCGACACGATGCAGCGCATCGTCGACGTCCACTATCCGGGCATCAAGCGCGAGCTGGTCTCCGCCGCGCTCGAGGCGTTCTACGAGATGCGCAACCTGCCGGGCCTGAAGAAGAAGCCGTCGACCTCCGAACTGATCGACTGGCTCAAGCTGCTGATGGCCGAGGACATTCCGCCCGAGGCGCTGCGCAGCCCGGACAAGAAGGCCGCGATTCCGCCGCTGCACGGCGCGCTGCTGAAGAACGAGCAGGACGTGCATCTGTTCGAACGGCTGGTCTTCATGAACCGCGCCAACCGCTGAACGGCTGGCCCGCCCTCGTCGACCGTCGCACGTCCAAACCCTCGCCAGGAACCCCGATGACCCGTCTGATCGCGCCGATCGTGCTGGAAGGCCGGCACGTCATGCTCGAACCGCTCGACGCCGCGCATGAAACCGAGCTGCGCGCGGCCGCCAGCGACGGCGAGCTGTGGAAGCTGTGGTACACCTCGGTGCCGACGCCAGACGGGCTGCGCGCGTGGATCGACACCGCGCTGGACCAGCGCGACCGCCTCGGCGCGATGCCGTTCGTGGTGCGGCGCGTGCAGGACGGCGTGGCCGGCCCGGTGGTCGGCTCGACGCGGATGTTCAATGTCGACGAGACCCATCGGCGGCTCGAGATCGGCCACACCTGGTATGCGCAGAGCGTGCAGCGCACCGCGGTCAACACCGAGTGCAAGCTGCTGTTGCTGGCGCACGCCTTCGAGCAGCTGCGCTGCATCGCGGTCGAATTCCGCACGCACTGGATGAACCACCAGAGCCGCGCCGCGATCGCGCGGCTCGGCGCCAAGCAGGACGGCGTGCTGCGCAACCACCAGGTGATGGCCGACGGCTCGCTGCGCGACACCGTGGTCTTCTCGATCATCGCCAGCGAATGGCCGACGGTGAAGCGCCATCTGCACTACCGCCTGGAGATGCCGCGCTGAGCGCCGGGGCTTTCCCCCCTCGCCCAGCCAGCCACCCGCGACACCGAGACCCGCCATGCTGATCGACTTCTTCTTCTCGCTGCGGCACGCCAAGCTGCCGGTATCCGTCAAGGAATACCTGACCATGCTGGAGGCGCTGAAGGCCCAGGTGATCGCGCCGTCGATCGACGAGTTCTACTACCTGTCGCGCATGACACTGGTCAAGGACGAGAAGCACTTCGACAAGTTCGACCAGACCTTCGCGGCCTACTTCAAGGGCGTCGAGAACCTGGTCGACTGGAAGTCCGACATTCCGCTCGACTGGCTGCAGAAGACGCTCGAGCGCGAACTGTCGCCCGAGGAGAAGGCGAAGATCGAGGCGATGGGCGGGCTCGACAAGCTGATGGAGCACCTGAAGCAGCTGCTCGAGGAACAGAAGGAAAAGCACGAGGGCGGCAACAAGTGGATCGGCACCGGCGGCACCTCGCCGTTCGGCCACGGCGGCTACAACCCCGAGGGCATCCGTATCGGCGGCCCGTCCAAGGGCAACCGCACCGCGATCAAGGTATGGGAGACGCGCGCCTATCGGGACTACGACGATCAGGTCGAACTGGGCACGCGCAACATCAAGGTCGCGCTGCGGCGGCTGCGCCGGTTCGCGCGCGAAGGCGCCGACACCGAACTCGATCTGGACGACACCATCCATTCGACCGCGGCGAACGCCGGCCTGCTTGACATCAAGCTGCGCCCCGAGCGGCACAACAAGGTCAAGGTGCTGATGCTGATGGATGTCGGCGGCTCGATGGACGACCACATCAAGCGCGTCGAGGAGCTGTTCTCGGCGGCCAAGACCGAGTTCAAGCATCTGGAGTACTACTACTTCCACAACTGCGTCTACGACTACGTGTGGAAGAACAACCGCCGCCGGCATGCGGAAAAGATCGCCACCTGGGACCTGATCCACAAGTACACGCCTGACTACAAGGTGATCTTCGTCGGCGACGCGACCATGAGCCCGTACGAGATCCTGCAGCCGGGCGGGTCGGTCGAATACAACAACGCCGAGGCCGGCGCGGTCTGGCTGAACCGGCTGATCGACCAGTTCCCGCGCTTCGTCTGGCTCAATCCCGAGCCCGAAGGTCTGTGGCAATACCGGCAGTCGATCTCCGTGATCAACCAGATCATGAAGGCGCGGATGTACCCGGTCACCATCGCGGGCCTCGAGCAGGCGATGAAGGTACTGTCGAAGTAGGCCCGCCGCTCACACCACCACGTCGACCCCTTCCATCAGCCACTGCCGGAACGTCTGCAGCGCCGGCAGATGCTGCTTCTGCTCCGGATAGCACAGGTAATAGCCCTTCTTGCTGAGCACCCGCGCCGGATGCGCGACCACCAGCGCGCCGCTGGCCAGTTCCTGCTCGATCAGGCAGCGCGGGATCAGCGCGATGCCCAGGCCCGACAGCGCGGCCTGCGTCAGCAGCGAGAACTGGTCGAAGCGCGGCCCGCTCCAGGCCTCCCGCGTCGTCACGCCCAGCTCGCCCAGCCAGTCGGACCACGCCTCGGGCACCGTCGTATGGTGCAGCAGCGGATAGTTCAGCAGCGCCTGCGGCGACGCCGCCACGCCGTTGGGCTCGTTGGCGAGCAAACCCGGCCGGCATACCGGCAGCACCTCGCGCCCGGTCATGTAGTCCGCCAGGCTGCCCGGCCAGACACCGTCGCCGAAGCGGATCGCCGCGTCGAGGTCCGGCTGCGAGAAGTCATAGCCCTGCGCGTGCGGCACGAATTCGAGTGTGACCTCCGGATGCCGCTCGAAGAACTGCGGCAGCCGCGGAATCAGCCACTTGGCGCCGAGCGTCGGCATGCTGGCGATGTGCAGCGTGCCGCCGCGGCCCTGACTGGCCACCAGCTCGACGGTCGCGGCCTCGATCTCCTGCAGGCTGGGCCGGATCCGCTCCAGGTAGCGGCGGCCGGCATCGGTCAGCAGCAGCCGCTGACGGACGCGTTCGAACAGGTCCACGCCCAGCGACGACTCGAGCTGGCGGACCTGCTTGCTGACCGCGCCCTGCGTGACATGGAGCTCGCGGGCGGCCAGCGTAAAACTGAGATGACGGGCGGCGGCCTCGAAGGCCTGCAGCCCGGTCAACGACGGGCATAGGCGCCGCATGCGACTTCCTCGATTTCCCAGACTTCACGACCAAATGGAATGACCGTGCGATTTTAATTCGTTTGCACGGTTCTTGCAGATTTGCGCAGAATCACAAGCAAAGCTCAACGAAGCTTTCTAGCACAGCAACGACGGGCCCGCCCTGCCGGCGCCCTTACTCCCCCATTCCGTGTTGGACTCCCTTTTCAGGATCATTCATGCAACGCCGTAACATGCTCCGCCTCATCGCTGCCGGCTCGGCCGCCCTGGCCGCCGGCCTGTCGTTCCAGGCTGCCGCGCAGGGTTCGTACCCGACCAAGCCGATCACGCTGGTCGTGCCCTTCCCGGCCGGCGGCACCACCGACATCGTCGCCCGCATCGTCGCCGACAAGCTGGGCCAGCAACTGGGCCAGGCCGTGGTGGTCGACAACCGCGGCGGCGCCGGCGGCAGCATCGGCACCAGCTACCTGGCCAAGGCCACGCCGGACGGCTACACGATCGGCATCGCCACGGCCTCGACGCACGGCATCAACCCGGCGATCTACCCGCGCCTGCAGTACGACGCGACCAAGGACTTCACCACCATCACCAACCTGGCCTCGGTGCCGAACGTGATGAGCGTCCACCCGTCGGTCAAGGCCAACGACATGAAGGCCTTCATCGCGCTGGCGCAGTCGCAGCCGAACAAGCTGGCCTACGGTTCGGCCGGCAACGGCAGCGTGTCGCACATGATGGGCGAGCTGTTCAAGCTGAGCAGCAAGACCGAGCTGCTGCACGTGCCGTACAAGGGCGTCGGCCCGGCGCTGAACGACACGCTGGCCAACCAGGTGCAGATCCTGTTCGACAACCTGCCGTCGTCGCTGCCGTTCATCCAGGGCGGCAAGCTGCGCGCGCTGGCCGTCGCCGCGCCCAAGCGCGTTGCCGCGCTGCCGAACGTGCCGACTTTCGCCGAGCTGGGCCTGGCCGAGGTCAACGATTCGTCGTGGTTCGGCCTGATTGCCCCCGCCAAGCTGCCGGCCGACATCCAGACGAAGCTGCACGACGCTACCGTCAAGGTGCTGGCGATGCCCGAGGTCAAGGAGAAGTTCGAGAAGCTGGGCGCGACTCCGGTCGGCGACACGCCGGCGCACTTCGCCACCCAGATCAAGAACGAGGTGGCCAAGAACAAGCGCATCGCCGCCGCCGCCAAGATCTCGTTGGACTAAGCCGCAAGACCGAGCCGCAAGCATCATGACCGAAGCAGACCGAAAGAGCGCGGAGCGCCCTTACTTCCTGCAGCTGCCGGAAGGCGAGAGCAGCCCGCTCTTTCTCGATTCACCGCATAGCGCCACCAGCTACCCGGCGGACTTCCGCTACGCCGCCGGGCTGCCGCTGAACCTGCTGCGCCAGGCCGAGGACACCTTCGTCGACGAGCTGTACGCCGACGCGCCGAAGCAGGGCATCGCGCTGCTGTGCGCCGGCTTTCCGCGCAGCTACCTCGATGCCAACCGCGGCATCGAGGAGATCGACCAGGCCCTGCTCGACGCCCCGTGGCCGGGCCCGATGCAGGAAACGCCCAAGACCCGGCTCGGCAAGGGCCTGGTCTGGCGCGTGCTGGACACCGGCGAGGCGATCTACGATCGCCGGCTCAGCGTGGCCGAGGTGCAGGCGCGCATCGAGCGCTACTACCTGCCCTACTACGCGCAGCTGCAGAAGCTGGCCGACCGGGCGATCGCCGAGCACGGCAGCGCATGGCACATCAACTGCCACTCGATGCCCAGCGAGGCCGCGCAATACGCGACCGAACACCCGGGCCTGCAGCATCCGGACTTCGTCGTCGGCGACCGCGACGGCACCACCTGCGACAAGCGTTTCACCGACCTGGTCGAAGGCGTGCTGAAGGAAATGGGCTACGACGTCTGGCGCAACCACCCGTACAAGGGCGTGGAGATCGTGCGCGTGGTTGGTCAGCCCCAGGCCGGCCGCCACAGCCTGCAGCTCGAGATCAATCGCAAGCTGTACATGGACGAGGTGGCGCTGACCCGCAATGCGGGCTTCGACAAGCTCAAGCAGAACCTGAACGCGCTGCTTGCCGAGCTCGACCGCTTCGCCCGCACGGCCAGCGCGACGCGCTGAACGCGGGCCGCAAGGCCGGTAACGGTCCGGCCCGATCCGCCCGACCGTGGCGCCGCACTGGCGTCACGAGCGCACGGATCGGGCCCGGACCGCGCTCGGGACTGACCCTAGGTTGGCTGCCGCGAGGAACTTTGTGCAAAGGGTTTCCTCTATCATGGCAGTCTTTTGCCAACCACTTCGCCCCCGAAGCAAGCAGATCCCGTGATCCGACGAATTTCCATGCGGCTGCGCGCCCTCGCCGCCGCGGCCGCCGCCCTGATGCTGGCCGCCTGCGCCACCGCGCCCTCCGAGTCCGGCGACGCCGCCGGCCAGCAGGCCCAGGCCCCCGCCGCCAGCCCCGCACCGCAGGCCCCG
>NZ_VZOV01000043.1 GCF_008801915.1 Cupriavidus gilardii
CAGCCGGTGCGGCCGCGGCCGGTGCGGGCGCAGCCGCTGCCGGTGCCGGCGCGGCGGCGGCCGGAGCGGCGGCGCCGGCGGTGGCTTCGGTATCGATCTTGGCGATGACTTCATCGGCCGTCACGGTGTCGCCGTCGTTCTTGACGATCTGCGACAGCACGCCCGCGGAGGGTGCCGGCACTTCGAGCACGACCTTGTCGGTCTCGATTTCGATCAGGATTTCGTCCTGCGCGACCGCTTCACCGGGCTTCTTCTTCCAGTTCAGCAGGGTCGCCTCGGCGACGGATTCGGACAGTTGCGGGACCTTGACGTCAACAATGGCCATGGTGGGAGTTTCCTCGCTAGATGCGTGTATTCAGCGGTATTCGGGGCGAACCGGCGCAGTCGTGGCGGATGCGGGCGACTGGCGCGCGATTCGATGCGTTCGATGCGATGCGTCGGGGATTGCAGGGGCGCAAGTGCAAGCACAGCGGCAAGCGCAGCGCGGCAGGGCCCGCCAACCGGCGCGCCCTGCCCGCACTGGCGCTTACTTGCTCAGCACGAAGCCCTTGAGCTTGGAGAACGCCGCGTCCAGCAGCGCCTTCTGTTGCTCGTTGTGCTTGGCGTAGTAGCCCACGGCCGGCGAAGCCGACGCCGGACGGCCGGCGTAGCCGAGCTTCTGCCCTTCCGTCATGTTCTCCATGATGTAGTGCTGGACGAAGAACCAGGCGCCCTGGTTCTGCGGCTCGTCCTGGCACCACACGATCTCGGTGGCGTTCGGATACTTCTTCAGTTCGGCGGCCACCGCCTTGTGCGGGAACGGATAGAGCTGCTCGAGGCGGATGACGGCGACATCGCTGGCGCCCCGCTCCTTGCGCGTCGCGACCAGGTCGTAATAGACCTTGCCCGAGCACATGATCACGCGCTTGACCTTGCTGGCGTTCAGTTCTTCCTGCTCGCCGATCACGGTCTCGAAATGGCCCTTGGCCAGATCCGACAGCGGCGACACCGCGTCCTTGTTACGCAGCAGCGACTTCGGCGTCATGATGACCAGCGGCTTGCGGAACAGCCGGATCATCTGGCGGCGCAGCAAGTGGAAGATCTGCGCCGGCGTGGTCGGCTGGCAAACCTGCATGTTGTGGTCCGCGCACAGCTGCAGGAAGCGCTCGATGCGCGCCGAGCTGTGTTCCGGACCCTGGCCTTCGTAGCCGTGCGGCAGCATCAGCGTCAGGCCCGAGGCGCGGCCCCACTTGACTTCGCCCGACGAGATGAACTGGTCGATCACGACCTGCGCGCCGTTGACGAAGTCGCCGAACTGGGCTTCCCAGATCACCAGCGCGTTCGGCTCGGCGGTCGAGTAGCCGTATTCGAAGCCGAGCACCGCTTCCTCGGACAGCACCGAGTCGATCACGGTGAACGGGGCCTGCCCTTCCGACACGTTCTGCAGCGGCACGTACGTGCCCGCATCCCAGCGCTCGCGGTTCTGGTCATGCAGCACGGCGTGGCGGTGCGTGAAGGTGCCGCGGCCGGCGTCCTGGCCGGTGATGCGCACCGGATAGCCCGAGGCCACCAGCGAGGCGAAGGCCAGATGCTCGCCCATGCCCCAGTCCAGCGGCTGGTCGCCGCGGCCCATGTTGGCGCGGTCCTTGATGACCTTCTCGACCAGCGGATGCAGCTTGAACTGTTCCGGGATCGTGGTGATCCGTTCGGCCAGGCGCTTCAGTTCGGTCACCGGCACGGCGGTGTCGGCGGCGTCGGTCCACTTGCGGTTCAGGAACGGCATCCAATCGACGGCGAACTTGTTCTTGAAGTTCGACAGCACCGGATCGACCGTGTGCTTGCCCGCGTCCATCGCGGCGCGGTAGGCCTTGACCAGCTCGTCGCCGAAATCGGCCGGCACCACGTTCTGCGTGGCCAGCTTGTCGGCGTAGACCTTGCGCGTGCCCGGATGCTGCGAGATCTTCTTGTACATCAGCGGCTGCGTGACCGCCGGGGTGTCCTGCTCGTTGTGGCCCAGCTTGCGGAAGCAGATGATGTCGACGACGACATCCTTCTTGAACTCCATGCGGTAGTCCACCGCCAGCTGCATCGCGAACACGACGGCCTCGGGATCGTCGCCGTTGACGTGCAGCACCGGCGCTTCGATCATCTTGACCACGTCGGTACAGTACAGCGTCGAACGGGCGTCGCGCGGGTCCGAGGTGGTGAAGCCGATCTGGTTGTTGATCACGATGTGCATCGTGCCGCCGGTACCGTAGCCGCGGGTCTGGGCCAGGTTCAGCGTTTCCATCACGACGCCCTGGCCGGCGAAGGCCGCGTCGCCGTGCACCTGCACCGGCAGCACCTCGCGATGGCCGGCTTCGCCGCGGCGCTCCTGGCGCGCCTTGGCCGAGCCCTCGACCACCGGGTTGACGATTTCCAGGTGCGACGGGTTGAACGCGAGCGACAGGTGGACCGGGCCGCCTTCGGTCGACACATCGCTGGAGAAGCCCTTGTGGTACTTGACGTCGCCTGCCGGCAGATCGTCGACGTGCTTGCCTTCGAATTCGGCGAACAGGTCGGCGGGCATCTTGCCCAGCGTGTTGACCAGCACGTTCAGGCGGCCGCGGTGGGCCATGCCGATGACGATTTCCTGCACGCCCTGCTTGCCGGCGCGCTGGATCAGCTCGTCCATCGCGGCAATGAAGCTCTCGCCGCCTTCCAGCGAGAAGCGCTTCTGGCCGACGTACTTGGTATGCAGGAAGCGCTCCAGGCCTTCGGCGGCGGTCAGGCGCTCGAGGATGTGCTTCTTCTTCTCGGCCGTGAACACCGGACGGGCGCGCGTCGATTCGAGGCGCTCCTGCCACCAGCGCTTCTGCGCCTGGTCGCTGATGTACATGAATTCGGCGCCGATGCTGCTGCAATACGTCTCGCGCAGGTTCTGCAGCAGCTCGCGCAGGCTCATCGACTCCTTGCCGAAATAGGTGTTGCTGGCATTGAAGACGATGTCGAGGTCGGCCTCGGAGAAGCCGTAGAAGGCGGGATCCAGATCCGGCAGGGGCGGACGCTCCTGGCGCTTGAGCGGATCGAGGTCGGCCCAGTGCGAACCGATGTTGCGGTAGGCGGCGATCAGCTGGGTCGCGGCGACGCGCTTGCGGCCCATGTCGGCATCGGCCGAGGCGACGATGGTGCGGATCGGGCCTTGCTTGGCGCGCTCGGCGAACGAGGCGACGATCGGGGCGTGGGGAATGTCTCGGGAGGCGGTGCCGTTCGCGGCCGGCACGTTCTGCATCGCGTCGAAGTACGCGCGCCAGTTGTCGGGGACGGAGGCGGGATTCTGGAGATAGGCTTCGTACAGCTCTTCCACGTACGGCGCGTTGCCGCCGAAGAGGTACGAATTGCTCTGATACTGCTGCATCATGGGGCGCTCACTATTCTTCGGGTATGCCGAAGTTAAGCGGGTTTATCAACCTTCCGCGACACGGCTTGACCGGTTAGCGGATTGCAAACAACTCTTGAAGGCCCCTAAGCAAACGGCACCACTGGGGTGCCGGCGCGCAGAAGCCCGGAAGGGCAAGTTGTGCGGGGAAGGACCTAAGTCTTCACTGCGCGTAAGAATAGCACGTTTGCGCAAACGTCCACCGCTCTTTTCCTGTAGTGCAACACCGATCCGACGTTTTCCCGCGGTATTGCGCGCCCTGCCGGTTTTCGCGGCCGAAAACCGCGTCCGGAACAGGGAATGGCTGTTGCGAAATGCCGTCGCTTTCTTTCAGCCGGCTTTCATTTGCCGATCAGCCCCGCTTTCACCGCCATGTTGCGGCGCAATCAGGTCCACCGCGTCGGTAATCACCGCATCGACGCCCCACTCCAGCAGCGCCGCGGCACGGTCTGGATCGTTGACGGTATAGCAGGCCACGCGATATCCGGCGCGATGAGCTGCCTCGATCACATTCCGGTCGAGTTCCCGATGGTTGGCGTCCAGCGCGACGCAGCCCAGCCGCGCCAGCCGGTCCAGCCAGTCGGCCGGCAGCTTGTCCAGCAGCAGCGCGCGCGGCAGGTCCGGCGCGACCCGGCGCGCGGCCTCCAGCGCCGCTTCGGAGAACGACGACAGCAGCGGCGGCACCGCCGCGCCGGCCCACAGCGCCAACGCGTCGAGCGCCACCGCGGCGCCGGTGCGCGCCTCGGTGCCGGGCACCGGTTTGATCTCGATATTGACGTGCAGGCCGTTGGCCCGCGTGTAGGTGGCGACCGCCGCCAGCGTCGGGATCGGCTCGCCGGCATAGGCCGGGCTGTGCCAGCTGCCGGCGTCGAGCTGGGCCAGTTCGCCCAGCGTCAGCGCGTCGGCGCGGCCGCGACCGCTGGTGGTGCGCTCCAGCGTCGCGTCGTGCAGCAGCACCGGCTTGCCGTCGGCCGACAGCTTGACGTCGAACTCGAACATCCGATAGCCGAACGAGGCGCCGTGGCGAAACGCCGCCAGCGTGTTCTCGGGCGCCAGCTTGCCGGCGCCGCGATGGGCGATCGTGCGCGGATAGGGCCAGCGGGGCAGCGCGGTCGTCATCTCAGGCCTCGATCCGCTTGCCGCTGGCATGGTCGAAGAAATGCAGGTGCTCGGCCGAGGCCGTCACCGGCAGCTTCTCGCCCGCGCGCACGTGCATATGGCTGTCGAGCCGGACCACCACCTGCTGGCCGCCGAGCGTGCCGTAGGCGAACGAGTCCGCACCCAGCGCCTCGACCACGCGCACGTCGATCTGCGCGATGGCGTCGTGGGCGGCGCACGGTTCCAGATGCTCGGGCCGCAGACCCAGCAGCGCCTGCTGCGGCAGATGCAGCCCCATCGGCAGATGGCCCAGCGTGGCCTCCGACGGCTTGCCGTCCGCGCCGAGCACGCGCATCTGCGCGTCCGATGGCACACCCGAAGGCACCGCGCCCTGCCCCGCCTCGTTGCGCGCCACCGGAATCAGGTTCATCGGCGGCGAACCGATGAAGCCGGCGACGAAGATGCTGGCGGGCCGCGCATAGACCTCGAGCGGCGTGCCGATCTGCTCGACACGCCCGCCGTTGAGCACCATCATCCGGTCCGCCAGCGTCATCGCCTCGACCTGGTCGTGCGTGACATAGAGGCTGGTGGTGCGCAGCCGCCGATGCAGCTCCTTCAGTTCCAGCCGCATCTGCACGCGCAGCTTGGCGTCCAGGTTGGACAGCGGCTCGTCGAACAGGAATACCGCCGGCTCGCGCACGATCGCCCGCCCCATCGCCACCCGCTGGCGCTGGCCGCCCGACAGCTGGCGCGGCTTGCGCTCGAGCAGCGGCGCCAGCTCGAGAATGCCGGCCGCATGGCGCACGCGCTGTTCGATCTCGGCCTTCGGCATGCCGCGGATCTTCAGGCCGTACGCCATGTTGTCGTAGACGGTCATGTGCGGATACAGCGCGTAGTTCTGGAACACCATCGCGATATCGCGCTCGGCCGGCTCCAGCCGATTGACGACGCGATCGCCGATATGGACCTCGCCGCCGGTGATGGTCTCGAGCCCCGCGACCATCCGCAGCAGCGTCGACTTGCCGCAGCCCGACGGGCCGACGATCACGATGAACTCGCCATCGTCGATCTCCATGTCGATGCCATGCACGGCCGTGACATTGCCGGCGTAGGTCTTCTGTACGTTTCGGAGCGACAGTTTTGCCATGTGTTTCTGTTGTTCTGTTCGATATCGATCGATTTCGCCGACTGGCTGCGTTGTCTGGGTCCCCTCTCCCGCAGGCGGGAGAGCGGAGAAAACCGCCGCGCGCGCGAGCGCTACTTCTCTGTCTCCACCAATCCCTTGACGAACCACTTCTGCATCAGGATCACCACCACCGCGGGCGGGATCATCGCCAGCAGCACGGTCGCCATCACCAGGTTCCACTCGGTGGCGGCATCGCCGGAGCGCGAAATCATCTGGGTGACGCCGACGACCACCGGGGTCATCGACTTCTGCGTGGTGATCAACAGCGGCCACAGGTACTGGTTCCAGCCGTAGATGAACTGGATCACGAACAATGCCGCGATGCTGGTCTTGGACAGCGGCAGCAGCACGTCGAGGAAGAACCGCATCGGCCCGGCGCCGTCGATGCGCGCGGCCTCGGCCAGCTCGTCGGGCACGGTCAGGAAGAACTGCCGGAACAGGAAGGTCGCGGTGGCCGACGCGATCAGCGGCACCGTCAGGCCGACGTAGCTGTCGAGCATGCCCAGGTCCGACACCACTTCATAGGTCGGCAGGATGCGCACTTCCACCGGCAGCATCAGCGTGATGAAGATCATCCAGAAGAAGGTCTTGCGCAGCGGGAACTTGAAGTACACCACCGCGAAGGCCGAGATGATCGAGATCGCGATCTTGCCCAGCGAAATGCCCAGCGCCATGATCATGCTGTTCATCAGCATGGTCGACACCGGGGCCGCGGCCACGCCGACGCCCTCGAACAGCACCGTGCGGTAGTTCTCCAGCAGATGCGGGCCGGGGATCAGCGTCATCGGCGCGTCCAGCACCTCCTCCGCGGTCAGCGTCGACGCGACGAAGGTCACATAGACCGGAAAGGCCACGATCAGGATGCCGACGATCAGCACCACGTGGGTCAGGAAATCGAGGAAGGGTCGCCGTTCTACCATGAGGGATACCTGTCTGCGGTCTTCATTGCGGTGTTCATCGGCCGCCGTTCAATACTGGACGCGCCGCTCGACGTAGCGGAACTGGACCACGGTCAGCGCGATCACGATCGCCATCAGCACCACCGACTGCGCCGCCGAGCCGCCGATGTCCATGCCGCGGAAGCCGTCGTGATAGACCTTGTAGACCAGCGTGTTGGTCGAATTGAACGGCCCGCCATGCGTGACCGCGTCGATGATGGCGAAGGTGTCGAAGAACGCGTACACCACGTTGATCACCATCAGGAAGAACGTAGTCGGCGACAGCAGCGGGAACACGATCGACCAGAAGCGTCGCCACGGTCCGGCGCCATCGATCGCCGCGGCCTCGATCAGCGAGCGCGGGATGCTCTGCAGACCGGCCAGGAAGAACAGGAAGTTGTAGCTGACCTGCTTCCACGCCGCGGCGATGATCACCAGCAGCATCGCCTGGTCGCCGTTGAGCAGGAAGTTCCAGTCCACGCCCATCTGGCGCAGCACGTACGAGACGATGCCCAGCGTCGGATTGAACAGGAACATCCACAGCACGCCGGCCACCGCCGGCGCCACCGCATACGGCCAGATCAGCAGCGTCTTGTAGGCGACCGCGCCGCGCAGCGCGCGATCGGCGAAATAGGCCAGCAGCAGCGCGAACGACATGCCGAGCAGCGCCACCCCGACCGCGAAGATCGCGGTCACGCGGAACGACTCGATGTAGTTCGGGTCGTTCCACAGCGTCATGAAGTTGGCGGCGCCGACATATTCGAGGCTGATGCCGAAGGCGTCCTGCTGCAGCACCGACTGGTACAGCGCCTGGCCCGCCGGCCAGAAGAAGAAGATCAGCGTGATCGCGATCTGCGGCAGCACCAGCAGATACGGCAGCCAGGGCGAACGGAAGACGACGCGTTTTTCCATGCGTGGCGATGGCAAAGGAGCGCCGTCGCGGCGCCCCAGGGGGAAATTGGACCCGCCGTGCGCGCCTCGAGCGCGGCGGCGGAAGCCGGAACCAGTCGAAGGCGGCGGACCGGCACGGCCCGCCGCCGGCCGCCCTTATTCCTTGGCGGTGCGCTGGAAGCGTTCGAGCAGCTCGTTGCCGCGCTTGACCGCGGTATCGAGCGCTTCCTTGGGCTCCTTCTTGCCGGCCCACACCGCTTCCAGTTCCTCGTCGACCACGGTGCGCACCTGGACCATATTGCCCAGCCGCACGCCGCGCGACTTGTCGGTGGTCTTGACGACCATCTGCTGCACCGACACGTCGGCGCCCGGATTCTTCTCGTAGAAGCCGGACTTCCTGGTCAGCTCGTAGGCCGCCATCGTGACGGGCAGATAGCCGGTCGCCTGGTGCCAGTCGGCCTGGACTTCCGGGCGCGACAGGAACGTGAAGAACTTGGCCACGCCCTTGTATTCCTCGGGCTTGCGGCCGGCCATCACCCACAGCGAGGCGCCGCCGATGATGGTGTTCTGCGGAGCGCCCGGCACGTCCGGGTAGTACGGCAGCTGCGACACGCCGAAGGCGAACTTGGCGTTCTTGCGCACGTTGGCCAGCGTCGCCGACGAGCCGGTGAACATCGCGCATTCGCCGTTGAAGAACTTGGCGCCCGACTCCGCCTTGCGGCCGCCGTAGCTGAAGTACCCCTTCTTGACCATGTCCTGCAGGTTCGAGATGTGCTTGACGTGCAGCGGGCTGTTGAACACCAGGCGCGTATCGGTGCCGCCGAAGCCGTTGTTCTTGGTGGCATACAGCGTGTTGTGCCAGGCCGAGAAGCTCTCGAGGTGGACCCAGCCCTGCCAGTCGGTGGTGTAGGCGCAGTTGCCGCCCGAGGCCTTGATCTTGGCCGAGTACTGCATCACCTCCGGCCAGGTCCTGGGCGGCTTCTCGGGATCGAGGCCGGCCTTCTTGAAGGCGTCCTTGTTGTAGTAGAAGACCGTGGTCGAGCTGTTGAACGGGAACGACAGCATCTCGCCCTTGGCGGACGTGTAGTAGCCCGCCACCGCGGGGATGTAGACCTTCTGGTCGAACTTCTCGCCGGCTTCCTTCATCACGGTCGAGACCGGCTTGATCGCGCCCTTGGCGCTCATCATCGTGGCGGTGCCGACCTCGAATACCTGCAGGATCGCCGGAGCGCCGCCGGCGCGGAAGGCGGCGATGCCCGCCGCCAGCGTCTCGTCGTAGTTGCCCTTGTTGACCGGCACGATCTTGTACTCGGTCTGGCTGGCGTTGAACTTGCTGGCCACCTCGTTGACCTTGTCGTTCAACGCGCCCTGCATCGCATGCCACCACTGGACTTCGACGGCGGCATGCGCGGCGCCGGTGGCGGACAGCGCGGCCACGGCAGCAGCCGCGGCGGCAAGCTTGATGGTGATGGTGCGGGGGATGGTCATCGACGGCTCTCCTCGTTTATTGCGTCATCCAGTCGGAAACCGGCCGAATGTATGCATTTTTTGTGACAAGCGGATGTTACTCCGGCAGCGCGCGCCGAGAAACCGAGCGTTTCTACCAATGTCCACGCGGGTTCGGGCCGGATCGGCCCGGGGCGGAGGCAACATGACAGCGCCGTGACATAGCTTAGGCGACGCGATATGCGAGGTACAATGCGCCGCCATGCCGACCCCGCAAATGCCCCCCGCGCTCCCCGCCCTCCGCGTCTTTCCGGCCGCGCTGCCCGCGGCGGCGCTGCGCCGCGTGCGCGGCGTGCTGACCGATATCGACGGCACGCTGACGACCGCCGGCCGCCTGCCGGCCACCACCTACCTGGCCATCGAGCGCCTGCGGCACGCGGGGCTGCAGGTGATTCCGGTGACCGGGCGCTGCATCGCCTGGGCCGAGATCCTGACGCGGCTGTGGCCGGTCGACGCGATCATCGGCGAGAACGGCGCCTTCTATTCGCATCTGCGCGACGGGCGCCTGGTGACGCGCTTCATCGACGACGCCGAGACGCGCGCGCGCAACCTGCGGCGCATCGACGAACTGGCGCAGCGGATCCTGCGGGAGGTGCCCGGCTGCGCGCTGGCGTCCGACCAGCACTGGCACGCGGCGGACCTGGCGATCGACCACGCCGAGGATGTCGCGCCGCTGCCGCCGCCGGCCGTCGACCGCATCGTCGCGCTGATGCAGCAGGCCGGCATGACGGCCACCGTCAGTTCGATCCATGTCAACGGCTGGTTCGGCCGGCACGACAAGCTGAGCACCAGCCGCCTGTGCGCGGCCGAGCTGCTCGGCGCGGACCTCGACGCCCAGCGCGACGAATGGGTGTTCATCGGCGATTCGGCCAACGATGCGTCGATGTTCGCCCACTTCCCGCTGTCGGTCGGCGTGGCCAATGTGCGCGAGATCCTGCCGCTGCTGCCGGTGCCGCCGGCCTATGTGACCGAGGCCGCCGGCGGCGAAGGCTTCGCCGAGATGGTCGACGCGCTGCTGGCCGCGCGCGACGCCTGACGGCGGCGGTGCCCTGCCATCCGGCCGCCGGCATCAGCTCATGATGCCGATGTGCCAGGGCACGAACTCGTTGTCGCCCAGCCCCAGCAGCTCGCTCTTCGAGCGCTGCCCCGACGCGGTGCGCAGCATCAGCGCGAAGATCTCCTCGCCGACCTGCTCGATGGTCTTGTCGCCATCGAGGATGGTGCCGCAGTTCAGGTCCATGTCCTCCTCGAGCCGGCGGTACATCGGCGAGTTGGTCGCCAGCTTGACGCTGGGCACCGGCTTGGCGCCGAACATCGAGCCGCGCCCGGTGGTGAACGCGATCAGGTTGGCGCCGCCGGCGATCTGGCCGGTGGCCGACACCGGGTCGTAGCCCGGCGTATCCATGAAGACCAGGCCGTGCTCGGTCACCGGCTCGGCATAGCGGTAGACCGCCATCAGCGGCCCGGTGCCGCCCTTCATCGACGAGCCCAGCGACTTCTCGAAGATGTTCGCCAGCCCGCCCATCTGGTTGCCGGGGCTGACCTGCCCGTTGATCTGCACGTCGCGCCCGACCGAATACTCGTCCTTCCACCAGCGGATCCGCTCGACCAGCTTCTCGCCGACTTCGCGGCTGGCCGCGCGCCGCGTCAGCGTGTGCTCGACGCCATAGATCTCCGGCGTCTCCGACAGGATCGCGGTGCCGCCGTGGCGCACCAGCAGATCGACGGCGGCACCGAGCGCCGGATTGGCGGTGATCGACGAAAAGCCGTCCGAGCCGCCGCACTGCAGGCCGACCGTCAGATGGCTGGCCGGCACCGGCCGGCGTTCGACGCGGTTGGCCTCGGGCAGCATCGCCATCACCGCGGCGATGCCGGCCTCGATGGTCTTGCGCGTGCCGCCGCTGTCCTGCATCACGAAGGTCCGCAGCATGGGACCGTCCCGCAGCGACTGCGCCTGCAGCAGGCCCTTGAGCTGGTTGCGCTCGCAGCCCAGCCCGACGATCAGCGCGCCGCCCAGATTGGCGTGCCGCGCGTAGCCGGCCATGGTCCGCCGCAGCAGGTCCATCGGCTCGCCGGTCATCTCCATGCCGCAGCCCAGCGAATGACTGAAGGCCACCACGCCGTCGACGTTCGGATAATCGGCCAGCCGCTCGGGCGTGAACCACTCGGCGATCTTGCGCACCACGGTCGCCGAGCAATTGACGGTCGACAGGATGCCGACATAGTTGCGCGTTCCCACGCGGCCATCGGAGCGCACGATGCCGTCGAACATCGCCTGGCGCGACGCCGGCACGCGCTGCACCGGCACATAGTCGCGGCCGTAGGCGTAGTCGCGCTCGTACTCCTGGAAGCTGACGTTGTGCGAATGCACGTAGCTGCCCGCCGCGATGTCGGTCGCGGCGAAGCCGATGCAGACGTTGTACTTGACGATCGGCTCGCCGGCGCGGATGGCGCGCGCGGCGATCTTGTGGCCGGCCGGCACCTGGCCGCGCGTGGTCCAGGGCTGGCCCGGCACCTGCGTGCCGATGCCGACATCCATGCGCGCGACCAGCACATTGTCGGCGGGATGCAGGCGGATGCAGGGGCCCAGCAGGGTCTTGTCGTGGCTGACGGGAGGGCGAACTTCCATACGGCGGTGATTGGCTGGTTTGGTGGAGGGGAACGCAGATCGGGAACAACCATCCTGTCGTTCGCGCGCACGCGGGAATCCAGCGTCCTTCAAGACCCTGGGTCCCCCGCGTGCGCGGGGACGACAACGTTGGCTCAGCGTTCTGCTCGGGATACGTGTTACTCGGGCCGGATATTCGACGCCTTCACCACCGCGGCCCATTTCGGCACTTCTCCGGTCATGAACTTGCCGAACTGCTCGGGATTGGTGCCGAGGACGTTCAGGCCCTGCTCGGCGAATTTGGCACGCAGGCCCGGCTCCTTCAGCGCCTTGGCCACCTCGTCGCTGATGCGCGCGGCGATCGGGCGCGGCGTGCTGGCGGGCAGGAACAGGCCATACCAGGTCAGCACCTCGAAGTCCTTCAGGCCGGCCTCGGCGACGGTCGGCACCTGTGGCAGGCCCGGCGCGCGCGTCAGGCTCGATACCGCGATCGCCTTCAGCTTGCCGGACTGGATGAACGGCGCGGCCACCGGCACGTTGGCGAACATCACCGGCACATTGCCGGCGATCACATCGGTCAGCGCCGAGGACTCGCCCTTGTACGGCACGTGCGTCAGCTTGATGCCGCTCATCGTGTTGAACAGCTCACCGGCGATGTGCTGCGGACCACCGGGCCCGGACGACGCGTAGCTCGTCAGCTTGCCGGCACGCACCAGGTCGGCGACCTCCTTGACCGTGCTGGCCGGCACCGACGGATTGACCACCATCACCAGCGGCATCGATACCACCTGGGTCACCGGCATGAAGTCCTTCAGCGGATCGAACGGCAGCTTCGCATACATGCTGGGCGCGATCACCATGGTCGATTGCGAGGCCAGCATCATCGAATAGCCGTCCGCCGGCGATTGCGCGACGTTCGACGCCGCAATCGTGCCGGTCGCGCCGGGCCGGTTCTCGATGACGACCGACTGCCCCATCTGCTTCGACAATTGCGCGCCGAGCTGGCGCGCGACGATGTCCGCGCCGCCGCCGGGCGCAAAGCCGACCACCACGCGGATCGGCTTGCTGGGAAAGGCGTCGGTCGCGGCCGCCGCGGGGACCGCCGTCAACGCCGCCATGGCCAATCCGGCCACGGACACGGACACGCATAGCGCGAGGCGAAGGCCGGCGAGGCGAAGGCCGGCGCGACGCCGGCTTGGTGGGATGGCGAAGGTCATGGTTGTCTCCTTGGGTGTTGTCGTATTTGTTGTCGTCTATCTCGTCGTGCGGGTAGCGGCGTTGCGGCCGCGATGCCGTCAGGCCGCGAGCCGCTCCGCGCCGGGCATCGCGAAGCCCAGCGCATCGAGCGCCTGGCCCAGCAGCGCGCGCTGGCCTTGCTGCAGCTCGGTCAGAGGCGGCCGCACGGTGCGCCAGCCGCCGTCCGCGCTCTGCACCGCGATCGCCTCCTTCATCGCGGCGATCATCGGGAACTGCTGGAATGCCGCGCGCGTGCGGTTCAGCGCGGCCTGCCGCGCATCGGCATCGGGCGCCTGCCAGTTCGCGTACAGGTCGACGATCGGCCCGGGATTGACGTTGCCGGTCGCCGTGATGCAACCCGCCCCGCCCGCGCGCATCGTCTCCAGCAGGATCGCCTCGGTACCGGCGAACACATCGAAGCCGCGCGCGCCGAAGCGCTCGATCATCGCGCGCGTGTTGGCGAGGTCGCCGGAGCTGTCCTTGATGCCAGCGACGATGCCCGGATAGGCGGTCAGCAGCCGGTCGATCAGGTCCAGGCCGAGCGGCACCTGGCTGACCGCGGGGATGTGATAGAGGTAGACGCGCAGCCGCTCGTTGCCACTCCCCTCTTCAACCGCCTCGATGACCTGCGCAAACGCACGGAACAGCCCATCGTCGCTGACACCCTTGTAGTAGAACGGCGGCAGCATCAGCACGCCGGCACAGCCGGCGGCGACCGCGTGGCGCGTCAGCGCGATGGCGTCCGGCAGCGCGCAGGCGCCGGTGCCGGGCATCAGGCGATCCGGCGGAATGCCGGCGTCGAGCAGACGATCCAGCAGCGCGCGCTTCTCGTCCAGCGACAACGAATTGGCCTCGGAATTGGTGCCGAATACGGCCAGTCCGACGCCCTGCTCGATCAGCCAGCGGCAATGCCGCACGAACCGCTGCGCGTCGGGCGCGTAGCCGGCGGTGAACGGCGTCAACACGGGGGAAAAGACGCCGCGCGGGCGGGCGGACTGGATCATGGCTGTCTCCGGGGATGGGCGCCTGGCCGGCTGGCCCAATCGATTGGGCTCGACCAGTGACATCAAGGACGGTGTCAACGAATGGAGCCCATTCTAGGAACCGCCAACCGATGGAAACAGCATCGAACGGCTGCTTCAGACGATAAAGTTTTTTGGGTTCACGCCGGATCGAGGCCGCGGTCGGCCTTTGCTAAGATTCGCCGCGGCCCTACCACGACGACAACAACGAGAGACAAGGAGCCCTCCCCGCCATGGACATTCGCTACCTGCAGAGTTTCGTCGCCGTGGTCGAGCACGGCTCGTTCGCCGAAGCGGCGCGACGCCTGGGCCTGACGCCGGCCGCCATCGCGGCGCGCGTCAAGGCGCTGGAAGAATCGCTGGATACGGCGCTGGTGCAGCGCGCGGGCCGCACCGTGGTGCCGACCGAGGGCGGGCTGCGGATCCTGCCGAAGGCGCGTGCGGTGGTGCGCGATGTGCGGGACCTGAACGCGGTCGCCCACGACGACAGCCTGCTGGGCGAACTGCGGCTGGGCGTGTCGACCTCGGCGCTGACGGGCTTGCTGCCGCCGATTCTCAAGCGCGTCTATGCGGCGCATCCGCGGTTGAAGATCTTCGTCGAACCAGGTTCGTCGTCGCACCTGTATCGCCGCATCGTCGGCGGCGATCTCGATGCCGGCATCATCGTCGCGCCGCAGTTCGCCATCCCGAAGGCATTCGAGTGGCACGTGCTGGTGCGCGAGCCGTTCATCGTGCTGGCGCCCGAATCGATGGCCGGGCGCGGCGCGCACGAGCTGCTGGCCACCGAGCCCTTCATCCGCTACGACCGCGGCATGTGGGGCGGCATGGTCGCCGACCGCTATCTGCACGAGCACAATATCGTGCCGCACGAGCGGCTCGAGATCGATGCGCTGAACGCGATCGCGACGATGGTGCACCAGGGCATCGGCGTGTCGCTGGTGCCGGACTGGACGCCGCCCTGGCCCGAAGGGATTCGCGTCGCCCGCATTGCGCTGCCGGGCCGCGCGCCGGTGCGGCAGGTCGGCCTGCTGTGGTCGCCGCACGCCGCGCATGGCGCGCTGTCGCGCACGCTGCTCGAGCATGCGGCGAGCGCGACCGGGCAGCGGTAGCCCGCCCCTGGCCGCGCTGCCGCGCTGTCCCGCCGTCGGGATGGCCGCTTACCGGGGCGCGCCGGGCGTCTTGCCGCGCGTTTGCGGCGCGCGCAGGAAGTCGAAGTCGACGCCCCGGTCCGCCTGGGTCACCGTCTGCAGGAACAGCTTCAGGTAGCCGCGCGGCGCGCTGGGCTCGCGCACCGGGTCGGCCGCACGGCGCCGCTCGAGCTCGTCGTCCGCCACCAGCAGGCTGAGCTCGCGCCGGCTGACGCTCAGGCGAATCCGGTCGCCGGTGCGCACCAGGGCAAGCGGTCCGCCGACCGCGGCTTCCGGCGTGACATGCAGCACCACGGTGCCGAACGCGGTGCCGCTCATGCGCCCGTCCGAGATCCGCACCATGTCCTTGACGCCGGCGCGCGCCAGCTTGCGCGGGATCGGGATATAGCCGGCCTCGGGCATGCCGGGCGCGCCCTTGGGGCCGATGTTCTTCAGCACCAGCACATCGTCGGCGTTGACGTCGAGGTCGTCGCTGTCGATGCGCGCGACCAGGTCCTGCGCGTTCTCGAACACCACCGCGCGGCCCTCGTGCTCCATCAGCGCGGCGTCGGCGGCGGACTGCTTGATGATCGCGCCGCCCGGCGCCAGATTGCCGCCGAGCACGGCGATGCCGCCCTGCGGATAGATCGGATCGGCGATCGGCCGCACGACGTCCTGCGCAAAGCCCGCTCCGGCCGCGTCGAGCTCCTCGCCCAGCGTGCGTCCCGTCACGGTCAGCGCATCGAGCCGCAGCAGCGGCCGCAGCTCGCGCAGCAGCGTGGCCATGCCGCCGGCCTTGTGGAAGTCTTCCATGTAGTGCTGGCCGCTGGGCTTCAGGTCCAGCAGTACCGGCGTCTCGCGGCCCATGCGGTCCAGCGCCTGCATGTCGATGTCCAGCCCCATGCGTCCCGCGATCGCGGCCAGATGCACGATGCCGTTGGTCGAGCCGCCGATGGCCAGCAGCACGCGCATCGCATTCTCGAACGCGGCCGGCGTCAGCACCTGGTCGATGGTCAGCCGCTCGCGCGCCATCGCCACCGCGCGCGTGCCGGTCAGCTCGGCGATGCGGATGCGGTCGGCGGTGACCGCGGGCGGCGTCGCCGCGCCGGGCAGGCTCATGCCCATCGCCTCGGTCAGGCAGGCCATCGTGCTGGCGGTGCCCATCACCGAACAGGTGCCGACGCTGGCGACCAGCTGGTCGTTGACCTGCGCGGTCTCGTGCGCGTCGATCTCGCCCGCGCGGAACTTGCCCCAGTAGCGGCGGCAATCGGTACAGGCACCGACCCGCTCGCCGCGATGCGAGCCGGTCAGCATCGCGCCGGTCACCAGCTGGATCGCCGGCACGCCCGCCGAGGCGGCACCCATCAGTTGCGCCGGCACGGTCTTGTCGCAGCCGCCGATCAGCACCACCGCGTCCATCGGCTGCGCGCGGATCAACTCCTCGGTATCGATCGACATCAGGTTGCGCAGCACCATGCTGGTCGGCGCGGCGAAGCTCTCGTGGATCGAGATCGTCGGGAACGGCATCGGCAGCCCGCCGGCCAGCAGGATGCCGCGTTTGACGGCCTCGACCAGCTGCGGCATGTTGCCGTGGCAGGGGTTGAAGGCGCTGCCGGTATCGGCGATGCCGATCACCGGCCGCTCGAGCGCGGCATCGGTATAGCCCGAGCCCTTGATGAAGGCCTTGCGCAGGAACAGCGAGAAGCCCTGGTCGCCGTAGTTGGTCAGGCCCTGGCGCAGGCCGGTGTCGGCCCGGGTATCGCTTTGGTGATCGCGTTCGTTGTCGTCGCCGGATGGGTTCGGTGTGCTCGAATTGTTGCTCATGGTCAGCGCGGAAAATGGGGGTTCTTCAATGGTCTGACGAAGCTTGCCGTCCGCGCGCAGGCGGGGACCCAGCGGCGTTTGCAGGACGCCGGGCCCCGCGCTCGCGGGAACGACGGGACGGCCGTGGAAAGCTTGTCGGCCGTGTGTTCAGCTGTCCGACTCGATGCCGGCATCGGTGATCACCTTCTGCCAGCGGCTCACCTCGTCGCGCAGGCGCTCGGCGGCCTTGTCCGGCGTGGTGGCGGGCAACGCGTAGACGCCCTGCTGCAGCAACTGCGCCTTGACCGCGGGCATCTCCAGCATCTTCGCCAGCGCGGCGTTCAGGCGCTGCACCACCGGCGCCGGCGTGCCGGCCGGCGCCAGCACGCCGAAGGTCGAGCTGACATCGAGCGCCGGCATGCCGCTCTCGCCGGCCGCGGGCACATCGGGCAGCATCGAGATCCGTTTCGACGCCGCCACCGCGACCGGCCGCAACTGGCCGCTCTTGATGAAGGGCTGCGCCGCGGGCACGGTCTCGACCATCATGTTGACCTGCCCCGCGACCAGGTCGGTCATCGCCGGGCCGCTGCCCTTGTACGGCACGTGCACCATGTCGATGCCGGCCTCCTTGCGGAAGATCTCGGCCGCCATCCGCTGCGGCGCGCCGGCACCCGAGCTCGCGTAGTTCAGCTTGCCGGGATTGGCCTTGCCGTACTGGATCAGCTGCTGCAGCGTGGTGACCGGCAACTGCGGATTGACCACCACGACCAGCGGCACCGAGCCGACCACCATCACCGGCACGAAGTCCTTCAGCAGATCGTAGCGCAGCCGCCCCTTCTCCAGCGTCGCCATCGTCGAATGCGAGGTCAGCGCGCCCATCAGCAGCGTGTAGCCGTCCGGCGCGCTCTTCGCGACCGCCTCGGCGCCGATATTGCCGCCGGCGCCGCCGCGGTTCTCGACCACGACCTGCTGCCCCAGCGACTCGCCGAGCCGGGCGGCGACGATGCGGCCGATCACGTCGGTGGCGCCGCCCGGGGGATAGGGAATCACCAGGCGCACCGGCTTGTCCGGGTACGCGGCCAGGGCGGCGGGCGCGAGCGCGGCCCATAGCGGCGCGGACAAGGCGAGCAGGCCGGCGCGCAGCCAGCTCCGGCGGCATCGCTGGAATGGGGGGATCGGCTTGGTGGTCATGGGGTCTCCTGGATCTCGTTGTCGTGGGCGCTGTCCTCGGGCCTCGCGTGGGAACGGATCGAGGCAAGGGGCGCCGTGACGGCAAGTGTGGAGACGGGCGGCGGGCGGAAGAAGCGGTTGCGGCACCGATTAACCAAAAAATTATTTTGGTCTGGGCGGATCGCGCCGGCGAATCATCGATCGGAGTTTTTGATGCTCAGCGCCAAAATCATTCGTTTCATATCGCGAGTCCTGCTCAGTACAATCGGCCTGGCTTCGCGCGGATCCCGCCGCTGTCGACGCCCCCGCCGAACCCTTCGCTTCTCTCTCGATTCCATCACACCATGACCGAATTCGTGATTCCACCCTGTCCGCAGGCCAGCGTCGCCGTCGCCGGCAGCGACGCCCGCTTCCCGATCCGCCGCGTGTTCTGCGTGGGACGCAACTACGCCGCCCATGCGCGCGAGATGGGCAAGGACCCCGACCGCGAGCCGCCGTTCTTCTTCACCAAGCCGGCCGATGCGGTGGTGCCGGCGCAAGGCACCGTGCCCTATCCCCCGCTGACGGACAACCTGCACCACGAGATCGAAATGGTGGTCGCGATCGGCGAGGGCGGCACCGACATCGCCGTCGAGCGAGCGCTGGACCATGTGTGGGGCTATGGCGTCGGCGTGGACCTGACGCGCCGCGATCTGCAGGATGTCGCCAAGTCAATGAGCCGGCCGTGGGACTGGGCGAAGGCCTTCGACGCGTCGGGCCCGTGCGGGCCGCTGCAGCCGGCCAGTGCGGTCGGCCATCCGGCCCAGGGCCGCATCTGGCTCGAGGTCAATGGCGAGGTGCGCCAGCAGGGCGACCTCAACGAGATGATCTGGCCGGTGGCCGACGTGATCGCCTATATCTCGCAGAGCGTCGCGCTCGCTGCGGGCGACCTGATCTTCACCGGCACGCCGGCCGGCGTCGGCAAGCTGCAGCCGGGCGACGCGGTGCGCGGCGGTGTGGCGGGACTGAGCGAGTTCGCCTTTACGGTCGGTCAACGCCGCGGCTAGCGCGTACGCGAATTGCGCTGTCATTGCCGCGCAGGCGGACATCCTGCGTCGTCTGCAAGCCGCCGGGTCCCCGCCGTCGCGGGGACGACAGCGGCGCCAGCAAAAAAGGCCACGGCATGGGACCGTGGCCTTTTGCTTGCGTGGCGGCAAGCCACGCTCAATCGAAGCCCAGCTCCTGCAGCTTGCGCGTGATGGTGTTGCGGCCGATGCCGAGCCGGGTCGCGGCCTCGACGCGGCGGCCGCGCGTGACGCCCAGCGCGGCCTCCAGCACCGCTTTTTCGAAACGGCGCGTGAGCAGGTCCATCACCTCGGGCTGGCCCGCTTCCAGCATCGCGCGCGCCTCGCCCGCCAGCAGGCTTTCCCAGCCGGGCGCCGGCGCGCCGCCTGGCGCCGGTGCCGGCGCCGAAGGCAGCGTGCCCGCCGTGCCGAAGCCCGGCGCCAGGCGGCCGCCGTAAGCCGGCGCCTCCGCATCGGGCGCCAGCGT
>NZ_VZOV01000044.1 GCF_008801915.1 Cupriavidus gilardii
CGCCACGCCGGCGCCATTGGCGACCCCGCCGTCGGGCGCGGCCGCGCCGCTGTCGACGCCGGCCACGCAGCCGGTGCCTGCCGTACCTCCCGCCGCGGCTCCCGCGGCGAATCAGCCGCCGCCCGCGACGGCGCCGAACCCCGGCATGGCGGGGCAGGTTCCGCCGCCACAGGTGCCGAATCCTGGCTTCAATCCCGGGGCCAATCCGGCTGTCAATCCCGCCGTCAATCCCGGTATCAATCCAGGCATGAACCCCGCGGTGAATCCCGGCATGAACCCGGGCATGAATCAGGGCGACGACGCGGCGATGATGTCCAAGGGCTGAATGGGCGAAGAACGACGCGAAGAAGCGGTATCCCGTGCTTCTGTATCGCGTTCGTACCACGCTGTATTGCTTCGGTATTGCGGCCGTTTACAGCCCCGAGCCGATTCTGTGAGCCGAGTAACATCCTATTAATCCGGCCAACTTCCCGCCATCGTCTGCGTTCTAATCGGTACATGGTCAATCCGACCAGTCGACCGAAACAAGGAAAACAGACATGTCACGAAACACCATCAAGCCGCGCCCTGTTCACCAGTTCCTGGCCGCTTCGGCGGTGTTCCTGGCGATCGGCGGCAGCGCGATCGCGCAGACCCAGGCGCCGGCCCCCGCCCTCCCGGGCGTGCCGCAGGCCGCCGCCTCCGCGGCCCAAGCCGGGCCGGCACACAAGGGTCACCGTGCCGACGGGCATCACCACCGTCACCATCGCCACCACGGCCACCACGGCGGCATGTCGCTGCGCGCGGCCGATACCGACCGCGACGGCGCGATCTCGAAGGCCGAGGCCGACGCGATGTTCGCCCGCGTCGATGCCAACAAGGACGGCAAGATCGACAAGGAAGAAATGCGCGCCTACCACAAGGCCCGGCACGAGCAGCACCGCCAGCAGATGCGCGAACGCTTCGACGCGCGCTTCAAGGCCGCCGACAAGGACGGCGACGGCGCGCTGAGCAAGCAGGAAGCCGAGGCCGGCATGCCGCGCATGGCGAGCCACTATGACCGTCTCGACGCGAACAAGGACGGCAAGCTGACGCGCGACGAAATCGGCGCCGGCATGCGCCAGGTCCATATGCAGCGGATGGAGCGGATGCACCGCCACCACCACGGCATCCACGGCGCACCGGGGGCTGTGGGCAACACCGGCACGCCGCCCACGCAGCCGAACAACCCGGCGGTGCCGTCGACCGAAGGCGGTTGAGCGGCCACTTCCCGGCCTCCCGCGGCAACGCGGCGAGGTCGATGCAGCGCCGACAGCAAAGCGCGCGGTCCGAAAGGGCCGCGCGCTTTGTCATTGCGCGCTGGCGCCGCGATACGACACGTCAACTCACAATAAATTGCAACCTTGTGCCCGTCTTGCTAAATTTGCGCAAAAAAATTGCTGACTGTCTTATTGCGGAGCAACAATATCGTGAGCAAGGTGGAGCTGGACAAGATCGACCGCAAGATACTCGAGGTACTGCAGACCAACGGGCGGTTGACCAATCTCGAAGTCGCGGAGCGCGTCAGCCTGTCGCCGAGCCCCTGCCTGCGGCGCATCCGCCGGCTCGAGGAGATCGGCGTGATTCGGCAGTACGCGGCGCTGCTGGAGCCGGGCAAGATCGGGCTGGGCCTGCTGGCCTACATCAACGTCCGCCTGGAGAAGCACGGCGGCGCGCCCAAGGGCAAGGCGCCGCTGGACCTGTTCCGCGCCGCCATCGCGATCTGGCCCGAGGTCGCCGCCTGCCATGCGATGACCGGCGAGATGGACCTGCTGCTGAAGGTCTATGTCGAGGACATGGACCACTTCGCCCGCTTCATGAAGGACCAGCTGCTGGCCCATCCGGCGGTGATCGACGTGCGTTCGAGCTTCGCACTCGAATCGATCAAGGACACCACGGCGCTGCCGGTGATCGGCGGCTGAGCACGAGCACCGAGCACCCGAGCGAGCGCCGAGCACCCGAGCACCCGAGCACCCGAGCACCCGAGCCGTCCCGCGGGCGGTTCCCAAATGAAAAACGGCGCGCCAGTCGGCGCGCCGTTTTCCTGTCGGCGGGTTGTCGATGCCGGTCAGGCCGTGCTCTTTTGCGGCATGATCGAGCGCCAGAAGCGCTGGCCGAAGCGGCGCGCGTCGCGCAGATTGCGGCGCACCACGTAGTCCAGGTCCGCCACCTGTTCGTCGATCGCCTCGGTCAGGCGGCTGACGGTATCGGCCGGCGGCAGCTCCAGGTAGGCGTCGGCCTCGCCGTACGCGTACTGGACCTTCATGCCGGCCTTCTTGGCGATGTGCATCATCGCGGCATTGCGCGACAGGCAGTGCATGTACAGCGTGCGCACATGCGTGTTGCGGCCATGGATCGCGGCGCGCTCGAACAACGCGCTGCCGATGCCGCGTCCGCGCGCGCTCTGCGACACCGACACGCCGAACTCGGCCACGCGGCCCTGGGCGTTGTCGCGCAGATTGGCGAAGTGGCCGACGCCGACCAGCTCGATATGTTCGTCGTAGACGCCGAACACCGTGTCGTGGTCGAAGTCGATGCTGTCGACATAGGCCTCGATCACATGGTCGCCCACCGACTGGCCGAAGCGGAGCAGGCGATCTTCCTCGCCGAGCGCGAGAAAATGCTTCAGCAGGCGCGAGCGATGCTGGGCTGCCAGCTCGCGCACCAGAATGGTCGGACGCTGGGCGGCCTGCGAGGCAGCGGCTGCTTTGCGAAGATCTTCGTCGGTCAGGGCACCGACGGCCTTGCTCAGTTCGAGCGGATTCACTTTCTGTTCCTTGGGCGATTCAGGGTATAAACGTCACATCGCGGCAAGCAGACTTGTCAAAGTAGACCATCCGGTTGCGATTTCCTAATGGATGGGGCAAATCCTATCTTGCTGCAACGCGAAAAGTATTGTAGTGCATTTGTCAGTTTGGCGTAAGCATGGTGCGTCGCAGAGCGCGGCATGGTCCGGCTGACTTCCGTGTAATTCGTTATAAATCAAGGGCTTGCTGGTCGATGATGCGCCGCGCGGGTGTGGAAATGTTGCAACGCCGCAGCGCGCCGCGGCCTCCTCGGGGATGGCGCATCGTTCCAGATACCGCCCGCTACGCACCATGCCCGCCCGACCCATCGTTGTGATCTATGCCAATGCGCGCGCCCGCCGCTCGCATGTGAACCGGCCGCTGGCCGAGGCGCTCGCCGCGCTGCCCGATGTCGAGGTGCGCGATCTCCATGCGCGCTATCCGGACTACGACATCGACGTGGTGGCCGAGCAGCGCGCGCTGTCCTGCGCCGACAATGTCGTGCTGCAATTCCCCACCTTCTGGTTCAGCGTGCCGCCGCTGCTGAAGCTATGGATGGACGAGGTGCTCGAGCGGGGCTGGGCCCACGGCCCGGGCGGCACCGCGCTGCGCGGCAAGTCCTGCCTGGTGGTGGCCAGCACGCGCGGCACCGAGGAGGACTATTCGCCGGAAGGCGTGCACCGCCATCCGCTGGCGTCGTTCCTGTTGCCGCTGGAGCAGATGGCGCTGGAATGCGGCATGACCTGGCGGCCCCCGATCGTGATTCACGATGCCTACCGGCTCGACGAGTCCGGCGTGCAGCGCGTGATCGCCGAGGTCATGGGCGCGCTCGGCCACGGCGATGCCGATGGTCCGGCAAACGCGGCCAACGCGGCAAGCACCGCCGCCAGGCTGGAGCTCGCATGAATCCGCATGATGCGTTGCGCGTGGTGCTGGTGTTCCTGGTCGCCGCGGTGGTGGCCGTGCCGCTGGCGCGCCGTTTCGGACTGGGCGCGGTGCTCGGCTATCTGCTCGCGGGCGCGGCGATCGGGCCGTGGGCGCTGCGGGTGGTCACCGACGTCGAGTCGATCCTGAGCTTCTCGGAATTCGGCGTCGTGCTGATGCTGTTCGTGATCGGCCTGGAACTGGCGCCCAGCAAGCTGTGGGCGCTGCGCCAGACCATCTTCGGCTATGGCGCGTTGCAGATGGCCGGCTGCGCGCTGCTGATCGGCGCGCTCGCCGCGGCCTTCGGCGCCAGCTGGCAAATCGCGCTGGTGGCCGGGCTCGGGCTGGCGCTGTCGTCGACCGCGATCGCGCTGGCCACGCTGGGCGAGCGCAATCTGTTCGCGACGCCGGCCGGCAAGGCGAGCTTCGGCATCCTGCTGTTCCAGGACATCGCTGCGATCCCGATGATCGCGCTGCTGCCGATGCTGACGCTCGACGGCCCCCAGCCCGCCGACGGCCAGGCATGGATCGGCGCCGTCAAGGCGGTGGCGGTGATCGCCGCGGTGGTGGTGGGCGGCCGCTATCTGGTCCGTCCGGCGCTGCGCTTCATCGCCCGCACCGGCATGCGCGAGATGTTCACCGCGTTCGCGCTGCTGCTGGTGGTCGGCATCGCCGCGATGATGGAAGCGGTCGGCATGTCGATGGCGCTCGGCACCTTCCTGGCCGGCGTGCTGCTTGCCGATTCGGAATACCGCCACGCGCTCGAGGCCGACATCGAGCCGTTCAAGGGCCTGCTGCTGGGACTGTTCTTCATGGCGGTCGGCATGTCGATCGACTTCGGCGTGATGGCGCAGCAGCCGTGGCAGGTGCTGGGGATGGTCGCCGCCGTGGTCGGCGCCAAGGTGCTGGTGCTGCGGCTGCTGGCGCCGCGCTTCGAGATCGCGCGCGGCCAGCGGCTGCTGTTCGCGCTGCTGATCTCGCAGGCCGGCGAGTTCGCCTTCGTCGTGTTCGGCGTGGCGCGCTCCGCCGGCCTGCTGCCGGAGGACGTGGCCGCGCTGCTGGTGCTGGTGGTGGCGCTGTCGATGGTGACCACGCCGTTGCTGCTGCTGGCCTACGACCAGATCGTCGCGCCGCGGGCCGGCAAGCTGCGCCAGCGGGCGGACGAGACCATCGAGCCGCAGGACAACCCGGTGCTGATCGCCGGCTTCGGGGGCTTCGGCCAGATCGTCGGGCGCCTGCTGTATGCGCAGGGCATCGGCGTGACGGTGCTCGACCACGACCCCGACCAGATCGATTTCCTGCGGCAGTTCGGCTTCAAGGTCTTCTATGGCGATGCGACGCGAATGGACCTGCTCGAAGCCGCGGGCGCGGCAAAGGCGAAGATCCTGGTGGTCGCCGTCGACGGCATGGACGAGAGCCTGGCGCTGATCGACCGCGTGCGCCAGCGCTTTCCGCATCTGCGGATCTACGCGCGCGCCCGCCATGTGTCGCACGTCTATCTGCTGAAGGACCGCGGCGTCGAACTGTTCGAGCGCGAGATGTTCGAGGGCTCGCTGATGCTGGGCCGGCGCGTGCTCGAAGGCCTGGGGCTGGACCCGGCCGAGGCGCGCGCGGCCGCGATGAAATTCCGCCGCCACAACATCGCCGCGATCGACCGCTTCTACCCGCACTACACCGACCAGAAGACGATGGTGTCGCTGGCGCGGCAGGCGCGCGACGAGCTCGAGGAGATGTTCCGGCAGGACCGCGAGCAGCGGCGCCGGCGCGAGGAGGCCGAGTGGTCGTGATCCGGTCGTGAACCCGTCGTGATCCGGCACCGGGGGCGCCGCGCCCCGCCGCCCCGGTTGCGGCCCGGGTTACGACGACAGCTTCAGGCCGACGATGCCGGCCAGCACCAGGCCGGCGCTGAACAGCCGCCAGAAGCTGGCCGATTCGCCGAACAGCAGGATGCCGACCGCGAACGAGCCGACTGCGCCGATGCCGGTCCAGACCGCATAGGCGGTGCCGAGCGGCAGCGCGCGCATCGCGAGCGACAGCAGCCAGAAGCTGACCACCATCGTGACGATGGTGAAAGCCGATGGCCACAGGCGGGAAAATCCTTCGGAGTATTTGAGGCCGGTGGCCCAGGCGATTTCGGTGAGGCCGGCGAGCAGAACGTAGAGCCAGGGCATGATGGGCTGCGATGGTGTCGAGGCATCGGGGCCGTCCCCGGTTGGTCGGGCGCCGCGCGGTTCGAATCGAAGCAGAAGGGCTTGCCGCGGCGGCGCGGGGTCGTCCCCGGCGCAGGCGGCATTCTAGCGTGGCAACGCCGCGATGTCAGGGACGCGCATGTCCCGGCAGCCCGCCCGCCAGCAGCTCGATCACCATCTCGGCGAAGTCGGCATAGGACAGCTTGCCGCCCGGCTTGAGCCAGGTGAAGGTCCAGTTGATCATGCCGAACACCGTCATCGTCAGCGCGGTCTGGTTCTCGCGGGTGACCCGCTCCGGGTACGCGCGCCGCAACTGGCGCGAGAACGCCGCGACCACATCGCGCTCGCGCTTCAGGATGATGTCGCGCTGCTCGGGCGCGAGGAACTTGACGTCGTTGATCAGCGCGATATGCCGGGTCTGCGAGGTCTCGTACTCGGCCAGGAAGGCACGGATCAGGTTGGCGAAGCTGTCGCGCTCGCTGTGGCCCTGGCGCTCCGCCTCGGCCTCGACCTCGGTGACGATCAGCATCAGCCGGCGCGTGTAGCGATCGAGCAGGTCGAACAGGATCGCTTCCTTGCTCTCGTAGTAGTGGTACAGCCGCGCCTTCGAGGTGCCGCAGGCCGCGGCCAGGTCGGCCATCGACGTGCTCGGATAGCTGCTGGCGGCAAACGCCGCCGCGGCCAGTTCGAGGATCTGCTCGCGTTGGGCCTCGAAGTCGGGCGCCTTGGTACGGGCCATCAGGAATCGGCCGCCAGATTGCGCCGCAGCTCGCAGCTTTGCAGCGAATCGGCATTGCCCCGCAGCACCATCTGGCCGGCGCCGATCAGTTCGCGGCAGCGCCAGAACACGAACCAGTCGCTGGCCAGCAGCCCTTCGATCGCGCCCATCACGCTGCCGACCACCTGGGCCGCGGGCGTCCATTCGAGCGGCGCGCGCTCCAGGATCACCTCGTCGACCGTGTGGTAGGCCGCGGGCACCAGCGTATTGCCCTTCCACAGCCGCACGTCGGCGTTTTCCTTGACGTTCTGCTGCCACTCGTAGCCGAGCCGGCCCAGGCGCAGCACCGAGACCGGCGCGATGGTGGAGAAGCGGCGCGCCAGCCGGGCGGCCGGATACATGCCGATCGCGGTCAGGTTGCCCTGGGTGGTGCCGTCGAGCTCGCGGCTGTCCATCGCGACCTCGTTGATCCGCTGCGGGCTCTGGTACAGGTGGAATACGACCCGGCGCAGCATCAGCTGGTCGGAGGCGCTCTGGCCGTGCCAGATCGCGACCTCGGGCTCGCTCTGGCGCAGGCCCTGCAGCTGGTCGAGCGCCTGGCGCATCTCCGCGGCGAAGTCGATCTCGCTGTGCGGGGCCACGCGCTGCCAGAAGCCGGAGCGGATCAGGCCGCTGCTGTCCACGTCGGCGATCGGGCCGACGGCCAGGTCGTCGCGCAGTACGACGACGGGGTCCGGACGGGCGGCTTGCGCCAGCGCCTGGCGCAGCGTGTTGCCCGCCATGTCACCGTTGACGACGTGGATGTATTGCATGGCCGTGATTGTATATGGAGAAGACGGCTCAACAGCACCGCGCATGCCCGGCGGCCAGGACTGGCGCGGTATGCGGGCCAGCGGCGCGGGCGTCCGTTCCGCATCCGGTCCGGCGCCCCGTGTCAGGCAGCGGCCATTTTAACCATGCATCACTGGGCGACGGCGGCCGTGCGTGCGCCCGCGCGCGCAGCGTGGCGCCGTCCCGATGCCATCGCGATCGGCCTATCGCTCGTCGTAGCTGACCACCACCCGCTCGGTCAGCGGCCGCGCCTGGCAGGTCAGCACGAAGCCCTTGTCCATCTCCCACGGCTCGAGCGTGTAGTTCTTCTCCATCTCGACCTTGCCCTCGAGCACCTTGGCGCGGCAGGTGCAGCAGACCCCGCCCTTGCAGGCATAGGGCAGGTCCAGACCGGCTGCCAGCGCGGTGTCCAGCACGTTGGCGTCCTGCAGCGGGATGCGCATCGCGTGCTGCTTGCCGTCGAGCACCACCACCAGCTGCGCGGTGCCGGCCTCGTCGGTGGTCGCCTTGACGGGCTGGCGCCGCGGCTGGGCCAACGGCACGCCGAAGCGCTCGGCGTGGATCTTGTGCGGGTCCAGGCCGGCGTCCTTCAGCGCGGCCTCGACGTCGTCGATCATCGACGCCGGGCCGCAGACGAAGGCGGCGTCGATGTCGTCGACCGGGATCAGCGTCTCGAGAAAGGCCTGCACCCGGGCACGGTCCAGCCGGCCGTGCAGCAGGTCGACTTCCTGCGGCTGGCGCGACAGCACGTGGTACAGCGTCAGGCGCGACAGGTACTGGTTCTTCAGGTCGTCCAGCGCCTCGGCAAAGATGATGCTGTCGACATTGCGGTTGCCGTACACCAGGGTGAAGCGGCTGTTCGGCTCGACCGCCAGCGTGGTCCGGATCAGCGACATCACCGGCGTGATGCCGCTGCCGGCGGCGAAGGCGACGTAGTGGCGCGCCGTCTCGGGGTCGAGCGGGACATGGAAGCGGCCGTCCGGCGTCATCACGTCGATCGTGTGGCCCGGCACCACCGCGTCGTGCAGGAAGTTCGAGAACAGCCCGTCGTCGACCCGCTTGACCGCGACGCGCAGCTCGCCGCGTTCGTCGTAGTCCTGTACGCCGCAGCAGATCGAATACGAGCGCCGCACCTGCTCGCCGTCGATCGACGTGCGCAGCGTCAGGAACTGGCCCTGCTTGAAGCGGTAGGCGTCGCGCAGTTCGGGCGGGACCTCGAAGGCGACCGACACGGTGTCGGCGGTTTCGGGACGGACCTGCGCCACGCGCAGCGGATGGAACTGAGGGGTCATGGCGGCGAGGGGACGATGGGCCGCGGCACGCGGCGGACGGCCCGGTGTTCCGGTGGCTAGTACGGTTTGAAGTAGTCGAACGGTTCGCGGCAGGCGCGGCAGCGGTACAGCGCCTTGCACGCGGTCGAGCCGAACTGCGACAGCGGCTCGGTGTCTGCGCTGCCGCAATGCGGGCAGGCCACCGTGTCAGAAGCCCGGGCGCCCGTGGCGCGGTGGCGCGGCACGAAGCGCAGCGGCCGGGTTTGCACGCCCGAGTCCGCACAGCGCGCCGGCGGCGCGATGCCGTAGGCGCGCAGCTTGTCGCGGCCTTCGGCGGTGATCCAGTCCGTGGTCCACGCCGGCGCCAGCACCGTGCGGATCTGCCACGGGCCCAGGTTCGCCCGCTCGAGCGCGCGGCCGATGTCCTCGGCGATCTCCGCCATCGCGGGGCAGCCTGAATAGGTGGGCGTGATCACGATCTGCAGCGCGCCGTCATCGGCGACCGCCACCTCGCGCAGGATGCCCAGATCGCGGATCGACACCACGGGGATTTCGGGATCGGGCACGGCTTCGAGCACCGCCCACGCGCGGGCCACGCGGGCGGCGTGCGCCGGCGCGTCGGCATCGGCGTACAGCGCATGCACGCGGGTATCGGAGTGGGTCAGCGTGGCTGGCATGGGGTTCGGCCTCGAGGCGCGCGGCGTCAGGCGTTACCAGTGCGCGCCGGGATGGGCGCGCGCCAGGCTCTGCATCTGCGCCAGCAGGTAGCTCATGTGCTCGGAGTGCAGGCCCTGCTTGCCGGTCGACACGAAGCCGGTGATCGGGGGCAGCGTCAGCGTGGCCTCGGCCACGGTCTGCTCGACGGTCTCCTGCCAGGCCGGCCGCAGTTGCGCGGTGGGGACCGCGATGCCCTGCGCCGCCGCTTCCTGCTCGACCGGATCCGGCGCGAAGCATTCGTTCATATAGGGCAGCAGATGGTCCAGCGCCCGCTGGGTGCGCCGATGCGATTCGTCGGTACCGTCGCCCAGCCGCACCAGCCAGTCGGCGCCGTGATGCAGGTGGTAGCGCGCTTCCTTGATCGACTTCGAGGCGATCGCGGCCAGACCCGCGTCGCGGCTGCCTTCGAGCGCGCGCCACAGCTCGACCATCAGCGCGCTGTAGAGAAAGTTGCGCACGATGGTGACGGCGTAGTCGCGGTCCGACGAGGCGGTGCCGGCCAGCGGCCCGCTGTGCGGCAGCTCCAGCAGCGTCCAGTTGCGGAATTCGCGCTCGCCGCGCCAGTAGGCGTAGTCGTCCTCGTGGCGCGCCCGGCCGGTCAGCTCGGCCTCCAGTTCGCCGGCGCGCGCATAGAGCAGGCGCGCCTGGCCGATCAGGTCCAGGCTGATATTGGCCAGCGCGATGTCTTCTTCCAGCACCGGGCCGTGGCCGCACCACTCGGCGTTGCGCTGGCCGAGGATCAGCGCGTTGTCGGCCAGGCGCAGCACGTACTGCCAGCCGGCGGTGCGCGCCAGCGGCAGGTTGGACAGCAGTGAGGGAGTGGGACTGAGCGTGGCGGTCATGCGCGGCCCTTGTTACATATGGTTGACTTCATCGGGCAGCTGATAGAAGGTCGGATGCCGGTAGATCTTGTCGGCCATCGGGTCGAACAGCTCCGCCTTCTCGTCGGGCACGCTGGCGGTGATCGCCGACGACGGCACCACCCAGATCGACACGCCTTCCTGGCGCCGCGTATAGACGTCGCGCGCCATGCGCAGCGCCTGGTGCGCGTCGGCCGCGTGCAGGCTGCCGCAATGCTTGTGTTCCAGGCCCTGCTTGCTGCGGACGAACACTTCCCACAGCGGCCATTCCTTTTGCGTCATCTTGCCTTGCTCCTGTCGGCGGCTTGCGCTCAAGCGGCGGCGCGCGTCTGCGCCCCTTCGCGCTGGGCGACCTTGGCGGCGTTGGCCAGCGCGGCCTCGCGTACCCACGCGCCGTCCTCGTGCGCCTTGACGCGCGTCGCCAGACGTTCGCGGTTGCATGGGCCGTCGCCGTTGATGACCCGCCAGAACTCGTCCCAGTCCAGCGGGCTGTAGTCGTAGTGGCCGCGTTCCTCGTTCCAGCGCAGGCCGGGGTCCGGCAGCGTGACGCCCAGCACCTTGGCCTGCTCGACCGTCGCATCGACGAATTTCTGGCGCAGATCGTCGTTGGAGATCCGCTTGATGCCCCAGGCCATGGTCTGCGCGCTGTTGGTCGACGCCGCATCGGGCGGGCCGAACATCATCAGCACCGGAAACCACCAGCGGTTGACCGCGTCCTGCACCATCTCGCGCTGCGCGTCGGTGCCGCGCATCATCGCCAGCAGCGCGTCGAAGCCCTGGCGCTGGTGGAACGACTCTTCCTTGCAGATGCGGATCATCGCCCGCGCATACGGACCGTAGGAGCAGCGGCACAGCGGGATCTGGTTCATGATCGCGGCGCCGTCGACCAGCCAGCCGATCACGCCGACGTCGGCCCAGGTCAGCGTCGGGTAGTTGAAGATCGACGAATACTTGGCCTTGCCGCGATGCAGCGCGTCGACCATCTCGTCGCGCGAAGTGCCCAGCGTCTCGGCCGCCGAATACAGATAGAGGCCGTGGCCGCCTTCGTCCTGCACCTTGGCCAGCAGGATCGCCTTGCGCTTGAGCGACGGCGCGCGCGTGATCCAGTTGCCCTCGGGCAGCATGCCGATGATTTCGGAATGCGCGTGCTGGGAAATCTGGCGGACCAGCGTCTTGCGATAGGCCGCCGGCATCCAGTCCTGCGGCTCGATCTTGCCGTCCGCGGCCAGGCGCGCGTCGAACGCGGCCTGCGCCTCGGCATCGTCGATGGGGCTGGCGCCTTCGCTGGCCGGGCGCTGCGTGTCGGCCGGCAGCGGCTGTTGGGGCAGATCCAGGCTTTGGGTGTACATAGCGCCTCCTCTGGCGGGTCCCGGCCGTGCGTAGGCCGGGCGGTAGGAAGCATTATATATAAACCGACCGTTCGGTCAATTAATTGGCGGACGTGCCGGGATCGCGCCGGTTTGGGCCCGCAATCAGGATTCGGGAACGAAGCGCACGTGCCCGCTGCGCAGCACGATGTTGCGCGAACGGGTCATCTCGAACAGCGACTGCGCGATGCTTTCGATGCGCGGCCGATGATCGGTGAACGCGCGTACCAGGTCTTCCTCGCGCGGCGAGCGCGCGCCGAAATGCGACTCCAGCGCTTCGGCGGTGATCGAATAACGGGACGGTTGACCGTTGACGGTGGCGGGACACGACAGCGTCAGGCTGGCTGCGCAGTAGGTGGGGACGCTGCTGGGAAACAGGATCTCAGGCATGGCGTGCCTCGGCCGAAAGAGACGGGGGTCACGACCATTCTAGGATATCGGGCGGCACACGCCAGCCGGGCGCCTCGGCCGCCGGCGGCTCCATGCTCACGCTCGCGCCGAGCCTCCGGGAGCGAGCGCCCGCTTACTTCTTCGCGCCGCGGCCTGCTGCATTGCAGCAACGTTCCGCCAGCCCAGGCAGGCTGCTTTCGTTCGGGCGCAGCAAGATGTGGACGAAAAAAAACCCGCGCAGGTTGTGCGCGGGCTGGAATCCACCGAGGTGGTGGAGGAGACAGACTTCACTATACGCGGCTTGTTGCGACGCACCAAGGCTCGCATAGGAAAAAGGCATCGGTGAGCCCGATTCGCCCCAGTTTCGTTGCATCGACGCAACGGTTATCTGTCCCCGAGCGAGGGCAACCCAGGTCATCCATGGAAGAAGAGGTAGGCAATGCCGATGGCGGCGGCCAGCCCGACCGCGTCCGCAAACAGCGCGCAGCCCAGCGCGTGCCGAGTACGACGCACATTGACGCTGCCGAAATAGACGGCCAGCACATAGAAGGTGGTTTCGGTCGATCCCTGGATGATCGCCGCCAGCTTGCCCTGGAAGGAGTCGACGCCGTAGGTCGTCATCACGTCGACCATCAGGCCGCGGGCCCCGGCGCCGGACAGTATCTTCATCAGGCCGACCGGCAGCGCCGGCACGAAGTCGGTGTTCAGTCCGAGGCCCGCAATGCCGGCCGCCAGCGCCTGCATCAGCCAGTCCATGCCGCCGCTGGCGCGGAACAGCCCGATCGCGACGAGGATCGCGACCAGATAAGGAATGATCTGCACCGCCACGCCGAAGCCTTCCTTGGCACCGTCGACGAAGGCCTCGTAGACGTTGACCCGCCGCACCGCTCCGCACAGCAGGAACAGCACGATCAGGCCAAGGATGAAGATGCTGCCCGCCAGGGCGGTCACGGTGTCGACCTGGGGCGCCGGCGCGTGGCGCAGCCAGACGGCCAGACCGCCTAGCGCGGCCACGATGGCCACCAGCGTGCCGAGGATGGCGGGTTTGAACAGATTGAGCCGCTGGGTCCACGCCACCGCGACCAGTCCGGCCAGGCAGGACACGCCGGTTGCCAGCAGCGTCGGCAGGAAGATGTCGGCGGCATTGAAGCCGACCAGCCCTTGCTTCAGCGCGACCGCCTGCCGCATGGCGATCACCGAGGTCGGAATCAGCGTCAGCCCCGCCGTATTAAGCACGATGAACATGATCTGCGCATCGGTCGCGGTGTCGGGCTTGTCGTTCAGCGTCTGCAGCTCCCGCATCGCGTTCAGGCCGAGCGGCGTCGCGGCGTTGTCGAGCCCCAGCATATTGGCCGAAACGTTCATCATCATCGCGCCCTGCGCAGGATGGCCTTGCGGCACCCCGGGGAACAGGTGACGCAGTACCGGATTGACCACGCGCGCAAAGCCCTGCACCACGCCGCCACGCTCGCCGATCCGCATGATGCCGAGCCACAGCGCCATGATGCCGGCCAGGCTCAACGAGATCTCGAAGGCAGTGCGGGCGCTGTCGAACAGGCTCGCCAGCATGGCCGGAAAGATCGCGGTATCGCCATGCGCCAGCCGCACGCAGCCGATGGCAAAGGCGGACAGGAAAAAGGACAGCCAGACCAGGTTCAATGCCATGGGCGTGGTGGCAAATTTGCGGGCGGACGGGACAGAACGGACGCACGGCTCCGGGGTGGGGCCGCAAGGATGGGCGCGTGTCGCGCAAGGCGCCTATCATAGCGCGCCGCTTGCCGAGACCTGTGGCGCGGCGGCCTCTTCAATCGGTCGGTGGCTCGACAGCCTGGGCAAGGGCCGCGCCCCGCCTGGCCAGCAGCTTGCGCAGGATCGAGCGGTGGCAGCGCTGTTCGTCCTCGCAATAGCAGCCGATCGCGAAATCGGTCTGGTGCGACAGCGCGGCCAGCAGGTCCAGCGTGCGGCTGGCCTCCGGCTCCGCCATCTCGGCCTGAAAGCGCCGTTCGAAATGGCGCCAGGCCTTGTCGTCCTGGTCTTGCTGCGCGTGCCTGGCCTCGGCAACGAGTTCCGCAGAGGGCGACAGCAGCGGGAACCAGACATCGTAGTAGTCCCGGCTCGCGTATTCGCCGCGCGGCACGCCGCGGGGCGGCCTGCGCACGGTGCCGATGCGCAGGCCCTCGCCGGCGCTGCGTGGGGTTCCGAGCCTGACGATGTGGACGGCCATGGCGGGCGCTCCTGTCTTGGCGATGCGTGCGGTGCGGGCGGCCGGCGCGGCGGCGGGTAACGAAGACCCGCCCGCCGCCACGGCATCGACGAAGTGTCAGGCAGTCGCGGCCGGCTCGAGCCCCAGTTCGCGGATCATCGCTTCCCGCATCACGAACTTCTGCACCTTGCCGGTGACCGTCATCGGCATGTCGTCGACGAAACGAACATAACGCGGGATCTTGTAGTGGGCAATCTGGTCGCGGCAGAACTCCCGGATCTCGTCCTCGGTCGCGCTCTGCCCGGGTTTGAGCACGATCCACGCGCACAGCTCCTCGCCATACTTCGGATCGGGCACGCCGAATACCTGCACTGCCTGCACCTTCGGATGGCGGAACAGGAATTCCTCGATCTCGCGCGGGTAGAGGTTCTCGCCACCGCGGATCACCATGTCCTTGACCCGGCCGACGATATTGCAATAGCCCTGCTCGTCGAGCGTCGCCAGGTCGCCGGTATGCATCCAGCCGTCGCGGATCGCCTCGCGCGTGCGCGCGTCATCCTCCCAATAGCCCAGCATCACCGAATAGCCGCGGGTGCACAGCTCGCCGGTGGCGCCGACCGGCACGACCTGTCCGGTTTCGTCGACGATCTTGCACTGCAGATGCGGCTGGACGCGGCCGACCGTCGCCACCCGCTTTTCCAGCGGATCGTCGGTCGCGCTCTGGAAGGAGACGGGGCTGGTCTCCGTCATGCCGTAGGCGATGGTGACTTCCGCCATATGCATGTCCTTGACCACGCGCTTCATCACCTCGATCGGGCACGGTGCGCCGGCCATGATGCCGGTGCGCAGCGAGGTGAAGTCGAAGCGGGCGAAGTCGGGATGGTCGAGCTGCGCGATGAACATCGTCGGCACCCCGTGCAGCGCGGTGCAGCGTTCGTCGTGCACCGCCTGCATGGTCGCCAGCGGGTCGAAGGCTTCGCCGGGGAAGATCATGCGCGCGCCGACGCTGACGCAGGCCAGCACCGACAGGACCATGCCGAAGCAGTGGTACAGCGGTACCGGAATGCACAGCGAATCGCGCTCGGTCAGCCGCATCGCCATCGCCACGAAGCGGCCGTTGTTGACCACGTTGTGGTGCGTCAGCGTGGCGCCCTTCGGGTTGCCGGTGGTCCCGCTGGTGAACTGGATATTGATCGGGTCGTGCGGGCCGAGCGCCGAACCGATGGCGTCCAGCCGGGCGGTATCCGGCGTGGACAGCACTTCGGCATAGCGGACCATGCCGGCGGTTTCTTCCTCGACCATGCGCACCACCCATTGCAGCGTGGGCAGCCGTGCCGCGCGCAGCGCGCCCGGCTGGCTGGTGGCCAGTTCCGGCGCCAGTTTCTGCAGCATCTCGATATAGTTGCTCGACTTGAAGCGCGCGGCGGTGATCAGCATCCGGACACCGGCCTTGTTCAGCGCGTACTCGAGCTCGGCCAGCCGGTAGGCCGGATTGATATTGACGAGGATCGCACCGACGCGGGCGGTCGCGAACTGGGTCACCAGCCACTCCTGCCGGTTCGGCGACCAGATGCCGACGCGGTCTCCGCGCGCGATGCCGCGCTGCAGCAGGCCGGTGGCCAGGCGGTCGACCTGCTCGCTGAACTGGCGCCAGGTCCAGCGGATGCCTTGTTCGCGGAAGACGACGGCTTCCGCGTCGGGGTGGGCCGCCACCGTGGCGGTCAGCAGTTCGGCGATGGTCTGGTCCGACAGCGGCACATCGGTGGCGCCAGTGACCAGCGACAGGCCGGCGTTCGGGATCAGCGTCATGGTTGTCTCCTTCGACTGATTGACTGAATCGTAGTCAGGGGTGTTCTTATCGGTATGGGCCGCCAGCTTAGGGGAAGCGTTCCGGCGAAGCTGTCACCGCTGCGACATTTGTTGTCTTTGAGGCACTTCAAGGCCGAATTCGGGTTTTTACTTAATTTGCTTGCCTTCGGCGGCGCCGTCCCTTAATATTCGCCCCCTCGCAGCCGAACGGCGGCGGGGTTGACGGGGAAGGCGAAGGCGCTGCGGTGCTGGAGCCGCAGCAAAAAGTGCTGACAACCTGTTGACGAGAAGCGAAATGTTCTGCATAATCTCGTTTCTCTGCTGCTGACAACGCAGCGACGCGAACGGCAAAGCCGGCCGCGCAGTTCTTTAACAAACGAACAACCGATAAGTGTGGGCGCTCGATAGCGGCAGTCACAGCGGATCTTCGGATCCGTGGCTCAAAAGTTATCAAGTGCT
>NZ_VZOV01000045.1 GCF_008801915.1 Cupriavidus gilardii
GGCGCCACCCTCGGGCGCCGCCGCGCCGGCTTCGCCTGCCACGGCGTCGGCGGCGTCGCGATCCTGCGCGGCCTGGCGGCGCGAGGCCACCAGATTGCGCAGCCCGCGGCGCAGGCCCTTGCGGCGCGGCGCGGCGCCCTCGGCAGGCGTCTCGGCCTCGCGCACGTCTTGATCGATAGAGTCGGACAAAGTATTCACACTCGCTTGTTGCATCTGGTGTTAGTTCGGGACGCGCGCGCCTTGCTCGTCGGCATCGCGTTCATCGAGTTGGGGCGCGTCGGCGTCGGCCTGGTCGGCTGTCTCGCCGGCAGCGTCAGCAGCGTCGGCGGCTTCCGCGGCAGCGTCGCCGGTATCTTCGGCGGCCGCCGCGGCGGGCATCTCCGCGGATTCGGCAGGTATTTCAGGTTCGGCCGGTTCGTCGGTATCGGCCTGCGGGGCCATCTCGTCTGCCTGTTCCGCAACATCGACCTCATCTACCGCAGCGACCGCGACTGCATCGACGCCATCCGCCTGTGCCACCCTTTCCGGCGCCGCGGCGAAGGTTTCCTCATCGGCGCCGGCCGCCGTGGCGACCTCCTCGAAGTCGATCGCGCCCTGGTTCAGCAGCGCTTCCTGGACCTGCGCCTGCGGATCCTCCAGCGGCGGCAATTCATCCAGCGTACGCAGCCCGAGGTCGTCGAGGAACGTCTTGGTGGTCGCGTACAGCGCCGGCTTGCCGGGCACGTCGCGATGGCCGATCACCTCGATCCAGCTGCGATCCTCGAGCTTCTTGATGACCTCGGTGCTGACCGTGACGCCGCGGATTTCCTCGATATCGCCGCGTGTGACCGGCTGGCGATAGGCGATGATGGCCAGCGTTTCCATCACCGCGCGCGAGTATTTGGGCGGCTTTTCGGGATTGAGCCGGTCCAGGTATTCGCGCATCGCCGGACGGCTCTGGAAGCGCCAGCCGCTTGCCAGCGCAACCAGTTCGACCCCGCGCGGCTCCCAGTCCTTGCGCAACTCCTCCAGCAGAACACGGATCGTGTCGGCGCCGACGTCGTCGGCGAACAAGCGGCGCAGATCGGCGACGCGCAGCGGCTCCTGCGCGCAGATCAGCGCCGTCTCGAGGACGATTTTCGCCTCTTGGGTATTCATGTTGTGGTGTGCGGCCTGTCTTTGCATCTGCGTCCGTGACACCCGGACGCGCTGGAGATTGGTCGATTCAGCGGCGCGCGTTCCGCTTCAGGGACGCCTGCCGCCATTCATCGCGCAGCCGACCGGGATGCTTGCCGCATCGGGTCCGCGCGCTTCTCATCGGTGCATCGATTGCCGGTCCGTTCCGGCAGAAGATCGTCCGCCCGTCTCCCGATATCGGTCGGCGGAAGGACCAGCGTGTCGCGCCGTCTCCCCTGTTGCGGCCGACACGCCCGGACAGCCGCGACCGTCCGGAATGCGAGACAACTTGGTCATGGCCTGGCGTGCAGCCTGTCGGGCCCCTCGCTGCCACGCCGCTGGCCGGTATTCTTGGCCGATGTCGACATCGGATGTTCTAGCCGGACAGTGCGGGGAGGGAGATGGGTATGGATACCCATGAGTGCCTTGACAGACGCCTGGATCAAGCGCGACCGGGCGACCACGACACCTGCGCGAAAGCGGCCCGGTCGCCGTGGCTTCCCGCGATTGTATGGCATTCCCGCGCCGGCCTGCAACCGCGGGCTTGGCAGCCGGGCGGCGGCCCGCCCTCACAAGGTCAGGCAGAAGCCGTGCGCGGCCAGCGTTTCGGGCAGCATCGCGGCCCGCGCGAGACCGGCCGCACCGAACAGCGCGACCGCCGCGCCGATGCCGCGGCGGACCCACGGCCGGCGCGCCAGCACGCGCAAGCCGGCCGACAGGCTGGACAGCATCAGCAGATTGGGCAGCGTGCCCAGGCCGAAGGCCAGCATCACCAGCGCGCCCGACGCGGCGCTGCCCGCCAGCAAGGCCAGCGCGAGCGCGGCGTAGACCATGCCGCACGGCACCAGCCCCCAGGCCAGTCCGGCGGCGTAGCGGCGCAGCAGGCGCCGGGCGCCGCGCGGGGCCGCGCCGGCTTCCTTGCGTGCGATGGTTCTTCCGCCCCAGCGCGCCCAGCTTGCCGCAAGCCGCCGTGCCAGGGCCTCGACGCCGGGAACGCGTCCGGCCAGCCGCGCGCCGCCCAACGCCCACAGCCCGGCCAGCAGCAGGCTCGCGCTGCCGGCCGCGAACAGCGCGCGCTGCACCGGCAGATACTGCACCTTCCACGCGGCCGCGCCGGCCGCGCCGAGCAAGGCGCCGAGCACCGCATAGGCGCTCAGGCGGCCGGCATGCAGGACCAGCAGTTCGCGGACCCACGCCGCGCGGCTGCGGTACAGCGCCACCGGCGCGGCTTGCCTCGCATCGTTGCCCTCGAGCACCAGCGCAATGCCGCCGCACATCGCCGCACAGTGGACGCCGCCCAACAGTGCCAGCAGAAACACGCTTGCCAGTACGCCGATCGCCATCTCACGTTCCCCTCGACGGGATGCCGCACGGTAGAATGCCCGGACGCTTCACGTCCATCGCCATGCCGATGGCAACTCCCTCCCTTCGCGCGGATTCCAATTGCTGAACGCCATTCCCCTGAACGACCAATCGACCCGCTGCTCCACCTGCTCGCTGGGACAGCTGTGCCTGCCGGTCGGCATGTCGGCGCAGGACGTCGAAAAGATGGACACGCTGGTGCAGGAGCGCGTGCGCGTGCGCAAGGGCGAATCGCTGTATCGCCTCGGCGATCCACTGGACGCGGTCTATGCGATCCGCTTCGGCACGCTGAAGACGCACGTGACGATGGAAGACGGCCGCGCGCAGATCACGGGCTTTCACCTGCCCGGCGAAGTGGTCGGTTTCGATGGACTGACCGAGATGCGGCATGCGTCGGACGCGACCGCGCTCGAAGACACCGAGGTCTGCGTGGTCCGCTACAACGAGATCCAGACGCTGTCGGCCTCGCTGCCTTCGCTGCAGCACCAGTTCATGCGGCTGATGAGCCGCGAAATCACGCAGGACCAGATGATGCTGATCACGCTGGGCTCGATGCGCGCCGAGGAACGGCTCGCCGGCTTTCTGATCGGCCTGTCCGAGCGCCTGTCGGCACGCGGCTATTCGCCGTCCGAATTCGTGCTGCGGATGAGCCGCGAGGAAATCGGCAGCTATCTGGGCCTGAAGCTCGAGACCGTTAGCCGCCTGTTCTCGCGCTTCGCCGAAGCGGGCTTGATCCAGATTCGCCAGCGCCATGTGAAGCTGGTCGACATGGACGGCATCCGTCAGCTGCTGGGCAAGACCGCCTGCTGATCCCGGCCCGGCGGTGGCCGCGGTGGCGCCCACGGCGGCCGCTCCCTGCATTGCCACCGCGCTACTCCAGTTCGTCGGCCGCCGACATCGGCGACGACATCGGCGCCAGCATCGACGCCGGCAGCATGCACACCGTCAGTGCGCTGGACAGCGCGCACACCGCCCACGCCAGGCCGAAGCCGAGCGTATAGACCGCGCCGTGCGACAGCTCGAGTGGCCGGCCGAAGATCCGCAGATCGCGCGGATCGATCAGCGAGAACACCAGCACGAAGGCCATGGCCGCGCCGACGAAGGCGGGCCACAGCACCCAGATCAGCCAGCGCGCCTTCATGGCCGTGCCACCGATCGGGGATCGACCGCGTCGCGCGAGTCCTGCGTGGCAGCCGAAGCCGCCACCGCCGCCGGCGTCGCCGCCTGCCGGACCAGCAGCCCCTGACGCACCACGCCGTCGACGATCGGCCGGTCCGCGTGCTGCATCGCGACCCAGATCGTCACCGCACAGCCGATCATCGCCAGCGCCGGGCCACTGATCAGCAGCCACGGCCACGGCTCCTTCCACCACGATTTGCATTGGGACATGTCGATGCCTCGTTACGGTTGGTCGGGAACGAAAAAGCGGGTGGACTGCCGCACTTGCACACGGTCGGCTGCAAGCCCGGCCCCGGACTCTGCGGGCGAGCCGCTGACCACGATATCGACCACATGGGTGCCCGACGCGGCCTGCTCCAGCGGCACGCGCAGCCGCAGCGGCAGCAGCCGGTTCGATGTGGGCGCGAGGTGGCCGGCACCGCGCTCGTATTCGACGGACAGGCCCGGCAGACCGGGACTTTCCGCCGCGATGGCGACGTCCATCTCGCCCTCGGTGGTATTGATCAGCTGCAGCCGGTAGACGTTTTCGATCCAGCGCCCGTCGACTTCGCGCGCCAGCGCCTGCCGGTCGCGGATGATGTCCACCTTCAGCGGCGTGCGCACGGCCACCGACCAGACGAAGCCGCCGGCCAGCGCCAGCCACAGCACCGCATACAGCACGATGCGCGGGCGGACCACGCGGCGGCGCGCATTGGCGGCGGACAGCGCGCGCCGCATCGCGTTCTCGGAGGTGTAGCGAATCAGCCCGCGCGGATAACGCATCTTGTCCATGACCTGGTTGCAGGCATCGATGCAGGCCCCGCAGCCGATGCACTCGTACTGCAGCCCGTCGCGGATGTCGATGCCGGTCGGGCAGACCTGCACGCAGATGCTGCAGTCCACGCAGTCGCCGATGCCGAGCGCGCGCGGGTCGGCCTTGCGCGAGCGCGAGCCGCGCGGCTCGCCGCGCCGCGTGTCGTAGGTGACCACATAGGTGTCCTTGTCGACCATCACGCTCTGGAACCGCGCATACGGGCACATGTACTTGCAGACCTGCTCGCGCATGAAGCCGGCATTGCCCCAGGTGGCGAACGCGTAGAAGCCGATCCAGAACGTTTCCCACGGCCCGGTGGACAGGTTCAGCACCGCCCGGCCCAGCGCATCGATCGGCGAGAAATAGCCGACGAAGGTAAAGCCGGTCCACAGGGCGATCGCGATCCACAGCAGATGCTTGGTCGCCTTCAGGCGCAGCTTGCGCGGGCCCCAGCGTTCGCCGTCGAGCCGGATGCGGGCGATGCGGTCGCCCTCGACCTTGCGCTCGATCCACAGGAAGATCTCGGTGTAGACGGTCTGCGGACAGGCATAGCCGCAGAACAGCCGTCCGGCGATCGCGGTGAACAGGAACAGCGACAGCGCCGAGATCACCAGCAGCACGGCCAGATAGATCACGTCCTGCGGCCACAGCACCAGGCCGAACAGATAGAACTTGCGTGCGCCCAGGTCGAACAGCACCGCCTGGCGGCCGTTCCATTGCAGCCACGGCGTACCGTAGAACACCAGCTGCGTGGCCAGCACCATGGCGATGCGCCAGCTGGCGAACGCGCCGGTCACGGCGCGCGGATAGATCTTGCGCCGAACCTCGTACAGCGAGGCCTCGGTCGGGTCGATGCCTGGCGCGTTCATGGCTGCCCCTGCACAGTCCGCATGCGAAACCGGTTGCCGCGAGCGATGTCCATCACTGCCCCGCGGCCGCCATCGTGCCGCTGTCCGCCGACAATCCCCACACATACGCGGTCAGCATGCGGATGCGCTCGGGCGTCAGGATGTCCTCGTGCGCCGGCATCCGGTTGTCGTGGCCCTGCAGGATCGCCTTGACGATATTCGCCTCGGCGCTGCCGTGCAGCCACACCTTGTCGGTCAGGTCGGGCGCGCCGAGCGCCTGGTTGCCCTTGCCCGTGCCGCCGTGGCAGGCGACGCAGGTCGACTTGAAGACCGGCTCGCCGCGCGCCGCGCGGATCGGGTTGAACGCCAGGCCCGACAGCGATCGCACGTATTGCGCGACATCGCCGGCGCCCTTCTCGTCGATGACGGCGGCGAACGACGGCATCACGCCATGGCGCCCCTTGGCGATGCTCTGCATGATCGTGGCCGGATCGCCGCCATGGAGCCAGTCGCGGTCGGTCAGGTCGGGAAAGCCGCGGCTGCCGCGTGCATCGGACCCATGGCACTGCGCGCAGTAGTTCAGGAACAGCCGCTGGCCGATCTCGCGCGCCTCGGGATCGGCGGCCACCTGTTCGATCTTCAGATCCATGTACTTGCCGTACACCGCCTGCTGGCCACGCAGCGCGGCCTGTCGCTGTTCCGCCAGCTCGCCCTGGCTGGTGAAGCCCAGCACGCCGCGATACGCGCCGAGGCCCGGATAGAGCACCAGATAGCCGAGCGCGAACACGCAGCTCAGCAGGAACATCCACATCCACCAGCGCGGCAGCGGGTTGTTCAGTTCGCGCAGATCGTCGTCCCAGACATGGCCGGTATCCTGCGCCGGCGCACCGGCAGCAGGGCTCGTTGTGGTGGCGCCCTTGGCGACGCGCGTCTGCGAGAACAGCAGCCAGACGCACCAGACGATGCCACCCAGCGCAATCGCGCCGATGTAGTAGCCCCAGAAATCGGAAATAAAGTCGCTCATGACATCAATGTCCCTGCTCGATGGCGTGCGCGCGCGCGGCGTCGCGCGGCACGGCCGTGCTGCCGTCGATGTTGTCGCCGATGGTGCCGCCGATGGTGTTCTCGCCGCCGCCCTCGTCGGGCAGCGCGAACGGCAGCCAGGCGGCTTCCCGATTGGCATGGCGCCGGCCGCCGGACCACGCCCAGCAGACGATGCCGACAAAGACGACGAGGAAGATCAGCGTGGAAAACGCGGTCAAGGTCGCCATGGTCACTGGCTCCCGCTGCGCGCGCCCGCTGCCATGCGGGTGTCCGCGCTGCCGTCCGTCTTGCGGTCCGCGCCGGCGACATCGATGCCGACGACGGTGCGCCGATTGGTGCCAAGGCCCTGCAGATACGCCACCAACGCGTCCTCCTCGGTCTTGCCCTTCAGCGCGTCGGGCGCGCCGTCGATATCGGCCTCGCTGTATGGCACGCCGAGCGTGCGCAGCGTCCGCATGCGCTGGCGAATGTCGTCGGCCGGCAGCGCGGTCCTGGCCAGCCACGGATACGAAGGCATCACCGACTCGGGCACGACGTCGCGCGGATTGCGCAGATGGATGCGCTGCCAGTCGTCCGAATAGCGCCCACCGACGCGCGCCAGGTCGGGGCCGGTCCGCTTGGAGCCCCACAGGAACGGATGGTCGTAGACCGACTCGCCGGCGGTCGAGTAAGGGCCGTAGCGCTCGACCTCGGCCTGCAGCGTGCGCACCTGCTGCGAATGGCAGCCGACGCAGCCCTCGCGGATATAGATGTCGCGCCCCATCAGGCGCAGCGGCGAGTAAGGGACGATGCCCGGATCGGGCTGCGTGGTCGAATGCTGGAAGAACAGCGGCAGGATCTGCACGAAGCCGGCGATGCTGACCACCACGATGGTGCAGACGATCAGCCAGCCGATGTTCTTCTCCAGCGTCTCGTGCGAAAGGAAGCGTCGTTGTTGGGACATGATGGAATCCGGATGACGTTCAGGCTGCGGGGGCGGTCGCGGTCACGGCGGCCGCGGCACCGGCACTCGCCGGAATCACCGCATCGAAGGCGCGGCGGCCGGCGATGGTGCGCGCGACGTTCCACGCCATCAGCAGCATGCCGGCGAGGAAGCACAGGCCGCCCAGCAGACGGATCAGGTAGAACGGCGTCTTGGCCTTGACCGCTTCGACGAAGGCATAGGTCAGCGTGCCGTCCGGCTGCGTGGCACGCCACATCAGCCCTTCCATCACGCCGGCGATCCACATCGAGGCGATATAGAGCACCACGCCGATGGTCGCGATCCAGAAGTGCCATTCGATCAGGCGCGTGCTGTACATCTTCTGCTGGCCGAACAGGCGCGGCACCAGGTAGTACAGCGAGCCGATCGTGATCATCGCGACCCAGCCCAGCGCGCCCGAATGCACGTGGCCGATGGTCCAGTCGGTGTAGTGCGACAGCGCGTTGACCGTCTTGATCGACATCATCGAGCCCTCGAAGGTCGCCATGCCGTAGAAGGACAGCGCCACCACCAGGAACTTCAGGATCGGATCGGTACGCAGCTTGTGCCAGGCCCCGGACATCGTCATGATCCCGTTGATCATGCCGCCCCACGAGGGCGCCAGCAGGATCAGCGAGAACACCATGCCGAGCGACTGCGCCCAGTCGGGCAGCGCGGTGTATTGCAGATGATGCGGACCGGCCCACATATAGGTGAAGTTCAGCGCCCAGAAATGGACGATCGACAGCCGGTACGAATAGATCGGGCGCTCGGCCTGCTTCGGAATGAAGTAGTACATCATGCCGAGGAAGCTGGTGGTCAGGAAGAAGCCGACCGCGTTATGGCCGTACCACCACTGCACCATCGCATCCTGCACGCCGGCATAGGCGGAATACGACTTCCACAGCGATGCCGGCAGCTCGATGTTGTTGACGATATGCAGGATCGCGATCGTCAGGATGTAGGCGCCGAAGAACCAGTTGGCCACGTAGATGTGGTGGGTCTTGCGCCGGATGATGGTGCCGAAGAACACGATCGCGTAGGCGACCCATACCGCGGCGATCAGCAGGTCGATCGGCCATTCCAGCTCGGCGTATTCCTTCGACGTCGTGATGCCCAGCGGCAGCGTGATCGCGGCGGCCACGATCACGACCTGCCACCCCCAGAAGGTGAAGGCCGCCAGCGGCCCGGCAAACAGCCGCGTCTGGCAGGTGCGCTGCACCACGTAATACGACGTGGCGAACAGCGCGCTGCCGCCGAAGGCGAAGATCACCGCATTGGTATGCAGCGGGCGCAGCCGTCCGAACGACAGCCACGGCGTGTCGAAATTGAGTTCGGGCCAGATCAGTTGCGCGGCGAGCAGCACGCCGACCGCCATGCCGACGATGCCCCATACCACGGTCATGACGGCGAATTGCCTCACGACGTGATAGTTGAAGGTGTCGGCGGCGCGCGTGCGCGTGGCCGTGCCGGTCAGGCCGGCGGCGATGACGTCCATTCAGACCCCCAAGGATGGATATGGAATTTGAAATCGATGGGGTCAATGTAGAGCGGCTCGTGCGGCGCGCCCTTGATCCGGATCAAGCGCCGTGCAGATGCACCGCGCCGCGGGGAACCTCAGCGGGGATTCACGCAACGGCCAGCGCGGCGGCGCGGCCGCGGCGCGGCGCCCGCCCGCGCATCGGGACGATCGTTGTCGAGCAGGATCGCCTGCCCGGGCCGGTCGAGATCGTCGTATTGGCCGGCGCGCAGCGCCCACCACAACGCGGCAGCGATCAGCAGGACCAGCGCGAGGCTCATCGGCACCAGCAGGAACAGCGTATCCATCACGGCGTGTCTATCGCTAGCGCCCCCTGGGCACGCGCAGCAGGCGCCAGGCATTGGCGACCACCAGCAGCGAGGACAGCGACATGCCGAGCCCCGCCATCCATGCGGTGACATGCCCGCTGGCGGCCAGCGGAATGGCCACCACGTTGTAGGCGAAGGCCCAGCCGAGGTTCTGCCGGATCACCGCCCGCGTGCGGCGCGCGATCGCCAGCGCGGTGGCGACGTCGGCGATGCCATCGTGGGTCAGCACCGCGTCGGCGCCGACCTGCGCCAGCGGCGCGCCGCTGCCCAGCGCGATCGACACCTGCGCCTGCGCCAGCACCGGCGCATCGTTGATGCCGTCGCCGATGGCCAGCACCACCGCGCCATCGCGCTGCAGGGCGCTCACGTAGTCGCGCTTGCCTTCGGGACTGACGCGCCCGTGCGCGGCCTCGATGCCGAAATGGCGAGCCCACCAGCGCACCGTCGGCTGGCTGTCTCCGGAAACCAGATGGCAGCGCAGCCCCAACGCCCGCAGGCGTGCCAGCAGATCGGCGGCCTGCGGGCGTTCGGTGTCCGACAGCACGAACACCGCAAGCAGTCCGCCCTCGTCGCCGAGCCACACCGGCGAGGCGCCGTCGTGCAGATGGCGGCGCAACGCGTCGAGGGCCGCCTCGTCGCCGGCGGCGTCATCCAGAGAACCCGCGGACCGCGACAGTGCGTCGACGAAGTCGCGGCGGCCGATCCGTATCAGGCGGCCGTCGAGCCGCGCCTCCACGCCCTGCCCCGGACGATTGCGCGATGGCGTCAGTTGTTGTTCGCCGCTCGTCTGCACGGTGGCGCGGCCAACGACATCGCTCGCGCTCGCCGCATGTTGGGCCGCGGCCACCAACGCCCGCGCCACCGGATGCTCCCCGCCGCGGCACAGCGCACCGGCCAGCGCAAGGCAGTCGGACTGCGCCAGGGCGCCCAGCGCAATGACGTTGGCAACGGCGAAGCGCCCTTCGGTCAGCGTGCCGGTCTTGTCCAGCACGACATCGGTGACACCGGCAAGCGTTTCCAGCGCATGGCCGCGCGTCAGCAGCACGCCGCGCCGCGACAACGCCGCGCCGGCGGCCGCCAGGGCCGCGGGCGTCGCCAGCGACAGCGCGCAGGGGCAGCTGACCACCAGCACCGCGACGGTCACCATCAGCGCGCGCTCCGGGGCGATGGCCCACCACAGCATGCCCACAGCCACCGCAATGACCAGCAGCGCCGCCACGAACCATGCCGCCACGCGATCGGCGACCACCGCGAGGCGCGGCTTGTCGGTCAGCGCGCGTTCGAGCAGCGCGACGATTTCGGCCAGCCGCGTGCCGGCCCCGACGCGGCGCACTTCGATCACCAGCGCACTGCTGGCGTTGTAGCAGCCCGCCAGCACCGCTTGCCCCGGTCCGCGCGGCACCGGCCGGCTTTCGCCGCTGAGCATCGATTCGTCCAGATCGCTGCTGCCCTCGACGATCTCGCCATCGGCCGGCACGATCTCGCCGGCGCGCACGCGCACGCGGTCTCCCGGCGCCAGCCGCGCGACCGGCACGCGCCGCACCGTGCCGTCGGGAAAGCACTGCTCGCAGGTGGCCGGCAGCTGCCGCGCCAGCATCTCGGCGCCGCTGCGCGAGGCTTGCCGCACGCGCAGTTCGAGATAGCGCGCCAGCAGCAGCAAGGCGACGAACATCGTCACCGAGTCGTAGTAGACCTCGCCGCTGCCGCGCACGGTGGCAAGCAGGCTGGCGCCAAAGGCCGCCGCCAGCCCCAGCGCCACCGGCACGTCCATGCCGACATGGCGCTGGCGCAGGCTGCGCCAGGCACCCGCGAAGATCGGCGCCGCGCTGTAGGCGATCACCGGCAGCGTCAGCGCGAGGCTCGCCCATTGCAGCAGCCGCAGGTGCGCCGCGGCGATCGTGCCTTCATGCGTATAGACGGGCCACGCATACATCATCACCTGCATCATGCCGAGCATGGCCACCGCCAGCCGCATCAGCAGGCCGCGCCGGGCCGCGCTGTCCCGGCGGTCCGCCGCGGAGAACTCGAACGGCCACGCGGTGTAGCCGATATCGGCAAGCGCGCCGAGCAGCCCCGCGACGGTCAGCGCGCCGCCGCGCCAGCGCACCAGCACACGGCGCGTGGCCAGATTGGCGACCGCGGACTCGACGCCGGGCAGCTGCGCCAGCTTCTGCTCGATCAGCCAGGCGCAGGCAGCACAGCGGATATTCTCGGGCGCCAGCGTGATTTCGAAGCGGTCCTGCGCCGCTTCGCGCGGTCCTTCCCGTTGCCCAGCGCCGTCGAGCCGCCGCACGAAGCGCGCGCGCAGCTCCTCGGTGTCGTAGGCCTGCCAGACCGGCTCGAGCCGAGCCCGTGCCGCCCCGTCGAGCGGACGGCCGAAGCGGAACTCGCCGCCATAGAGATGGGCGAAGCCGGCCTGGTCCAGCGCCTGCGCCAGCGCCAGGCAGCCGGCGCAGCAGAAGCGGCGCGCCATCCCCCCGACCTGCGCGCGCAGCACATCCGGCGCGGCGCCCGTCGGCAACCCGCAGTGGAAGCACGAGGCGGCGTCCGAGGCAGCGTCCGTGGCGGCGTCCGCGGGCATGGCGGAGCCGGCTGGTCCGGCGTGGGAGGAAGGGGCGAAGGCGATCGGCATCGTAGTCCTGGATGTCCGATCGATTCTAGGGACCGCCGCCGGGCGGCGGTTTGATCCCGGTCAAGGCATACGCAAACGGCGCCCCTGGCCCGCGACGCGTTGCGCGCCGGAGGGCCGCCCCCGGGGCAGGCGGCCGCTCAGGCCAGCTCGGTGGCGCCGGTGCGCCTCGGCGCCTCGAGATATTCGCGCGATTGCATCTCGATGATGCGCGACACCGTGCGATGGAATTCGTTGGCCATCTGGCCTTCGACGTAGAGCTCGTCGGGCGGCACCTCGGCCGACATCAGCAGCTTGACCTTGTGGTCGTAGAACACATCGACCAGCCAGGTGAAGCGGCGCGCCTCCGACGACATCCGCGGCGTCATCTTCGGCACGTCCGACAGGATCACCGTGTGAAAGCGCTCGGCCAGCTCCAGATAGTCGTTCTGCGAGCGCGGGCCGCCGCACAGCGTCGCGAAGTCGAACCAGACGACGCCGTTGGCCTTGCGCAGCGCGTGCAGCTCGCGCTTTTCGATATGCAGGATCGGCGATTCGTCGGCGATGCCGGCCAGCGCCGCGAAGGCGTCGCGCAGCGCCGCGCTGGCCTTGGCGTCCAGCGGCGTGTAATAGGCCTGCACCTGCTCCAGCGTGCGCTTGCGGTAGTCGATGCCGGCATCGACGTTCAGTACGTCCAGCTTGCGTTCGAGCAGCGCAATGGCCGGCAGGATGCGGTCGCGATGCAGGCCGTCGGGATACAGCAGGTCCGGGCGGTAGTTCGACGTCATCACGAACTGCACGCCGTTCTCGAACATCTGCTCCAGCAGCCGATGCAGGATCATCGCGTCGGCGACATCGCTGACATGGAATTCATCGAAACAGATCAGCCGGTACTTGCGGGCGATCCGTTTGGCCAGCTCGTCCAGCGGATCGGGCCGGCCGCGCAGTTCCTCGAGCTGGCGGTGCACCTCGCGCATGAACTCGTGGAAATGCAGGCGGGTCTTCCTGACCACCGGCACGCAGTGGTAGAAGCTGTCCATCAGGAACGACTTGCCGCGCCCTACTCCGCCCCACAGATAGACGCCCTTGGGCACCTCGGGCCGGATCAGCAGCTTCTTCAGCGCATTGTTGCGCCGCTGCTTGTAGGCGACCCATTCGTCGTAGCACTGCTGCAGCCGCGCCACCGCGCGCAACTGCGCCTCGTCGGACCGATAGCCGCGCTGCTGCAGTTCGTGGTGGTAGTACTCGGTGACGTTCATCGGGGGAAGGGAAAGTGTGCGGCAGCGCCCTGGTCCAGGCGAGCGGGATGGCACCGCGATACTCCCCTCTCCCGCTTGCGGGAGAGGGGCCGGGGGAGAGGGAAAGCAGCGGCCGATCGACCGGCAGCGCCCTTGCAAGCGCCCCTGCCCTCTCCCCAACCCTCTCCCGCAAGCGGGAGAGGGAGCACGGCTGCGCGTCGCAAGCCGTGCCTGCGCCTTACATATTGAGCTGACGCTTGTCCACCGCGAGCGCGGCTTCGCGCATCACCTCGGACATCGACGGGTGCGGGTGGCACACGCGGCCGATATCCTCGCTGGCGGCCTTGAACTCCATCGCCACCACGGCTTCGGCGATCAGGTCCGAAGCATTGGCCGCGACCACATGCACGCCCAGGATCTCGTCGGTCTTCGCATCGGCCAGCATCTTGACGAAGCCTTCCGAGGCGCCCATGCCCAGCGCGCGGCCGTTGGCCACGAACGGGAACTGGCCCGACTTGTACTCGCGGCCCTCGGCCTTGAGCTGCTGCTCGGTCTTGCCGACCCAGGCGATTTCCGGGTAGGTGTAGATCACCCACGGAATGCAGTTGTAGTCGATGTGCGGCTTCTGGCCCGCGATGCGCTCGGCCACGGCCACGCCTTCGTCCTCGGCCTTGTGCGCCAGCATCGGGCCGCGCACCACGTCGCCGATCGCCCACAGGCCCGGCACCGAGGTCGCGCAGTGGTCGTCGACCGGAATGAAGCCGCGCTCGTCGGTACCCAGACCGACGGCGTCCAGACCCAGGTTGTCGGTGTTCGGCACGCGGCCGACCGACACGATCAGGCGATCGACTTCCAGCGTCTGCGCGTTGCCGTCCTTGTCGGTGTAGCTGACGGTGACGTTGTTGTCGCCGGTCTTGACCTCATTGACCTTGACGCCCAGGCTGAACTTCAGGCCCTGCTTGGTCAGCAGCTTCTGCGCTTCCTTGGCGACGCCTTCGTCGGCGGCGCCCAGGAACGCCGGCAGCGCCTCGAGCACGGTCACGTCGGCACCGAGACGGCGCCACACCGAGCCCAGCTCCAGGCCGATCACGCCGGCGCCGATCACGCCCAGCTTCTTCGGCACCTCGGCGAACTTCAGCGCGCCCTCGTTATCGTTGACCAGCTTGTTGTCGACCGGGATGCCGGGCAGATGGCGGGCCTTCGAACCGGTGGCGATGATCACCTGCTTCGCGGTGATGGTCTCGGTGCCGGCCTTGCCGGCGATCTCGACCTGGAAGCCGTCGGCGTTCTTGCCGACGAACTTGCCGAAGCCCTTGAACAGCGTGACCTTGTTCTTGCGGAACAGGAACTCGATGCCCTTGGTCATCTTGCCGACGATATCGTCCTTGCGCTTGAGCATCTTGGCGATATCGACCTTGACGTCGCCCACGGTGATGCCGTGGTCGGCCAGGTGGTGCTGCACGTTCTCGTATTCCTCGGACGAAGCCAGCATCGCCTTCGACGGGATGCAGCCGACGTTCAGGCAGGTGCCGCCCAGGCGGGCCTCGCCCTTCGGATCGTCGTACGGATTGCCTTCGCAGCAGGCGACGTTCAGGCCAAGCTGGCCCGCGCGGATCGCGGCGATATAGCCGCCGGGGCCCGCGCCGATCACCAGCACGTCGAATTGTTTGCTCATGGGAATTCCTCGTTGCGTCGGCGCGCCCTGCCCGACCAGGGTCGGAGCCGGCGCGCGGCATGGTATTGCATTCGGTTGGCCGCCGGGCCTGCGCCCGGGCGGCGCGCGGTCCCCGATCGGGAGACCGCGGCGGATGCTGCGATTACAGGTCCAGCAGCAGGCGGGCCGGGTCTTCCAGCGCTTCCTTCATCGCCACCAGGCCCAGCACGGCTTCGCGGCCGTCGATGATGCGGTGGTCGTAGGACATCGCCAGGTAGTTCATCGGACGGATCACGATCTGGCCATCTTCCACCACGGCGCGGTCCTTGGTGGCGTGCACGCCCAGGATCGCCGACTGCGGCGGGTTGATGATCGGGGTCGACAGCATCGAGCCGAACACGCCGCCGTTCGAGATCGAGAAGGTACCGCCCGACAGCTCGTCCAGCGACAGCTTGCCGTCACGGGCCTTGGCGCCGAACTCGGCGATCTTCTTCTCGATGTCGGCCAGGCTCATCTGGTCGGCGTTGCGCAGGATCGGCACCACCAGGCCGCGCGGCGAACCGACCGCGATGCCGATGTCGAAGTAGCCGTGGTAGATGATGTCGTTGCCGTCGACCGAGGCGTTGATGATCGGGTACTTCTTCAGCGCGTGCACGGCCGCCTTGACGAAGAAGGACATGAAGCCCAGCTTGACGCCGTGTTCCTTCTCGAAGCGGTCCTTGTACTTGTTGCGCAGGTCCATCACCGGCTTCATGTTGACTTCGTTGAAGGTGGTGAGGATCGCGTTGGTCTGTTGCGATTGCAGCAGACGCTCGGCGATACGGGCGCGCAGGCGGCTCATCGGCACGCGCTCTTCCGGACGATCGCCCAGCGCGGCGAAGTCGACCGGTGCGGAAACCTGCTGCAGCGCCGGCTTGGCGGCCGGAGCCGGGGCCGCCTTGGCGGCGGGGGCCGAACCGGCGGCGAGCACGTCGCCCTTGGTGATGCGGCCATCCTTGCCGGTGCCGGCAACCTGGCCGGCCGACAGGCCCTGCTCGGCCATCAGCTTGGCGGCCGAGGGCATCGCCACGGCGCCGGCGGAGGCGGGCGCGGCGGCAGCCGGTGCGGCCGCGGCCGGTGCGGGCGCAGCCGCTGCCGGTGCC
>NZ_VZOV01000046.1 GCF_008801915.1 Cupriavidus gilardii
GCCGCGTTGCGCCAGACCGCGACCCAGCTCGAGCTGGCTTCGAACGCCCGTTCTGCGCCGGGCACCACGCCAGCGGCCGGCGTGACCGAGGCGCGGCGGCTGGCCCAGGCGCTGCGCAAGCTGGCCGATGCCGATGCGGCGACCCGCGACCGCGCCGAACGCGCGATCGCCCTGCCGCTGCGGCTGGGACTGGCGGGCCTGGCGCAGGCGCTGCAGGCCGAGCGCGTCGGCATCGACTCGCTGCCGCGCGAGCTGGTGCGCGACTGGCTGACGCCCGACGGGCGCGCGCTGATCACGATCAGCCCGCGCCTGCCGCCCGGCGAACGCGCGCGCGAGGCGGCGCTCGACGTCTTCGTGCCCACGGTACTGGCGATCGCGCCGCAGGCCACCGGCGGCCCGATCGCGGTGCGCGGCTCCGCCCACACCATCCTGAGCGCGTTCGCGCAGGCCGGCGCATGGGCGGTGCTGTCGATCGCGGTGCTGCTGTGGCTGACACTGCGGCGCTTCGCGGACGTGCTGCGCACGCTGGTGCCGCTGCTGGTATCGGCGGTGCTGACGCTGGAGCTGTGCGTGGTGTTCGGCATCGCGCTGAACTTCGCCAACGTGATCGCGCTGCCGCTGCTGCTCGGCATCGGCGTCGCCTTCAAGATCTACTATGTGATCGCGTGGCGCGAGGGCAAGACCGGGCTGCTGCAGTCGAGCCTGACCCATGCGGTACTGTTCAGCGCGGCCACCACCGCGACCGCGTTCGGCAGCCTGTGGCTGTCCAACCATGCCGGCACCGCCAGCATGGGCAAGCTGCTGGCGCTGTCGCTGGTCTGTACGCTGGCCGGCGCGGTGTTTTTCCAGCCTATCCTGATGGGACGGCCGCGCCAGTCGCGCTGATTTGTCCGAGACCGCGGACGGACCGACCACGACGCCACCATGATCGCCATGCCAGAGCCCTCGCCTCCCTCGCCCCCCTCGCTTCCATCGGCCCCCTTGCGCCCCCGGTCCCGTTCGCCCGCTGCGTTACCGCTGCGCCGGCTGGTCCCGCTCGTGCCCCTCGCCGCGCTGTGCTGCGGGGCCTGCGCGACCGGGCCCAACGCCAACCCGGCCGATCCGCTGGAACCGATGAACCGCGCGATCCATACGGTCAACGACAAGATCGACACCTATGTCGCGGTGCCGGTCGCCAAGGGCTATCGCCGCGTCACGCCGCAGCCGGTGCGCACCGCGGTGACCAATGTCTTCAACAATGTCGGCGACGTCGGCAACGCGATCAACAACCTGCTGCAGGGCAAGGGCGTCGCGGCGGCCGAGAGCGTGATGCGCGTTGCGATCAATACCGTGCTGGGCCTGGGCGGGCTGATCGATATCGCGACACCGGCCGGCCTGCCCCGGCACCCGCAGGATCTTGGCCTGACGCTGGGCACGTGGGGCGTGCCGTCGGGGCCGTATCTGGTGCTGCCGCTGTTCGGGCCCAGCACCGTGCGCGACGGCATCGGCATGGCCGGCGACGTGTTCGCCGACCCGGTGACCTACATGGATCCGGCCTGGCGCAACAGCCTGTTCGCGCTGCAGTTCGTCAATACGCGCAGCAACCTGCTCGATGCCACCAGCCTGCTGGAGCAGGCCGCGCTGGACAAATACAGCTTTGTGCGCGACGCCTATCTGCAGCAGCGCCGCCAGCGGCTGCGCGGCAGCGAAGCCGGCGATCTGCCCGACTATGGCGATGACGGCGACGAAGGAGACGGCGCGGCGGGCGGGGCTTCGCCATCGATCGACGCACCGGGCTCGCCCCCCGTTCCGGCTCCCGCCGCCCCATGATCGGACGATCGATACGCCGAGCACCGCAACGCAGCCGCCAGCCGGCGCAAACCCCTTCGCGCCGCGGCGGCGTCGCCGGCAAGCCGCAGCAGCTCGCCCAGTTGCGCCGGTTGCTTGAGCAAGCTGGCAGATAGCGCGCGCATCGCGATGCCGCCATCCGCGCCGAATGCGGCCAGCGCCGCCGGCGGAACGCGCCGCCCCGCCGGATCGGCGATCGCCCGGCATACCACGAAAGGCAGCCCCGCCGCGCGCGCCGCGGCGGCGATCCGGTGCGATTCCATATCGACCGCCACCGCGCCGGTCGCCGCATGCAGCGCCCGTTTGTCGGCAACGGCCGCGGCCGGCGTATCGGTGCCTGCGATCGTTCCGCCGACGGCCGCGGGCAATGCCATGCGCAGCACGCTGGTCCAGCGGGCATCCGTGTCGAAGCGCGAGCCTTCCGCGGCGACGGCATCGGCCAGGATCACGCTGCCGGGTGGCAGCGCGGGGTCGAGCCCGCCCGCCACCCCGAAGCTGATCAACCCCGCATAGCGCGGCGCCGATCCTGCGTCGTCATGCAAGGCAGCGATCATCGCGGCATCCAGCGCATCGCCACGCAGGCCGCTCAGCGTCGTCGCGCCTGGCCACGACAGCAGCCGCGCCTCGAAGGCCATGCCGGTGACGACGAGCCAGCGCGGCGCGCCGGCATCGGCGCGGCTGGCGGCCACGCTCACATGCCCCATGGCATGCGGCCCGCGGCGTCGGCAGTCCCCGTGGCATTGGCCGGATTGCCGACGCGCTGGAGATTGCGGTAACGCGCCAGCGCCCACAGCGGGAAATAGCGCGCATAGCCGTGATAGCGCAGATAGAACACGCGCGGAAAGCCGACCGCGGTGAAATGCTGCTCGTCCCACAGCCCGTCGGCGCGCTGCTCGCGCAGCAGAAAGTCGATGCCGCGCGCGACCGCCGGCAGATCGCGGCAACCGGCCGCCATCAGTCCGAGCAGCGCCCAGGCGGTCTGCGACGGCGTGCTCGGCGCGCTCTCGTGGCCGCGGTAGTCGAGCCGGTAGCTGCTGCCGTCCTCGCCCCAGCCACCGTCGCCGTTCTGCACGGACAGCAGCCACTGCGCGGCGCGGCGCACCGGCGCCGCCTCCGGCCCGAGCCCGGCGGCCTGCAGCGCGCACAGCGCGCTCCAGGTGCCATACAGGTAGTTGGTACCCCAGCGCCCATACCAGCTGCCGTTGGCCTCCTGCTCGTCCAGCAGATAGCGCAGCGCCTGCGCGGCGGCGCGGCTGTTGGCCGGCAATTCGCCCAGCTGGGCCAGCATCGACAGGCAGCGCGCCGACACGTCGGCGGTCGGCGGGTCGAGCAGCGCGCCATGATCGGCAAACGGAATGCTGTTCAGATGGCTGTGCGTGTTCTCCGGCTCGAAGGCGCCCCAGCCGCCGTCGCTGCTCTGCATGCCTTCGATCCATTCGCGCGCGCGAGCCAGCGCGGGCTCGACGCCGCCCTGCCAGCGCGCATCGCCGCGCGCCGCGCGATCGAGCGCCATCGCGACCACGGCGGTATCGTCAACGTCCGGATAGTGCGGATTGGCGTACTGGAAGGCCCAGCCGCCGGGGCGCAGATGCGGCCGGCGCACCGTCCAGTCGCCGCGCACGTCGAGCACTTGCAAGGGCAGCAGCCAGTCGAGCGCGCGCCGCGCCGCGGCCAGCGCGCGCTCGCCGCCGGCTTCGAGCATCGCATGGCAGGTCAGCGAGGTATCCCACACCGGCGAAAGGCAGGGCTGGCAATAGGTCTCGTCGCCATGCTCGACCAGCAGGCGATCGAGCGCCGCGCGAGCCTGCGCGACCGCCGGTTCGTCGCGCGGCACGCCGAGCGCGTCGAACATCATCACCGCATTGACCATCGCCGGAAAGATCGCGCCCAGGCCATCGTCGCCGTTCAGGCGCTCGCGCACGAATCGCTCCGCTTGCTCGATGGCGCGCCGGCGCAGCGTCTTCGGCGACAAGGGCTCGAACACGCGCAGCGCGACATCGACCCCGCGGAACACCGCATACCAGAAGCGGCCTTGATGCGACGCCCTGCCCGGCATCCGCGCGGCCTGGCTGGGCCGGCGAAACAGTTCCTCGATGCCGACGCGGCGCGGATTGCGCGCGCACGGGCGCAGCGTGTTCAGCACCAGCAGCGGCACGATCACCGTGCGCGCCCAGTACGAAATCTTCGACAGATGGAACGGAAACCACAGCGGCAGCAGCATGATCTCGACCGGCATCAGCGGCACCGCGCGCCACGGCATCACGCCGTACAGCGCCAGCAGCGTGCGGGTGAACACATTGCTCGCTTCGGCCCCGCCCAGCGCCAGGATGCGCTCGCGCGCGCGCCGCATCGCCGGCGCGTCGGCCGGCTCGCCGATCATCTTCAGCGCGAAATACGCCTTGACGCTGGCGCTGATGTCGGAGGCGCCGCCATGAAACAGCGGCCACCCGCCGTCCGCGTTCTGCCGGCGCAGCAGATAGCGCCCGATGCGCGCCTCCCGCGCAGGATCGGCCGGCTCGCCCAGATAGTGGACCAGCAGCACGTATTCGGACGGGATCGTGGTATCGGCTTCGAGCTCGAACACCCAGTGGCCGTCGGCGCGCTGCCGCGCGATCAGGGCATCGACGGCGTGCGCGATCGCGGCCTCGAGCCTCGGGTCGGTGGAGTCGGCGCAGGCGGTGGAACCGGTCAGCGGGGGAAAGGACGACGCGAAGGAAGCGGCGGAATCCGGCCGGTCCTGGTGGTCCACGAGGTCGGCGGCTTCCGGCGAACCGTTCAAGGCGATCTGGATTTCAGCCACATCACTCCTCGTCACGCGATGACATCGCGAGGCAGCCGGCGGCGGGACCACGACCGGCGCGCGAGAGACTCGCGATCGGTATTGGGGGTCGGGCGATTATAGCAATCAGGCCAAAAGCAGGCCGGCAGCGCCCGCTCGCCTTGACAGCGGCGCTGCCCGGCTTCTATGCTGGCGCGCATTGTTCCTTTGAAAAGACCAATGTTCTGTTGTACGGAATTAGAACCGAAGATGCAGAACCTTGGCACCACCGCGATGAATCCCGACTCCTCCAACGGCGGCCCATCCGGGGCCGCCCACCAGTCCCCCCGCAAACCCTTGCGCGGCATTCGCGTGCTCGACCTGACCAATGTGCTGGCCGGCCCCTTCTGCTGCCATCAGCTCGCGCATCTGGGCGCGGACGTGATCAAGGTCGAGACGCCTGGCACCGGCGACCTCGCGCGCCAGCTGGGCGCCGACGCCGAGCTGAACCGCAGGCTGATGGGCGTGTCCTTTCTGGCGCAGAACCCCGGCAAGCGCTCGATCACGCTGAACCTGAAGCATCCGCTGGGCAAGCAGGCGCTGCGCCGGCTGGTGCAGCAGTCCGACGTATTGGTCGAGAACTTCCGGCCGGGCGTGATGGCGCGGCTGGGGCTCGGCTACGACACGCTGAAGCAGGACAATGCGCGGCTGATCTATTGCGCGATTTCGGGCTTCGGCCAGGACGGCCCGCTGGCCGACCTGCCCGCCTACGACCAGATCATCCAGGGGATGGCGGGCGTGATGAGCATCACCGGCGATGCGCAGACCGCACCGTATCGCGTCGGCTACCCGGTCTCCGACACCGTCGGCGGGCTGACCGCGGCGCTGGCGGTGGCGGCGGCACTGGCCGACCGCGACCGCACCGAGGGCTATCTGATCGACGTGTCGATGCTCGAATCGACGCTGGCGACGATGGGCTGGGTGGTGTCGAACTACCTGGTGGCCGGGCGCGAACCGGCGCCGATGGGCAACGACAACATGACCGCGAGCCCGTCGGGCACCTTCCGTACCGGCGACGGGCTGATCAATGTCGCCGCCAACAAGCAGGAACAGTTCGAGGCGGTCTGCCGCGTGATCGGCCGGCCCGAGCTGGCCACCGATCCGCGCTTCGCCGAGCGCCAGGCCCGCTTGCAGCATCGCGCCGCGCTGCAGGCGGAGCTCGAAGCCGAACTGAAGCGCCAGCCCACCGCGCATTGGTGGCCGCTGCTGAACCAGGCCGGCGTGCCGGCCGGGCCCGTCTATACGGTGCCGCAGACGCTGGCCCATCCGCAGGTTGCCACGCGCGGCATCGTCGCCGAGTTTCCCGACGCGCCGGGCGTCGGGCGCGACGTGCGTCTGCTGCGCACCGGCTTCAAGCTCGACGGCGCGGCGCCGGCCGTCGATGCGCCGCCGCCCGAACTGGGCCAGCACACGCGCGACATCCTTCTCGAACTCGGCTACACGGCCGAGCAGATCGACACCATGCAGGCGGAGCAGGCCCTATGACCGCATTCGATCCCTCGACCCCGGACGCCGGCCAGCGCCGCGCCGAAGACTGGTGGCACAGCGCCATCATCGACATGCAGCCCGGCGTGATCCGCTATCGGGGCTATCCGATCGAGCAGCTGATCGGGCGCGTGTCGTTCGCGCAGATGATCTGGCTGATGCTGCGCGGCGAGCTGCCGCCGCCGGGCCAGGCCGCGCTGCTCGACGCCGCGCTGATGTCCGCGGTCGACCATGGCCCGCAGGCGCCCAGCATCGCGGTCGCCCGGATGGCCGCGACCTGCGGCGTGGGGCTGAACAACGCGATGGCATCGGCCGTCAATCTGCTCGGCGACGTGCACGGCGGCGCCGGCGAGCAGGCGGTCGCGCTGTATCTCGATATCGCCGCGCGCGTCGATGCCGGCACGGACCTGCCGCAGGCGGCGCGCGCGGGCCTGCAGGCCTGGCGCGAGCTGCATGGCAAGTATGTGTCCGGCTTCGGCCATCGCTTCCATCCGGTCGATCCGCGCGCGCCGCGGCTGCTCGAGCTGGTCGACCAGGCGGCGGCGGACGGCGTGGTCGACGGACGGTTTGCCGCGATCGCGCGGGCGGTGCAGGCCGAGCTCGGGGCCGGACGATCGCGGCCGGTGCCGATCAATATCGACGGCGCCACCGCGGTGATCTACGCCGAGCTGGGCTTCCCGCCGCCGCTGGCGCGCGGGCTGTTCTGCCTGTCGCGCTCGGTCGGCATCCTGGCGCACGCCTGGGAGCAGACCGAGCAAGGCGGCCGCAACAAGGGGCCGATGCCGCGCGAATTCATCTGGACCTATGACGGGCACCCGCCGCGCGATGTGCCGGGCGCGGTGTCCAGCGAACGGCCGGACGGCCTGTCGGCCGAGCGGCCGGACGGCAAGCGCTAGGGTGCCAGCAAGGATCGCGGCTCGCGCGTCAGCAGCGTCAGCGGCCGTCTCCGGAAACATCCGCTTCGAGCGGGATCTCGGACGCCGCCGCGGCGGACGCCGGTCCCGCTTCCGCGGCCGGGCGGCTGGCCACCGCGGACGCGGAAGCGGCTGCGGCCATCGCCTCCTCGCGCTCCAGCGTGGACGCCACCACATAGCGGTCGCGCCCGCGCCGCTTGGCCTCGTACAGCGCGCGGTCGGCATTGCCGAACAGCTGCTGCCACAGACCGACCGAATCGGAGCCGTCGTCGCGCAGCTGCGCGACGCCGATGCTGACGCTGGCGAACTTGCCGGCCGGCCCGGGCAGCGGAATCGCCCGTACCTTGCGCAGGATCCGCCGGGCCAGCGCGGTGGCCTGATGCTCGTCGGTATGGGGGCACAGCACGCAGAATTCCTCGCCGCCGTAGCGGCCGGCCACATCGGAGGCGCGGCGCGAGTTGTCCAGCGCCTCGGCGATCGCCTGCAGCACCGCATCGCCGGCGCGATGGCCGCTGCGATCGTTGACCTGCTTGAAATGATCGACGTCGATGACCAGACAGGCGACCGCCTGCCGGTTGCGCAGCGCGGACACGATCAGACGGCTCGCGGCGTTGTCCAGCGCGGCCCGATTGAGCAGGCCCGTCAGGCCGTCGATGCGGGCGCCCCGCTCCTTGTTGGCGATCACCTGCTCCAGCGCCATCACGGTGAAGCCAAACAATCCGAGCAGCGTCGCCACCAGCGGGGCCAGCACCACCACCGCGTTATAGGTGGCGTCGTGGGCCAGGCTGCCCGCGTTGAACGGCGACGGGGAAATCGCGCCGTCGCCCTGCCAGGCCACGGCCGCGCCGTAGAGCTGCGCGCACAGCTGGACCGCGCTCGCCAGCAGCACCAGCGGCAGGCCGATTTCGCTATGGCGCACGCGCGAGCGCAGCAGCACCAGGATGGTCGCCAGCGACAGCAACGCCAATGCGACATAGGCGACCCGATGCAGCTGCAGCACCGGCTGCGGCCCGGTCAGCGCATCGAGCGAAGCGGCAACGGCGATCACCACGGCCGCGCCCTGGATGCGGGTAAATCCGGGCAAACCCTGATGCACGCGCACACCGCCATAGATCGTCAGCTTGCCGGCCAGATACACCATCGCGGCCACCGCGCCCACCTCGACCAGATGCGCCGTGGCCGCGTTGAGGGTCAGCGCCAGACCGCCGGCCGACAGCACCAGGTGGCCGCCGGCCCATAGGCGGCCGGCATCGGTGCGGATCAGCGCGAACACGAGGCCCGCCGAGATCAGCAGCGTGCTCGAAAACACCACCATCATGACGATCACAATGCTGTGCTGGTCTAGCTGCACGGTATCCCTCGGAAAATGCCGCGTTGCATATGCCCCGGCGGCACGGCCGCTCGTCCCAAAAACCTTTGATGATAGCTGGCGCACCGGCGCCGGGCATCCCCCTTGAGTCGGGCATGGGCGGGACGCGGCGGCGGGCGGGCCGCCGCGGGGCCAATGCCGGCTCAGTCGTCGAAGGGGAAATGGCCGCCCAGCGTTTCGGTCAGCGTGCGCGCGGCGCGCAGCACGTCGGCGCGGAAATCCGGCTGATAGCGCGAAGCCGGGCAGGTCAGCGTCAGCGCGCCGCGCAGCTCGCCGCCGGGGCCGAACACCGGGGCGGACACGCCGGCGATATCGGGCACGCGGTCGCCGACCAGCGTCGCTACGCCGTCGCGGCGGATGGTGTCGTACAGCTGGCCGCGCGCACCGGCGAAGGCGCGCAGCACCCGGCCGCCGGCGCCGCGATTGCGCGGCAGCAGGTCGCCGGCGCGGGCGTGGTCACGCACCGGCTGCGGGGAGTCGACGCGATACAGGCATAGCCGATGCTCGCCCTGCTCGATATGGAAGGCCGCGCTCTCGCGGGTGTCCTGCACCAGTTGGCGCAGCACCGGCATCACCGCCGTTTCCAGCGAGAATGACGCGGCATAGACCGCATGCAGCCGCGCGACTTCGGGGCCGAGTCCGTAGCGGCCGTCGGCGTGGCGCACCACCAGCCGCGCATGCTCGAGCGAGGCGAGCAGCCGCAGCAGCGTACTCTTGTACAGGCCCGAGCGCTGCGCCAGCTCGGCCAGCGTCAGCGCGGTATCGCCCAGCCGGAACGCGCGCAGCAGGAACAGCGCGCGATCCACCGCCACCGCGCCGCCTTCGGCGGCATGCTTGTCGGCTTCGGAAACCTGGGCGGCTTTACGGGGCATGGGGTGGAGCGGCGCGCAATCGACGCGCAATCGATGAGGTGCGCGCACCGTATAGAACGGTCCCCGCTTTGTCAATGCAGCACAGGGCAAGCCGCGAAGGACGCAAGACGCCGGGTCCCCGCCTGCACGGGGACAACGGCAGGGTTCACCCCAGCCGCCGCACCACCGCCTGCGCGAACTCGCGCGTGCCGGCCTTGCCCTTCAGGTCGCCGGTACGGACGTTGTCCTCGTTCAGCGTCCGGTCGATCGCGGTGCGCATCCGTTGCGCCAGATCCTGGCGGCCGACGTGCTCGAGCATCAGGCCGGCCGCCAGCATCAGCGCGACCGGGTTCGCAATGCCCTTGCCCGCGATGTCGGGCGCGGAGCCGTGCACGGCCTCGAACACCGCCGCGTGCTCGCCGATGTTCGCGCCCGGCGCCAGGCCCAGCCCGCCGACCAGTCCGGCGATCTGGTCCGACAGGATGTCGCCGAACAGATTCGTGCACAGCAGCACGTCGAACTTCCACGGGTCGAGCACCAGCTGCATCGCGCAGGCGTCGACGATGCGGTCGTCCATCTCGACCCGTCCCGCATAGTCGGCCGCCACCTCGCGCGCGGCCTCCAGGAAGATGCCGGTCAGCGCCTTCAGGATATTGGCCTTGTGGACCACGGTGACCTTCCTGCGGCCGTTGCGCAGCGCGTATTCGAAGGCGAAGCGGGCAATGCGCAGGCAGTCGGCGCGCGTATTGGTGCCGGTCGACACGGCCACCGCGCGCGGATCGTCGCCGACCGCGATGTAGTAATCGTGCGCGACGTAGAAACCGCCGACGTTCTCGCGCACCAGCACCAGGTCGATGTTCTCGTAGCGTCCCGGCACCAGCGTGCGCGCGGGCCGCACGTTGGCGTACAGCTGGAACAGCTCGCGCAGCCGCACATTGACGGAGCGGAAGCCCCCGCCCACCGGCGTGGTCAGCGGCCCCTTCAGCGCCAGGCCGGTACGGCGGATGCTGTCGAGCGTCGCTTCGGGCAGCGGATCGCCGCTGGCCTCGAGCGCGGCCATGCCGGCCTGCTGCGTTTCCCAGGCGAACGGCGCGCCCAGCGCGTCGAGCACCTGCAAGGTGGCATCCATGATTTCCGGCCCGATGCCGTCGCCGGGGATCAGCGTGGCCGGGATGGCGCCGCCGCCGCTGCTGTTGCTGCTGCTGTTGCCGCTGCTTGCCGCGGGGTCGATCTTGTTGGTCGGATTTGCATCGGTTTGCACAGGCGATCTCCACAAAATGACAATGGCCAGGAACGACGGCGGCACGCCCGCGGCGGCCGGCTCGGGTTCGCGGATACGGCCCCGATCAGCCGCCAGGCGCCGTGCCGGCGGGGCTGGCGCCCTCCCCGGCGGGGCCCATGGCCGCTGGGCCCGCCCCTTCCTCAGGCGCGGCGCGCGTGCGCACCACCACTTCCGAATGCAAGGTTCGGTGCACCGGGCACTTGTCCGCGATGGCCAGCAGCGCCTCGCGCTGCTGCGCGTCGAGCGGCCCGCGCAGCGTGACCTCGCGCTCGATCCAGTCGACCTTGCCGTCGCGGGTGTCGCACTCCGCGCAGTCCGCGGCATGGATCTTCTCGTGCCTCAGTGACACGCTGACGTGTTCCAGCGGCCAACCCTTGCGCTCGGCCACCATCCGGATCGTCATCGACGTGCAGGCGCCCAGCGCCGCCAGCAGCAGGTCGTAGGGCGCCGGTCCGCCGTTCAGGCCGCCGAACGAGACCGGCTCGTCGGCCAGCAGCCGGTGCTTGCCGACCGTGACCTGCTGCTGGAACTTGCCGGCGTGGTTCTCCTCGACGCGCACCAGCCCCTCCTCGACAGCGGCCGCCGGCAGCGTGGCCGCATCGATGCCGAGGTAGCGCTGGCTCCAGGCGGCGATGGTATTGGCGACATAGACCGCATCCTCGCGCCGCGTCAGCAGATGGTCGGCATGATCGAGCGAGACGAAGCTCTTCGGATGGCGGGCCGCGATGAACAGCTGCGTGGCATTGTCGATGCCGACGGTGTCGTCGAGCGGGGAATGCAGGACCAGCAGCGCCCGCCGCAGCCGCGATACCTTGGCCAGCAGCGCCTGTTCGGCGACGTCGTCGAGAAACTGCTTGCGGATGCGGAACGGGCGGCCGGCCAGTTGCACCTCGGCCTCGCCCTGGGCGGCGATGGCGCCGGCGTGCTCGCGCAGCAGGCCGACCACATGCGACGGATCGCTCGGCGCGGCGATGGTCGCCACCGCCCTCGCCTCCGGGATGCCCTCGGCCGCGGCCAGCACCGCGGCGCCGCCCAGGCTATGGCCGATCAGCAGCGCCGGCGCCTGCAGATGCCGGCGCATATGGTCGGCGGCCGCGTGCAGATCGGCGACGTTGGACGAGAAATTGGTGTTGGCGAAATCGCCGCCGCTGCCGCCCAGGCCGGTGAAGTCGAAGCGCAGCACCGCGATGCCGTGCTGGGTCAGCGCCTGCGCAATGCGGCTGGCCGCCACCACATCCTTGCCGCAGGTGAAGCAATGCGCGAACAACGCGTAGGCCTTGACCGGTCCGGCCGGCATGTCGAGGCGGCCTGCCAGCGGCTGGCCGTCGTGGCCGGGGAACTGGACTTTCTGGTTGGGCGCGCCGGGCGAACTCGGCGAGTTCGGTGAATTCGACGGATCGGGCATGCGTGGCTCCTGGCGAAAAAATGGCGGGATGGCCGGTCCTTGCTACTGTAGCCGCTCCGTCCGCCGAAGTGGCCGAAAGGTCATGCAAAACCGGGCGCCGACGACCATTGGAGAGCCCGCGACAGTGGCCTCGCCAGACATGGAGCAGACAAGCACGAGACAAGATGCAGACATGCTGTAGAGCCCCGATTTGCACGCGGCGACAAGGCCGTTCCGTCACGGGTAATCCCTACATTGTTGCGCTTGGTTGCAATTCCTAACATGAAGTCAATTACAAACCACTTGCACGCCGCCCCCTGAAAACGGCAGTCGCCGCCGGGCCGGCCACCGCATCGCAATTCCAGACGTCGCATCAACGGTTCGAGGCTGGCGCACTCGCGGCGCTGCCTCCGGTGTCGTCAACAGCAGCAAGGGGGAAGACAGCATGGCAGCGAAAAACAAGCGCGGTGCGGTATCGCGACGGGGATTTCTGGGCGGGGCGGGGGCTGCGGTCGGTGCAACGGCGCTGGGATTTCCGGCGATCGTCAAGGCCCAGGGGCCGGTGACGATGCGCTGGCAAAGCACCTGGCCCAGCAAGGACATCTTTCACGAGTTCGCCGGCGACTTCGTCGCCAAGGTCAACGACATGTCGGGCGGCGAGCTGAAGATCGAGCTGCTGCCGGCCGGCGCGGTCGTCAAGGCGTTCGATCTGATCGACGCGGTCAGCAAGGGCACGCTCGACGGCGGCCACGGCGTGATCGCCTACTGGTATGGCAAGAACTCGGCGCTGGCGCTGTGGGGATCGGGGCCGGCCTGGGGCATGGATCCGAACATGCTGCTCGCCTGGCACAAGTACGGCGGCGGCAAGGAACTGCAGCAGGAGATCTACCGCAGCCTGAACCTGGACGTGGTGTCGTTCCTGTACGGGCCGATGCCGACGCAGCCGCTGGGCTGGTTCAAGAAGCCCATCACCAAGCCGGAGGACTTCAAGGGCCTGAAGTTCCGCACGGTCGGCCTGTCGATCGACATCTTCACGGGGCTGGGCGCCGCGGTCAACGCGCTGCCCGGGGCCGAGATCGTGCCGGCGATGGACCGCGGCCTGCTGGACGCGGCCGAGTTCAACAACGCCAGCTCGGATCGCGCGCTCGGGTTCCAGGACGTGTCCAAGGTCTGCATGCTGCGCAGCTTCCACCAATGCTCGGAGCAGTTCGAGATCCTGTTCAACAAGAAACGCTACGACGCGCTGCCGGCCAAGCTGCGCGCGCTGATCGCCAACGCGGTGGACGCGGCCTCGGCCGACATGTCGATGAAGGCGATCGACCGCTACTCGAAGGACTATCAGGCGCTGCAGCAGCAGGGCGTGAAGTTCTACGCGACGCCCAATTCGGTGCTGCAGGCGCAGCTGAAGATCTGGGACGAAGTGGTGGCGCGCAAGGAAAAGGAAAACCCGATGTTCAAGAAGGTCAACGACTCGATGAAGGCGTTCGCGATGCGCAGCACCCGCTGGCAGAACGACACCAACGTCGACTATCGGATGGCCTCGGCGCACTACTTCAGCAAGCGCAGCTGAGCGGCGGGGCGCGATCGTGCAAGGCCTGCTGCTGGCGATCGACAGGATCAGCACCCTGATCGGTCAGGCCGCCTCGTGGCTGATCGTCGCGTTGACGCTGATGATCAGCTACGAGGTGTTCTCGCGCTATGTCCTGTCGGCACCGCATGCCTGGGTGTTCGACGCGAGCAATATGCTGTACGGCGCGCTGTTCATGCTGGCCGGCGCCTATACGCTGGCCAAGCGCGGACACGTGCGCGGCGACATCCTCTATGGCTTCCTGCCGCCGCGCGCGCAGGCCACGATCGACCTCGTGCTGTACCTGGTCTTCTTCTTCCCCGGCGTGATCGCGCTGGCCTGGGCCGGCATCGACTTCTTCGAGGTCTCGCTGGCGCAAAACGAGCACTCCTCGATCGCGGCCGACGGCCCGCCGATCTATCCGTTCAAGGCGGTGATTCCGGTGGCCGGCGCGCTGCTGCTTCTGCAGGGCGTCGCCGAGACGATCCGCTGCGTGATCTGCCTGAAGCGCGGGCATTGGCCGATGCGCGAGGGCGACGTCGAGGAAGTCGACGTGGACAAGCTCAAGCAGATGGTCAGCGCCGACGCCGCGGCCGGCACGGTGGCAACGCCGGCGGTCGCGGAAGATGGCGAAGTACGGGATGGCGGCCATGCGCGGGACGAGCGGCATGGCGGCGGCCCGGCCGATGCGCCGGCTCGGCGCGACACGCCCGCGCCCGATCCGGCCCCACACCACCCCCGCGATCGCCACGACGATCGCGAATCGAAGCCAGCGCGCGAAACCGACGGAGCGCCGCGATGAGAAAGGAACTGTGGTTCGGCGCCACGCTGATGGCGCTGATCGCCGTCGCGGTGCTGGTGCTGATGCCCTCGCCCGCCGATTGGACCAACGGGCATCTGGGCCTGCTGATGCTGGCGCTGATCGTCGCGGCGATCATGCTGGGCTTTCCCACCGCGTTCACGCTGATGGGCATGGGCGTGCTGTTCGCCTGGCTGGCCTATCGCCATGCCGACCCCAACATCGCCGTGCAGCAGACGCTGGACCTGATGGTGCAGCGGACCTATGCGGTGATGACCAACGACGTGCTGATCTCGGTGCCGCTGTTCGTCTTCATGGGCTATCTGGTCGAGCGCGCCAACCTGATCGAGCGGCTGTTCCGCAGCCTGCATCTGGCGCTGGCGTGGCTGCCGGGCTCGCTGGCCGTGGCCACGCTGATCACCTGCGCGGTGTTCGCGACCGCCACCGGCATCGTCGGCGCGGTCGTCACGCTGATGGGACTGCTGGCGCTGCCGGCGATGCTGCGCGCCGGCTATAGCGCGTCGCTGTCGGCCGGCGCGGTCACCGCCGGCGGCTGCCTGGGCATCCTGATCCCCCCATCGGTGCTGCTGATCGTCTACGGGGCCACGGCCGGCGTGTCGGTGGTGCAGCTGTATGCGGGCGCCTTCTTCCCCGGCCTGATGCTGACCGGCCTGTATCTGCTGTACGTGATCATCCTCGCCAAGCTGCGGCCGCGGCTCGCACCGCCGCTGCCGCTGGCCGAGCGCGAGGTCCCGCTGCCGCCGCTGCAGCAAAGGCTGCGCGACACCATCGGCGCGCGCGCGCTGCCCGCGCTGGTCACCGCGCTCAAGGGCAAGCGCAACGCCGCCATCCCGACCGGCCAGCTGATGCGCCAGTTCGGCATCGCGGTACTGCCGGCACTCGTGGTCGCGCTGCTGATGGGCTCGATCTACGCCGGCGTCACCGCCGCGCCGCCGGCGGCGGTCGATGCGACGCTGATGGAACTCGGCGCGCAGAGCGCCGACGATGCCGCGGCGCTCGATACGCTCGCGCCGCCGCCGAGCGACGAGAGCCCGGCCGCAGCGACAGCCCCGGGCGATCCTGCCACCCCCGCCACCCCCGCCGCGCCATCGCCGCAGGCCGATGCCGCGCCCGCGCCGGCCGCCGCCGCGCCCAGCCCG
>NZ_VZOV01000047.1 GCF_008801915.1 Cupriavidus gilardii
CGGTTGTTGCCGACGCCATCGTAGAAGCTCTTGCCCGTCGCCGGGTCGGCCACGCTGGCCCATTCCCGGGCAGCGGCCTGCATGGCGGCGACGATGTTATCGCTGGCGCCGGTCAGGTAGTCCTTGATGGCCGACCGCTTGGAGCCAACCAGGTACTCGCTGAAAATCCGGTCCTGCAGACCGCGATCGAACTTCTCCGAGCCCGTCAGCCCCAGCTTCTTGACTGCATCCGCCAGGGTAGTCTTGATGATCTGGTACCGGCCGGCGGCGTTGAACTGCCCTTCCTGCTGGGCGCGCATGACCTCAGCAACGGTCATGCCCTCCAGATTCTCGGTGCCAGCCTTGTAGCCGCCCTTGGCGCCGCGGTTGACGCTGTTGTAGTCACCCTCGCCACTGGCAATTAGCCTGCCGAACGGCGTGTCGGCGAGGCTGCCTTGCCCCTGTGCCGAGGCCCGGCGTCTGGCTAACTCGGCTTCCTCGCCATCGTTCAGGCGGCCGCTATGGAACAGCAGCGCGGCAGCGCCGCCGGCTTTCGCCAGCCACGGCAGGAAGCGCGACAGGATGCCTGCAGCACCGCCGGCTGCAGCACCGCCCGCACCGGCACCAGCGGCACCAGCCGCGGCCGCAGCAGCATTCGCGGCGCCCAGCGCGCGGACGGCCGCCACCATCTTCCAGATGCCGGAGATGATCTGGAATCCGCCCAGCACCTTGAAGGCGCCGATCAGCAGCAGGATCTTGGTCGACCAGCCGTCCGTCAATCCGTCCAGCTCGATGAATCGATCGACGATCCACCCGATGGGCGGACCCATTGCCGCGGCGGCAGACAGCACCGCCTCAGCGATCTTGGCCACTCGATCAGCGATGGCCGGCGAGTTCTCGTCGAACCACCGTTTGAACCGCTCCAGTTGCGGGCCGACCTTGTGTAGCAGCGCGCGCTGAACGCGCACGCCGAAGTTCTCGAACGTCGTCCCGAGATCGCGCAGCGCGATCATGAAGGCGTGCGAGTCCTCCGCGGCCTTGTCCAGACCGGCGGTCTTAGACATCTGGCGATACTGCTGCATGAACTTGCCGAAGTCGCCATTGCGCATGGCGAGCAGCAGGTTCTCGTCGATTCCGAGGATCTGGCCGTACTGGTTGGCAAGCCACGTCGGCTTCTGCGCCAGTTCCTTGCCGACATCGGCCAGGATGTCGACCGTGTCGCGCAGCTGGCCATTCGCATCCCGCGTCTGGACCCCGATGGTGGCGAGGTAGCCCTCGCCGGCGGGGTTGTTGCGCAGGAACCTAGCCAGGTTCTCGACTGTGCCGAACGCAGCTTCCGACGACACGCCCAGATTGCGGGCGGCGTACTCGAACGCCTTCAGGCTGGTAGCCGCGGCGCCCGTACGCTGCGAGACGAAGTACAGGCGCTCGAGCTTCGAGGCGAAGGCCGAGACGCCGGCACCGACAGACAGCGCCGCGCCCTGGATCGTGCTGACCAGGCGAATGACGCCCTTGGTGGCCTGCTCTACCCCGGCGTTGAAGTTCTTGAGCCCCTTTTCGTCGACCTTGAATCCTAACGCGACCAAGAACTCGCGGATGACGGCGCTATCTGCCATTGTTCTCTTCCAGCCTGTGGCGGGCGGCCGCCATGTTGTCGCTGCGAACGGCGATCGCGTCGTTCATGAGGGCGATGTCCTCAAGACCGAGCGTGCCGTCCAGCAGGGATTCGTACTTGCACCAGCCCTCGGCCACCGGCGTCAAGAGCCAGTCCTCGCCGCCCGGGAGCGTTCTCAGCCAGCTTGTGTCGCCTCCGGCCCGCTCTGCTGGCTGGTAAGCAGGCCTTGAATAAAAGGCCAGAGGTTGGCCGCGATGACCTGCACCGCCAAGGGAAGAATGGTCGCCAGGTCCATGTCGTCGAACATGAGGCCGCCGTTCCAGACCCGCGCCCAGCCGGTCGGCTGCTTGCGCTGCACGACCGACAGGCATGCTCCGATGACGTACTCGGCGTCCTCGTCCTTGAGCTGCGCCAGACCGTCTACGAGGGGCTGCAGCGCTTCCGCGATCTCGGCGAGCGCATCGTCCGAAATCTTGCCCCCCTCGGAGACGCGCGCCTTTCCTTTCAGCTTGAGGAACACCGGGATCAGCGTCGGGATGAGTGGCGCGATGCGGCGCGACACGTGGAACTGCTGCATCGCGCTCATGCGGCCGAGCGAGTATTCCTGGCCGTTCAGTTCGATCTGCGTCGCCATGGTCAGTACGTCCCGAGCATTTCTTCGATGCGGCCGGCGTCGAACACCCATTCGACGATCCCGCCTTCCGTGGCGTAGTTCAGGTCCGGGACCTTCTTGAACGCGCACTGGATGCCGGTGGCGATGTCTCCGGCCACCGACTGCGTGACGGTGATGACGTTCTTGCCCCACAGGCGGCTGTCGATCTTCTGGGCGTTGTACAGCGCCATGAGCGTGCGATTGATCGGGGCCGTCTTCAGATAGCGCAGCGTGATCTGGCCGGAGTTGTCGGCCCGAAGGCTGTGCATGACACTGCCGTCCGACCCGACGGTCATGGTGTTCTTGTCGTTCGCCGTGGCGATCGTGATGCCTTCCTCGGCCGTGGCCTCGCCATAGCCGAGCTGGAAGGCGCCACCGGGGCCCACCAGCGACGCCTGTACGTCGATGAACGAATACGTTCCGGACATGATTTCCCCTATCAGCGGTTCACGTTAACCAGGATGTCCACGGTGTGGATCGCTCCGGCTTCCTTCGCGGCAACCTGGAACGACACCGACTTGCGCGCTTCCCGGTCAGCCTGGGACTGCAGCGCGATGGGCGGCGCGTAGACGTAGTAGCCCTTGGCCAGCGTGTCGCCCTGGCGCAGCGCACCGAAGCCACCCGAGTTCCAGACGCCCGGGGCCAGATAGCCGTTGTTCACCGCGGCATCGCAGGCGGCCTCGATCGTCGCAGCGATCAGGGCGTTTCCAGCATCCGTCTGCGGGATCTTGGTCGGCGACTGGTACAGCAGGTTGAACACGTCGGTCTGGATACGGTTCTGGAACCAGATCGAGTTGTAGACCGAGTCGATGAAGATCCCGCTCGGCGTCACGCCGTACTGGATGATCGCCGTGTCGTTGCTGTACTCCACGAACACGTTGCCGTTCTTCGCCTGGATGGCGTCGGCTTGGCTGCTGGTCAGGCTCTCCGGCACGATGCCGGGCTCCTGCTTGTACATCAGCGTGATCGTGGTGTTGTTCGCGTTGAAGTCGGTCGTCAGCAAGCGGCCGAACATCGACGCGGCGGCGTACGGGCTGGAGCTCGAGTACTGCGCGAAGGAGTATTTCAGCCCCAGCGCCTTGAACGTCGACAGCAGGTCGGTGGTGTTCGTCGGGTCCAGCGCCAGCGGCTCCTGCGTCGTGGCGCCGTACAGATGACGCTGATCTGCCTCGATCAGGCTGGCCACCGCCACGTGCTGGGCGTTCGTCAGGCTCGTGTCGGCGAACATCAGGCCCAGGAACTTGTTCGAGAACCGGTCCAGGAACAGCGCGACAGCCGTATCCGGCGTCTCGGGCGCGATGCCGTCAACCGGCACCGAAGCGACGCCGCTCGTCAGGCCCAGCATGGCCGAGACGTCGGTGCCGGTGCCCGTCGGCGTGGCATAGCTGACCTTCGAGGTCGTGCCCGTGGTCGGGGACGTGACCACGAATTGCGTACCGTTCCAGACACAGGTCGCGCCGGCCAGCGCCGTGGTGATGATCGTTGCGACGCCGTTCAGGTTGGTCACGCCGGAGAAGTCCAGCGCGGACAGCGTCTTGACCGTCGCGTCGATCGTGATCTTGAACGAGCCGTTGGCGATCGCCTTCCAGGCGGTGATGTCCTTCTGGGCGGCCGACAGCGCGCCGCCCCGAATCGAGCCCGACGTGGCGGCCTTCGCCCAGCGGCCGATGTAGAGCTGCGACGGCTGCGGGGTCTGCTGGAAGTACAGCAGCGCCGCCAGGTATTCGGGCGCCGAGGTGCCGAAGTCCGAGGCTACAGCGTCGATCGCGCCGTACGAGCGCATCCGCTCGCCGGTGTCGATCACGGCCGAAGCGCCAAGGATCAGCGCCGAGTTCAGGTTCGCACCCTGCGCCGCCAGCGGCGACATGTTGATGGTGACGTCGATCAGCCGCGACACCGGCAATCCGTTGGGCATGGTCGTCCTCTACTGGTGGATATCAATGGTTCCGTCCAGTGGTGGCACCGAGTCAGTCTCGGTCTTCACCTGGGCGGACAGGAGGTTGAGGACCGGGTAGGTCCGGGTAATCTTGCGGCGCAGCGCCACGGTGACGTCGTATCGCCGCACCCATTGCTGGTTGACCAGATCGGGCGCGGCGCGGATGGTCCCTGCCGACACGAACTTCATGTCGTTCAGGCCAAGTTGCTCGCTGTTCTGCGGGATGGACAGACCATCGACCAGCATCTGGGCGTAGCCCTTCGCTGCCGGGCCGTAGAACGTGCACAGCAACTCGATGTCCTGATGCCGCTGGTAGACGTCGCTGCCGTCGCCTGTCGGGTCATGCTGGATCGCCGGACCTGCATCGTTGGTCTGCACCGTGACGCCGATCGCGCACCAGTTCACCGACGGCTCGGGCTGCTTCGGCACCGTCGGCTGCCATCGCGGCCGCACCATGTCGCCCGGCAACCCGGTCACGCCAGCGACCAGGTCGTGCAGCAGGTCGTCCAGTGCATCGTCTTCGAGCGGCGGCGACGCGACGGCCGGCGAGAGATACCCGCCGGTCGAGCTGTCGTTTGCCATGCGTTACCCCGAGAGAGGCTTGATGTCACAGGTTGCGCAGACGAATCCGCGCCCGAAGTGGCTGTAGTCGTTGACCTTCGCCACGGTGTAGGCCCGGCCGCGCCAGACGATTTCGTCGGCATCGGCGCCGTCTCTGCCGTCGCGCAGCCGCAGCGTCGTGTGTACGAGGATCGAGCCGACGATTCGGCTTCCCTCGGCGAGGCGCTGCAGGATGTCGCCCTGATCGCTGGTGACCACGGCGGAGAACGGGATGGCCGTGACCGCATTGACTGCGCGGCCGCGCTCGTCCACCGTCTGCGTCATCCGGTTGCACACGAGCCCGGTGTCCATGAAGTCCGGGTCGAGGATCACGTCGACGACGTCGAGAAGCGCCATGGCTATTTCTTCCGTCTGATCACATAGGTGATCGAGTTGCGCAGCTGGCCGGTGTCAATCAGCGGCACCGTGCCCGTGCGACCTCGGCTCCGTCGCGCGGCCAGAGTCGATTCCTTCAGTTCAGGCTTGATACCGCTGTTGATCTTGGCTCGCACGCTGTTCTGGGCTACCAGCCCAGCCGAACCCATCCGACGCTCGGCGCCGCTCAGGTCGCCGTCAAGCGCCGCCTCCACGCTCTTCTGCAGGTGGGGCGTTACTTTCGCCGTAGCGTCTTCCACGCCGGGCACGAGGAACGGCCGTGGCGGGATGTTGTTGGCTGGAGAGCCGGTTTCTTGGATGTAGCCGATGGCCGCGTTGCTGAGAGGCGCATCGTCGTCGCGCTCGGGTGCGCTGTCGGGAATCCCGACCAGAACTTGCTTCTGGACGAGCCCGTTGATCGACTGCAGGACTTCCTTCAGCCGATCGACCTTGATGGTGCCCATGGGAATGCTCCCGATGGGCGAACGCGCTACAGCTGGAAGCCGCCGGCGCCCATCATCCTGGCGAGGGTGAGATACCGCACGCCGTAGGTGGTCAAGTTCCAGAACCCGCCACCGTCAATGGTCGCCGCGCCGGTGTCATAGCCGGCGCTGACCTTGTCGACGGACTTTGAAGAGAGCGGGCCGGTCATCTGGCCCGGGATGCCTCCGACCGCGGCAGCCTGCTCATCGCGGGCCGCCAGGACGAGGTGGTGAGCGGTGCAAAGCTCGATGCCCTGATTCGTCAGGTCGCCCCAGCGGCACGGATCGACCAGCGACACGGACACCGTCAGCCAAAATTGGACGACGGCATCCGGGTACTTGGTCGTATCCGAGAACTCGGGAAAGTCCTGTCTGAACTGGGCAACGTCAACCACGGCTCACCTTACTTGGAGGTCTTGGCGGCCGGCTTGGCCTCGGCTTCCGCCTTGGCTTTCGCTTCCGCTTCCTGCTTCGCGTCGAGCGCTTGCTCGCGCGCTGCTACGGCCTTCTCGCGCTCGACCAGTTCGGCTTCGCGCGCGGCCAACGTCGCCTCGGCTGCCTGCACTGCCTTGGCTTTCGCCTCCAGCTCGGCCAGCAACTCGTCGGCCGCAGCCTCGGTGTCGCCGCCGGCGCTCTCGCCGTCGAGGTGCGCCTTGACAAACCAGTGGTCGGCCACCGCCTGATCGACGGTGTGGTTGCCGACGCCGAAGTGCATCGGCTCGCCCTTCTCGGTCAGGAGCTTGAAGGGCTTGGCGACATGGATTTTAACCTTTGCCATGTCGTCCCCTCAGATGCCGTCGCGGTAGCCGACCGTCTCGGGATACACGACTTCCACGACGCCCAGACGACCGAAGTAGGTCGTGAGCTGGCGGATGTCGCGGTACTCGAGCGGAGTGCGCTGCAGCGGCACCATCGGGAAGCGGACCTTGTCCTGCTCCTTGGTGTACGCCACCATGCGGTCCGCGTTGGCGGCTCCACGCTGATACAGCCACTTCAGAGGCTGGATGTTCAGCGGCTGGCCGTTGATCGAGTTCGAGATGGTGTTCTGCTTCAGGTACTCGAGCACGCTGATGTTGCCCGCGTCGCTCACCTTCTTACTCACCAGGATACCGAACTTCGCCGGCGGCAGGCGCAGTTCGCGCGGGCAGATGGCATAGGCCGATTCCGCCCAGACGCTGGTCAGCAGCTCGTTCACGTCCTCCAGGATCTCGTCCGGAGTCGCCGTGGCCCAGTTGCCGACCTTGGCATTGGCCAGGTTGCCGACAGCGGCGTTGTTCACCAGGCCGGTGACACCCAGCACCGGATCGCCGATGTAGACCTGCTCGTCGACGTCCATGTTGTGCTTCAGGACCATGCCCTGATACTTCTGCTGGTCCACCGGACGGCCGAGTTTCTGGGCCGATTCCAGCTCAGGAATGGTCCAGCCGATCTGCATGCCCCACAGGGTCAGCGGGTTGGCGGTCTTGCCGATGTCCAGCGCGATGCCGGCGATGGCCGAGGCATCCTTGCCGATCCACGACTTGCCGTTCGGCGACGCGCCACCGGCGGCAGCGAACGTCGAATTGGTGAACGACGAGGTTTCGTCGGCGATCGAGACATCCTCGCGCAGGTCGATGTCGCGCGACCAGGTGACCGACGCCAGCGGCATGTGCAGCGTCTGGTCCAGCCGCTCGAGCTCGCCGATCAGGAACGCGCCGGTGCTGTCGATGGTGCGGCTGTCGAACGTCAGCATGCTGTCGCGCGTGCGCGCGCGGATGATCGACGGGGCCGACATGGCGATGCCGGCAGCGGTGGCCAGCAGCAGTTTGTTGTGCTTGCTCATTCTGGGTAGCCCCTTAGATGTTGAAGGCGATTTCGACGTTGCCGTTGGCATCGCCACCGTTCATGAAGATGGCGCCGGTCACCGCGATGGTGTTGGTGCCATCCGCCGCAGCCTCGATGCCCCCGATCGGCTTGCCAGCAGCGGCGGCAGCCACGCGGACGTACACCTGGCCGCCCAGCGCCGGGGTGCCAGCGTTGTTCTTGACGGTCATGTAGCCGCGGCGCAGGACATCGCAGACGCCCTTCGTCGGAGGGGTGGCAGTGCCAACCGGCTCCGAACCGGCGCCGCCGGTGGTCGGGTACGGACGCACCAGCAGGCCGTAGACGACAGCCGCGGCGTCACCGCTGGCGATCGGCACGAACTTGCCGGCGGCCAGCTTGCCGAACACGCCGTAGCCCGGGAACGGCAGGGCCGGATCGAAGATCTGCGGCTCGACGGTTGCCTGCGATTGGCGCGAGATGTCGCCCGGAATGCCCGAAGGCATGCGATACAGGATTGCGTTGCCCATGTGGGACTCCTTAGTTGGCGGACCGGTCGGCCCAGAATTTGCGGTTGGCGGCGTTGATGTCGGCCACGGTCTTGACCTTGCTGAAGTCGCGCGTCGGCGCGGCGCCGCGGCTCGCACCGGCGTTGTTCTGCGCCTTCACCATCTCGCTGGCACCCATGAAGGCGGCATGCACCAGAGCGGGTGGCAGCTTGCTGAAGTCGGCCGTCTTGCCGCCCAGGAAGGGGCTGATCGCCTTCTTGCCGGCCTCCGTCTGGTACGCCAGATCGAGCGCCTTGCGCTGGCACTTGCACAGGGCGGCAGCGCGGTCCTTGGTGGTCATCTTGGCGTCCAGAGTCGGCAGCTTGACGCCGGGCGCGAGGATTTCGGCGCGCGACGGGATGCTGGCGGCAGCGTCGCCGGTGTACAGGTCGACGTCTTCTTCGCTCAGCTTGGCGGCCGTCTCGGCTTCGGTCAGGTCACCTTCGTCGCCGGTCTTGGACTTGCCTTCATCGTCGTCCTCGCCCTCGTCGTCGGTTTTTTCCTTCTCCGAGTCCTTGGCCTTGCGCTTGCCCAGCGCCGCGATGGCCGCATCCTGCGCATCCATGCGCTTCAGGATGGTCCGCAGCAGCGCCGCGTCGCCCGTCTTCCCTTCCTTTTCGTTGGCCTCGCGGGCTTCGCGCTCTTCCTCGGATTCCTCGTCGAGGGCCGTCTGGCCTTCTTCGATGGCTTCCTCGATGGCCGCCTCGTCCTTGGCCTTCATCGCCGTCATGAGGCGGTCGAGCCAGGTTCGCTTGCCCTTCGTCTTGCTGTCTTTGGTCTTCATGTCTTGGGGTTCCTTATCGCCGATCGCGCAGCGCGGACCGCACCGGCCGCGCTCGACGAGGGCTACGTGGTTGACAACGATGTTCCGCTGTACCCCGCGGCCGGGTGATACCTGTTCGTAGTCCGCCTCGTAGCCGAGACTGACCTCCTCGATGCCGTCGTTCTGGATCGCGTCGATGGCCGCCTGATCGGTAATCAGCAGGTCGGCGATCAGCAGGTCATCCTCGATGCCGGCGCCGCGGCGCAGATTCAGCATCGAGCCCTTCCCCAGCGCGGCGAAGTTGGCCGGCGTGACGAAGTCCTCAGGGTGGTCCAGCGTCACGGGCTTGCCGATGCAGCTCGCCAGCGTCTCGGGACGGAACACCTCGTCCGGCGTCCGGCTGATCCGGATCAGGCCATCGGGACCGGGCTCCACGGGAACCTCTCCCGGGCCGTACAGCATCTCGCCGGTGCGGGCGACAGGGACGTCCTCGCACAGCAAGAAGCCTTCAGGCGTCAGCGCGCGTTTCGGGCCAAGCCGGTGCACGGTGTAGTGGCGCATTGCCATCGATCAATCCTCGGGAATCACTGGCTCCGGATAGCACCGGCAGTTAGGGAACTGCCCGGCGTGCCCCGTCATTCCGTCCAGCGTCGGCGGGTCGTCCCAGCGCACGAACTGGCCGTTCATCTTTCGGTGCGAGTCGCGGACATCCGAGTCGCCGGAGGTCCGCCAGAAGTAGCCCGGCGAGCCAACGTGCAGCGCCCTCGCCTCGGTCAGTGCCGAAGCGGTCCGGGCAACCTCAGTCCGGGCGATCAGGTCCGCGCGGCTCTTGGCCACCTCGCCCGATGCCTGGATCGCCTTGGAGATCTCCGACGCCCGCGTGCTGTTCTCCAGCCCCTCGATCGTCAGCCTGTGGACTCGCTCTGCGGCCTCGATCGGGATGGACTTGATAAGTCCGACCTGCTCGGCCATGAGCGTCCGCATCGTCGCGCCAGTCGGGGCCGAGCGGATCTCCTGCTGCAGCTCCCGGGACAGTTCCTTGGCGTGGGACATCCACGCCTGTTCGTCGCGCCGGTTGACGTCCGCGAGCATCTGAGCGGCGGTCGCCTCAGCCCAAGGTGTCAGGGCCTCGGCATACCGCCGCAGTAGCTGCTCAATCGTCGGCGTGGCGCTTGGATCGCCAGGCGGAAAGCCATTGACGAGCGCGCCCACCTGCTGGGCGACTTGCCGTAGCTGCGTCCTGTACAGCCTTTCCGGCCCGCTGAGCCTGACCGGATTCTTCCGACGCTTCCTGTCGGTTGTTCGGGTCATCAGCATTGGGCAGTTCCAGTTCAGGCGCGGGCGGCGGCTCGTTCTCCGCTTCCTCGATCGCTTCGTCCGAGATGCTGGTGAACACGCCAGTGCTGTGGCTTGCCTGCCGCAGCTCCTTCATGGCGGTGGGCCGGTCGATCAGGTCGGCGTCGTAGGCGGCTACCACCGCTTCCGTCGTCGTCTTGGCGTTGTTCGCCTTCTCGGTGTCCGACAGTTGCCACAGGGAGGTGAAGCTGTAGGCAAAGCCTTCCGGCGGCTCGGTACCGATCTCAGACCGGATCAGCACGTCAAACAGCCGCGTCAGCGGCGCACGCAGTCGGCGCTCCTGCTGCTGCTTGATGTTGTCGTAGTAGGTCCGCAGGTCCGACTCACCGCTGGAGTTCAGGCCCGCCGGCGATTGGCCGAAGAGCCGCACCAGCGGGATGCCCAGCGCACCGGACAGCTGCTGCCCAAACTGCATCAGGACGTTGTCCAGCCCCGAGAAGCTGTACTGATGGGCTTCAAACGTGTCGTCCGCGTCGATGAGGGTAAGGCCCTCGTTCGACTGGAACCGGCGGATCATGTCGACGTTCTTGAGCAGCGCTTCCATCGCCGGGCCACCGGCCGCGATGATGGTTCGCAAGTCCTTGATCGAGATCGTGCGCAGATGGGCCTTGTAGACCAACTGCGAGGCGCCCACGGTGGTGCTGTCGAACGCCACCAGGCGGTCAATCAACCGCTCGATGACCGACTGGCCCCACAGGTTCTCGGCAATCTTCTGCCAGTACGGCAGCTCGACCCCGTCGATGCGCAGAACCCGGCTGTAGTGAATCCGCTGCCGCGAAAGGGCCATGCTGTCCGCCACCACGTCGTAGTAGCGCGGCATGCCCATGTCCGGGCCCATCTCCTTGACCAGATCGGTCAGGGTCGGCTGCACCAGCCACCGGTCCATGACGAACAGGCCCTTGAACTGCCCCGGCCCGATGCTCTCGGGGTTCAGCGGCGTCGACGGGTTCTGGCCGTCGATCAGCATCACCGCCAGCGCGCCTCCGTACAGGCGAGCCCATTTGATCGTGTCGTTGATCCGGTCCCACAGCGCCATGCGCTCGAAACCGGCGGTCAGCTTGTTGCGGTCGCCCGGGTCCAGGTCACCGTCGAGGTCCACGCCGGCCCGGGTCATGTCATCGGCGACGACGTCCACCGCCTGGCCAACGATCCACGAGGAGCGATACATCGCCTCCATCTGCACGCGATTGCGGCTGATGAAGTCGAACCCGTAGGTGTACTGCGACGCCTGATTGGCCGTGCCGAGGCCAACGCGGGCCTCGAAGTTCTGGAAGCTGTCGCCGCTGGCCCAGCGCTTCGCATTGGCGGAAGCCGCAACATTGGCCTTGTGCGCCATCGTTGCGGCCTTTCGTTTTGTGCGATTCATTGTGCGAGCCTTGCCCAGGTATCGATGACCCGGCCGGAGGCCAGCAGGTCGTTAATGGCGTCGACGAGCGGGTCGATCTGGTCGTCGTGCGCGTGCGTGTCATCCGGGGTGAATGCGTCGCACTCCTGGACGAAATCGCTCACCCATGGCGCCGATTCCGGGATGTAGACGTACCCGGAGTCGATGTAGCTCACCACGTCCATGACGCGCGTCAGCTTGTCCTTGTCGCGCTCGATCCCCTCGATCGGAATGCCGCCGCTCTCCCGGATGTCCTGAATCAGGCCGGTGCCGCTGGCCTTGTCCTCGACCCGCATCTTCACCAGCGCGGCGCCGTGCGGCATGCCCAGCGGCAGATGCTTGTTCCAGAAGTCGATCGCTCGGCGGCGCAGCTCCGGTGCCTCCCACTTGCCGCGGATCAGGTCCAGCAGGTAAATCCGGCCGTTCTTGCCCAAGCCCCAGCACTGGAAGACGCTGTAGTCGTTCCGCTCGGCGGTCTTCTGCGCCGTGTCGGCATAGATGACGCGCTTGACCAGCTCCGGCACCACCGCGTAGCGGCCGAAGTTGGCGCTCTTGATGATCCCGCCGCCCAGCGGGCTCGGGCGCTGCATGTACTGGCCGCTGAAGACGTACCGGTCGGCCCGCTCCATCTCGAGCATGTCGGCTAGCGGCTCCTTGTAGGGCCAGTAGCTGAACCGACCGTCGGGGTCCTTGTCGCTCGGCTCGACCATCGCGCGGATGCGCTCGGGCAGTTGGGCGACATAGTCGTCGGTGATCAGGGCCGGGATCTCAATGAACTCCCAATGCCCCGGCACCTTGCCAGCCTTGATGAAGCCCGTCGGGTCTTCCTCGGCCAGCCGCTGCATGATGACGATGATCGGCGTGTCCGGGTTGGCCTTCCGGCTCTTGACCGTGGACAGCAGCTTGCGATTCGCCTTGTCGCGGTTCGTCTTGCTGTAGGCGTCCTCGACCTTCAGCGGGTCGTCGATGATGATCGCGCCCTGCCAACCCTCGGCCATGTGCCCGGCCCGGAAGCCGGTGATCTGGCCGCCCAGCGATACCGCATAGACGCCGCCAGCCTTGCGGCCGTCGACCATGACGTTCCACCGCTTCTTCGACTTGGCGTCGTCAGCGATGGCCAGCGGCCACAGGGCCTGAAATTCGTCCGACCCGACAATCTCTCGGGCCGTCTCGCTGTTGAGCAGCGCCAGGTCGTCGGAGTACGAGATGTGCAGGAACCGCGAACGCGGGTTCAGCGCCAGGCCGCGGGCAATCAGGTTGATCGCCACCAACTCAGTCTTGGACGAGCCCGGCGGCACGTTGATGACGACGTTTTTCAGCTCGCCGTCAATCACGCGCTGCACGGCATCCGCGATCAGCGCATGGTGCCAGTTGACCCGGAACTTGATCCCCTGGCGGTGCTTGAAGAAGTAGCGGCTGAAGAACAGATGATCCCGCTCGCACTTCGCTCTGATGACCGCCAGCTCGAGGTCAGTATTCGTCCTCGATTCGGTCGACGATGTCTCGGACTTCGCGTTCATCGACCACCGTCGTCTTCTGTTCGATCGGACCGCCGTCCTTGCCGACGTGCTCCTGGGTTACCCGGTCGCCGAAGTCCACGCGATTCATGCGGGCCATGACCCACTTGCGAGTGTCGATCTGCAGCCGGGCGCGCTCAACCAGGTCGATTTCCGTCGTCTCGGTGAACGTGCCGTTGGCTGTTTCCTTCACGACGGTCTTGATGCCTGTTCGGCAGGTATCCGCGATGTCGACGATTTCCTCGCCGTAGAAGTAGGTCCGGGCCCGGCATGCGTCCAAATACTGCTTGCGCAGACCTTCGTCGGCGGCGATCCACCGATTGATGAGCCGGCGATCCGGCATATCGGGATCGGAGCAGATCTTCCGAACGCTCTCCCCGCCCGCGATCCGCTCGCAGAC
>NZ_VZOV01000048.1 GCF_008801915.1 Cupriavidus gilardii
CGGCGGGAGGCACGCGGCGCGCCGGCGTCGGCGCCGGGGCCGGCGTGGCGGCACGCTTGCCCGCCATCGCCGGCAGGCCCGCGGTCCGCGCGGGCGCGGGCTTGCGCTCGACCACGGAGTCGAGCGTCAGCGGAAACTTCGGGCGGCGCGGGCTCGAACTCATGGCCTCAACGCGCCCATGGTCCCGGCGGCCGGCACGCGGCTGGCCTCATGCAAGCCATTGCCGCAGCGTATCGAGCTGGGCGCGGTGGGTCAGATCCAGCTGCAGCGGCGTCAGCGAAACGAAGCCTTCCGCGGTCGCGTGGAAATCGGTGCCTTCGCTGGCATCGAGCGCGTCGCCGGCCGGACCGATCCAGTAGTTGGTCTCGCCGCGCGGATTGACCTGTGAGATCACCGGCTGCGAAGGATGGCGCTTGCCCAGCCGCGTGGCGCGCAGCCCGCGGATATGTTCGTACGGCAGATTGGGGATATTGACGTTGAGCAGGAACGGTTCGCGCGGGGGCGTCGCGATCGCGCGCTCGACGATGCCGCGCGCGATGCGGGCCGCGGCATCCAGATGTTCCCAACCCTTGTCGACCTGCGAGAAGGCGATCGACGGGATGCCGAGCAGAAAGCCTTCGATCGCGGCGGCGACGGTGCCGGAGTACAGCACGTCCTCGCCCATGTTCTGGCCCTGGTTGATGCCCGACACCACCAGGTCCGGCTTTTCGTCGAGCAGGCCGGTCAGCGCGATATGCACGCAGTCGGTCGGCGTGCCATTGACGAAGCGAAATCCCTTCTGCACGCCCTCTCTGGCCTCGAACACCGTCAGCGGCCGTTGCAGCGTCAGCGAATTCGATGCGCCGCTATGATTCTGCTCGGGAGCGATCACGGTGATACGGCCCAGCGGCGCCAGCGCGGCATGCAGCATGGCAAGTCCCGGCGCGAGGTAACCGTCGTCGTTGGCGAGAAGGATGTGCATGGCCGCGATTGTACCCGAGGCGATTGCGATGGCGTCGCGCGCCGGTGCTGCCGCAACGGGCGATTTGCACCGCATCGCCGCCCCGGCCGCCGAACTGAACGATCGTACTATTTCTGCGCTACACTAGCCCGGGCCGCGTGGCCGCGCGGTTCAGATCGAGGCATCAAGACATCAAGACTGAATGGAGACACGATGAAAGCCGTACTGTGCAAAGCCTGGGGCCCGCCCGATTCGCTGGCGCTCGAAACCCTGCCCGACCTGGTCGCCGGTCCCGGCGAAGTCGTGATCGACGTGAAAGCCGCCGGCGTCAATTTCCCCGACGTGCTGATCATCCAGAACAAGTACCAGGCCAAGCCGCAGCTGCCCTTTTCCCCGGGCTCCGAGCTGGCCGGCATCGTCAACTCGGTCGGCGACGGCGTCAGCCACGTCAAACCCGGCGACAAGGTGATCGCCTATCTGGGCAACGGCGCGTTCGCGACGCAGGCCAAGGCACCCGCCGCCGCGGTCGTGCCGATGCCGCCGGGCATCGATTTCGAGACCGCCGCCGCCTTCACGCTGACCTATGGCACCTCGCACCACGCGGTGGTCGATCGCGGCGAACTGAAGGCCGGCGAGACCATGCTGGTGCTGGGCGCGGCCGGCGGCGTGGGCCTGGCCGCGATCGAGATCGGCAAGGCGATCGGCGCGCGGGTGATCGCCGCCGCGTCGACCGACGAGAAGCTCGCCGTCTGCAAGGAGCATGGCGCCGACGCGCTGATCAACTACAGCACCGAGGACCTGCGCGAGCGCATCAAGGCGCTGACCGATGGCAAGGGTCCGGACGTCATCTATGACCCGGTCGGCGGCATCTATGCGGAACCCGCATTCCGTTCGATCGGCTGGCGCGGCCGCTATCTGGTGGTCGGCTTCGCCAACGGCGAGATTCCGAAGATGCCGCTGAACCTGGCGCTGCTGAAGGGAGCATCGCTGGTCGGCGTGTTCTGGGGCGAATTCACGCGCCGCGAGCCGCGCGCCAACCAGGCCAACATGGCGCAGATGCTGGGCTGGATGAAGGAAAGCAAGATCCGCCCGCACATCTCGGCGCGCTATCCGCTGGAGCAGGCCGCGCAGGCGCTCAAGGACATGGAAGCGCGCAAGGTCACCGGCAAGATCGTGATCGTGCCGTAAGGCGGGACTTCCCTCTCCCCACCCCTCTCCCGCAAGCGGGAGAGGGAGAAGACCCGTCGCTTACTGTCCGTCTACCGTCACCCACCTCGTCCTACAGCTTCTCCGTCTCCCCGCTCTTCGGCTGCCACTTCATCAGCCGCCGCTCCACCAGCCCCACCATCCAGTCCAGCACCAGCGCGAACGCCGTCAGCACCACGATGCCGGCGAACACCGTGTTGATGTCGAAGGTCCCTTCCGCCTGCAGGATCAGATAGCCGACCCCGCGTGCGGAGCCCAGGTATTCCCCCACCACCGCGCCGACGAAGGCCAGGCCCACCGAGGTATGCAGCGACGAGAACACCCAGCTGGTCGCGCTCGGCAGATAGACATGACGCAGCAGCTGCTGCCGGTTGGCGCCCAGCATGCGCGCATTGGCCAGCACCACGGGGCTGACCTCCTTGACGCCCTGGTAGACGTTGAAGAAGACGATGAAGAACACCAGCGTCACCGCCAGCGCGACCTTGGACCAGATGCCGAGGCCGAACCACACCGCGAAGATCGGCGCCAGAATCACGCGCGGCATCGAGTTCATCGCCTTGATGTACGGATCGAGGATGGCCGAGGCCACCGGGCTCAGCGCCAGCCACAGGCCGACGCCCAGGCCCGCGACGGTGCCGATGCCGAACGCCAGCACCGTTTCGAGCAGCGTGACGCCCAGATGCAGGTAGATGTCGCGCTCGACGAAGAACCAGCTCCAGACGCGCTGCGCCACCAGCCACGGCTCGCCGAAGAAGAACGCCACCTGCTGGGAGCGCGTGGCCAGGTGCCAGGCGCCGAGGATGACCACGAGGACGAGCAGTTGCCAGACGCGCAGCATGCTGCGGGAATCGGTACGGAATGCCATGGATCGTTTTTTCTTGTCAGTTGCGGGATCGACGTATCGGTGTCGGTGCCGGTATCCGTGTCGGTGTCGATGGCCGCCGCTTCAGGCGACCTTGCGCTGCTGCGCATAGCCCTTGAGCACTTCCTCGCGCAGCACGTCCCAGATCGCCGCGTGCAGTTCGACGAAGCGCGGATGGTTGCGGATCTCCGCCACGTCGCGCGGACGCGGCAGGTCGATGTCGAATTCGCCGATCGGATGCGTCGCCGGTCCCGCCGACAGCACCACCACGCGGTCGCTCATCGCGATCGCCTCGTCCAGATCGTGCGTGATGAACAGCACCGCCTTGCGCTTGGCGGCCCACAGTTCCAGCACCTCGTTTTCCATCAGCTGGCGGGTCTGCACGTCCAGCGCGGAGAACGGCTCGTCCATCAGGATGATGTCGGGGTCGAGCACCAGCGTCTGCGCCAGCGCGACGCGCTTGCGCATGCCGCCCGACAGCTGGTGCGGATAGCGGTCGCCGAAGCCGCCGAGCCCCACGCGGCGCAGCCACTCCTCGCCTTCCGCAACCGCCTGCGCGCGCGGCACGCCGCGGAATTCGAGACCCGCGATCACGTTGTCGAGCGCGCTGCGCCAGGGCATCAGCGCCTCGGTCTGGAACATGTAGCCGGCGCGCGCATTGATGCCGGCCAGCGGCTCGCCGAATACGCGCACCTGGCCGGACGACGGCGCCAGCAGGCCGGCGCCGACATTGAGCAGCGTCGACTTGCCGCAGCCGGTGGGCCCGACCACCGAGACGAATTCGCCGGGCGCGATCGCCAGCGAGACGTCCTGGACGGCGGTGTAGCGCTGGTTGCGGTCCTCGCGCGAGATGAAGGTACAGGTGACGTTGTCGAGGGAAAGGGCCGGAGTGGTCATGCGTGTCGCTGTGCGTGCGCCGCGCATCGGCCGGGCCGGCGGCGGCGTGGTGTTCGGTGGCGCCTCCATGGCGCATCCAGGGCGCGCGGCCCTTGTCTGATACAACCGGAAGCCGGCAGATCGGCGGCCCGCCGGGGACGTGCCGCCGATCCTCAGGTCACTCCCGCGCACGCGGGAATCCAGGCGCCTCTGGAAGCCGCCGGGTCCCCGCCTTCGCGGGGACGACGGTGCGCCGCGGCGCGGCTTACTTGTACTTGGCGTTGGCCTTCTGCACGAAGCTGTTGGTGAAGGTCTGGTCCAGCTTGATCGCCTTGCCCTTGAGTGCCGGATCGAACTGCTGCAGCGTCGCCAGCGCGGTACGCGGACCGTCGGCCGGCATCATGCCGTCCGGCGAGATCGCTTCCTTGACCTTCTCCCACGCCGACAGATACAGCGCGCGGTCGCCCAGCAGATAGCTCTCGGGCACCGTCTTGACGATGTCCGACGGGCCCGCCTTCTGCAGCCACTTCAGCGCGCGCACCATCGCATTGGTCAGCGCCTGCGTGGTGTTCGGGTTCTGCTCGATGAACGAGGCCGACGCATAGAGGCAGCCCGACGGCATGTTGCCGCCGAACACCGCCTGCGTGTCCCTCAGCGTGCGGGTATCGGCCACCACGCGGACCTCGTTCTTCTGCGTCAGCATCGAGATCACCGGGTCCAGGTTCGCCATCGCGTCGATCTGGCCCGAGCGCATCGCCGCGACCGCGCCGTTGCTGGCGCCCACGCCGATGAACGACACGTCCGAAGGCTTGAGGCCGGCCTTGGCCAGCACGAAGTTGGCCATCATGTTGGTCGACGATCCGGGCGCCGTGACGCCGATCTTCTTGCCCTTCAGGTCCGCCACCGACTTGAAGTCCGGCATGGTCTTGTTCGAGGTCACCAGCACGATCTGCGGCGCGCGGCCCTGCAGCACGAACTCGCGGTAGTCCTGGCCCTTGGCCTGCAGATTGATGGTGTGCTCGTAGGCGCCGGAAACCACGTCGGCGCTGCCGCCGACCACCGCCTGCAGCGCCTTGGCGCCGCCGGCGAAGTCGACGATCTCGACGTCGAGCCCTTCGTCCTTGAAGTAGCCCTGGCGCTCGGCGATCGTCAGCGGCAGGTAGTAGAACAGGTTCTTGCCGCCGACCGCGATCGTGACCTTGGTCTTCTCCGGCTTGCCCTGCGCATGCGCGAAGCCGCCGAAGGTGAACCAGCCGGCCAGGAACAGCACCAGCGCGATCAGCACCTGTTTCCAGAATTTCCGGTTGTACATCTGTGTCTCCTGCTTTTTGTGTTCCGCCGCCGCGCGGCTTCGTGCGATGCTATCCGAGCGGCGCGGGGCGGCCCAATCGGGAACACTACCTAGCGGGGGACCCGGCGGCCGCGAAAGACGCCGGATTCCCGCTTGCGCGGGAACGACGCGATGACCCGCCGCCCGGGCTTACTCGGCCTGGATATTGGCCGACTGGATGACCTTGCCCCAGCGCGTCAGCTCGGCGCGCTGGTACTGCCCCAGCTGCGACGGGTTCATGTACTTCGCCTCGGCGCCCAGCTCCTCGGCCTTCTTGCGGAAGGCCTCGGTCTTCATGATCTTGTCGATCTCGCCGGTCAGCTTGTCGATCACCGGCTTGGGCGTGCCGGCCGGCGCGTACATCGCGAACCACGACGACACGTCCAGATCGGCGTAGCCGGCCTCGGGCGCGGACGGCACGTCCTTCAGGCTGGGCAGCCGGTTCTTGCTGGTGACCACCAGCGGGCGCAGCTTGCCGGCCTGGATATGCGGAATCAGCGGCGGCGGCGTGGTGATGGTCAGGTCGACCGAGCCGCCGAGCAGGTCGGTCATCGCGGGACCGGTGCCCTTGTACGGCACGTGCGTGATGCGGATGCCGGCCATCTGGTTCAGCAGCTCGGTGGACACATGCTGCAGCGAGCCGTTGCCCGACGACGCGTAGTTCAGCTTGTTCGGATTGGCCTTGGCGTAGGCCACCAGTTCGGACAGCGACTTGACCGGCAGGCTCGGGCGCACCACCAGCACCTGCGGCGCCGACAGCAGATTGGCGACCGGCGCGAAGTCCTTGACCGGGTCCCACGACAGGCCCTTCATCAGCAGCGGCGTGATCACGTGAAAGCCCGAGTACTGCACCAGCAGCGTGTAGCCGTCGGGCTTGGCGCGCGCCACCAGTTGCGCGGCGATGCCGCCGGCGCCGCCGGGGCGGTTCTCGACGACCACCGGCTGGCCGAGCGCCTTGGCCAGCGGCTCGGAAATCATGCGGGCGGCCAGATCGGTGGTGCCGCCCGGCGCCGCCGACACGATCAGCGTGACGGCGCGGTTCGGGTAGGCGCCGTCCTGCGCGTGCGCGCCGGCGCTCAGGCACGCCGCGGCGGCGCAAACGGCCGCGGCGAGCAGACGACGGCGGCCCGGCATGGCCGAGTCAGCGACCGGGCTGGCGGAATGGAACGGTTGGGACGAACGGATCGACATGCTGTCTCCTCCAGGAATCGATGTTGTTTTTGGGTTGGGGTTGCGGACCTTCATCCGCGTGCTTGCTGATTGCTGTTGTTCTTGGGGGATAGGCCGCCTGCCCTCACTGTCCCGCGAAATGCTCGGCCAGCCAGGCCGGCGGCTGGTGCGTCCGCAGCCGCGGACCGGCGCGCAGCAGCTGGCTGCAGACCTCGCGCTCGACCACGGTCGGCAGCTCGCCGATGATGCCGAGCAGGCGCTGCAGATCGACGCCGGTGTCCACGCCCATCGACGCGAACATATGCACGAGCTCCTCGGTCGCGACGTTGCCGCTGGCACCGGGCGCATAGGGGCAGCCGCCGAGCCCGCCGGCGGCCGCGTCGAAGCGCGACACGCCGGTCTCCCAGGCGGCCAGCGCATTGGCCAGCCCCATGCCGCGCGTGTTGTGCAGATGGATGGTCAGGCCGGTGGCCGGCAGTTCGCGCTGGAAGGTCTCGCAGACCGCGCGCACCTGGTTCGGATAGGCCATGCCGGTGGTATCGCACAGCGTGATGCCGTCGGCGCCGGCCAGCGCGAAGCTGCGTGCCAGCGCCATCACCGCGTCGATCGCGACCTCGCCCTCGAACGGGCAGCCGAATACCGTCGACAGCGAGACATTGACCGGCACGCCGGCCGCGCGCGCGGCCTCGATCATCGCCAGCAGCTGCGCCTGCGATTGCGCGCGCGTCATCCGCAGATTGGCGCGGTTGTGCGTCTCGCTGGCCGACATCACCAGATTGACCTCATCCGGCCCGCACGACAGCGCGCGCTCGAGTCCGCGCAGATTCGGCACCAGCACGGTGTAGCGCACGCCGTCGGCGCGGCGCATCCGGTGCATCACCGCCTCGGCGTCGGCCAGCGCCGGAATCGCCCTGGCGGAGGTGAACGAGGTCGCCTCGATGCGGGCGAAGCCGCAGTCCGACAGCGCCTCCAGCAGCGCGACCTTGGCATCGGTCGGCACCACCACCGGTTCGATCTGCAGGCCGTCGCGCGGCGCGACCTCGTTGATCTCGATGCGGGCCGGGCCGCGCAGCGGGAAGCGGGTCGTCGAATGCGTGTTCGAAGCGGTCGCGTTCATGCCACCACCCCGCGTGCGCGCAGGTCGGCGATCGTCGCGGCATCGAAGCCCGCCTGCGCCAGCACCGCGTCGGTATGCTCGCCGAGCGTCGGCGCGCGATCATGGATCGCGCCGGGGCTGCCGGACAGCTTGGGCACGATGCCCGGCACCTCGACCGTCAGGCCGCTGGCGGCGGTGACCTGCTCGATCACGCCGCGCGCGCGGTAGTGCGGGTCCTCGGCGATGTCCTTGACCGTGTAGATGCGGCCGGACGGCACCTGGGCCTCGCGCAGCACGGCCAGCGCGCTGTCGATGTCCTGCGTGCGCGTCCACGCCGCGATCGCGGCATCGAGTTCGTCGACCCGCGCCACGCGGCCGTCGTTGCGCGCCAGCGCTGGATCGTCGGCCAGGTCGGACCGGCCGATCGCCTGCATCAGCCGCTTGAAGATCGCATCGCCGTTGGCGGCGACCAGCACATATTCGCCGCTGGCGCACGGATAGGCGTTCGACGGCGCAATGCCGGGCAGCGCGCCGCCGGCCGGCTGGCGCACCGCGCCGAACGCCGAATACTCGGGCAGCAGGCTCTCGCTCAGATTGAACAGCGCCTCGTACAGCGCCACGTCGATGACCTGGCCGGTGCCGCCGCGCGCATCGCGCTCGTACAGCGCCAGCAGCACGCCCAGCGCGCCATGCAGGCCGGCGATGGTATCGCCCAGCGACAGCCCGGCGCGCACCGGCGGCCGGCCCGGCTCGCCGGTCAGATGGCGCAGCCCGCTCATCGCCTCCGCAACGGCGGCAAAGCCGGGTTCATCCCGCTTCGGGCCGGTCTGGCCGTAGCCGGATACGCGCAGCATGATCAGCTTCGGATTGGCGGCGTGCAGCACGTCCCAGCCCAGGCCCCACTTTTCCATCGTGCCGGGGCGGAAGTTCTCGATCAGCACGTCGGCCTCGGCGGCCAGCTTGCGCACCAGCGCCTGCCCGTCGGGGCTGCGCAGGTCGATGCAGATCGATTCCTTGTTGCGCGACTGCGCCTCCCACCAGACCGAGGTGTCCTGATACAGCATGCGCCATTTGCGCAGCGGATCGCCCTGTCCGGGCGGCTCGACCTTGATCACGTGGGCGCCGAAATCGGCCAGCGTCTTGGCGGCGAAGGGGCCGGCGATCAGCTGCCCGAGTTCGAGCACGCGGATGCCATCCAGAATCTGTCGCGGCATGCGGATTGTCTCCGGGGATCGATGTGTGTCTGGCGATCGCGAGGAGCACGGCGGGAGGGCCCTGCGATCGAATTTGGACGCAGTGTGCCGCAGGGCTTGGGGGCGCGGAAGGCGTCAATCGGTGAAGCGGGCTTTCACCGAACGCGAAAGGCTGCTGCCCTCCGCCCTCTCCCCTGCCCCTCTCCCGCAAGCGGCAGAGGGGAAAACCATGCGGCCAGCAGCAGGCTCCCTCTCCCGCTTGTGGGAGACGGCGGGGACAGGGCAATCCTCAGTGCGGGAAATCAGAACGGCGCGCGATCGCCGCAAAGATGGGTGATCAACAGCCGGGCCGACACCGTCAGCGCGGCCGGATCGCGCATGCCGATCAGCAGCGAGCGCTGCGCCCAGGCGTCCTGCAGCTTGACCAGCGACAGGCCCATCGACTTGACGTGCGGCTCGGCGGCGATGCGCGGCAGCACGCCGACGCCCAGGCCCGCCATCACCATGCGGCACATCGCATCGAAGCTGCGCACCTGGATGCGCAGCCGGAACGGCCGCTCCAGCCGGCTGCTTTCCTCGAGCAGGCGCGCGGCCAGCGAGGTCACCTGCGGCAGGCTGACGAAGTCGTATTCGAGGGTATCGGCGTAGCGCACCGGCCCGCGCTGCGACAGCGGATGCCCCGGCGGCGTGACCAGCACCAGTTCGTCCTGGCGGTATTCGACGGTGACCAGGCCCGCGCTGGGCGTGCGGTCGGCAAAGATGCCGACGTCGGCGCGGTTCTCGACCAGCGCCGCGACGATATCGCCGCTGTTCTGCTCTTCCAGCTCGATGCGGATGGTCGGATGCAGCCGCATGAAGCCGGCCAGATCGTCGGGCAGGAATTGCGTGATCGCCGAGGTGTTGGCGCAGACGCGCACCTGCCCGCGCACGCCAGACGCATAGTCGGACATCACGCCCGCCATGCGCTCGACGTCCTGCAGCACGGTCAGCGCGTGATGGAAGCACGCCTGCCCCGCCTCGGTCAGCTGCACGCCGGCCGCATGGCGGAAGAACAGCGGCGCGCCGACGGCGGCCTCGAGATCGGAGATCCGTTTGCTGGCCGCGGCAACGGCCAGATGCGACTGGCGCGCGCCGGCCGAGATGCTGCCCTGCCGCGCGACGGCGACGAACAGTCCCAGCGTGACCAGATCGAAGCGGGCCAGGTTCATCGGGCGATCAGACCATGCGGGCCGAAGCGATGCGATGCGGCATCGCGCTTCACAGCGTGCGGCGGTCCATCACCGCGCGCGCGATGGTACCGGCATCGACGTATTCGAGCTCGCCGCCGACCGGCACGCCGCGCGCCAGCCGCGAGACCTTGAGCCCGCGCGCCTTCAGCATCTCGCCGATGTAATGCGCGGTGGCCTCGCCCTCGCTGGTGAAGTTGGTGGCGACGATGACCTCGGCCACCGGGCCGCCCAGCGCCGGATCGGTGGCGCGCGCCAGCAGCCGGTCCAGATGGATCTCGCGCGGGCCGACGCCGTCCAGCGGCGACAGCCGGCCCATCAGCACGAAATACTGGCCGCGATAGGTCAGCGTCTGCTCGATCATCACCTGGTCGGCTGGCGTCTCGACCACGCACAGCAGCGAGGCATCGCGGCGCGCGTCCAGGCAGGTCTCGCAGACCTCGGCCTCGGTGAAGGTATTGCAGCGCGCGCAGTGGCGCACGCCGTCGGCCGCGCCGCGCAGCGCGTCGCCGAGCCGGCGCGCGCCCTCGCGGTCATGCTGCAGCAGGTGATAGGCGATCCGCTGCGCCGACTTCGGGCCGACGCCGGGCAGCACCTTCAGTGCCTCGACCAGCGCCTGCAGCGAGGTGGGAGTGGATGCCTTCATCGGGAGTCTGCGTGGGGCAAGCCGGCGCTCAGAACGGCAGCTTGAAGCCCGGAGGCAGCGGCAGGCCCGAGGTCATCGAGCCCATCTTCTCCTGCGTGGTCGCTTCGGCCTTGCGCACCGCATCGTTGAACGCGGCCGCGACCAGGTCTTCCAGCAGCTCCTTGTCCTCGCCCTCGGCGAGCAGGCTCGGATCGATGGTCACGCGCTTGACGTCGTTCTTGCAGGTCATCACGACCTTGACGAGACCGGCGCCGGACTGGCCCTCGACCTCGATCAGGGCGAGCTGCTCCTGCATCTTCTTCATGTTTTCCTGCATCTGCTGGGCTTGCTTCATCAGCCCGGCGAGTTGGCCCTTCATCATGATGCTTCTCCTGAGTTCGATGGATTCGGTGGATTCGGTGTCGGTGCGCGCCGTGCGCCTTCTGTATGAGCGTATGGGCCGATGAGCTGATGAGCGTGGGGCGTATGCAACGTTCTGGCCGGCGTACCGGTGTCACAGCGCCCGCGGCTGGATCGAGCCCGGCACGATCTGGCCGCCGAACTCGCGCAACAGCCCCTGCACGAACGGATCGTTCTCGATCGCGGCTTCAGCCGCGCGCTGGCGCTCGGCGCGCGCCTGCGCGTCGGCCGCCGCGGCGGTCTCGCTGACCGCGCCGACCTCGCAGTGCACGCGCACCGCTTCGCCGAAATGGTCCGACAGCGCCTGCGCCAGGCGCTCGACCGCGTTGCCTTCGGCGATCGCGGCGACCGGCGCGCGCAGCACGAAGGTACGGCCCTGCACGCGCGCCAGTTCGCTCTGATAGGCAAGCTGCTGGGCCAGGCCCTTCAGCGGCAGGCTGGCAGCCAGCGCGGGCCAGTCGCCGTCGAAGATCGCGGGCGTGCCATCGTCCGGCGGCAGCGGCGCGGCGGCCGGCGGCGCCTTGTTGGGGCTCGGCGCGAATGCCTCGTCGGCGGCCGCGGACGGCGCCGGCATGGCCGTGCGCGGCGGCTCGGGCCGGCGCAG
>NZ_VZOV01000049.1 GCF_008801915.1 Cupriavidus gilardii
GCCGAAGAAGGACGAGCAGAGGTGTTCCAAGTCGTCCGCCACCTCGGGCTGGCCGGGGACTCGGATCGGGGCTTGGGTCAGGGTGGCTGGCATCGCTTGCTCCATCGGTGTAGTGCGTCGATGGAGGTAGTCTACAAATAGATTTGTAGCATGGCAAGCAAAATACAAACAAATTTGTAACTAAGGGCGGCGCACGGAGCGGCAGAGCTTTGACGCCAAGTCGGCGACGTGTTCAGCGGCAAGTAGGAATGACTCCCGATAGGCGCCTCTCATGTCCGCTACGTACCGGCCGTCTAGTTGCTTGCGAATGATGATGACGTCGTCGCTAAGCTGCGCCGAGTCAACTGGTTGGTGACCGCCCCCCTGGCGATTTCTTCTAAAGCGCGCCAGCTCGATGATGTTCGACATGTGACCCCTCTCATGCTGCTGCCGGGCTTACGCCGGCTTGCTGTTGAAAGGTCAATGTAAGGGAGTCACTACTTAAGAGGGGAGGCAGATTCCCCTGCCGGGGTGACAGGGGAACGTGCGCGGAGGAGGGTACTGGGGGCGTAAAAAAGCCCGCCGGAGGGGCGGGCTGTGAGGTCTTCAAAGAAGGTCTTCGATGTGGTGTTGAACCGGCATATCTACTTCCTCCACCTCAAAGACACGCATTAGCCTGGGCCTCCCGCTCGCATCGGATTCATACTCTCCGGTCACTTTTACGGTTCGCCCTAACAGGTATCTCGACGCCTCCGCGGATAGCGGACTGATGCACCGTACAGTGCCAATATCAGGGATGTTTCTCAAGTGGAAGCGGTTTGTGTCGAGGTCCACGCCTCTCATTTCGCCAATGAAGGATGCGCGATGGATCTTGTTAAGAACAGGCCTTCTGGCAACGTCCTTCAAGACCACTCGTTCACGCTGACTCAACGTCGTGCTTGATTGCCTTGGAGCAGCAATCTCTAGGGTATGAATTCCTATTTTCCCCGTAGGTGCTAGGTTATACGCAGTCACAATGCTAGCATCGCGCATTGCAGGGTCAGGTATTACATCTCTGATTTCCTCGGAGAAATACTCATCTCGAACGAAGCGAGGTACTTGGGGCAGCGAGTGAATGGCTTCCGTGATCGCCAGGTAGGCATCGTCCTCCGAAACATCAGGTAGCCCAGCAAGTTGCTTCTCCGGCCTGTTCACGGCGAACCCAGCATACAAGCTACCCGGAGCGAAGCCAGTCAATCGGAGATCGACCTTTCGAGACAACCTCTTAGCATCTGGTCCCGAGAGGTTGAGCGCAGCAGTTGCAAGCGATCGCAGGTTTCGATCAACGCCTTGGCATAGCCAATTGACCGCACGAAGCTGCGGGGACGGGTCCCGCGCCGCAGGACCTTCGGCGTGGACGACTAGATCGGCCGAATCCATTAGACGAGCGAGTGCGAAATCTTCAGCGTAAAGCTTGTTTAGGAGTTGCAGATAAGGATTGTCGTCACTCTCGAGGAACTTCGATCGCTCGGCATCAGACGGCGCGTACTCGCTCGCGCTCTTCATCTGATCAAAAATGATCGATGCGCGTCGGTGTACAGTATTGGTTCTCGTTACCATTGCCGGATCCTCAACACTCCACGATAGTCCTTTTCACTTAGACCCTTTGCCTGCGCAGTCTTCTCCCCAACGTACTGAAAAAATTGCGAGAAATCACTTCCTCCAGGTAAAGATGGGTAGTAGTCAGCCCGATATTGATCCTTCCACATGTCGTGCTTGCCCCAAAAAGTCTGCATGGCCTGCCACAGGCATGCATCACCGTATGTCTGGTCAAAGACGGCCGTCATTTCCACGTCCTGAGGGCTCGCCTTGTCGCTGAAGAAGCTGCCACCGAAGACCAGCACCGGAATCGTCGGAGAGTAGCTGCCGAGCTCAAGCTTCAGAACCGGTAGAAACCGCTCTGTTATACACGTCCAGAGTTCAACGCGGTGCGCATTGTGACAAAAAATGCCCGGGATCTCTTCGAGAGCAGCATCATGCACCCCGGCCGGCAGTAGGCCGCGTTCGTCCAGCGGAGGAATCATATGACTCTCACTTAGACAGCAGTCTACCGACACGCTGGGTGCTTACATCGGTGACGGTCATATGCGCCTCAGCTGCATAAACGAAAATTCGGACCCGCATAGCTTCTCCCGTTCGTTGTTCTTCTTCCGGCTGAGCCGGTTCTCATTCTGTGGTGCCGGTGCGCTCGTGTCCTGCGGTGCGCCGGCCGCCGGTGGAGTGCCACCCCCTACAGAGCACCTTTCAGTATAAATTCGAGGTGTTGCTCTAAATCCTGGAAGACCTCAGATGACTCATCCATCAACATCGCGCGTTCAGCAGGATGAAATTCACCGCTGGGCGGAAGATCTCTTAGGCTTCGGAGACCCTTCTCCAGAAGAACGCGAGCAAGCGATCCAATGGCTCCTGGCTCTTCGTCGACGCCTTTCTCGACGCATTTCTGTTTGGCAAGAGCAGTTATCAGCACAAGCACAAGGTGTTCGAGGACAAGGGTCCGATGCTTGAGCCGTTGGTGCTCTAGGTCGTGTTCTGTGAAAGTGCTCATTCAGACTTGATTCCTCCCCATGCGCTCGAGGTGTGTTTGCTGCCTATGCGTGCAGGTTGAGGCGCGCACCTAGCCATGGTTGACGTTCGCGAACGGGAGCGCATCGTCGGGTTCTCCCCCCACGATTCTTCCTTCGGCATGCTCGGACACCGACAAGTCTTGCAGCAACGCCAGCGCCCTCGTTAGCTTGCTTCCAGAAAGGCCGTCCAAAAGTCGGCGCGCCTCTTCTTTCTGAGCCTTTTCAAGCTCGCCGGGCGGTACTTCTTGGCCGAATAAGCTGCCCTCCGTCGGCGGCTCACCGATCTCATAGGCAAGCCACTCAGGATCCACTTTCAGGACAGTAGCGATCCTGGCTGTGTATTTGCTCGACTTAGCGTTCTTGTTTGGATCCAACAGGTGCTGGATGTTCTGCGGCTTGCACCCTTGGCCAACGAGCTTCGCCAACAGGCTCTGGCTCTTCGCCGGGTCTAGACCGCGCACCTTCATCGCCCGCGTCAAGCGCTCTGTGTAAGTAGACATACAAAGCATTTTGTAGCTTACGCTTGCAAAAAGGCTTGTAGCATGCTACAAACATATTTGTAGACGTTACGGGTGACAACACGATGGACGAATCCCCTTGGGACAAAGCGATCCGCCTGGCTCAGTCGCAGGACAAGCTTGCGGCGACGCTTGGCGTGACCCAACAAACCATTTCCTACCACCAGAAGAAGGGCGGACCGATTCCCACGAAATACTGGCGGCAGCTGGAGATTGGATTGGGAATGCCGCGTCAAGAGCAGCGGCCTGACGATTGGAGCGACCACTGGCCGGAACTCGTTCCGGGAAGCCCGGAACACGCCGCTTAGATCATGCCCGCCCGTTCCTCTCGTGGTCGTCCATTTTGCCGAAGGAGAAGAGATGAAACGACTGTATGCCCGTTTGATGCTCTGGATCATTCGCCCAGCATTGAGCCTGCACGTCCGCGCCTCAGCGGAAAGCGCGGCGCCTTCCGCCAACGACGCGGACGCGTTCAAGAGATTAGGTCTTTGAGCGCGTGGCGATGCTTGTACAGGCTTTCCTTCCAGTCGTCGGTTCTGCCGATTGTCGCGAAGGCTGCAGCGATGGAGTCCAGGTTCCGGTCGAACTCGGTGAAAAACCGCTCCCGTGCGTCCTGGGGCTGGACTTTCGCGAGCGCGATGAAGGCCGCCTCCAACGCGCGAAGGTGAGCGTCCAACTTCTCCAAAGTCATCGTTTCCATGCGTTCCCCTGGTTTGGGTGGTTGAGAAAGTGAGATGGCTCGATTTTTCCATATCCATGGGGAATGCACCCCTTTACCTGATTGTTGAGGTACCCGATGTCCCGCCGTGCTGAGTTCCGAAACGAAGTCAAGACTCGTCTCAATGACGAGGACTACGAGGCCTTGCAGGCTTTCAAGCTGATGCAGGGCTTCGAGTCGGATTCCGCCGCTCTGCAGCGCGCTGTGCGTCTTGCGCTGCGTGGCGTTGTCGGAACTTTGCCCGTTCGCATCACGGGCGTCAGTGCCGATCTGTCCCATGTTGGGACGAGAGAGGCCGCATGACGATCGAGAAAACCGAGGTCACCGCACTGATTCCGGCCGACGATGCGCGCGATCTGGTGATCCGCGCCACCAAATTGGGAGTCTCGTCGCCTGAGTACCTCGGCTACCTGATTCTTTTTGCCGCCTACGGCATCGAGCACACCGAGGCCGCGGAGTTCTTGATGCGGGCCGGTTCGGGACAAGTTGGGACGCAGGGGTAAGGCGATGAAGCCTAACGAGCCGATCCACTTCGATGCAGCGCAGAAGAGCTTTGCCGATGCCCATCGCATCGCAAGGAAGATGGCTGCTGCTGGCACCACCAAGCGCCGCGTCCATTCCTGGGCCGAGGCAATGAAGGCTGCGTTGCAGGCAGGCAGGGCAAAGTAAATGGCTCGCATCAGAACCATCAAGCCGGAGTTCCCGCAGTCGGAAAGCATGGGCAACGTGTCTCGCGACGCGCGCCTTTGCTTCATCCAGATGTGGACCCTTGCGGACGACGAAGGGAGGCTTCGCGGAAATTCGCGAATGCTCGCGAGCCTTCTTTTTCCCTATGACGACGATGCAAAAGACCTCATCGACGACTGGCTAGTCGAGCTCGAGCATGAGGGCTGCATCGTGCGTTATGTGGTCGACGGCGCGACCTACATCGAAATCCGTAACTGGTTGATTCATCAGAAGATTGACAAGCCGAGCAAGTCGAAATTGCCGTCTTTCGATGAGTCCTCGCGAATCCTCGCGAATCCTCGCGAACGTTCGTCGGAGGATCAAGGACCAAAGGACCAAGGAAAGGAAGAAATACCCCCCAACCCCCCATCGCCTGTCGGCGACGAGGGGGCTGAAAGCTCGGCTTCGCAAAAACCCGTCCGTGCTCGCAAGTCCCGGACTTCGTTCGCGACCTTCCTCGCTGACTGCAAAGCCAAGGGCGTGAAGCCCGTGACGAGCTATCGGCCGCTCATGGACTACGTCGACAAGGTCCGGCTGCCGCACGAATTCCTCGAACTCGCCTGGGACGTCTTTCGACGTGAGCACAGCGATGGGGGTGCCAACGAACGGCGCCTGCAGGCGGATTGGCAGCGGCACTTCTGCAACTACGTGACCAAGGGCTACTACCGCCTGTGGGTCTGCAAGCCTGACGGGTCGTTCGAGCTGACGACGGTAGGGCAGCAGTCCCGGAAGTTCCTGGAGGCGGCATGAGCGCGCGCGACGACTTCACGGTGCCGCACAGCGTCGAGGCCGAGCAGGCCGTGCTGGGTGGCCTGCTGCTCGACAACGACGCGATCGACCGCGTTGGCGATCTGCAGGTCGATCACTTCTACCGCGGCGATCACCGGGCGATCTACGCACAGATTCGCGAGCTCCTGGCGACCGGTACCGGCGCTGACACGATCACGGTCTACGAGCGCCTGGCGGCCAAAGGCCAAGCCGCGGATTGCGGTGGTCTGGGTTACCTGAACGAGCTGACGCTGACGACGCCTAGCGCCGCCAACATCGGCCGCTATGCCGCTGTGGTGCGCGACCGCGCCGTCAAGCGCTCCCTGCTGGCGCTTGCCAACGAAGTCCCGGCGATGGTGGTCGGAGACGCTGAGGCTCGGATCGTCGTCGATCGAGTGCAGGCCAAGCTCGAGCAGCTGTCGCGGGAGCGCGTCAAGACGGAGCCCATCCGCGCATCGGAAGGGATGGCCGACTTCTGCGACCTGCTGACGGCTCAACTCGAAGGCAAGGTTCAGCCGCTGTCGACGGGCTTCCGCGATCTGGACGAAAAGCTGGGAGGCGGTTTCCGGCCCGGTGAGCTCGTGATCGTTGCCGGGCGCCCCGCCATGGGCAAGACGGCGTTCGCCTTGAATATCGCCGCCAACGTGGCGCGCCAGAGCGGCTCGCTTGTGCTCTCGATGGAAATGCCGCTTGCCCAACTGCACCAGCGCAACACGGCGATGCTGGGCCGCATTCCGATGGCTCGCCTGCGTCAGCCCGACCTCATGACGAACGAGGACTGGAACAACGTCACGGCAGCCGCTGCGCGCATCGCCGACCTGAGCCTGTTCCTGGACGACCAACCGGCTCTCACGCTGCTGGAGGTCCGTGCGAAGGCGAGGGCGGTCAAGCGCAAGCATGGCCTGGCGCTCCTGATCGTCGACTACCTCGGCCTCATGACCGGCGGTCCGAGCGAGAACCGCAACCAAGAGGTTGGCAGCTACTCGCGTGGCCTCAAGGCGCTCGCCAAGGAACTGGACATCACCGTCCTGGCACTGGCCCAGCTCAACCGGGATCTGGAGCGCCGTGCGGACAAGCGCCCCACGATGGCCGATCTGCGGGACTCGGGCGAAATCGAACAGGACGCCGACATCATCTGCTTCCTGTACCGAGATGAGGTCTACGACCCGGATTCGATGGCAAAGGGCGTCTGCGAGGTGCTGATCGAGAAGCAGCGCCAGGGCGAAACCGGGATGGTGCCGCTGGCTTACCGCGGTGAGTTCGTGCTGTTCAGCGATCTGGCCTATGGATTCCGCATGCCGGAGCCCAAGCGTCAAGGCCGCAAATTCAGGGACGACATGTGATGGATCGGAAGACCTTCGAGGAAATCATGACGTGCTGCGACGCGGAGCCTGTCGCCACTACGCGCGCGTACGACCGCATGCGCGCCCTCGGCCGGCTCAAGACGGGCGCGATGAACAAGACCGAGCAAGCCTACGCACGGCATCTGGACCTGCGCAGGCAAGCCGGCGAGGTGCTGTGGTTCCGATTCGAGGGCATGAAGCTGCGGCTCGCGGACAACACGTTTTACACGCCGGATTTTGCCGTGATGGCGGCGGATGGCCAGCTGGAGTGCCACGAGGTCAAAGGCTTCTGGACCGACGATGCGCGCGTGAAGATCAAGGTAGCAGCAGAGCAATACCCGCTCACGTTCCTGGCCGTGAAGGCCAAGGCGAAGAAGGACGGCGGTGGTTGGGCGATTGAGATATTTTGAGGAGAACTGACATGGACAAGGAAGCGGTGGGGATGGAACAAGCCGAGCGCGAGGCGTTCGAGAAGTGGTGGTTCGACTCGGACTCGTTCGAGTATGGGCATACCGAATCAGCGCAATCCGCATGGGAAGCTGGCCGCACCGCCCTACGCGCCGAGCACCTCGCGCAGCAGCCGGCAGCGCAGGCGGCGGGGCTGACGGATGAGGGAATCGTCGGCATCGCGGAACTGGATGGCGTTGCGACCTATGAGACAGGCTGGTATCGCATGACACGAGCCGGCCTGCTGGCCTTTGCCCGCGCCCTGCTATCCCGCGCTGCGCCGAGCGCGCAGCAGGCCGAGCCGGGAAGCCCGATGAAGGCTGCGGCCGATGCACTACGCCGGAAAGCGGAACTGGAGCAGGCGCACCAAGACGGATACCGCGACGGGTTCAAGGCTGCGCAGGCGATGCTATCCCGCGCCGCGCCGAGCGGGGAGCCGGTGGCGAAGCATGTGTCGTGGCTGCACCAGTGTCTGCGTGAAGCCGGTCACTGCATCGACGGTGGGAAGTGCCACCACAGATGCGGGCCGCAAGGTAAATGCTTCCGAGAACTGAATTGCGCGCCGCTGTCCCGGTCTGGTCTTGGCCCGGACTGGAAGCTGCCGAGCGCGCAACAGGCCGAGTATCCGTGCATGTCGTGCGCGGATTGTGCGGATGGGTCTCCGCACATGTGCCCGTACATGTGCCCGTACATGTGCCCGTACATGTGCCCGTACAAGGGACCGACGCAGGCGTGCGTGTCTGGCGAGCAGCCCGCCGAGGAAGCGCGCGGGGTGGTCGAAACGCTGCGCAGCATGGCCGCTACTGCGCCGGCATACGAAGCCGAGACGCTGGGGAAGGCTGCCGCCCTACTCGCCGCGCCCGCCGCAGGGGCGGCGCAAGATGAGCCGTTCGGATGGGCCAGCGCCAGTAACGGCAACTATTTCACTCGCACCGAGCGGATTGCCAAGCGTATCGGCGGGCTGATCCCGGTCTACACCAAGCCGCAAGCCGCTACCGGGGCGCAGGGGCTGACGTGGATATCCGTGAATGACCGCCTGCCGCCGATTGGCACCGGCGAGCGCGTGCTCATCTACACAGAAGGAGCGGATTTCGCGGGCGAGCAGTTCTTCGACATCAAGGCCGATGACCTGTATCCGACCCCGGATGGCGAGCAGGATGCGCGCACCGAAGTCGCAGCCGCTGCTACGCACTGGATGCCGCTGCCATATCCTGGCATCACACCCAACCAAAAGGACGCATGATGAAAGAGTTGAAGCCACACGACCCGAATCACCCTTACGTGCGCACGATGAAAGGCTGCGGGCATGGCGTGCCATTCACTGAATATTGCGTCGATTGCGAAGTGGTATCCCTGCACGAGCAATACAAACGCGCCGTCCGCACGGTGCAGTCTACGCGCAATAACCTGCGGCGCCTTGGCTATCCGCTTCCAGGCTGCACCAGCACGCCGCACCCCATCAATGGCCAGCACGCCAGCGAGACAGGCAAGGAGAGTGGCAGCCATGAGTGAACACCTGTTGCCGTGCCCGTTCTGGAGGAATTGCTTTGGTGCCGGGCGATGTCTTCGCGCGTGCACGGCGCAGAAGAAGCGCGACGAGGAAAAGCGTGTGGCGGACCTTGAGCAGCGCGTCCGCTGGTTGGAGCAAGCGTACTACCGCTTGACCGGGAAGGCGGCAGAGGGGGAGCGCAATCATGGGTGAGCTGAAACTGGACGAGCTGGGGCGGCTGGCGAAGGCGGCAACGCCGGGGCCGTGGGAATGGTGGACCAGCAATAGCTTCCTGCGCCTTAGTGGCTCGGATGGACGCGATGGCGGCGTGCTGTATGCCTGCAATA
>NZ_VZOV01000050.1 GCF_008801915.1 Cupriavidus gilardii
CCGGCGCCATGCTGATCGTCATCTGCATCGGCGCGCCGGACGCCGCGGCCGCGCCGGCGTTGCCCGCCGGGCGCGCCCCGGCCGCGGGCGCCGTGCCCTTGGCCGCCGCGCCGGCTTCGGCGGCCGGCTGCGCGCCCGCGCTGCCGGCAAGCGCCAGCAGCAGGCACGCCGTGCCGGCACCGCCCAGCGTGCGCGCGTTGCGCGCGCCGTCCCTCTGCTTATGGTTCGTTTTCATATCTCCCCCCGGAGAGAATTGGTGCTGCGTGATTCGCGGCATGCCCAGTCATGCCGTGGCCGTGCTGCCGGAAACCTTCGGCGTCAGAAACATTCGAGACTGCCCTGCACGCCGGACAACACGCCGATGCAGTGGCCGGCGCGGGCCGGCGCCGCCGGACGCGGGCGCACCGGTGCGCTGACCTTGACCGGCTTGAGCGGCGCCGGCACCGGTGCGGCGGCCGGCGTGCCCAGCAGCGTGGTCTTGGTGGCGCCGTCGGTGTCGACCGCGGCCAGGTCGACCTGATTGCGCAGCACCAACGACAGCGTGCCCACGCTGCGCGCGACGTCGAGCTTCTCGGCCTGTTCGGGCGTGACCTCCAGCGTCACCGCGTTGACCACCTTCGGCTGGGTATCGTCCCGGCTCACCTGCTGCGCAACCGCCAGCACCAGGATCTTCTCCAGCACGATCTTGGAGATGCTGGCGTCGCCGCTGCCCCCGCCATTGCGCCTGGCGTCGGCCGCGGTGTTGACGATCACATCGACCAGATTGCCCGGCAGCGCGAAGCCGGCCACGCCGACCACATCGTTGACCCGCACCGTGATCGCGCGCTTGCCTTCGCCGATCACCGCCGACAGGCCGCCCTTGGTGCCCTGCGGCGCGAGCTTGGCCTCGAGCACCGGTTCGCCGCGCAGCACGCTGGTGCGCGCCACGCGGCCCTGCAGCAGCGCGGCGTTGGTGAAGGCGCCGGGCGGCACGCTGGCGCTGGGCCAGCTGACCAGCCGCAGGTTTTCCGGGCCGATCGGCTGGCCCAGGTTGATGTCGCTGGCGGCGACCACCACCTGCGCGACCGAGTTCGACGACTGCTGCATCAGCCAGCGCGAGGCCGCGACCACGGCCGCGACTCCCGCGGCCAGTGCGACCAGAAGCATCAACATTGCCCTTGCGTTCTTCATGGAAGCTCTCCCCTGAGGTTGCCCTCGTTTCCCTCGTTCTTTCCGCCGTTCCGCCGTTCCATCGTTCCGTCGTTGCGCGCGGCGCAGCTATCGCGCCGCCGCGCGCGCGCCGCTGCGCCAGCGCATGCCATCGCCGATCTCGCGGCCGAAATACGCGTGCCACGCGCGCCGCAGCGCTTCCTCGCTGACGTGCGGCGGGTCGCCGTGATAGCGCCGCGCCGAGTCCACCAGCTTCAGCAGATCGCCCGGGATGCAGGCCAGCAGCGGGATGCCGTCGGCCAGATGCAGGCCCTCGAGCAGGAAGCGGAACACGTCGTCGGCGTGCTGCAGGCCGAGCGCGCGGGCGGCGCGCGCGTAGACCTCGCGGTAGTCGTCCTCGGCAAGCGGCCCGATGAACAGCTTGCTGCCGAGCCGGCGCAGGAAGGCGTCGTCGCCGAGGGCGCTCAGATCCAGGTTGGTCGAGAACACCGGCCACACGTCGAACGGCACCGAGAAGCGCACGCCGCTGTGCAGCGTGAACATGTCGATGCCGCGGTCCAGCGGCACGATCCAGCGGTTCAGCAGTTCGCTGACGCCGACCAGCTGGCGGCCCAGGTCGTCGACGATGTAGACGCCGTTGTTGGCCTTCATGTGCGGTGGCGCCTGGTAGTAGCCGGCGACCGCGTCATAGCGCAGGTCCAGCATGTCCAGCGTCAGCTCGCCGCCGGTCAGCACGGCGGGGCGGTGGCACAGGATCCAGCGCCGGTCCGCGCCGCGGCGCCAGCCGGGATTGCCGCCCTCGTCGAAGGGCACGTGCACCAGCGGATCGAACACCTGGATGATTTCGCCGGCCACGGTGATCGCGTGCGGCACCGGCACCGCGCCGGGCATCAGCTCGCGCAGCCGGCGCGCCAGGAAGGTCTTGCCGCTGCCCGGCGGACCGTACAGCAGCAGCGCGGTGCTCGAGTTCAGCGCGATACCGGCCTCGTCGACGATATGGGGCGGTGCCACCAGGTCGCCGAGCGCGGCGGCCACATCGGCCTTCGACACGCTGGCGTGGCGCACCGAGTGGTGCCGCACCGCCTCCAGATAGGCGTCGAGCGTCACCGGCGCCGGGCCCGCATAGCTGCAGCGCGCCGCGAACTCGGCGGCGCGCGCATGGCCGGCATCGGTCAGCCGGTAGCGCACGTCGAGGTCGCTGGCGCCCCGATGCGCGACCTCCAGCAGCCTCTCGCGCACGCAGGCGGTCGCGATCTCGCCGATCACCGAGCCGGGCAGGCGCAGCGTCTCGGCCAGCTGCAGCAGCGTGACGTTGCGGTACAGATAGGCCGCCTTCATCAGCAGGGTGCCCAGCATCGTGATGTCGATGCCCGTATCGGCAACGGTGCGCGGGGCCACATGCCACGGTTGCGGCTGGGCGCATTCGGTGGCGCATTCCGCGGCGGCGCTGGCCGGCGCGCGCGAGTGGCCATGGCCGCCGGCATTGGCCGCGGCATTGGCGACGCCCGGCAGACCGTGTATCGGCGCGTTCGGTGTTTGCTCGATCATGAGATCCCCCGCTCTGTGCTGGTGGCTATGCCGACGCGAACAGCATCGCGATCGTGCCGGCGGCGATGGCCACGCCGTAGGGCATCGCGCCGACCGACACCGACGCGTCGAGTACCGCGGGCTTGCGCCGGTCCGGATTGAACGCGCCGGGCGCCAGCACGATCCGCACCACGTTCTCGCGCAACTGGCGCAGATTGCCGTGCCACAGCGTCCAGCCCAGTGCCCAGGCGCCGCCCAGCACGAAGGCCGTCAGCGCGATGTCGAAGGCCATGCCCGCGCCCAGCCAGGCGCCGACCGCGGCCATCAGCTTGACGTCGCCGGCGGCCATGCCGCGCAGCAGATAGATCGGCAGGAACATCGCCAGCCCCGTCAGCCAGCCGGTGGCCCAGGCCAGCGCACCGGCGCCGAGGCCGGACAGCGCCAGCTGTACCGGCAGCGCCAGCAGCCAGGCGCCGAAGGTCAGCCAGTTGGGAATGCGGCGGCAATGCAGATCGCTGGCCGCGGCGGCCAGCACCAGCAGCATCGCGGCGGGTCCGATCATCGTGGCGAGATGCGGGTTCGGCATGGCGGGCTCCGGTCGCACGGTGCAGGGCGTTGGGTCGGGGCAGGGCCGCATCGTCAGAACGAGGACGCGACCTTGTCGAAGATATTGCTCAGGGTCTCGCCGACGGCCTTGACCGAGACGATGATCACCAGCGCGATCAGCATCGCGATCAGTGCGTACTCGATGCTGGTGACCGCGTGATCGTCGTCGACGAAGCCGCGGATGGAATTCGCTTGCACGCGCATCGGTGTCTCCAGTAGGTGGCGCAGGCCCGCGGAGCCGGAACGCCGGCCTCCGCGGGTATCGATCGCGCCGAGCGCATCGGCGCGTGGCTCGGCTTACTTCAGTGCGGACTGCACCTTGTCGAACACGGCGCTCAGGTTCTGTCCGACCAGCTTGACGCCGGCGATGATCACGATGGCGATCAGCGCGGCAATCAGGCCGTACTCGATGGCGGTGACGCCGTCATCGTCCTGGGCGAACAGCTTGGCTTGTTGAATCAGGTCTTGCATGGCTCTCTCCTTCGGTTGGAATGCAGGGCACGACTTGCGTTGAACTGCTGCGGTTGAACTGCTGCGGTTGAACTGCGGGGGGCCGCGGCGCGCGGAGGACCGCAGGCGGCGCAGGCATCGAAGGGCCAGCGGCCGTGTCCGCCGCCGTGTCCAGGCGGACGGCTGTCGCGGCGACCGCCGTGGTGACCTTCCGCTTCCCCCGCCGCCGGGCGGCGCACGCGGCGGTGCGTGTGCTCGCGCCGTGCATGGCGCGGCGTGGCATGCGGCGGTGCCGAGGCCTCGCCGCGGCGCGAGCAGTGCGACAGCGGCGCGCGATGCGGACGCGATCCCCGCGAGGCGGGGCGCTGCGTGAGGCGATGCGGATTGGTCAGCATGATCGGTGTCCTGTCGCTGTGCGGTGCGTCTGCGGTCGAGGTCGCTCGCGTCGCCGCCGCCTGGTTCGCTTTGCGGTCCGGGCGGCGGCGGTTGCGGGCGGCGTTGTCGCCGGCTGCCTTGTCGCTGGCTGCCTTGGCGCCGGCCGCCTTGTCGCCGACATAAGGCAAGAGCTTTGCCAGCCCGCTGCAATGCCTTGCGCCACAAGGCCGTGCGGTCAGCCGGCGCTTGCCGGCAGGCCCGGCGGCAGGGGCGCGAACCGGCGATCGTTTCCGGGCGGAAACGCCGGGCGATGGTGTGGCACGCGCGCGTGCCGAGGTGGGGGCGCGGTGGGGGTGTGGTGGAGCCGCGCTGGTCCCGTGATTCCGGCGGCGGTCCTCGCGGCAATGGATGAGGCCGGCCATCCGGCGCCGACGTGGTCTGGTGCACGCGCAGGCAGGGCTCATCCTTTTGTACGAGAGCGGCGCGGTCGCGCATTGCCGCCGCGCTCATCCATCTGGCGCGGGTCTTCCGCGCCGGTGCCGTGTTTCCCGTTTGAAACGTTGCCGCTCGGCGCCGCGCCGTCCGGCGCCGGCCGCGCGGCGCCATGGCGGTCGATCCGCGGCATGGCGACGACGCGCAAAGCGGCGCCGCGCGCGGCAATCGCGGCCGGCGCTGCGCCCGCAACCTTCGTGCTTCCGCGCGGAAACGTCGGCGCGCGCAGCCCCCGCGCCGCCATCGTTGCGCCGGCGGGGCCGCCTTGCGCCGCGCACAGCGTCTGATAGAACGAAGGGCAAGGCGACCGCATGTCGCCGTGTTCGATGCCGACGAGAGCGACCCGATGACCGTTTCCCCCGTTTCGATTGCCGCCACACCGCAGGGCGCTCGCGCGCATTGGCTGACGCTGGAGCGCATGCGGCTGTATGCGGGTGCGATGCTGATCGCGCAGCTGTCGATCGTCTGTGCGTGGGCGTGGATCACGCAGGGCTTCACGCTGGAGACGATCGTTCGGCCCGGTGCCGACTTCTCGGTGTTCTGGAGCGCGTCGCATCTGCTGCGCGGTGCCGGGGCGCTCGCGGTCTACGACTACGCGCAGCTGCAGCCGGTGATCGCCGCGCATGGCTCGGTGCCGCCCGATTCCGGCTTCTATCTGCCCTGGCTCTATCCGCCGACTTTCCTGTGGGTGGTGCTGCCGCTGTCGCTGTTGCCGTTCGCTGCCAGCTATTTCGCCTTCATCGGCCTGTCGGCAGCCGGCTATCTCGCGGCGCTGTTGCGCATGACCGCGCTGGCGGCGCCGCCAACGGCGGCGCGCGGCGCGGTGCTGCTGTCGCTGCTGGCGTTTCCCGGCCTGTTTCTGGCGGCGACCATCGGCCAGAACGCGTTGCTGACCGCGGCGCTCGCCGCATGGGCGCTGGTGCTGCTGCCGCGCCGGCCGGTGCTGGCCGGTGTGCTGATCGGCCTGCTGGCGATCAAGCCGCAGCTGGCGCTGATGTTTCCGGTGGCATTGATCGCCGGACGCGAATGGCGGGCGCTGGCCGCCGCCGCGCTGAGCGCGGCGACGCTGGCGGCGGCCAGCATCGCCGCGTTCGGCTGGCAGACGGTGCCGGCCTTCGTCAGCGCGACCGGGCAGGTCGCCGACATGCTGATTCACGAAGGCATCCGTGCCTGGTACGTCAGCCCGACGCTGCTGGCCTCGGTGCGGCTTGCCGGCGGCGCGCCGGCGCTGGCCTACGCGCTGCAGGCAGTGCTGACGCTGGCGACGATCGGCGCGCTGGCCTGCGTATGGCGCCGCCAGCGCGATACCGGACTGCGAACCGCCGCGCTGGCGTTGGCGGCGATGCTGGCCACGCCGTATCTCTGGTACTACGAGCTGGCGTGGCTGGGCATGGCGGTGACGGGGCTCGCGGTGGAAGGCGTGCGGCGCGGCTGGATGCCGGGGGAGCGTCTGCTGCTGGTCGCACTGTGGTGCATGCCGCTGCTGATGTTCGCCAATGCGCTGGCGCAGCAGTGGCAGGGCGGGGTTCAGCTGCTGGCGCTCGGCATGGCCGCCGTATTGCGCCGCGCGTGGCGGGCCGGCACCGGGGACGCTGACAGTGTGCCCGCCGATGTCGCCACCGATGTCGCGGCCGATGTCGGGACGCACAAGGGGAACGGACATGTCACGACATGACAGGATCGGCGGCGCGAGCGCGCGCCGCCGCGACCCTGCTGGAGCGGGGAGGAGAACCGCCGGGGGCGCCGGCGAGGGCGCCCCCAAAGGCGGCTTGCATGCTGCTGCGGAGGACGGCAGGTGGTGCGCCTCATCTGCCGGCTCGGATGCCGATGCCGCGGGCGATGCACCGCCCAGCGCTTCCTTCGCTTCCCCGTTGATGGCGTCCCGCGACCGCCGGACCCCATGGCAGCGCGATACCCGCCTGCTGTCGCTGGTCGCGCCCTGCTACAACGAGAGCGAGGCGATCGCGCCGTTCTTCTCGCGCGTGATCCCGGCGCTCGAAGCGATCCCCGGCATCCGCTTCGAGATCGTCTGCGTCAACGATGGCAGCGGCGACGACACGCTGCCGCGGCTGCTGGCGCAGGCCCGCGCCGATCCGCGCATCCGCGTGATCGACCTGACCCGCAACTTCGGCAAGGAGGCCGCCCTGACCGCGGGCATCGACGAGGCGTTCGGCGACGCGGTGGTGCCGATCGATGTCGATCTGCAGGACCCGCCAGAACTGATCGGCGAGATGGTGGCGCGCTGGCGCGAGGGCGCCGAGGTCGTGCTGGCCCAGCGCGTCGACCGCGCCTGCGATTCGTGGCTCAAGCGCGTGACCGCCGGCGCCTATTACCGGCTGCACAACCGCATGTCGGAACTGCGGCTGCCGGAAAACGTGGGCGACTTCCGCCTGATGGACCGCGCGGTCGTCAACGCGCTGAAGAGCCTGCCCGAGCGGCGCCGCTTCATGAAGGGGCTGTTCGCCTGGGTCGGCTTCCATACGGTGACCCTGCCGTACACGCGCGAGCCGCGCAGCGCCGGCCAGTCCAGGTTCTCCGGCTGGCGGCTGTGGAACTTCGCGCTCGAGGGCATCACCAGCTTCAGCACGGTGCCGCTGCGCAGCTGGACCTATATCGGCCTGGCGGTCGCCTTCGCCGCCTTCTGCTATGGCTCCTTCATCATCGGGCGCACGCTGTGGCTCGGTGTCGACGTGCCGGGCTACGCCTCCTTGCTGTCCGCGCTGCTGTTCTTCGGCGGACTGCAACTGATCGGCGTCGGCGTGGTCGGCGAATACGTCGGCCGCATCTATCACGAGACCAAGGGCCGTCCGATCTATCTGGTGCGCCGGCGTTACCAGGAGCGTCCCGCCACGCAGGGGATCGGCGGCCGCCGCGTGATCGAGCTGTCGGCGGTGCAGCGCGGCGCGCGCACGCGCTGACGCTTGGCCCGATCGATCAGCGCCAACTGCGCCGCGGCAGGCGACGGCCGCGGCGTTTTCCTTGCGGCTGCGGTCGTCCGCTAGACCGCGCGCGCCACCGCCAGCAGCGATACCCCGAACGGCAAGGTGCCATGCCGCAGCCAGAGCCGCTCGCTGCGAAACAGCGCGTACAGCAGTGCGTTCAGCAACGCGGGCGGCATCGCGGTGCCGCTCGAGCCGCCGGCTTCGCCCGGTACGCCGTGGTCGGGCACGCGCGCATGCAACTGGTCGCGCAACTGGTCGCGCAGGCGGTCGTGCCAGCGCGCCGCCACCGCCAGGGGAAACAGCACGGTGTTGAAGTAGGTCAGCGTTTCCACGCGCAGCCCCGCGTCACCGAGACGCGTGCTCAGCGCGGTACGGCGATAGCGGCGTTGGTGGTGCAGGAAGACGTCATGCCGGCTCCATAGCCAGGGATGCGCCGGCACGGTGATCAGCGCCGCGCCGCCGGGCCGCAGCAGCGAACGTATCGCCAGCAGCGCGCCGGCATCGTCGGCGATGTGCTCCAGGCAGTCGAGCAGGCAGACCAGATCGAAGCTGCCCGGGCGGTACGGCATCGCGTCGGGACAGCGGCCGTCGGCGATCGCATAGCGGCCGGCGGTCTTGGCCACGGCCAGCCGTCGCGCCATCGCGTCCATTTCCAGGCCGCTGACCGTGCCGAAGCGCGCTAGCATGTCGAGATTGCCGCCGGTGCCGGCGCCGATCTCGAGGATGGCGGCGCCCGGCGGCAGCGCCAGCTGCGCGAGCACCGTGGCGACGATGTCGCGGCGCGCGCGGAACCACCAGTGATCGGCTTCGGTCTGCGCCATTTCGAGATAGGCTTGCGGCGACATGGTGGTCTCCTAGGGAAGGGGCCTCTCGGCGGACGGCGGGCAATCGCGCGTGGCGTACAGCGACCAGTGCCCGGCCGAGCGCACCGGTTCGACACGGCAGTCCGCCGTGGCGAAAAAGCCCGCGGGCAGCGGCATCGCGCGCCGCACGAACAGATAGCGATAGCGGCCGGCGCGATGGCGCTGCCAGTCGAAGCTGGCCGGGAAGGCGTTGTCGAGCATCTCGGCGGGGCCAAGGGCCGGCGCATGGCCGCCGCGATAGCGGACGATCTGCGGCAGGAACCAGGCGAAGTTGAAATCGACCAGCCCCTGCCGCCGGGCCTGGTACCACAGCGGGAAGTGCTGATAGGCGCCGGGATGCGCGGCGGGCGTGCTGCCGGCGTCGAATATCAGCATCAGCGCGCGCTGGCCGGGCGCGGCCGCGGCCAGCACCGCGTCGAAATCGCGCGTCTCGTCGGCGAAGGCCAGCGCGCGCCGCGCCTGCCAGCCCAGGTGCAGCGCGCACGCCGCGCACAGCGCGGCCGCGCACCAACGCGCGCGCGTCGCGCGCGT
>NZ_VZOV01000051.1 GCF_008801915.1 Cupriavidus gilardii
GCCGAAGAAGGACGAGCAGAGGTGTTCCAAGTCGTCCGCCACCTCGGGCTGGCCGGGGACTCGGATCGGGGCTTGGGTCAGGGTGGCTGGCATCGCTTGCTCCATCGGTGTAGTGCGTCGATGGAGGCAGTATAGAAAAGCTGTACCAACGAGTCAAGAAAAAATGTACTCGTGTGTTGCTTCCCTGTACCGGCGCTTACGGGATGGGATCGGAACGGACGACGTCAGTCGCCACGCGGGCAGCGACCTGGTTCAGCGCTTGCATCGTCAATGAGAAGGAGCGGGCGTATTGGCCGCTGATGGTGTAGGCGTGCGTTCCGTCGGACTGCCACTTGATGGTGATCGTCCCGACCGGTTCGCTGGCAGCAGGCTGACGGCTTGTCGTCCCCCGGAAGCGCGCCAGCTCGATAATGTTCGACATGGACCCCTCACGTGCCGGGCTTCCGCCGGCTTGTTGAAAGGTCAATGTAAGTTAGCTACTACTTAAGTGGGAGGCAGGCACGCCTGCCGGGGTGACAGGTGCAAGTGCGCAGGGGAGGGGGCTACGGGCGTAAAAAAGCCCGCCGGAGGGGCGGGCTTTTTCTTTTTAAGGCAGTCGATCAATCTCGCGGTGCGTTGCGACACGACGTAGCGTGGCACATTCCCCTTCAATCTCAAGAGAGATCTTGTAGGCGTGATTTGGCGTTACATCAATAGTGTACAGCTTTGGGTTGCGGTAGCCCTGGAGTGCGTGGAACCTTCGCCCAACAGGAATTGGATCGCGAAATAGATCGCGAAGCGCGCCGTCGGCCTGCTCCTTGAGCTCTGGAGAGAGCGACTTGTATTCCCTGTCAAATCTGGCCGTACGGCGCACCCGGGTGATGGCCAAGTCTAACCTCTGAGCGCACCAATAAGGTCGTCGGCAGATGTGAATTCGCCATCGACGATTTCGTCAAAGTCAGCGTCGTGCTCACCAAGTGCCCAGCAGAGTTCGTTTGTGATGTTATGAGCAGCAGCCAATGAGTCTAGCAAGCTGTCATAAGCCTCCACGACTCCATCGTCAGGCGTAAGTTCGGGAGCTCTCGCCGCCGCTTCGCGCTTTCTTTGATGGATGTCGTAGGCGCGAGCGATAGCATCTCTGGCATCTTCGAGCTTACGCAAGATCGTGCCATCTGCATCTACAGGCTTTTCGACGCGTTTGAGGTGCTGTACGAATTCCGCCGACAACCCGCTTAAGTGATCCAGGCTGTCTCGCTGGACGCAGCATGCGTAGATTGTGTCGTCGATAGCTTTGAGTAGGTCGACGCTGCGATGAGCCTCGAACTCCAGAAGTTGCCCGAAGGAGCGCAGGCGCGATACCTCTGTGCGTTCCATTGCTTTCTCCGATTCACAGCAAGTTGCTGTGATTGCATTGCCATGCACGTTTGACGGCAATGTAGGAGCGAAGTTTAGCATTGCCTAAAGATTGCTGTGTATCAAAGGCATCGGAAAACCACGAAAAACAGCCTTCCGTTTGTGATCAAAACAGCACGTATAGGGGGTGCCCTGCGGTGCATGGCGGCACTCCTTCACTATCCGCGCACACCTATCTGCTTGTTGTAGAGGCCGTCGGAGCGTCCGAGTACGCGCATCCCTTCTGCGCGGCCACCGCCTGCAGCTGGGCCGACCGATCAGTCGCGCTCTTCATGGCACTGTCCTTCTCCATCAGATTCCCGATGCCGAAGTCGCCGAGGAAGGACAGGACAGAGCGGCCGTCGAACTCGCTCTCCTTGTTGACGCGCTCAATGAAACCCTGGACCTTGGCCTGCTCAAGCTGGATCTCCCGGCATGACATGCTTTGCTTCTCGAAGTCCGTCAAGGCGCCCTGACGGCCGTAGTTCTTCGTGGCGCAGCCGGTGGCTGCAATGGCGGCAAGCGCCGCTGCTGCGATGACCCGCATGACTTCTCCTTCTTTTCTTTTGCTTGTGATGCTCTTCAGCCACTAATCTGCAGGTCGTATATCGTCCCGGCATCGTCCTGGCACATGCCGACGCCGCCGGCGCTCCAAGTGCTGTATTGGAACTGACAACGAAGGCCTCGACCATCCTCTGAGCGCGCAATGATTGTTCCGTTGCTTTGCCCCGTTGAACCGTAAGCAGTAGCAGTTGCCGTCGCCGCTCCAGAGAATGCGGTGGAAGTGCCCATGAAGCCGCTAGACATGTAGGCGAACTTGCCCTTGTACGTCACTCCGTCAGCAACAATGGTTACGTCGTTGCCGGGTCGCGTAGCGACACCGCTACCCGTCTTGGCATTACCTCTCGCCATCAGTTCTAGGTTGTAGGAGCATCCCGCCAAAAATGCCCCGAGCACGGTAACTGCAACAATCCGCATGACTTCTCCCGTTCGTTGTTATTCGTTATCCGGCTGACCCGGATCTCATTCTGTGGTGCCGGTGCGCTCGTGTCCTGCGGTGCGCCGGCCGCCGGTGGCGTGTTTGATGTCGGCTGGGTCTGCGGCCGTGCTGCCCGACGTCGCGAACGTTCCTCCGGTTTGCCTGCTGCCTGTCGACGCGAGTTCCAGGGCGGAAACGACAATCCGCTCAAGCTCGGCAAGTTGCTTCTCTGACAACTGATCCAGCCGCGATCGGGGAAATGCGAACGGCCAGGACGCGCCCGCCTGGGTCGCGCCAGCATCGTCCACGGGCAACGGTGCGCCCGTCACCTCCCTGATCTTCAACATCTGTGACCAGCCCGGCTCGTGTCGGCTGTTCTCCCACGCCGACACATTGGACTTGGTGACACCTAACGCATCAGCTAGCTGCTGCTGCGTCATGTGCGCCCGCCCGCGCGCCTCGATGATCCACCGGTTGAGTTCCATGGGCGAATGGTAAAGAAACTCTGTACCGAGAAGGTCGATATTATCTTGACTTGCAGGTACAGGATTTCTATACTTGGCCCTGCGTAGAGACTGAGTGGAATCCATGAAAGAGCATCCTATCGACATGGCGGCACGGATCGTGGGCTCACAGGTTGCCCTTGCGGTGCACCTGTCCGTCACGAAAGCTGCGGTGAATCAGTGGAAGCAGCCGGGACGAAAGGTCCCAGCCGAACACTGTCCGGCGATCGAGCGCCTTACCGGTGGTCTCGTCCGCTGCGAATTGCTTCGTCCTGATGTCGATTGGGCGTACTTGCGAGACGCAGCCCACGACGGCCAGCCGGCCGCCGCCTAAGGCCGCGTCATGCCCGCCCGTTGCTTTTCTTCTCTGGCTCTTCCAATGCGTCCGCCAGGCGTTCGAGCTGCGCGAGCAGGACGGCTGCCGTCTGCATGGCTTCTCGGACAGCAGCGCGCTGATCGATCGGAGATATGCCTTTCTGCCGAGGGCGCCCTTTGCCCGTGGCAAGCCACTCAGGTGAGACGCCGAGGACCCGAGCGAATTGGTGCGTGTACCGGCTTCCCTTGGCAAATCGGCCAGGGTCGAGAAGGTGTTGGACCGATTGGTATTGCAGCCCAATCCGGCGCGCGAGTTCGCGGATCGAGATTGGAGGGTCTGCGTTTTCGATGGCCCAACGGAGACGTTCTCCGAAAGTTCGCATGCGTTCAAGTGTGTCATGAGCTCTATGCAGGAGTGCCTGTCACCTGCCGGCAGGAATACCTGTCACCCCCGGCGCGTGTACTCGACCAAACGGTCGTTTGTTTTTCACAACAGTTTCAGTTTGCGTAGCAACCAGGAGTCCCAGATGGCACGCCGTGCTGAGTTTCGGAACGAGGTGAAGACGCGTCTTCGTGACCGCGCCTATGAAGCCCTCCAGCTCTACAAGGAGGTTCACGGGATCGATTCGGATTCCGCGGCTCTCGCCCGCATCGCCGAGCAGCATTTGTTCGGCGCTGTCGGAACTTTGCCCGTCGCGATCAGCGGCGTCAGTGACGGTTTGGGCCACAACGGCCCGCTGGTGGCGGCATGAGCCAGGTCAAGACGGAAGTGGTCGCGCTGATTCCGCCGGACGAGGCGAGGGACTTGGTGATGAAAGCCGCTGCGATGGGATGCAACACGCCCGATTTGCTCGGGATGCTGATCCTGGAAGCCGCCTATGGGTCGTTGCACCCCGAGGTCATCGCCTTCCATAAGCGGGCCAAGCAGGGACAAGTTGGGACGCAGGAGTAGGGCATGCCATCGCGTAGGACCATTGGAAAGAAACTCCGCTTCGAGGTCTTCAAGCGGGATGGCTTCAAGTGCCAGTACTGCGGCGCCTCTGCGCCCGACGTCATCTTGGAAGTCGACCACATCAACCCGGTCAGCAAGGGCGGTGAGAACGATCTTCTGAACCTCATCACGTCGTGCCGTGGATGCAACGCCGGAAAATCGGACGTTCTCCTTTCGGATGACGCTGCTATTCAGAAGCAGCGCGCCATGCTCGAAGAGCTTTCGATGCGCCGGGAGCAGCTGGAAATGATGCTGGCGTGGCGGGATGGCCTGAAGAAGATCGACGATGAGGTCGTTGAGACCGCGGCGGTCGCATGGGAAGCCCAGACTCGTGGCTGGTCGCTTAACGATTCCGGGCGTCGCGGACTTAAGACCATCCTGCGCACAGTTCCGTTACCTCAAGTGCTCGATGCCATCGAGATCGCCGCGGAGAAGTACCTCAAGGCAGACGATAAGGGCAATTGCACGGCCGAGTCGGTCGAGCTTGCCTGGGCGAAGGTCGGGCCCATCGCGAAGACTCTCCTCCTGCCTGACTATGAGCGCAGGCTTCTATACATCCGTGGCATCTGCCGAAATCGGTTCTCCTATTGCAACGACCATCGCTGCATCGAGCTTCTGAAAGAGGCCTATCACGCCGGCGTTGACATCGACACTCTGACGTCCATCGCCAAGGATGAGCGCAACTGGACAGGCTGGCAGAGCGCCATGCTTTATGCCATTGAGGGAGCGCTCTGATGGCCCGTTCTCGCAACATCAAGCCCGGTTTCTACAAGAACGAGGACCTTGCCGAATGCTCGGTGTGGGCCCGCTTCATCTTCCCGGGCCTCTGGATGATGGCCGATCGCGAGGGGCGGCTTGAGTACCGTCCCAAGCGGATCAAGGGCGAGCTGCTGCCCTATGACAACCAGGACACCGAGCCGCTACTGCGCGAACTCGAGAAGCACGGCTTCATCCTGATCTATGAGGTCGAAGGCACGGAATTCATCCAGATCGTCAACTTTGCCAAGCACCAGAATCCGCACCATCGAGAGGCTGAAAGCGAGATCCCACCCCCTCCGAGCCTAGGGCTCGACGGGGTTGCTAACAAAGCAAAGCCCGAGGCTTCCGCCCAGTGCAATGAGCATGGAGCCCAGGGCGAGCCTCGGATTAAGGATCAAGAACACGACTTGCCAAGGGGGGGTAGCCGTGCTGATTCTCTGATTCCTGATTCCGGATTCTCTGATTCCCTCATCGGCGGCATAGGTGGTTCGAACGTGGTAGGCGCAGGCACACCGCCGAGTGCCGCCGCCGAGATTTCGTCGACGTTGATCGCTTGGGAACGAGCCCGGGGCAAGGTGCCTCGCGGCATCAGCGCCAGCAACGCGCAGGTCATGGACCTCGCAGCGCAGAAGCCGACCTCCGAGGAACTGCGCAAGGCCTACGACCTGGCTGTCGCCGACCGCGAAGCCACCGGTGACGCAGCCCCGATCAACGCCGGCTTCGTGCTGGCGCTACTGGCCAAGGTTCGCAGCCCGCCGCGGCAACGGATGCCAAGGCCGTCCGACGCAAGAGCGCAAGAGCGCGCCGATGTCATCGCCACCCTTACCGGCAGGAAACCAGCGAATGAACGCACCCCTGAAACCCTCGACGTTGCGGCCCGCCGCATCGACTGACTGGCCCGAGGACGCCGTGCCCGAAGCCTGGATCGACAGCCTGTTTGCCCGCATGAGCGGCATGTACGGCTCGAAGTTCGCCGACATGTGGCGCGGCACGGATCTGACGGTCGTTCGCAAGCTGTGGGGCACAGAGCTGAACCACCTGTCGCGCGACGAGCTCAAGGCAGGCGTTGAGGCGCTGCGCACGCGGCTGTTCCCGCCGACGCTCCCCGAGTTCCTGGCCCTGTGCAAGCCGCCTGTGAACTACGACGCGGCGCTTTACGAAGCAACGCAGCAACTGCGTCTGCGCGCCGACGGCAAGGATGAGTGGACCAACCCGGCGTTCTACTGGGCTGCGATCAAGGTGGGGGAGTTCGACATGCTCAACCTGTCGCACAGCGCTCTCATCAAGCGATTCAGCGCCGCCCTGGACGAGGTGCTCCGCCGCGAGGTTCAGCCAGTGCCTCCGCGTGCCGTTTCTCTGCCGGCTCCGGGCAAGACGCGCGCTCAGCCGGAGAAGGTTCAAGCGGCAGTCGCAGAGGTCAAGGCCATGCGCCGTGAGGTAGGCAACAAGGACTGGGCGAAGAAGATCCTCGATCGGCAGAAGCGCGGTGAGAAGCTGGCTCTCGCGGTGGTGCAGATGGCCAAGCGGGCTCTGGGCATCGCAGATGAGGTGGCTGCATGACGGACGACACGCTGCTCGACATCGAGGCTTCGTTTCTCTACCGCAAGACCGAGCGGGACGACGCAGAAGTAGGTACGTCCGTCGCCACTACGCGCGCGCGGATTCTGGCGATCGACCCCGGTACCGAGGAGTCGGGGTGGTGCGTGCTCGCCGATGGCCGCGTCACGCTCTCGGGCGTCATGAAGAACCGGGAAGTGCTGCGCATGCTGGAGAGCACCGCAGGCTATGACCCACTCAACCACACGCTAGCCATCGAAATGATCGCCAGCTACGGGATGGCAGTAGGGCGCGAGGTGTTCGAGACCTGCCGCTGGATTGGACGCTTCCAGCAGGCATGGCACAAGCCCGAGGCCGTGCGCTTCGTCTACCGAAAGGACGTGAAGCTGCACCTGTGCGGCTCGCCCAGGGCTAAGGACGCAAACATTCGGCAGGCGCTGATCGACCTGCTAGGGCCGCAAGGCACGAAGAAGAATCCGGGGCCGACATACGGCGTGAAGTCGCACGCATGGGCAGCCCTGGCGGTGGCAGTAACGGCAGCAGACAACATCAACAAGGCATAGGGAGAACAGACATGGACAAGGAAGCGGTGGGGATGGAACAAGCCGAGCGCGAGGCGTTCGAGAAGTGGTGGTTCGACTCGGACTCGTTCGAGTATGGGCATACCGAATCAGCGCAATCCGCATGGGAAGCTGGCCGCACCGCCCTACGCGCCGAGCACCTCGCGCAGCAGCCGGCAGCGCAGGCGGCGGGGCTGACGGA
>NZ_VZOV01000052.1:2500-5472 GCF_008801915.1 Cupriavidus gilardii
AGTAGCTGCAGGAACAGAAATCAACCGAGATTCCCAAAGTAGTGGCGAACGAAATGGGATGAGCCTTGTACTTTTTAGCAGTGTGGTTAGCAAAACGGGATGGAAAGCCCGGCCATAGCAGGTGATAGCCCTGTATGCGAAAACCGCGTTGTGGAACTAGGGGTACGACAAGTAGGGCGGGACACGTGAAATCCTGTCTGAAGATGGGGGGACCATCCTCCAAGGCTAAATACTCGTGATCGACCGATAGTGAACCAGTACCGTGAGGGAAAGGCGAAAAGAACCCCGGGAGGGGAGTGAAATAGATCCTGAAACCGCATGCATACAAACAGTCGGAGCCTGGCAACGGGTGACGGCGTACCTTTTGTATAATGGGTCAGCGACTTACATTCAGTGGCAAGCTTAACCGGTTAGGGAAGGCGTAGCGAAAGCGAGTCCGAACAGGGCGATTGAGTCGCTGGGTGTAGACCCGAAACCAGACGATCTATCCATGGCCAGGTTGAAGGTGCGGTAACACGTACTGGAGGACCGAACCCACTAACGTTGAAAAGTTAGGGGATGAGCTGTGGATAGGGGTGAAAGGCTAAACAAGTCTGGAAATAGCTGGTTCTCTCCGAAAACTATTTAGGTAGTGCCTCGTGTCTCACCTTCGGGGGTAGAGCACTGTCATGGTTGGGGGGTCTATTGCTGATTACCCCGCCATAGCAAACTCCGAATACCGAAGAGTGCAATCACGGGAGACAGACATCGGGTGCTAACGTCCGGTGTCAAGAGGGAAACAACCCAGACCGCCAGCTAAGGTCCCCAAGATTGGCTAAGTGGGAAACGAAGTGGGAAGGCTAAAACAGTCAGGAGGTTGGCTTAGAAGCAGCCACCCTTTAAAGAAAGCGTAATAGCTCACTGATCGAGTCGTCCTGCGCGGAAGATGTAACGGGGCTAAGCCAGTCACCGAAGCTGCGGGCGCACCTTGTGTGCGCGGTAGGAGAGCGTTCCGTAAGCCTGTGAAGGTGTCTTGTAAAGGATGCTGGAGGTATCGGAAGTGCGAATGCTGACATGAGTAGCGATAAAGGGGGTGAAAGGCCCCCTCGCCGTAAGCCCAAGGTTTCCTACGCAACGTTCATCGGCGTAGGGTGAGTCGGCCCCTAAGGCGAGGCAGAGATGCGTAGCTGATGGGAAGCAGGTTAATATTCCTGCACCGTCGTATGATGCGATGGGGGGACGGATCGCGGAAGGTTGTCCGGGTGTTGGAAGTCCCGGTCCCTGCATTGGAGAAGGCGCTTTGGCAAATCCGGGCGCGTAATTCAAGGATGTGGGGCGAGCGGCCTAGTGCTGCGAAGCAATCGGAAGGGGTCCCAAGAAAAGCCTCTAAGCTTCAGTCATACGAGACCGTACCGCAAACCGACACAGGTGGGCGAGATGAGTATTCTAAGGCGCTTGAGAGAACTCGGGAGAAGGAACTCGGCAAATTGGTACCGTAACTTCGGGATAAGGTACGCCCTGGTAGCTTGACTGGCCTGCGCCAGAAGGGTGAAGGGGTTGCAATAAAATGGTGGCTGCGACTGTTTAATAAAAACACAGCACTCTGCAAACACGAAAGTGGACGTATAGGGTGTGACGCCTGCCCGGTGCCGGAAGATTAAATGATGGGGTGCAAGCTCTTGATTGAAGTCCCGGTAAACGGCGGCCGTAACTATAACGGTCCTAAGGTAGCGAAATTCCTTGTCGGGTAAGTTCCGACCTGCACGAATGGCGTAACGATGGCCACACTGTCTCCTCCCGAGACTCAGCGAAGTTGAAGTGTTTGTGATGATGCAATCTCCCCGCGGCTAGACGGAAAGACCCCATGAACCTTTACTGCAGCTTTGCATTGGACTTTGAACCGATCTGTGTAGGATAGGTGGGAGGCTTTGAAGCGAGGACGCCAGTTCTCGTGGAGCCGTCCTTGAAATACCACCCTGGTTTGTTTGAGGTTCTAACCTAGGCCCGTGAATCCGGGTCGGGGACAGTGCATGGTAGGCAGTTTGACTGGGGCGGTCTCCTCCCAAAGTGTAACGGAGGAGTTCGAAGGTACGCTTGGTACGGTCGGACATCGTACCTAAAGTGCAATGGCAAAAGCGTGCTTAACTGCGAGACCGACAAGTCGAGCAGGTGCGAAAGCAGGACATAGTGATCCGGTGGTTCTGAATGGAAGGGCCATCGCTCAACGGATAAAAGGTACTCTGGGGATAACAGGCTGATACCGCCCAAGAGTTCATATCGACGGCGGTGTTTGGCACCTCGATGTCGGCTCATCTCATCCTGGGGCTGTAGCCGGTCCCAAGGGTATGGCTGTTCGCCATTTAAAGAGGTACGTGAGCTGGGTTTAAAACGTCGTGAGACAGTTTGGTCCCTATCTGCCGTGGGCGTTGGAATCTTGACGGGGGCTGCTCCTAGTACGAGAGGACCGGAGTGGACGTACCGCTGGTGTACCTGTTGTCTCGCCAGAGGCATCGCAGGGTAGCTATGTACGGAAGAGATAACCGCTGAAAGCATCTAAGCGGGAAACTCGCCTGAAGATGAGGATTCCCTGGAGCCTCGAGCTCCTTGAAGGGTCGTTCAAGACCAGGACGTTGATAGGCTGGGTGTGGAAGCGCAGTAATGCGTTAAGCTAACCAGTACTAATTGCCCGTAAGGCTTGATCCTATAACCAGTGCGTTTAGCGCGTTCGACGCGCACCGCTGGTATCCGCATACGTGCCATACAGCACAACCCGACGCTACATCCCAATACGCCCGATTGGCCCAGCCAGTCCGGCAACCCTTTATGCCTGGTGACCATAGCAAGTCGGAACCACCCCTTCCCATCCCGAACAGGACCGTGAAACGACTTCGCGCCGATGATAGTGCGGACTACCCGTGTGAAAGTAGGTCATCGCCAGGCTCTCCTTTGAAAACGCCCCAGATCCTCAAGGTCTGGGGCGTTTTGCTTTGCGG
>NZ_VZOV01000053.1 GCF_008801915.1 Cupriavidus gilardii
CGCTGGCCGACGCCGGCCACGGGCGGGGCCGCCGCCGCGCCACCCTGGCCACGCCGGCCGCCGCCCACCGGCGGCCCGCGCGACTGAGCCAATTCCGGTCCGCCCCCGGACGCCCGCGCGCGGCGTACCGGCGATGCGGACCGCCACCGCCTGCGTACGGCTAAATGGATTACACGCCGCCACCGCTATTCAAGCAGGGCACGTCCGCATTTGCGCGCCTGGTCATCTTCGTGACGATGGCGCTGGTGCTGCTGGTCGTCGACGCCCGCTTCGATGCGCTGTCCACGGTCCGGCAGGTCGCCGCCACCGTGCTGATGCCGGTCGAGCGCGCGGTGCTGGTACCGCGCGACATGGCGCGCGCCGCGTTCGACTATCTGCAGTCGTCCGCCGCGCTGGCCAGCGAGAACCGCGAGCTGCGCCGGCGCGCCGTGGCCCAGGCCGACGACGCGCTGCGCCAGGCCCAGCTCGAGGCCGAGAACCGCCAACTGCGCAAGCTGCTTGACCTGAAGGAGCAATCGGCGACGCCGGTCACCGCGGCCGAGGTGCTGTACGACGCGCGCGATCCGTACAGCCAGCGCATCGTGATCGACCGTGGCAGCCAGCACGACGTGCGGGCCGGGTATCCGGTGATCGACGATCGGGGCGTGGTCGGCCAGGTCACGCGTGTGACGCCGTTCCAGTCCGAAGTCACGCTGCTGACCGACAAGGAACAGGCGATCCCGGTGCAGGTGGTACGCAACGGCCTGCGCAGCATCGCCTTCGGCGGCGGCAAGGCCGGCATGCTGGATCTGCGCTTCATGGCGGCGTCGGCCGATCTGCAGCAGGGCGACCTGCTGGTGACCTCGGGGCTGGACGGCGTCTATCCGGCCGGACTGCCGGTCGCGCGCATCGTGCAGATCGAACGCAAGGCCGACACCGCGTTCTCGCGCGTCTACTGCGAGCCGGTCGCGGGCGTGCGTTCGCACCGCCAGCTGCTGGTGGTGCGCTACGAGGCCGAGAAACCTTCGCGCGACCTGCCGGCCGGCGGCGACGGCAAGAGCGCGGCGGGCAAGACCAGCAAGACGGAGAAGGCCGGCAAGGCCGACAAGGCGCAGAAAGCCGCCGATAAAGCCGAGAAAGCCGATAAAGCCGAGAAGGCGCCCAGGCCCAGGGCGGACGCCGCGGCCACGGTCGCCACGGCGCCTGCCGCCGCGCCCGGCCAGGAGCAGAAGCCGTGACCCATCCCCAATACCTGCTGCGGCCGGTCAATCCGGCCTTCATCGCGCTGACCTTCGTGCTGGCGTTCCTGTTCAACCTGCTGCCGTGGGGCGACATCCTGTGGGTGCCGGACATGGTGGCGCTGGTGCTGGTGTTCTGGAACATCCACCAGCCGCGCAAGGTCGGCATGGGCGTGGCGTTCGTGCTGGGCCTGCTGATGGACGTGCACGATGCCCGCCTGCTCGGCGAGCACGCGATGGCCTATACGCTGCTGGCCTACTTCGCCATCACGATCCACCGCCGCGTGCTGTGGTTCAGCGTCTATACGCAGGCGCTGCACGTGCTGCCGCTGCTGTTCGTCGCGCATGCGGTGCCGGTCGTGATCCGGCTGCTGATGGGCGCGCCGCTGCCCGGCTGGCCGTTGCTGGTCGCGCCCGGCATCGAGGCGCTGCTGTGGCCGCTGGCCACCGGCCTGCTGCTGGCGCCGCAGCGCCGTTCGATCGACGTCGACGAAACCCGGCCGATCTGACGGCATGGCACTCCACTCGCTGTTCCCCTCCGTGCCCCGACCGCCCGTCCACGCAGCACCATGACCGAAATCCGCAACGTCGAACTCGAGCTCGGCCGCTTCCGCCTTCGCGTGGCGGCCGCGGCGCTGTTCGCCGTGATCCTGTTCGGCCTGCTGTTCCTGCGCTTCTTCTGGCTGCAGTGGTACAAGCACGACCAGTATTCGGCCAAGGCCGAGGACAACCGCATCTCGGTGGCGCCGATCGAGCCGAACCGCGGCATCATCATGGACCGCAACGGCATCGTGCTGGCGCGAAACTATTCCGCCTACACGCTGGAGATCACGCCGTCCAAGCTGACACAGTCGCTGGACGACACCATCGACGAGCTGTCCGAGCTGATCGAGATCCAGCCGCGCGACCGCCGCCGCTTTCGCCGGCTGATGGAGGAGTCGCGCAGCTTCGAGAGCCTGCCGATCCGCAGCCAGCTGAGCGACGAAGAGGTGGCGCGCTTCTCCGCGCAGCGCTTCCGCTTCCCTGGCGTCGATGTGCGGGCGCGGCTGTTCCGCCAGTACCCAATGGGCGAATCCGCCTCGCACGTGGTCGGCTATATCGGCCGCATCTCGCAGCGCGACCAGCAGCGCATCGAGGCGATGGACGAGGCCAACGACGCCGATCCGGCCAAGTACGATCCGCGCAAGGACGCCGACAACTACAAGGGCACCAACTACATCGGCAAGATCGGCATCGAGCAGAGCTACGAGACCGAACTGCATGGGCTGACCGGCATCGAGGAGGTCGAGGTCAGCGCCGGCGGGCGGCCGATCCGCACGCTGTCGACCGCGCCGGCGACGCCGGGCAACAACCTGATCCTGTCGCTCGACATCCGGCTGCAGCAGCTGGCCGAGGCGCTGTTCGGCGACCGCCGCGGCGCGCTGGTGGCGATCGAGCCGGCCACCGGCGACATCCTCGCCTTCGTCTCCAAGCCGACCTTCGACCCGAACCTGTTCGTCGAGGGCATCGACACCGCCACCTGGAACGAGCTGAACAATTCCCCGAACAAGCCGCTGCTGAACCGCCCGCTGCGCGGCACCTACCCGCCCGGCTCGACCTACAAGCCGTTCATGGCGCTGGCGGCGCTGGCGACCGGCAAGCGCACCGCGAACTGGGGCATGCACGACCCCGGCTTCTTCACGCTGGGCAACCACACCTTCCGCGACGACAAGCCGGGCGGCCACGGCTGGGTCGACATGAACAGCTCGATCGTCGCGTCGTGCGACACCTACTACTACGCGCTGGCGCGCGACATGGGCGTCAACGCGATCCACGACTTCATGAAGCCGCTTGGCTTCGGCCAGCTGACCGGCATCGACATCGAGGGCGAAAGCCGCGGCATCCTGCCGTCGACCGAGTGGAAACGGCGCGCCTACCGCAAGCCCGAGCAGCAGAAGTGGTATGACGGCGAAACCATCTCGCTGGGCATCGGCCAGGGCTACAACAGCTTCACGATCCTGCAGCTGGCGCACGCGACGTCGATCCTGGTCAACAACGGCGTGGTGATGAAGCCCCACCTGGTCAAGGCGATCGAGGACGCGGTCACGCGCCAGCGCCGCCTGACGGTGCCCAAAGAAAGCTACCGCCTGCCGTTCAAGCAATCCGATATCGACGTGATCAAGCGCGCGATGGTCGGCGTCACGCATTCGGGCACCGCGGCCAAGGTATTTGCCGGCGCGGCCTACGAGTCGGCCGGCAAGACCGGCACCGCGCAGACCTTCTCGCTGAGCAAGGGCGAGAAGTACAACCACCACGCGCTGGCCGAGCACAAGCGCGACCACGCGCTGTACACCGCCTTCGCGCCCGCCGACAAGCCGAAGATCGCACTGGCGCTGATCGTCGAGAACGCCGGCTTCGGCGCGGCACACGCGGCACCGATCGCGCGCAAGGTGATGGACTACTACCTGCTCGGCAAATGGCCCGCCGAACTGGCCGAGATCGCGCCGCCGGTCTCCGAGCGCGCGCACGGCCTGCCGCCGGTCGATACGCCCAGCGTGTTCACCACCGGCCATACCGCCAGCATCGCCAGCGCCAGCGCAATGGGCAACACGCTGGCCAACGAGGAAGGGGAAGGCAAGCCGGGCGCGAAGGATCAGCACGACGCGGCACGCGACGGCGGCGCCAGCGCGGCCGCCGCCGCGCCGGACATCGATCCGCAGGCGATCGCACCGGCCTCCGCGCCGCTGACGCTGGGCGAACGCATGCGTCAGGCGCTCGGCCACGCCAGGCCGCCGCATGATGGCGCGCCGCCGGCGCCGGCCGCCGCGCCGCCCGC
>NZ_VZOV01000054.1 GCF_008801915.1 Cupriavidus gilardii
GCGGACTGCGCGACGCCGGACTGAAAGCCCGAGAGGCGTTGCGTCAGCGCGGCCCACTCGGCCTGCGACATGACATTGGCGCCGCTGCCAGTAGCGAATGGGAGGAAGTCGATCGTTGCCATTGATGGTCCTTACAGAAGTCGTCCCCAGGCTCCGACATCGAAGCCTGCGACATACGGGTTGTTCACATCCAATCCGAACAGCGGCGCCCCTTCCACCGTGGTGACAACGGTGAAGTTCACGCGCACCCCCTCCGGCTTGAGCGGGATGTAGCCGCCCGCCAGCAGCGCCAGAAACACAGCCGACGGCACCTTCCCGGCGATGCCGATGGTCATCGTCATGTCTTGGTTGTCTTGGATGAAGACGTAGGTGCCGGACGGGTAGGTGTAGCCGTCGCCCGTCCACGTCAGCGTTGCGCCAGAAACAGGCGTCTGTCCGAGTTCCACGATGCCGGTTGGGCTGAGGGTGTAGTCGGTGAGGGTGACGGCCGACGTGGTGGTCGGAATATAAGGTGTCACTGCGTCGCCAATTTCCAGCTGCGCGCCCCACACATATAGACCTGACGTACCGTCTCCGGAGTAGGTAATTGTGGAGGCCGTTGGGCTGTAAATGCCGAAACGCAAATGCTGATTAGCGACTGCGGTGCCTGGGAATGTCGCCCGGCACCGCCACCAGCCGCCTCCGACCGGTTCGATAGACGCGCTGGTCCCTTCAATGGTGTTGCCTATGATCGTGCCGGAAACTAGGTCAAACGCGACCCCACCGCCGCCATTCGCTGGCGTGTTGCTCCCAAAGATGTATGCACGCGTTCGCTCCCCCGCCTTGAAATAGGCGGACGCTGCGTAGCGCGTACCGACTTGCATCAGGGTGGAATGGCGCGTGTAGTGCGCGGCAGTCGTGGCCGACTCGACAAGCTTGTCCGCCATCGTCGATCCGTCTGGCGCAAGCGTAACGCCAGCCGTGACAGTCGTTTCATTCTTCACCCATACCGCGTTGTCGAACTGCTCCGAATAGGCAAGCAGGTTCGTCCGAGGCGTCGGATACAGCCTCTGATTCCCCTGCCAGTCGTTGCGGAACAACGTGGCGTTTTCCACCTTGTAGACCGGCTGGCCCTGATACAGGAGCTGGTACTGGAACCGGCTGCCGTCGCCTACTCCGAATGGCTCCGCATCGGCATGGACCAACGTCGGCTCAAGTTCTCCAGCCGGCGAGAAGATGCTGTTCAGGATGGCGACGGAACCTTCCATCGTCCCCGTCCCAGTGGTTCGCGCCGATCTTCGCGCGGATCACCAGGCGGTATGTGTCGTCGTCCAGCGTCGTGAGGCCAGTGTCCGGGTCGAAGGGGCCCTTCCAGATGCCCTGATCGAACCCGAGCCCGCTGATGTCCAGCGAGAAGTAGACATCGGACAGTGGCGTGCGGATCGTCCGCGAAATACCGACCCATCGCCCTACGTCGTCCAACTGCACTCCGATGGCCTGGTCCAAGTCAAACTTCGTGGGCATACTGCCCAGCACGTTCATCAGGTCCACCATCGGCTGCGCCAGCGCCGCCACTACCGCCATGAACTTCGGCCGCTGGTTGTGCTCCGAGGTAATCAGCGCGGTGTATTCGCTCAGGTCTGCCATTGTCAGGACACGTTGACGGTGATGCTCGCCGGCGTGCAAGACGCCGCCTCATTGAACAGAAGCGCCACATCGGGGTTACCAGCGCCCCGCGGGCCGCTCAGCGTCAGACCCGTCAGCTTGAAGGTCACGCCACCGCCGACACTGTTCGCCGCGGTGATGGCGTCCGCCCATTCCACGCTGCCCGACAGGCCCCCACCGATGGCGACGCCGTTGATGTAGTCAGCGACTGCCTGCTTGATGTCGTCGCCGGTTTGGTTCGTATATCCGGCGAGCGCCTTCAGGTTCACCACAGCCGTCACCGGGGCATCCTTGGGCCTGAAGAACCGGATGGTGATGGCCCGGCCATAGACGTCCGTGGTGACAACCGACGTGGTGCCGAACGTGCCGGAACCCGGCGTCTTCTTCACGGCGATGGCATTGGCGATCGCGTCCGCATCGCCGCCGTCGACGACCAGCGAGATCGAGTGCGACGGAATGCCGTTGCTGTCGGTCACGCTCGTGTCATTCTCGTAGGCAACGAGGCGCGACACGCCGGTGATGTTCGACACGGCGCCGATGATCCCGTCCAGAACGGTCCGGGACGGCAGCGCTGTCGATACCGTCTGACGTTGGCGCAAGGCCGCATCCATCTCGACCGGCGCGCCCTCGGCTGCCGCAGCCGGGTTCGTGACGGTCTGCCATCCGAGTGTCGGCGTTCCAATCTGGTTGATCGCGCCAGCAGCAGCAGACACAGCGCCGATGGTCAGACAGGTCGCGGTTACGGTAACCTGCCCTTCCGGTGGGATGACAACCGACGCCGGTAGCGCCCACTGGATGCCGTTGGAATCCTTGGCGATGCCATTGGTGATCGTCGTGCCCGCCTGCCCAACGATGACCAGATCGGCAGTCGAGAAGGACGCCACCTTGCGCGCGATCCCGTTGATCTTGACGTTGCTGGACAGCGCGTCGTCCTGGGCAGTGGCCGGGCTGAAAGACCGGTAGATGGCGATGGCGACCGAGTTGGCGTCGCTGATCGCCTTGGCAAAGACGCCCAGCAGTTGACCATCCTGGCTGTCAGCCTCCAGATACACGTCCGGCCCGTAGATAGCGCGGTACTGGTCCTTGAGGTATTCCAGCACTTCGGCGTAGGTCGGTGCCGTGATGCCGCTGGCGTCGATCGTCGGTGCGGTCGTGGTGATGGCCATTAGAGCGTCGCCTGCACTGTGGTGGTGCCGTAGATCGTGTTGATGGTCGCCGTCACGCTAAGGTGCCGGCGCTCGCTATCGAGCGTGCTCGAATAATCTGCAAGCTCCCGGACACCCTGCGTGCCCAGGATTCGCTGCCGTATCGCAGCGTCATAGGTTGGGTTGGTGTACTTGCCCAGCACCTCGGTCGCCCATGGGGTCCCTTCCGTCGTGTCAAGGAACCATTCCCCGCGCAGCAAGCGCAGCCGCGTCAAAACGGCCTGGCCAACCGCATCCGGGGTGTCCTTGTAGAAGTCGGCCTGCCCCCCGCCGAAGACGTAGTCGCCGTCGGCGTCCAATTTGCGATAGCGCATGGGAATCCTCAGTTGACCGTGCCGGAGTTGCCGCTACCCGGCTGCACGCCGTTATGGGTATGGCTGTCGTCGATGCGCTTGCCGTTGGCTCGCACTTGACCGGCGAATTCGGCATTACCGCTGATCGAGAACGACGTCGAGGCGCCCTGCTGGTTCTGCACCGCCATCACGCCGGTTACGGTGACTGTGGGAGTGTCCAAGACGATGCCACCCGGCGCCTTCACCTTCACAACCTTTCCGGCGGGATCGAGGTCAACGTACGTGTCACCGGCGTCGCTGCGCAGCTGCGCCGTGCTGGTGCTCACGCCGGACAATGCCCGGGGCTTCGACCGGAAGCCCAGCAGCGCGAACCCGTCCGACAGGTCGTGCATCCGCAGCTCGGCCTGTTCCTGAACGCCGCCCGACTGCCACCATGCGTCGATACAACGGCTGGCGAACACGACTAGGCACTCGTCCCCAGGCTTGACCGGGAATGTCAACGTACAATTGCCGCCAGA
>NZ_VZOV01000055.1 GCF_008801915.1 Cupriavidus gilardii
TCAAGGACTACCTGACCGGCGCCAGCGATAACATCGTCGCCGCCATGCAGGCCGCTGCCCGGGAATGGGCCAGCGTGGCCGACCCGGCGACGGGCAAGAGCTTCTACGATGGCGTCGGCAACAACCGGGCGTCCATCTCGGTCGAGCAGTTGGAGCAGGCGTTGCGGAACACCCGGGCAGCGATGAACGCGACGCCGACGGTGTACGCCCAGCGCGCGCCGGGTGGCAACAGCGTTCAGCTCGAGCAGCGAACCGAGATCAACGTGTACGGTGTGACCGATCCCGCCGCCGCTGGCAGGGCTGCGGCTGGGGAGCAAGGGCGCCTCAATGGCGACCTCGTGCGCAACCTTCAAGGAGCGGTGTCGTGATCCTCGACATGATCACCTTCGTGCCGAAGAGCATCGGCGGGATCACGATACCCGTTACCTTCGAGGAAGCGTATCAGGACGAGCTGCAGATCACCGAGCACCCGGTAGAGCAGGGTGCGGAGATCAATGACCACGCGTTCAAACGGCAACCCGAGGTGGTCATCAAATGCGGCTGGAGCAATTCGGACCTGAAGGCGCTAGCTGGGACGCTCGAGGCGATATTCCTCGGCGGCAGCCTGCCGACTGCGGACTACATCAGCACGGTGTACTCGCAGCTGCTGGCGCTGCAAGAGCATCGGGAGCCGTTCGACGTCGTGACGTCGCTGCGCAAGTACGACAGCATGCTGTTCAAGTCGCTGTCGGTGCTGAAGGACCAGAAGACCGGAGCGGCGCTATCGGTCACGGCGACACTGAAGCAGCTACGCATCGTCAATACGCAGGCGACCACGTTGCCGCCTCGGGATAACCAGGCAGACCCGGCCGCCACCGCTGAGACGCAGAACACCGGCGTCAAGGCGGCTGCGCCGGCAACACCTGCGCCGGGCGGGTCTGTACCGCCGGTGCAGTGGGGCAATCCATGAACTACTTTGAGATCCCGCTTTCGCCGGAGCCGCAGCGGTTCACGATCACGCTCAGTGGCGTGGATTACCGGCTGACGGTGCAGTATCGCAAGGCGGGCGGCGCGGGTTGGATTCTCGACATCGCGGATGCCAACAACGCTCCGCTGGTCACCGGCATCCCACTGGTGACCGGCATTGACCTGCTTGGTCAGTACCGGCACCTTGGGTTCGCCGGCCGGCTATGGGTTCAGGGCGCTGACGACCCGGACAACGTGCCGACGTATGAGGATCTTGGGATCGGGTCGCATCTCTTCTGGGTGACCGACGAATGAGCACGCCGCAATTCGGCCGCAAGGTCTCGCTGATCATCGGGCAGGACAGCGGCGCAGCGCTCGACCTGTCGGAGCTGCGCTTTCGGTTCGATGTTCGCCGCGGCGACTTGCAGACACCGAACTCGGCCCGCATCCGTGTCTACAATGTATCGGAGAACACGGCTCAAAGGATCGAGCGCGAGTTCAGCCGCGTGGTGCTGCAGGCGGGGTATCAGGGCAATTTCGGGATCATCTTCGACGGGACGCTGGTGCAAGTCCGACGCGGCCGCGAGAGCCAGACGGACACGTATCTGGACATTACTGCGGCGGATGGCGATCGCGCGTACAACTTCGCCGTGGTGAACCAGACGCTGGCCGCAGGATCGACTGCCGAGGATCACATTAACGTGTGCTCCAAGGAAATGGAGCAATACGGCGTGGGTAGTGGCTACGTTGCTCCCGTGCCCGGGAAGCCCCTGCCGCGCGGCAAGGTGATGTTCGGGATGGCGCGCGATTTTCTTCGAATCGCCGCAAAGACGCACGCGATGGTTTGGAGCATCCAGGATGGAAAGCTCCAGATGGTGCCTGAGACATCGTACGCGCCGGGCGAGATCCCGAAGATCACAGCCGAAACCGGAATGGTGGGTCTGCCTGAGCAGACCCAGAACGGCATCACGGTCAAGATGCTGCTAAACCCAAGCATCAAGATCAGCCGGTTGATCCAGTTGGACAACGCCAGCATTCAGCGCTACGAGTACGGGCTGTCGATCAGCCAGCAAGAACAGAATGAACGTGTGTCCCAACAGAACACCCTCCAGAATGACGGCTTCTATTACGTCATGGTCGTCGAACACTACGGCGATACGCGCGGGAACGATTACTACACCGAAGTCATTTGCTTAGCGGCGGATGGAACTGGCCTGGCAAACGTTGATTTGGAGAATAGGGCGACGCTTGGGGTGCCGCAGTTGCCCCCGAACGTCATCAAGCGATATGGCTAGTCTCTGGATATCGACGTACGAATCTGCTCTAGTGTCATAAGCCGATCCACGACCATGACATGGGTACCGTTCTTGCCGAGCTTCGTTACGACAACAGAGGAATCATGGAATGTGTCGTAATTTGGCGTGCCACCAGCCAATATGACTGTCCCGATCTTATTCCCGAGGATGCGCCAATAGCAGCCCTCGTAGGTCGACGACCCAACGGTTTGCTCCATATGCCGCATGTTCCTGGCGTTCGCCAATTGAAGGCGACAAGGTCTCTCGGGGTAAAAGCGAACAGGGAAGCTGCTTAATGGAAGAAGCTCGCTTATGGCGACCGGGGACAGCGGATATGCCCAGATCACCTCTCGGTGTGCGGTCTTTCGCCTGGCGAATACATCGTCGAGGAAATCTCTGTATCCAGGGTCGCACGGTGCATAACGCCTAGTCTGCGGCGAGTAGCACCACCCGCCCGCGAAGAGTTGCTTTTCGAGGTTCTGCGCTTGCTCACAAGCCAACCTTCCCTGCTTGTCGTCAATCTTCGCTTTGCTGCATGTTCTTGAGCTGGAGATTAGCTGCTCCATGAGGGCCTGACCTTGCTCGTCAGTCAGGGCGGCTTGCGACGCCAAGGGCGAAAGCAGAGAGACAAGCAATACCAGCTTCTTCATAGCGAACACCATGGATAGACGAGAGCGGGTTGACGATCCCGAGGTTGCGCTTCGGGAGGCGTTCGACGGACTGCGCGCGGGCATTTGGACGGCGCTGCCGGGGGTTATCCAGTCGTTCGATGCCGTCGCTCTGACGTGCGAGGTCCAGCCGACGATCAAGATCCCGGTGCGCAAGCTCGACGGCACGATCGAAAGCGTAGCACTCCCTCTGCTGGTCGATTGCCCGGTGCAGTTTCCGTCTGGCGGCAATTGTACGTTGACATTCCCGGTCAAGCCTGGGGACGAGTGCCTAGTCGTGTTCGCCAGCCGTTGTATCGACGCATGGTGGCAGTCGGGCGGCGTTCAGGAACAGGCCGAGCTGCGGA
>NZ_VZOV01000056.1 GCF_008801915.1 Cupriavidus gilardii
TCAAGGACTACCTGACCGGCGCCAGCGATAACATCGTCGCCGCCATGCAGGCCGCTGCCCGGGAATGGGCCAGCGTGGCCGACCCGGCGACGGGCAAGAGCTTCTACGATGGCGTCGGCAACAACCGCGCGTCCATCTCGGTCGAGCAGCTGGAGCAGGCGCTGCGCAACACCCGGGCAGCCATGACGGCGACCCCGACGGTGTACGCGCAGCGCGCGCCAGGCGGCAACAGCGTGCAGCTCGAGCAGCGAACCGAGATCAACGTGTACGGCGTCAACGATGCTGCTGCGGCAGGCCGGGAAGTCTCGCGCGAGCAGGGCCGGCTTAACGGCGACCTGGTGCGCAATCTGCAAGGAGCAGTCTCGTAATGCTGGACATCATCTCCTTCCTGTCGCCAAAGATGATCGGCGACATCCGGGTGCCCGTCACGATCGAGGAAGCCTACCAAGACGACCTGCAGATCACCGAGCACCCGGTGGAGAAGGGGGCGGAGATCTCTGACCACGCCTTCAAGCGCCAGCCGGAAGTCGTCATCAAGTGCGGGTGGAGCAACTCGGAGATCAAGGCGCTGACCGACACGCTGCAGGCGATCTTCGAGGGCGGCAGCCTGCCTACGGCGGACTACATCAGCACGGTGTACTCGCAGTTGCTGGCGCTTCAGGAGCTGCGCGAGCCGTTCCAGGTGGTGACGTCGCTGCGCCTGTACGAAAACATGCTGTTCAAGTCCCTGGCGGTGCTCAGGGACCAGAAGACGGGTGCCGCGATGTCGGTGACCGCGACGCTGAAGCAGCTTCGGATCGTCAACACGCAAGCCACGACGCTACCGCCGCGGGAGAACCAAGCCGATCCGGCGGCTACCGCTGAGACGCAGAACGCAGGCGTCAAGGCTGCGACGCCGGCAACGCCAGCGCCTGGCGGATCCGTTCCTCCGACGAGCATGTGATGCCCAACTTCTTCGAGATTCCACTGTCGCCCGAGCCGCAACGCTTCACGATCACGCTCAGCGGCGTGGACTACCGCCTGACGGTCCAGTATCGGAAAGCCGGTGGTGCGGGGTGGGTGCTCGACATCGCGGACGCCAACAATGCGCCTTTGGTCAGAGGCATCCCTCTGGTGACCGGCATCGACCTGCTTGGGCAGTATCGCCATCTTGGCTTCGCCGGCCGGCTGTGGGTGCAAGGCGCCGACAACCCGGACGATGTACCGACGTATGGCGATCTTGGTATCGGTTCTCACGTATTCTGGGTGACAGACGCATGAGCACGCGGCAATTCGGCCGGAAGGTCTCGCTCATTATCGGGCAGGACAGCGGCGAGGCGGTCGACCTGTCTGAACTGCGGTTCCGGTTTGATGTCCGCCGCGGTGACTTGCAGACGCCGAACTCGGCGAGGATCAGGGTCTACAACGTCTCAAAGCAGACGGCGCAGCGCATCGAGCGGGAGTTCACCCGGCTGGTGCTCCAGGCCGGCTACCCCGGCAACTACGGGATCATCTTCGACGGCACAGTCAAGCAGGTTCGACGCGGCCGCGAGAGCCAGACGGACACGTATCTGGACATCACCGCAGCGGATGGGGATTCGGCCTACAACTTCGCGGTGGTCAACACCACGTTGGCCGCGGGCTCGACGGCAGCCGACCATGTGGCGGCTGCTTGCACGGCCATGAACCCATACGGGGTGTCGCAGGGCTATCTGCCGGAGCTGCCCAGGAATCCACTCCCTCGCGGCAAGGTGATGTTCGGCATGGCTCGGGAGTTCATGCGCTGGACGGCCAGGACATGCCAGACCGTCTGGAGCATCCAGGACGGCAAGGTCGTCATGGTTCCCGAGACGTCGTACATGCCGGGAGAAATCCCGGTCATCACGTCGGAAACCGGGATGGTCGGGCTACCCGAGCAGACGCAGAACGGCATCACGATCAAGATGCTTCTTAATCCGAGCGTCAAGATCGGGCGCCTGATCCAGATAGACAATGCCAGCGTCCAGCGGTATGAGTACAGCCTGAACGTGGGTCAGCAGGCTCAGAATGAGCGCATCGAGGAACAGGCAAAGCTGCAGGACGATGGGTACTACTACGTCATGATCGCCGAGCACCATGGCGATACGCGCGGTAACGAGTACTACACCGATGTCATCTGCCTGGCAGCCGACGTCACAGTGTTGCCCGACAGCTTCAGGACGCAAGCAGCCGTGCCGCCGGACAACGTCATCAAGCGTTTCGGCTAGCGGAGCGCTTTGTGGAAGTCGTCCACGTTTTGCATGAACTGTTCGCGCGAGAACGCCGGTTTCAGGAACTTTCCTGATCCATCCGGACGGATCTCAACCTCGGCATAGTTCAGCAGCGTTTCCTTCCTTGTGTCGCCGTACTTGGAGACGATCAGTGCATCGTCGCCGGATGGGGTAATCAGTCGTCCCCAGCAAGCAGGGACGAGGGCGCGACCGTAGAGGGATTCGGCTGCGAACATGTCCTTAGCGCCCGAGATTGGAAGTTGGCACGGGGTGTCGCGATAGAGGATGGCGATCATCGACGCGCGCGGTGTCACGTCTTCAATCGGGCGCGCGAATAAGAAGGCGCGCCGTCCTACGGTCGCCGGGTTGAAAGACTTCATCTTGATTGACGCAGTCTCTGCCTCTTCCTTGATCTTCCATGCTGGCTTCTGCGCCTCCCTGGCGGCCAACTCCCGGTTCTTCCGGGTCAGTTCGTCGGGGTCGAAAGCGGTTGCCTGACAAGAAACCGCAAACAGCAACGCTGCGACGAGCACTTTCATAGCAATCCCATGGATAGACGAGAGCGGGTTGACGATCCCGAGGTAGCGCTTCGGGAGGCGTTCGACGGACTGCGCGCGGGCATCTGGACCGCGCTGCCGGGCATCATCCAGTCGTTCGATGCCGCAGCAATGACCTGCGAGGTCCAGCCGTCCATCAAGGTGCCGGTGCGGCAAATCGACGGATCGATCGTCAGCGTCACGATGCCCCTGCTGGTGGACTGCCCGGTGCAGTTTCCATCTGGCGGCAATTGTACGTTGACATTCCCGGTCAAGCCTGGGGACGAGTGCCTAGTCGTGTTCGCCAGCCGTTGTATCGACGCATGGTGGCAGTCGGGCGGCGTTCAGGAACAGGCCGAGCTGCGGA
>NZ_VZOV01000057.1 GCF_008801915.1 Cupriavidus gilardii
GTAACCGCTAAATCCAGCACACCTTGTTGAGTCGAGCCGTTACCCAGTAACGTACGCAATACGGGACGTTACCGGGTAACCATGACGAAGGAGTGCAGGATGGCGCAGACGACAGCCCAGCGACAGGCGGCCTATCGGGCAAGGCGCGCGACAGCGGGCAAGGACGGCAACGGAGAACGTCGGCTGGACATGTGGGTAAGTAGCGAAGTGGATCTCGCGCTCGCGCGCCTGGCACGCCGTTACGCGGTAACGAAGCGTCAGATGCTGGAGCGGCTGATCGTTCGAGCCGACGACGCAATTGTGCGCCGGCTCGATCCGGAATCGGAGCAATGGGACCTCTATTTCAAGGCGAGCCGGTAATGCTCGCCCGTTACCGCGTAACGGGCGAGTGCCCCATATGGCCGATCAGCGCTTTGGTTGCGGCCGGTCGTCGTTCAGGCGGCAGGTGCAGCGGCGCTTTGGCGTTTGGCGAAGGTGAACGGCAGCAGGTCGGTGACGTCCGTGTCCGGGGCGCGCTGCGGCAATTCGGTCAGCACGTGCAGCAGGTAGGCATACGGCTCCACGCCGCAAGCCCGGCACGTGAGCATCAGGCTATAGACCATCGCGCTGGCCTTCGCGCCGGCGACTGTGTCGCTGAACATCCAGGCCTTCCTCCCCGTACAGAATGGCCTGATGTCGCGCTCGATGACGTTGTTGTCCACGGGTGCTTGCCCGTCGGTGACGTAGCGGCTCAGGTACTCCCACTGGTTTCGCGTGTAGGCGATCGCCTTGCCCAGCAGGCTCTCGGGCAGCACCTGCGGTGCCTGCTCGTCCAGCCATGCCTTGAACGCCTGCAGCAACGGCACACTGTGTTGCTGGCGCAGCCGGTACGTGTAGTCGACGCGCGTTTCGCCTTCGGGTAGGTCTGCTCTGGCGAGCGTCTCGACCTGGTACAGGGCCTTGAAGTATTCGAGCGCCTGCTGCGCGCGCCCACCAGGTTTCTTTTGGCCCTTGAGCGCGTCGACGTACATCCGCCTTGCGTGAGCAAGACAGCCGAAGTGCGTGACGCCATTGACCGTGCGCCACGCGCTGTAACCATCAGTCATGAGCTTGCCCGCATAGCCGGCGAGAAACGCTTTCGGATACTCCTGAGCGCGCCCCGGCTGGTAGTCGAACAGTACGACCGGCTGTTCGCTGTCCTCGGCGCTGCGGTAGACCCACATGTACGATTTGCTCTGCGGGGTCTTGCCTTCCTCCTTCAGGACCTGCACCGTCGTTTCGTCGCCGTGGATGAGCGGCTGGGACAGCAGTGTGCAGCGCAGCGCCTCGTACAGCCGGCTGTAGTGCAGTTGCGCGGGCCGGATGATCCAGTTGGCCAGTGTGCCGCGGCCAACTTCAATGCCGGCGCGACTCAGTGCGTCTTCCATACGGTACAGCGGCGTTCCATCCACGTACTTTCCGGTGGTCACCGTCGCAAGCATTGCCGCGCTGGCATTGCTGCCCGGCAGCGGTTGGACCGGCATCGGTGCGGTCAGCACCGGCGTGCGTTCGGCGTTGCGCTCGCAGTGCCGACACGCATATTTGAAGCGGACGTGCTGCAGCACCGAGACCTTGACTTCGATGTGCAACTGCTCGCTGACCTCCTCGCCCATGCGGTGCATCGCGCCCTGGCAGCAGGAGCAGATTTTCTGGTCCTCGGGCAGGTCGTATTCGATGCGCTGGCGCGGCAGCTCCGCCGGCAGCGGCTTGCGGCCACGTTTGCGGCCTGCGGGCTTGTCAGGCTCTGGCAGCCCCGTGTCCGGCAGCGCGAGCGCGTCATCCTCATCGTCGTCGGCCGCCGCCGCGGTAGCCATCTGCTCAGCTTCATCGAACATGCGGTCCTTGAGCTTCTCGCTGCTCGGTGCGAAGCGTTTGGACTGCGCCAGGCGGAACTGTTCCTCAAGGAGCTTGATGCGCTCGGTCAGCTCGGCGATGTGCTGGGCGTTGGTGGCAGCCCGCGCTTCGAGTTCGCGGATATAGGCCTGGGCGGCCGGCGGCAATCGGGAGAAGTCGTGTTCGTTCATGCTGAACACGATAGTGCAGCCGCCGCGCAATTGGGTATACGTCACACCAAACGGCAATCAAGCTGTGTGCTGATACTTGCGCGAAGGGTGCCGCTGCACGGCGTCCACGTCGATACCGTCCAGCAGCCAGTGCAACTGCTCGGTCGTCAGCCCGATCACCGCCTGCTGCCGGCGTGGCCACACGAAGCGGTCTTCCTCGAGGCGCTTGAGCAGCAACCAGAACCCGTTGCGGTCCCACAGCAACAGTTTGATGCGGTTGCGCCGACGGTTCTGGAAGGCGAAGACGGCGCGCGCGAAGGGATCAAGCTGCATCGACTGCTCGACCAGCGCGACCAATCCGTTGATCCCGAGGCGGAAATCCACCGCATCGCGGTGCAGGTAGACCTGCAGTTCAGCGTCGAGCCGGAACATGACAGCGGCTCAGTGTTTCGATCATCGCCCTTACCAGGGCGTCATCCTGTCCCGAGCATACGAGCTCAAGGCTCACGCCGTTTGGCAACTGCGCCACCAACCGCGACGGCAATGGCGCCGGGGGTTGCAACGCACGCACTGGCACTGACACTGGCCCAGGCATGGCTGGACGTCCGGCCTGCCGGCCGGCATCGTGAACTTCCACCACCGGAACGAACGCCGCCGGTGCGTTCTCGATGACGTCCATCGTGCCAGCAGCATCTTTTTGTTCCGCCTTGTGTTGCTCGATCCAGCGGCGCAACTGGTTCGCGTTCACCCCGGCCTTGATTGCCATGCTGGCCAGCGATACCCCTGGCTGCAGGCAAGCTTCAACCAACCGCCGCTTATCGCCCTTGTCAAAGCTGCGCTTGCCGTTGGCGCCGACGTTGATCACCCGCAGCGGCAAGAAATCCAAATCGATCTGGTCCATGAGTTGTGTCCACTAAAAATGGTGGACACAATCCTGCGCCGTCTGTGCTTGTGACGCTATGTGCGGAGAATTTCGCGCTTAC
>NZ_VZOV01000058.1 GCF_008801915.1 Cupriavidus gilardii
CGTTAATTTGCATAAATTTGTTACCCGTTTTTGCATAAATTTGTTACCCGCCCCTAGGCGCTTACCTTTCGGAGGCTGGCAGTTTCGATGACGGCACAGCCGGCGACTATGCCGGGAGCGCCGTGTGCTCTCTCTACCGTTTGCACGTGCTCGCGCCCCCGCCTGCGAGATACCCCTGTCCGAGTTGTCGGCCTCTTTGCTAGCCGTGTAAAGTGACGCAAAGTTACTTTAGGACACTGCCGTGGCGTGGCAGACAATTCGGGGGGCGGACATGGAATCTTCGGCGGTGCCTTGGTCACAGGGCGTGCAAGTACTGTCTTGGCTGGCGCGCGAGCCATGTGTGCGAAATCCGGATGCTGTAGCGCGAGCGTGGGAGGTGATGGCCCCTGCCGCACCGACGCTGGCCGATTGCGGACGGATGTATGCAGCCTATGGCCGGAGCTTTTCAGTCGCCCAACTGCGCTACATCGCGCAGCATTCGGCAGCGCTGTCGCTCGCGCGCTGGGCGGCCTCCGGTTGGCCTTATCTGCGGTTCAATGAGGACCATGGCTTTACCGCCGGCCCCACCTACGTCGCGCTCCGACCAGGTCAGGTGACGCCCAGCTTCTGGGCATTTTGCTTCGGCACCGTGACCATGTTCGGCCTGGCCGTCGCGGCATTCACCTATGGCAAGACTTCCGGCGGCGTGGGCGGTTTGGTGCTGGCGGCCATCTGCTTGGCCTTTCTGATGCTCGAGTTCGTCGATTTGCGCAGCCGTCACCATGCACGGCGCGCGATCGCCCTGTGCGCGGCGGGGCCACACGCCGACAGCATGACGGTCGCCGTGATGCCAACAAGGGGATTCGGCTTGAAGGATTCCGTGTTTTGAGCCCGAACCGCTCGGCAACGAAGGGGCAAGATTGTAGTCCCTTATTCGTCCGTACAGCCCGCTATTGGCGCCCTTGCGGGTGTCATTTACGCCCCAAATGCCTCTCCGATCTGCCTTGCCCTTTTTACCTCGTCGCTGTGCAGGTAGATCGACGTCGTCGACACGGACGCATGCCGCAGGTTGTCTCGAACGATGGTCAGTTCCGCGCCGCTTCCTAGCGCGTGTGTGGCGTGCGTATGGCGCATCCAGTGGGGACTGGCGCGGCGCAGCTTGTCCGCCGCCGCGGGATGGTCTGCACCAATGACATCCGCAGCCAGCTTGAAGAACCGCTTCACCACATGCCATAGCCGCGTGCTGGAGATGCCGATCTCGGGCTCGCTGCCCAGATCACCGACCAGGCGGACCTCGGGACGCCACAAACGCCGACTGATGGGCAGTCCGCGTTCCGTCAGGTAGCGCTCCACCGCCCGCCGCGCCAACGGGGGCATTGCCACGTTGCCGCTGCGGCCGCCCTTGCCGGTCAGCTCGAGCCATTCGTCGCCTTGCGCGTCGGTCCAGATATCCCCGAGCGTGGCTCCTACCAGCTCGCTGGGACGTAGCCCCGTTGCATAGGCAAAATCCAGCACGAAGCGCAGGCGCTGCGCCGCGGCGGCCTCCCAACCGTAGGACCACTCGAGCCCGTCGGCAATGGTCCGCACCAACTTCCATTCACCGTCGGTAAAGGCGCGCGAATTGTCCAGCGCCGCGGTGCGGCCGCCGCCGCGCACCTTGATGCCGGCGAAGGGATTGGCCAGCACGTAGCGTTGCTCGACCAGCCACCGGAACATCGCCCCAAGGATGGACAGCGCATGGGCGACCGAGCGTGCGGCCAGCGCACCGGTGAACGGCCGCCAGTCCGGCGACGAGCGCGGGCGTGGCGGCCCGACCCACCGCTCTCGTGGCATGGGACGCCGCAGGAAGGCGCGGTAGGCCACGGCGTCTTCGGTGGTCAACGACGACAGCGGCCGCTGACGCTCGACGATGGCCCACAGGATCAGCCGTTCCGCTTCCTTGCGGTAGGTGCGGTGAGTAGCCGGTGACTCGTGCAGCGCCAGCCAGGCCTGCACCGCCTCGTAGTCGTTGTCCGCGGTCAAGGTGCACGTCGCGCGCGGGGCGCGAAAGCGCCCTTCGGAGCCGTCGACCTGATGGGGCAAGCGTAGCTGCTCCCACGGCACGACGCTGCTGCGCCGCTCCTGCACGATCAGCGCGCGGGCCCGCTCGGTCAGCTCGGGATGCGCGGCGAAGAACGCCTCGATCTGTCTGGCACCGGTCGCGCCCAGCCTCGGGATGGCTGCCCACCAGCGTCGGCGCCTGGGCACGCGCACCGTCAGCGCCGCCAGCGTCTCGATGCCGTGGGCGCGCAGGGCGGCGACGGCGCGGGCCGGTAGCCAGCGGCCGATGTCGTCGGTGATCGCTGGCTGTGGCGTCGGCAGCGTGCGCAGGACCTCGATAGCACGGTCGGCCACCCTGCCCTGCGCCACCCGCGCCGACGCCGGCATCTCGAACAACGCGGCCAGATCGTCGCGGCCGCGCTCGCGTGCCAGCAAGGCAAGCCGGCGGCGAATGCGGCCCAGCACGGCGCGCGAGGATTGGCCGCGCGCCCTCTCCTCCCCCAGGTATTGCGCCACGGCTTGCCGGGAGCTCAGGCCGGCATGCCAGGCACGCAGCGCGGCCAGGGACGCGGCATCGGGGAGTGCCGTGGAGGCATCGGTCGGGGCCGTATCCATACCCGTGCTGGCGGATGATGTGGAGTTAGGTAGGGTCAGGCGTGATTTCATGGGGGCCAGTTTAGCGCAGCGAACTGGCTATTACGATAAGGATACTTATC
>NZ_VZOV01000059.1 GCF_008801915.1 Cupriavidus gilardii
CGTCCAAATACTGCTTGCGCAGACCTTCGTCGGCGGCGATCCACCGATTGATGAGCCGGCGATCCGGCATATCGGGATCGGAGCAGATCTTCCGAACGCTCTCCCCGCCCGCGATCCGCTCGCAGACGACGGCCATGACGGCAACCCTATCCCACGATCCGTCGTCGGAGCGGAGGTTAGGCGTCTCGTTCGACATCGGCGCTGTGGAAATAAAAAAGCCCAGCGGATGGCTGGGCGAACTCGCGGTGGGCGCGAGAGGAGACTGGTTGAGGGGCAGGCGCTGATCTCCTGCGACGCTCGGCTCGAGTATTCTCAGCGCTGCGTCAGCATTTCCCTCACGGCTGACACCTCGTACCCGGCCGGGTCAGTTCACCGCCGCGGTCCGCAGCGGATGAGGTGCCATGCGTGAGTAAACGCAAAAGCCCGCTCATTGGCGGGCCTCTCTTTCTTCCGGGCGAGCGCCGCCCACTAGGCGGCGGTCTCGGCAAGGGCCGGAATCAAGTTGTCCGGCGCAGTATAGGGCATCTTTTTCCGGTTTACAACACCCTCGTCGTCGATTCGCGCGAGGTGTTGCCGCAGCATGTGTTTGGCCCGGGCCATCTCCAGATCAAAGACGCTGTGGGGGCGCTGGCGGATGCCGAGCTTCCGGCAGACCAGCCACGGCGGCATGTTGGTGACATAGGACAGCTTCAGCAGGAGCTGCTGGTGGCGATCCAGCAGGCGCCAAGCCCTCGTGACTCGTTCAGCGTCCGCCTGATCGATCTCGACGATCTCCGGGACGTGCGGCCCGTTCGCGAGGATGTCCGCCAGCTTGGCCCACGGGGCACAGTACCCGGGCCGCGGCCCTCCCACTCGGTTCGCCTTCGCCCAATTCTCCAACCGCTTTTCCAGATCCATCGAGGCCCCCGTCGTCACTCTTGCTTCCGATTTCCCGGTCATTGACCGTCCCTACCCTGCTCTACCGCTCGTCACTGCCACTAACATCCCCAGCCCGGCCTCATCCCGCTCCGCCGCTGCTCGAGCCACGTCCTGCTGGGCGGCACCGGCCTGGCACATGGAATCGTGGAACGCCTGCCAGTCGGCGAAGGTGGGCGCAGCGGGCTTGACCTCCCGCGCGACCGCATCCCGCTCCCATTCGATCCTCCGGCGCAGCCGCTCGTTGTCAGCCTCGACCATGCGGATGTGGTCCTGCAGCACGGCAACTTTCTGGACGTAGTGCTGCGGGTCGAATGCGATGAGCCGGTGGATGTAGTCGCGCAGCGGGCGGGGCAGCGCGTTGACGTTCTTCGCCGACGGCACCCAATCGGGCGTGATGCGCAGCTTGTCGGTGACGACGCGGTCGCGCCGGGCGCCGACCTTGCGGATGCGTTTAACCTTCATGGCCAGTCCCTTTGATCTCCGCGCGGATGGCGTCAATGACATCGCCCACCGACAGGCCGCCCATATCGCAGGCTATGGCGATCACCTTTGCCCGCTCCATGCCAGCGACGACGCCGGCTTGCCAGCCAATAAAGGCGTCATGCCAAGACCGATTGACATAGCAACCTTCGGCATCGCGCTTGAACTCCCCTTCCGCGCAGCCGAATCGGCGAACCATCGCTGCCTCGAACGCCTCGCGCATCTGGTCATTCGGCATAGGGATCTCCAAAGGGTCGCGGAGCGTTGGACGACATCATCGCGGCGAACAACGCGGGCTTGGTCATCTGGATACCGCGCGAACGGAAGAACCAGCTAGCGCCCTGCACCACACTCAGCGTCAATTCGGCGCGCCCGTGCTCCAGCGCAGACAGCTGCGCTGGCGTCATGCCCATATCGTTGGCCATGTCCATGAGAGACGCGCCGCAGACAACGCGCAGCGCGCGTGTCAGCAGCCCGAACGGCGTCAGACGGCTGCGCATCAGCTCTTGCAAGCGATCGGGCGCCGTATCGCTAGCCGGCGGCGTGGGCGCGGCGGCGAGCAACTCTTTGTAGATGCGCCTGGCGACCTCGTGCCGATTCGAATGCCATTGTCCGGACAGCGCGCAAAGCATCTCGTATGCCGGCACCCGCGCCCAGGCCGCCGG
>NZ_VZOV01000060.1 GCF_008801915.1 Cupriavidus gilardii
GTTGCCCCAGGTGCCGCACCCGCATGCGATGCCGCCGCGGCGCCGTGCCGCGCGCCATCGCCTTCCAGCAGCCAGCGCGAGAACGCGCGCAGATCGTCGTGGACCAGCGTGCCGGTCGGCGCGCCCGGCGTCGGCACCGGCAAGCCCTGCCCGGAGTGCGGCGCGCACGCGCTGCACAAGGTCGACGGCTGCGCCAAATGCGCCAACTGCGGCTACGTCGGCGAGTGCGGCTGATCGCGCGCCGGATTCCCCGCTGAATGCCTCGCCGGATCCCCCGCTGGATCTCCCGCTGGATCTCCCGCTGGATCTGCGCTCGACCCCGCCGCCGATCGCCTTGCCCGGCCCCGTGACAGGCTGCCGGCCGGCGGGTCGCCATTTGCTACAATCGCCGCCATGAGTTACCAAGTTCTAGCGCGCAAATGGCGCCCCAGGGATTTCACCACGCTGGTCGGCCAGGAGCACGTGGTGCGCGCGCTCACGCATGCGCTGGAACAGCAGAGGCTGCATCACGCCTACCTGTTTACCGGTACGCGCGGCGTCGGCAAGACCACGCTGTCGCGCATCCTGGCCAAGGCGCTCAATTGCACCGGCGCTGACGGCAACGGCGGCATCACCGCGCAGCCCTGCGGCATCTGCAAGGCCTGCACCGAGATCGATGCGGGCCGCTTCGTCGACTACATCGAGATGGACGCGGCATCGAACCGCGGCGTCGACGAGATGGCCCAGCTGCTCGACAAGGCGGTCTACGCGCCGACGGTCGGACGCTTCAAGGTCTACATGATCGACGAAGTGCATATGCTGACCAACCACGCCTTCAACGCAATGCTGAAGACGCTGGAAGAGCCGCCGGGTCACGTCAAGTTCATCCTCGCTACCACCGACCCGCAGAAGATCCCGGTCACGGTGCTGTCGCGCTGCCTGCAGTTCAATCTGAAGCAGATGCCGCCCGGCCATATCGTCAGCCACCTCGACCGCATCCTGGCCGAGGAGGGCATCGCGCACGATGGCAATGCGCTGCGGCTGCTGGCGCAGGCCGCGCACGGCTCGATGCGCGACGCGCTGTCGCTGACCGACCAGGCGATCGCCTACAGCGCGGGCGAGGTGTCCGAGGCCTCGGTGCGCGGCATGCTCGGCGCGATCGACCAGAGCTATCTGGTGCAGCTGCTCGACGCGCTGGCCGCCGAGGACGGCGCCGCGATGCTGGCGGTGGCCGACAGCATGGCCGATCGCAGCCTGTCGTTCGCCGGCGCGCTGCAGGACCTCGGCTCGCTGCTGCACAAGATCGCGCTGGCGCAGGCGGTGCCGGCCTCGGTGCAGGAGGAATGGCCCGAGGCCGGCGAAGTGCGCCGCCTGGCGGCCGCCTTCGATCCGCAGGAAGTCCAGCTGTTCTACCAGATCGCCAATCTCGGCCGCAGCGAGCTCGCGCTGGCTCCGGACGAGTACGCCGGCTTCACGATGACGCTGCTGCGGATGCTGGCGTTCCGGCCTTCGGCGATGCCGTCGGCGCCGACGCCGGCGGGACCCGCGGCGACCGGCGCGCGGCGGATGCCGGGCCCGGCGATGGCCGGTGTGGCTGGCGCGGCGGCAGCGTCGACGCCGGCGGCATCGACCGCAACGGCAGCATCCGCTGCGTCTGCTCCGACCCCGAGTCCGGTCGCTGCCGGCCCGGCGACCGGCGCAACCATTGCCGCCGCCGCACCCGTGGCGGTGCCAGGTCCTCGCCCGGCCCCGTCGAGCCCGATGGCCTCGGGCGCGGCGTCCGCT
>NZ_VZOV01000061.1 GCF_008801915.1 Cupriavidus gilardii
CGCGCCTGGCGCTTTTCTGCCTCGGTCAGCGGCGACTCGTAGTGCCGCAGGTCGAATCCTTTGGTCGGGGTCATGTCATTGCTCCTTCGCGGGTTTTGCCAGGCCGCGCCATGGCGCTTCGATATTGCTTACAGCGACTTCCCATGCGGCAGCCTTCGGGGTGTAGCCGAACACGGTCCACTTCCCTCGACGGTATGCGCAGTACACGCTCACGGAGCCGTAGTCGCGCTGGTACACGCCGTCTCGCACCGGCTTCACGTCAGCCGGAAACCACGGCGTCAGTTCTTGGTCGTTCACAGCCAGCCCCTCACGATGTCGATGACGTTTGCCAGCAGCAGCGCGCCGATGGCGAGCCACGTTGCCGCGCGCAGCCGGCGCAGGTTCTTGGCCTGGCGCTCGCGCATGGCTCTGAAGTCGTGGATGTCGATCACGGCCAGCCTCACGGCAGCACGTTGGCGATCTCGTGCGCGGCGCAAACCACGGCGAAGATGGCCATCACGTAGCAGAGGATCAGGTTGTTGCGGCGCTGGACGGCGCGCAGATCGTCGTCGGACATCACAGGGTCTCCAGGTAGTTGCGGGATTCGACGGCGCCGCGGCAGTGCTCGGTCGTCATTGCTGGCTCCCCAGGGCTTTGGCGATGGCGGACTGGAGCATCTGCGCGACCTCGACACGGGCTTGCGTCGGGGACAGTTCGCCGATGCATTGCATAGCCGCTGCGGCTGCCTCGAACAGTTCCGGCGCGGCGGCGATCAGGCGGCTATTTGCGATTGCGGTCTCGTCGGTGGCCGCGGTACCAAACTGACCGTACACGGCCGCGACTGCGTATTGGTCGGGGCAGGCACTACGCACGAAGGCGTATCCGTCATTGCCGGCCCACGGCCCTGGCGTGAACCTCGCCCCGCTCTTGCCTTGTTGATCCATGTCTGTCTCCAAGCCCGCCAGTGCGGGCGGGTTGCGTTAGAGCGCGTTGCGCGCGTTGCGCCGGACCTCTGCTGCGCGCTCGAGTCTTTCGCGTTTGCGCTCGTGCTCCATTCGATCCCAAGCTTCCATAACGAGGCTCGAGGACGGCAGCGACTCTTCGGGGCGGCGCTGATGCAGCGGAGAAGCTTGGATCTCGCCGGCCGTTGGCACCGGAATTCCATGCTCAGTCATGAACTCGGCGCCTTGCGATTCGATGTAGGCAAGGCAATCGCCATAGGTGCCGACGAAAAGCGGCTGTGCATACGGACGGGCAACGAAACGAGTCTGGCGAGCGCCCCCACCAGTTGATGATCCGCTGACGTACTGATGGTGCGGATGGAGCTTGCGCACCTCGCACTTGTCGCCGGTCGCGCGGATCGTCATGCGGTTGTAGTTCATCGTCTTTCCCCTCGCGTTGTCGTTGTTCAGGCGGCTTGCCAGTGGACATTGCCGCGCCAGTCACTGACCGGACGTAGCGACCGCTCGTATGCCTCGCGGGCATCGCGCTCGAATCGCTCCCAGTGGGTGCCCTCGAGCGAGTCGCGCAGGCTGATCGTCGTACCGGCGATGGCGACGTCGGCCACATAGATCCGAGCGCTCATGCCGTTGCCAACGACGTTGCCGTACACCTCGACGCGCAGGTCGCCGAAGAAGGACGAGCAGAGGTGTTCCAAGTCGTCCGCCACCTCGGGCTGGCCGGGGACTCGGATCGGGGCTTGGGTCAGGGTGGCTGGCATCGCTTGCTCCATCGGTGTAGTGCGTCGATGGAGG
>NZ_VZOV01000062.1 GCF_008801915.1 Cupriavidus gilardii
GTTGATCACCCGCAGCGGCAAGAAATCCAAATCGATCTGGTCCATGAGTTGTGTCCACTAAAAATGGTGGACACAATCCTGCGCCGTCTGTGCTTGTGACGCTATGTGCGGAGAATTTCGCGCTTACGATCAATTCACCTTCTCGGGCGTCAACTCGTTGATGTCTGAGCTTCGCCGAGTATCCCGCAACGGGTCTGTCATGCTTCTCAGCACGCCAAACGTGTCGGCGCTTGGAAACATCGCGCAAATCCTAAAGGGCGAACATCCGTTCATGTATAAGCCGCATGTGCGAGAGTTCGCGCCAGCCGAAGTCCTTGACCTGGTTCGCCATCACCGATTCGAGCTCCTGTCGTTCGAAACTCAGGACGTCTGGGCGACTACCGAGGACGAAGACCGCGATTTGGTGACGTCAATCTTGAAGACCTATGGCTTCGACCTGGCGAACAGAGGTGATTGCACCTTCGTGACCGCCAGGAAGAGCGGGGATTGACATCTCTTGGCTACTGGGGCGACGGCCAGCACTGTTTCGCATGTACTGGCATCGCCTCGTAGTAGACGTGCCATCGGGGATCCGTCACCTCGACTTCGCCAAAATAGTGCCAGTACTCCGGGTCAGGCTGGGACAAGAAACACGACACGATGACCTCTTCGGTCTCGTCGGCGAATTGCACGTGGATTTTCATGGTTCAGAACTCGTAGCCGCGAATGTACACCGTGAAGCTGGGCGTCCCTGCGCTTGCAGTGCGATAAACATACAGGGTCTGAAGAGTGTCGAGATGGACGTCATCGAAGTTCAGACTCACCCCGAATGCACCGGCGCTCGATATGTTGAGAGTATTGTTCCCAAGGCCAGCGGAACTGGATCCGATACCGAAATTGATGACAGCCCCGGCAGTTGTTGCGGCGTCCCCATATCCGGAGGCAGATTTTGCGTTTGGCGGAACTGCACCGACCAAACTGACCGGCTGCCAAGTGGCATCATTTGTCGATGAGTTGAAGACCCCCACAGCCTGCCTATTGACCCGTCGGCCACGCTGAGTGAAGGGGGAAATCTGCGCAGATGGGGTGGTGCTAAACAGGCTAATCAGTGCCGACGCCGTATAGCCCGACGGCATGTTTGGCCCCGCATATATTTCGGGTGCCACCACCCCGGTAGCTAGAGCGCGGCCAAGCAGTGCAGCGTCGCGCGTAACCGGGTTGTAGATCAGATAGACAGCGATCCAGCTACTTGCCGGTGCGGTACCAGTATCCATGCCGCCCGCGCCGGTCGTCGACACGTTGATGGTCTCGCTGACGTTCGTGAGTCGATACGCCTGACCGCTCAGCGCCGTCTGCACGATAACCTCGTCCGCCTGATAGGTTGCGCTGGTCGAGGCGGAAGAAACGATCATGCGGGCATTTCGTACGGCGCCCACCACTCCGACAGACTGGGCGCTCACAGCCGACTTCAGGTTCGCCAGAATCGAGGCCGTCGTGCCGTCGTCGATGACGTCCTGTCCAGTGATATCGGAGATGAACTGCGCGATGACGGCCGCCATGATGCTGGACTGGCGCCATGCCTTGTTCAGCTGCGCGGACTGCGCGACGCCGGACTGAAAGCCCGAGAGGCGTTGCGTCAGCGCGGCCCACTCGGCCTGCGACATGACATTGGCGCCGCTGCCAGTAGCGAATGGGAGGAAGTCGATCGTTGCCATTGATG
>NZ_VZOV01000063.1 GCF_008801915.1 Cupriavidus gilardii
GTCGATCGCCTGTTGTTCGAGCCTGGCGAGGTCGGCCGCATCGGCGTGCCAGCGCAATTGCGCCTCGTATTGCCGCAGCCGTTCGTCCAGCGCCGTGACCGCGTCCTGCTGCTGCCGCCGTTGCCGCTCGCACTGCGCGCGCGTTTCGGCGTCCAGCGGCTGGTGCTGCGCTGCCTGCTCGCGCAACTGGCGCAGCGCTTCCTGCTCGGCCTTGTTGCGTTCGAACGCGCGCCGCGAGATCGCCTCGAAGCGGCCGGTGCCGGTCAGCGCCTGCAGCAGCGCCGCGCGTTCGTCGTCGCCAGCCTTCAGGAAGGCGAAGAACTCGTTCTGTGCCAGCAGCACCGCGCGCGTGAATTGCTCGAAGGTCAGACCGACGCGCTCGACGATGGCGGCCTGGACCTCGGTCTTCAGTCCGCCGCCGGCCGGTTCCTCGCCGGGCAGCCGTGCCAGCGACATCTGCGTCTGCTGAAGCTTGCCGCCGGCCTTGCCGCGGGCCCGGCGCACGCTCCAGCGGGCGCGGTAGGCCTGGCCGTCGCCGCCGACGAAGTCGACCTCGGCGTGCCCCTCGGCGGCGCCGCGGCGCAGCAGCGTGCGCGTGTCGTGCGCGCCGATGGTCTCGCCCGCGACGTCGGGCAGCACCGTGTCGCGGCCGCCGACACGCGCGACGCGCGGGGTGCGGTCATACAACGCCAGGCACAGGGCATCGAGCAGCGTGCTCTTGCCCGCGCCGGTGGGCCCGCAGATCGCGAACAGGCCCGCCGAGGCCAGCGGTTCGGCCGTGAAGTCGATGGCGAACTCGCCGGACAGCGAGGCCAGGTTGCGGCCGCGAATGGCGAGGATCCTCATGGCGCGGCGACCGCGTCCGGGGCGTGCAGCAGTTCGGCGAGCGCGGCCGCCAGCGTGGCCGGCGCCTCGGCACCATGCCGCTCGCGATACAGCGAGGCGAACACCGCGGCCGGGTCGAGCCGGTTCAGATCGTCGACCGACAGCATCGGCGCGGGCTCGTCGCCGGGCGCGCCGGCGGCGCCGACCTCGATGCGCGCGAGGCGCACCGGCTTGCCGTCGAGCGCGGCTTCGACCTTCGCGCGCAGTGTCGGCTCGGGACCGTCCAGGGTGACGCGGACCTGCAGATAGGGCTGCAGCGGCTCCGGCAACGGCGGCAGCTCCAGCGCGCGCAGTGCGTCGAGCACCGGTTCCAGCGGCCGGGGCGTCGGCGGCACGCGCATCAGCTCGACCGGCCTCGGCACCGGGATCGCGTGCCACTCGGCCAGCGCTTGGCCGTCCAGTCTGGCGCTGACGACCTGGTGCGGGTAGTGGATCTCGGAGAACGACATCGGCAGCGGACTGCCGCTGTAGCGGATGTGCTCGTGGCGGCCGACCTTCTGCGGCCGATGCAGGTGGCCCAGCGCGACATAGGCGATGGCGGGGTCGAAGATGCCGGCCGGCAGCGCCTCGGCGCCACCGATCACGATGCGCCGCTCGGAGTCCTCCGACACCTCGCCGTCGCGCATATGGCAATGGCCGAGCGCGACGATGGGCTGACCGGGTTGTCGGCGGGCGAGCGCCAGTTCGAGCGCGCCGCGATAGAGCGCGGCGACGCCGGCCTGGTAGGGGTCGGCATCGGCGTCGGCATCGTCATCGGCATGGTCGCTGGAGCCGTCGACGCG
>NZ_VZOV01000064.1 GCF_008801915.1 Cupriavidus gilardii
GGTTCGCCGCCGCGCCGCTGCGCCCGTCCCTGGCCCTGGCCGCCCTGTCCCTGCGCGCCGCGCGCACCGCCACGCGGACCGCCGCGGCCGCCGCCGGCCGGGCCGCGCATGCCGGGTTGCTGCGGCATGCTGACGCCGGCCGCGAACCTGCCGGTGTGCGAGGTCAGCAGCGTCGGCGCGGTGATATAGCCCATCGACGTCTGCATCGGATCGGGCTGGCCGCGATTGGCGCCGCCGCGGCCGCCTTCCTTGTTGAAGCGCGGCAGGCCGTCCATGCCGGTCGCCATCGGCCGGCCCTCGATCGCGGCCTGCTCGCGCTGCTTGCGGCCGCCGACCTTGGTCGCCCCCTTCGGCGCGCCGGCCTGCTTGGCCGGCGCCTTCAGGCCGATCGCGGCCATCATCGCGCGCACCTCCTCGGGCTCGAGCTCCTGCCAGCGACCGCGCTTCAGGCCGCGCGGCAGCAGGAACTGGCCATAGCGGGTGCGGATCAGCCGCGACACGGTCAGGCCGACCGCCTCGAACATGCGGCGCACCTCGCGGTTGCGGCCTTCGGTCAGCGCCACGTGGTACCAGTGGTTGACGCCCTCCCCGCCACCGTCGACGATGCGCAGAAAGTTGGCCTGGCCATCGTCGAGCTGGATGCCGTGCAGCAAACGCTGGCGATCCGCTTCGGCCAGTTCGCCCAGCGTGCGCACCGCGTATTCGCGCTCGACGCCGTAACGCGGATGCATGAAGCGGTTGGCGATGTCGCCGGACGTCGTGAAGATCAGCAGCCCTTCGGTATTGAAGTCCAGCCGGCCCACGGCGACCCATTTGGCGGTCTTCAGGCGCGGCAGGCTGTCGAACACGGTCGGACGGCCTTCCGGATCCGACTGGCTGACGATCTCGCCGGCCGGCTTGTGATACAGCAGCACGCGCGGGGGCTTGGTGGTCACACGGCGATGGATCAGCTTGCCGTTGACGCGGACCTGGTCGGTCGGCAGGATGCGCTGCCCGATATGCGCGGGCAGGCCGTTGACCGACACCCGGCCCTGCAGGATCAGCTCTTCCATTTCGCGGCGCGACCCAAGGCCGCCTTCGGCCAGCACCTTGTGCAGCTTCGGCGCGTCGTCCTCGGCGGACAGCTCGCGCACCGGCTTGGCCTTGCGCGCCGGGCCCGCGGCGCCGCCGTCGGCGTCGTACTGGCCCGAGATTACGAAGCGGAACAGGTCCTCGGCCGCGGCGCTCTTGTCGCCCTTCGCGGCCGGCCTGGCACCGCCCTTTTCCGCCGCCGGCGCGGCCGGCTTGCCGGCGCCCTTGGCCGGCCGGGCCGCGCTCTTGCCGCCCTTGCGCTTGCCGGCCGGACGGGGCTGGCCGTTATTGCCGCCCTCGCCTTCCGGGCGCGCGCCTTCTGCCCTCGCGCCGGCTTGCTGACCGGCATTCTGGCCGCCGCCCTGGGCGGCGTTGCCGCGGCCGCGGCGCTTGCCGGCGTTCTCGCGCGGCGCCTCGCCTTCAGTGGGCTTGGCGCGGCGGCTGCGTCCGCCCCGCGATCCGGGCGCGGGCGCAGCCGTGGCG
>NZ_VZOV01000065.1 GCF_008801915.1 Cupriavidus gilardii
GGCGCGGGCGCCGCAGCCGGGCTCGAAGCAGCCGGAGCCGCCGCGGGCGCGGGCGCCGGCGCTGCCGCCGCGGCCTGCGCCTCGACCGTGCAGATCACCGTGTCCTTGGCGACCTTGTCGCCGACCTTGACCTTGACCTCGACCACCTTGCCGGCCGCCGACGACGGTACATCCATGCTGGCCTTGTCCGACTCCAGCACGATCAGCGACTGTTCCTGCTCGATCGTGTCGCCCGGCTTGACCAGCACCTCGATCACCTCTACCGCGTCGAAATCGCCGATGTCCGGCACCTTGACTTCGATCACACTCATGCTTTGCTCCTGTGGCCGGGCCGCTTACAGCAGAATGCGGCGGAAATCGGCCAGCAGCTGACCGAAGTAGGTATTGAAGCGGGCCGCCTCGGCGCCGTCGATCACGCGGTGATCCCACGACAGCGACAGCGGCAGCGTCAGGCGCGGCACGAACTGCTTGCCGTCCCAGACCGGCTTCTGATACGACTTGCAGACGCCCATGATGGCCACTTCCGGCGCATTGATGATCGGCGTGAAGTAGGTACCGCCGAGGCCGCCGAGCGACGAGATCGAGAAGCAGCCGCCCTGCATCTGGTCGGGCTTGAGCTTGCCCTCGCGCGCCAGCTTGGCCAGTTCCGCCATCTCCTGCGCGATCTCGATCACGCCCTTCTTGTCGGCGTCCTTGATCACCGGCACGACCAGGCCGTTCGGCGTATCGGCGGCGAAGCCGATGTTGAAGTACTTCTTCAGGACGAGGTTGTCGCCGTCGAGCGAGGCATTGAAGTTCGGGAACTTCTTCAGCGCAGCGACCGTGGCCTTGATCATGAAGGCCAGCATCGTGACCTTGACGCCCTGTTTCTCGTATTCCTTGTTCAGCTGCACGCGGAACGCTTCGAGCTCGGTGATGTCGGCCTCGTCGTGATTGGTCACGTGGGGGATCATCACCCAGTTGCGATGCAGGTTCGCGCCCGAAATCTTCTTGATGCGCGACAGCGGCTTGCTTTCGATCTCGCCGTAGCGGGTGAAATCGACCTTCGGCCACGGCAGCAGGCCGAGCTCGCCGCCACCGGCGCCGCCTGCGGCCGCCTGCGCGGGTGCCGCGGCCTGCCCGGTCATCACGCCCTTGACGTAGCGCTGCACGTCTTCGTGGGTGATCCGGCCCTTGGGGCCGGAGCCCGGCACGCGCGACACGTCGACGCCCAGCTCGCGCGCGTACTTGCGCACCGACGGGCTGGCATGCGCGGCCTTGCCGCTGACGCCGGCCGGCGCGGACTGCGCCGCCGCAGCCGGCGCGGGGGCCGCCGCGGCAGCCGGAGCCGCTGC
>NZ_VZOV01000066.1 GCF_008801915.1 Cupriavidus gilardii
CGTCCAAATACTGCTTGCGCAGACCTTCGTCGGCGGCGATCCACCGATTGATGAGCCGGCGATCCGGCATATCGGGATCGGAGCAGATCTTCCGAACGCTCTCCCCGCCCGCGATCCGCTCGCAGACAATCGCCATGACGGCAGCCCTGTCCCACGATCCGTCTTCGGAGCGGAGGTTAGGCGTCTCGTTCGACATCGTCGGTGTGGAAATAAAAAAGCCCAGCGGATGGCTGGGCGAACTCGCGGTGGGCGCGAGAGGAGACTGGTTGAGGGGCAGGCGCTGATCTCCTGCGACGCTCGGCGCGAGTATTCTCAGCGCTGCGTCAGCATTTCCCTCACGGCTGACACCTCGTACCCGGCCGGGTCGGTTCACCGCCGCGGTCCGCAGCGGATGAGGTGCCATGCGTGAGTAAACGCAAAAGCCCGCTGGCTTTACCTAGCGGGCTTTCTCAGGACGCACTGTCCCGCCGAAATTAAAGCACAGCTTTTTTTGGTTTACAAGCACTTTATGCAGCTTCCGCAACCGAGACGATCCCGGCGGCGTAGAGCATGGGTAACAGCACCGCCTTCGCCTCTTGATAGACCCGGTGGACGTCCTCCACCCGGCGGTTGCGCCAGACGGCGTGGTTCTGGTTCATGAAGTGCATGTTGATGGCGATGCGGTGAGCCTGGTCGAGGCGATCCACCAGCGGGTCGACGACCTCCCCGATGGCGGCATCCAGTTGGCGATCGGCCTCGTCATCCAGCTCTCGCCCGCGAAGCTCATTGGACTTGGCCCGGAACTCCCGACAGGACGAGTCCTCGCCCGGATACCACATGCCGCGGACCTCCGCGAAGGATTGACGCTGCTGCCACCGGCGCCACGCCTGCAGTGCTTCCTCGACCTGTTGGCTTTCGTCTTGCGTCATCGCACTCCCCTTTCCTCAAATCCCGTCCAGTCCTATCTCGTACCGCCTGCCACTGCCACTAACATCCCCAGCCCGGCCTCATCCCGCTCCGCCGCTGCTCGAGCCACGTCCTGCTCGGCGGCACCGGCCTGGCACATGGAATCGTGGAACGCCTGCCAGTCGGCGAAGGTGGGTGCAGCGGGCTTGACCTCCCGCGCGACCGCATCCCGCTCCCATTCGATCCTCCGGCGCAGCCGCTCGTTGTCAGCCTCGACCATGCGGATGTGGTCCTGCAGCACGGCAACTTTCTGGACGTAGTGCT
>NZ_VZOV01000067.1 GCF_008801915.1 Cupriavidus gilardii
TGACCTGAGACGGATCGTGTAGCCAGTTGGCTGGTGAGTTCTCTACCCTCGACAGGAAGGAGAGCTCCATGAAGAAGCGATTCACCGACGAACAGATCATCGGCATCCTGCGTGAGGCCGAGGTCGGCGCCATGTCGATCAAGGCGCTGTGCAAGAAACACAACCTGACCGAGCAGACCTTTTTCCGCTGGCGCAACAAGTTCGGCGGCCTGGATGTACCCGACGCCCGCCGGCTCAAAGACCTGGAGTCCGAGAACGCCCGGCTCAAGCGGCTGGTGGCCGAGCAGATGCTGGTCATCGATGGAATGAAGGAGATCGTCCGAAAAAAATGACGACCCCGTCGGAACGACGCGACACGGTCCAGGTGCTGGTCCGTCGGGGGATCTCGCAGCGGAAGGCCCTGCATTACCTGGGTTTGAGCCGCCGCATCGCCAGCTACGCCCCGCGCCAGGCCGCCAAGGACCAGGCGGTGGCCGAGCGCTTGCTGGCCGCGTCGCCGAAGGTGCCGCGGTTCGGGTATCGCCGGATGGCGGCCTGGCTGGACCTGGGCGAGGCCCGGGTGCGGCGCCTGTGGCGTCGGCTGGGCTTGAACATTCCCCGCCGCCGGCCGCGTCGCCGCCGATCCGGCAACGATATCCGCCTTCCGGGCGCGGTTCGCCCGAATGCCGTCTGGAGCTACGACTTCGTCCACGACCAGATGGTCGACGGGCGCGCCTTGAAGATGCTGTGCGTGATCGACGAATACACCCGGGAGTGCCTGGCCATCGAGGTCGGGGCCAGCCTGCGGGCGCAGGACGTGATCCTGACCCTGTCGCGGTTGATGCGGCTCTACGGCAAGCCGGCCTTTGTCCGCTCCGACAACGGCGCCGAGTTCACGGCGGCCAAGGTGATGCGCTGGCTGCGCGACGCGGCGATCGGCCCGGCGTTCATCGCGCCGGGCAGCCCCTGGCAGAACGGCTTCGTCGAGAGCTTCAACGGCAAGCTGCGGGACGAGCTGCTGAACCGCGAATGGTTCCGCAGCCGCGCCGAGGCGAAGGTACTGATCGAACGCTGGCGGCAGTTCTACAACGAGCAGCGGCCGCACAGCGCCCATGGTTACAAACCCCCGGCGAGCGTTCGCCGGAACTGGTCGAAACCCGATACCATCAACCCCGGACTCACTGCCTGATTGGCTACAAGTTCCATACTCAGGTCA
>NZ_VZOV01000068.1 GCF_008801915.1 Cupriavidus gilardii
CGAACAGGACCGTGAAACGACTTCGCGCCGATGATAGTGCGGACTACCCGTGTGAAAGTAGGTCATCGCCAGGCTCTCCTTTGAAAACGCCCCAGATCCTCAAGGTCTGGGGCGTTTTGCTTTGCGGCGGCGGAGACACCGGCTCCGCGGGTGCCTCGCTCCCTGCCCAGGTTGCTGAACCGGCATATCCTGGCCTCTGTAGAGGCATTCCAGGCCGTTCTGCGAGCCCCTATAGGGTGAGAGGACATCGTTTCCGATGTTCGCGAAGATGGTTCGCCACGGGCCGCCGCAGCCCGATTCCGCCGACGATCGAACAAGCCGTTTTCTTGCAAGGTAGCCGGAAAGCGCTTGACAGGCGGGGGCGATTACACCATAATCGCAAGTTCTCTGCGGAGAGGTGCCCGAGTGGCTAAAGGGGGCAGACTGTAAATCTGTTGGCTTACGCCTACGTTGGTTCGAATCCAACCCTCTCCACCAGAATGCAATGCAGCAGCAGTCCGGCAATGTCGGTGAAGTGAAGTAACCCGGGCGGGTGTAGCTCAATGGTAGAGCAGAAGCCTTCCAAGCTTACGACGAGGGTTCGATTCCCTTCACCCGCTCCAGCAGGATTGCTGCAACGCAGTCATCAAGTTTCGCCCATGTGGCTCAGTGGTAGAGCACTCCCTTGGTAAGGGAGAGGTCGGCAGTTCGATCCTGCCCATGGGCACCAAATACCGCACTGGCAATATCGCTACCGAGACAGGAGTCGCGAAATGGCAAAGGAAAAGTTCGAGCGGACCAAGCCGCACGTGAACGTTGGTACGATTGGTCACGTTGACCACGGCAAGACGACGCTGACGGCGGCGATTGCGACGGTGCTGGCTTCGAAGTTCGGCGG
>NZ_VZOV01000069.1 GCF_008801915.1 Cupriavidus gilardii
CGCGGCGGGCGCGGCGGTGGCGGCAGCCGGGGCGGCAGGCGCCGTGACGGCGGCCGAAGCCTCGGCCGCGGGCTTGTCCTGCGCCGCGGCCGGGCCCGACAGGGCCATGCCCGCCGTGCCCAGCGCCAGCGCCATCGCGCCGGCAGTCAGGAATCGTTTGAACCAGCTAGTCATCTGAATACCCTCTTGTCGCTCTTGTATGGCTCGTTTGTTGGCGTCGGCGTGCCGTTACAGCGCGTCGCCGCCGGTCTCCCCGGTACGGATCCGGATGACCTGCTCGATCGGCGCGACGAAGATCTTGCCGTCGCCGATCTTGCCGGTGCGGGCCGACTTCTCGATCGCCTCGATCGCGCGGTCGACCACGTCGTCGGGCACCGCGACCTCGATCTTGACCTTGGGCAGGAAGTCGACGATGTATTCGGCGCCGCGGTACAGCTCGGTATGGCCCTTCTGCCGGCCGAAGCCCTTGACCTCGGTGACGGTGATGCCGGACACGCCCACGTCCGACAGCGCTTCACGCACTTCGTCGAGCTTGAACGGCTTGATGACGGCGATGATCAGTTTCATCCGTGTTCTCCTGAGAGCGCGGCCCCGTTGCGGCCGGGGCCCGCCCGTGCTGACCGTGAATTAGAAAGTCTTGGTGAGCGTGGCAACCACCGTGGCCTTGCCCATGTAGCGGCCAGAGGTGTTGGTGTAGACGCCGCGCTTGGCATTGGTGTCGATGTACGAGACGGCGGCCGAGAAGCCGTTGCCCAGGTCCTTGGTCAGGCCGAGCTTCCAGTCGGTGTACGAGGCGTCCGCCACGTTCTGCACCTTCTGATAGCCGACGTGCGCGTTCAGCGTCAGGCCCCAGAACTCGAGCGGCACGTTG
>NZ_VZOV01000070.1 GCF_008801915.1 Cupriavidus gilardii
TACCTGAAAGTACTCAGTACACACCTACTGAAAATACATCAAACGTGGCTGAAACCACAGGTAATGAACATAATCTAAATATTAGCACTGGTACTGCTCCAGCTTTGACTAGTTCTAGCCCTGCTCCTGTGGCTCCTTTTCCCGAAAAACCTTCGACTCAAACACCTCAGCCAACTATAGCTACAATGAATATCGAATCATCGGCTGTAGAGAAACAACCATCGACTTCACTCACATCAAGTGGTGGCAATCAAACAACTACCGTCAAAAAAGCAGCGCAATCTAAAACTGCTCAACAAAAAAATGTATTAAGTAAAAATGCGTCGAAAAAGCAAAAAATTAGCACTTATAAAGGCCCGGCACCTACAGGTAAATATATCGTACAACGTAACGAGTCTTTATGGAGTATTGCCAATCGTATTGCAGCACAAACTAAACAACCTGTAGCTAAAGTCATGAGAGATATCCAAGCTCAAAATCGACATGCTTTTATTCAAGGCGATGTAAACCATTTACGTCAGGGAAGTTCGCTAAACTTAACAACAAATACAACTAAAGCTTCCCATTTAAAACCTAAATCGAGTGAAGCTCACTTGGCAAAACCCTCTTCTGGCAGAGCTAAATATCGTTTACAACAAGCTGAAATGAGCATTGTGGCAG
>NZ_VZOV01000071.1 GCF_008801915.1 Cupriavidus gilardii
TGGCATCAATTACTTCCAATAAAGCACCTTTATAACCTATTTGCTTAGATTGGCTTAAATCATATTCAACATCATTATTGAATGCAGGACGTGCTTGATTACTTGAGAATTCACGGTACCCGACATTAATTTTATTTCCAAATTTTCCACTATAAATTAATGTTTGTTGGAAGGAATTATCTGATGCAATTGCTACTGTCTTCATAGTAGCTTGATGTTTATCAGTACAGTTTTTTGCATTAAATACTGTTACTACACAGAGCTTACCTTCAGTATCTAACATAACTACTTTAAATGGGTCAGCTAAAGGGTTTTTCTGAACCATCCCCCCACCACTGACAGTGTTGAATGGCTGAAAATATTGCCCTTTTTCATTTTTGCCTGTTTTTAAGTAAATGCCTGAAGTAAGTGAATAAGCAAAACTAATTTTAATATTTTCAGGGACGTTTAGAACTTCACGATCAACCACCATTCCCTGTTCAAGCATTTGATCCCCTACAAATGCTTTATTAACTGATCCAATTGGCGGTTTGCTTATATTTTTAGGTATAGCTTGATAATTATAG
>NZ_VZOV01000072.1 GCF_008801915.1 Cupriavidus gilardii
GACCTGCAATCGCTGATCGACCAGCTGCGGCGCGAATTCGGCGTGGCCGTGCTGCTGATCGAGCACGACATGAGCCTGGTGATGGGCGTGTCCGACCGCATCCTCGTCATGGAGCACGGCAAGCCCATCACCACCGGCCTGCCCGACGAAGTCCGCGCGGATCCCCGCGTCATCAAAGCCTATCTGGGGGAATGACCGTGCTCAAGCTCGAAAACGTCAGCACGTTCTACGGGGCCATCCAGGCCCTGAACGAAGTGTCCGTGGAAGTCAACCAGGGGGAAATCGTCACCCTGATCGGCGCCAACGGCGCCGGCAAGACCACGCTGCTCATGTCGGTCTGCGGCAATCCGCGCGCCCGCTCGGGCAGGATCACCTTCCTGGGCGAGGACATCACCCAGCAGTCCACGCACATCATCATGCAGCGCGGGATCGCCATCTCGCCGGAAGGCCGGCGGGTGTTCCCCGACCTGACGGTGGCGGAAAACCTCAACATGGGGGCGTTCTTCCTCAACCGAGCCCAGACCGAAGAAGGCATGGAACACGTCTTCGAC
>NZ_VZOV01000073.1 GCF_008801915.1 Cupriavidus gilardii
CTTGAATAAAAGTACCAAACACACGACTGGTAAAGAAGCCACTGCTATCATTGACAACGATTGGTGTTTTTCCAATTTGCTGTACAAAGTCATAGGCTTTGGCAAGTGTCTCTGCGGAGGTGTTTTTACCTTTAATAATCTCAACCAACTGCATTTTGTCGACAGGGCTAAAGAAATGCAGGCCAATAAATGCTTTATCATTCTTGCTTGCTTGCGCTAAACCTGTAATCGGTAGGGTGGATGTATTTGATGCCATTACACCATTAGGCGCTAAGTATTGTTCAGCTTCTTGAGTGACTTTCGCTTTGAGCTCTTGGTTTTCAAATACGGCTTCAATAATCAGGTCACAACCTTGTAAGTCTTCAGCAGAAGCTGTAGCCGTAATGAGCGATAAAATCTGATGACGTTTTTCTGCAGTCATGCGGCCTTGTGAAACACGTTTATCTAAGAGCTTTTGTGAATATGCTTTGCCTTTTTCAGCATTTTCAACAGATACATCTTTAAGGATAACAGGAATGCCTTTAATTGCAGTGG
>NZ_VZOV01000074.1 GCF_008801915.1 Cupriavidus gilardii
GGTTATTTATGGCTGTGTACGTGATGTTGATGCACTTGCAACATTAGATTTAGGTGTACATGCATTGGCTGCAATTCCGCAAAAAGTAACCGTAAGGGCATTGGTGAAGTAGATATTCCTTTGTATTTTGGTGGAGTCACAATTCAATCTGGTAATTTTATCTATGCAGATAATAATGGAATTGTGATTGCTAAAGAAAAACTAGTCTAGCTCCACAATTAAATAAAGGAATGCATAATGGTGAATCATCAAATTAAAGTACTGCAAGCATTAGCGTCTGCAATTGCTGAAGGTGGTAGAGGTGTTACAGGTACAGCATTTCCTAAACAGCCTGTTAGAGCTCTTAAACTTTATGAATTTGAGGGTTCACCATTTTGTCGCCGCGTTCGTGAAGTGATTACACTTTTAAATTTGGATGTCGAAATTTATCCATGCCCGAAAGGTGGATTGAAATATCGTCCCATCGTTAAAGAAATTGGCGGTAAATTACAGTTTCCTTTTTTTATTGATGAAAATACAGG
>NZ_VZOV01000075.1 GCF_008801915.1 Cupriavidus gilardii
CTTAATCAAATGGGCGTTCCTTTAAATGTCGTGGCCCCGAAATTAATTTTTCTTGCGACTATTGGGGTTATATTTTTAATTACTGCCTATTCACGTTTAAAAGTATCTAAATAAACTTATTCATAGGCTAATCAAAGTGTACAAATTATATTTTTAATTACTATAAAATCTTATAGTTAAAGCTTATTTCTTAAAAAAATTGACTTAAATTTTATAAAAAATCAAATAAATTCAATAAATTAATTTACATCAATTGTCATAAAACCTTAAGAAAACTTTAAGTTGGAATTAAGGAAATTTCTCCATATTAAAAAACGTATAGTTTTTCAGCAGCTAAGCAGAATAATTCTGTAACCCTGCCCTATGGTGGAATTTAAATATGGCAAAGGTGTGCTATTGCGCAGATGACTTTGCAATGAATGCAGAAATATCTGACGCAATTATTCAACTTATTGAACAAGGTGCGCTTCAAGCCA
>NZ_VZOV01000076.1 GCF_008801915.1 Cupriavidus gilardii
ATACAATCAATCCTTTGCCTTTAGTTTTACTGAACAAGTTTATTCAAAAACTCTGACCTCGATTATTCTTATGAATTTTTATTAAAAAGACAAATAATATATTTAGTTTATTTGGTTAATATATATTCACTTGGAAAGGTATATTTTGAAGAAATACTGAACATATATAATAATGGTATAGTCTATTTATAATGTATAGTGCTTATTATATATACTTATAAAACCTTTATCATGTTTGAAATTATCATGTATTTTTAAAAATTATATTCTGTTTGAATACTGAAATGAGAAGTATACCCATTTACAATGCTTCTACTCCCTACGTTACATAACGAAAGTGAATCTGTAAATCTTTTATGTGCAAAATTTTATTTTAATTCAATTTAATTTTTTTATTTTAATGAATGAGTTAATTTATATATTTGAAATTGTGATTAGGATAATTAATTTAACTTTTAATATAAAATTATT
>NZ_VZOV01000077.1 GCF_008801915.1 Cupriavidus gilardii
AATATATTGATGACCTTATCAAGCGCGAAGGTGGATATGTAAACAACCCTAACGACCGTGGCGGCGCAACTAACTACGGAATTACTGAAGCAGTTGCGCGTGTCAATGGTTGGAAGGGCCCAATGCGCGATTTGCCTTTAGATTTAGCAAAGCAAATTTATAAACAGCAATATTGGATTAACCCGCGTTTTGATCAGGTGAATACTTTATCTCCTCTAATCGCTGAAGAGTTGCTTGATACTGGTGTTAATTGTGGTGTCTCTTTTGCAAAGCCTTTATTACAACGTGCGTTGAATTTATTAAATAACCAAGGTAAAGGCGGTTGGCCCGATTTAGCCGTTGATGGTATTTATGGTTCAGCTACGTTAGGGGCCTTAAAAATCTTTCTTGCTAAACGTGGTAAAGATGGTGAGAAGGTAATGCTTAAAGTTCTGAACATCATGCAAGGCCAACGTTACATTGAAATTT
>NZ_VZOV01000078.1 GCF_008801915.1 Cupriavidus gilardii
AAATATTGAAGATTACCATTTGCGGGCTGGCCTACATTGCCAGTCGGTTTTAGCAGACCGTTCACTCCGCATCAGAATTTATTCCTTCTGAGGAATAGTTTTGTGCGCAAACTCCCAGTTCCCTCCCGTAGCGGTAGGACGGGAGAGGGACACCTTCGGGTGTGCTAGTTGAGTGACTAGTCTGCTAACCCTCTTTCGTTCTGCCACCATAAATCTTATGCTCTGGCAGAACTCCATAAATAAGGAGTTAGCTTTGCGCATCCATCATTTCTTGGCAACCCTTGCCAAAAGCTATAACAACACAGCTTAAAACATTTAACGCAGCTTGATTGCCGTAAGGCTATTTCAGGCTTTAGCTCGTTATTACTTAAAACTTCGAACAACTAAAACTTGAGATGTGCTGGGCACAGTCTTTAGGGCTTTGCTATGCCTTTTTTCTCCCAAAAAAGGCAGCAGTTTTTTATATCT
>NZ_VZOV01000079.1 GCF_008801915.1 Cupriavidus gilardii
TCCAGGTGTTGGTTTTGATGTGATTCCGACAGATTGCGTTGCCGCTGCGCTCAAAGAAGCACTGCCAGATGCGACCTATTTGGCGCTTGGTTTTGATTCAAAAACAGGGCTTTCACCGGGTACTGCAAAAACAAGTACAGAAGGTATGGCCGAAGATGGCAAAATTCGTAAAAACGGAAAAATTACCACTGTTCCATTAGCACATTATGTCCGGACCATTGATTTTGGTGATGGTAAAAAAAGTGCTATGAGCGTTCCATGGGGAGATGTATCTACAGCTTTCTATACAACAGGTATTCCAAATATTGAAGTATTTGTACCCGCATTTCCCAAAATGATTATGGGCGCCAAAATGATGAACTATTTACGCCCAGTATTAAAAATTAATGCTGTGCAGAAGTTTATTAAGTCGCGTATTGAAAAAACGGTTGTGGGACCAAATGAGGAACTTCGCGCGAAAGTACC
>NZ_VZOV01000080.1 GCF_008801915.1 Cupriavidus gilardii
GAGAAAAAAGAAGTTAAACAATCTTTATTTAAACAGCTCGCTGAAATTTGTAGTGCGCAAACTATTTTTGCAAGTAACACATCTTCAATTTCAGTGACTGCAATTTCGGCGGGCATTGCTCACCCTGAGCGCGTAGTGGGTTTACACTTTTTTAACCCTGCGCCAGTCATGAAACTGGTTGAAATTGTACAAGGCTTAAAAACACCAAATAGCTTATGTTTGGCTTTAAAAAACTTAATGTTGGACTGGAAAAAAATTCCGGTACTCACCAAGTCGACTCCGGGTTTTATTGTTAACCGAATTGCACGTCCGTTTTATGCAGAAGGCTTTAGAGCACTGCAAGAACAAGTCACCAGCTATGACCAGCTAGATTATGCCTTAAAGCAATGTGGCGGTTTTGCGATGGGGCCGTGTGAACTCACCGACCTCATTGGGCAAGATGTTAACTTTTCGGTGACGCAAAG
>NZ_VZOV01000081.1 GCF_008801915.1 Cupriavidus gilardii
CTTGTTTGGCTTATGCTGATAATCCGAATATCTCGATTGAAGGATTGATGGAATACATTACCGGTCCTGATTTCCCTACAGGCGGTATTATCTACGGTAAATCAGGTATTGTTGATGCCTACCGTACCGGTAAAGGTCGTTTACACATTCGTGGTAAATACCATTTCGAAGAAGATGAAAAGACAGGTCGTACAACCATCGTCTTTACTGAAATTCCATATCAAGTAAACAAAGCAAGAGTTATTGAACGTATTGCCGAGTTAGTAAAAGAGAAAAAGCTTGAAGGTATTTCAGAACTTCGTGATGAGTCAGATAAAGAAGGTATGCGTATTGCAATTGACTTGAAACGCGGTGAAAACGCAGAAGTCGTTGTAAATAACTTATTCTTAAATACCCAGCTTGAAAACTCATTCAGCATCAACATGGTTTGTCTAGACAATGGACAACCAAAATTGATGAATCTA
>NZ_VZOV01000082.1 GCF_008801915.1 Cupriavidus gilardii
CCCTTCCAAGATAAACGTTCTGCTAAATAGTGCTTATCAAAATCAATACGCAACTGGCAACGCTGGTACTGGTGTGTGTTGGGAACACGGATATCTAGCACATAGTTCCAAACTTTTACTGCAAAAAGCCCTTCACTAAATTGGGGATTGCCTAGTAAAGCTCGAATTTGATCTTTATTTAGTCCTGTATCTAAACGAGCAACATCTTGGTATTCATAACGTTTTACTTGTTTCAAATAACTCTTTTCAATCGCTGGAAAATGAATTTTCTGTTGCTGAGCCTGTTCATTTGCATAAGTTGTGACTGCGAAACCAGCAAAAGCTGCTACGACTAAGCTTTGGATTGTTTTGTTCATCTCTATAATCTCTTTAATCTGTCGAGCAAGGAGAGCATTGCCCTCCTAACCAGTTTCTTAATTAATCACACCACTAATACCAACACGGACGCTTGGCTCACCTTGAG
>NZ_VZOV01000083.1 GCF_008801915.1 Cupriavidus gilardii
ATCCGCCGGGACAGCCGCGAGGTCGGCAGGTCCAGCGCCCGGGCCGCGCCCGCGAAGCTGCCGTGGTCCACGACTTCGGCGAAATAGCGCATGTCGTTGAGGTCGTGCATGGTCGATTCACATCATGAATAGAACAATCTATGCCTTCCACGGAATCTTATCAATTCCCGATGCTCAATGGAAAATGACGGCCATCGCAACTTCTTCATCCGAATGGGACCTTTCATGAAACTGCTGCACATCGATTCCAGTATCACCGGCCAGAACTCCGTCACGCGCGGCCTGACGCGCACGATCGTCGAGCAGCAAAAGGCTGCGCATCCCGGCCTGGCGGTGGAATACCTGGACCTGGCCCTGCAGGCGCCCGCGCCCCTGTCGCTGGACGCGCTGGGCTTCCGGCTGCCGCCCTCGGACGAGGCGCTCAGCGATGTCCAGCGGCGCGAGAACGAGATTTCCGAGGCG
>NZ_VZOV01000084.1 GCF_008801915.1 Cupriavidus gilardii
TCATGATAAATATTTAACGGTTAAAGATGTGAATATTACATCGGCAGAGGGTATTAAAACCAAGGCAAAATATGAGCAAGCCTCTGAAATAGATGGGGTGAGTAAAATTAAATTTGCCAAAACCTTGCCCGCAGGACAGTATCAACTCGTTCTAGATTTTAATGCGGCGTATGACCAGCAGCTCGATGGTATTTATAAAATCGAGTTTGAGGGTAAACCTTATGTGATGACGCAAATGGAAGCAATTAGTGCACGCCAGTCATTCCCATCATTTGATGAACCACGTTTTAAAACGCCGTTTAATATTCGTTTGACGATTCCAAGCAAATATTCAGGGTTTGCCAATACCCAACAAACGTCGGAGCAAGCAGAGAAGTCGGGTTGGAAAACACTCAGTTTTGCACAAACCAAACCACTACCAACATATTTACTTGCATTGGCTGTCGGGCCGTGGCAATTA
>NZ_VZOV01000085.1 GCF_008801915.1 Cupriavidus gilardii
TTTTAATGACTTACTTGATTATTTGCATCAAGAAAAAATTTGGGTTTACACACCACACGGCCAGTTACATGAGTTACCACAAGGTGCCACAGTAGTTGATTTTGCCTATTCAGCTAGTCTTTTCTTAGGCAACCATGCGGTAGGTGCGAAAGTTGATGGTGAAATTAAGCCACTTTCTACACCATTAGTTAGTGGGCAGGTTATTGAGATTATTACTGACGTTTTAGCAACGCCAAATCCAGATTGGCTGAGCTTCATTAACACTCAAAAAGCTCGCCGTGCTTTACAGCACGTACTCAAAGACCAAGATATTGAAGAACAACGTTTAGTTGGTGCCCAAGCACTTTCACGAGCTTTGAAACTCTTTAATCGTTCTATTAACGACCTTTCAGATGCAGATTGGTTGGATCTTTTACAATGGCGTCATATTGATAATAAAGATGCATTATTTGAGCAAATT
>NZ_VZOV01000086.1 GCF_008801915.1 Cupriavidus gilardii
AGGCGTAGTCGATGGGAAAATGGTTAATATTCCATTACTTCTGTGTAATGCGATGAGAGGACGGAGAAGGCTAAATCAGCCTGGCGTTGGTTGTCCAGGTGAAAGGATGTAGGCATGTATCTTAGGCAAATCCGGGGTACTCTATGCTGAGATCTGATAGCAAGCTGTACTTGTACAGCGAAGTGGTTGATGCCATGCTTCCAGGAAAAGTCTCTAAGCTTCAGTTACACAGGAATCGTACCCGAAACCGACACAGGTGGTCAGGTCGAGTAGACCAAGGCGCTTGAGAGAACTCTGCTGAAGGAACTAGGCAAAATGGTACCGTAACTTCGGGAGAAGGTACGCTGTTGTTGGTGATGGAACTCGCTTCCTGAGCTGACGACAGCCGCAGAAACCAGGCCGCTGCAACTGTTTATTAAAAACATAGCACTCTGCAAACACGAAAGTGGACGTATAGGG
>NZ_VZOV01000087.1 GCF_008801915.1 Cupriavidus gilardii
AATGTGAAAATTCTATTTGTTCGAGTTTGTTATGTCAGAACAACCTATTTCACCTACTGTACAACTTAATACGCGTGGTTTACGTTGTCCGGAACCTGTCATGATGTTGCATCATGCGATTCGCAAAGCAAAATCAGGAGATGTTGTTGAAGTGTTGGCGACTGACCCTTCGACTTCTTGGGATATCCCTAAGTTTTGTATGCATTTGGGACATGAACTCCTATTAAAAGAAGAAGTTCTAGATGAGCAGAACCATAAAGAATACCGTTATCTGGTACAGAAAGGGTAAGGTTGTTCGATATGTAAATGAATAAAAAGCCCCGAATAATCGGGGCTTTTTGTTATATCTTAGGATATGAGCCGCAGCTAAAGCGGCGCAAGGAATTACATGTTAGGGTAATTCGGACCACCGCCGCCCTCAGGTGTTACCCAAGTAATATTTTGAGATGGGTCTTTAA
>NZ_VZOV01000088.1 GCF_008801915.1 Cupriavidus gilardii
TTCGTAACCGTTTATCTCGTCATGCTTATCCAAAAGAAATTGAGTTTGTGGACAGTCTACCGAAAACCACGAGCGGAAAAATTCAAAGAGGACTGTTGAAGCAGCAAGAAATTGCAAAAATGCAGCAAGCCTACGCAAGCTAATTTGAACAAAGGGAAATATTTAGAATTTCCCTTTATTCTTTATATTAAAGATCGGCTTTCACTTCCTCACCAATTAAATAAAATGTTCCACCAGCAATATAGTGCAGGCTACGAAGTTCTTTTGGTGCATCTTGAAAATGCCAGTGCCCATCTCTAAAAACGCGACTATCTGCCCATGCACCTACAACAGAACCAATAAATAGGTCATGAGCTGACTGATTATGTGGCTCAGGAATAACTTTACATACCAGCCATGCGATACAACCTGATACAAGCGGACTGGTCAGATCTTTTTGGTAAAACAGCTCAACCCC
>NZ_VZOV01000089.1 GCF_008801915.1 Cupriavidus gilardii
AATAGAAGGCTTGGCAGAACACTTTGTCTATTTTAATGATGACACCTTTATTAATAGTCCTTTAAAACCAGAGTTCTTTTTTAAAAATGGTTTACCTTGCGATGGTATTCAATTACAACCTTTGATGGTGGTGGGGGAAGAGAACTTTTTAGGCGCAGTTGCTTTGACGGATGTCGCAATTATTAATAAATATTTTGATAAGAGAAAACTCTTTCGGAGTAATCCTTCTGCACTTTTTAATCATCGATATTCGATAAGTAATAATTTGGGCAATTTTTTAAGCTTATATAATCGAAAATTCTCAAGCTTTTATAGTACTCATTTACCCCAACCGTTTCTAAAATCGGTGTTTGAAGAAGTTTGGAGAAACGAAGAGAGCTACTTAAAAGAAGTATCAAGTCATCGATTTAGACAACCTTTAGACGTGAACCAATACCTATTTCGATTATGGCAGTT
>NZ_VZOV01000090.1 GCF_008801915.1 Cupriavidus gilardii
ATAACGTGTCATCTGGTCATAATAATGCTGACGTTGCTGACTAATTTTTTTAACCCAGCGGTGTTGGTAATAATTTCCGATAGTGATAAACATTACCAAACCAAGTAAGGTAATTACTGTTAATTCTTGGCTTGTGCCTTCGAAATATGGATGAAAACCAAATAGGAAAAATGTACTTAAATAAAAAATAATCGCCCCAAGCAGACTCGTTAAACAAATAACTGCAAAGGAAATACGACTATTAATTGCTGAGTAAAACAATGCAAAAAGTGCAATAAATGTTGGAACGAGATTAAGGTGCACTCCTGCTAGAGTAACAGCCACTACAATCGCATCTATTGCAAAAAAAACACTTTTTTGAGTTTTCTTATCAAACTGGTACTGCAACCAGTGTTCTAGTTTAGAACTGACAAAAAGTAAAAAAAGAAAAAAAGGAGGAATATAGATTTGATAAT
>NZ_VZOV01000091.1 GCF_008801915.1 Cupriavidus gilardii
ACCTACACCGAGCTCGGTAATTGCTTCATCTACTTTAAAATCGGGATTAGAGCGGAATGTGTCTGCTGCTGTTTTTACTGCTTTTTGATCTTTAGGAGTAAAGGCACGTAAAGCATGTTGTACACGGTTGCCGAGTTGCCCTAAAACACTTTCTGGTAAGTCGAGCGGGTTTTGGGTAATAAAATAAATTCCCACACCTTTAGAACGAATTAAACGTACAACTTGTTCAATTTTTTCTTGTAAAGCTTGACTGGCGTTGTCGAATAACAGGTGAGCTTCATCAAAGAAAAACACGAGTTTAGGTTTATCCATATCACCAACTTCTGGAAGCTGTTCAAATAATTCTGAAAGCATCCATAACAGGAAAGTAGCATATAGCTTAGGTGTATTCATGAGCTTGTCAGCCGCAAGAATATTGATATAACCATGCCCATTTGCGTCGGTTTGTATAAAG
>NZ_VZOV01000092.1 GCF_008801915.1 Cupriavidus gilardii
TTAAACTTGAAGATTCATAACCTAAAGCTCCTGTAAGACTGAGTTTTGGGAAAAATGCTGCACGAGCAATTCCAATACGCGCATTATCTGCTGCCATTGCACGCTCTGCAGCCGCAATATCGGGTCGTCTTTCAAGTAAAGTTGACGGCAAACCGGCAGGGAGACGGATACTATTTGCAGTTAAAGGTTGAACTGCCAAGTTAAAGTCTGCTGGTGGTTTTCCTAATAAGACTGCAAGCGCATGTTCTGCACTGGCTCTGTTACGAGCAATATTTAGGGCAGTGGTTTGTGCGGTAGCAAGTTCGGTTTGTGCGCGAGAAACATCTAATTCACTGCCAAGTCCGTTTTTAAAACGAAGCTGCATTAAATCTCGTGTTTCACCTAGCAATTTGATTGTACGGTTATAAATTGCTTGTTCGGTATCAAGTTGACGTATCAGAAAATAACCTTGAGC
>NZ_VZOV01000093.1 GCF_008801915.1 Cupriavidus gilardii
AATATTCCTTCATATTTCATTTATTATTGTCATTTTTTGTATAAAAAGTGAGTACTCTGCAGTTCATAGAACAGATTTACTCTTAGTGTAATTATGCTATTTTTGTTACATGGAGTTATCAATGCTTTGAAACTTGTAATTCAAAGCACTGAAGGCAACACAGTTTAAACGGTTTAACTCTATTACTTTTAAAAAATGTCTTGAAGTTCAAGGAAAGATTAAAAATGAAATTAAAACATCTGAGCACTGCAATGATTTTAGCAACGCTGCCTGCAACTGGGGTTTTTGCAGCAGCGTTAGATCGCTCTGGACAGTCAATGTCTGCGTTCTTCCAACCTGGTAATTACTTTGAAGCTGGTATTTCTATTCTAGACCCAGATGTAGCAGGTAAAGAAGCAGGATCAAGCACAACAAGTCGTAACATTGGCGATATGGCTGATGATTATTTTTTCC
>NZ_VZOV01000094.1 GCF_008801915.1 Cupriavidus gilardii
GTTTCACACATGCATCGTACTTACTGGCATATGACGAAATACGTAATTATTTAACCGATTTAAAAGTCCCATGCACAGTCATTGCAGGGCAGCAAGATCAAATCACTCCTGCGTTAGGTATACAAGAGCTTGCTCAGGAATTGCAGTTGGAACAGCGCTTCGTCATAGAAGATGCAGGACATTTAAGTTATGTCGACCAACCGCAAGCATTTAACCAAATTATGTTGACGATTCAGGAACAATCGTAAGAGAGATTAAGGATTATGAGCTTCCAAGTTGAAGGAAAAGTTGCAGTTGTTACCGGTGGCTCATCTGGGATTGGGCTGGCTGCTGTTGAAATACTAGTTGCAGAGGGTGCAAAAGTTGCTTGGTGTGGTCGCGATGAAGAACGTTTAAATGCTTCTAAGCACTATATTTTAGAAAAATTTCCACATGCCAATATTTTTACCAA
>NZ_VZOV01000095.1 GCF_008801915.1 Cupriavidus gilardii
GTGGATTAACATGTTTGTTGACGTGGTGGATGGGCTATATGTCATTTACGACAGTATTTAATTATTTGACCAAACTTTAAGCCAGACGACATGAATTGATAAAGGAATAATGCCATGTTTGTAGATTTAAATAGTGATTTGGGCGAAAGCTTTGGCTCATGGAAAATGGGTAATGATGACCAGATTTTACCTGTTGTGACCAGTGCCAACATTGCTTGTGGTTTTCATGCTGGTGACCCGCTCGGCATTTTAAAAACAGTTCGTAAAGCGGTTGAACTTGGCGTGACTATTGGCGCTCACGTGTCTTATCCAGACCTTGTTGGATTTGGCCGTCGTAATATGGATTTGTCACGTGACGAACTCATTGCCGACGTGCTTTACCAAATTTCTGCACTCGATGGTTTAGCGAAAGTAGCTGGCTCAAAAGTGCAGTACGTTAAACCACACGGTG
>NZ_VZOV01000096.1 GCF_008801915.1 Cupriavidus gilardii
AGTTTGTCAGCATGACAGTTCAATAAAACGGTTTTTATACTATGAATTCAATTTGTATTTTCTGTGGTTCATCTCTTGGTTCAAACCCAATCTTTCAACAAATTGCTCAATTAACCGGTGAAGCTATTGCTAAACAAGGTAAAACACTCGTTTATGGCGGTGGCCGTTCTGGTTTAATGGGTGTTGTTGCTGATAGTGCTTTGCAAGCCGGCGGGCAGGTCATTGGGGTAATTCCTCGTGCTTTAGTTGATCGCGAGTTAGCTCATCCTGGACTGACAAAATTATATGTCGTCGAAAATATGCATGAGCGTAAAACCAAAATGGCAGATCTGTCGGACGGTTTTATTGCTTTACCAGGTGGGGCAGGTACATTGGAAGAAATCTTTGAACAATGGACATGGGCACAATTAGGTATTCATCAAAAGCCGTGTGCTTTTCTAAATGTAGCTG
>NZ_VZOV01000097.1 GCF_008801915.1 Cupriavidus gilardii
AGCAGTAGTTAATATTTTTACGACCCAGAAAGTTAAACAAAATCATCCTTTATTAAGTGATCCGGTATTCCGTGAATTTTTTGGAAATCAGGTTCCTGAGCAACAACAGCAAAATGAAAATAGTTTAGGTTCAGGGGTTATTGTTCGCGCCGATGGTTACATTCTCACCAATAATCATGTGATTGCTCAAGCTGACCAGATTGTGGTGGCATTACATGATGGACGCCGAGCAGAAGCTACAATTGTTGGCACCGACCCTGATAAAGATTTGGCGGTTATTAAAATCGATTTAGATAAATTACCAGTATTGCCTTTTAAGCTCAGTGGTAATGAAGTTGGTGATGTTGTTTTAGCGATTGGTAACCCATTTGGCGTAGTGCAAACTGTAACTCAAGGGATTATTTCAGCAACCGGTCGCTCTGATTTAGGTATTAATACCTATGAAGACTT
>NZ_VZOV01000098.1 GCF_008801915.1 Cupriavidus gilardii
ATCTTCAAATTGAGAAAGACGAGTATTCCAAATAATATTGTTAGTTAAATTAAGGCGAGCGTTAACATTATATAAGCGGTTAGTAAAATCATACGCTTGCGCTGCGCCATAAGAAAAAAAGTCACCAGTACCTTTATTTTCTTTGATTTCAGCTGATAAAGCATATTGCTCTTTATCAACACCAACTTTAGCTGAATACCCTTTTTGATCAAATCCAGCTTTGCGATCGTCATTGCTAATGATTTGATCACCATCTGTTTCAAAACGTTGACCACGAATTTGAGCGTAATAACCATCTTGGGCTAAATCTATACCTAAAATAGATTTATAAGTATTCTTTTCACCAGCTTCGATCGTCGTAAAGATTTTATTTTGTGTAGGAGTTTTTGAAATTAATTGAATTACACCGCCAATAGCATCAGTACCATACTGAACTGAAGCAGGGCCTC
>NZ_VZOV01000099.1 GCF_008801915.1 Cupriavidus gilardii
ATGTTGGTGCATTAAAAAATGGTGATAACACTTGGGTAGGCGGTATTAAGTTCTCAACTGCATTCTAAGTAATTATTCCGAAAACGGATTGTCGAGGGTTAAATCATTGATTGAAGTATCCTGACCTTCCGTTTTTTTCTTTATGCCTGAATTTTGTTTTAGACGTATTGGTGATGTCATTTTTCTATAAGTTTTTTGGCACATCTTTCCGATAAAAATGATGATTGATAAGAGGTGGTTTATGAATCAACCTTCTTCAAGATCAGGTTTAACGACTTTTACCGTAATTATTATTGGGTTATTGGCGTTATTCCTGCTAATTGGAGGTATTTGGCTCGCTACACTAGGCGGTTCAATTTACTATATTGTAGCTGGAGTCTTACTTCTCATTGTTGCATGGCAACTCTACAAGCGCGCTTCTGCTGCTTTGTGGATTTATGCCGCATTAA
>NZ_VZOV01000100.1 GCF_008801915.1 Cupriavidus gilardii
ACGACAGTAGACTATCAACCTGTCATGGCACAGCCAGACTTGTCTCAGCTTTCTCCATTTTTACGAGAATATATTCTAGCTGTAGCGGGTGGAATCCAATCTTCTGACCCAACCAATGGTCTTTTTGAAATGTTAAAGCCTCTGCAAATTAACCGAAGTAATGTCGATGCTTATCGTGAAGGTACGATGAAAGTAAATTTAGATGATATTTTGAAATTACAGCAGCAAATTCAAGATGGTTTAAAAGGCCGATAAAAAATCCCCGCATTGAGCGGGGATTTTTTTATCTTGGTGTTAATTAAACACGTTCGATTACTGTTGCGATACCTTGACCAAGGCCGATACACATCGTTGCAAGACCGATTTGAGTATCTTGTTGTTCCATTACATTTAACAACGTAGTGGTGATACGAGCACCTGAACAACCTAGTGGGTGACCAAGAGCAA
>NZ_VZOV01000101.1 GCF_008801915.1 Cupriavidus gilardii
AACTCGCCCGCCGTTTTGACCGATCTATGGGCTTTTTCTGGAATGCCACACATCAGCAAATTTATCGTGAACTCAATAACATGCTTAAAAAAGGCTGGGTTTCCACTTTAGAAAATGAGATGGATAGTGGCCGAAAAAAAACTTATCAAGTCGAACAGCTTGGCCGTATTGAACTCGCTTCATGGATGACGCAGCAAAGCGAACCGGCACAGCTTAGAGATGACCTAATGGTAAGATTGCGCGCTGAGGCGCAATTGGGCAATAATCAAATATTACCCGAACTGTTACGACATCTTGGTCTACACCAAGAAAAGCTTAAGCTTTACCAAACTATTTACGATAAAGATTTTAAAGATAGCGATGATTTGAATAATCGAGTGTTATATATTCATAAAATGATCTTAGAACTCGGCATTACTATGGAAACTGAGTGGATCAAATGGTTG
>NZ_VZOV01000102.1 GCF_008801915.1 Cupriavidus gilardii
AAGTGTTTTAACTGGCTGAGTAATGCCAGCATTGTTAATTAAAATATCAATCTTTCCGTAGTGCTGTAGTGCTTGTTCAACAGCTGCTTTGACCTGTTCTTCATTTGCAACGTTTGCAGCAAGGCCTAAATGTCCTCCACCAAGCGCCTTTGCAGCGTTTTGGCTTTGAGCAATATCTAAATCAACAATAATGACTTTGGCACCCTGTTGTGCAAAGATTTCTGCGGTTGCTCGCCCAATTCCACGTTCTGATGCTGCACCCGTAATTAATGCCACTTTTCCTTGTAGTAACATGTTGAATCCTCTTTTACGCTTTATTTCCTGAGTTCTGACTTAGAATCCCTTTTTTCACAAAGCCCAGCAATCATGTCGAATTCAACAAGGCATGAAAAAAATTCATGCCTATGCTATTTTCAAATAAGTTTTAGGGATAAAAACGGA
>NZ_VZOV01000103.1 GCF_008801915.1 Cupriavidus gilardii
CATTGGAAACCGGGTTATGCAAAAACGCAATAAGAGCCACAAAACCCATTGCCATTAAGCCAACACGTTGAAAAATACAGAGCGGACATGGCTCCAACCCTTTTACATGTTCCAAATACAACGCAAAAGACATGCCGACAATGCTTGCCAGAACAAGCAGTCCACTCACCAAACGGTAACTTAATCGCATGTAAAACCTCGTTTTTATCTATATTGTTCAAGATATTGATCAAAACTGATCTGACTATCTTGCTCAAGTTGTTCTTGCTGCTGTAAAGATTGCACAGCCAATTGTTCAAAATATTGCAAAGTCTCTGCACTAATCTCATGCTTTTCATAAGTTTCAGCATGTAATTGTGCCATATGACTACCAAAGCTCCAGGTTCCACCATGCTTTAATGTGTCATCAATCACATGAGCAGATAATGTTTCATCTACTT
>NZ_VZOV01000104.1 GCF_008801915.1 Cupriavidus gilardii
TCGACTCGGACTCGTTCGAGTATGGGCATACCGAATCAGCGCAATCCGCATGGGAAGCTGGCCGCACCGCCCTACGCGCCGAGCACCTCGCGCAGCAGCCGGCAGCGCAGGCGGCGGGGCTGACGGAATGCCTGAACGCCCATATGTCGCGTTTTGGGCCGGAGCCGGCTGGTATTTCTGCGCAGCGAGAAAGCGATTTCGTAGCCGGGTGGAACGCGGCCATCGCCCAGGCGGGGCTGATGGAAGATGATGTCGCACGGTTGTCCGAGGAACTGGCGGGGATGCTGCCGAGCAAGCGCATTCATGCTTTGCGCGCCCTGCTATCCCGCGCCGCGCCGAGCGCGCAGCAGGCCGAGCCGGATGGCATCGCTTGTTCTTCGTGTGGGCTGACGATGCAGCAATCGCGGATGCTGGCCGAGCAGCCCGCCGAGGAAGCG
>NZ_VZOV01000105.1 GCF_008801915.1 Cupriavidus gilardii
CCGATCTTCTCGTTCAGGTCGATGAACTGGTCGGCCGTGATCATGCCGTCGTTCAGCGCCTTCAGGCCGTACTGCACGCCGACATTGTCGCTCGGCCGCTTGGCGAAGCCGCGCGCGTCCTTGCCGTAGACGTTGACGGTGTGGTCGTAGACGGTCGCGCGCACGCCGGTCGGGTTGGTGACCGGATGGTATTGCTGGTCGGCCGGGAAGCCCGCGGGGAACGACACCACCGGATCGAGACGGCCCGCGCTGCTGCTCATCGCGGCGATATTGCCCGGCTTCAGGTAGCCGGAGATCGCCGAGCGCTGCGCGGCGCTGTATTGGCCCGGCGCGTTCTGCGTGAAGTACAGGTGCAGCAGGCGCGAATCGTGCAGCTTGAAGAGCGTCGACGAGGTGACGTCCGGGAACACCGAGGTCACGATGATGCCGTCGAACAG
>NZ_VZOV01000106.1 GCF_008801915.1 Cupriavidus gilardii
CGGCATTTAAACGTTCATCATTTGGCGTTTCTTGTGTGTAAAACACCTGATAGCTAAAGTTTGGGTTTTGTTCAGCCACTTGTTCAAAGTACTCTGTAAAAGCAGCATCAGAACGCTGTTTGACCCAATATAAAAGTTGAACCTGCGTTTTTTCTAACTGTTGGCTTTGCTTAATTGCTGTGATTAAGCTCAACATTGGTGTAATACCACTACCAGCAGCCAACATAATTAATTTCGGTGTCTGGATGTTTTGTTGCATGTCACCATAAGGCTGCCCAAGCTCAAAAACATCACCAATTTTGCTTTCTGCAATAAACCAGTTACTGACAATACCATCAGCAACTTTTTTAACTGTTAAACGTAAGTGCTCTGCATCAATTTGCGTCAAGCTATAAGTACGTTCATAGCGACGGCCCGCAATTTCAACAATCACTGGA
>NZ_VZOV01000107.1 GCF_008801915.1 Cupriavidus gilardii
CCACAACTCATGCTGCTACTCAAAACTTTGGTGCATGTAGAAGGCCTAGGTACGGACCTTTATCCGCAGCTCGACATCTGGAAATTGGCAAAACCAATTTTGACAGAATGGGTCAAATCTAATATGAACCCAGTCAAAAATGTAAAAGAGCTTGGTCAGCAATTACCAGACCTGCTTTTAGGCGCTCAAGATTTCCCAAGTTTAATTATTGATAGCTTAAATGGTTTAAAAAATCAGTCTGCTTGGCAAGATCGTCAGTTACGTGAAATTCAACAGCTTCGTTTACAAATGGAACACCAACAACGTCGTAGCTGGATGTTTGGCAGTACTATGCTGATTTTGCTAACCATTGCGATTATTAGCCCTTGGTTTGTATCTATTATTTTGATTGTGTTGAGCAGCTTATTGGCGCTGTGGCGTGTATTGAAATAACTTC
>NZ_VZOV01000108.1 GCF_008801915.1 Cupriavidus gilardii
TCAAGCGTTAAAAATATCATACATGGTTTTAGATGCAAATTAACACTCCGTCACATTTTTTTATAAAACTCAATGAAGCTTGCACATGATGAAACAAGATGAATCCCTGATGACATCACGTCGGTTTGTACCGATGTTTTTTACCCAGTTTTTTGGCGCATTAAATGACAATGTTTATAAGCAAGCTTTATTGTTAGTCATTACTTATGGTTGGATTCAGCAACAATCTGCCCCAGTAAGCACACTCAATAATTTAGCAGCATTGTTGTTTATTTTGCCATATTTCTTTTTTTCAGCAACTGCCGGACAAATTGCTGATAAGTATGAACGCTCACAACTTGTCCGTGGCATAAAAATTTTAGAAATCATTATTATGCTCATCGGTTCTGCCGGTTTTTTATTGGGGCATTTATGGTTGCTTCTTTTAGCCCTAT
>NZ_VZOV01000109.1 GCF_008801915.1 Cupriavidus gilardii
ACACCGAAACATTTGACTTGACCACCTGAAGACTTAAAATACCGCATTTGAATTTCAATATTGCCAAGGTTATGTCGATCGATCAGTTAGAAACGCAAATTGCAGAATTGGACAATTTGCCTGAACACCGTGAAATTGTGACGTTTATGCGTCGTTCAGCCCCACTCAATACGTCTCAACGCACGGCTTTAGAACAACATCGCGATTTAATTTTGGAATATCCCGTGGGTGACTTACGTCAGCACTTTGAGCATCCGGAGCGCCCTTTAACAGTTGAAATCGGTTTCGGTATGGGCCGTTCTTTAGTGCTTATGGCTAAAGCGAACCCTGAACGCAACTATGTGGGTATTGAAGTCCATGTACCAGGCATTGCTCAATGTGTCTATGAAGCAGGTATGGCAGAACTTAAAAATTTACGTGTACTCGATGCTGA
>NZ_VZOV01000110.1 GCF_008801915.1 Cupriavidus gilardii
TTGCCTGGCACAGTTTTAGCGATATTAAACTGACCACCAATTTGATGACTTGCTTCAAAGATTTTAACTTGGTGTCCACGATCTGCCGCATATACAGCAAAACTTAAACCTGCTGGCCCGGCCCCAATGACGGCAATATTTTTCTGATTATGTGCTTCTTTAAAGATTAGTTCTGTTTCATAACATGCTCGAGGATTAACCAAACATGTTGCAATTTTCATAGAGAAAATGTGGTCGAGACAAGCTTGGTTACAGCCAATACACGTATTAATTTCATCGCTACGGCCTTCACTTGCTTTTAAAACAAACTCAGGATCTGCAAGCATTGGACGTGCCATTGAAACCATATCCGCATGACCCGACGCTAATACATGTTCAGCCATTTCTGGTGTATTAATACGGTTCGATGTAATTAATGGAACTGAAACTTCA
>NZ_VZOV01000111.1 GCF_008801915.1 Cupriavidus gilardii
CTCGAGCTGCAGGAATCGGTCCAGAACCCCCAAGACCGAGGACCCAAACTTGGTCAGCGGGTTGGCCCCGAGCTCCTCGGAACGCGCGAAAGTCTCGCGGAACATCGCAAAGTTCAGGGAAACCCGGCCGACACCCAGGCCTTCGGCCTCCTCCATCATCTTGACGATCATGAATTCCGTGGTGCCGTTGGGGGCCCCGGGGGCGCGCCGCATGACGTCGAGGGACAGCCCGTTGCCTCCCCACGGCACGAAGGAGAGCAGGCCGATGGGGGAGCCGTCGGGCGAGTAGGCCACGAGGATCACCGTGCGGTAGTCCGCCGGATCCCCCACCCGATTCAGGGCCATCGAAAAGCCCCGTTCGATCTTGCCGTGGCGCCACTCGTCGGTCAGCGAGGCGACGCGTTCGCGTTGCTCGTCCGTGAGGTCGCCCTG
>NZ_VZOV01000112.1 GCF_008801915.1 Cupriavidus gilardii
TACCTGTAATTGGGATTTTGGTGCGTAAAGCTTCAAAAAGAATGCGCAAACTCTCGATGCAAGTTCAAGACACTATGGGTGATGTTAACCATGTAGTGCAAGAAAGTATTAATGGTAATGCAGTTGTTAAAAGTTTCGCTGGTGAAGAGTCAGAACAAGAGCGTTTCTATAAGTCATCGGAAGAAAACTTAAAACGTGGTTTAAAAATGGTGATTGTGCAAAACCTAAATAGTCCTGTTGTTCAAGTGGTAATGGCTTGTGCAATGGCTCTAATTGTATGGTTAGCATTAAGACCACAAATTTTAGGAAATACAACTGCTGGTGAGTTTGTTGCATATATTACGGCAGCAGGGTTACTTTCAAAGCCTGTTAAAAACTTGACAGATGTGAATGAAAAGTTACAGCGGGGTTTAGCAGCTGCACACTCAGTT
>NZ_VZOV01000113.1 GCF_008801915.1 Cupriavidus gilardii
AATGCTCGTTCCCGTTTTTTATATTTGTCTTTCTCGCAATCACTTGTAGAGGATGTATCGGCAACAGCAAGAAACATTGTTAAGTCGGAAGACTTTCAGAGTTTATGGCCAGTAAAGATTTCTACCAGTACGGATGCTAAGTCGAGCTGGAAAACTACCGTTGATGGTTACGATGCTGGTCATGTTTATTCTGCTTCGATGGGTGGGCAGGTCACTGGTCGCCGTGCCGGTACATTAGCTAGTGAGGGCTTTACTGGTGCGATTATTCTGGATGACCCATTAAAGCCGGAAGATGCATTTAGCCAGACAGCTAGACGTAAAGCTAATCGTAAGATCTTAAACACGGTCAACTCGCGTAAAGCTAAATCTGACACGCCAATTATTCTGATCATGCAGCGTTTGCACGTTGAAGATCCGACTAACTTTGTGT
>NZ_VZOV01000114.1 GCF_008801915.1 Cupriavidus gilardii
ATCTTGCTGAATTAATTCGACTTTATAACCATCCGGATCTTCAACAAAAGCAATAACTGTCACACCACCTTTCATTGGTCCAGCTTCACGAACAACTTTGCCACCACGCGCCTTAATCTCGTCACAGGCCGTATATGCGTCATCCACAGCGATTGCAATATGTCCATACGCATTGCCCAAATCATAATGGTCAGTATCCCAATTATGGGTTAATTCCAGTACTGTATGATTTGCTTCATCTCCATAGCCTACAAATGCAAGGGTAAAGCGCCCTTCCTGATACTCCCGCTGACGTAATAATTGCATACCGAGTACTTCAGTATAGAACTTTAGAGATCGTTCTAGATTGCCTACTCGTAACATGGTATGTAACATGCGCATGATATTCATCCTTTTTATTGATCAAAACTACAATGTGAGGCTAAAAATC
>NZ_VZOV01000115.1 GCF_008801915.1 Cupriavidus gilardii
CCCCCCCCCCCCCCCCCCCCCCCCCCCCCCCCCCCCCCCCCCCCCCCCCCCCCCCCCCCCCCCCCCCCCCCCCCCCCACCCCCCCCCCCCCCCCCCCCCCCCCCCCCCCCCCCCCCCCCCCCCCCCCCCCCCCCCCCCCCCCCCCCCCCCCCCCCACCCCCCCCCCCCCCCCCCCCCCCCCCCCCCCCCCCCCCCCCCCCCCCCC